>NZ_JANIAA010000298.1 GCF_024505145.1 Streptomyces rugosispiralis | reverse complement strand
TTGTTCGGCGGCGTCCTACTCTCCCACAGGGTCCCCCCTGCAGTACCATCGGCGCTGAAAGGCTTAGCTTCCGGGTTCGGAATGTAACCGGGCGTTTCCCTAACGCAATGACCACCGAAACACTATGAAGTTGAACCGGACCCACACACCACACACGAATACACATGGCAGAGGTCGAACGGTTCGTTACTTCAGAACCA
>NZ_JANIAA010000297.1 GCF_024505145.1 Streptomyces rugosispiralis | reverse complement strand
ACCCGGCGGCATGCTCCCGCAGGGCCACATCGGAAACGCTGGCATCCGCCACCACATAGGCCACCAGCCGCTGATCCCCGACCCGGTCCTCCCGCACCACCACAGCCGCCTGGGCGACGCCGGGGTGACCACTGATGACGGCCTGGATCTCACCCAGCTCGATACGGAAACCCCGCACCTTGACCTGATCATCGACCCGA
>NZ_JANIAA010000296.1 GCF_024505145.1 Streptomyces rugosispiralis | reverse complement strand
CGATCTGCTCGGCCGACACCGGCCGCAACACCAGCGAGTCCACCGACAGCACCGCACGCCCAGCACCATCCGCCACCACCAGCGACACCGCATCCGCACCCCCCGCCGACAACCGCACCCGCAGCACCGAAGCACCCACCGCATGCAGCGACACCCCGGACCACGAGAACGGCAGCCGAGCCCCGGCCTCACCCTCGATCAG
>NZ_JANIAA010000295.1 GCF_024505145.1 Streptomyces rugosispiralis | reverse complement strand
GCGGCGGCCCGCGACCGCTCGGCGATCAGGCGCTCCAGGTCGGCCCCGGCCGCGCTCGCATCGACCCGGTGCACCCACGAGGCCACGGACACGACCGGGGGAACGAGGAGACGGGCGGCGGGCTCGGTCTCCAGCCGCGCCCGCAGAATGTCGTGGTGATCGACCACCGCCTGCACGGCACCGGTCAGCGTCTCCAGCCGCATCCCCGCCGGA
>NZ_JANIAA010000294.1 GCF_024505145.1 Streptomyces rugosispiralis | reverse complement strand
TGTGGCGTTGCGGAGCAGGGCGTTGCGGCGGTTGGCCGGTGGTGGGGCGATGGCGTCCCTCGGTGTGGGCCGGGAGCGGGCGGGCCAACTGCTCTCCGGCCTGGGTGATCAGGCTGCCGGGGTGGGTGTCGCAGCCGTCAACGGCCCCTCGTCCACGGTGGTGTCGGGTCCGCCGGAGCAGGTGGCTGCTGTCGTGGCTGGGTGTCAGGAGGT
>NZ_JANIAA010000293.1 GCF_024505145.1 Streptomyces rugosispiralis | reverse complement strand
GCTGGAAGGCGTACGTCGGCAGATCGACGCGCCGCGCGCCCGTGCCCGCGAACGTCCCCGCCCAGTCGACGGACGCGCCGCCCACGTACGCCTCGGCCACGGAGGTCATGAAGCGTTCCAGCCCGCCTTCGTCACGACGCAGCGAACCGACAGCGGTGACCCGGGCGCCGTGGTCCTCAGCGGTCTGCTCCACACCCATCGTCAGGACGGGATG
>NZ_JANIAA010000292.1 GCF_024505145.1 Streptomyces rugosispiralis | reverse complement strand
CGGCCGGTCTCCGGCCACTCCACCCGCTCCGTCAGCAGCGAAACGGCCCCCGCCGACCAGTCCACATGCGGCGACGGCGCGTCCACATGCAACGTCTGCGGCAACACACCATGCCGCATCGCCAGCACCATCTTGATAATGCCCGCGACACCGGCGGCCGCCTGCGTATGACCGATGTTGGACTTGATGGACCCCAGCCACAACGGCTGCCCCTC
>NZ_JANIAA010000291.1 GCF_024505145.1 Streptomyces rugosispiralis | reverse complement strand
GCCAACCCGTCCGCTTCCACGACACCCTCCACACCCTCCACACCGACGGCCACACCCTCTACCTCGAAACCAGCCCCCACCCCGTCCTCACCACCGCCATCCAGGAAACCAACACCCACGCCACCCCCACCCTCCGCCGCGACCACGGCAACACCCAACAACTCCTCACCTCCCTCGCCACCCTCTGGACCCACGGCCTCACCCCCACCTGGCCCACC
>NZ_JANIAA010000290.1 GCF_024505145.1 Streptomyces rugosispiralis | reverse complement strand
GGCAGTGCACGAGTCGGTGGAGGGTACGGAGCAGGCCCTGTCGCAACCCTGGCCGGCAGCGGTGCCCAGCTGGGCGTCGTCGGCAAGATCGGTACCGGGCTGCATCTGAATGGGACGTCGTCGTATGCCGCTACGGCCGGGCCAGTGGTGGACACTACGAAGTCGTTCTCGGTATCAGCCTGGGTCAAGCTGGACAACAAGAACGAGAACTACACGTTTT
>NZ_JANIAA010000289.1 GCF_024505145.1 Streptomyces rugosispiralis | reverse complement strand
GGGTTTACGCAGTGTGGGTTGTTTGCGGTGGAGGTGGCGCTGTTCCGGTTGGTGGAGTCGTGGGGTGTGCGGCCGGATTTCGTGGCGGGGCATTCGATTGGTGAGTTGGTGGCGGCGTATGTGGCGGGTGTGTTGTCGCTGCGGGATGCGTGTGTGTTGGTGGCGGCTCGTGGGCGGTTGATGCAGGCGTTGCCGTCGGGTGGGGTGATGGTGTCGGTGCAGGCCGC
>NZ_JANIAA010000288.1 GCF_024505145.1 Streptomyces rugosispiralis | reverse complement strand
TCGAACACCAACGTCGCCGGCAACCGCAACCCCGTCACCACCGACAACCGATTACGCAACTCCACCGCCGTCAACGAATCAAAACCCAACTCCTTGAACGCCACATCCACCCGCACCTCACCCAACGAACCAAACCCCAACACCACCGCCACACCACCCCGCACCACATCCACCACCACACCCAACCGACCCGCCGCATCCAACCCCACCAACTCAGCAGCCAACCCCGA
>NZ_JANIAA010000287.1 GCF_024505145.1 Streptomyces rugosispiralis | reverse complement strand
ACCACTGCATCCAACACGTCCAGCGATACGCCGACATGGGCGTCGACGCACTCGTCCTACGCGTCGACAGCCTCCCCCACCACCAACTACTCCGCTCCATCGAACTCTTCGGCAAATACGTCATCCCCCACTTCAAAAACCCCCGCAACGTCATCCGCCCCGCCGACCACGTACTCGCCGACATCCGAGCCGCACGCCCCGCCCACCAACAAGCACTCCACCAATTCCAC
>NZ_JANIAA010000286.1 GCF_024505145.1 Streptomyces rugosispiralis | reverse complement strand
GCAGCGTTCGGTTTGGATGAGGGTGTTGGTACGCGGCGGGTGTCGGGGGGTGTGGCCGAGGAGTTCGTCGCGCAGTTGGGTGGCGGAGCCGAGCTGGGTGTCGCGGGGAAGGCAGGTACTGCCCTGCGCCTGAATGGGACGTCGTCGTATGCCGCTACGGCCGGACCGGTGGTAGACACCACGAAGTCGTTCACGGTCTCGGCGTGGGTCAAGCTCGATGACAAGGAGCGCAACTATACGGTCC
>NZ_JANIAA010000285.1 GCF_024505145.1 Streptomyces rugosispiralis | reverse complement strand
CGGCCAGCCGGTTGTCGTCCGCGGTCACCGGTCCCTCCGTTCGCGTCCGTAGCGCCGCTCGAACCGCTCGACGCGGCCCGCGGTGTCCACGACGCGCTGGTTGCCGGTGTAGAAGGGGTGGCTCGCCGAGGAGATCTCCACGTCGATGACCGGATAGGTGTTGCCGTCCCGCCACTCGACCGTCTTGTCACTGGTGGCGGTGGAGCGGGTGAGGAAGGCGAAGTCGGCGGCCCGGTCGCGGAAGACGACGGGCCGGTA
>NZ_JANIAA010000284.1 GCF_024505145.1 Streptomyces rugosispiralis | reverse complement strand
CCCTGCGCAGCCGCCTCATCGCCCAAGAACTCGCCGGACACGGCGGCATGGCCTCCCTCGCCACCTCCGCCGACCAGGCTCGCGAACTGCTGACCGGCCACGACGACGTCTGGATCGCCGCCGTCAACGGACCCACCTCCACCGTCATCGCCGGAACTCCCACCGGCCTCGCCGAAGTAACCACCGCGGCCGAGAACGCCGGGCTGCGCACCCGCACCCTCCCGGTCGACTACGCGTCCCACACGCCCCACGTCGAACG
>NZ_JANIAA010000283.1 GCF_024505145.1 Streptomyces rugosispiralis | reverse complement strand
GGCCGCCTCGGTGAGGCGGTGCTGGTCCCGATGTCGCTGGACATGGCCGCGCTCCGGGCGCAGGCGGGCAGCGGTGCGCCGGCGCCCCTGTTCCGTGGGCTGGTGCGGGTTCCGGGGCGGCGTGCGGCGGAGGGCGCGGCGGCGTCGGGTGCGCTGGCGCGGCGGCTGGCCGGGCTGGACGAGGCCGAGCAGCTCGATGTGCTGCTGGACCTGGTCCGTACGAATGTCGCGACGGTGCTCGGATACGCCGGGCCGGAGACG
>NZ_JANIAA010000282.1 GCF_024505145.1 Streptomyces rugosispiralis | reverse complement strand
GGTGTCCAGCGAGTCATGGCCGAGTACGGCCGCGACCTGCGTACGGACCAGCTCCAGCAGAGCGTCGAGCTGTTCGGCCTCGCTCAGCCCGGCGAGCCGCCGTGCCAGCGCACCCGACGCCGCCGCACCCTCCGCCGCACGCCGCCCCGGAACCCGCACCAGCCCACGCAGCAGCGGCGCCACCACACCGGTCGACGCGGCCTCGGCGCGCAGCACGGCCAGGTCGAACCGTACGGGCACGAGGAGCGCCTCGTCCGTGCGGTA
>NZ_JANIAA010000281.1 GCF_024505145.1 Streptomyces rugosispiralis | reverse complement strand
GGAGATCGCGGCGGCGGTGGTCGCGGGGGCGTTGTCGTTGGAGGATGGTGCGAAGGTTGTGGCGTTGCGGAGCAGGGCGTTGCGGCGGTTGGCCGGGGGTGGGGCGATGGCGTCGTTGGGTGTGGGTCAGGAGCGGGTGGGGCAGTTGCTTTCCGGTCTGGGTGATCAGGCTGCCGGGGTAGGTGTCGCAGCCGTCAACGGGCCCTCGTCCACGGTGGTGTCGGGTCCGCCGGAGCAGGTGGCTGCTGTCGTGGCTGGGTGTCAGGGGGC
>NZ_JANIAA010000280.1 GCF_024505145.1 Streptomyces rugosispiralis | reverse complement strand
ACGGACCTCGCCACCGAACTCACCGAACTCGGCGCCACCGTCCACATCACCGCCTGCGACACCGCCAACCGAGACCAACTCGCCACCACCCTCACCGACATCCCGCCCGACCACCCCCTCACCGCCGTGATCCACACCGCGGGAACCCTGGACGACGGCACCCTCACCCAACTCACCCCCGACCGCCTCAACACCGTCTTCCGCCCCAAAGTCGACGCCATCACCCACCTCCACGACCTCACCCACGACAACCACGACCTGACAGCGTTC
>NZ_JANIAA010000279.1 GCF_024505145.1 Streptomyces rugosispiralis | reverse complement strand
CACCGCAGCAGGCTCCACCCCATACGAACGCCACAACTCCGCCAACGACACCATCACCGCGAACAGCGCAGGCTGCACCACATCCACCCGCTCCAACACCTCCGCAGCACCCTCACCACCCCGCAACACATCGCCAAGCGACCACTCCACGAACGGCGCCAACGCCACCGCACACTCACCCACCCGCTCCGCGAACACCGGCGACGACTCCAACAACCCCGCCGCCATCCCCACCCACTGCGACCCCTGACCAGGGAAGACCAACACCGCACG
>NZ_JANIAA010000278.1 GCF_024505145.1 Streptomyces rugosispiralis | reverse complement strand
GACCTGCGACAACGACCGAACCAACTCCCCCTCGATCGCCTCCACCTGCGACGTATGCGAGGCATAGTCCACATCGATCCGCCGTGCCCGCACCCCCGCGCCCTCGCACTCCTCCACCAGCTCCCGCAACGCCTCCGGCTCACCAGCCACCACCACCGACAACGGCCCATTCACCGCCGCCACCTCAACCCGACCCGACCACCCCTCAACCAGCCGCTCCGCCTCCTCCACACCAACAGCCAACGACACCATCCCGCCACCGCCCGACAACCCC
>NZ_JANIAA010000277.1 GCF_024505145.1 Streptomyces rugosispiralis | reverse complement strand
CCGGTGGTGGGTGGGTTGGGTGTGTTGTTTGCGGGTCAGGGGTCGCAGCGGTTGGGGATGGGGCGTGGGTTGTATGAGGGGTATCCGGTGTTTGCTGCGGCGTGGGATGAGGTGTGTGCGCAGCTGGATCGGTATCTGGGCCGGTCGTTGGGTGAGGTGGTGTGGGGTGATGATGCTGGGTTGATTGGGGAGACGGCGTTTGCGCAGGCGGGGTTGTTCGCGCTGGAGGTGTCGCTGTTCGCGTTGGTGTCTTCGTGGGGTGTGCGGGCGGATTATCTG
>NZ_JANIAA010000276.1 GCF_024505145.1 Streptomyces rugosispiralis | reverse complement strand
CCCACCGCCACCATCGCGCCACCCTCCGGCAACGCCTCCATCAACCGACCCCGCGCCGCCACCAACACCACCGCATCCTCCAACGACAACACACCCGCCACATGCGCCGCCGTCACCTCACCAATCGAATGCCCACCCACCACATCCGGCACCACACCCCACGACTCCACCAACCGAAACAACGCCGTCTCCAACGCGAACAACCCCGCCTGAGCAAACACCGTCCGCTCCAACAACACCCCATCCCCGAACACCACCTCCCGCACCGAACCCAACACCCCACCCG
>NZ_JANIAA010000275.1 GCF_024505145.1 Streptomyces rugosispiralis | reverse complement strand
ACCCGCAACGCCACCCGGTCCAACACACCGGAGAGGGTGATCTCGAAGGCCAGGTTGTAGGTGGCGCCACCGTCCTCGAGACGGTCGAGGAACCACAGGCGCTGCTGGGCGTGGGACAGCGGCAGCACCGTGGGACGCTCATAGCGGCGCACACCGTCGCGGGCCACCGCCGCCGAGGAGAGGGCCTCGGCGACCCCCGCGGGCGTGGCGGCCTCGAAGAGCTCGCCGACGGTCAGCTCGGCGCCCAGCTCGGAGCGGATCCGGGACACCAGGCGCGTGGCCAGGAGGGAG
>NZ_JANIAA010000274.1 GCF_024505145.1 Streptomyces rugosispiralis | reverse complement strand
GGTGGTCATCGCGGGTGATGAGGACGCGGCGGCTGAGATCGCGTCTGGTTTTGAGGCGCGGGGTCGTAAGACCAAGCGGCTCACGGTCAGCCATGCGTTCCATTCGCCGCGTATGGACGGGATGCTGGAGGCGTTCCGCGAGGTCGCGGAGGGGTTGTCGTACGAGGCTCCGAAGATTCCGATTGTGTCGAATCTGACCGGTGGCGTGGTGTCCGCCGAGGAGATCACGACCCCGGACTTCTGGGTGCGTCATGTCCGTGAGGCGGTCCGCTTCCTCGACGGTGTACGGAC
>NZ_JANIAA010000273.1 GCF_024505145.1 Streptomyces rugosispiralis | reverse complement strand
AGCAGGAGCCTGGACGCACCTGACCGGTGTGTACGACACCGCGACCAAGAAGGTTCAGCTGTTCGTCAACGGAGAGCCGCAGGCAGCAGCCGACTTCACCACCCCGTGGCGAGCCGGCGGTGGTCTGCAGATCGGTCGGCTGCTCTACCAAGGTGCTTGGCAGGAGAACACGCGCGGCCTTGTCGATGAGGTGCGGACCGTCCAGTCTGCCGCCACACAGGCCGACGTGGCAGTGATCGCCGACGGCGGTCTGCCGACGCACCTTCAGGAGCTGGCTTCCTTCCGCCTGGACGAAGAGTCA
>NZ_JANIAA010000272.1 GCF_024505145.1 Streptomyces rugosispiralis | reverse complement strand
GGTTGTGAGCAGGCCATCGCGATCAGCCGGGCTTCGACCTCGCCGGTCACCGGCGAGGGCACCGGCGGGAGGTCGCGCTTCTTCCGCGCGATCGTGGCGTGAACATCGCCACCGGTTTCGGCGAAGCGCTTGGCGACCAGCCGCAACGTCTCGCCGGAGACGCCGAGACGGGCCGCGATCACCTCCTTGGGGTCCACCTCACCCACCGAGGTATCCAGCGCGAGCAGCACTCGCGCACGCATGATCATCGAGGCTCCACGAACACCCGTCGTGGTCACCCGGACCAACTCCTCGCGGTCCTG
>NZ_JANIAA010000271.1 GCF_024505145.1 Streptomyces rugosispiralis | reverse complement strand
CCGCTCCACCAGCAGCATGCCCGCACCCTCGGACCACCCCGTACCATCCGCGTCCGCCGAGAACGCCTTGCACCGCCCATCAGCGGCCAACCCACGCTGACGACTGAACTCCACAAACGGCGCCGGAGTCGCCATCACCGTCACACCACCGGCCAACGCCAGCGAACACTCACCGTTCCGCAACGCCTGCACCGCCAGATGCAACGCCACCAACGACGACGAACACGCCGTATCCACCGTGATCGTCGGCCCCTCAAGACCAAACGTGTACGCCAACCGCCCCGAAATCACACTCGCCGCATTACCCGT
>NZ_JANIAA010000270.1 GCF_024505145.1 Streptomyces rugosispiralis | reverse complement strand
TGAACACCGCCCAGGAGATCGTTCAACTCCTCCCGGATCTCGTCCACTTGAGGACCATGCGAGGCATAATCCACCTCGATCAGCCGCGCCCGCTCCCCCACCTCCTGACACCCGGCCACGACAGCGGCCACCTGCTCCGGCGGACCCGACACCACCGTGGACGAGGGGCCGTTGACGGCTGCGACGCCTACCCCGGCGGCCTGATCACCCAGGCCGGAGAGCAGTTGGCCCGCCCGCTCCTGGCCCACACCGAGGGACGCCATCGCCCCGCCACCGGCCAACCGCCGCAGCACCTTGCTCCGCTGCGCCACG
>NZ_JANIAA010000269.1 GCF_024505145.1 Streptomyces rugosispiralis | reverse complement strand
ATCCCCCGACCGATACATCCGGCTGCCCGCCGGGCCGAACGGGTCGGCCACAAAACGCCCCGCCGTCAGCCCGGGGCGATCCCAATAGCCACGCGCCACACCCGCGCCCCCGACATACATCTCGCCGGAGACACCGGCCGGCACCGGCCGCAAGTCTTCATCGAGCACATACACCCGAAGGTCGGGAATGCCGACCCCGATAACGCTCCCCGCACCGGATGTCGCGATACGGGAATCCAGCGCCGCATAACTCACATGCACCGTGGTCTCGGTGATTCCATACATGTTCACCAGCACGGGCCCGGTATCCCCG
>NZ_JANIAA010000268.1 GCF_024505145.1 Streptomyces rugosispiralis | reverse complement strand
GTCACCGGTCCGGTACATCCGGCTCCCCGCCGGGCCGAACGGGTCGGCCACAAAACGCCCCGCCGTCAGCCCGGGGCGATCCCAATAGCCACGCGCCACACCCGCGCCCCCGACATACATCTCCCCCGCCACCCCGACGGGCACCGGACGCAGACCGTCGTCGAGGACGTAGACCCGGAGGTCGGGGATGCCGACGCCGATGACGCTTCCCGCACCGGGTGTCGCGATACGGGAATCCAGGGCGGCATAGCTGACGTGGACGGTGGTCTCGGTGATTCCGTACATGTTCACCAGCACGGGCCCGGTGTCCCCA
>NZ_JANIAA010000267.1 GCF_024505145.1 Streptomyces rugosispiralis | reverse complement strand
CGCCGGGCATCCGACAGCCGCTCCACCAGCAGCATGCCCACACCCTCACCCCAACCAGTGCCATCAGCCCCCGCCGCGAACGCCTTGATACGACCGTCCGCCGCCAGCCCACGCTGACGACTGAAGTCCACAAACGAACCCGGCGTCGACATCACCGTCACACCACCGGCCAACGCCAACGAGCACTCACCCGCCCGCAACGCCTGAATCGCCCAGTGCAACGCCACCAACGACGACGAACACGCCGTGTCCACCGTCACCGCCGGACCCTCGAGCCCCAGCGCGTACGACACCCGACCCGACATCACACTGGCCGCGTT
>NZ_JANIAA010000266.1 GCF_024505145.1 Streptomyces rugosispiralis | reverse complement strand
GCCAGCGACAGCACACCCGCCACATGCGCGGCAGCAAGCTCACCGATCGAATGCCCGGAAAGGAAGTCCGGCCGCAGCCCCCACGCCTCCGAAACCAGCCGGAACAACGCCACCTCAACCGCGAACAACGCGGGCTGAGTGAACCCCGTCCGGTCCAACGCCTCGGCGTCCTCCCCGAACAGCACCGTCTTCAGCGGCCGTTCAAGGTACTGGTCCAGCTCATCGCAGACCGCGTCCAACGCCTCCGCGAACACCGGATAGGCGTCATACAGCTCACGCCCCATCCCCAGCCGCTGACTCCCCTGCCCCGTGAACAGGAACGCCAGCTT
>NZ_JANIAA010000265.1 GCF_024505145.1 Streptomyces rugosispiralis | reverse complement strand
AGAGACGTTCGACACCACCGGCACGCTCGGAGCACGGAACTCCACGCCCTGAAGCACCTCGCCGAACTCGGCCAGCATGCCGTCCATACGAGCCGAATGGAACGCATGACTCACCCGCAACCGCCGCGCCCGCACCCCACGCCCAGCCAACACATCCACAACCGCCTGAACCGCACCCTCATCCCCCGACAGCACCACCGACTCGGGACCATTCACCGCCGCAATCGCCGCCCCATCGGTCAGCAGCGGTCGCACCTCATCCTCCGGCGCCGCCACCGCAACCATCGCACCACCCGACGGCAACGCCTGCATCAAACGACCCCGAGCAGCCACCACCTT
>NZ_JANIAA010000264.1 GCF_024505145.1 Streptomyces rugosispiralis | reverse complement strand
CCCGCCTCCGCCAGGTCGAACGCCCGATACAACACACCCGGATGCGCCACGGCCACCTCATCAGCGGACCGCACATCCGTCTTGCCCATCTCGATGAACCGCCCGCCCTCACCCAGCAACCGCAACGAAGCGTCCACGAACTCACCGGCCAGAGAGTCCAGCACCACATCCACACCACGACCGGCCGAAGAGTCCCTGAACCGCCCCTCGAACTCCAGCGTCCGCGACGACGCGATATGCGCCTCATCCAGCCCGAGACCACGCAGAACATCCCACTTGGCCTCACTCGCGGTCGCGAACACCTCCACACCCCAGGCCCGCGCCAACTGCACCGCCGCGAT
>NZ_JANIAA010000263.1 GCF_024505145.1 Streptomyces rugosispiralis | reverse complement strand
GCGGGACGCGCACGATCCACCGGCAGCGCCAACTCCTCCGGCAACCCCGCAAGCCGCTCCCGCCAAAACCCCACCTGACGGTCGAACACACTCCCCTCAACACCCTCCACACCCAGCACCTCGCGCTGCCACAACGCGAAGTCCGCGTACTGCACCGGCAACTCCGGCCACTGCGGAGCCTCGCCGGCGAGACGGGCACGGTAGGCCGTGGTGAGGTCGGTCGAGAGCGCAATCAGCGACCAGCCGTCGGCCACGATGTGGTGCATGGTGAGCAGCAGCACATGCTCGGCCCGCTCAGCAAGGGAGAACAGATCCGCGCGCAGCAGAACGTCGTCCGCGAGG
>NZ_JANIAA010000262.1 GCF_024505145.1 Streptomyces rugosispiralis | reverse complement strand
TCTCGCGGACGACGTTCTGCTGCGCGCGGATCTGTTCTCCCTTGCTGAGCGGGCCGAGCATGTGCTGCTGCTCACCATGCACCACATCGCCTCGGACGGCTGGTCGCTCGGCCCGCTCGCCCGCGATCTGTCCGCCGCGTACACCGCCCGGCGCGCGGGCCGTGCGCCCGTGTGGCCGGAGTTGCCGGTGCAGTACGCGGACTTCGCGTTGTGGCAGCGCGAGGTGCTGGGTGTGGAGGGTGTTGAGGGGAGTGTGTTCGACCGTCAGGTGGGGTTCTGGCGGGAGCGGCTTGCGGGGTTGCCGGAGGAGTTGGCGCTGCCGGTGGATCGTGCGCGTCCTGT
>NZ_JANIAA010000261.1 GCF_024505145.1 Streptomyces rugosispiralis | reverse complement strand
TGGGGATGTTGGTCGGCCGTCGTTTATGAAGGTGACCCCCTCCCACCTGGGGTTGTTGGAGGCGTTGCCCGAGGAGGTGTCGCCGTCGGGGATGTTGATCACTGGTGGTGAGGCGCTGGTGGGGGAGGCGCTGGTGTCGTGGCGGGCCGCGCATCCGGATGTGACGGTGGTCAATGCGTACGGTCCGACGGAGGCCACGGTCAACTGCGCCGATTACCGGATCGAGCCGGGTGGTGCGGTGGCGGCGGGGCCGGTGCCGATCGGGCGGCCGTTCTGGAACACCCGTGCCTATGTGCTGGATGCCTGGCTTCGCCCGGTGCCGCCGGGCGTGGCGGGTGAGCTGTATG
>NZ_JANIAA010000260.1 GCF_024505145.1 Streptomyces rugosispiralis | reverse complement strand
CACGCCCAACCGCCAACGACCAACCCACATCAACCAGATCCAGATCCGGATTCCGGTCCGCGAAGCCCCGCAACCGCTCCACCTGCGCCCGCACCGCCACCTCACCCGCACCCGACACCACCCACGGCACCGCAGGCAACACCACACCTTCAGCCTCAGCCTCCACCACTTCAGGCGCCTGCTCCACAATCACATGCGCGTTCGTCCCACTCACCCCGAACGCAGACACACCCGCCCGACGCGGCCGATCCACCTCCGGCCAGCACGTGTGCTCCCCCAAGAGCTCCACCGCGCCAGTGGACCAATCCACATGCGGTGTCGGCTCGTCGATATGCAGACTCCGCGGCAG
>NZ_JANIAA010000259.1 GCF_024505145.1 Streptomyces rugosispiralis | reverse complement strand
ACCGAGTAGCCACCAACGACCAACCCACATCAACCAGATCCAACCCAGGATCCCCCACCACAAACTCCCGCAACCGCTCCACCTGCCCCCGCACCGCCACCTCACCCGCACCCGACACCACCCACGGCACCGCAGGCAACACCACACCCTCGCCCCGAGCCCTCTCCACCACCCCGGGCGCCTGCTCCAACACCACATGCGCATTCGTCCCACTCACCCCGAACGACGACACGCCTGCCCGACGCGGCCGGCCCGTCTCCGGCCAAGCAGCCCTTTCGCTCAACAACTCCACCGCACCGGCCGACCAGTCCACATGCGGCGACGGCTCATCCACATGCAACGTCCGCGGCAA
>NZ_JANIAA010000258.1 GCF_024505145.1 Streptomyces rugosispiralis | reverse complement strand
TCGGTGGAGTTGGTGGTGGCGTTGTTGGGTGTGGTGAAGGCGGGTGGTGCGTATGTGCCGGTGGATCCGGAGTATCCGGCGGAGCGGATAGCGCACATTTTGGGTGATGCGCGGCCGGTGCTGGTGATCGATGAGATTGCGGATCTCGCGGCGGCCGATGGGTATTCGGATGAGCCGGTGGCAGGGGTGCGGGAGTTGTCGCTTCCGGCGTATGTGATTTATACGTCGGGTTCGACGGGTCGGCCGAAGGGTGTGGTGGTTGAGCATCGTTCGGTGGGGGCGTATTTGGAGCGGGCGCGTGAGGTGTATCCGGATGCGTCGGGTACGGCGTTGCTGCATTCGTCGGTGGCGTT
>NZ_JANIAA010000257.1 GCF_024505145.1 Streptomyces rugosispiralis | reverse complement strand
CTGTCGGATGCGCGGAGGAATGGCCATCCGGTGCTGGCGGTGGTGCGGGGCAGCGCGATCAACCAGGACGGTGCGTCGAATGGTCTGACGGCGCCCAACGGACCCTCGCAGCAGCGGGTGATTCGTCAGGCGTTGGCGAATGCGGGTCTGTCGGCGTCCGAGGTGGACGCGGTGGAGGCGCATGGCACGGGGACCTCGCTGGGTGACCCGATCGAGGCGCAGGCGCTCATGGCCACCTACGGTCAGGAGCGGGAGTCGGAGCGGCCGTTGCTGCTGGGCTCCATCAAGTCGAACATGGGTCATACGCAGGCCGCCGCCGGTGTCGCGGGCATCATCAAGATGGTGCAGGCGATGCGGCAC
>NZ_JANIAA010000256.1 GCF_024505145.1 Streptomyces rugosispiralis | reverse complement strand
TTGTCGGATGCGCGGAGGAATGGCCATCCGGTGCTGGCGGTGGTGCGGGGCAGCGCGATCAACCAGGACGGCGCGTCGAATGGTCTGACGGCGCCCAACGGACCCTCGCAGCAGCGGGTGATTCGTCAGGCGTTGGCGAATGCGGGTCTGTCGGCGTCCGAGGTGGACGCGGTGGAGGCGCATGGCACGGGCACCAGCCTCGGCGATCCCATCGAGGCGCAGGCGCTCATGGCGACGTATGGCCAGGAGCGGGAGTCGGAGCGGCCGTTGCTGCTGGGTTCCATCAAGTCGAACATGGGTCATACGCAGGCCGCCGCCGGTGTCGCGGGCATCATCAAGATCGTGATGTCGATGCGGCAT
>NZ_JANIAA010000255.1 GCF_024505145.1 Streptomyces rugosispiralis | reverse complement strand
GCCGCAATCGCCCGACTACGCAACACCACCACCCGCGCCGCATCCTCCAACGACAACCCACCCGCCACACACGCCGCAGCAATCTCCCCCTGCGAATGACCCACCACCACCGACGGCACCACACCAGCCGCCAACCACACCCGCGCCAACCCCACCATCACCGCAAACGACACCGGCTGCACCACATCCACACGCCCCAACAACACACCACCACCAACACCCCCACGCACCACATCCACCAACGACCAACCCGTCAACGGATCCAACACCCCCGCACACTCAACCAAACACTCCGCAAACACCGGCGAAGACTCCAACAACTCCGCACCCATCCCCACCCACTGCCCACCCTGACCAGGAAAAACAAACGCCACCC
>NZ_JANIAA010000254.1 GCF_024505145.1 Streptomyces rugosispiralis | reverse complement strand
CTGCGCGCCGCCGTCCGCGACACCTGGGGCGATGAGCTGCCAACGCGTTTCGCCGTGATCGGCCTCGGCCGCTTCGGCGGCCATGAGCTGAGCTACGGCTCGGACGCGGACGTCCTCTTCGTCCACGAGCCGCGCGAGGGCGCCGACGACCAGGAGGCCGCCCGCGCCGCCTTCGCCGTGGCCAACGAGATGCGGCGGCTGCTCCAGCTCCCCACCGTGGACCCGCCGCTGCTGATCGACGCCGATCTGCGCCCCGAGGGCAAGTCCGGACCGCTGGTGCGCACCCTCGCCTCGTACGCCGCCTACTACCGCCGCTGGTCGCTGGTCTGGGAGAGCCAGGCGCTGCTGCGCGCCGAGCCGGTCGCGGGCGACCCCG
>NZ_JANIAA010000253.1 GCF_024505145.1 Streptomyces rugosispiralis | reverse complement strand
AAGCCCAGCCGCCGCACCCTCACTGACGGCCACACCCGCTGACTCCAGCCAGTACCGCTCCCGCTGGAAGGCATACGTCGGCAGATCGACGCGCCGCGCGTCCGTCCCCGCGAACATCCGGGCCCAGTCGACAGCGGCACCGCCCACATATGCCTCGGCCACGGAGGTCATGAAGCGCTCCAGACCGCCTTCGTCGCGGCGCAGCGAACCAACGGCGGTAACACGAGTGCCGTGATCCTCGGCCGTCTCCTCCACACCCATCGTGAGCACCGGATGGGCGCTGGCCTCGACAAACACCTGAAAACCGTCGGCCAGCAGGACGCGCACGCTCTCCTCGAAACGCACCGTCTGACGCAGATTGCGGTACCAGTACCCA
>NZ_JANIAA010000252.1 GCF_024505145.1 Streptomyces rugosispiralis | reverse complement strand
TGAAGTACCGACACACCATCGCCATCGACCAACGCGGACAACGTGCCATCCGGCCCCAACTCCAGGAACGAACCAACCCCAAGCTCGCGGAGGGTGCTCAACCCCTCGGCGAACCGGACCGTCTCCCGCACATGACGCACCCAGTACTCCGGCGAGCACAACTCCTCACCCGCCACCACACCCGACACATTCGACACCACCGGCACACTCGGAGCACGGAACTCCACGCCCTGAAGCACCTCGCCAAATTCCGCGAGCATGCCGTCCATACGAGCCGAATGGAACGCATGACTCACCCGCAACCGCCGCACCCGCACCCCACGCCCAGCCAACACATCCACAACCGCCTGAACCGCACCCTCATCCCCCGACAGCACCACCGA
>NZ_JANIAA010000251.1 GCF_024505145.1 Streptomyces rugosispiralis | reverse complement strand
CCTCGACGAAGATTTCGTCTCCCCGGCGCCAGGCATCCCGCAACCCCTGGAACACCGGCCCATACACATACCCCCGCTCCGCCAAAACCTCATAAACCCCCGCCACCCCAACCCGCTCCGCACCCACCGGCGGCCACACCCCCACACCCGGCACCACACCATCCCCCACCCCAAGCACACCCACCGCATGCCGAACCCACTCACCCCCACGACACGAAAACACCGACACCGACCGACACCCCACCTCATCCACACCACCCACCGAAACCTGAACCTCAACCCCACCCCGCTCCGGAAGCACCAACGGCCCCTCCAAAGTCAACTCCTCAACCACCCCACACCCCAACCACAACCCCGCCTGCAACACCAACTCCACAAACCCCGTCCCCGG
>NZ_JANIAA010000250.1 GCF_024505145.1 Streptomyces rugosispiralis | reverse complement strand
CCGCGGCAACACCACACCCACAAACGACTCCGGCCCCACCCCCTGCCCCACCAACCACCGAGCCACCCGGTTCGACCACGCATCCAACTCCCCATACGACACCTCACGCCCGCCACACACCACCGCCACCGCATCCGGCGTCCGCCCCACCTGCTCCCCGAACAACACCGGCAACGACACACCCCGCACACCCCGCAACTCACCATTCCACCCAACCAGCACCCGCTCCCGCTCCACCCCGGACAGCAACTCCACATCACCGATACGACGATCGGGATCCTCGGCGAGCGCGGTCAGAACACGCACGAAACGCTCCGCGATGCCCTGCGCCGTGGCCCGGTCGAACAGATCCGTGCTGAAGTCCAACGCCCCCTCCAGCACCACACCCCCAG
>NZ_JANIAA010000249.1 GCF_024505145.1 Streptomyces rugosispiralis | reverse complement strand
ACCGAAGAGGACCGCCCAGCCCACGGCCAGCGCCCACACATGCGGCGGCAGATTCGACGAGGGGTAATTGTCGATCAGGGCGTACCGCATCAGGTCCATGTACACCGCCGCCGGATTCCCCAGCATGGCGTCCGAGATCCACTTGCTCGCCCCCGCGTGCTCGAGGGTACGGGCCAGCGGGAACATCACGCCCGAGGCATACATCCAGGTACGCAGAATGAACGGCAGCAACTGGGCGAGGTCGGGTGTTTTGGCCCCCAGCCGGGCCATGATCAGTGCCAGTCCGGTGTTGAAGACGAATTGCAGGGCCAGCGTGGGAACGATCAGCAGCCAGGCGAAGGCCGGGAAGTGCCCGAAGCCCACCAACACGACGGCCAGCACGATCATCGAGAACAGCAAT
>NZ_JANIAA010000248.1 GCF_024505145.1 Streptomyces rugosispiralis | reverse complement strand
GTTGCTGTTCTCGATGATCGTGCTGGCCGTCGTGTTGGTGGGCTTCGGGCACTTCCCGGCCTTCGCCTGGCTGCTGATCGTTCCCACGCTGGCGCTGCAGTTCGTCTTCAACACCGGGCTTTCGCTGATCATGGCCCGGCTGGGCGCCAAAACACCCGACCTCGCGCAGCTGCTGCCCTTCATCCTCCGTACCTGGATGTACGCGTCCGGCGTGATGTTCCCGCTGGCCCGTACCCTCGAGCACGCGGGGGCGAGCAAGTGGATCTCGGACGCCATGCTGGGGAATCCGGCGGCGGTGTACATGGACCTGATGCGGTACGCCCTGATCGACGACTACACCGGGGCCAATCTGCCGCCGCATGTGTGGGCGCTGGCCGTGGGCTGGGCGGTCCTCTTCGGC
>NZ_JANIAA010000247.1 GCF_024505145.1 Streptomyces rugosispiralis | reverse complement strand
CCCCTACCCACCCATCTCAGCCGCCGCCGGCAGCCCCAGCTCCGTCGAAACCGCGGCCACCATGGGCATCGGCGCCATCATGGGCGGCCTCTACCTCGGCTTCGACCTCCTCGAAAACATGGTCAAGCTCTACGACAAAACACTCGCCGCCACCGACCACCCCCACCCGACCACACCACGCAAAATGGTCGCGATCTCAGGCGGAATGCACTGCGCCGAAACAACAGCACAGGCCCGCACCGAAGCCAAACCCCTCTTCGAGATGGCCAAACTCTCCACCGACGCCTACGAACGACTCTCCAAACTCTCCCACGACTACGCCTACATGGGCGCCGTCAAAAACATCGACTTCAACGACCAGGAATACATGTACGAACACTCCCAAGGCTTCATGGTCGGCGACCCCG
>NZ_JANIAA010000246.1 GCF_024505145.1 Streptomyces rugosispiralis | reverse complement strand
GGGGGTCGCCGACCATGAAGCCTTGGGAGTGTTCGAACATGTACTCCTCGTTGTTGAAGTCGATGTTTTTGACGGCGCCCATGTAGGCGTAGTCGTGGGAGAGTTTGGAGAGTCGTTCGTAGGCGTCGGTGGAGAGTTTGGCCATGTCGAAGAGGGGTTTGGCTTCGGTGCGGGCTTGTGCTGTTGTTTCGGCGCAGTGCATGCCGCCGGCGATGGCGACCATTTTGCGTGGTGTGGTCGGGTGGGGGTGGTGGGTGGCGGCGAGTGTTTTGTCGTAGAGCTTGACCATGTTTTCGAGGAGGTCGAAGCCGAGGTAGAGGCCGCCCATGATGGCGCCGATGCCCATGGTGGCTGCGGTTTCGACGGAGCTGGGGCTGCCGGCGGCGGCTGAGATGGGTGGGTGGGGT
>NZ_JANIAA010000245.1 GCF_024505145.1 Streptomyces rugosispiralis | reverse complement strand
CGACACATTCGACACCACCGGCACACTCGGGGCACGGAACTCCACGCCCTGAAGCACCTCGCCGAACTCGGCCAGCATGCCGTCCATACGAGCCGAATGGAACGCATGACTCACCCGCAACCGCCGCACCCGCACCCCACGCCCAGCCAACACATCCACAACCGCCTGAACCGCACCCTCATCACCCGACAGCACCACCGACTCGGGACCATTCACCGCCGCAACCGCCACACCCTCGCTCAGCAGCGGTCGCACCTCATCCTCCGACGCCGCCACCGCAACCATCGCACCACCCGACGGCAACACCTGCATCAAACGACCCCGAGCCGCCACCACCCGGGCCGCATCCTCCAACGACCACACACCCGCCACATACGCCGCAGCCAACTCACCAACCGAATGACCCAG
>NZ_JANIAA010000244.1 GCF_024505145.1 Streptomyces rugosispiralis | reverse complement strand
TGATCTGACGGTGACGGCGTTGTATACGCCGTTGGTGAGTGGTGGCCGGGTGGTGTTGGCGGATCTCGATGAGCGGGCGGCCGATGTCGGCCGGCCGTCGTTTATGAAGGTGACCCCCTCCCACCTGGGGTTGTTGGAGGCGTTGCCGGAGGGTGTGTCGCCGTCGGGGATGTTGATCACCGGTGGTGAGGCGCTGGTGGGGGAGGCGCTGGTGTCGTGGCGGGCCGCGCATCCGGATGTGACGGTGGTCAATGCGTACGGTCCGACGGAGGCGACGGTCAACTGCGCCGACTTCCGGATCGAGCCGGGTGGTGCGGTGGCGGCGGGGCCGGTGCCGATCGGGCGGCCGTTCTGGAACACCCGTGCCTATGTGCTGGATGCCTGGCTTCGCCCGGTGCCGCCGGGGGCGGTCGGTGAGCTCTACA
>NZ_JANIAA010000243.1 GCF_024505145.1 Streptomyces rugosispiralis | reverse complement strand
CGTTGCCCACGGTGGCGTGGTGAATCTGGCCGAGGCGATGCGTCCGGTGCTGGGGATGGACGCGGGTGTGGTGGCGTTGCAGTTCGCGTCGTTCAGTTTTGACGCGGCCGTGCTCGATGTCGCGGTCACTCTCGCTGCTGGCGGGACTTTGGCGGTGGCGAGTGCGGAGGAGCGTAAGGATCCGCAGGCGCTGGCGGAGATGGTGGGCCGGTGTGGGGTGCGGGTGGCGAGTGTGGTGCCGTCGTTGTTGGGGGTGCTGGATCCGGACGCCGTCCCGGGTGTGAGCAATTGGGTGTTGGGTGCGGAGCGGTTGAGTGCGGAGTTGGCTGGTCGGTGGTCGGTGGGTGCGCGGGTGTGGAACACCTACGGGCCGACCGAGGCCACCGTCATCACCACCGCCACCGCCATGCCCCTCGATCCCGGGCTGGG
>NZ_JANIAA010000242.1 GCF_024505145.1 Streptomyces rugosispiralis | reverse complement strand
AGGCGTTACGGGGCCAGGCGCGGGCGCTGGCCGAACGGGTGAACGCCGACCCCGGGGTGAGTTCCGCTGAGGTGGGGTGGTCCCTGCTGCGGTCCAGGACGCTCTTCGACCACCGGGCGGTGGTCATCGGCCAGGACCGCGAAGAACTGGTGGCCGGGCTGGAGGCACTGGCAACCGGAGAACCCCACCCGGGCCTGGTGCACCCCGGCAGGGCCGCCGATTCCACCGGCCAGACGGTGTTCCTGTTCAGCGGACAGGGCAGCCAACGCCCCGGCATGGGCGCCGAACTCCACAACCGCTACCCCGTCTTCGCCGAAGCCTTCGACGAGGTGTGCAGTCTGCTCGACCCACACCTGGAACACCCACTACGGCAGGTTGTCTTCGATGCCGACCCGGAGCGTACCGGGCTGCTGGACCACACCACCTACGCCCAA
>NZ_JANIAA010000241.1 GCF_024505145.1 Streptomyces rugosispiralis | reverse complement strand
CGCAGCACGGGCAGTCCATCGCCATCGGCCAACGCGGACAACGTCCCGTCCGGCCCCAGCTCCAGGAACGAACCAACCCCCAGCTCGCGGAGGGTGCTCAACCCATCGGCGAACCGGACCGTCTCCCGCACATGACGCACCCAGTACTCCGGCGAGCACAACTCCTCACCCGCCACCACACCAGAGACGTTCGACACGACGGGCACGCTCGGAGCACGGAACTCCACGCCCTGAAGCACCTCGCCGAACTCGGCCAGCATGCCGTCCATACGAGCCGAATGGAACGCATGACTCACCCGCAACCGCCGCGTCCGCACCCCACCCTTGGCGAACGTCTCCTCGATGGCGCGCACGGCATCCTCATCGCCGGAGATGACCACCGACTCGGGACCATTCACCGCCGCAACCGCCACACCCTCGGTCAGCAACGGCAACACCTCAT
>NZ_JANIAA010000240.1 GCF_024505145.1 Streptomyces rugosispiralis | reverse complement strand
ACAGGAACCCGTCGGAGCCGGGCAGCGGCACAGCGGCCCCCAGCAACGGATGCCCCGCCGCGTCCAGCCCCACCGACGCCACATCACCAGCGACGTCAATAACCTCGGACTCCAGCCAGAAGTGGGTGCGCTGGAAGGCATACGTCGGCAGATCGACGCGCTCCGCGCCCGTTCCCGCAAAGACGCCAGCCCAGTCGACGGACGCGCCGCCCACGTACGCCTCGGCCAAGGAGGTCATGAAGCGTTCCAGACCGCCTTCGTCGCGGCGCAGCGAACCAACGGCGGTAACACGAGTGCCGTGATCCTCGGCCGTCTCCTCCACACCCATCGTGAGCACCGGATGGGCACTGGCCTCGACAAACACCTGAAAACCGTCGCCCAGCAGGGCGCGCACGCTCTCCTCGAAACGCACCGTCTGACGCAGATTGCGGTACCAATACCCC
>NZ_JANIAA010000239.1 GCF_024505145.1 Streptomyces rugosispiralis | reverse complement strand
GCCCGGCGAGAACGGCCTCGATCTCACCCGGCTCCACCCGGAAACCACGCACCTTCACCTGGTCGTCCACACGCCCGCCGAAGACCAGCTCCCCATTGGCCGTCCAGGTGGCGAGGTCGCCGGTGCGATACATCCGCCCGCCGGTGAACGGGCACGCCACGAACCGCTCCGCAGTCAGCCCCGGACGGCGCAGATAGCCACGCGCAAGCCCGGGACCCGCTACGTACAGCTCGCCCGCCACGCCCTCGGGCACCGGCCGCAGGAACTCGTCCAGCACGAAGACCCGTGTGTTGGCGATCGGCCCACCGATCGACACTGGACCGGACGGCTCCAGGGGCGCGCTCATCGTCGCGCATACGGTGACCTCGGTCGGCCCGTACGCATTGACCATCCGACGACCCGGCGCCCACCGCTCCACCAGCCCCGGCGGACACATCTCACCCGCCACCACCAGCGTCCGCAGACTCCCCGGCAG
>NZ_JANIAA010000238.1 GCF_024505145.1 Streptomyces rugosispiralis | reverse complement strand
ACCCGGCGAGAACGGCCTCGATCTCGCCCGGCTCGACGCGGAAGCCACGCACCTTCACCTGGTCGTCCGCACGCCCGCCGAAGACGAGTTGGCCGTCCCCGGTCCACTTGGCGAGGTCGCCGGTGCGATACATCCGCCCGCCGGTGAACGGGCACGCCACGAACCGCTCCGCGGTCAGCCCCGGACGGCGCAGATAGCCACGCGCAAGCCCCGGCCCCGCGACATACAGCTCGCCCGCCACGCCCTCGGGCACCGGCCGCAGGAACTCGTCCAGCACGAAGACCCGTGTGTTGGCGATCGGCCCACCGATCGCCACTGGACCGGACGGCTCCAGGGGCGCGCTCATCGTCGCGCATACGGTGACCTCGGTCGGCCCGTACGCATTGACCATCCGCCGCCCGGAGGCCCACCGCTCCACCAGCCCCGGCGGACACATCTCACCCGCCACCACCAGCGTCCGCAGACTCCCCGGCAA
>NZ_JANIAA010000237.1 GCF_024505145.1 Streptomyces rugosispiralis | reverse complement strand
TGTCCGCCGAGGTCGAAGAAGTTGTCGTCCACGCCGACGCGGGGAGCGTCGAGGATCTCGGCGAACAGACCGCACAGGATCTCCTCGCGCGGCGTACGCGGCGCCCGGCCACCCGCACCCACCACAGACTCCGGCACGGGCAACGCCTTACGGTCCAGCTTGCCGTTCACCGTCAACGGCAACCGCCCCAGCACCACGAACGCCGAGGGAACCATGTGGTCGGGCAGCATGCTCGCCGCGTGTGCGCGCAGGTCCATCGCCTCGACCCCGGCGCCCGCGTCCGGGACCGCGTAGGCCACCAGACGCTTGTCCCCCGGACGGTCCTCACGGACCACCACCACCGCCGCACCGACCCCCGCACACTCCCCCAGAACGGACTCGACCTCACCCAACTCGATACGGAAACCCCGCACCTTCACCTGGTCATCCGCCCGTCCGACGAACTCCAGCACGCCCTCATCGGTCCACCGGGCCAC
>NZ_JANIAA010000236.1 GCF_024505145.1 Streptomyces rugosispiralis | reverse complement strand
GAACAACACCACGTCGGCCACCGAGTGTTCGGCCAGCCACGGCTGTCCGGCCAGCGTGAGCACCCCCGTGAGCAGACCGCCGCCGGACTCCGGCAAGGGCACCGCCGCGCCCAGAAGGGGATGGTCGAACTCGGCCGCCCCAGGTGACTGCCGCAGGGACGCCGCCCAGAAGCGCCGGCGCTGAAACGCGTAGGTCGGCAGGTCCACGGCATGGGCGTCCAGCCCGGCGAACGCCTCCCGCCACTCCACCGCGACACCCCGGACATGCAGCCGGGCCAGCGCGGTGAGGAAAGAGGCAAGACCGCCGTCGTCGCGGCGCAGCGATCCGGTGACGAGGACGTCGGTAGCGGTGGCGTCGGCGGTGTCCTGGATGCCGACGGTCAGCACCGGATGCGGGCTGGCCTCGACAAACACCGTATGGCCCTGGCCGATCAGAGCTTCGACGGTGCTCTGGAACTCCACCGTCTCACGCAGATTCCGG
>NZ_JANIAA010000235.1 GCF_024505145.1 Streptomyces rugosispiralis | reverse complement strand
CGCACCAGGCCCCAGACGGCGGCATGCGTCAGATCGGCCACCGGCTCATCCGCACCGGCCGCCACGGCACCAGAGGTCAGGACGACCAGGCGCGAGTTGGCGAAACGGTCGTCCGCCAGCCACGCCTGGACCAGCTCCAGCGCCTCGCCGGTGGCCCGGTGCGCCGCGTCGACGGGTGAGCTTTCCCCAGTCCCGCCCCTTCCCGCAACCTGGGGCAAGCCCCAGGACCCCGGACGCCCTTCGGGCGTGTCCTCAAACGCCGGACGGGCTGGACAAGCCAGGGCGACCACCACATCATCCGGCAACGCCGTGGCACCCGACTCCACCGCCGCAGCCAGCGCCTCCAGATCGGCATACGTGTCGAACCCCTGCCCGGCCGACGCCAAGCCCAGAGCGTCCGACCCCAGCAGCGCCCAACGCCCGGCCGCACCCTGCGCCGACACCTCAGCCCAGTCAAGCCGGTACAGCGACTCCTGACGGCCACCCCGCGCACCCT
>NZ_JANIAA010000234.1 GCF_024505145.1 Streptomyces rugosispiralis | reverse complement strand
TGTGAGGCGGACGAGGTGCGGGCGCGCCGGGTGCCGGTGGACTACGCCTCGCACTCCGCGCAGGTCGAGTTGCTCCGCGAGGAGCTGCTGGAGCTGCTGGCGCCCGTGGAGCCCCGGGCGGCCGAGGTGCCGTTCCTCTCCACCGTGACGGGGGAGTGGGTCGAGGGTCCGGAGCTGGACGCCGAGTACTGGTTCACCAACCTCCGGCGCACGGTCGAGCTGGAGGGCGCGATTCGCCGTCTGCTGGATGAGGGCTTCGGAGCCTTCATCGAGTCCAGCGCGCACCCGGTGCTGACGATGGGTGTGCAGGAGACCGCCGAGGACGCGGGCCGCGAGGCCGCCGCGATCGGGTCGCTGCGCCGTGACGAGGGCGGTCTGGACCGCTTCTACATCTCGCTGGGCGAGGCGTGGACGCGCGGTGTGGCCGTGGATTGGGAGGCGGTGTACGAGGGGACGGGCGCGGCCCGCGTCGAGCTGCCCACGTACGCCTTCCAGCAC
>NZ_JANIAA010000233.1 GCF_024505145.1 Streptomyces rugosispiralis | reverse complement strand
TGGTGCTTGCCGAGTTCTTGCGTGTGGAGGTTGTGGGGGCCGCGGCTGCGGTGGCGGGTCCGGTGGTGGTGTCGGCCGCTGATGATGAGCCGATTGCGATCGTGGGGTTGGGTTGCCGTTATCCGGGTGGGGTGGAGACGCCGGAGGATCTGTGGCGGCTGGTCATGGAGGGCCGGGACGCGATCTCCGAGTTCCCCACCGACCGTGGCTGGGACCTCTCGGCGCTCTACCACGAGGACCCGGACCACAGCGGAACGAGCTACGCCTGCGAGGGCGGCTTCGTGGAGGACGCCGGCCACTTCGACCCGGGCTTCTTCGGTATCTCGCCGCGTGAGGCGCTGGCCATGGACCCGCAGCAGCGGCTGCTGCTGGAGACGTCGTGGGAGGCGTTCGAGCGGGCCGGGATCGACCCGGGTGTGCTGCGCGGCAGCCGCACCGGTGTGTTCGCGGGCGTCATGTACCACGACTACGCCTCGCTGCTGGAGCGGGTGCCGGAGGGCGTCGAAGGCTTCCTCGGC
>NZ_JANIAA010000232.1 GCF_024505145.1 Streptomyces rugosispiralis | reverse complement strand
CGGTGTTGGCTGAGTTCTTGCGTGTGGAGGTTGTGGGGGCCGCGGCTGCGGTGGCGGGTCCGGTGGTGGTGTCGGCCGCTGATGATGAGCCGATTGCGATCGTGGGTCTGGGTTGCCGTTATCCGGGTGGGGTGGAGACTCCGGAGGATCTGTGGCGGCTGGTCATGGAGGGCCGGGACGCGATCTCCGAGTTCCCCACCGACCGTGGCTGGGATCTGGACGGGCTCTACCACCCGGACCCCGACCACCCGGGCACCTCGTACTCCCGCGAGGGTGGCTTCGTCGACCGGGCGGGCCACTTCGACCCGGCGTTCTTCGGCATCTCGCCGCGTGAGGCGCTGGCCATGGACCCGCAGCAGCGGCTGCTGCTGGAGACGTCGTGGGAGGCGTTCGAGCGGGCCGGGATCGACCCGGGTGTGCTGCGCGGCAGCCGCACCGGTGTCTTCGCCGGTGTGATGTACCACGACTACGCGTCCTCGCTGCCGGCACTTCCGGAAGGCGTGGAGGGCTTCGTCGGT
>NZ_JANIAA010000231.1 GCF_024505145.1 Streptomyces rugosispiralis | reverse complement strand
TCCAGCCGCCAGGCCGCCCGTACCCCCTGGAACACCGGCCCATACCGATACCCGACCTGTTCCAGACTGTCGTACAGGCCCTCCACCTCCGCCGGATCCACCGCGACCGCCCCCGCCGGAGGCCACACCGACAACCCTGTGCCGGGAGCGGAGATCTCATCCGCACGGCACAACGTCCCGGTCGCGTGACGTACCCACGCGGCGCCCAGACCGGCGTCCTCCGCCCTCGAGTACACCCGCACGCCGCGCCGGCCACCCTCATCGGCCTCCGCCACGCTCACCCGCATCTGAACGGCCCCGCCCTCCGCCAACACCAGCGGAGCCTCCATCACCAGCTCCTCCACCCCACCGCAACCAACCTCATCACCGGCCCGCACCACCAACTCCACAAACGCCGCACCCGGCAACAACACCGCACCCGCCGCCACATGATCCGCCAACCACGGATGCGTACCCAGCGACAACCGGGAGGCGAACAACACCTCACCCGACCCCGGCACCTCCGTCACCGCACCCAACAACGGATGC
>NZ_JANIAA010000230.1 GCF_024505145.1 Streptomyces rugosispiralis | reverse complement strand
GGGATCCAGGATCCCGAGGGCCGCAACGAAGTACCGCTGCCGGACGCGACGATCAACCTGCTGGACGCCGACGGCAAACAGGTCGCCACGACCAAGACCGATGCCGCCGGCGAGTACTACTTCGGTGGCGTCGGCGCCGCCTACGAACTCAAGCCGGGTGCGAAGTACACGGTGCAGTTCGACGTGTGCACCGCGGACACCGAGAAGGTGCCGACCCAGCCGCCGGCCACCAAACTGCGGTTCACACTCCCGCGGGCCGGTGCCAACCGGGCACATGACTCGAATGTGACCCCGCCGACGACCGGGCGGCTGTGCAACGGACGCGCACCCGTCACGGCTCCGGACAAGCCGGGCGAGGTCGATCACACGATCGACGCCGGCGTGTACATCCCCAAGAAATCGCCGACGCCCAAGCCGACGCCCACTCCGTCGTCACAGCCGCCGACCTCTGAGCCGCCCAACAACCCGGGCCCCCAGTCCGGCGGAGGCTCCGGCACAGGCGGAGGCTCGGGGACCAGCGGAGGCTCCGG
>NZ_JANIAA010000229.1 GCF_024505145.1 Streptomyces rugosispiralis | reverse complement strand
CGAATAACATTCGACGGAAGGGTCGGTATGGACTTCATCCTCATGACCGAGGGGGACACCCCGGTCGGGCTCACGCATGAGCACCGCTACCGGGAACTGGTCGAGGAAGTGCTGCTCGCGGAGCGCGTCGGCTTCGACGCCTTCGGCAGCTCCGAACAGCACGTCGCCCTCGGAACGGCCTCGGTCTCCGCACCGGAAGTGCTCTACCCCTACCTGATGGCACTCACCAGCCGGATCCGCTTCATCCACCTCGTGACACTGCTGCCCACACGGATGAACCACGCACTACGCGTGGCCGAACGCGTCGCGACCGAGGACATCCTCTCCAACGGCCGCATCGAACTGGGCACCGGACGCGGCAACACCACCCTCGCCCTGCGCGCCTTCGAAGTCGACCCCTCCCAGAACAAGTCCCAATGGCGCGAAGGCGTCGAACTCATCCGCCGCGCCTTCCTCGACGACCCCTTCTCCTACGTAGGCCAGCACTACAAGATCCCGCCCCGCAGCCTGGTCCCCAAGCCCCTCCAAAC
>NZ_JANIAA010000228.1 GCF_024505145.1 Streptomyces rugosispiralis | reverse complement strand
GGATTGCGAGACGCCTACCGGAACCGGTAAGCGAGGCTGACCGGCTGCACAGGCTGGGCTTCGGCTACAGGGGCGACCTGCCCATTCCTGGTCTGCGCAGACGACGTACGGACGTAATGTTCATGAAGTGGCGGACCGCGGTGTTCGTGCAGGGGTTTTTCTGGCACGCGTGCCCGCGACATCGGCATGAGCCAGTGCACAACGGCCAGTGGTGGCGGGAAAAGCTGGAGGGCAAGGTCCGACGGGATGCGGATGCCGACGCCCACCTCGTCCGGCTGGGGTGGGGCGCCTCTGAGGATCTGGGAGCACGAGACCGTGGACGCCGCCGTGGGCAAGGTGGTGGAGGTGCTCGGTTCCCGGGGGCACCCGCAGGCGCTGCGGATGCTGGGCGAGGCCGTGGCGACGAGCAGGTAGACGCCCATAGGTGACCCATGCAGATAGTTGGGGAATGATCTTTCGGGCCCTGGGAAGGGGACGCACGACGGTCTCGTAGGCGCAGGTCAGACCCACCCGTGAACGGCCCACCGCAGCTC
>NZ_JANIAA010000227.1 GCF_024505145.1 Streptomyces rugosispiralis | reverse complement strand
GACCGGAGCCTGGACCAAGCTGACCGGTGTGTACGACGCCACGACCAAGAAGATTCAGCTGTTCGTCAACGGAGAGCCGCAGGCAGCAGCCGACTTCACCACCCCGTGGCGAGCCGACAGCGCTCTGCAGCTCGGCAGGCTCTTCTATCAAGGCGCCTGGCAGGAAAACTTCGCCGGAGCCATCGACAACATCCGCATCTGGGAGCGGCCCATCGACGCTGGCGAGATCGCCAACGAGGGCATCCGGATCGCCGAGTAGCAGTCGCTCAAACACATTCTCTGTGGAACCTGAATCCGGCAGATTCTGCCGGATTCAGGGCCCCCCTTCCCCGCCGGCATGCGATTTACTGACCTCCGCATGCTCGGCTATCTGACGAGTGAGGCTCTCGAATGAAATCGCGTGGCAGGTTCACGCTGCCCTTAGTATGCGTTATGGCATTAGCCGCCATACTTTTGACGGCCACTTCGGCAAGTCCGTTCACAGCGTCGCCTGGTGCAGTAGCGACCGCGGCGAATGCGTCCTTAGTCGAAGAT
>NZ_JANIAA010000226.1 GCF_024505145.1 Streptomyces rugosispiralis | reverse complement strand
CCCCAGGCCACCGAGGTGGCCGGGAGCCCCGCACCACGCCGCCACTCCGCCAACGCGTCCAAAGACGCGTTCGCCGCCGCATAGTTCGCCTGCCCCGCCGCACCCACCATCCCCGAAAACGACGAGAACAACACAAACGCCGAAAGCCCCAGCTCCCGCGTCAGCTCGTGCAGATGCCACGCCGCCCCCGACTTCGCCCGCAACACACCCTCGAACCGCTCCACCGACAACCCGTCCAACACCCCGTCATCCAGCACACCCGCCGCATGCACCACCGCCGTCAACGGCAACTCCTCCGGAACCCCCGCCAACACCCCCGCCAACGCATCCCGGTCACCCACATCACACGCCACAACCGTCACCCGAACACCCGCAACACCCAACTCAGCACACAACTCACCCACACCCTCAGCCTCAGCACCACGCCGCGACACCAACAACAGATGCTCCGCACCCGCACCCGCCAGCCACCGCGCCACATGCGCACCCAACGCACCCGTACCACCAGTCACCAACACCGTCCCCGACGGCTCCCA
>NZ_JANIAA010000225.1 GCF_024505145.1 Streptomyces rugosispiralis | reverse complement strand
CACCAAAACCGCGCCACGATCGGGCTCGGCCGCGCCCGCGACCTCCGCCGTGTCCAGCCCATGACGCAGCTCGGCAAGGCCCGCGCCCACGACGACGGTGCGATACGGCAGAAGCGCACGTGTGGACACCAACGACCAGCCCACATCGGCCGGATCGAGCGTGGGGTTGTCGTCAGCGAAGGCCCGCAAGCCTTCGATCTGCGCCCGCAGACCCGCCTCGCTCGCGCCCGACAGCACCCAGGGCACCGTCGGCGGCTCGCCGTGCACCTTCCTGCCCTCAGCCGCCACCCCTGGTGCCACCCCCGGTGCCTGCTCCGGGGCCTGCTCAAGGATCACATGGGCGTTGGTGCCGCTCACCCCGAAAGCCGACACCCCGGCTCGGCGCGGTCGCCCTTCCCGCGGCCACTCGGCCGACTCGGTGAGCAGTTCCACCGCGCCGGCGGACCAATCCACCTTCGGCGTCGGCTCATCGACGTGCAACGTCCGCGGCAACACCCCGTGCCGCATCGCCATCACCATCTTGATCACACCAGCCAT
>NZ_JANIAA010000224.1 GCF_024505145.1 Streptomyces rugosispiralis | reverse complement strand
GCTGGCCAGCATGGCGTAGCCCTCCAGCCGCGCGTCACCGCCGCTGAGCCCGGCGGCGTAGTCGTGGTACATCACGCCCGCGTAAACCCCGGTCGGGCTGCCCTTCAACGACACCGGGTCGATACCCGCCCGCTCCAACACCTCCCACGACGCCTCCAACAGCAACCGCTGCTGCGGATCCGTCGCCAACGCCTCCCGCGGATTGATCCCGAAGAACGCCGCATCGAACGCGTCGGCGTCGTAAAGGAACCCGCCTTTACGGGCGTACGAGGTGCCGGGGTGGTCGGGGTCGGGGTGGAAGAGCCCCTCCAGGTCCCAGCCCCGGCCGGTCGGGAACTCCCCGATGGCGTCACGGCCCGAGGCGACCAGATCCCACAGCTCCTCCGGGGAGCTGACCCCGCCCGGGAAGCGGCAGGTCATCGCGACGATCGCGATCGGCTCGTCCGCATCGGCCTTCGCGGCGAGGGGAGCATGGGAGCCTGCGGTCTCACCGGTCAGCCGAGTGCACAGATACTCCGCCAACACCCGAGGCGTCGGATAA
>NZ_JANIAA010000223.1 GCF_024505145.1 Streptomyces rugosispiralis | reverse complement strand
CTATCCGACGCCTCGGGTGTTGGCGGAGTATCTGTGCACTCGGCTGACCGGTGAGACCGCAGGCTCCCATGCTCCCCTCGCCGCGAAGGCCGATGCGGACGAGCCGATCGCGATCATCGGCATGACCTGCCGTTTCCCAGGAGGTGCGAGCACCCCCGAGGCGCTGTGGGACCTGGTCGCCTCGGGGAAGGACGTGATCGGCGAGTTTCCCACCGGTCGGGGCTGGGACCTGGACGGCCTATTCCATCCGGACCCCGATCACCCGGGTACCAGCTATGCCAACGAGGGTGCCTTCCTCTACGACGCCGACGCGTTCGACGCGGCGTTCTTCGGGATCAATCCGCGGGAGGCGCTGGCGACGGATCCGCAGCAGCGGTTGCTGTTGGAGGCGTCGTGGGAGGTGTTGGAGCGGGCGGGTATCGATCCCGTGTCGTTGAAGGGCAGCCCGACCGGGGTTTACGCGGGCGTGATGTACCACGACTACGCGGCCGGGCTCAGCGGCGGCGGCGCGGATGGGAAGCTCGAGGGCTATGCGATGCTCGCGGGT
>NZ_JANIAA010000222.1 GCF_024505145.1 Streptomyces rugosispiralis | reverse complement strand
ACCACCGAGCCCCACCACGTGCAGCGCCGAATCCAACAGCGCCGGATGCAGACCAAACACACCCGCATCGGACCGCGCGCCCTCCGGCAACTCCAGCTCCGCGAAGACCTCGCCATCGAGCCGCCACGCGGACCTCAGCCCCCGGAACACCGGGCCATAGGCCAGCCCCAGGCCCGCCATACCCTCGTACAGACCATCCAGCGCAACCGGCGCCGCACCCACCGGAGGCCATACGCCCAGATCGAACGACGCCGCCGACGCACCCTCCACGAGCGCACCCGAAGCATGACGCAGCCACGCCTCATCGGCAGCCGCGTCCTCAAACCGCGAATACACCTCGAACGCACGACGACCCGAACCGTCCGGCTCCCCCACCGACAGCTGAAGCTGGACACCGCCCACCTCCGGAAGCACCAGCGGCGCCTCCAGCGTCAACTCCTCAACCCGCTCACAACCAACCTGGTCACCCGCGCGAACCGCCAACTCCACAAAGGCCGTACCCGGCAGCAGCACCGAACCCATCACGGCGTGATCCGCCAGCCACGGATG
>NZ_JANIAA010000221.1 GCF_024505145.1 Streptomyces rugosispiralis | reverse complement strand
GGCACTGGCCTCGACGAACACCTGGAATCCGTCGGCCAGCAGGGCGCGTACGGTCTCCTCGAAACGCACCGTCTGACGCAGATTGCGGTACCAGTACCCCGCGTCCAGCCCCGCCGTATCGAGCACCCCACCCGTCACCGTCGAATAGAACGGCACCGACGACGGCCGAGGAGCGATCCCCGCCAGCTCCCGCAACAACTCCTCCTCGATTACCTCCACATGGGCGCAGTGCGAGGCGTAGTCCACGGGAACGCGCCGCGCCCGAATCTCCTCCACCTCACACGCCGCCAGCAACTCGTCCAACGCATCCGCGTCACCGGAAACCACCACCGCCGAAGGCCCGTTCACCGCCGCCACCGACAACCGCTCACCCCACACCGCAAGCCGCTCCCGCACACGCTCCACCGGCAACGACACCGACACCATCCCACCAAGCCCCGACAACGCCCGCAACGCCTTGCTCCGCAACGCCACCACCCGCACCGCATCCTCCAACGACAACGCACCCGCCACACACGCCGCCGCGATCTCACCCTGCGAATGACCAAT
>NZ_JANIAA010000220.1 GCF_024505145.1 Streptomyces rugosispiralis | reverse complement strand
AGCACTGGCCTCGATGAACGTATCGAATCCGTCGGCCAGCAGGGCGCGTACGGTCTCCTCGAAACGCACCGTCTGACGCAGATTGCGGTACCAGTACCCCGCGTCCAGCCCCACCGTATCGAGCACCCCACCCGTCACCGTCGAATAGAACGGCACCGACGACGACCGAGGAGCGATCCCCGCCAGCTCCCGCAACAACTCCTCCTCGATTCCCTCCACATGGGCGCAGTGCGAGGCGTAGTCCACGGGAACGCGCCGCGCCCGAATCTCCTCCACCTCACACGCCGCCAGCAACTCGTCCAACGCGTCCGCGTCACCGGAAACCACCACCGCCGAAGGCCCGTTCACCGCCGCCACCGACAACCGCTCACCCCACACCGCAAGCCGCTCCCGCACACGCCCCACCGGCAACGACACCGACACCATCCCACCCAGCCCCGACAACGCCCGCAACGCCTTGCTCCGCAACGCCACCACCCGCGCCGCATCCTCCAACGACAACGCACCCGCCACACACGCCGCCGCGATCTCACCCTGCGAATGACCCAC
>NZ_JANIAA010000219.1 GCF_024505145.1 Streptomyces rugosispiralis | reverse complement strand
CAGGGGTGTGCCCGTGACGGTGGAGTGGAAGATGATGTCCGAGGTGCGTGGGCGGATCGGGGCGAGCAGGTCGAGCAACTCCTCCCGGAGCGCTTCCACATGAGCCGAGTGGGACGCGTAGTCCACCGGGATCAGCTTCGCCCGTACCTGCTCCGCCTCGCACTGAGCCTGAAGCTCACGCAGCGCCTCCGGATCACCGGACACCACGATCGAACCCGGGCCGTTGACCGCCGCCACCGAGATACGACCGTCCCACGCGGCGAGCCGCTCCCGCACCCGATCGACGCTCTCCGACACCGACATCATCCCGCCACGCCCCGCCAGCCCACGAGCGATGGCCTGCGAACGCAACGCGACCACCCGCGCCCCGTCCTCCAACGACAACGCACCCGCCACCACCGCAGCCGCGATCTCCCCCTGCGAATGCCCCACCACAGCAGCAGGCACCACACCACACCCACGCCACACCTCCGCCAACGACACCATCACCGCCCACAACGCCGGCTGCACCACATCCACCCGCTCCAACCCCGGACCCACACCCCGCAACACCCCAGACAG
>NZ_JANIAA010000218.1 GCF_024505145.1 Streptomyces rugosispiralis | reverse complement strand
ACCGGCCAAGCTCTCCGACGTACCGAGCACCACCTCGGCACCACTGTCCGCAATCACAAACCCCAACCGATCCGCCGGATACTCCGGATCCAACGGAACGAACGCACCCCCCGCCTTCCACACCGCCAACTCCGCCACCACCACATCCACCGACCGCGCCAAACACAACGCGACCCGCGACTCCCGACCCACACCAACACCGACCAACAACCGCGCCAACCGATTCGCCCGCCGACCCAACTCCCCATACGAGAGCGCAACTTCACCGCATCGCACCGCCACCACATCCGGCGCCGCCGCAACCCACCCCTCAAACCGCTCCACCATCGAACCACCAGGCAACACCACCTCCGTGGCATTCCACTCCCCCACCACCCGAGCCCGCTCCACCTCCCCCAACACATCGATCTCACCGACCCGCACCCCCGGATCAGCCGCCACCACCTCCAACACCCGCACCAACCGCTCCACCAACCCCCGCGCCGTACCCTCATCAAACAAATCCACCGCGAACAACAACGCCCCACCCAACCCCGCCGGCGCCCCCGCACCATCACGGTGCTCG
>NZ_JANIAA010000217.1 GCF_024505145.1 Streptomyces rugosispiralis | reverse complement strand
CCCGGTCAGCGAGGACGAGGCCCCGCGTGAGGTGGCGACGGGTTCTGGTGTGACGTCGTGGCCGCTGTCGGCGAAGACCGCCGACGCGCTGCGCGCCCAGGCCGGGCGGCTCCGTTCCTACCTGGACGAGCGGCCGGAACTCGCACCGGCCGACCTGGGCTACTCGCTCGCGACCACGCGCGCCGCCCTCGACCACCGCGCGGTGCTGGTGGCCGACGACCGCGAGGGCTTCCTGCGCGGTCTGGACGCCCTGGCACGAGGTGAGTCGGGTGCGGAGGCGATCCAGGGGGCGACCGCCGGTGGCAAGGTGGCGTTCCTGTTCACGGGGCAGGGGAGTCAGCGGCTGGGGATGGGGCGTGAGTTGTACGACGCCTTCCCGGTGTTCGCGGAGGCGTTGGACGCGGTCTGCGATGAGCTGGACCAGCACCTTGAGCGGCCGCTGAAGACGGTGCTGTTCGGGGATGACGTCGAGGCGTTGGATCGGACGGGGTTCACTCAGCCCGCGTTGTTCGCGGTTGAGGTGGCGTTGTTCCGGCTGGTCGAGGCGTGGGGTCTGCGGCCCGACTATC
>NZ_JANIAA010000216.1 GCF_024505145.1 Streptomyces rugosispiralis | reverse complement strand
GCGTCCAGCCCCGCCGTATCGAGCACCCCACCGGTCACCGTCGAATAGAACGGCACCGACGACGACCGAGGACTGATCCCCGAAAGCTCCCGCAGCAACTCCTCCTCAATCGCCTCGACATGAGCGCAATGCGAGGCGTAATCCACCGGAACACGCCGGGCCCGAATCCCGTCGCCCTCGCATACCGCCATCAGCTCGTCCAGCGCATCCGCGTCACCGGAGACCACGACCGCCGAAGGCCCGTTCACCGCCGCCACCGACAACCGCTCACCCCACACCCCCAGCCGCTCCCGCACCTCCCCCACCGGCAACGACACCGACACCATCCCACCCAGCCCCGACAACGCCCGCAACGCCCTACTCCGCAACGCCACCACCCGCGCCGCATCCTCCAACGACAACGCACCCGCCACACACGCCGCCGCGATCTCACCCTGCGAATGCCCAATAACAGCCGCAGGCACCACCCCAAACGAACGCCACAACTCCGCCAACGACACCATCACCGCCCACAACACCGGCTGCACCACATCCACCCGCCCCAACGCCACCGCATCACCCAGCACATCCACCAACGACCAC
>NZ_JANIAA010000215.1 GCF_024505145.1 Streptomyces rugosispiralis | reverse complement strand
TCGATCTCGCCGGGTTCGATGCGGAAACCACGGATCTTGACCTGGGTGTCGGCACGCCCCTGGAAGACCAGCCCCGTACCGGCGTCCCAGGTGACCACATCCCCGGTGCGGTACATCCGCTCCCCCGGCTCCCCGAAGGGACACGCCACGAACCGCTCCGCACTCAACGCCGGACGCCGCCCATACCCACGCGCCAGCCCGGCACCACCGATATACAACTCACCCGCCACACCGGGCAGCACAGGACGCAAAGCCCCATCAAGCACATAGACCCGCATACCGTCCATGGGACGACCGACAGGAACAGGCTCGGCCACCCGCTCGCCAACCGGCACCGGGTGACAGGTGGCGAACGTCGTCGTCTCAGTCGGCCCATAACCATCCACCACCCGCAACCCCGGACAAGCCCCCATCACCCGCTCCACCGCGGCGGGCGAGACCACATCACCACCGGTCCACACCTCACGCACACCCGCGAAACACTCCGGCCGCTCATCGGCCACCACCTTGAACAGACCCGCCGTCACCCACAACGCGGTCACCCGCCACCCGGCGAGAACCTCCGCCAAAGCAGCGGCGTCCA
>NZ_JANIAA010000214.1 GCF_024505145.1 Streptomyces rugosispiralis | reverse complement strand
GTGGTGGATCTCGAGGCGTTGAGCCAGGGTGAAAGCCTCTTGTGGTGCGAATGCCTCGTACAGTGAGGCGATGCCGTGGGTGTTGAGGTTGTTCCATCACCAGCACCACGGTCTCGGCATCGGGATAGTCCACGTTCAGCAGCTGCTTGACCTGGCCGGCCCAGTCGGTCCGGGTCCGCTGGGGCAGTGCCTGAACGCGACGCCACCCGCGTAAGGGTTCGACCCATACGAAGATGGAGTACGTGCCGCGGCGGATGTACTCGCTGTCCTGGCAGGCGTCATGACCGGGGCGGGCCGGGAGCGGGCTGCGGGCGTGGTCGAGGAGCTGGTAGGGCTTCTCGTCCATGCACACCACCGGACGTGCCGGGTCGTAAGGCCGGGCATGGACGGCCAGTACGTCTTCCATCCGGGCCGCGAACTCCGCGTTCGCTCGTGGTGGGATGGTCCAGCACTTCTTCAGGTGAGGGCGCAGTTCCGTTTTTTTAAGATCCGCCCGATGGTGGAGTGGTCCAGGTCGGGGATGTCCTCGACCAGCGCGACGTGCTTCTCCAGCAGCCGCAGCGACCACCGGGCATGGCCCTGGGGT
>NZ_JANIAA010000213.1 GCF_024505145.1 Streptomyces rugosispiralis | reverse complement strand
GCCCCAGGGCCATGCCCGGTGGTCGCTGCGGCTGCTGGAGAAGCACGTCGCGCTGGTCGAGGACATCCCCGACCTGGACCACTCCACCATCGGGCGGATCTTAAAAAAAACGGAACTGCGCCCTCACCTGAAGAAGTGCTGGACCATCCCGCCACGAGCGAACGCGGAGTTCGCGGCCCGGATGGAAGACGTACTGGCCGTCCATGCCCGGCCTTACGACCCGGCACGTCCGGTGGTATGCATGGACGAGAAGCCCTACCAGCTCCTCGACCACGCCCGCAGCCCGCTCCCGGCCCGCCCGGGTCATGACGCCTGCCAGGACAGCGAGTACATCCGCCGCGGCACGAGCTCCATCTTCGTGTGGGTCGAACCCTTACGCGGGTGGCGTCGCGTTCAGGCACTGCCCCAGCGGACCCGGACCGACTGGGCCGGCCAGGTCAGGCAGTTACTGAGCGTGGACTATCCCGATGCCGAGACCGTGGTGCTGGTGATCGAACAACCTCAACACCCACGGCATCGCCTCACTGTACGAGGCGTTCGCACCACAAGAGGCTTTCACCCTGGCTCAACGCCTCGAGATCCACCAG
>NZ_JANIAA010000212.1 GCF_024505145.1 Streptomyces rugosispiralis | reverse complement strand
GCCGGACTCTTCGCCCTGCACATCGCCCTGGCACGACTCCTCGACTCCCTCGGCGTACGCCCCGACGCCGTCATCGGACACTCCATCGGCGAGATCGCCGCCGCCCATATCGCCGGAGTCTTCGACCTCCCCGACGCCTGCCACCTCGTCGCCACCCGCGCCACCCTCATGGGCCAACTCCCCACCGGCGGAGCCATGGCCACCATCGCCGCCACCCCCGACGAACTCGCCGACGACCTCACCACACACAACGGCCAAGTGAGCATCGCCGCCCTCAACACACCCGGCGACACCGTCATCTCCGGACCTCTTCAGCTCGTCACCGACATCAGCACCACCTGGGCAGCCAAAGGCCGCAAAACCCGAACACTGACCGTCAGCCACGCCTTCCACTCCCCCCTGATGGACCCGATTCTGGCGCCGTTCAAGGAGGCCATCAGCGGGCTCACCTACCACCAACCCACCATCCCCCTCATCAGCAACCTCACCGGACAACCAGCCGACAACCACATCACCACCCCCGACTACTGGACCCAACACATCCGCCAACCCGTCCACTTCCACCCCGCCATCACCCACACCACACCCCACACC
>NZ_JANIAA010000211.1 GCF_024505145.1 Streptomyces rugosispiralis | reverse complement strand
GACCCTGCGTGTCCGCCCGTCCCACCACATCGCCACCGGCCACCTCACCCCCGGCCACGGCCGCCAGCCCCGCCAGCGCCTCACTCCGGTCCCCTGCCAGCACCACCGCACGTTCCGTCAGCCCCGCCCGCGACGCCGCCAAGGATCTGGCCAGCTGGTTCAGTTCCGCATCCGGGCGTAGATCCACAAAGTCCAGTAGCCTCCGCGCCTGCCCTCGCAACCCGGCGCCATCAGAGCCCGAAACGACCAAGGGCACCACACCACCCACAGCCGCCACCCCCGGCGCCCCCGGCGCCACCTCAACCACCGCTTCCGGCGCCTGCTCCAAAATCACGTGAGCATTCGTCCCACTCACCCCAAACCCCGACACCCCAGCCCGCCGCGGACGCCCCACCTCCGGCCACACCCGCTCCTCAACCAACAACTCCACCGCACCCGACGACCAATCCACCTGCCGCGACGGCTCATCCACATGCAACGTCCTCGGCAACACCCCCGCCCGCAACGCCAACACCATCTTGATCACACCAGCCACACCCGCAGCCGCCTGCGCATGACCAATATTCGACTTCAACGACCCCAACCACAACGGACGCCCCGCGGGCCGA
>NZ_JANIAA010000210.1 GCF_024505145.1 Streptomyces rugosispiralis | reverse complement strand
CCCGGCCACCGGCGAGCCCTGCACCAGGCCCGTGGCCGGTTCGCCGGAGGCCAGCGCCTCCAAGGCGCGCAGGAAGCCCTCGCGGCCGTCGGCCACCAGCACCGCGCGGTCCTCGAAGGCGGTGCGCCCGGCGGCCAGGGTGTAGCCGATGGCGGCCAGGTCCACGTCCTCGTCGGTGCCGCGCAGCCGGTCGCGCAGGCGGCGGGCCTGGTCGCGCAGCGCGGCGCCGCCCATGGCCGACAGCGGCCACGGCAGCACCGGCGGTACGGCGGACGGCCGCGCCGCCGCGTCCTCACGGTCCTCGGCGGCCGGCGGCTGCTCGATGATGGTGTGCGCGTTGGTGCCGCTGATGCCGAACGACGACACACCGGCGCGGCGTGGGCGGCCGGTCTCCGGCCACGCCATCGGCTCGGTGAGCAGCGAGACCGCGCCGTCCTCCCAATCGACGTTCGAGGAGGGCGCGTCCACGTGCAGCGTCCGCGGCAGCACACCGTGCCGCATGGCCATCACCATTTTGATGATGCCCGCGACACCGGCCGCGGCCTGCGTGTGCCCGATGTTGGACTTGATGGACCCCAGCCACAGCGGCTGCCCCTCAGCCCGCTCCTGGCCG
>NZ_JANIAA010000209.1 GCF_024505145.1 Streptomyces rugosispiralis | reverse complement strand
TGCAGGGCGGCGTCGAGGAGGGCCGGGTGCAGACCAAAGCGACCCGCCTCCGCACGCTGCTCCTCCGCAAGCGCCACCTCAGCGAACACCTCATCACCACGACGCCACGCCGCCCGCACACCCCGAAACACCGGCCCATACTCCAAACCCACCCCAGCCAACCGCTCATACACCCCACCCACATCCACCGCCACCGCACCAACAGGCGGCCACACACCCAACCCATCCACCACCACAGGAACATCCGCCGACAACACCCCCACCGCATGCCGCGTCCACAACCCCTCCCCCTCACCCTCCACCTGCGAAAACACACCCACCACACGCCGACCCACCCCATCCGGCGCCCCCACCGACAACTGCACCCGCACCCCACCACGCTCAGGCACCACCAACGGCACCTCCAACGTCAACTCCTCCAACCACCCACAACCCACCCCATCACCCGCACGCAACACCAACTCCACCAACGCCGACCCCGGCACCACCACCACACCCCACACCACATGATCAGCCAACCAACCATGCGAAACCAACGACAACCGCCCCGTCAACAACACCCCATCCCCACCCGCCAACCCCACCACCGCACCCAACAACGGATGATCAGCCGAACCCAGACC
>NZ_JANIAA010000208.1 GCF_024505145.1 Streptomyces rugosispiralis | reverse complement strand
ACGAGGTCGCCGGTGCGGTACATCCGGGCGCCGGGCGGCCCGTACGGGTGCGCCACGAACCGTTCGGCGCTGAGCCCGGGGCGGCCGAGATAGCCGCGGGCGAGCCCGTCACCCGCGATGTAGAGCTCGCCGACGACGCCCACGGGGGTGAGCCGCAGCCGCTCGTCGAGGACGAGGGCGCTGGTGTTCCACACCGGGCGGCCGATCGGCGGGGCCCCGGCGCCGGGGGCGAGGGGGCCGCTGGTGGTGGCGGCGACGGTGGATTCCGTCGGGCCGTAGGCGTTGACCATGCGGCGCCCGGACGACCAGCGCTCCACCAGTTCGGCGGGGCATGCCTCACCACCGACGATGAGGGTGCGGAAGTCGGTCAGGCCCGCGGGGGTCACCCCGGCGAGGGCGGCGGGCGGAATGAGCGCGTGCGTGATCCGCTGCCCGGCCAGGACATCGGTGAGGGTCTCGCCGACGAGCGGCCCGGGTGGCGGTACGACCAGGGTGGCACCGTGCGGGAGGGCCATGCACACCTCCAGCACCGCCGCGTCGAAGCTCGGCGAGGCGAACTGGAGCACCCGGCTGTCGGGGGTGACGAAGAACCGCTCCGCCTCCGCACCGGAGAAGGCGGCCAGGCCGT
>NZ_JANIAA010000207.1 GCF_024505145.1 Streptomyces rugosispiralis | reverse complement strand
ACACCCGCGACACCCGCCGCCGCCTGCGCATGCCCGATGTTGGACTTGATCGAGCCCAGCAGCAGCGGCCGCTCGGCCGGGCGATCCTGACCGTACGTGGCCAGCAACGCCTGCGCCTCGATCGGATCGCCCAACGTCGTACCCGTACCGTGCGCCTCCACCGCATCGACATCCGAGGCCGAAAGACCGGCACTGGCCAGGGCCTGCCGGATCACCCGCTGCTGGGAGGGGCCGTTGGGCGCGGTGAGCCCGTTGGACGCGCCGTCCTGGTTGACGGCGGAGCCACGGATCACGGCCAGGATGTCGTGGCCGTTGCGGCGGGCATCCGACAGCCGTTCCAGCAGCAGGACGCCCACACCCTCACTCCAACCGGTGCCGTCGGCGGCCGCCGCGAAGGGCTTGCACCGGCCATCGGGGGCCAGACCACGCTGACGGGAGAAACCGGTGAACACATCCGGGGTGGCCATCACCGTCACCCCACCGGCCAACGCCAGCGTGCACTCACCCTGCCGCAACGCCTGCGCCGCCAGATGCATCGCCACCAACGACGACGAACACGCCGTATCCACCGTCACGGCGGGCCCCTCGAAGCCCAGCGTGTACGCCACCCGACCCGAGACCACACTGCCCGA
>NZ_JANIAA010000206.1 GCF_024505145.1 Streptomyces rugosispiralis | reverse complement strand
CCCTGCTGCGGTGGTGATTTCCGGTGATGAGGAGCCGGTGTTGCGGGTGGCGCGGGAGCTGTCGGAGCAGGGGTGCCGGACGAGGCGTCTGGCGGTCTCGCATGCGTTCCATTCCGCCCGGATGGAGCCGATGCTGCAGGAGTTCCGGGAGGCGATCGCCGACGTGTCCTTCGCCGCACCGCTGATCCCCCTGGTCTCCAACGTGACCGGGCAGCTAGCAGACGCAGAGATGGTGCGTTCCTCCGAGTACTGGGTGGAGCATGTGCGTTCGGCGGTGCGGTTCGCGGATGGTGTGCGGGCGCTTGCCGACTATGGCGTCAGCACGTACCTGGAGTTGGCGCCGGATGCGGTGCTGTCCGCGATGGTCGGGGACTGTCTGCCGGGAGAGGCGGCCGAAGGGCCCGTGGTGGTGCCGTCACTGCGGCGGGAGGGCGACGAACTCCGTGCGCTGATGGCCGCCGTCGCTCACCTGCACGTGGCAGGCGTACGCATCGACTTCGGCGCCCTGTTCGGTGCCACGGCTCTGCCCGCCCATATCTCGGATCTGCCGACGTATGCCTTCCAGCGGGAGCACTACTGGCTGGTGGGGGACGGGCGTGGAGCCGGTGATGTGGCATCCGCCGGGCTGGCGGGGGTGGA
>NZ_JANIAA010000205.1 GCF_024505145.1 Streptomyces rugosispiralis | reverse complement strand
GCGAGGTCGCCGGTGCGGTACATCCGGGCGCCGGGCGCGCCGTACGGGTCGGCGACGAAGCGCTCGGCGGTCAGCGCGGCACGGTTGAGGTAGCCGCGGGCCAGGGCGGTGCCCGCGATGTACAGCTCGCCGGTCACTCCGGGCGGGGCGAGCCGCAGCCCCTCGTCGAGGACGTAGAGGCGCGCGTTGCCCTGCGGGAGGCCGATCGGCACGGGTCCTGACGGGACCTCGTCGCCGGGCTCGATACGGAACTCCGCGACGTTGACGGTCCCTTCGGTGGGCCCGTACACATTCAGCACGGTGGCCCCGGGGTGGCGGGACCGCCAGTCCCGGAGCGCCTCGCCGAACAGGGCCTCGCCGCCGAGCAGCAGCTCGTTGCCGGGCGAGAACGCGTCGGGGAGTGCCGCGAGCAGCGGCAGATGGCTGGGGGTGGCCTTCAGGAAGGTCACCGGGCGTCCGGCCAGCGCCCGCTCGGCGGCGGGGTCCTCCTCAAGCGCCGCGAGGTGCACCGCGCCGCCGACGACGAGCGGGGTGTAGAGCGCGGTCACCGTCAGGTCGAAGGAGACCGGCGAGTGCAGCAGCGCGGCGCCGGCCGCGCTGGGGTAGGAGCGGCTCGTCCAGTCCAGGTAGTCGGACAGGGAGC
>NZ_JANIAA010000204.1 GCF_024505145.1 Streptomyces rugosispiralis | reverse complement strand
GCAGCGGCGTGCGAAACTCCGCGCTCTGGCTGAGAAGGCCGAGCAGAGGGGCGACCATGCCAAGGCCCAGCGGATTCGGGACAACAACCTCGGCGTGATCAAGCGTGAACGCCGCTCGCATGCCTGGAAGTGCCGGGTCCGTGATCTGACCTTCAAGGCCGTGCACGCGGTCGTCGACAAGGCCAACGTGATCGTGGCCGAAGACCTCGCAAGGACGTTCGCCAGTCGTAAGAAGCTGGGGAAGAATTCCAACCGGCGCCTGGCTGCCTGGACCAAGGGCATCACCGCTGAGGCGCTGGAGACTGTATCGGGCCGCAGAGGTTCTGCGGTGCGGCTGGTCAACGCTGCGTATACCTCGCAAGCCGTCCCCTTCACGGACATCCTTGGTGTCCGTGAAGGGGACCGGCTTCACTGCACCGAGTGCGGGGCGGTATGGCAAGCAGACCACGCCGGAGCGATCAACATCGAGCAGCGGGACAGTGACCCCGACATCACTTTGTTCACTCCGCACACGCGGGTGAAACAGATCCTGCTCGAGCGTGCTGGTCGCCAACGGTCCGGACTGCCCTTGGACCAGGACTCCAGTACCCGGCAACTGTGTCGGTGCGGAGAGCGAATTATCCAACCTCGATGCTCAACACTGAGCAATGAATAGGAAGCAGA
>NZ_JANIAA010000203.1 GCF_024505145.1 Streptomyces rugosispiralis | reverse complement strand
CGAGGGACCGTTCGGCGCGGTCAGGCCATTGGACGCACCATCCTGGTTGATGGCGGAGCCCCGGACCACCGCGAGCACCGGGTGGCCGTTGCGCCGCGCGTCCGACAGCCGCTCGACCAGCAGCATGCCCGCGCCCTCGCCCCAGCCGGTGCCATCCGCACCGGCCGCGAACGCCTTGATCCGGCCATCGGCGGCCAGTCCGCGCTGACGGCTGAAGTCGATGAAGTTCTCGGGGGTGGACATCACCGTGACGCCACCCGCGAGCGCCATCGTGCACTCGCCCTGCCGCAGCGCCTGCACCGCCAGATGCAGTGCCACCAGCGAGGACGAGCAGGCCGTGTCGACCGTGAGGGCCGGGCCCTCGAGACCGAAGGTGTACGCCACCCGCCCGGACACCACGCTCGCCGCGTTGCCCGTGCCCAGATGGCCCTCCAGGCCCTCGGGCGCCCGCATCAGCAGCGACAGATAGTCCTGACCGTTGGTCCCGGCGAAGACACCGATCTGCTGCCCGCGCAGCGTGGCGGGGTCGATGCCCGCGCGCTCGAACGCCTCCCACGAGGTCTCCAGCAGCAACCGCTGCTGCGGATCCATCGCGAGGGCCTCACGCGGCGAGATCCCGAAGAACGACGCGTCGAAGTCCCCCGCGTCGTAGAGGAAACCGCCCTCACGCGCGTACGACGTGCCCG
>NZ_JANIAA010000202.1 GCF_024505145.1 Streptomyces rugosispiralis | reverse complement strand
CCGACGCCCACCAACCCCGCGGACGCCACATCACCCACACCTCGCCGCTCCCCCATCAACCAGTAATGCTCCCGCTGGAAGGCATACGTCGGCAGATCGACCGAACCAGTAGGCGTTCCGCCAACCACGGTCGCCCAGTCCACGCGCACACCACGCGTATGGCAGGTGGCCAGGGCCGTGACAAGGGCGCGGGTCTCGTCACCTTCCCGACGGAGTGCCGGTACGAAGGCGGTGTGCCCGTCGTCCAGGCACTCGCGGCCCATCGCGGAGAGCGTGCCATCGGGGCCCAGCTCCAGATACGTACTCACCCCGTACTCGGCAAGCGCCCGCACACCATCCGCGAACCGCACCGCCGAACGCACATGCTCCACCCAGTACGTCGGCGCGCACACCGCCTCCGCATCCAGCAACTCCCCGGTCACGTTCGACACCAGCGGAATCACCGGAGCGGTAAACGACAGGCCCTCCACCACCCGCTGGAACTCCTCCAGCATCGGCTCCATCCGCTCCGAGTGAAACGCATGCGAGACCGCCAACCGCCGCGTCCGGCACCCCCGATCCGACAGCTCCCGCGCCACCCGCAGCACCGGTTCCTCATCACCCGAGAGCACCACCGCAGCGGGCCCGTTCACCGCCGCGATATCCACCCCCGCCACCAGCAACGGACGCACCTGATCCTCACCCGCA
>NZ_JANIAA010000201.1 GCF_024505145.1 Streptomyces rugosispiralis | reverse complement strand
ATGGGCCCGGCGGTGCTGGGCGAGCGCGTCCAGGTAGGCGTTGGCGGCGGCGTAGTTGCCCTGCCCCGCATTGCCGAACACACCGGCGGCGGAGGAGAAGAGCACGAACGCCGAGAGGTCGAGGTCGCGGGTCAGCTCATGCAGATTCCAGGCCGCGTCCACCTTCGGACGCAGCACCCCGGCCATGCGCTCGGGAGTGAGCGAACCGACCACACCGTCGTCCAGCACACCGGCCGTGTGCACCACACCCGTCAGCGGATGCTCTGCGGGGATGGCGGCGAGGGCCGCGGCGAGCGCGTCCCGGTCCGCCACATCACACGCCGCCCAGCGCGCCTCGGCGCCCAACCCGACAAGTTCGGCAGTAAGTTCGGCGGCGCCCGGTGCCTGGTCGCCACGGCGGCTCACCAGCAGCAGCCGCCGTACGCCACGCTCCACCACCAGATGCCGCGCCAGCAGACCACCCAGCGCGCCACTCGCACCCGTGACCAGCACCGTGCCATCGGCATCGACATCGAGCGGCTGCTCGGTGTCCACGGCGGCCCGCGCCAGACGCGGCGCCCGCAGCGCCCCGTCCCGCACGGCCACCTGCGGTTCACCGGACGCCAGCGCGTCCGCCACCGCCGCCAGCGACTCGGTCGTATCGTCGACGTCGACCAGGACGAACCGGCCGGGGTTCTCCGACTCGGCCGAA
>NZ_JANIAA010000200.1 GCF_024505145.1 Streptomyces rugosispiralis | reverse complement strand
GGCCGATGTTGGTCGGCCGTCGTTTATGAAGGTGACCCCCTCCCACCTGGGGTTGTTGGAGGCGTTGCCCGAGGAGGTGTCGCCGTCGGGGATGTTGATCACCGGTGGTGAGGCGCTGGTGGGGGAGGCGCTGGTGTCGTGGCGGGCCGCGCATCCGGATGTGACGGTGGTCAATGCGTACGGTCCCACCGAGGCCACGGTCAACTGCGCGGACTACAGCATCGAGCCTGGTCAGGAACTTGCGAGTGGTGCTGTGCCGATCGGGCGGCCGTTCTGGAACACCCGTGCCTATGTGCTGGATGCCTGGCTTCGGCCGGTGCCGCCGGGCGTGGCGGGTGAGCTGTATGTCGCGGGTGTGGTGCTGGCGCGTGGCTATTTGGGGCGTGCGGATCTGACCGCCGAGCGGTTCACGGCTGATCCTTACGGTCCGGCGGGTGCGCGGATGTATCGCACGGGGGATCTGGCGCGCTGGAACGCCGATGGTCAGTTGGTGTATGTGGGCCGGGTCGATGACCAGGTCAAGGTGCGGGGTTTCCGTATCGAGCTGGGTGAGATCCAGGCCGTCATCAGTGGTCATCCCGAGGTGGCTCAGGCGGCGGTGGTGGTGCGGGAGGACCGGGTCGGGGATCAGCGGCTGGTGGCCTATGTGGTGGCGGCGGATGCCAGCGTTTCCGATGTGGCCCTGCGGGAGCACGCCGCGGCCC
>NZ_JANIAA010000199.1 GCF_024505145.1 Streptomyces rugosispiralis | reverse complement strand
GGTCTGCGCAGAGATCCGCCCGGTCAACAGCACACCGTCGCCGCCCGCAAGCGGTACGGCGGCGCCCACGAGAGGGTGGTCCACTGCGGCCAGCCCGAGCCCCGCCGTGCCACCGACGCCGTACGCCGACGCCTGCGGCCAGTACCGGCGGCGCTGGAAGGCGTACGTCGGCAGATCGGTCAGCTCGACCCGAGCCGCGCCCGTACCGGCGAAGACGGTCGCCCAGTCCACGGCCACACCACGGACGTACGCCCGTGCCACGGCGGCGTGCACCGCCCGCGCCTCGGGCCGACCGGCCCGCAATACGGCGGCGAAGGCTGCCGCGTCGGCGTCGGTGACGCACTCCTGGGCCATGGCGGTGAGGACGCCGTCGGGGCCGAGTTCGAGGTAGGTGGTGACGCCCTGGGCCTCCATCGTCCGGATGCCGTCGAGGAAGCGGACCGCTTCGCGGACGTGGCGCACCCAGAAGCCGGGGGTCGTGATCTCCTCGGCGGAGACGACGTTTCCGGTGAGGTTGGAGACGATCGGGATGCGCGGGGCCTCGTAGCTCAGCCCCTCGGCCACCTCGCGGAACGCCTCCAGCATCCCGTCCATACGCGGCGAATGGAACGCATGGCTCACGGTGAGCCGCTTGGTCTTACGACCCTGGGCCTCGAAACCGGCCGCGATTTCAGCCGCCGCGTCCTCATCACCCGCGATGACCACG
>NZ_JANIAA010000198.1 GCF_024505145.1 Streptomyces rugosispiralis | reverse complement strand
CCCGCCGGTGCCGGTTTCCCCGGTGACCAGGTTGGGGTGGGGCTGTCCTTCGCCGAGGGCGGTGAGGGCGGCGGTCGCCTGGTCGAGATCGGTGGCGAGGACGACCGCGCGGTGTTCCAGTGCGGTGCGGGTGGTGGCCAGCGACCAGCCCAAGTCCACCGGGTCGGTGTCGGGGTGGGTGCGGAGGTGGGTGATCAGGCGCTGGGCCTGTGCCCGTAGCGCCACCTGGCTCTTGGCGGACAGCACCCACGGCACCGCGCCCCCGGTGGCCACCAGTCCCGGAGCCTCCGGCTCCGTGGCTTCCGCTTCGTCGGCCGCCTCTTCCGGAGCCTGTTCGAGGATGAGATGGGCGTTGGTGCCGCTGACGCCGAAGGAGGAGATCCCGGCGCGGCGCGGGCGGCCGGTCTCCGGCCAGGGCCGGGCCTCGGTGAGCAGGGACACCGCGCCCGATGTCCAGTCCACCTTGGTGGTGGGCTCGTCGGCGTGGAGTGTCTTGGGCAGTACGCCATACCGCATGGCCTGCGCCATCTTGATGACGCCCGCGATTCCCGCCGTGGCCTGGGTGTGGCCGATGTTGGACTTCAGGGAGCCCAGCCAGAGGGGTTGGCCGGCGGGGCGGTCCTGGCCGTAGGTGGCGAGGAGTGCCTGGGCCTCGATGGGGTCGCCGAGGGCGGTGCCGGTGCCGTGTGCTTCGACGGCGTCGATGTCGCTT
>NZ_JANIAA010000197.1 GCF_024505145.1 Streptomyces rugosispiralis | reverse complement strand
GTTCAGGATGACAATTCAGACTCTTGTGCTGTTTCCGAGTGGGAAGCGAGGCCAAGTGCGGCTCGTCAGGGAATGGCACTCCCGAGTCCCTGAATTCGCCACATCCGCCAGGACGACCAAGAACGACCGGGCCCACCGAAACAGCGGTGGGCCCTTTTCATGACCGACGTGTCACCCGGGACCGGGAAGCGGATACACGGCCGGAAACGGGTGGTCGGTTCACATCACGAGGGGAGAGTGATGGCTGTGCGAAGAGTATGTGGAAGGTTACGCCGGACAGCCGGGAAGCGTACGGGTCCACTGGCACGAGTGGGCCTCTGCGCTTTCGTACTGCTGGGCAGCACCATGGGCGCGACGGCCGGGACGGCCAACGCCTCGACTGGCGACGGCACCCTGACGGTTCAGGTCCTGCGGGATTTCTTCGGCACCGGCGTGATCAACACGACCATGGACGTGCCGCAGCGGGGCTTGAAGGTCAAGGTGTCGGACCCGGCAGGCCATCGGGTCACCGGCACCACGGATGCCACCGGAAAGGTGGTGGTCTCGAAGTCGACCGAACTGACCGGCGGCCAGTACCGCGTCGACGTCACCATCCCGGCGCCGTACAACAAGTATCTGCGGGCGGCACCGGCCTCGACGGCGGAAAACCACTTCGACAGCTTCACGACGTTCGTGGACGTGTCGGACGGCAAGGACGACTCGGTCATCACCGG
>NZ_JANIAA010000196.1 GCF_024505145.1 Streptomyces rugosispiralis | reverse complement strand
GGCCGACATCGACGCCGTCGAAGCCCACGGCACCGGCACCGCCCTCGGCGACCCCATCGAGGCCCAGGCACTCCTCGCCACCTACGGGCAGGAGCGTACGGGGGACGAGCCCGTATGGCTCGGCTCGCTGAAGTCCAACACCGGGCACACGCTGGCCGCGGCGGGCGTGTCCAGCGTCATCAAGATGGTGCTGGCGATGCGGCACGGCACGCTTCCGCGGTCCCTGCACGCCGACGAGCCGACGTCCGAGGTGGATTGGGCATCGGGCGCGGTGTCCCTGCTCACCGAGGCCCGGCCCTGGCCGGAGACCGGTCACCCCCGCCGCGCCGGGATCTCCTCCTTCGGCATCAGCGGCACCAACGCCCACCTCATCCTGGAGCAGGCACCCGAACCGGAACCCGAGGCCGCGCCGAGGACGGACGAGGGCACGGACGCCCCCGGACTCGTGGCGACCGGCGGGACCGTGCCCTGGGTCCTGTCCGCCAGGACCCCAACCGCCCTGCGGGCGCAGGCCCGACGGCTCCTCGACCACCTGGAATCCGGGGTGACCGCACAGCCGCTGGACATCGGCTGGTCCCTGGCCACCACCCGCACCCTCCACGACCACCGCGCCGTCATCATGACCGACACCGAGGGCAGTGAGGCCACCGCCGCTCTCACCGCCCTCGCCACCGAACAACCCCACCCCCGCCTCACCACCGGCCACGCCACCAGCCACGGC
>NZ_JANIAA010000195.1 GCF_024505145.1 Streptomyces rugosispiralis | reverse complement strand
GGCGTCGGAGCCGACCGCGGCCCCCCGCACCACACCTGTCACCTCGCGGCCCTCGGCCAGCGCGGTCAGGCCGCTGATGAGCGCGGTACGGTCAGCGCCCAGCACCACCGCCCGCCGGTCGAACACGGCACGCGTGGTGACCAGCGACAGACCGACGTCCTTCGTCGCCGGGCCGCTCTCCCCGGCCACGAGCGAGAGCAGTCGTCCGCCCTGCTCCCGCACACCGGCATCGGACTTCGCCGACAGCACCCATGGCACCACGGCGGGCGCCAATTCCCCTGTCGCCTCGGAGCCTTGGCCCTCGGCCGACGGCGCCTGCTCGAGGATGATGTGCGCGTTGGTGCCGCTGAGGCCGAAGGAGGAGACACCCGCCCGGCGTGGGCGGCCGGTCTGGGGCCAGGGCCTGGCCTCGGTGAGCAGCTCGACGGCTCCCGCCGTCCAGTCGATGTGCGTCGACGGTTCGTCGACGCCCAGTGTCCGCGGCAGCAGACCATGCCGCATGGCAAGCACCATCTTCATGATGCCCGCGACACCGGCCGCGGCCTGGGTGTGTCCGATGTTGGACTTGATCGAGCCGAGCCACAGGGGCTCGTCATCGGTGCGTTCACGGCCGTACGTGGCCAGCAGCGCCTGCGCCTCGATCGGATCGCCCAGCGTCGTACCCGTACCGTGCGCCTCGACCGCGTCCACCTCGGCGGCCGACAGTCGTGCGTTCGCCAGCGCCGCCCGGATCACCCGCTGCTGCGAG
>NZ_JANIAA010000194.1 GCF_024505145.1 Streptomyces rugosispiralis | reverse complement strand
GGTGACCAGCGCGGTACCACGCCCATGCCACATGGTCGGTGCCTCACCACCCGCGTCACCGACCGGCATCGCCCGCGCCAGACGGGCACCCCATGTACCCGTGGCACGAATCGCCACCTGATCCTCACCAGTGCCCCCGACGAGAACGCCGACCAGCGCGCCCCCAACGCGACCGTCCATTTCAGCAGGCAGATCGACCAGACCACCCCAACGGTCCGGATGCTCCAAACCGATCACACGGCCAAGACCCCAGATTCCCGCCTGATCAGGATCCACCAGATCACCCTCGACCACCGAGACCCCACCACGAGTGACACACCACAACGGCGCATCGACCCCGGCCGCCACAAGGGCCTGGAGCAATAGCACCGTGGCCTCGACCGACAACAACGACACCACACCCGCAACCGGCCCCGCGTCCAGCTCGCCGACCGTTTCGCCCGTCACGACCTCGACACTGACCCCAGCACCGGCCGACCGCAACACGGCAGCCACATCAACACCGTCCGCACCCGACTCGACCACAACCAGCCAAGTGCCGGTGAGGCCCACCTCCCCGGACACCACCGGGATCGGGGACCAGCCGAGCCGATAACGCCAACCATCGATGACCGAACGCTCCTGCCGCGCCCTCCGCCACGACGAGAGGGTGGGCAGGGCAACGCTGAGCGGCTGTTCAGCATCAACACCGAACGAACCGAGATCCCCACGCTCGACCGCATCCCAGAACGCCGCGTCCACCACACTCGTCGCAGGCT
>NZ_JANIAA010000193.1 GCF_024505145.1 Streptomyces rugosispiralis | reverse complement strand
GCGGGCGAATCGGCTGGCGCGTTTGCTGGTGGCGCGGGGGGTGGGGGTCGAGGACCGGGTGGGTTTGGTGTTGCCGCGGTCGGTGGATCTGGTGGTGGGTGTTCTCGCGGTGTTGAAGGCGGGGGCGGTGTATGTGCCGGTGGATCCGGGTTATCCGGCGGATCGGGTGGCGTATGTGTGGGAGGACGCGGGTCCGTCGCTGGTGGTGGCGGGTGTGGGTGTGGGGGTCGGGGTGCCGGCGGGGGTTCCGCTGGTGGTGCTGGACGATGCCGGGGTCATGGCCGAGTTGGCGGCGCTGGACGGGTCGGATGTCGGCATCCGCGTGTCGCCGGAGGCGGCCGCGTACATCATTTACACCTCCGGTTCGACGGGACGGCCCAAGGGGGTCGTGGTGCCGCACGGGAATGTGGTGCGGTTGTTCGAGGCGACGGATCACTGGTTCGGCTTCGGCCCGGGTGATGTGTGGACCCTGTTCCATTCCTTCGCTTTTGATTTCTCGGTGTGGGAGTTGTGGGGTGCGTTGTTGTGGGGTGGGCGGTTGGTGGTGGTGCCGTTCGAGGTGAGTCGTTCGCCGGGGGAGTTTTTGCGGTTGCTGGTGGATGAGGGTGTGACGGTGCTGAATCAGACGCCGTCGGCGTTTTACCAGCTGATGCAGGCCGATCGTGAGGCGCCGGAGATCGGGGCCCGGCTGGGGCTGCGGTGGGTGGTGTTCGGCGGTGAGGCGCTGGATGTGTGGCGGCTGGAGGAGTGGTTCGGCCGGCA
>NZ_JANIAA010000192.1 GCF_024505145.1 Streptomyces rugosispiralis | reverse complement strand
ACCGTCAGCACCGGCCACACCCCGGATCAGCCCCGAGGCGTCCCGGCCCTCCGCGAGTGCCGCCACGCCATCGGCCAGACCGTCCCGGTCGCCGGCCAGGACCACCGCACGGTGTTCGAACGCACTGCGCGTGGTCGCCAACGACAGCCCGATGTCCTCGGCCGACAGCTCTGCCCACTCGCGCGCATGCGCCAGCAGCCGATCCGCCTGTGTCCGCAGCGCGGCCTCGGACTTGCCCGACACCAGCCAGGGAGTGACGGGCAGCCGCCCCAGGCCGCCCGCGGGCTCGTCCACGGCGGGCCGCTCGGCCTCCGGCCGCGGCGAAGGCGCCTGCTCGAGGATGACGTGCGCGTTGGTGCCGCTGACGCCGAAGGAGGACACGCCCGCGCGCCGCGGGCGACCGGTCTCGGGCCACGGCGTGGCGTCGGTCAGTAGTTGGACGGTGCCGGGCGACCAGTCGACGTACGGGGAGGGCTCGTCCACGTTCGGCATCCCGGGCAGCAGACCGTGCCGCATGGCCAGCACCATCTTGATCAGGCCCGCCACACCGGCGGCCGCCTGCGTATGCCCGATGTTGGACTTGATCGAGCCGAGCCACAGGGGCTCGTGGTCGGTGTGCTCCCGGCCGTACGTGGCCAGCAGCGCCTGCGCCTCGATCGGATCGCCCAGCGTCGTACCCGTACCGTGGGCTTCCACGACGTCGATCTGCCCGGCCGGGAGCCCGGCGTTGGCCAGCGCCTGGCGGATCACCCGCTGCTGGGAC
>NZ_JANIAA010000191.1 GCF_024505145.1 Streptomyces rugosispiralis | reverse complement strand
CGCTGGTGCTGGAAGGCGTAGGTGGGCAGTTCGACGGGTTGCGCGCCGGTCCCGGCGAACACCGTCCGCCAGTCGACGGCGATGCCGCCGACATGCGCCTCGGCCAGGGAGGTCAGGAACCGGTCCGGGCCGCCTTCGTCGCGGCGCAGCGAGCCGATGGCCGCCACGGGCGTGCCGTGGTCCTCGGCCGTCTGCTCGATGCCCATGGTCAGGACAGGGTGCGCGCTGGCCTCCACGAACGTCTGGAAGCCCTCGTCGAGGAGCACCCGTACGGTCTCGTCGAAACGCACGGTCCCGCGCAGATTGCGGTACCAGTAGCCGGCGTCCATCTCGGTGGTGTCCAGCACCCCGCCGGTCACCGTGGAGTAGAACGGCACCGAGGAGGATCGCGGAGCGATCCCGGCCAGGGTGCGCCGGATCTCGTCCTCGATGCTCTCGACGTGGGCGGAGTGCGAGGCGTAGTCCACCGGAATACGACGCGCCCGGATCTCCTCCGCCTCGCACGCCGCCAGCAGTTCGTCCAGCGCGTCGGCGTCACCGGAGACCACGACCGCCGAGGGCCCGTTCACCGCAGCCACCGACAACCGCTCGCCCCACACCGCGAGCCGCTCCCGCACCGCCTCCACGGGCAGCGACACCGACACCATGCCACCGCGCCCGGACAGCGCCCGGATCGCCTGACTGCGCAGGGCTACGACACGCGCGGCATCCTCCAGCGACAGCGCACCCGCCACACACGCCGCCGCGATCTCACCCTGCGAATGACCGATGACGGCTGATGGCTCCACGCCGTACGAACGCCACAGCT
>NZ_JANIAA010000190.1 GCF_024505145.1 Streptomyces rugosispiralis | reverse complement strand
GGCGGCGGGTGAGTGAGGTCGAGGTGTTGGGGTGTGGTGAGCGGGTGCGGGTGGTGGAGGGGTGGAACGCCACTGGCCGGGTGGTGCCGGTGGGGTCGTTGGGGGAGTTGTTCGATGAGCGGGCGGCCGTTTCCCCGGGGGCGGTGGCGGTGGTGGGTGTGGGTGGTGAGGAGTGGTCGTACGGGGAGTTGCGAGAGCGGTCGGATGTGGTGGCGGGGGTGTTGGCTGCGCGGGGTGTGGGGCGTGGTGATCTGGTCGCGGTGGTGTTGGAGCGGTCGGTGGATGTGGTGGCGGTGTTGTTGGGGGTGGTGAAGGCGGGGGCGGGGTTTGTGCCGGTGGATCCGGCGTATCCGGTGGAGCGGGTTGGGTGGATGGTTGAGGATGCGGGGCCTGCGCTCGTCGTGTGTTCGGAGGGGACGCGGGGGTTGGTTCCGGCCGGGGTGGAGTGTCTGGTGTGGGGTGCGTCTGTGGAGGGTGGGTCGGCGCCTGCGGTGTCCGTGGATGTCGATGATGTGGCGTATGTGATCTATACGTCGGGGTCGACGGGTCGGCCGAAGGGTGTGGTGGTGACGCATCGCGGTATCGGGAACTTGGCGGCTGCGCAGATTGAGCGGTTCGCGGTGGATGCCGATTCGCGGGTGTTGCAGTTGGCGTCGTTGAGTTTTGATGCCGCGGTGTCCGAGATGTGTATGGCGTTGCTTTCGGGTGCGGCGTTGGTGATGGCGGGTGTGGACCGGTTGCCGCCGCGGGGGTCGTTGAGTGAGGTGGTGGCGGGGTTCGGCGTTACGCATGTGACGGTGCCGCCGTCGGTGTTGGCGACGGTGGAGGAG
>NZ_JANIAA010000189.1 GCF_024505145.1 Streptomyces rugosispiralis | reverse complement strand
AGGGCACGTCGTACGCGCGTGAAGGCGGCTTCCTCTACGACGCGGGGGACTTCGACGCGTCGTTCTTCGGGATCTCGCCGCGTGAGGCCCTCGCCATGGACCCGCAGCAGCGGCTGCTGCTGGAGACCTCGTGGGAGGCGTTCGAGCGGGCCGGGATCGACCCCGCCACGCTGCGCGGCAGCCGTACCGGTGTCTTCGCGGGCACCAACGGCCAGGACTACGCCGGGCTCGTTTCCACTCCGCCCGAGGGCCTGGAGGGCCATCTGGGCACGGGCAACGCGGCCAGCGTGGTGTCCGGGCGGGTGGCGTACACCTTCGGTCTCGAGGGCCCGGCGGTCACGGTGGACACGGCGTGTTCGTCGTCGCTGGTGGCCCTGCACATGGCCGTTCAGGCGCTGCGCGCGGGCGAGTGCACGATGGCGCTCGCCGGTGGCGTCACGGTGATGTCCACGCCGGAGGCGTTCGTGGACTTCAGCCGTCAGCGCGGGCTCGCGGAGGACGGCCGGATCAAGGCGTTCGCGGCCGGTGCGGATGGCACGGGCTGGGGCGAGGGCGTCGGCATGCTGCTGGTCGAGCGGCTGTCGGACGCGGAGAAGCACGGCCACCCGGTGCTGGCCATCGTGCGGGGCAGCGCGATCAACCAGGACGGTGCGAGCAATGGCCTGACCGCGCCGAACGGTCCCTCGCAGCAGCGGGTGATCCGGCAGGCGCTGGCCGGTGCGGGGCTGTCGGCCGGGGATGTGGACGCGGTCGAGGCGCACGGTACGGGTACGACGCTGGGTGACCCGATCGAGGCGCAGGCGCTGCTGGCCACGTACGGGCAGGAGCGGGCC
>NZ_JANIAA010000188.1 GCF_024505145.1 Streptomyces rugosispiralis | reverse complement strand
CGCGACCGCAGGCGCCGCCACGCCACCCGCCGCCACGGCATCCGCGCCCAGCAGTTCGGCGCGCAGATGGTCGGCCAGGGCGGAAGCGCTCGGGTAGTCGTAGACGAGGGTGGCGGGCAGCCGCAGGCCCGTCGCCGCGTTCAGCCGGTTGCGGAGTTCGACGGCGGTGAGCGAGTCGAAGCCCAGCTCCTTGAACGCCCGCCCGGCCTGCACCGCCTCGGCCCCGCCGTGCCCCAGCACCGACGCGACCTGCGCACGCACCAACTCCAGCAGCGTCTGTGCGCGCTCGTTCTCCGTCAGCCCGGACAGTCGCTCCGCGAGGGTGCCGGTCCCGGCGGTGGCGGCCGGACGCGGCGCGCTCTCGGCGGCCGGCGCCGGACGCGCGGCCCGCACCTCGCCGAACAGCGCGCTCGGCCGTACGGCGGTGAACTCGGCGAGGAAACGGTCCCAGTCGAGGTCCGCGACCGTCACGGCGGTGTCATCGAGGTCCAGCGCCTGCCGCAGCGCGGTGAGCGCCGACTCGGGCGCCATCGGCGGCACTCCGTCGCGGCGCATCCGCCGCTCCAGCGCCTCGTCGGCGGCCATGCCGCCTTCGGCCCACGGGCCCCAGGCGATCGAGGTGGCGGGCAGGCCCTCGGCGCGGCGCAGCTCGGCCAGCGCGTCCAAGTAGGCGTTGGCCGCAGCGTAGTTGCCCTGACCGGCGGCGCCCACCGATCCGGCGAGCGAGGAGAAGAGGACGAACGCCGAAAGGTCCAGGTCGCGGGTCAGCTCATGGAGGTTCTGCGCGGAGGTGGCCTTGGCGCGCACCACCCGCTCCAGGCGCTCGGCGTCCAGCGTGTCCACGAG
>NZ_JANIAA010000187.1 GCF_024505145.1 Streptomyces rugosispiralis | reverse complement strand
CCACTCCACCCGGTACAGCGGCTCACCGCCGTCGCCGGACGACGCGAGCTGCGCCTCCGAGACCGGCCGGGTGACCAACGCATCCGCCGACGCAACCGGCGTACCGGCGGCATCCGCCACCAGCACCGACATCCCATCAGCGCCCGTCCGGGTCAGCCGTACCCGCAGGGAAGTCGCACCAGTGGCATACAGCGACACACCACTCCACACGAACGGCAGCCGGATCCCGCCAGAACTCCCGCTCCCGTCCTTCTCCGCGGCGGCGGACACCAGCCAGGCGTGCAGCGCCGCGTCGAGCAAGGCGGGGTGCAGCCCGAACCGGGCCGCGTCCGCCCGCGACTCCTCCGCCAGCTCCACCTCCGCGAAGACCTCATCGCCCTTGCGCCACACGGCGCGCAGACCCTGGAACACCGGCCCGTACACCAGCCCGGTAGCCGCCACATCCTCATAGAAGCCAGCGGTCTCCACCGCCTGCGCCCCCGCCGGCGGCCATGCCTTCAGGTCCGCCGGACCCGTCATCCCATCGACGGTGGTGGAGTTCAGGGCCAGCATGCCCTTCGCGTGGCACGTCCACGACGCGTTCGGGACGTCGTCGCGGCGGGAGTACACGCTGAACTCGCGCTGCCCATCCTGCTCGGGCCCACTCACCACCAGCTGCACCTGGACCGCCCCCTCATCGGGCAGCACCAGGGGCGCCTCAAGCGTCAACTCCTCCAACCGGTCACAACCCACCGCGTCACCGGCCCGCGACGCCAACTCGACAAACGCCGTACCCGGCAGAATGACCCGGCCCAGCACCGCGTGATCGGCCAGCCAAGGATGCGTACGCAGCGACAACCGACCGGTCA
>NZ_JANIAA010000186.1 GCF_024505145.1 Streptomyces rugosispiralis | reverse complement strand
ACGGACTACGAGGACACCCTGCTCAATCCGTATATCGCGGCCGAGCGAGGCTACGTCGACACGGTGATCATGCCCTCCGAGACCCGCCGCCACATCGTCCGCGGCCTGCGGACACTGCGGAACAAGCGCGAAGCCCTGCCCCCGAAGAAGCACGGCAACATCCCCCTCTAGCCCCCTAGCGAAGGGCTGTTTCCATGATCCGTATTGTCCGGGGCAACCCCACTCCCGAAGAGCTGGCCGCCGCGCTCGTGGTGGTCCAAGCCCGCGCCGCAGCGGCCTCAGCCATTCCTGCGACGCCGCAGCACCTGCACGGGTGGACGGCCAAAACCCGCACCATCTCGTGCGACGCCTCGCTCCAGCCGGGCCCGGCAGCGTGGCGCAGCTCCTACTGGCCACGCTGAGGAACCCACGGGGCCCGCATCCGCGACGTCGTCGCACAAGCACGGCGAACTCCCTGGCCCTGGCGGCCGGTGGGGTCCTCCCGCCCCACTGACCATTCGAACGGAGAGACCGTGAAGACTCCGCGACAGCGGACAGCTCGTGCCGGTACCGGTGCCGCGCCGGTGCCGGGCACCCGTATCGTCGAGCCCGAGATTGACGGCCACGACCGCGGCGCCAACGCCGTCGCCCGGACCCCGCGCCCCACCGGCTACGAAGTCATCGGCATCGACCCGCACCGGGCCCCGGAACAGATCCTTGTCGGCGACATCATTCCCGACGTCGGCATCCCCACGCCGAAGGCCACGGACATCCACGCGGTCTCCCCCGGCGCGGACATGAGCCAGATCCTCGAAACCACCGACCGGCTCTACGCCGCCCCGAACCAGACCCTGGAGCCGACATGCTGATG
>NZ_JANIAA010000185.1 GCF_024505145.1 Streptomyces rugosispiralis | reverse complement strand
GGCAACCGCCGGAGCCACCACGCCGCCACTCACCGCGGCGTCCGCGCCCACCAGTTCCGTCCGCAGATGGTCGGCGAGGGCGGTGGCGTTCGGGTAGTCGTAGATGAGCGTGGCGGCGAGGCGCAGGCCGGTCGCCGCGTTCAGCCGGTTGCGGAGCTCGATCGCGGCCAGCGAGTCGAAGCCCAGCTCCTTGAACGCCCGCCCGGCCCCCACCGCCTCGGCCCCGCCGTGCCCCAGCACCGACGCGACCTGCGCACGCACCAACTCCAGCAGCGCCCGGTCCTGTTCGGCCTTCGGCAGGCCACTCAGGCGCTCGCCGAGCGGGGAGGCGGAGTCGGCGTCGGTGACGACCTTGACGGTGTCGGCGCCGGTCGCGGCGCCCGGCCCGGCCTCCGCCGCCAGTTCGGCGATCAGCGGGCTCGGCCGTACGGCGGTGAGCGTGCGGGTGAAGTTCTCCCAGTCGAGGTCCGCGACCGTCACGGCGGTGTCATCGAGGTCCAGCGCCTGCCGCAGCGCGGCGACAGCCGACTCGGGCGCCATCGGCGGCATGCCCTCGCGGCGCATCCGCCGCTCCATGGCGTCGTCACCGGCCATCCCGGAGTCCGCCCACGGGCCCCAGGCGATCGAGGTGGCGGGCAGGCCCTCGGCGCGGCGCAGCTCGGCCAGCGCGTCCAAGTAGGCGTTGGCCGCAGCGTAGTTGCCCTGACCGGCGGCGCCCACCGACCCGGTGATCGAGGAGAAGAGGACGAACGCCGAAAGGTCCAGGTCGCGCGTCAGCTCGTCCAGATGCAGCGCGGCGTCGGCCTTCGCCCGGAGCACCGAGGCGAACCGCTCGGGCGTGAGCGAGTCCAGTAC
>NZ_JANIAA010000184.1 GCF_024505145.1 Streptomyces rugosispiralis | reverse complement strand
CCCATGACCGCCACCCGCAGCGGCACCTCCATGCCCTCCAGACCGGCCGTCACCTGGTCCGCGAGCTTGTACACATCCACCTGCGCCCGGCCGCACGACGGACACGAGACGATCTCCAGCCGCCGCTGCCGCAGATTCAGCGACTCCAGGATCTGGATACCGACCTTGACCTCCTCCGCCGGAGGCGCCGACAGCGACACCCGGATCGTGTCCCCGATCCCCTCACTCAACAGCGCACCAAAAGCCACCGCCGACTTGATCGTCCCCTGGAACGCCGGACCCGCCTCCGTCACACCCAGATGCAGCGGATAGTCACACTGCGCCGCCAGCTGACGGTAGGCGTTCACCATCACCACCGGATCGTTGTGCTTCACCGAGATCTTGATATCCCGGAAACCGTGCTCCTCGAACAGCGAGCACTCCCACAACGCCGACTCCACCAACGCCTCCGGCGTGGCCTTGCCGTACTTCTCCAGCAACCGCTTGTCCAGCGACCCCGCGTTCACCCCGATACGAATCGGCACACCCGCGTCCGACGCCGCCCTCGCGATCTCCTTCACCTTGTCGTCGAACTGCCGGATGTTCCCCGGATTCACCCGCACCGCCGCACACCCGGCATCAATCGCCGCGAACACATACTTCGGCTGGAAGTGAATATCGGCGATCACCGGGATCTGCGACTTCTTCGCGATCACCGGCAACGCCTCCGCGTCATCCTGCGACGGACACGCCACCCGCACGATCTGGCACCCCGACGCCGTCAGCTCCGCGATCTGCTGCAGCGTCGCACCGATGTCCGCCGTCACCGTCGTCGTCATCGACTGCACCGAGACCGGCGCGTCACCACCCACGGCCACCGACCCGACCTGGA
>NZ_JANIAA010000183.1 GCF_024505145.1 Streptomyces rugosispiralis | reverse complement strand
GCTACTTGCCGGTCTCCTTCTCGTACGCCTTGATGACCTCGTCGGTCGGGCCGTCCATCAGCAACTCGCCCTTCTCCAGCCACAGCACCCGGTCACAGGTGTCCCGGATGGACTTGTTGTTGTGACTGACGAGGAAGACCGTGCCCGCCTCCTGGCGCAGCTCGCGGATCCGGGCCTCGGAACGCTTCTGGAACTTCCGGTCACCGGTGGCCAGCGCCTCGTCGATCATCAGCACATCGTGGTCCTTGGCCGCGGCGATGGAGAACCGCAGCCGGGCCGCCATACCGGAGGAGTACGTACGCATCGGCAGGGTGATGAAATCACCCTTCTCATTGATCCCCGAGAAATCCACGATGCCCTGATAGCGCTCCCGGACCTGCTCACGCGACATCCCCATGGCCAGACCACCGAGAATCACATTCCGCTCACCGGTGAGATCGTTCATCAGCGCCGCGTTCACCCCCAGCAGCGATGGCTGCCCGTTGGTGTACACCTTGCCCCGCTCGGTCGGCAGCAGCCCCGCCACCGCCTTCAGCAGCGTCGACTTCCCCGACCCATTGGACCCGATCAGACCGATCGACTCACCCTTGTACGCCACGAAGGTGACCCCGCGCACCGCGTGCACCTCACGCATGCCCGGAGAACCCTTCCGGCCCAGCATCCGGCTGAGCGCCGCGGTGGCGCTCCCCTTCCCCTTCGGACCGCCGTTGACCCGGTAGACGATATGGACATCGTCGGCGATGACGGTGGGCACCCGCGCCGGCGCGGAAACCGCCTGCTCGGCCTGCCCGGCCCGCTCCGCCCGGGGATCTTTGTCGAGGGTCTGCTCAGCCACGGCCGTACTGCTCCTCTGCCTTCCAGAAATACACGAATCCCCCGAC
>NZ_JANIAA010000182.1 GCF_024505145.1 Streptomyces rugosispiralis | reverse complement strand
AGAGGCACTAACACAATGAGATGGATCGGTCCTGGTGCCCGTGCCTGGACGGGCAGTTGGGCGTTGTCCGGCCGTGGGGACTTCGCCTTGGATCGTGTCGGACGACTTGTGGGAGCGGATCGAGCCGCTGCTGCCGAAGAAGGAACGGCGGTTCCGACACCCGGGCCGCAAACCCGTCCCGGACCGGCCGGTGCTGTGCGGGATCCTGTTCGTGCTCCACACCGGCATCCAGTGGGAACACCTTCCCCAGGAGCTCGGTTTCGGGTCGGGCATGACGTGCTGGCGACGGCTGCGGGACTGGAACGAGGCCAGGGTGTGGCAACAGCTGCACGAGGTGCTGCTGGCCGAGCTGAACGCCGCCGCCCGTCTGGACTGGTCGAGAGCAGTTGTGGACTCCAGCCACGTCAGGGCATTAAAAGGGGGCTCCAGACGGGCCCGTCGCCGGTCGACCGGGGACGAGCCGGCTCCAAACACCACCTGATCACCGACGGGCACGGCACCCCGCTCGCGGCCATCCTCACCGGCGGCAACCGCAACGACGTCACCCAGCTCATGCCCCTGCTCGATGCCATCCCGCCCGTCCGGGGCAGGCCCGGCCGGCCCCGCCGCAAGCCTCAGTCGGTCTTCGCCGACCGAGGCTACGACCACGACGTCTACCGCGACCAGGTCCGCACGCGCCGGATCATCCCTGTCATCGCCCGCCGGGGCACACCGCACGGCAGTGGCCTGGGCATCTACCGGTGGGTGGTTGAGCGCACGTTCGCCTGGCTGCACGGCTTCAAACGACTCCGCGTCCGCTGGGAACGCCGAGCCGACATCCACGAAGCGTTCCTCAAGCTCGCCTGCTGCCTGATCACCCACCGCCAGGTCCACTCATTGTGTTAGCTGCT
>NZ_JANIAA010000181.1 GCF_024505145.1 Streptomyces rugosispiralis | reverse complement strand
TTACTGATCGTTTCAGAATGAGGTTCGTAGGCGTCGCAAGCAGGTGATGCTGCAGGCGAGTTGGAGCAGGCCAAGGTGGAGGTCGGCGCGTATCTCGTAGCGGATGCGCAGGCGTTTGAACTGGTGGAGCCAGGCGAAGGTCCGTTCCACGATCCAGCGGGTCTTGCCCAGTCCCGATCCGTGCGGGACGCCTCGGCGGGCGATCTTGGGTGTGATGCCGCGGGCTCGGAGGATGCGGCGGTACTTGTCGTAGTCGTAGCCGCGGTCGGCGAAGAGCCGGCCCGGCCGGTGCCGCGGTCGTCCGCGAAGTCCTCGGATGCGGGGGATCGCCTCCAGTAGGGGTGTCAGCTGGGTGACGTCGTGCCTGTTTCCGCCGGTCAGGGTGACGGCGAGAGGGGTGCCGTGTCGGTCGGCGATCAGGTGGTGTTTGCTGCCCGGCCGTGCGCGGTCGACCGGCGAAGGACCGGTGTGAGCCCCCCTTTGAGGGCTCGAACGTGTGAGCCGTCGATCGCAGCGGCGTCCATGTCCAACAGTCCTGCCTTGCGCAGCTCGGCCAGGAGCACTTCGTGCAGGCGGGACCACACCCCGGCCTCGGTCCAGTCCCGCGACCGCCGCCACGCTGTCACGCCGCTGCGCCCGGTCTGCTCGGTGGGTACATCTCTCCAGCTCACGTTCTTACGCAGCACGTAAACGATGCCTCGCAGGGCCGCGCGGTCGTCCGCCGGCAGGCGTCCGGGATACCGATGACGACGCGGCGGCCGGGGCGGCAGCAGCGGAGCGATACGTTCCTACAGATCAACAGGCACAAGATCATCCGGCACCTGGACCACTCTGCCGCCACCAGGCCCGATCGCCAAGCCCTCACACTGAACTCATCCTGAAACGATCAG
>NZ_JANIAA010000180.1 GCF_024505145.1 Streptomyces rugosispiralis | reverse complement strand
CCGGTTCCACCGGTCCGCAGAAGGGGGTTGTGCTCAGTCGCGGGGCGGTTCTCGGCAACGCGCGTCGTACAGCGGTCCTGCATGGCATCACGCCGGTCCGTCCGCACGGTACCTGTCTGCCGTTGTATCACTGCAACGCGCTGGTCATGTCACTGCTCGGTGCCCACCTCACGGGTACGCCGCTCACGCTGCAGCCCGCCTTCGACCCGGTCGGCTACTTCGCCGCGCTGGACGCTTCCGGCGCCAGGACGGCTTCCATCGTCCCGGCCTTTCTCGCGGATTTGGTCGAGGCCGCTCCCGCGTGGCCCGGGGGGCTGGATTACCTGATCACCGCCGCGGTCCCGCTCACCGCCGACCTGGCCCGCCGCTTCCACTCCCGCTACGGTCCACGGCTGCGTCAGGGCTACGGCCTGACGGAGGCGGTCAACTTCAGCTTCACCATGCCGCTGCTCGACGACACCGACTTCCGCACCTACTACCTGGAGCGGACGCCCCCGGTGGGCCTGCCCCTGCCCGGTACCGAACTCCACCTGGAATCCGGCGAGGTCTGGATCAGAACGCCTGACCTGATGACCGGCTACTGGCAGGACCCGGGCAACACCGCCGCCGCCGTCACCGGCGACGGCTGGCTGCGCACCGGCGATCTGGGTGAGCTCCGGGACGGTTTCCTGGTCCTGCGGGGCCGCGCGGGCGAGCGCGTCAACCGGGGCGGGGAGAAGTACCACCCTCTCGACATCGAGCACGGCTGGCGCCGGGCGGGCCTGACCGGCCGGTTCGCGGCGGTCGCGGTGGACGAGCCCACGCTCGGCGATGACGTCGCCCTCGTCGCGACGGAACAGCCGGTGCCCGAGGTCCGCACCCTGTATGAGCGATCGCCGCTGCGGCCCGCGGTCGTCCAGTTCGGCGGGTAC
>NZ_JANIAA010000179.1 GCF_024505145.1 Streptomyces rugosispiralis | reverse complement strand
ACCATCACCACGGTCGACTGGAACACCCCACGTATGCGCTCCGCACCGGCCCGGCCCAGCAGCTCATGCATCACCGGGGTCAACGGCACCTCACCGGTGCCCGAATCGCCACTCCCCTCCAGGCCATCGGCAGTGGCCACATCACGGACCACCACGGCCAGGTCCGCTGGGGTCCGTCGCTCGAACACCTGCCGGGCGCTCACCACCAGACCGGCCTTACGCGCCCTCGACACCAACAGCATCGACATGATCGAGTCACCGCCGAGCTCGAAGAACGACGCGTCGGCACTGACCTCATCGAGACCGAGCACCTCGGCGAACAACCCACAGAGGATCTCTTCAGCAGGCGTCTCGGCGGCCCGGCCCGACGTCGTCTCGGCGGTGTCGGGGGCCGGGAGCGCGGCACGGTCCAGCTTGCCGTTGACGGTGAGCGGGAGTGCGTCCAGCACCATGACGGTCGGGACCATGTACTCCGGCAACCGGTCCGCCGCGAACTCCCGTACGGCCGCTACGTCCAGTCCCCCGCTGGGGACAACGTAGGCGACCAGTCGCTTGTCCCCCGGCCCGTCCTCGCGGACCACCACCGCGACCTGCCCCACACCCTCACAGGCGGCCACCACCGCCTCGATCTCGCCCGGCTCGACCCGGAAACCACGCACCTTGACCTGCTCATCGACCCGGCCCGCGAAGACCAGATCACCCTCAGCGGTCCACTTCGCCAGATCGCCACTGCGATACATCCGACCACCCGGAACGGCGAACGGACAGGCGACGAAACGCTCAGCGGACAACCCCGGCCGACCGATATAGCCCCGGGCCAAACCAGCACCGGCGATATAGACCTCTCCCGTGACGCCTACGGGGACCGGCTTCAGGAAGGTGTCCAGCACGAACACCTTGCTGTTGGGCAGAGGGCGGCCTATCGGTGGTGCCGTA
>NZ_JANIAA010000178.1 GCF_024505145.1 Streptomyces rugosispiralis | reverse complement strand
GCCACCACCACCGTGGACTGGGACACCGCGCCTATGCGCTCCGCTCCGGCCCGGCCCAGCAGCTCATGCATCACCGGGGTCAACGGCACCTCACCGGTGCCCGAATCGCCACTCCCCTCCAGGCCACCGGGAGCAAAGGCATCACGGGCCACCAGCGCCAGCTCCGCCGGGGTCCGTCGCTCGAACACCTGCCGGGCGCTCACCACCAGACCGGCCTTACGCGCCCTCGACACCAACAGCATCGACATGATCGAGTCACCGCCGAGCTCGAAGAACGACGCGTCGACACTGACCTCATCGAGACCGAGCACCTCGGCGAACAGCCCACAGAGGATCTCTTCGGTCGGGGTGGCCGGACCCCGGCCCCTGACGGTCTCTGTGGCGTCGGGGACGGGGAGCGCGGCGCGGTCCAGCTTGCCGTTGACGGTCAACGGCAGCGCGTCCAGCACGACGACCGCCGGGACCATATACTCCGGCAGCCGCCCAGCGGCGAACGCGCGCACCGCCGCTACGTCCAGCTCCCCGTTGGGGACGACGTAGGCGACCAGTTGCCTGTCCCCCGGCCCGTCCTCCCGGACCACCACCGCGACCTGCGCCACGGCCGGGTGGCTGCCGAGTACGGCCTCGATCTCACCGGGCTCGACCCGGAAACCACGCACCTTGACCTGCTCATCGACCCGGCCCGCGAAGACCAGATCACCCTCAGCGGTCCACTTCGCCAGATCGCCACTGCGATACATCCGACCACCCGGGACGGCGAACGGACACGCGACGAAACGCTCGGCGGAGAGTCCTGGCCGACCGATATAGCCCCGGGCCAGGCCAGCACCGGCGATGTACACCTCGCCGATCACACCAACAGGCACCGGCTCGAGGAACGCGTCGAGCACATAGACGCGGGCGTTGGGAAGGGGACGGCCAATCGGCGGGGCCTCG
>NZ_JANIAA010000177.1 GCF_024505145.1 Streptomyces rugosispiralis | reverse complement strand
GCCACCGAGCCCCACCACGTGCAGCGCCGAATCCAGCAGCGCCGGATGCAGACCAAACGCACCCGCCTCGGACCGCGCGCCCTCCGGCAACTCCAGCTCCGCGAAGACCTCATCGCCCAGCCGCCACGCGGACGTCAGCCCCCGGAACACCGGGCCGTACGCCAGCCCGGCCTCGGCCAGCCCCTCGTACAGACCCTCCACCGGCAGCGCCGACGCCCCCGCCGGGGGCCACGCCGCCAGGTCGAACGACGCCGTGGGCGCGCCCGAGCCCAGCACGCCCGACGCATGCCGCGTCCACGGCTCGTCGACCGCCGAGTCCTCGGACCGCGAGTACACCGTCAGCGAGCGCCGCCCCGAACCGTCGGGCGCGCCCACCGAGAGCTGGAGCTGGACACCGCCCGCCTCGGGAAGCACCAGCGGCGCCTCCAGCGTCAGCTCCTCCAGCAGATCGCAACCGACCTGGTCACCGGCGCGTATCGCGAGTTCCACGAAGGCCGTGCCGGGCAGCAGCACCGAGCCGGCCACCGCGTGGTCGGCCAGCCACGGGTGGGTGTCCAGGGCGAGCCGGCCGGTGTAGAGGAAGCCGTCGGAGTCGGCGAGCGCCACCGCGGCGCCCAGCAGCGGATGGTCGGCCACGCCGAGCCCGGCGGACGCCATGTCGCCCGCCCAGTAACCGATGTCGAGCCAGTAGGTGTCGCGCTGGAAGGGGTAGAGCGGAAGGTCGGTGCGGACCGTGTCCGTCCCGGCGAACACCGAGGCCCAGTCCGGGGAGACACCGTGCACATGCGCCCCGGCGACGGCGGTGGCCAGGCTCTGGAGCTCAGGACGGCCGGAGCGCAGCGCGGACACAAGGGTGGTGTCGTCGCGGGTCAGGCAGTCCTGGGCCATGGCGGTGAGCACACCGTCCGGGCCCAGCTCCACGAACGTCGTGACGTTGCGCTCCTCCAGA
>NZ_JANIAA010000176.1 GCF_024505145.1 Streptomyces rugosispiralis | reverse complement strand
AAGACGGTCTTCGTCTTCCCCGGTCAAGGCGCGCAATGGACGGGCATGGGAGCCCAACTCCTGGGCACCTCACCCGTCTTCGCCCAACACCTCCACCAATGCGCCGAAGCCCTCGCCCCCTACACCGACTGGAACCTCATCGACGTCATCACCGGCGCACCCGACGCACCCTCACTCGACCGCGTCGACGTCCTCCAACCCACCACCTTCGCCATCATGGTCTCCCTCGCCGCACTCTGGCAGGCCAACGGCATCCACCCCGACGCCGTCATCGGCCACTCCCAAGGCGAAATCGCCGCCGCCCACATCGCCGGACACCTCACCCTCCCCACCGCCGCCAAAATCGTCACCCTCCGCAGCCAAACCATCGCCCACCACCTCACCGGACACGGCGCCATGATGTCCATCCTCACCACCCCGGAATGGATCCAAGAAGCCCTCACCCCCTGGGACGGACACCTCTGGATCGCCGCCATCAACGGCCCCACCTCCGTCTCCATATCCGGAGACCCCCAAGCACTCACCGAATTCGGCAAAACCCTCTCCAAAGCCAAGATCTACCGCTGGCAACTCCCCGGCGTCGACTTCGCCGGACACTCCGCACACGTCGACACCATCAAAAACCAACTCCACCAACTACTCCACGACATCACCACCTCCCCCGGCCACATCCCCTGGATGTCCACCGTCAACGCCGAATGGACCGACCCCACCCACATCACCACCGACTACTGGTACCGCAACCTCCGCGACACCGTCCGCTTCCACCAAGCCACCCAAACCCTCCTCGACCACGGCTACCGAACCTTCATCGAAATCAGCACCCACCCCGTCCTCACCACCGCCATCCAAGACACCACCGAAACCCACCCCACCACACACACCACCATCACCGGCACCCTCCGACGCGACGACGGCGGCCCCCACCGCTTCCTCACCAGCCTCGCCCAACTCTCCACCACCGGAGCACCGGT
>NZ_JANIAA010000175.1 GCF_024505145.1 Streptomyces rugosispiralis | reverse complement strand
TGTCGGGTCGGGTGTCGTATGTGCTGGGGTTCGAGGGTCCCGCGGTGACGGTGGACACGGCGTGTTCGTCGTCGTTGGTGGCGTTGCATCTGGCGGGTCAGGCGTTGCGGGCGGGGGAGTGCTCGATGGCGCTGGCCGGTGGGGTGACGGTGATGGCCGGGCCGGACGCCTTCGTGGAGTTCTCCCGTCAGCGTGGGCTTGCGGCGGATGGGCGGTGCAAGTCGTTCGCGGCCTCGGCGGATGGCACGGGGTGGGCCGAGGGCGTGGGTGTGGTGGTTTTGGAGCGGTTGTCGGATGCGGAGCGGAACGGTCATCGGGTGTTGGCGGTGGTGCGGGGCAGTGCGGTGAATCAGGATGGTGCGTCGAATGGGTTGACGGCGCCGAATGGTCCGTCGCAGCAGCGGGTGATCCGGCGGGCGTTGGCGGGTGCGGGGTTGGTGGCTGCGGATGTGGATGTGGTGGAGGCGCATGGGACGGGTACGGCGCTGGGTGATCCGATTGAGGCGCAGGCGGTGTTGGCCACGTATGGCCAGGGTCGGCCCGAGGGGCGTCCGTTGTGGTTGGGGTCGTTGAAGTCGAATATTGGTCATGCGCAGGCGGCTGCGGGTGTGGCTGGTGTGATCAAGATGGTGTTGGCGTTGCGGGCGGGGGTGTTGCCCAAGACCCTGCATGTGGATGAGCCGACGCCGCAGGTGGATTGGTCGTCGGGTGCGGTGGAGCTGCTGACTGAGCGGACGGTGTGGCCGGAGGTGGGGCGTCCGCGTCGGGCTGGGGTGTCCGCGTTCGGGGTCAGTGGCACCAACGCCCACATCATCCTGGAACAGCCCTCGGACGTCCCTGGCCTGGCCCTGCCCACGCCGCGGCTGCCGAGTGGCCTGGCGCTTCTTCCGGTGTCCGCGCGAGGCGAGGGCGCTCTGCGCGCCCAGGCGCAGCGCCTGTTGTCCTTCCTGGATCAGCGTCCGGACCAGGATCTCGGCGAGTTCGCCCTCGCGTTGGCTG
>NZ_JANIAA010000174.1 GCF_024505145.1 Streptomyces rugosispiralis | reverse complement strand
TCCCACACCACCGGCCGCGGCGTGGACCAGCAGCGACTCACCGCGCCGGAGGCCCGCCAGCTCCCGCAACGCGTACAAGGCCGTCACGAACACGACCGGAACGGAGGCGGCCTCGGTGAAGGACCAGCCGTCCGGGATCCGCACCAGGGTGCGGTGGTCGACCACGGCCAGCGGCCCGAAACCGCCCTCCCACAGCCCCATCACGCGGTCGCCGACGGCGAGGGAGGTCACACCGGGACCGGTGGCCACGACCACACCGGCCCCCTCGCCACCCATCATGGCCTCACCCGGATACATGCCGAGCGAGATCAGGACATCGCGGAAGTTCAGGCCCGTGGCCCGCACCGCGACCCGCACCTCGTGCTCACCGAGTTCGCCGGTGGCGTCCGTGGCCGTGGCCAGCGCCAGCCCCTCCAGCGTGCCCGTTCCGGACGCCTCCAGCCGCCACGCCTCCGCGTCAGCCGGCGGCGTCAGCACACCCCTCGCGGCACCGGAGCCCAGACGCGGCACCAGCATCTCGGCGCCGCGCACCGCGACCTGCGGTTCCCCGGTGGACACCGCCTGGTGCGCCAGGGCCAGCGACTCCTCGCCGCCGTCCACGTCCAGCAGAACGAACCGGTCCGGATTCTCCGCCTGCGCCGACCGCACCAGCCCCCACACCGGGGCCGCCGCCAGGTCACGCGGGTCCACACCGTCCTCGGTCGCCATCGCACCCCGGGTCACGAGCACCAGCCGCGCCTCGGCGAACCGGTCCTCCGCCAGCCATGCCCGCACCATGTCCAGGGTCTGGTGGGCCACCGCCCGCGTCGCCGGAACGACGTCCTCGCCGGGGGCGGAGGAGACGGTCACGAACACCAGGTTCGGCAGCGGAGCGCCCGAGGCCACATGCGCCGCGAGAGCAGCCAGGTCGGCATGTTCCTCCACCGAACCGTCGGCCGCCTTCAACGCCCGGGCCAGGCCGAAGACATCGGGCCCTGCCACGGCACACCGATCCGTCGCGGGGACCGGGGCGGCAGTGGACGCCGCGAC
>NZ_JANIAA010000173.1 GCF_024505145.1 Streptomyces rugosispiralis | reverse complement strand
CCCCACACCACCAGCAGCGGCATGGACCAGCAGCGACTCACCCCGCCGAACACCCGCCAGCTCCCGCAGCGCGTACAACGCCGTCACGAACACCACCGGAACAGACGCCGCCTCGGTGAACGACCAGCCATCCGGGATCCGCGCCAGCATGCGGTGATCCACCACGGCCAACGGCCCGAAACCACCCTCCCACAACCCCATCACCCGGTCACCCACAGCAAGAGAGGTGACACCGGAACCAGTGGCCACCACCACACCGGCACCCTCACCACCCATCAGAGCCTCACCCGGATACATGCCCAAGGAGATCAGCACATCGCGGAAGTTCAGACCCGTGGCACGCACCGCGACCCGCACCTCATGCTCACCAAGCTCCCCAGCGACATCCGTGACCGCGGCCAGCGTCAACCCCTCCAGCGTGCCCGCACCGGACGCCTCCAGCCGCCACGCCTCCCCACCATCCGTGCCATCCGGCGGCGCCAGCACACCCCTCGCGGCACCGGCGGCCAGACGCGGCACCAACACCTCAGTCCCCCGCACCGCCAGCTGCGGCTCCCCCGTCGCCACCGCCTGATGCACCACGGCCAGCGACGCCTCGACGCCGTCCACATCCAGCAGGACGAACCGATCCGGATGCTCAGCCTGCGCCGACCGCACCAACCCCCACAGCGGAGCCGCCGCCAGGTCGTGCGGGTCCTCACCGTCCTGGGTGGCCAGCGCGCCCCGGGTGACGAACACCAGCCGGGACGCCGCGAAGCCGTCCTCGGCCAGCCACGCCCGCACCATGTCCAGGGTCCGGTGAGCCAGGGCGTGCGTCGCCGGAACGACGCCCTCGACGGGGTCGGAGGACACGGTCACGAACACCAGGTCCGGCATGGCAGCGCCCGATCGCGCATGTGCGGCGAGAGCGGCCAGGTCGGCGTGGCTTCCCACCGACCCGTCGGCCGCCTCCAACGCCCGAGCCAGGCCGAAGAGATCCGGTCCGGCCACGGCGCACCGGTCGGTGGCGGGAGCCGGAGCGGTGGTGGGCGCCGTGAT
>NZ_JANIAA010000172.1 GCF_024505145.1 Streptomyces rugosispiralis | reverse complement strand
TACGACGTAGGCCACAAGACGCTTGTCGCCCTGCCGGTCCTCGCGGACGATGACCGCGACCTGGCCCACGCTCTCGTGCGCGGCGAGCACGGCCTCGATCTCACCCGGCTCCACCCGGAAACCACGCACCTTCACCTGCTCATCCGCCCGCCCCGCGAACACCAGCTCACCATCAGCCGTCCACCGCGCCAGGTCACCGGTGCGATACATCCGCCCGCCCGTGAACGGGCACGCGACGAAGCGCTCCGCCGACAACCCCGGCCGACCGAGATAGCCGTGCGCGAGCCCGGCACCCGCGAGATAGAGCTCGCCCTTGACACCCGGGGGTACGGGGTTGAGGCGCTCGTCGAGGACGAAGGCCTTGGTGTTGTCGCGTGGCCGACCAATCGGCAGCACCGCCGGAGCCACAACCCCAGGAGCCACCGCGTACGTCGTGGCACACAAAGTGGCCTCGGTCGGCCCGTACAAATGCCGGACCACGATCCCCGGGCAAGCGGCCTTCACCTGAGCCACCGCACCAGCAGGCACCACATCACCACCCGTCAACACCTCAGCCAAACCCGACAAACACTCCGGCGACTCCTCCGCCAACACACCGAACAACCCAGCCGTCACATGCACAGCCGTCAACCCATGCACCTCCACCAACCCCGCCAACACCCCCGCATCCAACCGACCCGACGGCGCCACCACCACCCGACCACCACTCACCAACGGCACCCACACCTCAAACACCGCCACATCAAACGCATGCGGCGCATGCATCAACACCCGACCCCGCGCCGCCACACTCCAACACCCATCCGTCACGAGAGCAGCCACCGCACCATGACTCACCGCCACACCCTTCGGCACACCCGTCGAACCAGACGTAAACATCACATACGCCACATCCTCCGCCGACACCACCACATCCGGCGCACCCACCATCCCCCCGAACAACTCATCCACCGCCACCGCACCCGGCACCCCCAAACCCCGATCCGCCACCACCAACCCCACCCCCCCCCCCCCCACAAAGACCCCCCCCGATCCCCACCCCACACCCCCA
>NZ_JANIAA010000171.1 GCF_024505145.1 Streptomyces rugosispiralis | reverse complement strand
GCCGTCGTCCAGCACACCGGCCGCGTGGACGACGGCGGTCAGCGGAAGCTCGTCCGGTATGGACGCCAGCAGCTCGGCAAGCGCGTCCCGGTCCGCCACATCACACGCGGCCACCGTCACCCGAGCACCCGAAGCCGCCAGCTCATCGCGCAACTCGGCCGCCCCGGGGGCGTCGAGCCCACGACGGCTGGTCAGCACCACATGCTCGGCGCCGTTCTCCAGCAGCCAGCGGGCGACATGTGCTCCCAGCGCACCCGTACCGCCCGTCACCAGCACCGAACCGGAGGCCCGCCAGCCCTCGTCGCCCGACGTCCGGGACCCGACCGCCCGCACCAGCCGGCGCCCGAAGACACCCGATGCGCGCACCGCGACCTGATCCTCACCCGAGCCACCAGCCCCGGCCCCGGCCCCGGCCCCGGCCAGCACACCCGCCAGCCGACCCAGCGCACGCTCATCCACCGACTCCGGCAGATCGACCAGACCACCCCACCGCTCCGGCAACTCCAACGCCGCCACCCGGCCAAGCCCCCACACCAACGCCTGCGCCGGACTCACCACACCATCCGAACGCCCCACCGACACCCCACCCCGCGTCGCCACCCACAACGGCCCACCCACACCCGCATCACCCAACGCCTGCACCAACACAGCCGTACGCAACAACCCCGACACCGACTCAACCGCCAGCAGAGAGAACACCCCCGCCACCGAACCGCCCACAACCGCCGCACGCAGCTCATCCGCCAACCCAGCACGATCCACCGCATCCGACTCCACCACACGCACATCCACACCACGCCCAGCCAGCACCCGCACCACACCCGCCGCCCAAGCACCCCCAGCCTCATCCGCCGGAACCACCACAAGCCAGCAACCACCCAACACCCCAGCCGCCAACCGATCCGTCACCGGCCTCCACGACACCCGATAACGCCAGCCATCCACCACCGAACGCACCGACTCCTGCCGCCGCCACAACGACAACGCAGGCAACACCTCACCCAGCGAAACCCCCGGATCCACCGCAAGCTCCGCCGCCAACCCGGCCACATCCCCACGCTCCACCACATCCCAGAACCGCCCATCGAC
>NZ_JANIAA010000170.1 GCF_024505145.1 Streptomyces rugosispiralis | reverse complement strand
GCGCTCGACGACCGTGCGGTGGCGGCGTGGCGCACGGTGTTCACCGCGATCGTCATCCAGGGCGTGCCGTTTCTGCTGCTGGGCACGGTGGTGTCGGCCATCATCAGCGCGTTCGTACCGGCGTGGGTGTTCACCCGGGTGCTTCCGCGCAATCCGGCGCTCGCCGTACCCGTGGCCGGTGCCGCGGGGGTGGTGCTGCCGGGGTGCGAATGCGCCTCGGTGCCGGTGGCGGGCAGTCTGATGCGGCGCGGGGTGGCCCCGGCGGCGGCGCTGGCCTTTCTGCTGTCGGCCCCGGCCATCAACCCGATCGTGCTGGTCGCGACCTATGTGGCCTTCCCCGGAAACCCCTGGATGGTGGCCGCCCGTCTGATCGCCTCGCTGCTGACCTCCGTCGCCATGGGCTGGCTGTGGATCCGGGCGGGCCGCGAGGAGTGGCTACGGCTGCCGAAGGGACCGGCCGGGCACACGCCCGGCGCGAGCCGCGCGGAGGAGTTCCGGCTCTCGCTCCAGCATGACTTCCTGCACGCCGGGGGCTTCCTCGTGGTCGGCGCGGCGGCCGCGGCCACCTTCAACGTGGCGGTGCCGCACTCCGTGCTGCGGCTCTTCTCCGACTCCCCGTGGCTCTCGCTGCCCATGCTGGGGCTGCTCGCGGTGGTCCTCGCGGTCTGCTCGGAGGCCGACGCGTTCGTCGCCGCCTCGCTCACCGGGTTCTCGCCCACCGCCCGGCTCGCCTTCATGGTGGTCGGCCCGATGGTGGACCTCAAGCTCATCGCCCTGCAGTCCGGCACCTTCGGACGCGCCTTCGCGGTGCGCTTCTCGTCGGCCACCTGGGTCGTGGCGGTGCTGAGCAGCGCGCTGGTGGGGTGGTGGCTGCTGTGAAGCGCAACGTCCAGGTGCTGCTGCTCCTCTTCCTCGGGGTCGGTCTGCTGCACATCTCGCTGCTGACCGATCTGTATCTGCGCTATGTGCGCCCGGGGCTGCGGCCCGCGCTCATCGCCTCCGGGGTGCTGCTGATCGTGCTCGGCGCGGTGAGCGCGGCCCGCGACGGCTTCCCGTTCAACCGCCCCCGTACGGACGAGGACCAGGGCCACGACG
>NZ_JANIAA010000169.1 GCF_024505145.1 Streptomyces rugosispiralis | reverse complement strand
GCGGTGCGCGGGGTGGCCGCCAGGACTCCCTCTTCCGCCTGGAGTGGGTCGGCCTGCCCGCGACCGTGTCCTCCGCCCCCGTGCCGACCGCCCGCTGGGCGGCGCTCGGTTCGGGCGACCTCGGGCTCGGGGCGGTCGGTGCCGACATTCCGGCGTACGCGGATCTGGCCGCGCTGTCCGAGGCGGTTGCGGAGGGCGCGGAGACGCCCGAGTTGGTGTTCGTCTCGCCTGCGGCCGGGGACGGCGAGGATGTGGCGGGCGCGGCGCACCGGGCCACTGGTGAGGCGCTGGAGCTGGTCCAGGCGTGGCTGGGCGATGAGCGGTTCGCGGATGCGCGGCTGGTCGTACTGACCTCGGGTGCCGTGGCCGCCGGTGCGGGCGAGCCGCTGGACGACCCGGCTCGGGCGGCGGTGTGGGGTCTGCTGCGCTCGGCGCAGTCGGAGAACCCGGAGCGCCTGGTGCTCGTCGACCTCGACGGCCGGGACGAGTCGTTCCGTACCCTGTCCGCCGCCCTCGCCTCGGGCGAGCCGCAGCTCGCGCTGCGTGCGGGCGAGGCGCGGGTGCCGCGTCTGGCGCGAGCCGCTGGTGCGGTCTCCGGGGACGACGCGCCGGAGTTCGGCGCCGAGGGCACGGTCCTGGTGACCGGTGCGAGTGGCACGCTGGGCGGTCTGCTGGCGCGGCATCTGGTGGTGGAGCGTGGCGTACGGCATCTGCTGCTGGTGAGCCGTCGTGGTGGCGAGGCCGAGGGTGCGGATGAACTCCGCGCTGAGCTGGCCGAGTTGGGTGCGAGCGTGCGCTGGGCGGCGTGTGATGTCGCCGATCGTGACGCGCTGGCCGAGGTGCTGGCGGGGATACCGGCTGAGCATCCGCTGACGGGTGTGGTGCACACGGCCGGTGTGCTGGACGACGGTGTGATTGGTTCGCTCACTCCCGAGCGCATGGCCGGGGTGCTGCGTCCGAAGGTGGACGCGGCCTGGAATCTGCATGAGCTGACCCGTGAGCTGGATCTTTCGGCGTTCGTGCTCTTCTCCTCCGCCGCCGGTGTGTTCGGCAATGCGGGGCAGGGCAACTACGCGGCCGCCAACGCCTTCCTGGACGCGCTCGCCCAGCACCGCGCGGCGCGC
>NZ_JANIAA010000168.1 GCF_024505145.1 Streptomyces rugosispiralis | reverse complement strand
ACCCGAGGCCGAACCGGCGGAGGCATCCCCGGCCCCGGTCGCCCAGCCGTCCGTTCTGCCGTGGCCGCTCTCCGGCAAGAACCCCAACGCGCTGCGCGCCCAGGCCGCGCGGCTGCTCGCCGACCTCGACCGGCGGTCCGACGTCTCGCTCGCCGACCTCGGCTACTCGCTCGCCACCACGCGCGCCGCACTGGACCACCGTGCGGTCGTGGTCGGCGCGGACCGCGCCGGGCTGGTCGCGGGTCTGGAGGCGCTGGCGGGCGGCGAGTCGGCGGCCGGGCTCACACAGGGCTCGGTGGCCGACGGCAAGGTGGCGTTCCTGTTCACCGGGCAGGGCAGCCAGCGGCTCGGCATGGGGCGTGAGCTGTATGACGCCTTCCCGGTGTTCGCGGAGGCGTTCGACGCGGTCTGCGATGAGCTGGACGGGCACCTCGAACGGCCGCTGAAGACGGTGCTGTTCGGCGAGAACGCCGAGGCGCTGGACCGGACCGGGGTCACTCAGCCAGCGCTGTTCGCCATCGAGGTGGCGCTGTTCCGGCTGGTCGAGGCGTGGGGTCTGAAGGCGGACTTCCTGTCCGGCCACTCGATCGGTGAGCTGGCCGCCGCGCATGTGGCGGGTGTGCTCTCGCTCGCCGACGCGGCGAAGTTGGTGGCGGCGCGTGGCCGGCTGATGCAGGAGCTTCCGGCCGGTGGCGCGATGATCGCCGTCCAGGCGTCCGAGGACGAGGTGCTGCCGCTGCTCACCGAGCGGGTGTCGATCGCCGCGCTCAACGGGCCCACCTCCGTCGTCATCGCGGGTGATGAGGACGCGGCTGTCGCGATCGCTGCCGGTTTTGAGGCGCGGGGTCGTAAGACCAAGCGGCTCACCGTGAGCCACGCGTTCCACTCCCCGCGCATGGACGGGATGCTGGACGCGTTCCGTGAGGTCGCACAGGGCCTGACCTACGAGTCTCCGCGCATCCCGATCGTCTCCAACCTCACCGGAAACGTCGTCTCCGCCGAGGAGATCACGACCCCCGGCTTCTGGGTCCGCCACGTCCGCGAGGCCGTCCGCTTCCTCGACGGCGTACGGACCCTCGAAGCCCAGGGCGTCACCACCTACCTCGAACTCGGCCCCGACGGTGTCCTCACCGCCATGGCCCAGGAGTGCGTCACCGACGCCGACGCG
>NZ_JANIAA010000167.1 GCF_024505145.1 Streptomyces rugosispiralis | reverse complement strand
CGAACACCGACCAGGAGATCGTTCAACTCCTCCCGGATCTCGTCCACTTGAGGACCATGCGAGGCATAATCCACCTCGATCAGCCGCGCCCGCTCCCCCACCTCCTGACACCCGGCCACGACAGCAGCCACCTGCTCCGGCGGACCCGACACCACCGTGGAGGAAGGGCCGTTGACGGCTGCGACGCCTACCCCGGCGGCCTGATCACCCAGGCCGGAGAGCAGTTGGCCCGCCCGCTCCTGGCCCACACCAAGGGACGCCATCGCCCCGCCACCGGCCAACCGCCGCAGCACCTTGCTCCGCTGCGCCACGACCTTCGCACCATCCTCCAACGACAACGCCCCCGCGACCACCGCAGCCGCAATCTCACCCTGGCTATGACCCACCACCGCCGCAGGACACACCCCAAACCCCGCCCACACCGCAGCCAACGACACCATCACCGCCCACAACACCGGCTGCACCACATCCACCCGCCCCAAATCCGCCCCACCCTCCGCACCGCACAGCACATCCATGAGCGACCAATCCACATACGGCGCCAGTGCCCGCTCACACTCCGCCACCCGCGCCGCAAACACCGGCGACACTTCCAGCAGCTCGGCGCCCATCCCCACCCACTGCGAACCCTGACCCGGAAACACCAGCACCGGACCCACATCACCCGTCAGCTCCGCCGCTCCCGATCGCACGACGCCCGGATGCGACACACCCCCCGCCAACGCCTCCACGGCGGCCAACAGCTCCGCTCGGTCATCGCCCACCACCACCGCCCGATGCTCGAACACCGACCGCGTGGCGACCAACGACCACCCCACATCGACGGGCGAGAGCCCGGACGCACCGCCCACGCGGTCCGCCAGGGCGGCGGCCTGGCCGCGCAGTGCGTCCGCGCTCCGCGCCGAAAGCACCCACGAGACCGTACCCAGATCGGAGGGGACCGCCTCCGCCTCCGGCCCGTCCTCCACCGGAGCCTGTTCGAGGATCACATGGGCGTTGGTGCCGGAGGCACCGAAGGAGGACACGCCGGCCCGGCGCGGGCGCCCATCGTTGGGCCACTCCGCCGGCTCGGTCAGCAGCCGCACCGCGCCGCTCTCCCAGTCCACATGCGGGCTCGGCTCGTCGATATGCAGCGAGGCGGGCAGCGTTCCATGGCGCATGGCCTGCACCATCTTGATG
>NZ_JANIAA010000166.1 GCF_024505145.1 Streptomyces rugosispiralis | reverse complement strand
CGTGATTTCTGGTGCGGAAGATACCGTGGTGGAGGTCGCCGGGCTGCTGGAGGCCGGGGGTGTCAAGACCAAGCGGTTGCGGGTGTCGCATGCGTTCCACTCGCCCCTGATGGAGCCGATGCTGGCGGAGTTCCGCCGGGTGGCCGAGGGGTTGTCGTACGCGAGCCCCCGCATGCCCGTCGTGTCGAATGTGACGGGTCGGGTGGCGGACGCCGAGGCGTTGTGCTCGGCCGAGTACTGGGTGCGGCATGTGCGTGAGGCCGTGCGGTTCGCGGACGGGGTACGGAGCCTGGCGGACGCGGAAGTCACCACCTTCCTGGAGCTGGGCCCGGACGGTGTGCTGTCCGGGATGGGGCAGGAGTGTGTCTCCGACGCGGCCTTCGCGTCGGTGCTGCGCGCCGGCCGGGGCGAGATCCCCTCGCTGCGGGAAGCACTCGCCGAGATCTATGTACGGGGGCGTCAGGTCGACTGGTCAGCCCTGTTGGCGCCGGCCCGCCCCCGCCGTGTGGAGTTGCCGACGTACGCGTTCCAGCGGGAGCGCTTCTGGCTGGAGCCGGTCCGTACCGACACGGCCCCGGCGCTGACGCGGGTGGCTGATCGCTGGCGCTATCGGGTGTCGTGGTCGCCCGTTTCGGACGTGGTGGGCGCTGCGCTGACGGGCACGTGGCTGGTGGCGGTCCCGGCGGGGCCGGCCGGGGAGGAATGGGTTGCGGACTGTGTGGCGGCGTTGGCCGGGCGCGGTGCCCTGCCTGTCGTGGTCGAGCTGGGGCAGGACGACGCCGACCGTGCGGTGATGGCGGACCGGCTGCGCGGGGCCCTGGAGGCGGCCGAAGTCTCCGACGCCGCGGGTGTGGTGTCGCTGCTGGCGTCGGCGGAAGGGCGGCACGGTGAGTACGGGTCGGTGCCGTTGGGCCTGGCGCTGACCTTGTCCCTGCTCCAGGCGATCGGGGACGTGGGTGTGGGCGGCCGGGTGTGGTGTGTGACGCGTGGTGCGGTGGCGGTGGGCGGTTCGGAGAGCCCGCTGAGTGTGGAGCAGGCGGCGGTGTGGGGGCTGGGCCGGGTGGCCGGGCTGGAGGCCCCGGAGCGCTGGGGCGGCCTGGTCGACCTGCCCGAGGTGTGGGATGCGCGGGTGGCGGACCGGCTGGTGGGCGTGGTGAGTGGCCGTGCCGACGAGACCGAGGCGGCGGTGCGGGCATCGGGTGTGTTCGGCCGCCGGGTGGCGCGTGCGATCGAGGGTGCGCATGGCGTCGAGGGT
>NZ_JANIAA010000165.1 GCF_024505145.1 Streptomyces rugosispiralis | reverse complement strand
GGTGCTGAGTGGGCGTGGTGGTGTGGTGGGGTTCGGGTTGTCGGCTCGGGTGCATCGGGGTTTGGTGCGGTTGGCGCGGGAGTCGCGGGCGAGTGTGTTCATGGTGGTGCAGGCGGCGCTGGCCGGGTTGTTGTCGCGGTTGGGTGCGGGGCAGGACATCGTCCTGGGCACGGCCGTCGCGGGCCGCAATGACGTGGCGCTGGACGACTTGGTCGGCTTCTTCGTGAACAGCCTGGTGCTGCGCACCGATGTGTCGGGTGACCCGTCGTTCCGTGAGTTGCTGGACCGGGTGCGGGAGTCGGATCTGTCGGCGTTCGCGCATCAGGATGTGCCGTTCGAGCGGCTGGTCGAGGTGGTCAATCCGCAGCGTTCTGCCGCCCGCCACCCGCTGTTCCAGGTCATGCTCGCCCTCCAGAACAACCCGGACCCCGAGCTGGACCTGCCGGGCATCGACGCGCGGATCCGCCAACTGCGCACGTCCACCGCCAAGTTCGACCTGACGCTGGACCTCGTCGAGCGCCACGAGGCGCAGGACACACCCGCTGGGATCGAGGGTGTCGTCGAGTACAGCGTGGATCTGTTCGACCGGGAGACGGTCGAGGGGATGGTGGCGCGGTTCGTGCGGTTGCTGGAGGCGGTGGTCGCGGATCCGGAGGTGCGGCTGGGCCGGGTGGAGATCCTGTCCGAGGAGGAGCGTTCCCGGTTGCTGTCGGAGTGGAACGGTCCGGTGCTGGATGTTCCGGTGCGGTCGCTCCCGGCGCTGGTGGAGGCCCAGGTGGTGCGGACGCCGGATGCGGTGGCGCTGGTCGAGGGCGAAACGTCCTTGACGTATCGGGTGTTGAACGGGCGGGCGAATCGGCTGGCGCGGTTGCTGGTGGGGATGGGTGTGGGTCCGGAGCGGATCGTGGCGCTGGCGTTGCCGCGTTCGGCGTCGCAGGTGGTGGCGTTGCTGGCGGTGGTGAAGGCCGGTGGTGGGTATTTGCCGGTGGATCCGGACTATCCGGCCGAGCGGATCGTCTACATGCTCGGTGACGCGGATCCGGCGTTGCTGCTGACGGACAGTGCCACGGCTGCCGGGTTGCCGGAGATCGATGGTCTGGTCCGGGTGGTGCTGGACGCGGAGGAGACCCGGGTGGGGGTCGAGGCTCTGGCGGAGACGGATCTGGGCGATGGTGAGCGGCTGGCGCCGCTGTCGGTGGATCACCCGGCGTATGTCATCTACACCTCCGGCTCCACCGGCCGCCCCAAGGGCGTCGTCGTCACCCACC
>NZ_JANIAA010000164.1 GCF_024505145.1 Streptomyces rugosispiralis | reverse complement strand
AGTGACCAGCGCGGCACCACGCCCACACCACATGGTCGGTGCCTCACCACCCGCGTCACCGACCGGCGTCGCCCGCTCCAGACGGGCACCCCATGTACCCGTGGCACGAATCGCCACCTGATCCTCACCAGTGCCCCCGACGAGAACGCCGACCAGCGCGCCCCCAACGCGATCGTCCATTTCGGCAGGCAGATCGACCAGCCCACCCCAACGGTCCGGATGCTCCAAACCGATCACACGGCCAAGACCCCAGATTCCCGCCTGATCAGGGTCGACCAGATCTCCGTCGACCACCGAGACCGCACCACGAGTGACACACCACAACGGCGCATCGACCCCGGCCGCCACAAGGGCCTGGAGCAATAGCACCGTGGCCTCGACCGACAACAACGACACCACACCCGCGACCGGACCGGCACTCAGCTCCACCGTCGTCACAACTCGCGCATCGGCCCCCGCAGCCCGCAGCACGGCGACCACGTCGTCTCCGCCCTCGCCCACCACCAGCCAGGTACCGCGCAGACTCGGCTGCCCAGAAACGGCCCCGATCGGGGACCAGTCGAGGCGGTACCGCCAGGACTCGACCAGCGACCTCTCCTGGTGATGGCGCCGCCAGGACGAGAGGGCGGGCAGGGCGGCGCTGAGCGGCTGTTCAGCATCAATACCGAACGAACCGAGATCCCCACGCTCGACCGCATCCCAGAACGCCGCGTCCACCACACTCGTCGCAGGCTGCTCAGGGGACGACTCCAGCCAGAACCGCTGCCGTTGGAACGCATAGGTGGGGAGATCGACCCGCCGACCGCCGGGGAACACCGCCCCCCAGTCGACCTGGATGCCCCGGACATACAGCCCGCCCAAAGCCGCCATAGCCGCAGTCGGTTCCGGACGATCCCGGTGAAGTACCGACACACCATCGCCATCGGCCAGCGCGGTCAACGTGCCGTCCGGCCCCAGCTCCAGGAACGAACCAACCCCAAGCTCGCGGAGGGTGCTCAACCCATCGGCGAACCGGACCGTCTCCCGCACATGACGCACCCAGTACCCCGGCGAGCACAACTCCTCACCCGCCACCACACCCGACACGTTCGACACCACCGGCACACTCGGAGCACGGAACTCCACGCCCTGAAGCACCTCGCCAAACTCGGCCAGCATGCCGTCCATACGAGCCGAATGGAACGCATGACTCACCCGCAACCGCCGCACCCGCACCCCACGCCCAGCCAACACATCCACAACCGCCTGAACCGCACCCTCATCACCCGACAGCACCACCGC
>NZ_JANIAA010000163.1 GCF_024505145.1 Streptomyces rugosispiralis | reverse complement strand
CGCTTGTCGCCGGGCCGGTCCTCGCGCACGAGGACCGCGGCCTGGGCCACGCCATCATGCCCGGCCAGCACCGCCTCGATCTCACCCAGCTCGATCCGGAAACCACGCAGCTTGACCTGGTCATCGACCCGCGACAGATACTCCAGCTCACCATCGGCGGTCCACCGCACCACATCACCCGTGCGATACATCCGCCCACCGCCGGTACGGTCGAACGGATCGGCCACGAACCGCTCGGACGTCAGCCCCGACCGCCCGTGATAGCCACGCACCACACCCTCACCCGCGATATACAGCTCACCCGGCACCCCGACCGGCACCGGCCGCAACCCGCCGTCCAGCACATACACCTGGGTATTGGCGATCGGCCGCCCGATACGCGGACCGTTCGCGCTCTCGGGGGTGACCGGCCAGGCCGTCGACCAAATCGTGGTCTCCGTCGGACCATACAGATTCGTCACCGACCCGGCCCGACCAGCCAACGCCACCGCCAGATCAGCGGGCAACGCCTCACCACCCACCAGCACCCGCACACCCCTCAGCACCGCCGGATCCTCGGCCAGCACCGCCCGCCACAAACTCGGCGTCGCCTGCATCACCGAAATCCGCTCAGCAGACACCAACCCACACAACGCCGCCGGATCCCGCACCACATCCCGCTCCGCCACCACCACCGCAGCGCCAGACAGCAGGGGCACGAACAACTCAAGACCCGCGATGTCGAACCCCACCGTCGTCACCGCCAGCAAACGGTCCTCACCCGAAAGCCCGAACCGCCCGGCCATCGACACCACAAAGTTCGCCAACGGCCCCTGCGGCACCACCACACCCTTCGGCCGCCCCGTCGAACCCGACGTATAAATCACATACGCGGAGGTGTCGGGGGCCGTGGCCGCCCGTACCTCCTCGACGTCGGCCGGGTCGTCGAAGGCTGCCCGCACGGCTGCGGAGTCCATGAGCAGACGCGGAACGCCACCGATCTGGGGAAGGTGGTCGGCGGACTCCGCCGAGGTGAGGATGAGTGCCGGTGTGGCGTCCTGGAGCATGTACGCGAGCCGGTCCGCCGGATACTCCGTGTCCAGCGGAAGATACGCCGCCCCCGCCTTCCACACCGCCAGCAACGCCACCACCAGGTCCACCGACCTCGGCAACGCCACCGCCACAAAACACTCCGCACCCACCCCACGCCCAGCCAACAACCCCGCCAAACGCCCAGCACGCCCATCCAGTTCGCGATACGACAGCGACACACCACCCGCCACCACCGCCACCGCATCCGGCG
>NZ_JANIAA010000162.1 GCF_024505145.1 Streptomyces rugosispiralis | reverse complement strand
CTTCGGTTCTAGTGGTCGTTGCAACACCCCAGCTCAAGGGGTGCGATGGACTTCGAGATCCGTAAGGTTCGCAAGGCTCAGGGGCCTGTGAAGCTCCGGGCCGAGCGGGAGGAATACTTCCGGCTCGTGCAGATGGGGCTGACCAACCGAGAGGCAAGCCGACGCGTCGGCGTTCATGAGCGGACCGGTCGCGAGTGGCGAAACGGCCGGACCGACCCGAAGCGGCGGCGGGCTCCTGCTCTGGCGGAGCAGGAGCCCGAGCCTTCGTCGACGAGGTGCCTGCGTGAGGACGAGCGCATCCACATAGCCGACCGGCTGCGGGAGAAGGCCTCTGTCCGCACGATCGCCGCCGAGCTGGGCCGCAGCCCCTCCACGATCAGCCGGGAGATACGCCGCAACGGCATGCCGCTGCGCGGTGACCGCACGCGGTGGGCCTACCGTCCCCACGCTGCCCAGCGCCGGGCCGATCGGCGCCGGCCCCGGCCCAAGCCGGGCAAGATCGGCCAGAACCCCGAGCTGCGGGACTTCATCCAGGCTCACCTGGCCATGCGGTGGAGTCCTGAGCAGATCTGTCAAGCTCTTCGCAGACGGTTCCCTGACCGGCCGGAGATGCACGTGGTCCACGAGACGATCTATCAGGCCCTTTACGTCCAGGGCCGCGGGGAACTCCGGCGCGAGCTGGCTCGAGCACTACGCACGGGACGGGCCCGGCGCAGGCCGCACCGTCAGGCCGCCGCCCGGCAGCCGCGCTTCTCCCATCCCATGGTCATGATCAGTGAACGGCCCGCAGAGGCTGCCGACCGGGCCGTTCCCGGCCACTGGGAAGGCGACCTGATCATCGGCAAGGACGGCGCCTCCGCCATCGGCACCCTGGTCGAACGGGCGACCCGCTACGTGATGCTTGTCCACCTGCCGGGCGGCCGCGCCGCCGAAGACGTCAGCACGGCTCTGCAGACCATCGTCCAGACGCTGCCACGGCACCTGGTCAAGTCCCTGACCTGGGACCAGGGCTCGGAGATGGCCGCCCATCACGCGTTCACCGTCGCCACCGACGTCCCGGTCTACTTCTGCGACCCGGCCAGCCCTTGGCAGCGCGGCTCGAACGAGAACACGAACGGCCTGCTGCGGCAGTACTTCCCCAAGGGCACCGACCTGTCCGTCCACGACCCCGAGCAGCTGACCGCCGTCGCCGCCGAGCTCAACAGCCGCCCACGCAAAACACTCGACTGGGAAACCCCAGCCGAGCGCCTGCATAAACTGCTCGCGGCCTAATCAACCGACCACGTGTTGCAACGACCCCTGGAATCCGCCCATAGTCGGCGGGGGCTTT
>NZ_JANIAA010000161.1 GCF_024505145.1 Streptomyces rugosispiralis | reverse complement strand
GCCGTGCCGTCGGCGGCCGCCGCGAACGGCTTGCAGCGGCCGTCCGGCGCCAGGCCCCGCTGGCGGCTGAACTCCACGAAGCCACGCGGTGACACCATCACCGAGACGCCACCGGCGAGCGCCAGGGAGCACTCGCCCTGCCGCAGCGCCTGTGCCGCGAGGTGCAGCGCCACCAGGGACGACGAACAGGCGGTGTCCACGGTCACCGCGGGGCCCTCGAAGCCGAAGGTGTACGAGATGCGGCCGGAGACGACGCTGGCCGCGTTGCCGGTGGCCACATAGCCTTCGGTGGTCTCCGGGGCCCGGTCGACCAGGGACACGTACTCCTGGCCGTTGGTGCCCATGAACACGCCCGTACGGCTGCCGCGCACCGCTTCCGGGTCGATTCCGGCCCGTTCCCACAGCTCCCACGAGGTTTCCAGCAGCAGCCGCTGCTGCGGGTCCATCGCCAGGGCCTCACGCGGCGAGATGCCGAAGAAGGACGCGTCGAAGCCGCTCACCTCGGAGAGGAACGCACCCTCGCGTACATAGCTCTTGCCGATCGCGTCGGGGTCCGTGTCGTACAGCCCCTCGAGGTCCCAGCCACGGTCCGTGGGGAACGCCGAGACGGCATCCTCTCCGGCGGCCAGCAGCCGCCACAGGTCGTCGGCGGAGCGTACATCGCCGGGAAAACGGCAGCTCATCGAGACGATCGCGATCGGCTCGTCCACCGCGGCGGGCGCGGCCGTGGCCACGTCCGCGGTCGCGCCGTCCGTCTGGTCGTGGCTGTCGAGCAGTTCGGTGAGCAGATAGCCGGCCAGCGCGGTCGGTGTGGGGTAGTCGAAGACCAGGGTGGCCGGGAGCTGAACACCCGTGGCCTCGCTGAGCTGGTTGCGCAGGCCGACCGCGGTCAGGGAGTCGAAGCCGATCTCCATGAACGCGCGGCCGGGACCGATGGCGTCCACACCGCTGTGGCCGAGTACGGCGGCCACATGGGCACGCACCAACTCCAGTAGGGTGCGCCGCCGTTCGGCCTCGGACAGGGTCTCCAGACGGCGGACGAGTGCCGAGGACTCCTCGGTGTGTGCGGGGTCGGTGTCACCGGGCCGGGTGGTCGCGGTCAGCTTCCGGACTTCCGGGACTCCGCTGAGCAGCCGGGACAGCCGCCGGGCCTCGAAGGTGTCGGCGAAACGCTCCCAGTCGGCGTCGACGACGGCGAGAGCGGCGTCCGGGTGGGTGATCGCGCGCTCCAGCGCCGCCAGGGCCAGCCGTGGATCCATCGCGGTCATGCCGTTGCGCCGGATGGTGCGGCTGACCTCGGCGCTGCTGACGGCCATGCCGTTGTCGGCCCAGGGG
>NZ_JANIAA010000160.1 GCF_024505145.1 Streptomyces rugosispiralis | reverse complement strand
GTGCCTCCGCGGGGACGACGTAGCCGACGAGCTGCTTACCACCACCCCGGCCCCGGCACACCGTCACCACCGCCTGACCCACCCCCGGATGAGCACACAACACCGCCTCCACCTCACCCGGCTCAATACGAAAACCACGCACCTTCAACTGCGCATCCCCACGACCCACAAACTCCAGCACACCCTCCCCAGTCCACCGCCCCAAATCCCCCGTCCGATACATCCGACCACCCAACCCACCAAACGGATCCGCCACAAACCGCTCCGCACTCAACCCCGCACGACCGAAATACCCCCGACCAATCTCCCCCGCCACATACAACTCACCCACCACACCACACGGCACCGGAACCAACCCCGGCCCCAACACATACACCCGCATATTCCCCAACGGCACACCCACCGGCACACTCCCCACCCCCGAAAAACCACCCACCCCCACACAATGCACCGACGCATAAAAACTCTCCGACTGCCCATACGCATTCACCACCCGCACACCCGGAATCGCCTCCCGCACCCGCCCCACCAACGAACCGGACAACGCCTCCCCCGCAAACACCACCGACCGCGCGGAAACCTTCCCCGACACCTGATCCAACAACTCCGCGAACACCGAAGGAACCGTACTGATCACCCCACCCGACCAACCACCACGCTCCCCCACCACCAACACATCACGCACCACCTCCACACAACCACCCACACACAACGTCATCACCATCTCGAACACCGACACATCAAAATTCACCGACGTCCCCGCCAACATCCGCGTCGAAGCATCCACCCCCACCACCGACGCCAACCCCAACACACCATTCACCACACCCCGATGCGAAACCACCACACCCTTCGGCACACCGGTCGACCCCGACGTGAACATCACATACGCCGCCTGATCCGGAAGAACCCGCACAGCATCCCAAGAACCCGATTCCACCCCCGCCCTCTCCACCTCACCCAGCCATGCCAGAGACACCCCACTCTCCGGCAAAACCCCAGCCGTTTCTTCATCCGTCAGCACCACCACCGGACACGCCGCACGGAGAATATGACCCAACCGCCCACCCGGATACCGCGGATCAACCGGCAAATACGCCGCACCCGCCTTCCAAATCCCCAACAACCCCACCACCAACTCCACCGACCGCGGCAACGCAAGACCCACCACCGACTCCGGCCCCACACCCCGCGCCACCAAACCCACCGCCACCCGCTCCGCCCACGCATCCAACTCCCCATACGTCAACGACCGCTCACCACACACCACCGCCACCGCATCCGGCACCAACCCCACCCGACGCTCGAACAACCCCACAGCAGACACCTCGGGCCGCTCCACAACCCCACCGT
>NZ_JANIAA010000159.1 GCF_024505145.1 Streptomyces rugosispiralis | reverse complement strand
ACCGCCACACCACCGCGGGGAAGCTCGCGGACCTGCAGCGCCGCATCGAAGAAGCGACCCACGCCGGGTCCGCACGCGCGGTGGAGAAGCAGCACGCCAAGGGCAAGCTGACCGCGCGCGAACGCATCGACCTCCTCCTGGACGAGGGATCCTTCACCGAACTCGACGAGTTCGCCCGGCACCGCTCCACCAACTTCGGCATCGACCAGAACCGCCCCTACGGCGACGGCGTCGTCACCGGATACGGCACGGTCGACGGCCGCCCGGTGGCCGTCTTCTCCCAGGACTTCACGGTCTTCGGCGGAGCCCTCGGGGAAGTCTTCGGCGAGAAGATCGTCAAGGTCATGGACTTCGCGCTCAAGACCGGCTGCCCGGTCATCGGCATCAACGACTCCGGCGGCGCCCGCATCCAGGAGGGCGTGGTCTCCCTCGGCATGTACGGCGAGATCTTCCGCCGCAACACCCACGCCTCCGGAGTGATCCCCCAGATCAGCCTCGTCGTGGGCCCCTGCGCGGGCGGAGCGGTCTACTCCCCGGCGATCACCGACTTCACCGTCATGATCGACCAGACCTCACACATGTTCATCACCGGCCCCGACGTGATCAAAACGGTCACCGGAGAAGACGTCGGCTTCGAGGCGCTGGGCGGCGCCCGGACCCACAACACCACCTCCGGCGTCGCCCACTACATGGCCGGCGACGAGAAGGACGGCATCGAATACGTCAAGGCCCTGCTGTCCTACCTCCCCTCCAACAACCTCTCCGAGCCCCCGGCCTTCCCCGACGAGGCCGACCTGGAGGTCACGGACGAGGACCGGGAGATGGACACCCTCATCCCGGACTCCGCGAACCAGCCGTACGACGTGCACAAAGCCATCGAGCACGTACTGGACGACAACGAGTTCATGGAGACCCAGGCGCTCTTCGCACCCAACATCATCACCGGCTTCGGCCGGGTCGAGGGCCACCCGGTGGGCATCGTGGCCAACCAGCCCATGCAGTTCGCCGGCTGCCTGGACATCGACGCCTCCGAGAAGGCCGCACGCTTCGTACGCACCTGCGACGCGTTCAACGTGCCCGTCCTGACCTTCGTCGACGTACCCGGCTTCCTGCCCGGCACCGACCAGGAGTACAACGGCATCATCCGCCGCGGCGCCAAGCTGATCTTCGCCTACGCCGAAGCCACCGTCCCGCTGATCACCGTCATCACCCGCAAGGCGTTCGGCGGCGCATACGACGTGATGGGCTCCAAACACCTGGGCGCCGACCTCAACCTGGCCTGGCCCACCGCCCAGATCGCGGTCATGGGCGCCCAGGGCGCCGTCAACATCCTCCACCGGCGCACCATCGCCTCCTCCGACGACCCGGAGACCACCCGCACCCAGCTGATC
>NZ_JANIAA010000158.1 GCF_024505145.1 Streptomyces rugosispiralis | reverse complement strand
TGAAGGGTGTCCGCGCCTTTGTCAAATGCATCCCTGTGTCGTTCGACTTCAGGGAGGTGGTCGGCGGTCCAGGCGCGCAGGATCGAGAAGGGCTCCTCAAGCGTGCGACCCAGCGGCGTGATCCGGTACTCCACAGCAACGGGGCGTTGCGTCAGTACCAGGCGCTCGACGAGGCCGTTGCGTTCCAACCGTCGCAGTGCCTGCGTCAGCGATTTTTGAGTGACCCCATCGAGCTCTCTCTTGAGCTCGTTGAAGCGTCGCGGCTGCTGGCACAACGCGGCCAGCAGCAGGTGACCCCACTTGTCCAGCAGCTGATCCAGGAGCTCGCGCTGCGGGCCGACGATGGTCTCGTGACCGGCCCGATCTTCGCGGATACCAGGTTGCGTTGAAGTGCCTTTCATGTGCCAGGTATACCAGAGATACCGTCAACCCAAAGGAATCTCATGACCGAACAGTCCCTGCCCAGCCTCAATCTCAAGCGCCAGGACGGAGTGCTATGGGTCTCGATTAATGTTCCGCCCGTCAACCTGATGACGGCTCAGCTCATGCTCGACCTGGACGCCGTCGCTGCGGCGGCTGAGAATGATCCCGATCTGCACGTCATCGTGGTCCAGAGCACCAATCCGGAGTTCTTCTTGGCACACGGCGACCTGTCATTCGTGGAGGACCCCGCGACCTACGCTGCCCTCCCGATCGCAGAGGAGACGCTTGTCGGGACGGGCCCGATGATGCGGCTTCATGAACGCTGGCGGCGTCTGCCTCAGACCACCATTGCCAAAGTCGCGGGACTCGCCCGTGGCGGTGGATCCGAGCTGGTCTCCAGTCTGGATCTGCGATTCGCGGCCCTCGAGACTGCGGCGTTCGGCCAGTTCGAGACACTGATCGGCATCGTCCCTGGAGCCGGTGCAACTGCCCACCTACCCCGCCTCGTGGGTCGCGCTCGCGCTCTCGAGATCGTGCTGACAGGCGGGCTTGTCGACGCGGCGACTGCCGAGCGGTGGGGATGGGTGAACCGAGCTCTGCCCGCCGCAGAACTGGACGAATATGTTGAGTGGGTCGCACTGACCATCGCGGCTCTGCCCGACGGTGTCCGCGCCGCGGCTACCGAAGCAATCGACGCGGTCGACGGCACGCTTGAGGACGCACTGCGCGCGGAAAACCGCCTGCTCGGCGAAACGTTCACCCCCGCGTCTGGAGAGCTTGCCCGGGCAGCACTCGCGGCCGGGGTTCACACGCGCGAGGTGGAGTTGGACATCGAAGAGGTACTGCGCGCGAACCTCGTCCGACATTCGTAACGAGTCGCCCTGCACGGGTGGAGTGCAGAAGTTGTCCATTCGGTCCGTTTGGTAATTCGGGTCGAATGACCGTACGGGCCGCTTCCAACTCTGTGGAG
>NZ_JANIAA010000157.1 GCF_024505145.1 Streptomyces rugosispiralis | reverse complement strand
GCCCTCGATGTCGTGTCCGGCGGCCGACGCCCGGACGATACGGCGCGCGAACACCCCCGAGCCGCGCACGACGACCTCGTTCTCGCCCGTACGGCCGCTCACCACGTCCACGAGGCGATCCGCCGCCCGCGCATCCCACACCTCGGGAAGATCCAGCAAACCGCCCCACCGCTCGGGCACCTCCAGACCGGCCACCCGGCCCAGGCCCCACACCGCCGCCTGCTCCACCGCGCGCACGCTCTCGGAACCGGTGACCGCGACCGCACCGCGCGTCGCACACCACACCGGTGCGGTCAGGCCCACATCGCCCACCGCCTGCACCAGCGAAAGCGTCAAGGCCACGCCCAGGGGCACCGACCGATGCTGACCGTGTCGGCCCTCGGCCAACGCCAGCAGGGACAACACGCCTGCGGCAGCGGCCGCTTCGGGCTCGGCAAGAGCCGAGCACAGCCGCGCCGCCACCACCTCACGGTCGGTGTCATCGGCCCCCAGCTCGACCATCACCGGCCGTGCGTCCCGCCCGGCAAGGGCGTCCACGCACGCCGACACCCACGGGTCGTCGGCCATGCCCGCGGGGATGGCCACCAGCCACGGACCTGTCACCGTCCCCGCCCCGTCGGACACCGGCGACCACGACACGCGGTAGCGCCACCCGTCCACCGTGGCGCGCTCACGTCCACGGCGACGCCAAGACGACAGCACCGGCAACACCGCCGCCAGCGATTCGCCGGCGCCGTTCTCGTCCGCGACCGCCAGCGTGTCGGTGAGCGCGGACAGATCCTCGCGCTCCACCGCGTCCCAGAAGTCGGCGTCCACCGCGTCCGTGGGGCCCGCCTCAGCCGTGGTGACGGACGACTCCAGCCAGAAGTGCTCCCGCTGGAAGGGATACGTGGGCAGCTCGACGGACCGGGGGCGCGCCGGTGCGAGCAGGGCGGCCCAGTCCACGGAACGCCCCCGCACATGGATCTGCGCCAGCCCCTCCATGACCGAGGCGGTCTCTTCCCAGCCGCTGCGGAGAACAGGAGCGAAGACGGCGTCGGGCGCGCACTCCTGCCCCATCCCGGAGAGGACTCCGTCGGGGCCCAACTCCAGGTAGGTGACGACGCCTTGCCCGGTCAGGCACTCCACACCGTCCGCGAACCGCACGGTCTCGCGGACATGCCGCACCCAGTACTCGGCCGAGCACAACGCCTCGGCGTCCGCCACCAGACCCGTCACATTCGATACGACGGGGATGCGGGGGCTCGCGTACGACAACCCCTCGGCCACCTGCCGGAACTCGGCCAGCATCGGCTCCATCAACGGCGAGTGGAACGCATGCGACACCCGCAGCCGCTTGGTCTTGACACCCCCGGCCTCCAGCAGCCCGGCGACCTCCACCACCGCTTCTTCCGCACCGGAAATCACA
>NZ_JANIAA010000156.1 GCF_024505145.1 Streptomyces rugosispiralis | reverse complement strand
ATTGTGGTCGCCGTCGAACCAGACCCGGTTGCCGATCTGGATCGGCGCGTTCGCGGCCTCGTAGGCGATATCGCCGAGCCCACCGGCCTTACCGAACCCGCTCTGTGCCTGACTGACGAACTGGTACGCGTTGTGGGTCGGATCGTTGCCCGGACCCTCACCGGTCGTGACGTTGTGGTAACCGGTCCCGGAGGTCGCGACGTTGGCGACCGGGTCGAACTCCGTGCTGACGACCCACTGCTGCTGCGGAATGTAGGCCACCGAGCCCAGCGCGGTCTCCGCGTGAACCCCGTTGCCGAAGTAGTCGCCCGGGAAGTACTCGACGACACTTGGGTCCTGGTTGCCACCGGTGGCGGGGGTGGCGTGGTTGGGGCAGCTTCCGGTGCCTTCCCACTCGTATCCACCGGTGGGAGCGGCACAGGCCATGTTGATGTCGCCGCCGGCCATGCCGCTTTCCGGGGTGTTGTCATTCGGCCTCGGGTCCAGTCCACCCCAGCTCACGACGTCCATGAACCGGTCGCGGAAACCGAGGATCATCGAACCGTCGCGGGCGAAGGCGAGGGAGGCGAGTTCCGGCTGCGGATCGATGAAGACGTTGCCCACCTTCCGCTCGTCCCACGTGGCCAGGGAGGTGTTCCACGGGTTCCAGTGGGTGGCCTGGACGACGTCGTTGGAACCGAAGACGGAGCCGCGCTTGGCGGTGAGCGGCTGGGTCAGCACGGTGTCGAACCGTCCGCCGTCGTAGGTGTAGACGACGGCTTTCAGGTCTTCGCGCTTCTGTGTGCTCTCCGCGTTGCACACGCCACCGACGTAGAGCTTGTTGTCGTGGACCTGAAGGCTGAACGGCCGCCAGTCACCGGGGCTCGCGCAGCCCGGGTCCGGGATGCGCACCGTCGATTCGGGTGCGGATGCCGTGGTGCCGGTCGCGTCGAAGCTGACCAGTCTCCGGGTCAGCAGGTTCACCGCGTACAGCGTCGAGCCGTCCTCCGACAGGGCCAGACCGCCGATGCTCTCCTTGCCCGGCGCATCGGTGAACCCGGCGTCCTTGATCATGTTGGAGGCGTCGTGCGACGTCGCCGTGGCGCCCGGCACCTTCGCGAACAGGGTCGGCGCGCTCCCACCGTCGGTCGGCGTGGTGTAGATCGCGTTACCGCCGTCCGGCCCGTACGGGGTGTACCGCCGGGCGAACGCGCCCTGGAAGATCCGCTTCTGGTGCTTGTCATAGGCCAACGCGAACGTCGTGCCCACCTGGGCCCTCGTGTTGAGCGTGGTCGGGCACTCGGTGTCGTCAGGACACGTACCTCGTTTGTCCGTCCCGAATGCCACCAGTGCCCGGGTGTCTTGCCCGTCGGCGGTGTTCTGGATCGGTACGAAATACCGCGAGTCCGGCAGTGCGTAGTCGGCCGGGTTCCAGACC
>NZ_JANIAA010000155.1 GCF_024505145.1 Streptomyces rugosispiralis | reverse complement strand
GTTGTGGTCGCCGTCGAACCAGACCCGGTTGCCGATCTGGATCGGCGCGTTCGCGGCCTCGTAGGCGATATCGCCGAGCCCACCGGCCTTACCGAACCCATTGTCGGTCGGACTGACGAACTGGTACGCGTTGGCGGAATGGTTGTTACCGGGCCCTTGACCCGTGTGGATGTCGTAGTAACCGGTCCCGTCGGTGCTGTAGTTGTCGGTCGGGTCCAGCTGCGTGCTGATGACCCATTGCTGCTGCGGGATGTAGGCGACCGACCCTTGGGAGGCTTCGTTGTGCACCCCGCGGGGGTCGTTCGGTGCGCCGTTGTTCCGCACGTAGTCGCCCGGGAAGTATTCGACGACACCGCTGTTCTGGCCGCCGTCGGTGGCGGGGTCGGCGTGGTTGGGGCAATTCCCGGTGCCTTCCCACGCGTATCCACCGTCGGGATTGGCGCAGGCCATGTTGATGTCACCACCGGACATGCCGTTTTCCGGCGTGTCATTGCCCGGCCGGGGGTCCAGCCCGCCTCCACTGACCACGTCCATGAACCGGTCGCGGAAACCGACGATCATCGAACCGTCACGGGCGAAGGCGAGGGTCGCGAGCTCCGGCTGTGGATTGACGAGGGTACTTCCTCCGTTCACTTTGAATTGGTCCCAGGTCGCCAGGTTGGTGTTCCACGGGTTCCAGTGGTTTGCCTGGTCGTTCCCCTCGGCACCGGCATAGACGGTGCCGCGCTCGCCGGTGAGCGGCTGGGTCAGCACGGTGTCGAATTGTTCGCCGTCGTAGGTGTAGACGACGGCTTTCAGGTCTTCGCGCTTCTGCGTGCTTTCCGCGCTGCACACGCCACCGACGTAGAGCTTGTTGTCGTGTGTGGAGAGTGCGAATGGCCGCCAGTCGGTGGACGTGGCGCAGCCCGGGTCCGGGATGCGCACCGTCGCTTCGGGTGCGGATGCGGTGGTCCCGGTCGCGTCGAAGCTGACCAGGCGCCGGGTCAGCAGGTTCACCGCGTACAGCGTCGAGCCGTCCTCGGACAGGGCCAGCCCGCCGATGCTCTCCTTGCCGGGCGCGTTGGTGAACCCGGCGTCTTTGATCATGTTGGTGGCGTCGTGCGGCGTCGCCGTGGCGCCCGGCACCTTCGCGAACAGCTCCGGCGCGCTCCCACCGTCGGTCGGCGTGGTGTAGATCGCGTTACCGCCGTCCGGCCCGTACGGGGTGTACCGCCGGGCGAACGCGCCCTGGAACAGCCGCTTCCGGTACTTGTCGTAGGCCAGTGCGAACGTCGTGCCCACTTGGTCCTGCGTGTTGATCGTGGTCGGGCACGCCGTCTGGTCGGGACACGTACCTCGTTTGTCCGTCCCGAACGCCACCAGTGCCCGGGTGTCTTTCCCGCTGGAAGCATTCTGGATCGGCACGTAATACCGCGTGTCCGGCAGTGTGTAGTCGGCCGGGTTCCAGACT
>NZ_JANIAA010000154.1 GCF_024505145.1 Streptomyces rugosispiralis | reverse complement strand
CCCGCGCCGCGCGGGCGTGTCGTCCTTCGGGCTCAGCGGTACCAACGCGCACACCATCATCGAGCAGGCCCCGGCTGTTCCGGCCCTTCCGGCCGCCCCGCCCGAGCAGCCCGCGCCGCGTGAGCTGACCGTGCTGCCGTGGCTGCTGTCGGCGAAGGACGGGCAGGCGCTGCACGCCCAGGCCGCACAGCTGGCCACCCATCTCCGTACCCACCCCGAACTGAGCGCGACCGACCTCGCGTTCTCGCTCGCCACCAGCCGCGCCGCACTTGAGCGGCGCGCCGCCCTCGTCACCACGGACCGCGAGACGTTCCTGGCGGGCCTGGACGCGCTGGCCCGGGGCGAGTCCGTACCGGATGTGGTCGAGGGGACGGTCGCCGAGGGCAAGGTGGCGTTCCTGTTCACGGGACAGGGCAGCCAGCGGCTCGGCATGGGTCGTGAGCTTTACGGTGCCTTCCCGGTGTTCGCGGATGCGCTGGATGAGGTGTGTGCGCATCTGGATCTGTACCTTGAGCGGCCGCTGCGGGAGGTGCTGTTCGGGGATGACGCCTCCGCCCTGGACCGGACGGGGTTCACTCAGCCCGCGTTGTTCGCGGTCGAGGTGGCGTTGTTCCGGCTGGTCGAGGCGTGGGGTCTGAAGGCGGACTTCCTCTCCGGGCATTCGATCGGTGAGCTGGCCGCCGCGCATGTGGCGGGTGTGCTCTCACTCGCGGACGCGGCGAAGTTGGTGGCGGCTCGTGGCCGTCTGATGCAGGAGCTTCCGGCCGGTGGCGCGATGGTTGCCGTCCAGGCGTCGGAGGACGAGGTGGCGCCGCTGCTGACCGAGCGCGTCTCGATAGCCGCCCTCAACGGCCCGTCGTCGGTGGTCATCGCGGGTGATGAGGACGCGGCTGTCGCGATCGCTTCCGGTTTTGAGGCGCGGGGTCGTAAGACCAAGCGGCTCACGGTCAGCCATGCGTTCCACTCGCCCCGCATGGACGGGATGTTGGACGCGTTCCGCGAGGTCGCGGAGGGGCTGTCGTACGAGGCTCCGCGTATCCCGATCGTCTCCAATCTCACCGGGAACGTCGTCTCCGCCGAGGAGATCACCAGCCCGGACTTCTGGGTGCGCCACGTCCGCGAGGCCGTGCGCTTCCTCGACGGTGTGCGGACGCTGGAAGCGGAGGGTGTGACGACCTTCGTCGAGCTTGGCCCCGACGGCGTTCTCTCCGCGATGGCGCAGGAGTGCGTGACCGACTCCGCGTCCGACGCCGCGTTCGCCGCCACGCTGCGGAAGGACCGTGCCGAGGCCGAATCGGTGACCGCCGCGCTCGCCCTGCTGCAGGTCCGGGGCCAGTCCCCGGACTGGGGCGGCTACTTCGAGGGCACCGGGGCCCGGCGGGTCGAGCTGCCGACCTATGCCTTCCAGCGCTCCCGGTACTGGTGGGAGGAGGCCCCGGCGGCGTCGGACGCCACGCTGGGCGGTGCC
>NZ_JANIAA010000153.1 GCF_024505145.1 Streptomyces rugosispiralis | reverse complement strand
GAAACTCGGTGGGGGCTTTTTGGTGCCGTACAGCAGCGAAGTACAGCAACTACTTGCGATCCTTGCTCACCCAGGTGCTTGCCGAGCTTCTGCAGCGCCTTACGGGTGGCCTCGGACGGGACGTGCCACGGAGGCACTCCCTCGGGCCCCGCAAAGGCTGGGCCCGTTTGGCGGCACAGCAGGTGAGCGCGCGATCACCTGTCGTTAGAAAGAGAACGTCATCTTGCCATCCCGGTTGACCAGCACGCCCGCTGACGCCGGTGATGCGCCGCTTCACTCCAGCGCTGAGGAAGGCGTAACGATGAGGTTCATTTCGCGGTCCGGCGCCATGACCGTCGCGGTCGGTGCGGGACTCTCCCTCGTGGTCCTGCCGACCGGGACGGCCAGTGCCGCCGAAGACATCCGAGTGGGGTGCAACGACATCCCCGGCCTGGTGAACGCGATTAACCAGGCCAACGCCAACGGTGGTCGCACCACGCTCGCATCCCGCTGCACCTACACACTGACCACCCCGGACAACCCGGACGATGGCCTTCCCGAGATCACCGGGGATGTCACCATCTCCGGCAACGGCTCCACCATCCGACGCGACCCGGACGCCACGGACAGCTTCCGCATCTTCCACGTGGTGTCCGGTGGCACGCTCACCCTGAAGTCGCTCACGGTCAGCGGCGGCGTCAGCAGCAACTCTGGCGGCGGAGCCCTCAACGAGCAGGGCACACTGAACCTGAACGACACCGTCTTCAAGGACAATTTCGCGGTCACCGGTGGTGGCGTCTCCAACAACGGCGGACAGCTCCACCTCGACCGCACCACCGTCGAACGCAACACCGCAGCCAGCTTCGGCGGCGGAGTCCTCAACACCGGTAACGGCACAGTCGCCGGTAACGGCACCATGACGATGAAGGGCGGCTCCCTGCTCAAGAACCGAGCAGTCACCAGCAATGGCGGCGGTCTGGAAAACCAACTGGGCACCGCGACCCTGGAGTCCGTATCGATCAGGGGCAACACCGGCATCGAGGGCGGCGGCATCCGCAACGTGAACACCTCCACCCTGAACCTGAAGTCGACCACCATCAGGGACAACATCGCCGTGAGAGGCGCGGGCCTCTCAAACCTCGGCCCCAACGCCACCGCCACACTGGTCGACAGCCTGATCACACGCAACACGGCGATCACCGCCGGCGGCGGCATCGACAACCAGTCGAACGGTCAGGTCACGCTCACCAACACCAAGGTCATCGACAACACCCCGGACAACTGTGCCCCCGAAGGCAGCGTCCCCGGCTGCACCAACCCCACCACCGCCATCGACCCGCCGCCCGCGCAAGGGCTCCAGTCCGACGAGGACGTCAAAGACCCCGAGTGAGCCGCCCACCACGATGACCGAGAAGGGCGGGACCACTCACCGGGACCCGCCCTTCCGCGCGCCGTCGGACTCAGGTCCACCGCAGCTCAAAGCCCCCGCCGGGGAT
>NZ_JANIAA010000152.1 GCF_024505145.1 Streptomyces rugosispiralis | reverse complement strand
ACGGTGTCGCCCTCGTTGACGGCGACCTTGACGATCGTGCCCTGCATGGGCGAGGCGAGGGCGTCGCCGGAGGCGGCGGAGCCGGACTTCTTGACCGCCTTGCGCTTCGGCTTCTTCGAACCGCCCGCGGGGGCGGTGGCCACGCCCAGGGAGGCGGGCAGTGAGACCTCGAGTCGCTTGCCGCCGACCTCGACCACGACCGTCTCACGGCCGGTGGGCTCCTCGGCCTCGTCCGCCCCGGCCGGGGTGAAGGGGGTGATGGTGTTGTTGAACTCGGTTTCGATCCAGCGGGTGTGGATGGTGAAGGGTTCGCTGGTGAACGCCGGGTCCGTCACGACCGCCTGGTGGAAGGGGATGGCGGTGGCCATGCCCTCGACCTGGAACTCGGCCAGGGCGCGGGCGGCGCGCTGGAGGGCCTGGGTGCGGGTGGCGCCGGTGATGATCAGCTTGGCCAGCAGGGAGTCCCACGCGGGGCCGATGACGCTGCCGGACTCCACGCCCGCGTCGAGGCGGACGCCGGGGCCGGTGGGCGGGACGAAGGAGGTCACCGTGCCCGGGGCGGGCAGGAAGTTGCGGCCCGGGTCCTCGCCGTTGATCCGGAACTCGAACGAATGCCCCCGCATCGGCGGGTCGTCGTACCCCAGGGCCTCGCCGTCGGCGATGCGGAACATCTCGCGGACCAGGTCGATGCCGGTGACCTCTTCGGTGACCGGGTGTTCCACCTGGAGCCGGGTGTTGACCTCCAGGAAGGAGATGGTGCCGTCGTTGCCGACCAGGAACTCCACCGTCCCCGCCCCGACATAGCCCGCCTCCTTGAGGATGGCCTTGGAGGCGGCGTAGAGCTGGGTGTTCTGCTCCTCGGTCAGGAAGGGGGCGGGGGCTTCCTCGACGAGTTTTTGGTGGCGGCGCTGGAGGGAGCAGTCGCGGGTGGAGACCACGACGACGTTGCCGTGGGTGTCGGCCAGGCACTGGGTCTCGACGTGGCGGGGCTTGTCGAGGTAGCGCTCGACGAAGCATTCGCCGCGGCCGAAGGCGGCCACGGCCTCGCGGACGGCGGAGTCGTAGAGCTCGGGGACTTCTTCCATGGTGCGGGCGACTTTCAGGCCGCGGCCGCCGCCGCCGAAGGCGGCTTTGATGGCGATGGGCAGGCCGTGCTGTTCGGCGAAGGCCACGACCTCTTCGGCGCCGGAGACGGGGTCGGGGGTGCCGGCGACGAGGGGTGCGCCGGCGCGCTGGGCGATGTGGCGGGCGGCGACCTTGTCGCCCAGGTCGCGGATGGCGTGGGGCGGGGGGCCGATCCAGGTCAGTCCCGCGTCGAGGACGGCTTGGGCGAATTCGGCGTTCTCGGAGAGGAATCCGTAGCCGGGGTGGACGGCGTCGGCGCCGGATTCGGCGGCCGCGGCCAGGACCTTGGCCTGGTCGAGATAGCTGGCCGCCGGGGTGTCACCGCCCAGCGCATAGGCTTCATCGGCCGCGCGCACATG
>NZ_JANIAA010000151.1 GCF_024505145.1 Streptomyces rugosispiralis | reverse complement strand
ATCGTCTACTCCTCCGCCGCCGGAGTCCTCGGCAACGCGGGGCAGGCCAACTACGCCGCCGCCAACGCCTTCCTGGACGCCTTCGCCCAGTGGCGGCAGGCCCGCCATCAGCCCGCCACCTCACTGGCGTGGGGGCTGTGGAGCGACACCAGCACGCTCACGGCGACGATGGACGCAACCGACGTACGCCGCACCCGGCGCGCGGGGGTGCTGGGCATGGACAACGCCGAGGCGCTGCGGGTGTTCGACGCCGGGCTGCGGTCCGGACTGCCCGCGCTCGTGGCCGCGAAGATCGACTTCGCCGCCCTCCGCACACCGGACGCCGAGGTGTCCCCGCTGCTGCGCGGGCTCGCACGGCCGGTACGGCGCACCGCGCGGGCCGCGGCCGCGGCCCCGGCGGCCGGTGGCCTCGCGGGGCAGCTGGCCGGGCTGTCCCCCGCCGGGCAGCGGGAGTTCCTGCTCAACCTGGTGCGGGCGGAGGCCGCGGTGGTCCTCGGCCACACCGGTCCGGAGGCGATCGAGCCGACGGTGGCGTTCAAGGAAATGGGCTTCGACTCGCTGACGGCGGTCGAGCTGCGCAACCGGCTCAACTCGGCGACCGGGCTGCGGCTGCCCGCCACGTTGCTCTTCGACCACCCGACCCCGGCCCTTCTCGCCGAACTGCTCCACACCGAGCTGGGCGGCGGCCCGGCGCCCGCCGCGGCGGCCCCGGTGGCCGTGCGCACCGGGGCCGCCGCGGACGAGCCGATCGCCGTGGTGGCGATGAGCTGCCGGCTGCCGGGCGGGGTGGCCGACCCCGACGGGCTGTGGGACCTGCTGCTCGCCGAGCGCGACGGCATCACCGACTTCCCCCGCGACCGGGGCTGGGACCTGGAAGCGCTGTTCGACACGGACCCGGACCACAGCGGCACCTCCTATGTGCTGCGCGGCGGTTTCCTCGAGGACGCGGCCGGTTTCGACGCGGACTTCTTCGGCATCTCGCCGCGTGAGGCGCTGGCGATGGATCCGCAGCAACGGCTGTTCCTGGAAGCCTGCTGGGAGGCGTTCGAGCGGGCGGGCATGGATCCGACGGCGGTGGGGGGCCGGGACATCGGCGTGTTCGCCGGTGTCATCAACCAGGACTACGGCGTGCGCAGCGGGCCCGCCCCCGAGGACCTGGAGGGCTATCTGCTCACCGGCTCGGCGACGAGTGTCGCCTCCGGCCGGGTGGCCTATGTGCTGGGCCTGGAGGGCCCGGCGGTCTCGGTGGACACGGCGTGCTCCTCCTCACTGGTGGCCATGCACTGGGCCGTACAGGCGCTGCGGCAGGGCGAGTGCTCGATGGCGCTGACCGGGGGCGCCACGGTGATGGGGCGGGCCTCGGCGTTCGTGGAGTTCTCGCGCCAGCGCGGTCTGGCGCCGGACGGCCTGTGCAAGGCGTTCGGCGCGGGCGCGGACGGCACGGCCTTCAGCGAGGGCGTCGGCGTACTGCTGCTGGAGCGGCTGTCCGACGCC
>NZ_JANIAA010000150.1 GCF_024505145.1 Streptomyces rugosispiralis | reverse complement strand
TGGCTGCCGGACCACATGGTCCCCGCCGCGGTCGTCGCCCTGGACGCCCTTCCGGTCACGGTCAACGGCAAGCTGGACCGCCCCGCCCTCCCCGCCCCGGACTTCTCCGACGCCACCGGGCGCGGCCCCGCGACGCCGACCGAGGAGATCCTCTGCGGCCTGTACTGCGAGGTGCTCGGGCTCGAACGGGTCGGCGCCGAGGTGTCGTTCTTCACCATCGGCGGCGACTCGATTCTCGCCATGAAGCTCATCGCCCGGATCGGCGCCGTCCTCGACACCGAGCTCAACATCGGCGAGCTGTTCGCCGCCCCCACGGTGGCCGGAGTCGCCCGCCTCGTCGCGGCGGCGGGCGGTCCGGCCGCCCGGACCGCGCTGACACCACGGCCGAGGCCGGAGCCGCTGCCGCTCTCATACGCCCAGCGGCGCATGTGGTTCCTCAACCGGCTCGAGGAGACCAACCCGGGGGCCGGAGCGGTCTACAACCTGCCGCTGGCCCTTCGGCTGACCGGGGAGCTGGATATCAGCGCCCTGGAGGCCGCGTTGGGCGATGTGGCCGACCGGCATGAGAGCCTGCGCACGGTCTTTCCGGAAACCGATGGTGAGCCGCGCCAGCAGGTGCTGGAGGGCGAGGCGGGCCGACCGCGACTCGTCGTCGTGGAGACCAGCGACGAACTCCTCGCGGCCGAGCTCGGCTCGCACGCGGACCGTGGCTTTGATGTGACCGTCGATCTGCCGTGGCGGGCAAGGCTGTTGAAGACGGGACCGTCGGAGTATGTGCTGCTGATCGTGGCGCATCACATCGCGGTGGACGGCTGGTCCATGGGTGTGCTGGCGCGGGACCTGGGCGCGGCGTACGCGGCCCGGCGCGCGGGCGGCACGCCGGACTGGGAGCCGCTGCCGGTGCAGTACGCCGACTATGCGCTGTGGCAGCGCGAGGTGCTGGGCGAATCCGAGGACCCGGGCAGCGTGATCAGCGGCCAACTCGGCTACTGGCGTGAGGCGCTGGCCGACGCACCCCAGGAGCTCGCGCTGCCGACCGACCGGCCCCGGCCCGCGGTGTCCTCCTTCCGCGGTGGCGAAGTGCCGATCCGGATCAGCGCGGAGACCCACGCCCGGCTGCTGGACGTGGCCCGCCGCGGTCGCGCCACCATGTTCATGGTGGTGCACGCCGCCCTCTCCGTGCTGCTCAGCCGGGTGGGTGCGGGCGACGACATCACCATGGGCGTGCCGATCGCGGGCCGTGGCGACCCGGCACTGGACGACCTGGCCGGGTTCTTCGTCAACACCCTGGTCGTCCGCGCCGATCTCAGCGCGGACCCGTCCTTCGCGGAGCTGCTGGCCCAGGTGCGGGAGACCGATCTGGCCGCGTACGCCCATCAGGATGTGCCGTTCGAGCGGTTGGTCGAGGATCTGAACCCGTCACGCTCGCTCTCCCACAACCCGCTGTTCCAGGTCCTGCTGGCACTGCAGAGCGTACCGGCGCCGCGATGGGGCCTGCCGGGGCTTCGGGTACGGCGGATACCGGCGGCCGCCCAGGTCCCGGCGCGATTCGATCTGTCGCTCGACCTGGC
>NZ_JANIAA010000149.1 GCF_024505145.1 Streptomyces rugosispiralis | reverse complement strand
CGGCTGCCGGACCACATGGTCCCCGCCGCGGTCGTCGCCCTGGACGCCCTCCCGGTCACGGTCAACGGCAAGCTGGACCGCCCTGCCCTCCCCGCCCCCGACTTCACGGACGTCGCCGAGGGACGCGGCCCGGCCACACCCACCGAGGAGATTCTCAGCAGCCTCTACGGCGAGGTCCTCGGCCTGGAGTGGGTGGGCGCCGACGCCTCCTTCTTCGAGCTGGGCGGCGACTCCCTGCTCGCGATGCGGCTCATCGCCCGCATCCGCGCCGTCCTCGACGCGGAGGTCAGCATCGGCGATCTGTTCGCCACCCCCACCGTCGCCGGCGTCGCCCAACTGGTGGGCCGGCTCGGTGGCGAGACCCGGACGCCGCTGATGGCGCGACCGCGGCCCGAGGTGCTGCCGCTGTCGTTCGAGCAGCAGCGGATGTGGTTCCTCAACCGGCTCGAGACCACCGGCGAGGGGGCCGCGTACAACCTCCCGCTGGCCCTGCGGCTCTCCGGTGACCTCGACATTCCCGCGCTGGAAGCCGCCCTCGGCGATGTGGCCGACCGGCATGAGAGCCTGCGCACGGTCTTCCCGGAGACCTCGGGCGTCCCCCGCCAGCGGGTCCTGCACGGCGCGGCGGGCCGCCCCTCGCTCACGGTGATGCACACCGCCGTGGACGAGGTGCCCGCGCAGCTCGCGGCGTACGCGAACCAGCCGTTCGACGTCCGCACCGAACCGCCTTGGCGCGTACGGCTCTTGGTGACCGGACCGGCCGAATACGTCCTCATGGGCGCGGTCCACCACATCGCCGCCGACGGCTGGTCCATGGGCATCCTCGCGGGCGACATCGGCACCGCCTACGCGGCCCGGCGGGCGGGTCGACTGCCCGGGTGGGAGGCCCTGCCGGTGCAGTACGGGGACTACGCCCTGTGGCAGCGCGATGTGCTGGGTGACCTCGGCGATCCGCGGAGTGTCATCAGCGGGCAACTGGACTACTGGCGGCGGACGCTCGCCGGTGCCCCGCAGGAGCTGGACCTGCCGACCGACCGGCCCCGACCTGCGGTGTCCTCCTTCACCGGTGGCGAAATGCCGTTCGAGGTGAACGCGGAGACCCACGCCCGGCTGGTGGAGCTGGCCCAGCGCGGCCGGGCGACGATGTTCATGGTGATGCACACGGCGCTGGCGCTGGTGCTGTCGCGGATGGGCGCGGGTACGGACATTCCCATCGGCACGGCGACCGCGGGGCGTGGTGACGCGGCGCTGGACGGGCTGGCCGGGTTCTTCATCAACACCCTGGTGCTGCGCACCGACCTGAGCGGCGACCCGTCGGTCACCGAACTGCTGGCCCGAGTGCGGGAGACCGATCTGGCGGCGTACGCGCATCAGGATGTGCCGTTCGAGCGGCTGGTCGAGGACCTCAACCCCACCCGGTCGCTGGGCCGGCACCCGCTGTTCCAGGTGTCGCTCACCATGCAGAACCTGCCGCAGGGCCGTCGGCCCTGGGAGCTGGCCGGGCTGGAGGTGAGCGGCCTCCCCGCCGCCTCTCCTGCCGCCCGGTTCGATCTGTCGGCGACGGTGGCCGAGCGCCGCGACGAGGAGGGTGCCCCGACGGGGCTGA
>NZ_JANIAA010000148.1 GCF_024505145.1 Streptomyces rugosispiralis | reverse complement strand
CGCAACGGCAATGACAGTAGCGACGGCGAGAGTGGCCTGACTGGGCTGCGGGAGTACGTGGCCGAACGGCTGCCCGAGTACATGGTCCCGGCCGCCGTGATGGCCATTGACACACTCCCCGTCACGGCCAACGGCAAGCTCGACCGCGCCGCCCTCCCCGCCCCCGACTTCGTCGGCACCACCTCCGGCCGGGGCCCGGCGACGCCGACGGAGGAGATCCTCTGCGGGCTCTTCGCCGAGGTGCTGGGCCTGGAGCGGGTCGGTGCGGAGGACTCGTTCTTCGCGCTCGGCGGCGATTCCTTGCTGGCCATGCGGCTGATCGCCCGTATCCGGTCGGTGCTGGACACCGACATCGGGATCGGCGAGCTGTTCGCGGCACCGACGGTGGCCGGGGTCGCCCGGCTGTTCGACGCCCCCGAGGACGGCACCATCCGGGCCGCGCTGACACCGCGGCCGAGGCCGGAGGTGCTGCCGCTCTCGTACGCCCAGCAGCGGATGTGGTTCCTCAACCGGCTCGAAGGCGTCGGCGAAGGCGCGGGCTACAACCTGCCGCTGGCCTTACGGATATCGGGAGACCTGGACATCGCCGCCCTGGAGGCCGCGTTGGGCGATGTGGCCGACCGGCATGAGAGCCTGCGCACGGTCTTTCCGGAAACCGATGGTGAGCCGCGCCAGCAGGTGCTGGAGGGCGAGGCGGGTCGGCCGCCACTGATCGTCGTGGAGACCACACCGGACGAACTGGACGCGGCACTCGCGGCGCACTCCGGGCGTGGCTTCGAGCTGAGTGCCGATCTGCCGTGGCGCATACGCCTGTTGGCGACCGGGTCCACGGAGTACGTGCTGCTGATCGTGGCGCATCACATCGCGGTGGACGGCTGGTCGATGGGCGTGCTCGCCCGGGACATCGGCGTGGCGTACGCCGCCCGTCGGGCGGGCGACACACCGATGTGGCAGCCGCTTCCGGTGCAGTACGCGGACTACGCGCTGTGGCAGCGCGAGGTGCTGGGCGACATCGAGGACCCCGACAGCGTGATCAGCGGCCAGTTGGACTACTGGCGCGCGGCCCTGGCCGACGCCCCCCAGGAGCTGACACTGCCGACCGACCGGCCGCGCCCGCCCGCGTCCTCCTTCCGGGGCGGCACAGTGCCCCTGCGGGTGGACGCCGAGACCCACGCCCGGCTGGTGGCGGTCGCCCAGCAGGGCAACGCCACCATGTTCATGGTCGCCCAGGCCGCCCTGGCCGTGCTGCTGACGCGGCTGGGCGCGGGCACGGACATTCCCATCGGCACCGCGATCGCCGGCCGCGGGGACGAGGCCATGGACGCCCTGGCCGGGTTCTTCGTCAACACGCTCGTCTTGCGGACGGACGTCAGCGCCGACCCGACGTTCAGCGAGGTGCTGGCGCGGGTGCGGGAGACCGATCTGGCCGCGTACGCGCATCAGGACGTGCCGTTTGAGCGGCTGGTGGACGTGCTGAGCCCGGAGCGGTCGCTGGCCCGCAACCCGCTGTTCCAGGTCATGTTGGCGCTCCAGGGCGCCGCGCCGGAGGAGTGGGAGCTGCCCGGCCTGGAGGTCGACACGCTTCCGTCGACCGCGGACCCCGTGGCCCGCTTCGATCTGTCGGTGACGCTGAT
>NZ_JANIAA010000147.1 GCF_024505145.1 Streptomyces rugosispiralis | reverse complement strand
CCTCGTGGCCTACGTCGTCCCGGCCACGGCGGACGGCGGCCTGATCAGCGCCGAGGTGCGCGAACACGTCGCGGCCCAGCTGCCCGGCTACATGGTGCCGTCGGCGTTCGTGACGCTGGAGGCTTTCCCGTTGACGGCGAACGGGAAGCTGGATCGGCGTGCGCTGCCCGCGCCCGACTACGGTCCGGGCTCGACGGGCGGCCGGGCCCCGCGTTCGCCGCGCGAGGAGATCCTGTGCGGTCTGTTCGCGGAGGTACTGGGCGTGGAGTCGGTCACCATCGATGACGACTTCTTCCATCTCGGTGGCCACTCCCTGCTGGCGACCAAGCTGGTCAGCCGGATCCGTACCGTCCTGGACGCCGAACTGGCCGTACGCCGCGTCTTCGAGGCGCCGACGGTTGCCGAGCTGGCGGCCGTGCTGGATGCGTCAGGGGTGGTGCGGTCCGCGGTGCGGGCGGTGGTGCCGCGTCCGGCGCGGTTGCCCCTGTCGTTGGCGCAGCAGCGTTTGTGGTTCCTGTATCAGTTCGAGGGTCCCAGCGCGACGTACAACATTCCGGTGGCGTTGCGGCTGAGGGGTGCCCTGGACGAGGGTGCGCTGCGGCAGGCGCTGGGTGATGTGGTGGCCCGGCATGAGAGCCTGCGCACCCTGTTCGCGGAGGACGCGGACGGCCCGTACCAGGTGGTCCTGGACACCGCGGCGGTAGAGCTGACGGTCGCCACGGCCGACAGGGGAACGATCCAAGAGGGACTGAGCCATGCGATACGGACTCCCTTCGACCTCACGAACGACGTGCCGTTACGCGCCTGGCTGTTCCAGCTCGGCCATGACGAGCATGTGCTGCTGCTCGTGGTGCACCACATCGCGAGTGATGCCTGGTCGATGGGTCCGCTGGCCCGTGATCTGACGGCGGCGTACGCGACCCGCGTCACCACCGGTGGGGCTCCTGGGTGGGAGCCGCTGCCGGTGCAGTACGCGGACTTCAGCATCTGGCAGCGCGAGATGCTGGGTGCGGAGGACGACGCCGACAGCGAGATCAACCGCCAGCTGGCGTACTGGAAGACCGCGCTGGCGGACCTTCCCGAGGAGTTGCCGCTGCCCTTCGACCGGCCTCGGCCGGCGACAGCCTCGTACGAGGGCGACCGGATCACCTTCGACGTACCGTCCGGTCTCTACGAAGAGCTGACGCGAATCGCCCGTGAGCGTCGGGCCAGCCTGTTCATGGTGGTGCAGACGGCGCTGTCGACACTGCTGACGCGACTGGGCGCGGGCACGGACATCCCGCTGGGCACGGCCATCGCCGGGCGGACGGATGACGCGCTGGACGAACTGGTCGGGTTCTTCGTGAACACCCTGGTCCTCCGAACGGACACGTCAGGGGATCCCACATTCGCCGAACTGCTCGACCGCGTCCGCGGTGCGGACCTTGAGGCGTATGCCTATCAGGATCTGCCGTTCGAGCGGCTGGTGGAGGTGGTCAATCCGGAGCGTTCGCTGTCTCGGCATCCGTTGTTCCAGACCATGTTGACGTTGAACAACACGGAGCAGGGCGGGGCATCGGCCGTTGTTTCGTTGCCGGGTCTGTCGGTCGCGGGTGAGCCGGTGGCGGCGGGGGCGGCGAAGTTCGATCTGTCGTTCCGGCTTGCGGAGCGTCGTGGTGAGGCGA
>NZ_JANIAA010000146.1 GCF_024505145.1 Streptomyces rugosispiralis | reverse complement strand
GCTGGTCGCCTATCTCGTCCCGGCGGCGGATGGTGGTGTGCCGAGCGGCGCCGAGCTGCGCCGGCATGTGGGCGCACAGCTCCCCGACTACATGGTGCCCTCCGCGTTCATGACCCTGGACGCCTTCCCGCTGACGCCGAACGGCAAGCTGGACCGGCGCGCCCTGCCCGCGCCCGACTACGGTCCGGGCTCGACGGGCGGCCGGGCCCCGCGTTCGCCGCGCGAGGAGATCCTGTGCGGTCTCTTCGCCGAGGTGCTGGGCCTGGAGTCGGTCACCATCGACGACGACTTCTTCGGACTCGGTGGACATTCGCTGCTGGCCACGAAGCTGGTCAGCCGGATCCGCTCGGTCCTGGACGTCGAACTGGCGGTGCGGCGGGTCTTCGAGGCCCCCACCGTCGCCGAGCTCGCGACCGTGCTGGACGCCTCCGCCGCGGCGCGCTCGCCGCTACGGGCGGTGGAACCGCGCCCGGCGCGGCTGCCGCTGTCGCTGGCGCAGCAGCGCTTGTGGTTCCTGCATCAGTTCGAGGGGCCGAGTGCCACGTACAACATTCCGGTGGCGTTGCGGCTGAGCGGTGAGCTGGACGAGCGCGCGTTGCGGCTGGCCCTGGGCGATGTGGTGGCGCGGCACGAGAGCCTGCGCACGGTGTTCGCGGAGGACGCCGACGGTCCGTACCAGGTCGTCCGGGACGCCGAAGCGGTCGGGCTCGCGGTGGTACGGACCGACGAGACCCGGCTGCGCACCGAACTCCTCGGTGCGGCCCGCCACGCCTTCGACCTTCGGTCGGAAGGACCGCTGCGGGTCTGGCTGTTCGAGCTGGGCGACGACGCGTACGTACTGCTGGTCGTCGCGCATCACATCGCGAGCGACGCGTGGTCGATGGGCCCGCTGGCCCGCGATCTGACCAGTGCGTACGCGGCGCGGGTCGGCTCGGGTGGGGCTCCCGGCTGGGAGCCGCTGCCGGTCCAGTACGCGGACTACAGCATCTGGCAGCGCGAGGTGCTCGGCGCCGAGGATGACTCCGACAGTGAAATCACCCGCCAACTGGCGTACTGGAAGGCCGTGTTGGCCGACCTTCCGGAAGAGCTGTCCCTGCCGTTCGACCGCCCCCGCCCGGCGGTCGCCACCTACCAGGGCGACTCCGTCGCCCTCGACCTCGCCCCGGAGCTGCACGAGAAGCTGACGCGGATCGCCCGTGAGCGTCGGGCCAGCCTGTTCATGGTGGTGCAGGCGGCGCTGTCCACGCTGCTCACGCGGCTGGGCGCGGGGACGGACATCCCGCTGGGCACCCCCGTGGCTGGCCGCACCGATGACGCGCTGGACGACCTGGTCGGCTTCTTCGTGAACACGCTGGTGCTGCGGACGGACACTTCCGGTGACCCGACGTTCGCGGAGCTGATCGAACGGGTGCGGGTGCGGGATCTGGAGGCATACGCGTACCAGGATCTGCCCTTCGAGCGGCTGGTCGAGGTGGTCAACCCGGAGCGTTCGCTGTCCCGGCATCCGCTCTTCCAGACGATGCTCACGCTGAACAACACCGAGCAGGGCGCGGAGACCGCGGTCGCCTCGCTGCCGGGTCTGACCGTGGCGAATGAGCCGGTGGCCGTGGGCGGGGCGAAGGTCGACCTGTCCTTCCGGCTGGGTGAGCGGCGGGGCGATGGCGCGG
>NZ_JANIAA010000145.1 GCF_024505145.1 Streptomyces rugosispiralis | reverse complement strand
TGCAACGGCAATGACAGTAGCGACGGCGAGAGTGGTCTGACTGGGCTGCGGGAGTACGTGGCCGAACGGCTGCCCGAGTACATGGTCCCGGCCGCCGTGATGGCCATTGACACGCTCCCGGTCACGGCCAACGGCAAGCTCGACCGTGCCGCCCTCCCCGCCCCCGACTTCGGCGGCGCCACCGGGCGCGGCCCCGCCACTCCGGTCGAGGAGATCGTCGCCGGGGTGTTCGGCGAGGTGCTCGGGCTGGACTGGGTGGACGCGGAGGCGTCCTTCTTCGAGCTGGGTGGCGACTCCCTGCTCGCGATGCGGCTCATCGCCCGCATCCGCGCCGTCCTCGACGCGGAGCTCACCATCGGGGAGCTCTTCGCCGCCTCCTCGGTCGCCGGCGTGGCCCGGCTGGTCGACGCGGCAACCGGCCAGACGCACGCCGCGCTGACGTCGCGGCCCCGGCCGGAGGTGCTGCCGCTGTCGTTCGAGCAGCAGCGGATGTGGTTCCTCAACCAGCTCGAAGGCGCGGGCGAGGGCGCGGCGTACAACCTCCCCCTCGCTCTGCGGATGTCCGGCGAGCTGGACCTCGCGGCGCTGGAGGCCGCGCTGGGCGACGTGGCCGACCGGCACGAGAGCCTGCGCACGATCTACCCGGCGAGCGAAGGCGCCCCGCGTCAGCAGGTGCTCGAAGGCGCCGCGGGCAGGCCGCCGCTGGCCGTGGTGGACACCGACGAGGACGAGATCGACGACGCCCTCACCGCTCATATGGGCCGTGGCTTCGACGTCAGCGTCGATCTGCCCTGGCGGATCCGGCTGCTCAGGACCGGCCCCACGGACTACGTCCTGCTCATCGTGGCGCACCACATCGCGGTGGACGGCTGGTCGATGGGCGTCCTCGCGCAGGACCTGGAGACCGCCTACACCGCCCGCCTCCAAGGCCGGCTCCCTGGCTGGGAGCCGCTGCCCGTGCAGTACGCCGACTACGCGCTCTGGCAGCGCGAGGTACTCGGCGATCTCGGCGACCCGCGGAGTGTGATCAGCGGGCAGCTGGACCACTGGCGGCGGACGCTCGCCGGCGCACCGGAGGAACTGGACCTGCCGACCGACCGGCCCCGACCGGCCGCGCCGTCGTTCCGCGGGCGCACCCTGCCGGTTGAGGTGGACGCGGAGACCCACGCCCGGCTGGTGGAGTTCGCGCGACGTGGCCGGGCGACGATGTTCATGGTCGTGCATGCGGCGCTGGGGGTTCTGCTGTCGCGGATGGGTGCGGGTACCGATATCCCCATCGGCACGGCGGCCGCGGGGCGTGGTGACGCGGCGCTGGACGGGCTGGCCGGCTTCTTCGTCAACACGCTGGTGCTGCGCACCGATCTGAGCGCCGACCCGGGCTTCGATGAGCTGCTGGCCCGGGTGCGCGAGGCCGATCTGGCGGCGTACGCGCATCAGGATGTGCCGTTCGAGCGGCTGGTCGAGGACCTCAACCCGACCCGGTCCCTCTCCCGAAACCCGCTGTTCCAGATCATGCTCGTCCTGCAGAACCTGCCCGCGTCCCAGGGCCGGTGGAATCTGCCCGGACTGCGGGTCGGGCCGCTGGAGGCCACCTCGCAGGAGTCCACCGCGAAGTTCGACCTGTCGTTGACCCTGGCCGAACGGCGCGACAGCGAAGGCGATCCGGCCGGGCTCG
>NZ_JANIAA010000144.1 GCF_024505145.1 Streptomyces rugosispiralis | reverse complement strand
TCTGTTCGCCGAGGTGCTGGGCGTGGAGTCGGTCACCATCGATGACGACTTCTTCCGTCTCGGTGGTCACTCCCTGCTGGCGACGAGGCTGGTCAGCAGGATCCGTAGTGTCATGGACGCGGAGCTGCCCATCCGGCAGCTCTTCGAGACGCCCACCGTCGCGGGCATCTCCACCGCTCTCGCGACGGATGGTGTGCGTCGTCGTGTCACCGTGGCCGATCCGCGACCGGAGCGGATCCCGTTGTCGTATGCCCAGCAACGGCTGTGGTTCCTCAACCAGTTCGAGGGCCCCAGCGCCACCTACAACGCTCCGGTCGCGCTGCGGCTGACCGGTCATCTGGACCGGGAGGCGCTGCGCCTGGCGCTCGGCGATGTGGTCGCCCGCCATGAGAGCCTGCGCACCGTCTTCACCGAGGACACCGACGGTTCCCGGCAGATCATCCTGCCCACCGACGAGGTTCGTACGGAGCTTCCGGTGGTGGAGACCGACGAGCGGCGGCTGGACGAGGACCTGGCCGTCGCGGCGGCCCGTCCCTTCGACCTCGCGGCCGAAACTCCCTTCCGCGCCGTTCTGTTCGCCGTCGCGGAGCAGGAGCATGTGCTGCTCGCCCTGACCCACCACATTGTCAGCGACGCGTGGTCGCGCGCCCCGCTGGCACGAGACCTGACGGCGGCGTACGCCACCCGTGCCACCACCGGCCGTGCCCCCGTCCGGGAGCCGCTGCCGGTCCAGTACGCGGACTACAGCCTCTGGCAGCGCGATGTCCTCGGTGACGAGTCCGACCCCGACAGTGAGATCTCGCGTCAGCTCGGCTACTGGACCTCCGCGCTGGCGGGCCTTCCGGATCAGCTGGAGTTGCCGTACGACCGGCCGCGCCCGTCCGTGGCCACCTACCGCGGAGACCGCATCTCGTTCCAGGTCTCCCCGCCGCTGTACGCGCGGATCAGCGAGGTGGCAGGGGAGGCGCAGGCCAGCCCCTTCATGGTGCTTCAGGCCGCCCTCGCCGCCCTCCTCACGCGGCTGGGCGGGGGTACGGACATCCCCATCGGCACGCCGATCGCCGGCCGCACCGATACCTCGCTCGACGATCTGGTCGGGGTCTTCCTGAACACGCTGGTGCTGCGTACGGACACGTCGGGGAACCCCAGCTTCGCCGAGCTCCTCGACCGGGTCCGGGAGACGAACCTCAGTGCCTACGCCCATCAGGACCTGCCCTTCGAGCGGCTGGTGGAGGTGGTCAACCCGGAGCGTTCGCTGGCCCGTCACCCGCTCTTCCAGGTGCTGCTGACCCTCAACAACACCGACTACCAGGGGGCGCTGGACTCGCTGGACGGCCTTCCGGGGCTCACCGCCGGGCGACAGCAGGTCGAGACGTCCGTGGCCAAGTTCGACCTCGCGTTCGGCTTCACCGAGAGCCACGGCGAGAACGGGCAGGTGTGTGCGCTCAACGGTGTCCTGGAGTTCAGCACCGACCTGTTCGACCGCGCGTCGGCGCATACGCTCACCGAGCGACTCCTCCGGCTCCTGACCGAGGCCGTGGCCGAGCCGACCGCCCCCGTGTCCCGGATCGACGTGCTGGACGAGGTTGAGGCGCGGTCGGTGTTGTGGGGTTGGAACGACACGGTGTGTGAGGTACCGGGTCGGTCGGTGGTGGAGTTGTTCGAGGAGCGGGTGGCGCGGA
>NZ_JANIAA010000143.1 GCF_024505145.1 Streptomyces rugosispiralis | reverse complement strand
GTAAGAAGCTGTTGTCTTTTCGATCTTGAGCGGTGGCGGTCGAACGAGGGTTCCCGGTCGGGTGATCCTGCCGTGGCGAGAGCATGAAGACGGGGCCTCCTGAACAGCTCGTGGGTGTCGAATCCATAGAGCACCAGGAGGCCCCTGTGCCGCAGTCTCCCGTGTCGGTGATCTGGCAGTCCAACTGGGCTGCTCCATCGTGTGATTGCCTCGCGCACGTGTACGGCAACGCGGTCGACCGGTCCGAGCGGCAGCGCCGGTACCCGACGGACATGACGGACGGGGAGTGGGCGGCCATCCGGCCGCTGCTGCCGATGCCGGGCTGGATGCGCGGCCGGGGCGGGCAACCGGAGGCGTATTGCCACCGCGCGATGCTCGATGCGATCCGCTACCTGGTCGACAACGGCATCAAGCGGCGCGCCATGCCGGTGGACTTTCCACCGTGGGACCGGGTGTATGCATTCTTCCGCCGCTGGCGCGACCACGCCCTCGTCAAGGAGTTCCACGACCGGCTGCGTGGCCAGGTCCGCGAGCGGCTGGGCCGGGACACGGAGCCGACGGCTGGCGTGATCGACTCACAGTCCATCAAGGCGGACGCCGTCGTGGGCGCCGACAGCCGCGGCTTCGACGGTGGCAAGCAGATCAACGGGCGCAAGCAGCACGTCGTAGTCGACACCCTCGGCCTGCTGCTGGGCGTGATGGTCACGAGTGCGGATGTCGGAGACCGCGCTGCCGCCCAGGTCCTGCTGCACCAAGTCGCCGACGCCCACTGCCGGTTGGCCCTGGTCTGGGCTGACGGCGGTTATACCGGCAGCCTCGTCGAGTACTGCCTGGTCACGTTCGCCCTGGTCCTGGCGATCGTCAAGCGCAGCGACGACATGCGCGGCTTCGTGGTGCTGCCCAAGCAGTGGATTGTCGAGCGTCTCTTCGCCCACCTGATGCGCACCCGCCGCCTGGCGCGCGACTTCGAGCGCCGCACCGCCAGTGCCGAGGCGATGATCTACTGGTCGGTGATCCTTCTCATGACCCGTCGGCTGGCCCGCTCACGCTCTGCCCGAGCGTGAACCGGCCCGGCGCAGGCTCGGCCAGCCAGCCTCGCGCAACCAGGCGTTTCGCCTTCGACCTCAGCGCCTCCACCCGCGCCGGAACCACGTCCATGCCGAACAAAGCAGCCATCTCCTGGCAGGTCAGCGGCCCCTGCCCGAGCCGGGCCCGGTCCGCGAGCGCGGTGAGGATGCGCTGGTAGTCCACCGACAACGCCGACCACGCAAGCCCTTCACGCCACACCGGCACCTGCGACTTCGCCTTCGCCGCTTCAATCGTTGACGATGCCTCCTCGGCCTGCCCGTCGGCGGTCGGTGCTGTCCGGTCGGCCTGGTCGTGGCCATGCTCCGTCTCCTCTGCCGGGGCAAGCACCTCGCCCACCCGCGAGCGAGCGATGGCCCATTCCTTCCAGTCCCGCTCAGCCACGACCAGTTCAGCCTGGATGCGGTCGGCCTCCTCCCGCAGCTCGTCCACGTGACGGCGAGCGACGACCTCGCGCTGTTCCAGCAACCCCACGACCGACGGCATCCATGACCTCCCCAGCAGCGGCGACACGACAGACCACCACTCCCACAGGATCATCGCTCCTACGCTCGACCAGCGAAAAGACCGTTCTCAAGCCCGGAAAGACAACAACTTCTCAGGA
>NZ_JANIAA010000141.1 GCF_024505145.1 Streptomyces rugosispiralis | reverse complement strand
CCCGCAGCCAACCCCGCCAACGCCTCCCCACGATCCCCCGCCACCACCACCGCACGATCCGGCAACCCCGCACGACCACGACCCAACGCAAAGCCGAGTTCACTCACGTCGAGTTGCGGCTCTTCCGCAACGAAGGACCGCAGGCGTCGCGCCTGGGCCCGCAATGCCGCGTCACCCCGCCCGGACACCACCAGTGGCACAGGAACGCCCTTCGGCCAAGACATCGCCGGGGCGGTCGGCTCGGTCGCCGTCGGTGCCGCCTGTTCCAGGATGACGTGGGCGTTGGTGCCGCTGACCCCGAACGCGGACACCCCGGCCCGGCGCGGACGCCCCACCTCCGGCCACACGCGCTCCTCGGTCAGCAGCTCCACCGCACCCGACGACCAATCCACCTGCGATGTCGGCTCCTCCACGTGCAATGTCCGAGGCGCGATGCCGTGCCGCAACGCCAACACCATCTTGATGACACCAGCCACACCCGCAGCCGCCTGCGCATGACCGATGTTCGACTTCAACGACCCCAGCAGCAGCGGCCGATCCCGATCCTGGCCGTACGTAGCCAGCACCGCCTGCGCCTCGATGGGATCGCCCAGCGCCGTACCCGTGCCATGGGCCTCGACCACGTCCACCTCGGCGGCCGACACGCCAGCACTGGCCAGCGCCTGCCGGATGACACGCTGTTGCGAAGGGCCGTTCGGAGCCGTCAGTCCGTTTGACGCGCCGTCCTGGTTCACCGCGCTGCCCCGCACCACCGCCAGCACCCGATGGCCGTTCCGCTCCGCGTCCGACAGCCGCTCAACCGCCAACACGCCCACGCCCTCGGCCCACCCCGTACCGTCAGCCGAAGCGGCGAAGGACTTGCACCGGCCATCGACCGACATGCCGCGCTGCCGCGAGAAGGCGATGAAGATACCGGGCGTGGGCATCACCGTGACGCCACCGGCCAGCGCGATCGAACACTCGCCGGCTCGCAGGGCCTGAGCCGCCAGATGCAGCGCCACCAGGGACGAGGAGCATGCCGTGTCCACCGCGACCGACGGTCCCTCGAAGCCAAGCGCATAGGACACCCGCCCCGACAGCACGCTGGCCGAGGCGCCGAGGCCCAGCATGCCCTCGAGCTCGGCGGGCACCGGCTCCACGCCCGAACCGTAGTTGTGGTATGTCACACCGGAGAAGACACCCACGTCCTTGCCCCGCAGGGTGGTCGGATCGATCCCGGCCCGTTCCAGCGCCTCCCACGAGGTCTCCAGCATCAGACGCTGTTGCGGGTCCACGGCCAGCGCCTCACGTGGCGAGATCCCGAAGAAGCCCGGGTCGAACTCCCCGGCATCGTGCAGAAACCCACCTTGGTGCGCATAGCTGGTACCGGGGTGGTCCGGGTCCGGATGGAACAGGTTCTCCAGATCCCAGCCACGGTTCACCGGGAAGTCGCTGATGCCGTCCCGGCCGTGAAGCACCAGCTCCCACAGCTCTTCCGGCGTGGAGACTCCCCCCGGCAGCCGACACGCCATGCCCACGATCGCCACCGGCTCGGTCGACGCGGCTAGGGACGCCGATGTCGGAGCCGCCACCTCCTCCGGGGCCGGGGCCCCTGTGTCCCCGATGAGTTCGTCACGCAGAAAGTCGGCGAGGATCAGGGGCGTGGGGTAGTCAAAGAGCAGGGTGGTCGGGAGAGTCCGGTCGGTGAGTGCGTTCAGACGGTTGCGCAACTGCACAGCGGTGGCCGAGTCGAACCCGATCTGGTTGAACACCATGTCCGGTTCAATGGCTTCCAGCGAGGAGTGCCCCAAGACGCTCGCGGTCTCCTGGCGCACGGTCTCCAGCAGGATGCGTTCCTGCTCCTGCGCGGACTCCCCACGAAGGCGTGCGGTCAACGCGCCGGTTTCTTCGGGAAGTTCGGCGATCCCCGAAAGCTGATCGTCTACGGATCCCGCATCGGCGGGGGCGGCGTTCTTGAGCCAGTAGTGCTGATGTTGGAAGGCGTAGGTCGGGAGGTCACACGCGATGTGACCGGGGACGTTGCCGAGCAGGGCGGACCAGTCGACGGATACACCACGTACATACGCTTCGGCCAGGGAGGTAAGCACGCGGCGCATGCCACCCTCATCCCGGCGGAGCGTCCCGGTCACCACCACCGGCCCCGCGTCCGCTTGCTCTGCCGCCGCCTCGATACTCATC
>NZ_JANIAA010000140.1 GCF_024505145.1 Streptomyces rugosispiralis | reverse complement strand
GCGGACTACGAGGACACCCTGCTCAATCCGTATATCGCGGCCGAGCGGGGGTATGTGGATGCTGTGATCATGCCCTCCGAGACCCGCCGCCACATCGTCCGCGGCCTGCGGACACTGCGGAACAAGCGCGAAGCGCTGCCCCCGAAGAAGCACGGCAACATCCCCCTCTAGCCCCCTAGCGAAGGGCTGTTTCCATGATCCGTATTGTCCGGGGCAACCCGACCCCCGAGGAGTTGGCCGCCGCTCTGGCGGTGGTGCGAGCACGCGCGGCGGCCGCCATGGCCGCCGCGCAGACCGAGGACGATCCGGAGGAGTGGTCCGACCCGGCCCGCACCATCCCCAGCCACCGGGTGCCGCACCCGGGCCCCAAGGCGTGGCGCACCACCTACTGGCCCGCCTGAGCGGACCGCGGCGGGCCGAATGGCGGCTTCGCGCCGGGGCGCCTGAGTACGCGTACTCAGGCGCCCCGGCGTCTCTGGCCCCAGGATCGGATTCATGCTGTGGTCCGAGCCGCCCGATGAGCCGCCCGAGGAACTGCGGCGCGCCGAGGCCATGCTCCGCCGCGCCCGCACCGTTCTGACCGTCGCCGTGCTGCTGGCGATGTGCATCCTGGGGATGTGGCCCTAGGGGGCTTCTGATGGATCTCCGCGACGCCGCGGAGATCCATCAGAAGCCCCCTAGCCCGCGGCCCCGCTACGGGCGCGGCTTACCCTGGTGCGCATGACTGCGCAGCGCACTCTCGTCCTCGCGTCCGCCTCGCCCGCCCGGCTCGGGCTGCTGCGGCAGGCCGGACTGGCGCCGAAGGTGATCGTCAGCGGGGTGGACGAGGACGCGTTGAGCGCCGAGACCCCCGCCGAGCTGGCCCGGGTGCTGGCCGAGGCGAAGGCCACCGCTGTGGCCGGGCTTCCGGAGACGGCCGGCTCCCTCGTCGTCGGCTGCGACTCGGTGCTGGAGCTCGACGGTCAGGCGCTCGGCAAACCGGCCGACGCCGAGGAGGCCACCGCCCGCTGGAAGTCGATGCGCGGCCGGGCCGGGGTGCTGCGCACCGGGCACTGCGTGATCGACACGGCGAGCGGCCGCCGCACCTCGGCCACCGCGTCCACCACCGTCCACTTCGGCGAGCCCACGGACGAGGAGATCGCGGCGTACGTCGCCAGCGGTGAACCGCTGCACGTGGCGGGGGCGTTCACGCTCGACGGCCGTTCGGCGCCGTTCATCGACGGCATCGAGGGCGACTCCGGGAATGTGATCGGACTGTCCCTGCCGCTGTTCCGCCGACTGCTGGCCGAACTGGACGTGCGGATCACGGATCTCTGGAACGACTAGGGATTTCCGGCTAGGCATTCCCCTGGACTTCGCCCAGGACTTTCCCTCAAACCCTCCCGGCTCAGGCCGGGCTGGGGGCGTCGTGGCCGCCGCCCGCGGCCTCGGCGGAGGGCTCGGCGCGCGACTCCGCCTCGTACCCCAGCAGGCTCAGCACGATCAGCCCCAGCACCACCATCAGGAACGCGAACGCGGACCAGCCCACCAGGCCGACCGAGAACGCGCCCAACAGCCCGTGCACCACCGCGCAGGTGATGAGCAGGATGCGGGCCAGGCGGCCGGGGGCGCGGTCGCGCACGGCGGTACGCAGCAGCACCACCCCGCACACCAGCAGATAGACGCCGAAGAGGCCGCCCGCGACCCAGGCGCCGATCGACATCGCATCGGTGTCCAGGCCGCCCATGGACATCTGCTGACGGTCCACGACCAGGCCGAGGATCCAGTTCAGCAGCGCTATGCCGACCGCCTCGACCATCAGCGTCACCGCCGCCACCGCGGCCACTGGTCTGCGCGCCACCGCGATCCCCTCCCACTCTGTCAGTGCCGAAGCACGCTACTAACGGGTAAGCGTCGCCACAAGAGGTGTGGACGAGCGGAACTCCGTGGCAAAGTTTCCGCCCGGCATTCGTAGGGTCTCCACAAAGAAACGTGAAGCGCCGCAGCACGGCGCGCCAGAGACCTTGCCCACATCGCGGACCGTGCCACGGCCTCGAAAACCGGGCGTACCGTGGAGCGACGGGGGATCCGGACGTTCGTCCAACGCGAGGTTCACGCTCCGTGTGGTCAAGCTCACGCCCGGGGTCTTCTCGGCGCGAGGTGTCGCCTGTACCTAAACTCGGCTTGTTTCAAGGAGGGAGCCATCGTGCGCAAGGTGCTCATCGCCAACCGTGGCGAGATCGCTGTCCGTGTTGCCCGTGCCTGCCGGGATGCCGGGATCGCGAGCGTAGCCGTCTACGCCGATCCGGACCGGGACGCTGTG
>NZ_JANIAA010000139.1 GCF_024505145.1 Streptomyces rugosispiralis | reverse complement strand
GTCGTCTACTCCTCCGCCGCCGGAGTCCTCGGCGGACCGGGGCAAGGCAACTACTCGGCCGCCAACGCCTATCTGGACGGCCTCGCGCAGTGGCGGCGGGCGCACGGGCTTCCCGCCACCTCGCTGGCATGGGGCATGTGGGCGGAGACCAGTGGCATGACGGCCGGGCTCGGCTCCGGCGATCTGCACCGGATGCGGCGCGGTGGCGTCGTCGGGCTGTCCACCGCGGAGGCGCTGGGCCTGTTCGACCGGTCGGTGGAGTCCGGGCTTTCGGCGCTGGTGCCGATGAGGTTCGACCTCGCCGCCCTCGGCGCGGAGGCCAGTGAGCCCCCGCCGCTGCTGCGGGGTCTGGTCCGGCCGACGCGGCGTACGGCCCGGCCGGTGCCGAAGGCCGGTGAGGGCGGCCTCGTCGAGCGGCTGGCCGGGCTGTCGGCGGCCCAACAGGAGCGTGTGCTCGTCGAGTTGATCCGCGAAGAGGCCGCTTCGGTGCTCGGGTTCCCCACGATCGACCCCATCGGACCGGAGCAGGCGTTCCGCGACATGGGATTCGACTCGCTGACCGCGGTGGAGTTGCGCAACCGCCTCAACACCGCAACCGGGCTGCGGCTGCCGGCGACGCTGGTCTTCGACCACCCGAGCCCCGTGGCCACCGCCGAGTTTCTCCGCGACCAACTGGGCGGGCGTACGGCCGAGGCCACGCCCCGGCCGGTGCGGCGCGACCGGACCGCGCCGGACCAGGCCGAGGATCCGGTCGTCGTGGTCGGCATGGGCTGCCGCCTGCCCGGGGGCGTCCGCACCCCCGAGGACCTGTGGCGGCTGGTCGCCGCCGGAGACGACGCCATCGGCCCGTTCCCGCGGGACCGGGGCTGGGACCTGGCCGAGCTGTTCGACTCCGACCCGGATGCTCTGGGCAAGTCCTACGTACGCGAGGGCGGTTTCCTCACCGACGCGGGCGGATTCGACGCCGCCTTCTTCGGCATCTCCCCGCGCGAGGCACTGTCGATGGACCCGCAACAGCGCGTACTGCTGGAGACCGCCTGGGAGACCCTGGAACGCTCCGGGATCGTTCCCACCTCACTGCGCGGACAGGAGGTCGGGGTCTTCGTCGGGGCCAGCGGCCAGGGGTACGGCACCGGTCCGGGCGCGGTGCCGGAGGGCCTGGAGGGCTACCTCGGGGTGGGCGGCGCGACGAGTGTGGCGTCGGGTCGGGTGTCGTACACCTTCGGGCTGACCGGTCCCGCGGTGACCGTGGACACGGCGTGCTCCTCCTCGATGGTGGCTCTGCACCTCGCCGTGCAGGCCCTGCGTTCCGGCGAATGCACGATGGCACTCGCCGGGGGCGTGGCCGTCATGGGCCAGCCCGGCGCGTTCGTCGAGTTCTCGCGCCAGCGCGGTCTCGCGGCGGACGGCCGCTGCAAGTCCTTCGGCGAGGGGGCTGACGGCACCAACTGGTCCGAAGGAGTCGGTCTGGTGCTGCTGGAACGGCTCTCGGAGGCCCGTCGCAACGGACACGAGGTGCTGGCCGTCGTCCGTGGTACGGCGGTGAACCAGGACGGCGCCAGCAATGGCCTCACCGCGCCGAACGGGCCGTCGCAGCAGCGGGTGATCCGGCAGGCGCTGGCAAACGCCGGGCTCTCGGCGGCCGACATCGACGCCGTCGAAGCCCACGGCACCGGCACCGCCCTCGGCGACCCCATCGAGGCCCAGGCACTCCTGGCCACCTACGGACAGGAGCGCCCGGGGGACGAACCCGTATGGCTCGGCTCGCTGAAGTCCAACATCGGCCATGCCCAAGCGGCCGCAGGCGTGGCCAGTGTCATCAAGATGGTGCTGGCGATAGGGCAGGGCACGCTTCCGCGGTCCCTGCACATCAACGAGCCGACCACGCAGGTGGACTGGACGTCCGGCGCGGTGTCCCTGCTGAGCGAGGCCCGCCCCTGGCCGGAGACCGGCCGCCCCCGCCGCGCCGGGATCTCCTCCTTCGGCGTCAGCGGCACCAACGCCCACCTCATCCTGGAGCAGGCACCTCGGCCCGAGCCCGAACCCGCGTCGAAGGTGGACGAGGACACGGACCCCCCTGGGCTGGTCGCCACCGGCGGAATCGCCCCCTGGGTCCTGTCCGCCAAGACCCCCGCGGCCCTGCGGGCTCAGGCCCAACGGATCCTCGAACACCTGCGATCCGGCGTGGCCGCACACCCGGTGGACATCGGCTGGTCACTGGCCACCACCCGCACCCTCCACGACCACCGCGCCATCATCCTCGCCGACACCGACACCGACGCCGACACCAGTGGCGAGAGCGCTGAGGCCACGGCCGCTCTCACCGCCCTCGCCACCGGACAACCCCACCCCCGGCTCACCACCGGCCACGCCACCACTCACGGCAAGACCGTGTTCGTGTTCCCCGGCCAGGGGGCCCAGTGGGTGGGG
>NZ_JANIAA010000138.1 GCF_024505145.1 Streptomyces rugosispiralis | reverse complement strand
GTGCGCCATGAGGCGCTTTGTTGTATCCCCGGTTCAGCCGGGAGGAACTGAAGGGAGGTTCCTGGGTCTGATGGCTTACCTGGATCCGAAAGGTGAAGGGGACAGCAGCATGCCAGGAAATCAGTGCTCGTGTTCACGTGTGGAAGCGAGGCATTGAGGGACCCGCGCGATATGGCGAAAGCCTTACTGCCTGAATCCCAATCTCCAAAAGATGAAATGGCACGCATCCGCCGGAAATTCACACGTGACACCGGCGCCGCACCCTGTGGTGGAGTGACTGCGTATCCATCACACCCTTCGGGTCGCGGAATGATTCCCAGTGAGGGAATTCAAGGAGATGAGTGGGACGCCTAAGTCGCGCTAGATACGTACAACAGAGACGAACATGGGATCACCTAAAGGGCGCGAGCCCCAAGGTGACGGAGGCCCCGTAGTAGTCGCAGGAGCAGCGACCTGCCAAGGAGGACGGGAAAGCCGTCCACAGGGCGAAGGGGGCCAGGTGATCGGACATCACGATGCTGGGAGGTATGCGTAATGCAGAACGCCGGAGCGGTGCTTGATGTCCTGCGTGAACGCGGCAGGCGCAGCTTGCCGTGCAATGAGCTGTACCGACAGTTGTTCAACCCGAATCTGTATCTGCTGGCCTACGGGCGCATCTATGCCAACCACGGCGCGATGACCCCCGGGGCCTGCGGGGAAACCGCGGACGGCATGTCCGAAGCCAAGATCGGACACATCATCGAAGCCATGCGCCAAGAGCGCTACCGCTTCCGCCCGGTGCGGCGTGTCCACATTCCGAAATCCAAGGGAAAGACACGGCCGCTCGGTCTGCCGTCCTGGTCGGACAAACTCGTGGGTGAAGTGATCCGTCTCCTCCTGGAAGCGTATTACGAACCACGGTTCTCCGGCCGCTCCCACGGTTTCCGTCCCGGCCTGGGATGTCACACGGCATTGTCCGAGGTGACGCACAACTGGACCGGGACAACCTGGTTCGTCGAAGGAGACATCTCCGATTGCTTCGGCTCGCTCGACCATGAGGTCCTGCTTACCGTCCTGTCGGAGAAGATCCACGACAACCGGTTCCTCCGCCTCATCCGACAGATGCTGAAGGCGGGATACCTTGAGGACTGGCAATGGCATGCCACCTTGTCGGGATCCCCGCAAGGCGGCATCCTCTCTCCTCTTCTGTCCAACATCTACATGGACCGGCTGGACACATTCGTAGAGACAGTTCTCATACCGGAATACACCCGAGGAGCAACCCGTCGGAAGAACCCGGCTTACAAGGAGCTGGAGAACGCGATCTGGGCTGCCCGGCAGCGACTCGCAAGAAGGAAGGAGACCACCGAGTCCGCTCAAGTCCGCGAATGGCGCAAGGAGTTACGCCGCCACCCGGCCGGGGATCCACACGATCCCGGCTACCGGCGGCTGCGCTACATCCGCTACGCGGACGACCACCTCCTCGGGTTCATCGGACCCAAGGCCGAAGCCGAGATCATCAAACAGCGCCTGACCACATTCCTGCACGACGACCTCAAGCTGGAACTCAACCAGGATAAAACGCTGATCACCCACGGCCGTACCCAGGCGGCCCGCTTCCTCGGCTACGAGATCACCGTCCAGCACGCCGACGAAAAAGTCTCCCGGGGCGGCCGCGTCAATCGCGGTATGCGCTCCATCAACGGGAAGATCCAACTCCGCGTGCCCAAAGACGTGATCAAGGCCAAATGCGCCCCATTCCTCCGGCGCGGCAAACCTGAGCACTTGCCACAGCTGACGAGCAGCACACCCTTTGACATCGTCGGCATCTACGGAGCGCAGTACCGGGGCATCGTTCAGTACTACCTGCTGGCCGGCGATGTGTGGAAACTCGACCGGCTCAAGGGGGTCATGCTGACCTCCATGCTCAAAACCCTGGCCGCCAGGCATCGGTCGCGGGTGACCGCGATGGCCAACAAATACAAAACGGTCATCCGGACACCTGCCGGACCACGCAGATGCTTTGAGGCCAGGATCGCACGCGAGGGCAGGAAACCGCTGATCGCACGGTTCGGTGGTATTCCCCTGATCCGGCAACGGAAGGCCGTAATCGACGACCTCCCGCCCACCCAGTTCACTCCCCGCAGCCGCCCGCGCGGAAGCCAGCTCATCGACCGGCTCCGCAGGGGATGGTGCGAACTCTGCGACAAGCGAACCGAGGTGCAAGTACACCAAGTCCGCCACCTCGCAGAACTCCAAGCGCGGAAGGAACAGCCCGCGTGGATGCAACTGATGGTCAAAAAGCGGCGCAGAACCCTCGTGGTCTGCCCACCTTGCCATGGAGATATCCACACATAGTCCGGACCAGGATCACGCAGTAGTCACTGGAGAGCCCGCTGCACCGAAAGGGTGCACGGCGGGTTCGGGCCGGGGGCCACTGGAAAAGGGTCCGCACAGCGGAAACCTCGCCAGTGGCCTACCGGTAC
>NZ_JANIAA010000137.1 GCF_024505145.1 Streptomyces rugosispiralis | reverse complement strand
TGCGCCGGGGGCGTCGGGGCCCTGGCGGCTGACGAGGAGCAGATGGCGTGCGCCGTGGTGGGTGATGAGGTGGCGGGCGATGGTGGCGCCGAGGGTGCCGGTGCCGCCGGTGACCAGCACCGTGCCGTCGGGGTTCAGGGTGCGGGGGAGGGTGAGCACGATCTTGCCGGTGTGACGGCCCTGGCTCATCCACCGGAAGGCCGTCGGCGCCTGGGTGATGTCCCAGTGCCGTACGGGCAGTGGCTCGATCCGGCCCGTCTCGAACAGCTCCACCAGCTCCGCGAGCAACTCCCGGATGCGGTCCGGCCCCGCGTCGCCTCCCAGGTCGAACGCCTGGTAGCCCACCCCGGGATGTGCCCCGGCGACCGTGGCGGGATCGCGGATGTCGTTCTTGCCCATCTCCACGAACCGGCCGCCGGTGCCGAGCAGCCCCAGTGAGGTGTCCACGAACTCGCCGGTGAGGGAGTTCAGCACCACGTCCTGCGCGGGGAACGCCGAGGCGAAATCGAGGTCGCGGCTGGACGCCAGACGCTCCTCCGGCACCCCCAGCGCGGTCAGCACATGGTGCTTGGACGGATGGGCGGTGGCGTACACGGTGGCGCCGAAGTGCCGTGCGAGCTGGACTGCGGCCATGCCCACCCCGCCCGCGGCGGCGTGCACCAGCACCGTCTCACCCGGCTGGACGTCGCCCAGGTCCCGCAGCCCGTACAGCGCCGTCAGATAGGCCACCGGCACCCCGGCGGCCGTGGCGTACGACCAGCCCTCGGGGATCGGCGCCACGGTTCGCGCGTCCGCGGTGGCCAGCGGGCCGAACGAGCGGGGGAACAGGCCCATCACCCGGTCGCCGACGGCCAGACCCTCGACACCCGGGCCGACCTCGGTCACCACACCGGCACCCTCGCCGCCCAGGCCCTCCTGGCCCGCCACGCCGCCGAGCGCGACGAGCACGTCCCGGAAGTTCTGACCGGCGGCGCGGACCTCGATCCGGACCTGACCGGTGGCCAGCGGCGCGGTGGCTTCCGGATCCGGCCGCAGTACCAGGTTCTCCAGGCTGCCCTTCTCCGAGACGTCCAGGTACCAGTGGTCGTGCTCGGGTACGGCGAGCCCCCGTGGCGACCGCACCAGACGCGGCACCCACAGCAGCCCGCGGCGCAGCGCCAACTGCGGTTCGCCGGACGCCACCGCGGCGTGCAGGGCATCCCGCGACACGTCATCGGCGTCCACCAGGGCGATCCGGCCGGGGTGTTCGGACTGTGCGGAGCGGATCAGACCCCAGACCGCGGCGGCGGCCGGGTCGGTGACCTCGGTGGTGTTGTGCACGGACACCGCGCCATGGGTGAGCAACACGAGCCGGGTGTCGGCGAGTTCGGGTCGGTCGACCCACCGCCGCGCCAGTTCCAGCGCGTGGGTGGCCAGGTCCCGGGTGCGCGCGGGCAGACCGGTGTCCTCGGCGGCCCAGGGCGTGGTGTCGACGACCACGGCCTCGGGCCGGTCCTCGTCCGCGATGACGCGTGCGATGAGCGCGTCCACGTCGGCGTGGGCATGCGCGTCGTCGAGAGTGGTCCAGGAGACCTCGGCGTCGCCGGCGGTGGTGGGGTGCTCGGTCCAGTCCAGCGTGAACAGCGCGTCAGCGGACCGATCGGTGCCGCTGGAAGCGGCGGCGAGCTGTTCGGGGCTGATCGCCCGGAGCACCAGGGAGTCCACCGAGGCCACGGGAGCGCCGGTGCTGTCGAACAGGCTGATGGTGAACGAGTCCGTGCCGGTGGCGCGGGCGCGTACGCGGACCGCGGTGGCTCCGGCCGCCAGCAGCCGTACGTCGTTCCAGACGAAGGGGAGCGGGGTCTGGCCCGGGGTCGGGGGAACACAGAAGTTGCTCGCGTGCAATGCGGCGTCCAGCAGCGCCGGGTGGATGCCGAACCGGCCGGCCACCTCCGACTGCTCCTCCGCCAGCGCGGCCTCCGCGAACACCTCGCCGTCGCGCTTCCACACCGCCTTCAGGCCCCGGAACGCGGGCCCGTACTCGTATCCGGCCTGGGCCAGGTTGTCGTAGAAGTCGTCCAGAGCGACCGGCTCGACACCGGGCGGCGGCCACTCGGCGGTGCCGTCCTCCGTGCCGTCCCGCATGCCGTCCTCGGCCGAGTCGTCCGGCTGCGTGGCGAGTGTGCCCGAGGCGTGCTCAAGCCATTCCTGGGCGGTGTCGGCGCGGGAGTAGACCCGCACGCTTCGGCGCCCGTCCTCCGCGCCGCCGACCAGCACCTGGATCTGGAGCGTGCCGTCCTCGGGCAGTGTCATCGGCTGGCCGATGACCAGTTCTTCCAGGGTGGGGGTGTCGGTCTCGTCCCCGGCCCGGATGGCGAGTTCGGCCATCGCGGTGCCGGGCAGCAGCACCGTTCCGGAGACGGCGTGGTCGGCCAGCCACGGGTGGGTGGCCAGCGACAGCTGCCCGGTGAGCATCACACCGCCGGTGTCGGGCACGCTCACCACGGCCCCGGCCAACGGGTGACCGGTGTCCTGGAGACCCACGGCACTCACATCACCCGCGCTGCTGCCTCGGGCGAGCCAGTAGTGCTGGTGTTGGAAGGGGTAGGTGGGGAGGGGGGTGGGGTGGGGGTTGGT
>NZ_JANIAA010000136.1 GCF_024505145.1 Streptomyces rugosispiralis | reverse complement strand
GGACAACCCCGCACTCACCAACGCCTGCCGGATCACCCGCTGCTGCGACGGACCATTCGGCGCCGTCAACCCATTCGACGCACCATCCTGATTCACCGCGGAGCCACGCACCACCGCCAACACCCGATGCCCAAGCCGCTCCGCATCCGACAACCGCTCCACCAACAACAGCCCAACACCCTCCGACCACCCCGTCCCATCCGCACCAGCGGCAAAGGACTTGCACCGGCCATCGGCAGCCAACCCACGCTGACGCGAGAACTCCACGAAAGCAGTGGGTGTCGCCATCACCGTGACACCACCCGCGAGCGCCAGCGAGCACTCACCCGACCGCAACGCCTGCACCGCCAGATGCAACGCCACCAACGACGACGAACACGCCGTATCCACCGTGACCGCCGGGCCCTCAAGGCCCAGCGTGTACGACACCCGACCCGAAATGACGCTGCCCGAACTACCGGTGAGGAAATAGCCCTCCGACGCTTCGGCAGCGCCATAGCCCTGCGGCGAGGCTCCGACGAACACTCCCGTCCGGCTGCCCCTGACCGAGTCGGCCGGGATACCGGCCCGCTCGAACGCCTCCCAGGACGCCTCCAGCAGCAGCCGCTGCTGCGGATCCATCGCCGCCGCTTCCCGCGGCGAGATCCTGAAGAAGCCCGGGTCGAACTCGCCCGCGCCGTGGACAAATCCGCCGACACGCGCATACGACGTCCCCGACTCCCCCACAGCCGTGTCGAAGAGGCTGGGCAGGTCCCATCCACGGTCCGTCGGAAAGGCCGTTATGGCATCGCCGCCGGAGTCGATCAGCCGCCACAGGTCCTCGGGAGACTCGACGTCCCCGGGGAAGCGGCAGCTCATGCCGACGATGACTATGGGATCACCGTCATCCGGTGCGGTCACCTGCAACGGCGGCGCACTGTCCTGCGGCGAACCGAGCAATTCCACGCTCAGGTATTCGGCGAGGGCCACAGGAGTCGGATAGTCGAAGATCATCGTGGCCGGCGGTCGGATACCCGTGGCCGTGGCGATCCGGTTGCGCAACTCCACCGCCGTCAGCGAGTCGAAGCCGATCTCCTGGAACGTCCTGACGGGGTCGATGGCCTCCGGTCCCTGGTGCCCCAGCACGGCCGCGGCCGAAACACGCACCAGGTCGACGGCCGCGCGCATGCGCTCGCCCTCGGACATGGCCTGGAAACGGGCCGCGAATTCACCCAGCGGAGCCCCAGACTCGGACGTGTCGGGGATCAGCTCGCTCAGCAGTGGGCTCGGACGCAACGCGGTGAACCTCGGCCCGAACCGCTCCCAGTCCACATCCGCCACCACAAGCGCCGTCTCACCATCACCCAACGCCCGCCCCAACGCAGCCACCGCCAACCCCGGAGCCATCCCCGACACACCACGCTCAACCAGGAACCCCTCACCCCCAACAGCCATACCACCGCCACCCCACATCCCCCACGCCACCGACGTCGCCACCAACCCAACACCACGACGCCGCCACGCCAACCCATCCAAAAAGGCGTTCGCCGCCGCATACGCCGACTGACTCCCGCTCCCCCACACCCCCGCCACCGACGAGAACAACACAAAGGCATCCAAGGGCATACCGCGCGTCAGCTCATCCAGGTGGACGGCTCCCGCGACCTTCGCCCTCATCCCATCCTGAAGGTCCTGTGCGGTGAGTGCGCTCAACGCACCCCAGCTCGGTACTCCCGCGGCGTGGACGACCACGCGGAGGTCCGGAATGGTCTCGATCAGCTCCGCGACCGCGTCTCGATCGGCCACATCACACGCCACGACGCGGGCCGATACGCCCGTGGCCGACAGTTCGGCGACCAGTTCCCGTGCTCCGGGAGCGTCCGCGCCCAGCCGACTCGTCAACACGATCTCGTCAACGCCGGTAGCCGCAAGCCATCGGGCGACATGGCTCCCCAGGGCACCCGTTCCACCGGTGATCAGCGCGGTTCCCGACGTTTCCCAGGCAGTGGACGACCCCGGGCCCGACGTCGTCGCACGGCTCAGACGACAGCCCAACACCTCGTCGCCACGGATCGCTATATGGTCCTCACCCGTGGCGCCCGAAAGCACCGAGCACAACAGACCGGAGGTTCGCTCACCCCATGCGGTGGGCAGGTCGACCAGCCCGCCCCAACGGTCCGGATGCTCCAAACCGATCACACGGCCCAGGCCCCATACGGCCGACGCGTACGGATCCACCACATCCCCGTCCACCACGGAGACCGCACCCCGAGTGACACACCACAACGGCGCATCGACCCCGGCAGCCACAAGGGCCTGGAGCAATGGCACCGTGGCCTCGACCGACAACAACGACACCACACCCGCGACCGGCCCCGCGTCCAGCTCATCGATCGTTACGACACGCACCTCGGCGCCTGCGCCCCGCAGCGCGGCGACAACGTCCGTCTCCGCCTCATCCGGCTCGACCACCACCAACCACACGCCAGAAAGCTGCGAAGAAGGATCCGCGACGACCGGGGCCCAGGTCAGCCGATACCGCCATGCGTCGATAACCGACTCTTCCTGCCGCGCCCGTCGCCACGACGCCAATGCGGGCAACGCGGCGCTCAACGACTGCTCAGCATCAACTCCGAGAGCCTCCGCGTCGCCACGCTCGACCGCATCCCAAAACGCCGCATCCACCACACTCGTCGCAGGCC
>NZ_JANIAA010000135.1 GCF_024505145.1 Streptomyces rugosispiralis | reverse complement strand
CTTGGGCTGCAGGAGACTTTCGAGGAGGCCGGGATCCCGGCCGTCACCGTGCCCACTCTGCGCCGTGATCACGGCGGGCGGGCCCAGCTCCTCCACTCGCTCGCCCAGGCGTTCACCGCCGGGATCGACGTCGACTGGAGGGCCGCGTTTCCGGCCGACCCGGCCCCTCGTACGGTCGAACTGCCCACGTATGCCTTCCAACGCCGACGCTACTGGGCCACTGCCACCGGCGGAGTCGGTGATGTGGGTGCCGCGGGGTTGCAGCGGGTGGAGCATCCGTTGCTGCGGGCGGCGGTGGGCCTTGCGGATGGCGGGCTGGTGCTGACCGGGCGGGTGTCGGCCACCGCCGGTGACGGCTGGCTCGCTGACCATGTGGTCGCGGGAGCGTCTCTGGTGCCGGGCGCGGCGCTGGTGGAGTGGGTGTTGCGGGCGGCCGACGAGGCGGGCTGTGGGCGCATCGAGGAACTCGCGCTGCAGGTGCCGTTGGTGTTGCCGGATTCGGGCGGGCTGCGGGTGCAGATCGTGGTGGGCGAGGCCGCCGAGGACGGGCGGCGCGAGGTGCGGGTGTACTCCCGGCCCGACCGCGATGCCGAGCCCGGTGCGGATCCCGACTGGGTGTCCCACGCGCAGGGCGTCCTGAGCCCGCCGACCGCGCCGAGCGCGGCCGAGGAACTGGCGGGGCCCTGGCCTCCCGAGGGCGCGAAGCCGATGGACGTCGAGGACTTCTACGAGCATGCCACGGCATCGGGCTATGCGTACGGGCCGTCGTTCCAAGGGGTACGCGCGGTGTGGCGGGACGGTGCGGACCTGCTGGCCGAGGTGGCGTTGCCCGAGGCGGCCGGGGACGCGGATGGCTTCGGCATCCACCCGGCACTGCTCGACGCCGCACTGCACCCCATGCTGCTCGCCGCCGACATCGAGGCGACCGACGATGGCGGGATGAGACTGCCGTTCGCCTGGAACGGCGTGTCGTTGTGGGCCACGGAGGCGACCACCGTCCGGGTCCGGCTCTCGCCCCATCAGGACGGTGTGGCGGGGGAGCGCGGGGTGAGGGTGGTCGTGGCCGATGGCATGGGCGCCCCGGTGCTCACGGTCGGTTCCCTGACGATGCGCCCCGCCGACCCCCGACAGCTGCGATCCGTGGGCGGACGTGGCGTCGATGGGCTCTTCACGCTGGACTGGATTCCGGTGCCCGACGTACCGGACGCGGATGCCTCCGACACCACGCGCTGGGTCGTACTGGGCGAGGACGCGCTGCACCTGGCCGAGGAGCCCGGACTCGGCGGTGGGGGCGTGGTGGCCCACCCGGGTCTCGAAGCGCTGGTCGCCGCGCTCGACGACGGTGCGCCACCTCCCGCGTTCGCCGTGACCTACCTGCCCGCCGTTGGTGGCCCGGCGGTGGCCGGAGCCGCGGGCAGGGCGGCTGATGGCTTGGTCGCCGTCGGCCATGCGCTGCAGCTGGTGCGGGGGTGGCTGGCCGAACCGCGGCTGGCCGACGCCCGGTTGGTGGTGGTGACACGCGGCGCGGTGTCGATCGGCGCCCCCGAAGACGGCGCCCCCGAAGACGGCGCCCCCGAAGACGGCGCCCCAGAAGGCGGCGCCCTCGAAGGCGGGGACCTCGAACGCGGGGATTCCGGCGGCGGAGAGCTGAATCTGGCCGCCGCGGGGCTGTGGGGCCTGCTGCGGAGCGCGCAGGCGGAGCACCCGGACCGATTCGTTCTCCTCGATCTCCACCAGGCCACCGATCCGGCCGTGGGAGAGGTGGCGGATGCCGTGGTCCGTGCCGTACGGGCGGATGAGCCACAGGTGGCGCTGCGCACCGGGCGGCTGGTGGCGCCCCGGCTGATGCGCGCACGTGCCACCGACGGTGCCGACGAGACGGAATCCGGCGGGCTGACCCCCGCTGGGCTCGACCCCGACGGCACGGTGCTGATCACCGGTGGTACGGGTTTGCTGGGCGGTCTGGTGGCCGAGCATCTCGTACGTACGTGGCAGGTCGAGCATCTGGTTCTGGTCAGCCGACGTGGCTCGGACGCGCCCGGCGCACCGGAGTTGGCCGAGCGGCTGAACGATCTCGGTGCGCGGGTGCGGATCGCCGCGGTGGATGTCACGGACGCGGACGCGGTGGCCGATGCGGTGGCCGGTATCGACCCGGCGCATCCGCTGACCGGTGTCATTCATGCGGCGGGGCTGCTGGATGACGCGGTGGTCACCTCGCAGACGCGGGAACAGGTGGCGCGGGTGTGGGCGGCGAAGGCCACGGCGGCCGCCCATCTGCACACCGCCACGGCGGATCTTCCCCTCCGCATGTTTGTGATGTTCTCCTCGGCCGCCGGAGTCGTGGGCAACGCGGGCCAGGCCGGATACGCGGCGGCCAACGCGTTTGTCGACGCGCTGGTCGCCCAGCGGCGGGCGCTCGGGCTGCCCGGGCTCTCCCTCGCATGGGGGCTGTGGGCGCGGGCCAGCGAGATGACCGGCCATATGGGCCGGGCGGATCTGACGCGACTGCGCGGAATGAGGCCGTTGTCGTCCGAGCGCGGGCTGGCCCTGCTGGACGCCGCATGCCGGTGCGCGAATCCGCTGATGGTGGCCGTGGACTTCGACCCGGCAGGGGTGGCCGGTGAGGAGCTTCCGGCGGTGCTGCGGGGGTTGGTGTCCGGTCGTATTCGGCGGCGGGCCGCTGAGGGTGGTCCGTCGGCG
>NZ_JANIAA010000134.1 GCF_024505145.1 Streptomyces rugosispiralis | reverse complement strand
CGGTGGCCGAGCTGATGCTTCCCTCCTGGACGCGGACTATTGGGTGCGGAATCTGCGGGAGCGGGTGCGGTTCGCCGATGCCGTCGAGGCGTTGTTGGCGGCTGGGCATCGGGTGTTCATCGAGGCCAGCACCCACCCCGTACTGACCATCGGAATGCAGGAGACCTTTGAGCACGTAGATGCGGACGCGGTCGCTGTGCCCACGCTGCGTCGCGATCACGGTGGCCAGGCCCAGCTCCTCCACTCCCTCGGCCAGGCGTTCATCGCCGGTGTCGAGGTGGACTGGAAGGCGGCGTTTCCGGCCGACCCCACCCCCCGTACCGTCGATCTGCCCACGTACGCCTTCCAGCACCAGCGTTACTGGATGAACGCCTCGGGCGCGGCAGGTGACCCCAGCGGCCTTGGTCTGGTCGCCGCGGATCATCCGATGCTGGGCGCCGCCGTGGAACTGGCCGATGGAAGCACCCATCTGCTCACCGGGCGTATCGCGGCCGGTGGCGGTGACGGTTGGCTCAGTGAGCACATCGTGGCGGACGCCACCCTGGCCCCGGGCGCGACGCTGGTGGAGTGGGCGTTGCGGGCGGCCGACGAGGTCGGCTGTGGTGGGGTCGAGGAGCTGGCGCTGCAAGTGCCGTTGGTGCTGCCCGAGTCGGGCGGACTGCGCATCCAGGTGGTGGTGGGCGCCGCGGGCGAGGACGGGCGGCGCGATGTGCGGATCTACTCCCATCCGGATGGCGAGGCCGACTCGGGCGCCGACGGGGGCTGGGTGTGCCACGCCGAGGGGGTGCTGAGCCCGGCGACGGAAGGCGCGGGCCAGTCGGCCGAGGGGCTGGGCGGCACATGGCCTCCGGCGGGTGCGCAACCCGTTGATCTGGAGGGGTTCTACGAGCGCTCCGCGGCGGCGGGCTATGCGTACGGACCGTCGTTCCAGGGGCTGCGCGCCATGTGGCGGGACGGTGCGGACCTGCTGGCCGAGGTGGCGCTGCCCGAGGCAGCGGGCGACGCGGACGGGTTCGGCATCCACCCGGCGCTGCTCGACGCCGCCCTGCACCCGGCCCTCCTGCTCGACACGGAGTCCGGCCAGGAGCGGGAGGGTGGCCAGGTGTGGCTGCCGTTCGCCTGGAACGGGGTGTCGCTGTGGGCCGCCGGAGCCAGCACCGTACGTGTTCGGCTGTCCCCGGATCGGGAAGGTGCCGAGGGCGAGCGGGGGCTGCGGCTGGTGGTGGCCGATGCCGTGGGCGACCCCGTTCTGACGGTCGACTCACTGGTCACGCGACCGGCGGCCGTAGAGCGATTGCGGGCTGGGGCGACGCGTGGTGTGGACGGTCTGTTCGTCCTGGACTGGACCCCGCTGCCGCAGCCGACTCGGACCGACGAGCCGGTGGCCGATCGCGATAGCTGGGCGGTGCTGGCGGCCGAGGGCGCTGGCCCCGATCTGGAGGCGTTTCTCGCGGGGTTCGATGGCACGAAGCCGGTCCCGGCCGTGGTGTTCGCCGAGTTCCCGCGCCCGGACGTCGATGCCGATGTCGTGGGTGACATGGCGACCGCCGGTCTGGAGATGGCCCAGCGAGCCCTGGAACTGGTGCGGCAGTGGCTGGCCGAGCCCCGGCTGGCCGACGCACGGTTGGTCGTGGTGACGCGTGGCGCGGTCGCCGTCGACGAGAGCGGCACGGATGTGGCCGCCGCCGCGCTCTGGGGGCTCCTGCGGAGCGCTCAGGCGGAGAACCCGGGGCGCTTCCTCCTGCTTGACCTTGACCTTGACCTCGACCTTGACCTTGACCTCAACCCGGCGGCCGGTGCGAGCGCGGACAACGTACGGGACGCCGTCACCCGGGCGGTGGATCTGGACGAGCCGCAGCTGGCCGTGCGGAATGGACGGGCGTGGGTGCCACGGCTGACCCGTGCCTCCGCCCACAGCGGTCCGGAGGGACGGAACGCCCCGGTGTCGCTCGACCCTGACGGCACCGTGCTGGTGACGGGCGGCACCGGCACCCTCGGCGGTCTGGTGGCCGAACATCTGGTGCGCACCTGGCAGGTCGGCCATCTGGTCCTGGTGAGCCGTCGTGGGCCGGACGCCCCGGCAGCCCGCGAACTGGCCGCGCGCCTGGAGGAGTTGGGCGCGAGGGTGCGGATCGCCGCCGTGGACGTCACGGACGCGTCGGCGGTGGCCGAACTCGTGGCGGGGATCGACACCGACCATCCGCTGACCGGCGTCATCCATGCCACGGGACTGCTCGACGACGCGGTGGTGACCTCCCAGACACCCGAGCGGCTCGTCCGGGTGTGGGCGGCCAAGGCGACGGGCGCGGCGCATCTGCACACTGCCACCGCCGATCTTCCGCTGTCCCTGTTCGCGATGTTCTCGTCGGCCGCAGGCGTCCTGGGTAGCCCGGGCCAGGCCAACTACGCGGCGGCGAACGCCTTTTGCGACGCCCTCGCCGCCCATCGCCAAGCCCATGGCCTCCCGGGGCTGTCGGTGGCCTGGGGCCTGTGGGCCCAGTCCAGCGAGCTGACCGGAAGGCTCGCCGACGCGGACTTGGCCCGGATGTCCCGCTCGGGCATCACCGCGATGTCCAGCGAGAAGGCGCTGGGCCTGCTCGATGCCGCCTGTGCGCAGGGCAGCCCCCTCTGCGTCGCCGCCGCTGTCGACCCGGCAGGGGTTGCTCGTGAGGAGCTTCCGGCGGTGCTGCGGGGGTTGGTGTCCGGTGGGATCGCGCGCCGGATGGCGGCCGGTGATACGGGGACC
>NZ_JANIAA010000133.1 GCF_024505145.1 Streptomyces rugosispiralis | reverse complement strand
GTGCGCCTCCACCGCATCGACGTCCTGGGCGTTAAGCCCGGCGTTTGCCAGCGCCTGACGGATCACCCGCTGCTGCGACGGACCATTCGGCGCCGTCAACCCATTCGACGCACCATCCTGATTCACCGCGGAGCCCGAGACAACGGCCAGCACCGGATGCCCGTTCCGCTCCGCATCCGACAACCGCTCCACCAACAACAGCCCAACACCCTCCGACCACCCCGTCCCATCCGCACCAGCGGCAAAGGGCTTGCAGCGGCCATCGGCGGCCAACCCACGCTGACGCGAGAACTCCACAAAGGTGGCGGGTGTCGCCATCACGGTCACTCCGCCGGCCAGCGCGAGGGAGCACTCTCCCGACCGAAGGGCCCGCACCGCCCAGTGCAGCGCCACCAGCGAGGACGAGCACGCCGTGTCCACGGTGACCGCCGGGCCCTCCAGCCCAAACGTATAGGCCACCCGACCGGACACCACGCTGCCCGCGTTACCGGTCAGAAGGTATCCCTCGGATCCTTCCGGGGCCTGCCCATCCCCGCCGCCGTAGCCCTGCGCGGACGCGCCCACGAAGACGCCGGTCTGGCTGCCCTTGAGTGTCGAGGCCGGGATTCCAGCCCGCTCGAACGCCTCCCAGGAGGCCTCCAGCAGCAGCCGCTGCTGCGGATCCATCGCCAGCGCCTCGCGCGGCGAGATCCCGAAGAATCCGGCATCGAACTCGGCCGCGTCATGGAGGAAGCCACCCGAGCGGACGTACGACCGGCCCGAGCGTGTGGCGTCGGCGTCGTACACACCGGCCAGGTCCCAGCCACGGTCGGACGGGAAGGACGATACGGCGTCGCCACCGGCGCTGACCAGCCGCCACAGCGCCTCCGGAGAGTCCACACCGCCCGGGAATCGACAGCTCATGCCGATGATCACGATCGGATCGTCGGCCACCGCGCTGGGTGTGTGCGGTACCTGTATCTCTTCGGTCAGTCCGAGCGCGGCCCCACACACATGTTCGGCGAGTGCCGCCGGAGTCGGGTAGTCGAAGATCACGGACGCCGGGAATCGCAGCTGAGTAGCCGTGCCGAGCCGGTCCCGCAATTCCACTGCGGTCAGCGAGTCAAAGCCCAGCTCCTGGAACGTCCGGTCGAGGCCGATCGCGGTCGGGTTCTGGTGGCCCAACACCTCAGCGGCATGCGTCCGTACCAGCTCCACGACCGCACGGTCCCGGTCCTCGCGCGGCAATCCGCGCAGCTGGACCGCGAACTCACCCACGGTCGACGCGAGTGGTTCGGATGTGTCGGGGATCAGCTCGCTCAGCAGTGGGCTCGGACGCAACGCGGTGAACCTCGGCCCGAACCGCTCCCAGTCCACATCCGCCACCACCAGCGCCGTCTCACCATCACCCAACGCCCGCCCCAACGCAGCCACCGCCAACCCCGGAGCCATCCCCGACACACCACGCTCAACCAGGAACCCCTCACCCCCAACAGCCATACCACCGCCACCCCACATCCCCCACGCCACCGACGTCGCCACCAACCCAACACCACGACGCCGCCACGCCAACCCATCCAAAAAAGCGTTCGCCGCCGCATACGCCGACTGACTCCCGCTCCCCCACACCCCCGCCACCGACGAGAACAACACAAAGGCATCCAGCTCGGCGTCTGCCAGAAGTGCGTCCAGGTTCGCCGCCCCGGCAACCTTCGACCGCGCGCTCTCCTCGAACTCCTCGGGTGTCAGGCTGTCCACCGCGCTCCAGCTCGGCACCCCTGCGGCATGTACGACGACCCGGAGATCGGGGATGGTGGCCAGCAGCGTCGCGACCGCCTCCCGATCGGCGACATCGCACGCGGCCACCGTCACCCGGACCCCGCACTCCTCCAACTCGGTCACCAGCTCGGCCGCACCCGGGGTCTCGATCCCCCGGCGGCTCGTCAGCACGATGCGCTCCACCCCGGTCCCCGCCAGCCAGCGCGCCACATGGCCGCCCAGCGCACCCGTACCCCCGGTGATCAAGGCAGTTCCCCGGCCACGCCACCCGGCAGATGTGTCCGCCATCGGTGTCGCCCGGCTCAGCCGGGCACCCCACGCCCCGGCGGCCCGGATCGCCACCTGATCCTCCCCGGTGCGCCCGGCGAGAACCCCGGCCAACGACGCGCCCACACGCGCATCCGCCTCCGTGGGCAGGTCGATCAGCCCGCCCCAACGGTCCGGATGCTCCAGACCGATCACACGGCCCAGACCCCAGACGGCCGACGCGTACGGATCCACCACATCCCCGTCCACCACGGAGACCGCACCTCGCGTCACACACCACAACGGCGCATCGACCCCGGCCGCCCCGAGAGCCTGCACCAGCGACACCGTCGCCTCGACCGACAACAACGACACCACACCCGCGACCGGCCCCGCGTCCAGCTCGCCGATCGTTTCGCCCGTCACGACCTCGACACTGGCCCCGGCACCGGCCGTCCGCAGCGCAGCAACCACATCGGTGCCGTCCGCACCCGACTCGACCACAACCAGCCAAGTGCCGGTGAGGCCCACCTCCCCGGACACCACCGGGATCGGCGTCCAGCCGAGCCGATAACGCCACCCGTCGATAACCGACTGTTCCTGGTGCGCTCGCCGCCACGACGCCAATGCGGGCAACGCGGCGCTCAACGACTGCTCAGCATCAACTCCGAGAGCCTCCGCGTCGCCACGCTCGACCGCATCCCAAAACGCCGCGTCAACGGCGCTCGTAGCAGGGTGCTCAGGGGAAGACTCCAGCCAGAACCGCTCACGCTGGAAGGCATACGTCGGCAAATCAACCCGCCGAGCACCCGGGAACACCGCCCCCCAGTCGACCTGGACGCCCCGGACGTACAGCCCGCCCAAGGCCGCCATAACAGTGACAGGCTCCGGACGATCCCGGCGCAGCACGGGCAGTCCATCGCCTTCGACCAA
>NZ_JANIAA010000132.1 GCF_024505145.1 Streptomyces rugosispiralis | reverse complement strand
CTATGCGTCGCACTCCTCGCAGGTGGAGGGGATCCGGGAGGGGTTGGCGGAGGCGTTGGCGTCGGTGCGGCCGCGTACGGGTGAGGTGCCGTTCTTTTCGACGGTGACCGGGCGGTTGATGGACACTGTGGAGTTGGACGCGGAGTACTGGTATCGGAATCTGCGTGAGACGGTGGAGTTCCAAACCGCCCTCGAACACCTCATGCGCCAGGGCCATACGGTGTTTGTCGAGGCCAGTCCGCATCCGGTGCTGACCGTCGGCGTGCAGGACACCGCCGAAGCCACTGACACTGACATCGTCGTCACGGGATCGCTGCGCCGCGATGATGGCACTGTCCAGCGGTTTCTGACCTCACTGGCCGAGCTTCACGTGCGCGGCGTCCGGATCGACTGGGGCCCGCTCTTCGCCGGTGTCTCGCCCGTTGAGCTGCCGACGTACGCCTTCCAACGGGAACGGTACTGGCTTGGGGCGGACATCGCCGAATCCGCCGTGGACACGTGGCGATACCAGATCTCCTGGAAGCCGCTGCCGGACATGGACACCCCGGCCCTCTCCGGCACCTGGCTGGCCGTGGTCCCCGAAGGGGACGAGTGGGCCATGGCGGGCGCACGGGCGCTGATCGAGTCCGGCACGGCCGTCGTCCGTACCCTCCGGGTGCCCTGCGACGCGGATCGCCGGACCCTGGCCGGGCTGCTGACGGATGTGGCGGGGTCCGAAGGCATCGCAGGTGTCGTTTCGTTCCTGGCCGCCGACGAAGTTCCGCACCCGGCCCACCCCGCGCTGTCCCGGGGGATGGCGCACACGGTCGAGCTGCTGTGCTCGCTCACCACTGCCGATGTCGAGGCCCCGCTGTGGTGTGTCACCCGAGCGGCCGTCACGGCACTGCCCGCCGACCCGGCGCCGAGCCCCGCCCAAGCGGCGGTATGGGGCTTCGGGCGGGTGGCCGGGCTGGAGCGATCCGAGCGTTGGGGCGGCCTGATCGACCTGCCCGTCCACTGCGACGCAGATCTGCTGCGGCGGTTCGTCGCCGTACTCGCGCGGGCCGCCGGTGAGGACCAGGTGGCGGTGCGGCCATCGACGGCCTTGGGCCGACGGTTGGAGTCGGTGCCCAGGACCGGACCGGCCGGCGCATGGCGCCCGCACGGCACGGTGCTGATCACCGGTGGCACCGGCGTGCTGGGCGCACATGTGGCACGGTGGCTGGCGCGGTCCGGCGCGGAGCACCTGGTGCTGCTCAGCCGCCGTGGCCCGCAGGCCCCTGGGGCGGCCGTGCTCGATGACGAACTGACCGCGCTCGGCGTACGAGTGACCGTGACGGCCTGCGATGTGACCGACCGGGCCGCTCTCGCCGGGGTGCTGGCATCGGCGCCGGACCTCACCGCCGTGGTCCATCTCGCGGGGACCGTGCGATTCGGCAATGCCATCGACGCGGGCCTCGATGAGTACGCGGGCGTCTTCGACGCCAAGGTCACCGGTGCCCTGCACCTGGACGAGCTTCTCGACCACTCGTCACTGGAGGCGTTCGTCCTCTTCTCCTCGGCGGCGGCCGTCTGGGGCGGTGTCGGCCAGGCCGGTTACGCGGCGGCGAACGCCCTGCTCGACGCGGTGGCACAGCGGCGTCGCGCACGCGGTCTGCCGGCCACTTCGATCGGATGGGGCACCTGGGGCGGCAGCCTCGCGCCCGAGGACGAGGAGCGGCTGAGCCGTGTCGGCCTGCGCCCGATGCGGCCGGAGGTGGCCGTCGCCGAGCTGTGCCACGTCGTCGGATCGGCCGAGCCCTGCCCGGCCATCGCGGACGTCGACTGGGAGACCTTCGGCCCGGCCTTCATGGCAGGTCGGCCCAGCCCCCTGCTCAGTGAGTTGCCGCAGCTGCGAAACACCTCCCGTTCCATGGCGATGGCAGGCGACCACGCCGCGTTGCGGAGGCGACTGGCCGGGGTGTCCGCGGCCGACCAGGCCCGGACGCTGACGGACCTGGTACGTGAACACGCGGCCGAACTCCTGGGTCACCGCGGCCCGGCGGCGATCGACCCGACAGTGCCATTCCGGCAACTGGGCTTCGACTCGCTGACGGCGGTCGAGCTGCGGACCCGGCTGAACGCGGCCACGGGACTGCGCCTCCCGGCCACCTTGCTGTTCGACCACCCAAGCTGCCGGGCGGTCGCCGATCTGCTGCGCTCGGAACTGCTCGGCGACGGGCTGGGCTCCCTCGCTGCGTCGTCCGCCACGGAGGCTGTGCCCACCGGCGTGGTGGCCTCCGACGAGCCGATCGCCATCGTCGCGATGAGTTGCCGCTTCCCGGGAGGCATCGGCGCCCCCGAGGACTTGTGGCGAGTGGTCAGCGAGGGCCGGGACGTGCTCTCCGACTTCCCCGACGACCGCGGCTGGGACGTGGCCGCGCTGTACGACCCGGACCCGGACCGGCCCGGCACCAGCTATGTGCGTACCGGCGGATTCCTGCACGACGCCGCGGAGTTCGACCCGGAACTCTTCGGGATCTCCCCGCGTGAGGCGCTGGCGATGGATCCGCAGCAGCGGCTGCTGCTGGAGTCGGCGTGGCAGGTCCTGGAGCGTGCCAGGATGGCGCCGACCTCCCTGCGATCCAGCAGGACCGGTGTCTTCATCGGCGGCTGGGGCCAGGGCTACCCCTCGGCTTCGGACGAGGGGTATGCCCTGACCGGCGCCGCGACCAGCGTGATGTCCGGCCGTATCGCCTATGCGCTGGGGCTGGAGGGCCCCGCCCTGACCGTGGACACGGCGTGCTCGTCCTCGCTGGTGGCGCTGCATCTGGCGAGCGAGGCGCTACGGCGCGGCGAGTGCTCGCTGGCGCTGGCCGGCGCCGTGACGGTGATGGCGACGCCCAGCACCTTCGTGGAGTTCTCGCGGCAACGCGGCCTGGCCGCCGATGGGCGCTGCAAGGCGTTCGCCGGGGCGGCGGACGGCACGGGGTGGGGCGAGGGCGTGGGCATGCTGCTGT
>NZ_JANIAA010000131.1 GCF_024505145.1 Streptomyces rugosispiralis | reverse complement strand
GACCGCCCTGCTCGCCCACCCCGGAGTCGCTCAGGCCGTCGTCACCTGGAACGAGGACCAGCTGGCCGAGCGGCGCCTGGTCGGCTACGTCGTGCCCGGCGAAGACGACACCCTCGGCACCGCGGGCGCCGACGAGCAGGTCGACGAATGGGAGCAGATCTACGACCAGGTCTACTCCCGCTCCGAAGCCACCTGGGGGGAGGACTTCACCGGCTGGAACTCCAGCTACACCGGGCAGCCCATCCCGCTCGACGAAATGGCCGAGTGGCGCGACGCGGCCGTCGCCGCCATCACCTGCTGGGCCCCGCGCCGGGTGCTGGAACTCGGCGTCGGCACCGGCCTGCTGATGTCACAGATCGCCGCCGGGGTGGACGAGTACTGGGGCACCGACATGTCTGCGGCCGTCATCGAGCGGCTGCGCGGCCAAGTGGCCGACGCCGGGCTCGCCGACCGCGTCCGGCTGTCGCACCGGAACGCCGACGACGTCACCGGACTGCCGCACGCGTACTTCGACATCGTGGTGCTCAACTCGGTCGTCCAGTACTTCCCCGACCCCGGCTACCTCGATCAGGTGCTGACCCAGGCCATGGACCTGCTCGCGCCCGGGGGCCGGATACTCGTCGGCGACGTGCGCAACGCCGCGTCCCTGAAGCTGTTCCGCGCCGGAGTCCAGCGGGCCCTCCACCCCGAGGCGGCCCCCTCGTCGGCCCGCAACGCGGTCGCCCGCGCGATCCTCATGGAGAAGGAGCTGGTCCTGGACCCGGAGTGGTTCACCCGCTGGGCCGAGCGGCACGGCGCCGGCGGCGCCGACATCCGCCTCAAGCCGGGACGCGCGCACAACGAGCTGACCCGGCACCGCTACGAGGTGGTGCTGCACAAGGCGCCGGTGGCGGGGCGCGCCCTCGACCAGGTGCCCTCCCTGTCCTGGGGCCTCCAGGCGGACAGCCTCACCGACCTGGCCGAGCAGTGCCGCGCCCGGGGCGGCGACCCGGTGCGCGTCACCCGCATCCCCAACGTACGGCTCACGGGTGAGGTGGCGGACGCCGCCGCGGCCGACATCGCCGCGCCCGCCGCCGTCCAGGGGCCCCCGCTCGACCCGCAGGACGTGCGCGCCTGGGCCGCCGAACACGGCTGGGGTGCCGTGCTGACGTGGAACGGGAGCGCGCCCGAGTGCTTCGACGCGGTGCTCTTCCCCGAAGGCGACGTCACCGGCCGGGCGCTGACCGGCGTCTACCAGCCCGCCGCCCGCGGGGACCGGACACTGGCCAACGAACCGGCCGCGGCGGGCCGGATCGGCGCCCTCGTCGGCGGACTCCGCGGGTACCTGCGCGACCGGCTGCCCGAACACATGGTGCCCTCCACCGTCGTCGCCCTCGCCGAGATCCCGCTGACCCCCAACGGGAAGCTGGACCACCGGGCCCTGCCCGCGCCCGACTTCGCGCGGGACGCGGCCGGCCGGGCCCCGCGCACCCCGGACGAGGAGGCGCTGTGCGCCCTGTTCGCCGAGGTGCTCGGGCTGGACCGGATCGGTATCGACGACGACTTCTTCGCGCTCGGCGGGCACTCACTGCTGGCCACCCGGCTGGTGAGCCGCATCCGTGCCGTGCTCGGGGTGGAAGTGCCCATCCGTACCGTGTTCGAGGCATCCACGGTGGTGGACCTGCTCGGACAGCTCTCGGCGGGATCCCGTGTGCGTCCTCCGCTGCGCCGTGCGCAGGACCGGCCCGAACGGGTGCCGCTGTCGTTCGCACAGCGCCGGCTGTGGTTCATCGACAAGTTCGAGGGCCCCTCGGCGACCTACAACGCGCCCTTCCCGCTGCGGCTCACCGGTGAGCTGGACACCGCGGCGCTCAAGGAGGCGGTGGGCGACGTGGTGACCCGGCACGAGAGCCTGCGCACCCTGTTCGCCGAGGACACCGACGGGGTGCCCTACCAGCGGGTGCTGCCCGCCGACGAGGTGACGCTCACCATGCCGGTGCGGGACGTGGCGCCCGAGACGGTGGCCGACGCCATGGCCGAGGTGGTGTCCCACCCCTTCGACCTGGCGACCCAGATCCCGGTCCGCGCCGTGCTGCTGCGGCTGGACGCGGAGGAGCACGTCCTCGTCCTGCTGATCCACCACATCGCCAGTGACGGCGCGTCCATGGCCCCGCTGGCCCGCGACCTGGCCGCCGCCTACACGGCCCGCCGCCGGGGCGGCGCCCCCAACTGGGCGGAGCTGCCGGTCCAGTACACGGACTACACGCTGTGGCAGCGCGAGCTGCTGGGCGACGAGGACGACCCGGACAGCGTGCTGTCCCGGCAGATCGCCTACTGGCGCGAGGAGCTGGCGGGGGTGCCGCAGCCGCTGCGGCTGCCCACCGACCGGCCCCGACCGCCGGTGGCCTCCCACCGGGGCGCCGTCGTCGAGTTCACTCTGGACAAGCCGACCGTGGCCGCCGTCGAGGCACTGGCACACGCACAGGGCGCCACCGTCTCGATGGTGCTCCAGGCCGCGCTCGCCGCCCTGTTGCACGGCCTGGGCGGCGGCGAGGATCTGACGATCGGCTCGCCGATCGCCAACCGCACCGACGAGGGCCTCGCGGACCTGGTGGGCTTCTTCGTCAACACCTGGGTGCTGCGGGCCGACGTGTCGGGCAACCCCGCCTTCGGCGACCTGCTCGACCGCGTACGCGACACCTCCCTGGCCGCCTACGACAACCAGGACGTCCCGTTCGAGCGCCTGGTGGAGATCCTCAACCCGGAGCGGTCCACCGCGCACCCGCCGCTGTTCCAGGTGATGTTCGCCTGGCAGAACTTCGCCCGGAAGGACTTCGCCCTGCCCGGACTGCGCGTCGAGTTCGAGCAGGTGCGCACCGAGACGGCGAAGTTCGACCTGTTCTTCAACATGGCCGACCTACCCGGACGTGGCGTCCTGGGCAACCTGGAGTACGCCACCGATCTGTTCGACCACGAGACGGCCAGGGCACTGGCCGACCGCTTCGTGCGCCTGGTCGCCACCCTGGCGGCCGACCCGTCACGCCGCGTCGGCACGGTCGAGCTGCTCGGCGCCGAGGAGCGGGAGGCGGTGCTGGCCCGTTCGG
>NZ_JANIAA010000130.1 GCF_024505145.1 Streptomyces rugosispiralis | reverse complement strand
TTGAGAACTGCACAGTGGACGCGAGCATCTGTGGCCAAGTTTTTAAGGGCGCACGGTGGATGCCTTGGCACCAGGAACCGATGAAGGACGTGGGAGGCCGCGATAGGCCCCGGGGAGCTGTCAACCGAGCTTTGATCCGGGGGTGTCCGAATGGGGAAACCCGGCAGTCGTCATGGGCTGTCACCCGCTGCTGAACACATAGGCAGTGTGGAGGGAACGCGGGGAAGTGAAACATCTCAGTACCCGCAGGAAGAGAAAACAACCGTGATTCCGGGAGTAGTGGCGAGCGAAACTGGATGAGGCTAAACCGTATGTGTGTGATACCCGGCAGGGGTTGCGCATGCGGGGTTGTGGGAGTGTGCTGGATCGGTCTGCCGGCTGGTCGGAGAGTCAGAAACCGTATGGGTAGGCGAAGGGCATGCGAAAGGCCCGGCGTAGAGGGTAAGACCCCCGTAGCTGAAATCTGTACGGCTCTCTTGTGTATTTCCCAAGTAGCACGGGGCCCGAGAAATCCCGTGTGAATCTGGCGGGACCACCCGCTAAGCCTAAATATTCCCTGGTGACCGATAGCGGATAGTACCGTGAGGGAATGGTGAAAAGTACCGCGGGAGCGGAGTGAAATAGTACCTGAAACCGTGTGCCTACAAGCCGTGGGAGCGTCGCGCAGGGATTTGTCCTTGCGTCGTGACTGCGTGCCTTTTGAAGAATGAGCCTGCGAGTTTGCGGTGTGTTGCGAGGTTAACCCGTGTGGGGAAGCCGTAGCGAAAGCGAGTCCGAATAGGGCGGTGGAGTAGCGCGCTCAAGACCCGAAGCGGAGTGATCTAGCCATGGGCAGGTTGAAGCGGAGGTAAGACTTCGTGGAGGACCGAACCCACCAGGGTTGAAAACCTGGGGGATGACCTGTGGTTAGGGGTGAAAGGCCAATCAAACTCCGTGATAGCTGGTTCTCCCCGAAATGCATTTAGGTGCAGCGTCGTGTGTTTCTTGCCGGAGGTAGAGCACTGGATAGGCGATGGGCCCTACCGGGTTACTGACCTTAGCCAAACTCCGAATGCCGGTAAGTGAGAGCGCGGCAGTGAGACTGTGGGGGATAAGCTCCATGGTCGAGAGGGAAACAGCCCAGAGCATCGACTAAGGCCCCTAAGCGTACGCTAAGTGGGAAAGGATGTGGAGTCGCAGAGACAACCAGGAGGTTGGCTTAGAAGCAGCCATCCTTGAAAGAGTGCGTAATAGCTCACTGGTCAAGTGATTCCGCGCCGACAATGTAGCGGGGCTCAAGCGTACCGCCGAAGTCGTGTCATTGCAGCATGTGCCCTTAACGGGGGCTGTGATGGGTAGGGGAGCGTCGTGTGCCGGGTGAAGCAGCCGTGTAAGCGAGTTGTGGATGGTTCACGAGTGAGAATGCAGGCATGAGTAGCGATACACACGTGAGAAACGTGTGCGCCGATTGACTAAGGGTTCCTGGGTCAAGCTGATCTGCCCAGGGTAAGTCGGGACCTAAGGCGAGGCCGACAGGCGTAGTCGATGGACAACCGGTTGATATTCCGGTACCCGCTTTGAAACGCCCAGTATCGAATCCTCTGATGCTAAGGCCGTGAAGCCGCCCTGATCTCTTCGGAGTTGAGGGGAGTGGTGGAGCCGCTGGTCCAAGGTGGTAGTAGGTAAGTGATGGGGTGACGCAGGAAGGTAGTCCAGCCCGGGCGGTGGTTGTCCCGGGGTAAGGGTGTAGCCCGAGGGGTAGGTAAATCCGTCTCTCGTTTAAGGGTGAGACCTGATGCCGAGCCGATTGTGGTGAAGTGGATGATCCTATGCTGTCGAGAAAAGCCTCTAGCGAGTTTCATGGCGGCCCGTACCCTAAACCGACTCAGGTGGTCAGGTAGAGAATACCGAGGCGTTCGGGTGAACTATGGTTAAGGAACTCGGCAAAATGCCCCCGTAACTTCGGGAGAAGGGGGGCCATTGCTGGTGATGGGATTTGCTCCTTGAGCTGGTGGTGGCCGCAGAGACCAGCGAGAAGCGACTGTTTACTAAAAACACAGGTCCGTGCGAAGCCGTAAGGCGATGTATACGGACTGACGCCTGCCCGGTGCTGGAACGTTAAGGGGACCGGTTAGTGGGGTTTCGATTCCGCGAAGCTGAGAACTTAAGCGCCAGTAAACGGCGGTGGTAACTATAACCATCCTAAGGTAGCGAAATTCCTTGTCGGGTAAGTTCCGACCTGCACGAATGGCGTAACGACTTCTCGACTGTCTCAACCATAGGCCCGGTGAAATTGCATTACGAGTAAAGATGCTCGTTTCGCGCAGCAGGACGGAAAGACCCCGGGACCTTTACTATAGCTTGATATTGGTGTTCGGTTCGGCTTGTGTAGGATAGGTGGGAGACTGTGAAGCGCTGACGCCAGTTAGTGTGGAGTCGTTGTTGAAATACCACTCTGGTCGTGCTGGATGTCTAACCTGGGTCCGTGATCCGGATCAGGGACAGTGTCTGGTGGGTAGTTTAACTGGGGCGGTTGCCTCCTAAAGGGTAACGGAGGCGCCCAAAGGTTCCCTCAGCCTGGTTGGCAATCAGGTGTTGAGTGTAAGTGCACAAGGGAGCTTGACTGTGAGACCGACGGGTCGAGCAGGGACGAAAGTCGGGACTAGTGATCCGGCGGTGGCTTGTGGAAGCGCCGTCGCTCAACGGATAAAAGGTACCCCGGGGATAACAGGCTGATCTTCCCCAAGAGTCCATATCGACGGGATGGTTTGGCACCTCGATGTCGGCTCGTCGCATCCTGGGGCTGGAGTCGGTCCCAAGGGTTGGGCTGTTCGCCCATTAAAGCGGTACGCGAGCTGGGTTTAGAACGTCGTGAGACAGTTCGGTCCCTATCCGCTGTGCGCGTAGGAGTCTTGAGAAGGGCTGTCCCTAGTACGAGAGGACCGGGACGGACGAACCTCTGGTGTGCCAGTTGTTCTGCCAAGGGCATGGCTGGTTGGCTACGTTCGGGAGGGATAACCGCTGAAAGCATCTAAGCGGGAAGCCTGCTTCGAGATGAGGGCTCCCACCCACTTGATGGGTTAAGGCTCCCAGTAGACGACTGGGTTGATAGGCCAGATATGGAAGCCGGGTGACCGGTGGAGTTGACTGGTACTAATAGGCCGAGGGCTTGTCCTCAGTTGCTCGCGTCCACTGTGT
>NZ_JANIAA010000129.1 GCF_024505145.1 Streptomyces rugosispiralis | reverse complement strand
GGATGCGGCGAAGTTGGTGGCGGCGCGTGGCCGGTTGATGCAGGAGCTTCCTGCGGGTGGCGCGATGGTCGCCGTCCAGGCGTCGGAGGACGAGGTGGCGCCGCTGCTGACCGAGGGCGTCAGCATCGCGGCCTTGAACGGCCCGTCGTCCGTGGTCATCGCCGGTGATGAGGACGCGGCTGTCGCGATCGCCTCTGGTTTTGAGGCGCAGGGTCGTAAGACCAAGCGGCTCACCGTGAGCCATGCGTTCCATTCGCCGCGTATGGACGGGATGCTGGAGGCGTTCCGTGAGGTTGCGCAGGGGCTGAGCTACGAGGCTCCGCGCATCCCGATCGTTTCCAACCTCACCGGGAACGTGGTCTCCGCCGAGGAGATCACGACCCCCGGCTTCTGGGTGCGCCACGTCCGCGAAGCGGTCCGCTTCCTCGACGGGGTGCGGACGATGGAGGCCCAGGGCGTCACGACCTACGTCGAGTTGGGCCCCGACGGTGTCCTCACCGCCATGGCCCAGGAGTGCGTGTCCGGCGATGCCGCCGCCTTCGTCTCGGCGCTCCGCAAGGGCCGTACCGAGCCGGGGGCGCTGACGGCGGCGCTCGCCGCGCTGCACACGCGGGGGCCGGCCCTGGACTGGGCGGCGTTCTTCGCCGGTACGGGAGCCCGCACGGTCGAGCTGCCGACCTACGCCTTCCAGCGGCAGCGTTTCTGGGTCGAGAACCCGGAGGAGGTCCGTGAGGCCGTCGCGGCCATGGATTCCGTGGACGCGCGGTTCTGGGAGGCCGTCGAGCGCGAGGACTTGGCGGCCCTGGCCGGGACGCTCCAGTCCGAGGACGCGGACGCCGACGCCGACGCGCTCTCCTCGCTGGGCGCCGTTCTGCCGATGCTGTCCTCGTGGCGGCGCCGCCAGGGCGAGCGGTCCACCGTGGACGCCTGGCGCTACCAGGTGACCTGGAAGCCGGTGGCCGCCCACGCCGAGGGGACGCTGACCGGCCGCTGGCTGGTCGTCGCCCGGGCCGACGCGACGCATGGCGCGACGGATGGCGGGGCGGACGGCGGGGCGGACGGCGCACTGGCCGAGGGCGTCGTACGGACGCTGTCCGCACGCGGCGCCGAGGTGCGGACGGTCGAGCTGACCGCCGGGGACCGCACGGGCATGGCCGAGCCGCTGCGCGAGGCGGTCGCCGACGCGCCGGTGGCCGGTGTGTTCGCGCTGCCGTCCCTGACGGAGGGCGCCGACGGGCTGCTCCGCACGGCCGCCCTGGCACAGGCGCTGGGCGACCTGGCCGTGGACGCGCCGCTGTGGGTCGCCACGCGCGGCGCGGTCTCGACCGGCCGGGCGGACGGCCCGGTGGACCCGTGGCAGGCGCGGGTCTGGGGCCTGGGCCGGGTCGCGGCCCTGGAACTGGCCGAGCGGTGGGGCGGTCTGGTCGATCTGCCGGAGACGGCGGACGACCGCGCGCTGTCGCGGCTCGCGGGTGTGCTGGCCGGTGGCGACGGCGAGGACCAGGTGGCGGTGCGCGCCTCCGGTGTCTTCGGCCGCAGGCTGACCCGGGCCACCGGGACCGCCGCCAGGACGGCCAACACCGCCAGGACGGCCAACACCGCCGGGACCGCCAAGAGCGAGCGTGGCCGTGACTGGCGGCCGGGCGCGGGCTCGGTGCTGGTGACGGGCGGTACGGGCGCGCTGGGCGCGCATGTGGCCCGTTGGCTGATCGACAAGGGCGCCGAGCACGTGGTGCTCACCAGCCGCCGTGGCCTCGACGCCCCCGGCGCGGCCGAGCTGCGGGACGAACTCGCCGCCTCGGGCGCCCGGGTCACCGTCGCGGCCTGCGACGCCGCCGACCGCGAGGCCCTGGCCGCGCTGGTGGCCGGGCTCCCCGCCGAGCTGCCGCTGACGGCGGTGGTGCACGCGGCCGGGGTGCTGGACGACGGCGTTCTGGAGTCGCTGACGCCCGAGCGCTTCGCCACCGTCCTGCGCGCCAAGGCCGACGCCGCGGCCAACCTGCACGAGCTGACGCGGGACCTGGACCTGGACCTGTCGGCCTTCGTCCTGTTCTCCTCGTTCGCGGGCTCGATCGGCGCCGCCGGTCAGGCCAACTACGCCGCCGCCAACGCCTTCCTGGACGCGCTCGCCGAGCGCCGCCGGGCCGAGGGCCTGCCCGCCACCTCGGTGGCCTGGGGTCCGTGGGCCGAGGGCGGGATGGCCGCGGACGACGCGCTGGAGCAGCGCATGCGCCGCGCCGGGGTGCCGCCGATGGCGGCGGACCTGGCCATCGCCGCGCTGCAGCGGGCGCTGGACCTGGACGAGACCGCGGTGACGGTCGCGGACATCGACTGGGAGCGGCTGGCCCCCGGCTTCACCGCCTCCCGGCCGAGCCCGCTGCTGCTGGAGCTGCCCGAGGTGCGTACGGCGCTGGAGGCCGAGAGCGGGCGTACCGCCCGTACGGCCGGTGGCGGCGCGGACGAGTCCTCGCTCGCCCAGCGGCTCGCGGGGGTCCCGGCGGCGGAGCGCGAGCGGATGCTGCTTGACCTGGTGCGCTCGGCCGTGGCCGATGTGCTGGGCCACTCCGACGCGGAGGCCGTCGAGGCGGACCGGGCCTTCCGGGACCTGGGCTTCGACTCGCTGACGGCGGTGGAGCTGCGCAACCGGCTGAACACCGTCACCGGGCTGAAGCTGCCGCCCACCCTGGTGTACGACTACCCGTCGTCCTCGGTGCTCGCCGCCCACCTCCGTACGGAGATCCTGGGCGACGAGAGCGCGGCCGACGCGGTGGCCGGTGTGCCGTCCACGGCGGTGGCCGTCGCCGACGATCCGATCGCGATTGTCGGGATGAGCTGCCGTTTCCCGGGCGGTGTGCGGTCGCCGGAGGAGCTGTGGCGGCTCCTGGTCTCCGGGCAGGACGCGGTGACGGGCTTCCCGGCCGACCGCGGCTGGGACCTGGAGGCGCTGTACGACCCGGACTCGGCCACCGAGCACACCAGCTATGTCCGCGAGGGCGGATTCCTGGCGGACGCCGGGGAGTTCGACGCGGCGTTCTTCGGGATCTCGCCGCGTGAGGCGCTGGCCATGGACCCGCAGCAGCGGTTGCTGCTGGAGACCTCCTGGGAGGCGTTCGAGCGGGCGGGCATCGATCCGACCACGCTGCGCGGCCAGCAGGTCGGCGTGTTCGCGGGCACCAACGGCCAGGACTACATGTCGCTCGTCCTCCACTCGCCGGACGGCGGCGATGGGTTCATGGGGACGGGT
>NZ_JANIAA010000128.1 GCF_024505145.1 Streptomyces rugosispiralis | reverse complement strand
TCCTGGCCGTAGGTCGCCATCAACGCCTGGACCTCGATCGGATCGCCCAGCGTGGTGCCGGTGCCATGACCCTCGACGGCATCCACATCCGCCGCGACCAACCCCGCACCCGCCAAGGCCTGCTGAATCACCCGCTGCTGCGACGGACCGTTCGGCGCCGTCAACCCATTCGACGCGCCGTCCTGATTCACCGCACTACCCCGCACCACCGCCAACACCCGATGACCGTTCCGCTCCGCATCCGACAACCGCTCCACCACCAGCACACCCACACCCTCGGCCCACCCCGTGCCATCCGCCGAGGCCGCGAACGACTTGCAGCGGCCGTCTTCGGCCATGCCGCGCTGCCGCGAGAAGCCGACGAAGGCGCTGGGGGTGGACATGACGGTGGCCCCTCCGGCCAGCGCCATCGAGCACTCGCCCGACCGCAGCGCCTGCGCGGCCAGATGCAGGCCCACCAATGAGGAGGAGCATGCCGTGTCGATCGTCATCGCCGGGCCCTCGAAGCCCAGCTCATAGGCGACCCGCCCGGTGAGCACGCTCGCCGAGCTGCCCGTCATCAGATAGCCCTCGACGCCGTCGGGGACCGTGTCCACGTCCGTGGCGTAGTCCTGATTGAGGGTGCCGAAGTAGACACCGACATCCTTGCCGCGCAGGGCAGTTGGGTCGATCCCGGCGCGCTCCAACGCCTCCCATGACGTCTCCAGCAGCAACCGCTGCTGCGGATCCATCGCCAGCGCCTCACGCGGCGAGATCCCGAAGAAGCCCGCGTCGAACTCCCCCGCGTCGCGCAGAAAGCCCCCCTCGCGGACATAGCTGGTGCCCGGATGGTCCGGATCCGGGTCGAAGAGATTCTCCAGATCCCAGCCACGGTCCTCCGGAAACCCACCGACCGCGTCACCGCCGGACACCACCAGGTCCCACAGCTCCTCCGGCGTGGTCACCCCGCCCGGCAACCGGCACGCCATCCCCACGATCGCGATCGGCTCCGACTGCGCGGCCTCGATCTCGGTGAGCCGCTGCCGCGCCTGGTGCAGGTCGGCGGTCACCCGCTTGAGGTACCGGACCAGCTTCTCGTCGTTCTCCACCGGAGGTCACCTTCCCCTTCACTCGTAGGCGCGGTCGGAATCCGCCGGGTCCACGATTCCGAACTCGTCGTCGATGAAGGCCAGTACGTCGTCGACCGACGCCGCCTCGAGCGTCGCTTCGATATCGGCGCCTCCGGCCGGCCCCGGGGCATCGGTGCTGAGCTTGGCCGCCAGAGCGCGGAGCCGGGCGGCGGCGCCGGTGTTCCTGGCCGTGTCCGGTGGCCGGGCGGCCACCAGTTCTTCGAGCCTCGCCACCTCGGCCAGCACCGGGTCCCGCGTGGTGTCGGCGCCCAGGCGGGTGTTCAGGTGGTCCGCCAGGGCCAGCGGCGTGGGGAAGTCGAAGGCGAACGTGGCCGGGAGTCGCAACCCGGTACGGGCGAGGAGCCGGTCCCGTAGCTCGATCGCCGTGAGCGAGTCGAAGCCGACGTCGGTGAAGGCCGCCTCGGCGCCGATGCGGCCGACCGAGGCGTAACCGAGCACATACACCGCCTCCTGCCGGACCAGGTCGAGCAGGATCGCCTGCCGGTCCGCGGGGCCTGCCCCGGCCAGTCGTGCGGTGAGTGCGTCGGCGTCGTGCGCATGCGCCGACTGGGCCTGCTGCCGGATCCGCCGGGGCTGGGGGACCAGCCCGCGCAGCAGCGGCGGCAACGCCCCGGTGGCGGCCTGGCTCCGCAGTGCGCCCAGGTCCAGTTTGATGGGGAGGACCGTGGGTTCGCCCGTCCGCAGCGCGGTGTCGAAGAGGTCCATGCCCTCGGTCGAGGTCAGTGCGGTGAGTCCGTCGCGTGCCAGTCGACGGTGGTCGGTGTCGCCGAGCTGGGCGGTCATCCCCGCGTCCTGGGACCACATACCCCAGCCGAGGGAGATCGCGGGAAGCCCTTGGGCGGCCCGGTGCTGTGCCAGGGCGTCGAGGTAGGCGTTGGCGGCGGCGTAGTTGCCCTGTCCGGAGCTGCCGAACGTACCGGCGGCGGAGGAGAACAGGACGAAGGCCGACAGGTCCAGGTCCCGGGTCAGCTCATGCAGATGGCGCGCACCATCCACCTTCGGCCGGAACACCGCGTCCATGCGCTCCGGGGTCAACGCGGTCAGCACCCCGTCATCCAGAACACCGGCCGTATGCACCACCGCCGACAACGGGGCATCCTCGGGAACGGCATCCAGCAGCCCGGCCACCGCATCCCGGTCCGCCACATCACACGCGACGACGCGCACCCGGGCCCCCGCCCCCACCAGCTCCGCCTCCAACTCGGCGGCACCGGACGCCGCAAGCCCGTTCCGACTGGCCAGCACCAGACTCCGCACCCCGTGCACGGCCACCAGATGCCGTGCCACCACCCCACCAAGGGCCCCGGTACCGCCCGTCACCAACACCGTCCCGCCCACGTCCACACCACCCGGTCCGGCCTCGGGCACATCGGCGACACGGGTGAGCCGCCGCAGGAAGCACGCCCCCGCGCGCACCACGGCCTGCGTCTCGTCGGCGGCGAACAGGGCGGGGACGAGGGTGCTCAGCGCCGCGTGCGAGGACGGCTCGTTGTCGACGTCCAGCAGCAGGACGCGGCCGGTGTTCTCCGACTGCGCGGTGCCGACCAGCCCCCATACGGCGGCGATGGCGGGGTCGACCGGCTCACCCGGGGCGACGGCGACCGCGCCCGTGGTCAGCACGACCATCCGCGTGCTGTCCAGCGCGGGTTCGGTCGACCACGCCTGGACGACTTCCAGGACGCGGCCGGTCAGCTCGCGCACACTTCCGGTCTCGGCCACCTCGACCGTCACGGCGTCGAACCGGTCCCCTCGCGCGGCCAGCGCACGCACATCCTCGGCCGTGGCCACCCGCACCGCGCCCAGTGGGGTGCCATCCGTCGCCGGCGCCGTCTTCTCCCATCCCGGGCGGAACAGGCGGTCATGTGCCGGGGCGGTCTCGAACTGCCCGGCCTCGGCCGGGCGGGACACCATCGAACCCACCGTAGCCACCGGGGCACCGGTCTCATCGGCCAACTCCAGCGTCAGGGTGTCCGCTCCGACGGGGACCACCCGTACCCGCAAGGCCGTCGCACCCGTGGCGTGGAGCGCCACATCGCGCCAGACGAAGGGCAGTGCTGTCCGCTGGTCGGCACGCTCCGCACGGTGCTGGAACGCGGCGGCGTGCAGGGCCGCGTCGAGGAGTGCCGGATGCAGCCCGAACCCCGCCGCCTGAGCGTGGTGCTCCGCCGCCAGAGTCACCTCCGCATACACCGCACCG
>NZ_JANIAA010000127.1 GCF_024505145.1 Streptomyces rugosispiralis | reverse complement strand
CGGTGCTACCGGCGGAGGCGCGGGGCGATGCGGCCCGCTGCGCCGTCCATCCCGCGCTGCTCGACGCGGCGCTGCACGGCGTCGGATTGGGCGGCCTGATCAGCGACGACGGCCGGGCGTACCTGCCGTTCTCCTGGAGCGGGGTCAGGCTGTACGCGGTCGGCGCATCCGCTGTCCGGATGACGCTGACGCCCGCCGGGCCGGACACGGTGTCGCTGAGGGTGACCGATGAGGCGGGCGAGGCGGTGCTGTCCGTGGACTCCCTCGTCCTCCGCCCGGTTACGGAGGGACAGCTCGCGAAAGCCGAGATCGGCGACCGCGATGTGCTTCATCGGGTGGAGTGGGTGGATGCGGGAGTGTGTTCGGTGGGGTCGTTCGTGGAGTGGGGTGAGGTGGCTGCTGGTGGGGTGGTGCCGGACTGCGTGGTGTTGACCGGGGTTGATGTGGCGGGTGTGTTGGAGGTTCTGCGGGCGTGGGTGGTGGAGGAGCGGTTTGAGGGCTCGCGGTTGGTGGTGGTGACGCGGGGTGCGGTGTCGGTGGGTGGCGAGGGTGTGGAGGATGTGGGCGGTGGTGCGGTGTGGGGGTTGGTGCGGTCGGCGCAGTCGGAGCATCCGGGACGGTTTGTGCTGGTGGATGCCGATGGGGACATGGATGTGGTTCCGGATGTGATGGGGCTGGGGGAGTGGCAGGTGGCGGTGCGTGCGGGTCGGGTGTGGGTGCCGCGCCTGGTGGGTGTGGGTGTCGGTGCGACTGGTGATGTGGTGCGTGGGGGGTTGGGCTCGGGTGTGGCGTTGGTGACGGGTGGCACGGGGTTGCTGGGTGGGTTGGTGGCGCGTCATCTGGTGTCGGCTTATGGGGTGGGTGAGTTGGTGTTGGTGAGCCGTCGGGGGGCGGGTGCGCCGGGCGTGGGGGCTTTGGTGGGGGAGTTGGAGGGGTTGGATGCGCGGGTGCGGGTGGTGGCGTGTGATGTGGCGGATCGGAGTGCGGTGGCGGAGTTGCTGGGGTCGATTGAGGGGTTGCGGGTGGTGGTGCATGCGGCGGGTGCGGTGGATGACGGGGTGATCGGTTCGTTGGACACGGGTCGGTTGTGTGGGGTGATGGGGGCGAAGGCGCGGGGTGCTTGGCATCTGCATGAGCTGACGCGTGGGCTGGACCTGTCGGCGTTCGTGTTGTTCTCGTCGGCGGCGGGTGTGTTGGGCAACGCGGGCCAGGGCGGTTACGCGGCGGCGAATGGGTTCCTGGACGCGCTGGCGGTTCACCGTCGGGGGCGGGGACTGCCCGCGGTGTCGATCGCGTGGGGTTTCTGGGAGGAGCGCAGCGAACTGACCGCGGGCCTGGCCGAGGTGCAGTTGTCGAGGATCTCCCGGTCCGTGGGGGCCAGCATCAGCAGCGCACAAGGACTGGATCTGTTCGACGCGGCGCTCGCCGCCGACGAGCCGATGGTGCTGGCCACACCCCTGAACCTGCCCGCGTTGCGGGACCAGGCCGCCGCGGGCACATTGCCCTCGATCCTGAGCGGACTGGTCACCGCTCCCGTCCGCAGGGCAGCCGACTCCGGGCGCACTCCGGCCGGATTGCGGCACCAACTCGCCGGGGTGACAGAGGCCGAAAGGCAGCACCAGGTCATGCGCCTGGTGCGGGAACATGTGGCCGGCGTTCTGGGCCATGCCTCCGCGGAGTCGGTCGACATCTCGCGGACCTTCCAGGAGATCGGCTTCGATTCGCTGACCGCGGTGGAACTGCGCAACCGGATCAGCGCCGCCACCGGCATACGGCTGCCCGCCACCGCGGTCTTCGACCACCCCACGCCCCGGCTGCTGGCCGAGCGGGTGCTGGCCGAGGTAGGGGGCTCCCTGCCGACCGCCGCGCCGATCGCGCCGGTGTCGGCTGTTGACGACGAGCCGATCGTGATCGTGGGCATGAGCTGCCGCTTCCCCGGCGGTGTCGAGTCCCCCGAGGACCTGTGGCACCTGGTCCACTCGGCCACCGACGCGGTCTCCGCGCTGCCCACGGACCGGGGCTGGGACCTGGCCACCTTTTCCGGCGCCAAGGGCGGCGCCGGTGCCTCGAACGCCCGGGACGGCGGATTCCTTTACGACGCGGCCGAGTTCGATGCCGGATTCTTCGGGATCTCGCCGCGCGAGGCGACCGCGATGGATCCGCAGCAGCGGCTGCTGCTCGAGGCGGCCTGGGAGGTGTTCGAGCGGGCGGGAATCGCCCCGGACACGCTCAAAGGCAGCCGGACGGGCGTCTTCACAGGCGTGATGTACCACGACTACGGTTCGTGGCTCACCGACGTCCCGGAGGACGTAGAGGGCTATCTGGGCACAGGCATCGCGGGCAGTGTGGCGTCGGGGCGGCTCGCCTATACGTTCGGCCTGGAAGGGCCTGCCCTGACGGTGGACACGGCCTGCTCCTCATCACTGGTGGCGCTGCATCTGGCGACCGAGTCGCTACGGCGCGGGGAGTGCTCGCTGGCACTCGCGGGTGGAGTCACCGTACTGGCGACTCCGCAGGTCTTCGTTGAGTTCACCCGCCAGGGCGGACTCGCGCCGGATGGCCGGTGCAAGCCCTTTGCCGCTGGTGCGGATGGGACGGGTTGGTCGGAGGGTGTTGGGCTGCTGCTGGTGGAGCGGCTGTCGGATGCCGAGCGGAATGGGCATCAGGTGTTGGCGGTGGTGCGGGGTAGTGCGGTGAATCAGGATGGTGCGTCGAATGGTTTGACCGCGCCGAATGGTCCGTCGCAGCAGCGGGTGATCCGTCAGGCGCTGGCAAACGCCGGGCTCAACGCCCAGGACGTCGATGCGGTGGAGGCGCACGGTACGGGTACGACGCTGGGCGATCCGATCGAGGCGCAGGCGCTGCTGGCCACCTACGGCCAGGACCGGGATCCGGATCGGCCGTTGTGGTTGGGGTCGGTGAAGTCGAATATCGGTCATACGCAGGCGGCCGCCGGTGTGGCCGGTGTGATCAAGATGGTGATGGCGATGCGGCATGGGGTGCTGCCGCAGAGTCTGCATATCGACGAGCCGACACCGCATGTGGATTGGTCCACCGGCGCGGTGGAGCTCTTGGGGGAGCACACGGGCTGGCCGGAGGCGGGGCGGCCGCGTCGGGCGGGTGTCTCGTCGTTCGGGGCGAGCGGCACCAACGCCCATGTGATTCTTGAGCAGGCCCCCGACATGGCGGGTGAACCTGAGCAAAGGCCGGAACGGAACGAACTACCGGCGATTCCCTGGGTGTTCTCCGCAGGCGACGAGGCGGGTTTGCGGGCACAGGCCGTACGGCTACGGACCTTCGCGGACCGGAATCCGGATCTGGATCTGGTTGATGTGGGG
>NZ_JANIAA010000126.1 GCF_024505145.1 Streptomyces rugosispiralis | reverse complement strand
GCCTCGGCCGGTCTCCACGACCCCGTGCACCCGCTGCTCACCGCCGCCGTCCACCTCCCCGACACCGGGGGCACCGTCCTCACCGGACGACTCTCCCTGGCCACTCACCCCTGGCTGGCCGACCACACCGTGTCCGGCGCCGTGCTCCTCCCCGGCGCGGCGATGGCCGAACTCGCCATCCGGGCCGGGGACGAGACCGACACCCCCACCCTGGAAGAACTGGTCATCGAGCAGCCACTGGCCCTGCCGGACAGTGGCTTCCTGGACATCCGGGTGGTCGTGGGCGGCCCCGACGAGTCGGACCGCCGGGACGTACGCATCTACTCGCGCGCCGAGGAAAGCGCCCAGTGGACGGAACACGCCACCGGCACGCTGGCCCAGGACACCACCACCGCTCCCCCGCCATCCGCCCTGGCCGAATGGCCGCCCGCCGACGCCGAGCCGGTGGCCGTCGAGGGCCTGTACGAGCAAATGGCCGAGGGGGGCTACGACTACGGGCCGACCTTCCAGGGCCTGAAGGCGGTCTGGACGCGCGACGACGAGGTGTTCGCGGAGGCCGCGCTGCCGGAGGACCAGTCGGAGGCCGCCGGCCGGTTCGGCATCCACCCGGCACTGCTCGACGCGGCGTTGCACGCGAGCAACTACTGCCTGCCCGGCGAACCCGGCAGCCGCATGCTGCTGCCGTTCGCGTGGAACGACATACGCCTGCACGCCACCGGTGCCACGTCGGTGCGCGTACACGCCCGTTACGCCGAGGACAGCGGGCTCTCGGTGGCCCTGGTCGACGCGGCCGGAGGGCTGGTCGCGTCGATCGGCTCGCTGGTACTGCGGGAGGTTGACGCAGGGCAGCTCGAAGCGCTCACCTCCACACCGCTCAACGACGCCCTGTGGACGGTCACCTGGACCGAAGACAACACCACCACCGGCACGGACGGGGTCCTCTGGGGCACTGTCGGGAACATCTCCCCCGCCCTCGCCACCGCGGAACCCCCGGCCTTCGCCGATGGCACGGAGATCGCCGAGGCCGAGGACCGGCCCACCCTGATCGTCGCCGACACCACCGTGTGGCAGTCGCCCGACACCGATCCCACCACCCACGCGCGCGAGGTGGCCACCCGGGTGCTGGACCTCTTGCGGCAGTGGGTGACGCTGCCCGAGCTGTCGGACACCCGGCTGGTGATACTCACGCGCGGCGCGATGGCCGTCCACGACTCGGCCGAGGTCACCGATCCCGCGGCGGCGGCGATCTGGGGTCTGGTCCGCTCGGCACAGTCCGAGCACCCCGGCCGGTTCCACCTCATCGACACCGACGGCCACTCGGACCGGGCGCTGCCCACCGCACTCGGCAGCGACCAGCCCCAACTGGCCCTCCGCGACGACACCCTCTGGGCGCCCCGGCTCACCGCCGCGCCCACCACCGCGCCGGCCCAGCCACTCCCCCTCGGCCCCGAGGGCACCGTCCTCATCACCGGCGGCACCGGCACCCTCGGCGCCCTCACCGCCCGCCACCTCATCAGCCGGCACGGCGCCCGGCACCTGTTGCTCACCAGCCGCCAGGGGCTCGACGCCCCCGGTGCGGCCGAACTCACCACCGAACTCACCGAACTCGGCGCACACGTCCGCATCACCGCCTGCGACACCGCCGACCGCGGCCAACTCACCGCCCTGCTGGCCGAGATCCCGGCCGACCACCCCCTCACCGCCGTCATCCACACCGCGGGCACTCTCGACGACGGCATCCTCACCGCACTCACCCCCGACCGCCTCGACACGGTCTTCCGCCCCAAGGTCGACGCGGTCACCCATCTCCACGACCTCACCCGCGGCCTCGACCTGACCGCCTTCGTTGTGTACTCCTCCGCCACCGGCACCCTCGGCACCCCCGGCCAGGCCAACTACGCCGCCGCCAACACCTACGTCGACGCCCTCATCCAGCAACGCCACGCCGCCGGGCTCCCCGCCACCTCACTCGCCTGGGGGCTATGGGAAACCACCAGCGCCCTCACCGCCACCATGAACACCGAGGACCGCCGGCGCACCCACCGCGGTGGTGTCGCACCCCTCACCGACGACGAGGGTCTCGCCCTCCTCGACAGGGCCCTGACCACCGCCCATCCCCACCTCGTCCCGATCAGGATCAGCACGGGCGCGCTGCGGGCCGACGGCAGGGCGCAGTCCGTTCCCCCGCTGCTCCGTCATCTCGTACGGCGCCCCGCGCGCCGTACGGCCCACACTCCGGCGCCCGCCGACACGTCGTCGCTCATGCGGCGGCTCACCGGTCTCGACCATGGCGCACGGCTGCGCCACCTCACCGAACTCGTCCGCAGCGAGGCCGCCGCCGTGCTCGGGCATACGACGATCGACAGCATCGGGCCGGAGCAGCCCTTCCGGGAGATCGGGTTCGACTCGCTGACGGCGGTGGAACTGCGCAATCGCCTCAACGCGGCCACGGGGCTGCGGCTCCCGGCGACGGTGGTGTTCGACTACCCGACCGCCACGATCATCGCCGGGTATCTGCGGGATGAGCTCTTCGGCTCGACGCAGGTGGCTCCGGCCGCCGTGACCGGGCCGGGGGCCGACGCGGACGACCCCGTGGTCATCGTCGGCATGGCGTGCCGGCTCCCCGGACGGGTGACCGACCCGGACGGGCTGTGGCGGCTGGTGGCCGACGGGGAGGACGGCATCGGGGCGTTCCCCGCCGACCGCGGTTGGGACCTGGACACGCTGTTCGACCCGGATCCGGACCGGGTGGGCACGACCTATGTGCGCGAGGGCGGGTTCCTGGAGGGTGCCACCCAGTTCGACGCGGACTTCTTCGCCATCTCCCCGCGTGAGGCCGTGGCGATGGACCCGCAGCAGCGGCTGCTGCTGGAGACCGCGTGGGAGACCTTCGAGCAGGCCGGTATCGCCCCGCGCTCGATGCAGGGGAGCGACACCGGTGTGTTCGCCGGGCTCATCTACCACGACTACGCCACAAACGCCGGTGAGCTGCCCGAGGGGTCCGAGACCTATCTGAGCACGGGGAAGTCGGGGAGCGTGGTGTCCGGGCGGGTGGCCTACGCGCTGGGCCTGACCGGTCCGGCGGTGACGGTGGACACGGCGTGCTCGTCCTCCCTGGTGGCCATCCACTGGGCGGCCAAGGCAGTGCGCGAGGGCGAGTGCTCGATGGCCCTGGCCGGGGGCGTGACGGTGATGTCGACTCCGGATGGGTTCGTGAGCTTCTCCCACCAGCGCGGCCTCGCGCCGGACGGCCGCAGCAAGTCCTTCAGCGAGGGCGCCGACGGCACCACCTTCAGCGAGGGTGTCGGGCTGGTGCTGCTGGAACGACTCTCCGAGGCG
>NZ_JANIAA010000125.1 GCF_024505145.1 Streptomyces rugosispiralis | reverse complement strand
CCGTCAGCGACACCATCACCGCGAACAGGGCGGGCTGTACGACATCCACCCGCTCCAGCGCCACGGGATCGTTGAGCACGTCCACCAGCGACCAGTCCACATACGGCGCCAGGGCCGCCGCGCACTCCCCGATCCGCCGGGCGAACACCGGCGAGGAGTCCATCAGCCCGGCCGCCATACCGGCCCACTGCGACCCCTGGCCGGGGAAGACGAAGGCAACTCCGGCGCTGCGCTTGGCCACGCCTTCGATCAGCCCGGAGGTGCCCCGGCCCGCGACGCGATCGGCCAGGATCCGTACGGCCTCCGCGCGGTCGGGGGCCAGCACGACCGCGCGGTGCTCGAAGGCGGTCCGCGCAGTGGCGAGGGACAGTCCGATGTCCTCGGCCGTGCCCTCCGGGTGCCGCTCCAGGTGGTCCAGCAGCCGCGTGGCCTGGGCGCGCAGCGCCACCTCGGACTTGCTGGACAGCGGCCAGGGGACGAGCGGCAGCGCCGCCGGGGGCACCGCCGCTTCTTCCACTACGTCCGCCACGATCGCCACGTCCACTACGTCCGCCACGTCCGCCACGTCCGCACCAGAAGCGGCGTCGGTGGCGGCCGGCGGCGGTGCCTGCTCGATGATGGCGTGGGCGTTGGTGCCGCTGATGCCGAACGAGGACACACCGGCCCGGCGCGGCTCCTCGCCCTCCGGCCACGCGGCGGCCTCGGCCAGGAGTTCAACGGTGCCCGCCGTCCAGTCCACGTGGGGCGACGGTTCGTCGATGTGCAAGGTGCGGGGCAGCACGCCGTGGCGCATCGCCAGCACCATCTTGATCACACCGGCCACACCGGCGGCCGCCTGCGTATGACCGATGTTCGACTTCACCGACCCCAGCAACAACGGCTGGTCCGCGGCGCGCTCACGACCGTAGGTGGCCAGCAACGCCTGCGCCTCGATCGGATCGCCCAGCGACGTACCCGTACCGTGCGCCTCCACGGCATCGACCTGCCCGGCCGTGAGCCCGGCATTGGCCAGCGCCTGGCGGATCACCCGCTGCTGCGACGGCCCATTGGGAGCGGACAGCGCACTGCTCGCACCGTCCTGATTGGTCGCCGTACCCCGGACCACCGCCAGCACCCGGTGCCCATTGCGCTGCGCGTCGGACAGCCGCTCCAGGAACAGCATGCCCACACCCTCGGCGGGCCCGAAACCATCCGCCGCCGCCGAGAAGGGCTTGCACCGGCCGTCGGGCGCGAGCCCGCGCTGCCGGCTGAAGCCGATGAAGGTGCCAGGGGTGGCCATGACGGTGACACCACCGGCCAGCGCGAGGGAACACTCCCCCTGGCGCAGCGCCTGCACCGCCAGGTGCAGGGCGACCAGCGACGAGGAACACGCGGTGTCCACCGTGACCGCCGGGCCCTCCAGACCCAGCGTGTAGGCCACCCGCCCGGACACGACACTGATGGCACTGCCGGTCACCAGATGACCCTCGACACCATCGGGGGCCTCGTGCACCCGCGGCCCGTAATCAGGGGCCACCGCCCCGACAAAGACCCCGGACCGACTGCCCCTGAGCGAGGCCGGATCGATGCCCGCCCGTTCGATGGCCTCCCACGACGTCTCCAGCAGCAGCCGCTGCTGCGGATCCATCGCCAGCGCCTCGCGCGGCGAGATCCCGAAGAAATCGGCGTCGAAGTCGCCGATGTCGTAGAGGAACCCACCCTCGCGCGCATACGAGGTGCCCGGCCGGTCGGGGTCCGCGTCATAGAGCGCGCCGACGTCCCAGCCGCGGTCATCGGGAAACGCCGTGATGGCGTCCTCGCCCCCGCTCAGCAGCCGCCAGAACTCCTCGGGGGAGCGCACCCCGCCGGGGAAGCGGCAGCTCATCCCGACGATCGCGATCGGCTCGCGGGCCGCCGACTCCACATCCCGCAGACGCTGCCGCGCCTGGTGCAGATCAGCCGTCACCCGCCGGAGGTGATCGCGGGACGGCGGGCCCTTCACCTGGTCGGCCACGAGCGCGCGAACGGCGTCGTCGGCTGAGGTGTCCGTGCCGAGCAACGTGGTTTCCAGCCGGTCGAGTTCGGCGGCCACATCGGGCGACTCGTCCGCCGCCACGGGGACGATCTCCGCACCCAAGTGTCCGGCCAGGGCGGCAGGAGTCGGGTAGTCGAAGATGAGCGTGGCGGGCAGCCGCAGGCCGGTGGCCGCGTTCAGCCGGTTGCGCAGCTCGACCGCGGTGAGCGAGTCAAAGCCCAGCTCAAGGAAGCCACGATCAGTGTCCACCGCCGATGCCGACCCATGGCCGAGGACCGTGGCGGCATGCTCCTGGACCAGACGCAGCAGCATCCGCTGCCGCTCCCCCTGACCGAGCCCGGACAGCCGCCGCGCCAGCGACGCCCCCTGCGAACCAGGGCCTTCCTGAGCCGACGCGCGCCGCTGCGGGACAGACCGTCGTACGAGTCCGGTGAGCAGCGGGGGTACGGGTGTGGCATCGGCGGTGGCCGCCAGGTGGCCGAGGTCGAGCCGCGCGGGCACCACCACGCCCTCCGCCAGCCGCCCGGAGGTGTCGAAGAGCCGCAGCCCCTCCTCGGAGGAGAACGGCACCAGTCCGCCGCGAGTCATGCGCGAGAGGTCGGCCTCGGCGAGGTGTCCGGTCATCCCGCTCCGCTCGGCCCACATTCCCCAGGCGAGCGAGACTCCGGGCAGACCCATCGCCCGGCGCCGCTGGGCCAGCCCGTCCAGGAACGTGTTGGCGGCGGCATAGTTGGCCTGGCCCGCGGACCCCAACACACCGGCGGCCGACGAGAACAGGGCGAACATGGCCACATCGAAACGGCGCGTCAGCTCATGCAGATGCCACGCCCCGTCGACCTTCGCCCGCAGCACCGCGTCGAGACGCTCCGGTGTCAGGGAGGCCACGGTGCCGTCGTCCAGGATGCCCGCGGCGTGGACCACGCCAGTTAGGCCGTGTCCGTCGGGGAGTCCCGCCAGCATGTCGGCCAGTGCGTCGCGGTCGGCGACATCGCAGGCGGCGACGGTGACCGAGGCCCCCAGAGCCGTCAGCTCCGCCTCGAGCGCCACCATGCTCTCCGCCGCGCGGCCACGGCGACTGACCAGCAACAGCCGCCGTATCCCGTGCTCGGCCACCAGATGCCGCGCGACCAGCCCACCCAGGACACCACCGGCACCCGTGATCAGTACGGTCCCCTCCGGATCCAAGACGGCCGGAACACTCAGCACCAGCTTGCCCACATGACGCGCCTGGCTCATGAACCGGAACGCCTCCGGAGCCCTGCGCACATCCCACACCCGTGTGGGCAACGGCCGCAGCTCACCTCGCTCGAAGAGCCCCACGACCTCCGCGAGCATCCCCCCGATACGCTCCGGA
>NZ_JANIAA010000124.1 GCF_024505145.1 Streptomyces rugosispiralis | reverse complement strand
CCCCGAGCGCATCGGGGAGATGCTCGCCGAGATCGTGGCCCTCTTCGAACGGGGCGAACTGCGGCCGCTGTCCACCCGGGTGTGGGATGTGCGCAGGTCCCCCGAGGCGTTCCGGTTCATGAGGCAGGCGCGCCATGTGGGCAAGCTGGTGCTGAGTGTTCCGGCCGCGCTGGACCCGGAGGGGACGGTACTGATCACCGGCGCCGGAGGCGTCCTGGGCGGGCTGGTCGCGCGGCATCTGGTGACGGAGCACGGCATCCGCCGGCTGTTGCTGGTCAGCCGCCGTGGCCGCGCCGCCGAGAGCATGACGGCGCTCGAGACGGAGCTGACGGCCCTGGGGGCCTCGGTCGACGTTGCCGCCTGCGATGTCGCCGACCGCGACGCGCTGGCCGATCTGCTGGCGGGGCTGCCCGATGACGGACATGGTTTGACCGGTGTGGTCCATGCCGCGGGTCTCCTGGACGACGGCACGGTGACCTCGCTGACACCGGAGCGGCTGGACGCGGTGCTGCGGGCCAAGGTCGACGGGGCGTGGCATCTGCATGAGTTGACGCGCCGTTTCGATGTGGCCATGTTCGCCCTGTTCTCCTCGGCCGCCGGTGTCCTGGGCTCCGCGGGCCAGGCCAACTACGCCGCCGCCAACACGTTCCTGGACGGACTGGCCCAGCGGCGCCGGGCGATGGGCCTGCCCGGAGTGTCGCTGGCCTGGGGTATGTGGGCCGAGCGCAGCGGGATGACCGGACACCTCGCCGAGGCGGACCTCTCCCGTATGACACGGGGCGGACTGGTGCCGTTCTCCTCCGAGGAGGGGCTGCGGCTGTTCGACACGGCCGGGCGGCTGGCCGAGGGCGTGGTGGTGCCCGCGCGGCTCGACCTCGGCCACCTGGCGGCCACCGCCGACACCACCCCCGTGCCGCCGTTGCTCAGCGGGCTCGTACGGCGGCCCGTGGTGTCCCGGCGTGCCTCGGCTCAGGACGAGTCCGGTTCGCAGGAGGCGCCGCTGGTGCGGCGGCTTGCCGGGCTCGGTCAGGGGGAGCGGCAGCGGACGCTGCTGCGGCTGGTCCAGGAACACGCCGCCACCGTTCTCGGCCATGGGTCGGCGTCGGCGGTGGACACCGATCGTGGCTTCCTGGAGCTGGGCTTCGACTCGCTCACCGCGGTCGAGCTGCGCAACCGGCTGAACGCGGCGACCGGGCTGTGGCTGCCCGCGACCCTCATCTTCGACTACCCGACCCCCGCCGCGCTGGCCGCACATCTGAACGCGGAGGTCGCCCCCGTGGCGGCGGACGACCCGACGGACGTGGCCGCCGAACTCGACCGGCTGGAAGCGGCGTTGCTCGGCACAGGCACGGCGGCCGACGACGACACCCGGGCCATGGTCGCCGGCCGGTTGAAGCGTCTGCTGTCCCACTGGGACGGCGGCCGTGGCGGCCCGGCACCCGATGGCCCGACCACCGATTCCGGCGATGCCCAGGATGTCGCCGAACATCTGGAGACGGCGGAGGCCGACGAGCTCTTCGCCTTCATCGACCAGGAGTTCGGGACGTCGTGATCCGATCAGCGGCCGCCACCACGGCGCACCCACGAACCCACACCACCACCTGCCCGCCGACCACCCCGCTCCCGAAGCGCGACCCCGAGAGGTTCTGATGTCGGAACAAGAAAAGCTGCTCGGCTACCTCCGGCGGGTGACGGCTGATCTGCACCAGGCGCGGCAGCGTCTACAGGATGTGGAGTCCGCGGCCCGTGAGCCCATCGCGATCGTCGGGATGAGCTGCCGCTTCCCCGGCGGGGTGCGCTCTCCCGAGGAGTTCTGGCGGCTGCTGAGCGGGGCCGAGGACGCCATCACGCCGTTCCCCGAGGACCGCGGCTGGGACCTCGACTCGCTCTATGACGCGGATCCTGACCGGTCGGGCACCTCCTATACGCGTGAGGGGGGATTCCTGTACGACATCGGCGACTTCGACGCCGACTTCTTCGGGATCTCGCCGCGTGAGGCGATGGCGATGGACCCGCAGCAGCGGTTGCTGCTGGAGACGTCGTGGGAGGCCATCGAGCGGGCGGGGATCGATCCGGTCTCGCTGCGGGGCAGCCGGTCCGGGGTCTTTTTCGGGGCGGTGGCCCCCGACTACGGGCCGCGGGTGCATGAGGCGCCGGATGGTGTCGAGGGTCATCTGGTGACCGGCAGCTCCATCAGTGTGGTGTCCGGGCGGGTGGCCTACACACTCGGGCTGGAGGGCCCGGCGGTGACGGTGGACACCGCGTGCTCCTCGTCGCTGGTCGCGCTGCATCTGGCCGTGCAGGCGCTGCGTCAGGGGGAGTGCTCCTTTGCCCTGGTCGGCGGTGTGAGCGTGATGGCCACGCCCGGCACCTTCGTCGGTTTCAGCCGACAGCGCGGGCTCGCGCTGGACGGCCGGTGCAAGCCCTTCTCGGCGGCGGCCGATGGTTTCGGGGCGGCCGAGGGCGCGGGGATGCTGTTCCTGGAGCGGCTGTCCGACGCGCAGCGCAACGGGCACCGGGTGCTGGCGGTCGTCCGGGGTACGGCGACCAATCAGGACGGTGCGAGCAGTGCGCTGTCCGCCCCCAACGGGCCGTCCCAGCAGCGGGTGATCCGCCAGGCGCTGGCCAATGCCGGGCTCACGGCCGGGCAGGTCGACGCCGTGGAGGCGCACGGTACGGGTACGAAGCTGGGCGACCCGATCGAGGCGCAGGCGCTGCTGGCCACCTACGGCCGTGAGCGCACCGCGGAGCGTCCGCTGCTGCTGGGGTCGGTCAAGTCCAACATCGGCCATACACAGGCGGCCGCCGGTGTGGCCGGTGTGATCAAGATGGTGCTGGCGATGCGCCACGGCGTGCTGCCGAAGACGTTGCACGTCGACGAGCCGTCCCCGCATGTGGACTGGTCGACGGGCACCGTTGAACTCCTGGCCGAGGCCGCCGCGTGGCCGGAGGGCGAGGAGCCGCGTCGGGCCGGTGTGTCCTCGTTCGGCATCAGCGGCACCAACGCCCACGCCATCATCGAGCAGGCACCGCCGCCGGCCGCCACCGACGCCGCTTCTGGTGCCGAGGCGGCGGAGACGGAGCAGACGCAGGCGCCGCGGACGGCGTTGCCGCTCGTTCCCTGGCTGGTGTCGAGCAAGTCCGATATGGCGCTGCGGGCTCAGGCCAGGCGGCTGCTGGACCATGTGGAACAGCACCCGGAGATCACGGCCGAGGACATCGGGTTCTCTCTCGCCACCACGCGGACCGCCTTCGAACATCGTGCGGTCGTGCTGGCTCCGGACCGCGCGGTGGCGGTACGGATCCTGGCCGATCACCTTGCGGGGCGGGGCAGTTCCGGGCTGGTCGAAGGCGCTGCCAGGCGCAGCGCCGGGGTCGCTTTCGTCTTCCCCGGCCAGGGGTCGCAGTGGGCCGGTATGGCGGTGGGGCTGCTGGAGTCCTCGCCGGTGTTCGCGGAGGCGATCGGCGAGTGTGAGACGGCTCTGTCGGCGTATGTCGACTGGTCGTTGACGGATGTGCTGCGTGGTGCCGAGGGCGCTCCCGGATTTGACCGGGTGGATGTCGTTCAGCCGGTGCTGTTCGCGGTGATGGTGTCACTGGCGA
>NZ_JANIAA010000123.1 GCF_024505145.1 Streptomyces rugosispiralis | reverse complement strand
CCGTACCGCGTGCCGACACCACCCACGGCACCGGCCCACCCATGTGCTCTGCCGGCCCCGCCTCGGGGTCCCGCTGAGCCGTCGCGCCCGACCCAGGGGCCTGCTCCACGATGACATGCGCATTGGTCCCGCTGATGCCGAAGGACGAGACACCCGCCCGGCGCGGATGCTCGCCACGCGGCCACTCCCGCGCCTCGGTCAGCAGGCGGACATCGCCCGCGCTCCAGTCCACATGGGGCGTCGGCTCGTCGATGTGCAGTGAGGTGGGCAGCAGGCCGTGGCGCATCGCCATGACCATCTTGATGACCCCGGCCACTCCGGCGGCGGCCTGCGTGTGTCCGATGTTGGACTTGATGGAGCCGAGCCACAGCGGACGGCCCTCGGGCCGCTCCTGGCCGTACGTGGCCAGCAGCGCCTGGGCCTCGATCGGATCGCCGAGCGTGGTGCCGGTCCCGTGCCCCTCCACCACATCGACCTCTGCCGGCGACAGGCGGGCGTTGGCGAGCGCCTGGCCGATCACCCGCTGCTGCGAGGGCCCGTTCGGCGCGGTCAGGCCGTTGCTGGTGCCGTCCTGGTTGACGGCGGAGCCCCGGATCACGGCCAGCACCTGGTGGCCGTTGCGCCGCGCGTCCGACAGCCGTTCCAGCAGCAGAAGCCCGGCGCCCTCGCCCCAGCCGGTGCCGTCGGCCGCCGACGCGAACGGCTTGCACCGGCCGTCGGCCGCCAGGCCTCGCTGGCGGGAGAATTCGATGAAGGTGGTCGGCGTCGCCATCACCGTCACGCCACCCGCCAGCGCCATCGTGCACTCGCCCTGCCGCAGCGCCTGGGCCGCCAGATGCATGGCCACCAGCGAGGATGAACACGCCGTGTCCACCGTCACCGCCGGGCCTTCGAGGCCGAACGCATACGCCACCCGGCCCGACATGACACTCGGCGTGCCGCCCGCGAGCAGATACCCCTCGACCTCCCGCGCCGAGGAGTTTCCGGAGGCGCCGTAGCCCTGATAGGTGCCGCCCGCGAAGACACCGGTGTTGCTCCCGGCGAGCGTGTCCCGGTCCAGGCCCGCGCTTTCGAAGGTCTCCCAGGCGGTTTCCAGGAGCAGCCGCTGCTGGGGGTCCATGGCGAGCGCCTCACGCGGGCTGATGCCGAAGAACGCCGCGTCGAACCCGGCCGCGTCGTGGAGGAAACCGCCCTCGCGCGCATAGCTGGTGCCCAGACGCTCGGGGTCGGGATCGAAGAGGGTGTCCAGATCCCAGTCACGGTCGGTGGGCATCTCCCCGATGGCGTCCCGGCCCGCGACGACCAGCTGCCACAGCTCCTCCGGCGAGCGCACACCGCCCGGGTAGCGGCAGGCCATGCCGACGATCGCGATCGGCTCGTCGTCGGCGGCCACGGACGACGTGTGGGCGGTGACGGCGGCCTTCTGCCCCGTGAGTTCGGCGCCCAGATACGTGGCGAGCGCGTTCGGCGTCGGATGGTCGAAGACCAGCGCCGGAGCGAGGGCGAGACCGGTCGTGGCGGCGAGCTGATTGCGCAACTCGACCGCGGTGAGGGAGTCGAAGCCCAGCTCCTGGAAGGGCTGCCCCGGAGGAACCGCGTCCAGGCCGGAGTGGCCGAGGATCGTCGTGGCCAGGGTCTGGATATGGCGGACCAGGATCTGGTGGCGCTGAGCGGCGGGCACCGCGCCGAGCTGTTGCCGCAGCGGATTGTCGTCGGCCGCGATGGCCGTGGACGTGGCGGGCTCGGCGCTCGACGGCATCAGTCGGGTGAGGAACGGACTCGAGCGCTGCGCGGTGAACGCACGGCCGAACCTCTCCCAGTCGACGTCCGCGATCGTGACGGCGGTGTCGTCGTGTGTCAGCGCGTGTTGCAGGGACGCGATGGCGAGGTCGGTCGGGAGCGGGGAGAGACCCCGTCGCTCGAGGTGGGAGAGCGTGTGCCGGTCGGCCGCCATACCCGCCTCGCCCCACGGCCCCCAGGCGAGACTGGTGGCAGGCAGGCCCCGGGCCCGACGGTGTTCGGCGAGCGCGTCCAGGTAGGTGTTCGCGGCGGCGTAGGCGGCCTGCTGCCCGCTGCCCCATGTCGCGGCGTTCGACGAGAAGAGAACGAAGGCCGTGAGATCGAGGTCCTGGGTGAGGTCGTGCAGATGAGCGGCGGACAGGGCCTTGGACCGCAGCACGGCCTGCAACCGCCCGGGGTCCAGCTCTCCGATCTGTCCCAGTTCCATCGTGCCGGCGGTGTGGACGACCGCGGTGAGGGGGTGTTCCTCGGGGACGGTGGCGATGAGCCGCCGGAGCGCGTCGTGCTCGGCGACATCGCAGGCGGTGATGGTGACGTCCGTCCCCAGCGCGGTGAGCTCCTCGCCGAGCTCGGACGCGCCGGGCGCGTCGGGTCCGGAACGGCTGACGAGGTGGAGACGTGGTGCGCCCCGGTGGGCCAGCCAGCGAGCGATCCGGGCGCCGAGACCGCCGGTGCCACCGGTGATGAGCGTGGTGCCGGACGGCTCCCAGGGGGCGGGGGCGGTGTCGTCGGCGGGCACCCGGGTGAGGCGGCGCGCGTACGTACCGGTGGTGCGGATGGCCACCTGGTCCTCGGGCTGCCCGGGGACGAGAAGGGCCGCCAGCCGACCCGCGGTGTGGTGGGTCATGGTGGCGGGCAGATCGATGAGACCGCCCCAGCGCTGCGGAAGTTCCAGCGCGGCCACGCGGCCGAAACCCCAGATCTGCGACTGCTCGGGGCAGGGGAGGAGGTCGCTGCGACCGGTGGCGACGGCGCCTTGTGTGACACACCACAGGGGCCCGCTGACTCCGGCGCCGTCGAGAGCCTGGAGAAGGGCGGTGGTGGCGCCGAGCCCGCCGGACACCGCGGAGTGTTCGGCGAGCGGTTCCCGGTCGAGGGCGAGCAGGCTGATGACCCCGGTGAGCTGGGACTCCTCGGTCAGCCGGCCGAGGTGCTCACGGAACCCGGCGCGATCGACGCGATGAGCGTCGACCGCGTACGGGAGCGCCGTGGCGCCATGCGCCCGCAGCGCCTGAAGGGTGACCTGGACCGTGGTGTGCTCCTCCTGCCCGGCAGGGATGACCACCAACCAGGTGCCCGTCAGGGCCGGGGCGGTCGGGTCGGGGAGCTGCTGCCACGTGGCCCGATAGCGCCAGGAGTCGATGGTGGAGCGTTCACGGTGTTGCCGCCGCCAGGCGGACAGTACGGGGAGAGCGGGCAGCAGGGCATCGATGCCGGGGCTGTCCTTGTCCAGCTGGAGCGTGCTGGTGAGGGCGTCGACGTCGAGTTCCTCGATGGCATGCCACAGCTGCGCCTCGGCCGGGTCCCCGGCAGCCCCCTCGAAGCTCGTACGGGCGGTGGGCGGGGCCAGCCAGAAGCGCTGGTGCTGGAAGGCGTACGTCGGCAACCCGACGACCTGGGGGGCCGGGCCGGCGGGGAACCAGCTGGTCCAGTCGACATCGACACCGGCGGTGTGCAGCCGGGCGAGGGTGTGGGTGAGGGCCTGCCCCTCGGGCTGCTTGCGGGTGAGGGTGGAGGTGATGAGGGGGGTGGGGTTTTTGGTGGTGTGGTGGTGGAGGGTGTGGTGTGTGGCGGTGGTGAGGATGGGGTCGGGGCCGAGTTCGAGGTAGACACC
>NZ_JANIAA010000122.1 GCF_024505145.1 Streptomyces rugosispiralis | reverse complement strand
CAAGGCATCCGCGAACACCGGGAACGCCTCATACAGCCCCTGGCCCATCCCGACCCGCTGACTGCCCTGACCCGAGAACAACACCGCCAACTTCCCCGGCACCACAGAGCCCCGCACCACACCCGGTGCCGGATCGCCGATCGACAGCGCCTCCAAGCCATCGACAAGACCAGCCCGATCCGCGGCCAGCACCACGGCACGATGCTCAAACGCACTACGCGTCGTCGCCAACGACAGCGCCACATCCACGAGCGGCGGCTCCGGCCGCTCCCCCGCGAACGACGCCAGCCGACTCGCCTGCGCCCGCAGTGCGGATTCGGACCGTCCCGAGACCACCCACGGCACCACCGGCGACGCCACCCCACTTGGCTCGTCCGGGAGCTCGGCGTCGGGCAGCGCCGTCGGCGCCTGCTCCAGGATGACGTGTGCGTTGGTGCCGCTGATGCCGAAGGACGACACACCCGCACGCCGCGGACGATCCGTCTCCGGCCACTCCACCGCGTCCGTCAACAGCTCCACCGCACCCGCCGACCAATCCACATGCGGCGACGGCTCATCGACATGCAGCGTCTTCGGCAGCACCCCATGCCGCATCGCCAGCACCATCTTCATGACACCCGCCACACCGGCAGCCGCCTGCGCATGACCGATGTTCGACTTCACCGAACCCAGCCACAGCGGACGGTCCTCGGCGCCACGTTCCTGCCCGTACGTCGCCAGCAACGCCTGCGCCTCGATCGGGTCACCGAGCCTGGTACCCGTACCGTGCGCCTCCACCGCGTCCACCTCGGCGGCCGACAGCCGAGCGCTCTCCAGCGCCGCCCGGATCACCCGCTGTTGCGCGGGGCCATTCGGCGCCGACAGCCCATTGCTCGCACCGTCCTGATTCACCGCAGAACCACGCACCACCGCCAGCACTCGGTGCCCGTTCCGCCGCGCATCCGACAGCCGCTCCAGCAGCAGCACCCCCGCGCCCTCGGAGAACCCGGTGCCGTCCGCCGCTCCCGCGAAGGCCCTGCACCGCCCGTCCGCCGACAGCCCGCGCTGCCAGCTGAACTCCACGAACAGACCGGGTGTCGACATCACCGTCACACCACCCGCGAGCGCGAGCGAGCACTCACCCCGCCGCAGTGCCTGCGTCGCCAGGTGCAACGCCACCAGCGACGAGGAACACGCGGTGTCCACCGTGACCGCCGGGCCCTCGAAACCGAAGGTGTAGGAGACCCGTCCCGAGACGATACTGCCCGCGCTGGGGGCGCCGGGGCCACCGCCCGGCCCCCGCAACAGCCCATAGTCGTGGTGCATCACACCGGCGAAGACGCCGGTCTGGCTGCCCCGCAGGGTCGCCGGGTCGATACCGGCCCGCTCCAGCGCCTCCCACGACGTCTCCAGCAGCAGCCGCTGCTGCGGATCCATCGCCAGCGCCTCGCGCGGCGAGATCCCGAAGAACGCCGGATCGAAGTCACCCGCGTCGTAGAGGAAGCCGCCCTCGCGGGCATAGCTCTTCCCCGCGGCGTCCGGGTCCGGGTCGTACAGCCCCTCCACATCCCAGCCACGGTCCTCCGGGAAGGCCGAGATGGCGTCCGTGCCGCGCTCCAGAAGCTGCCACAACTGCTCCGGCGTACGCACCCCACCGGGGAAACGGCAGCTCATCGCCACGATCGCGATGGGCTCGTCATGGGTTGCGGGCGCGCCCGTACCGGCGGCGCCGGACGGGGAGACCGATATGGCGGCGCCCTGGTACGCCTCGGCCAGCTCGGAGCGCAGCCGACGGGCGATCACCACGGGCGTGGGGTAGTCGAAGACGAGAGTGGCGGGCAGCCGCAGCCCGGTGGCCGTGTTCAGCCGGTTGCGCAGCTCTACGGCGGTCAGCGAGTCGAACCCTAGCTCCTTGAACGCACGCCCCACCTCGATGGAGTCCGCCCCCGCGTGTCCGAGCACCTCGGCGACGTGGGTGCACACCAGATTCAGCAGGACTTCGTCCTGTTCGTCCGCCGACAGGGGCGCAAGCCGCCGCCACAGTTCCGACTCGCCCGCGCCACCGCTGGACGGCCGTACGGAACGACGCGCCGAAATGGACAGCAGGTCGCGGAGCAGGACCGGCGCCGCACCCGATGCCGCCTGGGCGCGGAGCGCCGGGAGGTCCAGGCGTATGGGAAGCAGGACGGGCTGCGCCATGGTCCCGGAGACGTCGAACAGTTCAAGGCCCTCTTCCGACGTCAGCGGGGCGATGCCGCCGCGCCGCATACGCCGTACGTCCTCGTCGGCCAGATGGCCCGTCATTCCACTGCGCTCGGCCCAGAACCCCCAGGCCAGCGAGACGGCGGGCAGCCCGAGGGCGCGACGGTGCGCCGCCAGGGCGTCGAGGTAGGCGTTCGCCGCCGCGTAGTTACCCTGTCCGGCGCCGCCGAACGTGCCGGCCGCGGAGGAGAACACCACGAACGCCGCCAGATCCAGGTCCTGGGTCAGCTCGTGCAGGTGGAAGGCGGCATCGGCCTTGGGGCGGAGCACGGTGTCGACACGCTCGGGAGTGAGGGTTTCGATGACGCCGTCGTCCAGCACACCGGCCGCGTGCACCACACCGCGCAATGGACGATCCGCCGGGATGCGCGCCAGCACCCCCGCCAACGCCGCACGGTCGGCGACATCGCAGGCCGTCATGGTCACCGACGCGCCCAACTCCGCCAGCTCAGCCTCCAACTCCACCGCGCCAGCAGCCTCCCGACCCCGCCGAGAGACCAGGACCAGATGCCGCACCCCCCGCTCAGCCACCAAATGCCGCGCCACCAAACCACCCAACGTGCCGGTGGCCCCGGTCAACAACACCGTGCCCTCCGGATCCCACCCAAAGCCCTCCCCAACACCCTCAGCAGAAGCCGCAGGAGCAACGGCACGCGACAGCCGGGGCACCAGCACACCCCCGGACCGCACAGCCACTTGAGGCTCACCGCACCCCAGCACCACCTCGAACACACCGGCCGACACCTGCACATCATCCACATCCACCAGCACAAACCGATCCGGATGCTCAGCCTGCGCCGACCGCACCAAACCCCAAACCACAGCAGCCGCCACATCCGGCACACCCTCACCCAGTACGGCCGCCACCGCACCCCGCGTCACCACCACCAACCGCGAACCGGCGAACCGCTCCTCGGCCAACCACCCCCGCACCACGCCCAGAGCACGGTGCGCCATCCTCTGTGCCTCGCTCGGGTCGCCGGCGCGGGCTCCGGAGTCGGCCGTGAAGGAGACCAGAACGGTGTCGGGGGTGGCCGTACCGTCGTTCATAGCCTGGATCAGATCGGCCAGTTCCGGATACGTGGCGTCATTCGCGCCGCTCAACGCGCCAAGGTGCGGGGCCTCACTCCCGAGCAACGCCCACCGGCCCATGGCCGCGGGGGCTTCATGCTGAGCGGGAGCCTCACGCCATGTGGTGTGGAACAGCGCGTCATGCGTCACGTTCCGCGCTGCGCGGAGCTGTTCAGGGGACACCGTACGGGTCACCAGCGACGCCACCGAGGCCACCGGCGCCCCGGTGGTATCGGCGACAAGGAGCGAAACCGCGTCAGGTCCGGCGGGAGCGAGTCGTACGCGCAGGGTGTCCGCGCCCGTTGCGTACAGGGACACACCGCTCCAGACGAACGGAAGTCCGGGGCCCGGTCGGGAGGAGTCCTGTTCCGAGTCCTCCCCTCCCAATGCCGCGGTG
>NZ_JANIAA010000121.1 GCF_024505145.1 Streptomyces rugosispiralis | reverse complement strand
CTGGCCGATGGCGATGGTGTGTCGGTGCTGCGCCGGGATCGTCCGGAGCCCCCGACCGTCATGGCGGCTTTGGGCGGGCTGTATGTCCGGGGCGTGGAGGTGGACTGGGACGCGGTGTTCCCCGGCGGTCGGCGGGTCGATCTCCCCACCTATGCGTTCCAACGGCAGCGTTTCTGGCTGGAGTCGTCCCCTGAGCAGCCCGCGGCCAGCGCCGTTGACGCGGCGTTCTGGGACGCGGTCGAGCGCGGGGACGCGCTGGCGCTGGGCATTGACGAGGAACAGCCGTTGAGCGCCGTACTGCCTGCCTTGGCGTCGTGGCGGAGGGCACGGCAGGAGCGTTCGGTCATCGATGGTTGGCGTTATCGGCTCGGCTGGTCCCCGATCCCGGTGGTGTCCGGGGAGGTGGGCCTCACCGGCACTTGGCTGGTTGTGGTCGAGCCGGGTGCGGACGGCACCGATGTGGTTGCTGCGCTGCGTTCGGCCGGTGCCGGGGTCAGTGTCGAGGTCGTGACGGGCGAAACGGTCGGCGAGCTGGACGCGGGTCCGGTTGCGGGTGTGGTGTCGTTGTTGTCGGTCGAGGCGACGGTGCTATTGCTCCAGGCCCTTGTGGCGGCCGGGGTCGATGCGCCGTTGTGGTGTGTCACTCGTGGTGCGGTCTCGGTGGTCGAGGGTGATCTGGTGGATCCTGATCAGGCGGGAATCTGGGGTCTTGGCCGTGTGATCGGTTTGGAGCATCCGGACCGTTGGGGTGGTCTGGTCGATCTGCCTGCCGAAATGGACGGTCGCGTTGGGGACGCGCTGGTCGGCGTTCTCGTCGGGGGCACTGGTGAGGATCAGATAGCCGTCCGTGCCACGGGTACATGGGGTGCCCGTTTGGAGCGGGCGATGCCGGTTGGTGACGCGGGTGGTGAGGCACCGACCATGTGGTGTGGGCGTGGTGCCGCGCTGGTCACTGGTGGTACGGGTGCTCTGGGCGGTCAGGTGGCGCGTTGGCTGGTGGGCAGGGGTGTGGAGCGGGTTGTGCTGGTGAGCCGGCGGGGGGCTGAGGCGCCGGGTGCCGCCGAGCTGGTGGCCGAGCTGGGGAGCCGAGTGCGCGTCGTGGCCTGCGATGTCGGCGATCGTGAGGCGCTCGCCACTCTTCTGGCGACGATCCCGGATGTGCGTACCATCGTGCATGCGGCGGGCGTCCTTGACGACGGGGTGCTCGAATCGCTGGTCCCGGAGCGGATTCGTGAGGTGATGCGGGCCAAGGCCGACGGTGCCCGCCATCTCCATGAGTTGACCCGTGACACCGATCTCGACGCCTTCGTGTTGTTCTCCTCGGCCGCGGGGACTGTGGGCAATGCGGGTCAGGGGAGCTATGCGGCGGCCAACGCTGTCCTGGACGGGTTGGCGTGGCGGCGTCGGGCCGAAGGCCTGGTGGCCACATCGGTGGCCTGGGGAGCCTGGGCCGAATCCGGTATGGCCGCGGAGGTGGCGCGGTCGCAGGGCATGGATCCGACGTCGGCGCTCGCCGCCCTGGGGCTGGTGCTGGCCGCTGACGAGACCACGGTGATGGTGGCCGACATCGACTGGGCAACCTTCGGGGCCCGGTTCACCGCCTCACGGCCGAGCCCGCTGCTCAGCGAGTTGCTCGGCGACGGATTCGTGCCGACCGAGGCGGCCGACGGCGAACCGGCCGACGCGTTCGCCACCCGCCTTGAAGCCATGGCCGAGCGGGAGCGGGCGGCCACCGTGCTGGACCTCGTCCGTACGCATGTGGCCGCTGTCCTGGGACACTCGGCATCCGAGGCGATCGACCCGGCCCGGCCCTTCCAGGAGATCGGTTTCGACTCGCTCACCGCGGTGGAGCTGCGGAACCGGCTCACCGCGGCCACCGGGGTACGGTTCCCGGCATCCGTGATCTACGACTACCCGACCCCGGCAGCGCTCGCCGAGCATGTGTGCCGGGAGGCGCTGGGCCTGGGCGGACGGACACCGGCCCCGGTGGTGACACGCCCGGTGGACGATGAACCGATCGCCATCATCGGGATGAGCTGCCGTTTCCCCGGCGGGGTGAACTCGCCGGAGGACCTATGGAGGCTGCTGGCCGAGGGTCGTGACGCAGTGTCGGAGTTCCCTGCGGACCGGGGCTGGAACCTGGCCGAGCTGTACGACCCGGATCCCGACCACCCTGGCTCCTCGTACGTCCGGGCGGGCGGATTCCTCGATGACGCGGCCGCGTTCGATCCCGGCTTCTTCGGGATTTCGCCGCGCGAGGCGCTCGCGATGGACCCGCAGCAGCGGCTGTTGCTGGAGGTCGCCTGGGAGGCGTTCGAGCGCGCCCGTATGTCCCCTGCCACCCTCAAGGGCAGCCGGACCGGGGTGTTCGTCGGGACCAACGGCCAGGACTACGCCGCTCTGGCGAGCGGGGCCCCGCAGAGCGCGGAGGGGTATCTGGGCACGGGCAGTGCCGCCAGTGTCGCCTCGGGCCGACTGGCGTACACCTTCGGCCTCGAGGGCCCGGCGGTCACCGTGGACACGGCCTGCTCGTCGTCGCTGGTCGCGCTGCACCTCGCCGCACAGGCCCTGCGCTCCGGCGAATGCTCCTTGGCCTTGGCCGGCGGTGCGACCGTCATGGCCACTCCGGCGGCCTTCCTGGAATTCTCCCGGCAGCGTGCGTTGGCGGCCGATGGCCGCTGCAAGGCGTTCGCGGCGGCGGCGGACGGCACCGGCTGGGGTGAGGGCGTCGGCATGCTCCTGGTGGAGCGGCTCTCCGACGCGGAGCGCAACGGCCACCGGGTGCTGGCGGTGATGCGTGGCTCCGCCGTCAACCAGGACGGCGCGTCCAACGGGCTCACGGCGCCGAACGGCCCGTCGCAGCAGCGGGTGATCCGGCAGGCCCTGGCGAACGCCCGGCTGTCCGCCACGGACATCGATGTGGTGGAGGCGCACGGCACCGGCACCAGCCTCGGCGACCCGATCGAGGCGCAGGCACTGCTTGCCACGTACGGTCAGGGCCGGCCCGAGAACACGCCACTGTGGCTCGGCTCGGTGAAGTCCAACATCGGGCACACCCAGGCGGCCGCCGGTGTCGCCGGTGTGATCAAGATGGTCATGGCCATGAGCCACGGTGTACTGCCGCCGACCCTGCATGTCGACTCGCCCTCGCCCCATGTGGACTGGGCGGCGGGCCAGGTCGAGTTGCTCGTCGAAGCGAGGGAGTGGCCGCGGACCGGCGCTCCTCGCCGGGCGGGTGTGTCCTCGTTCGGGGTCAGCGGCACCAACGCCCATGTGATCGTCGAGCAGGGGCCGGAGGTGGCCCGGCCCGATCGGGTGCGCGGGCCCGACCTGGAGCTGCCCGTGCCGTGGGTGCTGTCAGGTGCGGGAGAGGCCGGGCTGAGGGCCCAGGTCGAGCGCCTGGCGTCCTTCATCGACGCCCATCCCGGCCTGGATCCCGCCGATGTCGGGTGGACGTTGGTGGCCGGCCGTTCGCGTCAGTCGCACCGCGCCGTAGTGGTGGGCGCGGACCTCGCGGAGCTACGACGTGGACTGGACGTCGTCTCGACCGGTGGCGCCGCCCGGTCCGGCCGCAAGGTGGTGTTCGTCTTCCCCGGCCAGGGGTCGCAGTGGGCCGGAATGGCCATGGAACTGTTGGCGCACTCACCGGTGTTCGCGGGGCGGATGCGTGAATGCGCCGATGCGCTCGCCCCGTTCGCCGATTGGTCGCTGTTCGATGCGCTGGGTGATGAGGTTGCGCTGAGTCGT
>NZ_JANIAA010000120.1 GCF_024505145.1 Streptomyces rugosispiralis | reverse complement strand
GGCTCGGCGAGCGGTTCATCGAGCTGATCGATCCGCTGCGGTATCCGGCCGAGGGGCTGGGCGAGGACGCGATCCGCGAGATCCGGCGGCTCAAGGCCCGGATGGAGTCCGAGCGGCTGCCGCGCGGGGCCGACCCCACCACCCACGCCAAGCTGGGCCGCGGCGGGCTCAGCGACGTCGAGTGGACCATCCAGCTGCTCCAGATGCGCCACGGCTGGGCCGAGCCCGGACTGCGCACCACCCGCACCCGCGAGGCCCTGGCCGCGGCCCACGCCGCCGAGCTGATCTCCACCGAGGACGCGCAGACCCTCGACGAGGCGTGGGTCCTGGCCAGCCGCGTCCGCAACGCCGTCATGCTGGTCCGCGGCCGCCCCGGCGACACCTTCCCGACGGACGTCCGCGAACTGGCCGCCGTGGGCCGCTACTTGGGCTACGGCCCCGGCCACGTCGGGGAGATGCTGGAGGACTACCGCCGCACCACCCGCCGGGCGCGGGCGGTGGTGGAGCGGCTCTTCTACGACTACGAGAGCTGAACACCCGCGGTGCGCGGCCCGGCTCACCCCGCCGCGGGCAGCGTGATGTGCAGGGGCCCGCAGCCGATGCGATCCGCCTCCGCGGCCACATAGCGGGGGAGCAGCGTACGGATGTCGGCGGGGTGCCGGCCGCTGTCCGCCCGGATCAGGAAGGTGACCGGGCCGGTCTGGCACTGGGCCTGGAACAGCCCCATGTCGTCGCGGACGAAGCCGTATCCGTCGTGCGCACCGGCCTTGACCGGCTTCTGGGTTCCGTTCTCGGACAGCCGCGCGTAGAGCACGGCCAGCCGGGGATCCTCCACCGTCATCAGCCGCAGTTCGGGGTGGTCGAAGAGCACCCGGCGGTCGCAGGTGCGCACCGGCCCGGCGCCCCTGGTGACCAGCGTGCGGCCCAGTGTGCTGCGCGCGTCCGCGTGGGAGAGCGGCAGCCCCTTGACGCCGCACATGGCGTCCTTCTTCTCGTCCAGGAACCGTGGCGGCTGCGGCATCCGGCCGGTCGGGTCGGCGATGGTGCCCGTGCACCCCTTGCCGGCCATGTAGTGGTTGACCAACTTGACCACGGCGCGGGCGAGCTGATCGCGGGCCTTGATGTCGACCTCGTCGTCGTAGACCGTCCAGCCGGTCTTCAGATCGATCACGGTCGGACCGCCGGTGACGTCCGCATCGCGCGGTCGGCCGATGCAGCCGTCGGGCACCGCGAGCCAGGCCCGGGTGTCCGAGGCCATGCCCAGCAGCCCGCCGCCCAGCGGGGTGAGCCGCGCGGACAGGAATCCATCGGCCCACTGGTCGCCCGAGCCGCCGAACCGGGTGTCCAGCTGATGCGCCTGGACGGTGATCCGCGAGCCGTCCGAGGTCAGCAGGCATTGGCCGGACGAGCCCTCGGCGCCGATCCGATCGCTGGTGATGGGCACCTCGGAGCTCTTGACGTCGGCATTGCCGCCGAATTTGCCGTCGAACAGCGCCGCCGCGTCGTCCTGGCTGAACGTCCCCCAGCAGGCCCGGTCGTCCGCGAACGGACCCGCCTCGGCCTGCCAGGCCACGCCCGCGCCGCCCAGCAGCGCCCCGGCGACGACCCCGATGACGCCGGTGGTCACGGCCAGCCGCGGTCGGCTGCCGGTCAGCCGCCGCCAGTGCCACCAGGGGCGGCGCCGCTCGTGCGGGGGCACGGAGGTGTCGTTCTCGCAGTTGTCGTCGTTCTCGCTGTTGTCGTCGTTCTCGGAGTCGGTCATCTCGGAGTCGGTCATCGGTCGGATCCCCCAGGCGCGACGGGTGCGCAACCGACGCGTCGTGCCACGGCGTTGGTGAAGGTGGCGAAGTACGGAGTCGTCTCGTGCAGCGAAGGGGCGAGCATCAGCACGGTGAGCGGGCGCCCCGCGCAGTCGGCCCGTACGACCTTGTAGGTGTCGGCGAAGACCCCCGTACCGCGCCAGCCGCGCGCCGGTGCCTTGCTGCCGGTGGCGCCGTCGAACAGCGCGGAGAGCCGGGGCTGGGTGACCATCAGGGCGTCGAAGTACCGCCCGTCACCGCGCGTCTGCCGCACCGAACAGGACTGCAGATCGCGGGTGACCGGGCCGACCTGGTAGGCGAGATCCTCCGCCTCCTTGCCCAGCTCCAGGCCCTTGATCCGGCAGGCGCGGGTGAAGAACGTTTCGCGGCCCTCGGGCAGGGTGAGCACGGGCGAGACGACCTCGAGAGGTTTGTCCGGGGCACAACCCGCCTTCTCCATCGCGCGGTTGGCGGCCGCGACGAGCAGCCGCGCCACCGACTGGGAGCCGCCGAGCCCGGCGTCGCCGGGCATGGTGGAGTCGCTGTAGACCGATTCCGCCGTCGAGTCGAGCGTGACCGCGGTCGGCCGCCCGTCGCGCGTATCGCACCCCTTGGGCAGCACCAGCAGCCCGCTCCGGCCGTCGCTGACGCCCGGCAGTCCGTCGGGCAGCGGCATCGCCCGGTCGCCGAGGTGGCCACCGATCCACTCCATACGACGCGCGGCGCTCTCCGGCGCGGGGCCGTAGTCGACGGTGACCTCGGTCTTCTCGACGACCTTGCCGCCGTCGCTGCTCGTGCGCTCGGAGTGGAGCGCCACGGTGCACCGCCCGCGCTGCCGCCCCGGTGCCGGCGCGGTCTCCTCGGACGTACGGCTGGCGTTGTCCTCGTCGACGGCCTCGCCGCTGAGGAAGTCCGGCCCGCTGTCCTCTTTCCACGCACCCCAGCAGTAGGTGTCTTTCCCGTCGAACGGCCAGGTGTCCGTGGCCCAGGTGCCGAGCCCGGCCGCCACCAGCACCGCGACGGCGCCACCGACCAGAACGGCCCGGCGGCGTGCGCCGTCCATCAACTGTTTCATTTATGACCTTCCCCCGTGTGCCCGCCGATCCTACTCAGCGGCTCTGCGCACGAGGTGAAGAGGCCATGGCCATTCCGTAGGCGTCAGCGGCAGGCGTCAGCGGCAGGCGTCAGCGGCCGCTCGCGGCGGGCGGGGGGTCGAGCCGCACGCTGATGGTGACGCGCCCCTTGCCGTCCACCTGGGCGACCGCGTGCCCGGTCCGGTCGGCACCGTCCAGATCCAGCGATATCGGCCAGCCCTCACCGGTGAAGTTCCGCCACCACTGCTTCCGTTCGGGCATCGCGACGGGGATCGTGACTCCGTCGGCGGCGCGCCGATAGGCGACCGGCGTACTGAAGCCGCGCCCGGAGCGCCGTCCCGTGTATGTGACGACCGTGAGCCGCCCACTCACCCGCCGCCCCCACCGCGGAGAGGCGCGCAGCCCGACCATCCAGGCATTGAACCGGCCGGTGACCCGCTTCGGAAGCGGCCCTTTGTACCGCACGCAATCCTCCAGGCGCCGAGGGACAGGGAGTTGTGGCGTCACGGTAGCTCCGCGGGTGGCGCACACTGGTCCCGCGGCCCCGAAGTGAGAGAGACGAACCCCGAGCCCTCTCGTATACGTGGCGCTCCAGCGTATTGACCGCTCATGAGCTGGCCCCGCTGACCTGGAACCACACCGCCTTCCCGGGGCCCGGTCCGTGGTGGCAGACACCCCAGTCGGTGGCCGAGCTGCCGATGATGAGCAGCCCTCGGCCGCTCTCGGCATCGGCCGTGTCCCGGGCAAGGGGCTGGGCGGGGAGGCCGGGGGCGTCGTCGCTCACGAGAACGCGCAGGGTTCCGTACGGTCCCCACTCCGCGTAGAGGGTGACGGGTGCCGAACAGCCGCTGGTCCGGCAGGCGTTGA
>NZ_JANIAA010000119.1 GCF_024505145.1 Streptomyces rugosispiralis | reverse complement strand
CTACTGGCTCACCTCGACCACCACCGCGCGCCCCACCGAGGTCACGCCGGCCGAAGACAGCGCGGACACGCACTTCTGGCAGGCCGTGGAGCGCGAGGACGCCGAGGCGGTGGCCGCCACGCTCCAGGTCCAATCCACGGAACAGCACGCCTCGTTGGGCGCTTTCCTGCCCGCCCTCGCACAGTGGCGTCGGCAGCGCCGCTCCGAATCGACCGTGGACGAGTGGCGCTACCGCGTGATCTGGCGTCCCAAGAGCGGCACCCCGGCCGCCTCGCTTCCGGGGCCGTGGCTGCTGCTGGCTCCCAGCTCCCGTGCCGACGACCCGCTGGTCACGGCCTCTCGCGAGGCGCTCGCGGCACACGGCGCCGATGTCGTCCTCGTCGAGCTGGGCGCGGACGACGCACACCGTGCCACGGTGGCCGAGCGGCTGCGTGCCGCCACCGCCGACCACCCGCTGGACACGCTGTCCGGCGTGCTGTCACTGCTGCCGCTGGACGAACACCCGTACCCCGACCACCCCGTGGCCACCACCGGCCTGACCCTGACCCTCGCCCTGATCCAGGCCCTCGGCGACCTCGGCGTCCGCGCTCCGCTGTGGTGCGCCACCCAGGGTGCGGTGTCCATCGGCAGCTCCGATCCGCTCACCAGCCCCGCCCAGGCGGCGGTATGGGGCCTCGGCCGGGTGGCCGGGGTGGAGTACCCGGACAGCTGGGGAGGGCTGATCGACCTTCCGCGCGCCATGGACGCCAGGGCCGGGGCCCGGCTCGCCGGAGTGCTCGCGGACGGCGGCCCCGAGGACCAGGTCGCCATCCGCGCCTCGGGCGCGATGCTGCGGCGGCTCGAACCGGCGCCCCTCGGGAACACTCCTCCGGTGCGCGCCTGGAAACCCCGTGGCACGGTCCTCATCACGGGTGGCACCGGCGCCCTCGGCACCCACCTGGCCCGGTGGCTGGCGCACAACGGCGCCGAACACCTGGTGCTGACCAGCCGCCGCGGGCTCGCGGCCCCCGGCGCCGAAGACCTGGTCGCCGAGCTGGCCGAACGGGGCACCCGGGCCACCGTCGCAGCCTGCGACGTGGCGGACCGCGGCGCGCTCCGGCGCGTCCTCGCGTCCGTACCCGACGACCGGCCGCTCACCGCCGTCATCCACGCCGCGGCCTATATCGACCTGGCCGGGCTGGGCGCGACGACCTCGGCGGAGTTCGCCCAGGTCATGGACGCGAAGGTGGCGGGCGCTGCCCATCTGGACGAGCTGCTGGGCGACACCCCGCTGGACGCGTTCGTGCTGTTCTCGTCGGTGTCCGGGATGTGGGGCGTGGGCGACCACGGCGCGTACGCCGCCGCCAACGCCTACCTGGACGCGCTCGCCGAGCGACGGCGGGCGAACGGCCTGACGGCCACCTCGGTGGCCTGGGGAGTGTGGGACGCCACCGGCGACAACATGCCCGAGGCCCTGGACCTGGACCAGTTGCGACGGCGTGGACTGCGGTTCATGGACCCGGCGCTCGGCATCGCCGCGCTGCGGCAGACGCTCGACCACGATCAGACCCACCTGGCGATCGCCGATATCGACTGGGAGAACTTCATCCCGGTCTTCACCTCCGCCCGCCCCAGCCCGCTGCTGGACGAACTGCCCGCCATGCGACGTATCGAGGAGGGGACCGACACCACCGGGGCGGTCGCGAACGCGTCGGCCGACACCTCCTCGGGCCTGCGGCAGCGGCTGACCGGACTGACCCCCACCGAGCGTGAGCACACCGTCCTGGAACTGGTGCGCACGCAGGTGGTGGCCGTCCTCGGACACGCCACCTCGGACGCGGTGGATTCCGAGCGCGCGTTCAAGGACCTCGGCTTCGACTCGCTGACCGCCGTGGAACTGCGCAACCGGCTCAACGCGGCCACCGGGCTGCGCCTGCCCGCCACGCTGGCCTTCGACTACCCCAGCACGGCCGCCCTGAGCGAGCACATCCTCATCGAGCTGACGGGGACGACGGCCGACGAGGCGGACGCCCCCGCCCTCCCGCGGACGGCGGCCGGGGCCGGGTCGGCACGGGCCGTGCCCGTGGACTTCGACGACGACCCCATCGCCATCGTGGCGATGAGCTGCCGCTATCCGGGCGGGGTGTCCTCCCCTGAAGGGCTGTGGCAGCTCATCATGTCCGGCGGTGACGCGATCGGCGGGCTGCCCACCGACCGTGGCTGGGACATCGAGGGCATCTACGACCCGGACCCGGACGCGCCCGGCAAGACGTATGTGCGCGAAGGCGGTTTCCTCTATGGCGCGGGTGACTTCGATCCGGCGTTCTTCGGCATTTCGCCACGTGAGGCGCTGGCGATGGACCCCCAGCAGCGGCTGCTGCTGGAGACCTCATGGGAAGCCTTCGAACGTGCCGGTGTGCCCGCGCTCGCGCTGCGCGGCAGCCGCACCGGCGTCTTCATCGGCTCCAACTACCAGGAGTACGGGCCGCGGGTGCATGAGGCGCCCGAGGGCTCCGAAGGCCACCTGATGACGGGGAGCGCGGCCAGCGTCGTGTCCGGACGCGTCGCGTACGCCTTCGGCTTCGAGGGCCCCGCGGTGACCGTGGACACCGCCTGCTCCTCATCCCTGGTGGCACTCCATCTGGCGGCGCAGGCGCTGCGGAACGGGGAGTGCTCGCTGGCGCTCGCCGGTGGCGTCGCCGTCATGCCGAACCCCGGTGCCCTCATCGGTTTCAGCCGCCAGCGCGGCCTGGCGCTCGACGGCCGCTGCAAGGCGTTCGCGGGGGCCGCGGACGGCATGGGGCTCGCCGAGGGCGTCGGTGTGCTGCTGCTGGAGCGGTTGTCCGACGCCCGGCGGAACGGGCACCGGGTGCTGGCCGTGGTGCGGGGCAGTGCGGTCAACCAGGACGGTGCGTCGAACGGTTTGACGGCGCCGAACGGTCCCTCGCAGCAGCGGGTGATCCGGGCGGCGCTGGAGAGCGCCCGGTTGTCGGCCGCCGAGGTGGACGCGGTCGAGGCACACGGCACGGGCACGAAGCTGGGCGATCCGATCGAGGCGCAGGCGCTGCTGGCGACCTATGGGCGGGAGCGCGGCGCCGAGGACCGGCCGCTGTGGCTGGGTTCGGTGAAGTCGAACATCGGTCATACGCAGGCCGCCGCTGGTGTGGCCGGTGTGATGAAGATGGTGCTCGCCATGCGGCACGGTGTGCTGCCGAGGACACTGCATGTCGATGAGCCGTCGCCGCATGTGGATTGGTCGGCGGGTGCGGTGGAGCTGTTGACGGATGCGGTGGAGTGGCCGGAGACGGATCGTCCGCGGCGTGCGGGTGTGTCGTCGTTCGGTATCAGTGGTACCAACGCACACGTCATCCTGGAGCACCTCGCCGAGGAACTGCCCGTCGTCGAGGCGGTGACCGACGGGCTCGAGGAGCCCTCGGCGCTGGTGCCGTGGGTGGTGTCGGCGAAGTCCGAGGGTGCGCTGCGGGCGCAGGCGGAGCTTTTGCTGCCGTATGCCCGGAGTGCGGCCGGGGCGGAGGCGTCGCCGGCCGATGTGGCGCTGTCGCTGGTTACGACACGGTCGGCCCTCGATGAGCGGGCGGTGGTGCTGGCGGGCGACGGTGAGGGGTTTGCGGCCGGGCTGGAAGCGCTGGTGGAGGGCGTTCCGGCGGCGGGTGTGGTGCGGGGCTCTGTGGTGCCGGGGAAGTTGGCGGTGTTGTTCTCGGGTCAGGGCAGTCAGCGGGTCGGTATGGGGCGGGAGCTGTATGAGGCGTTCCCGGTGTTCGCGGACGCGTTTGATGAGGTGTGCGCGCTGTTCGATGGGGTGTTGGCGCGTCCGCTGCGGGATGTGGTGTTCGGCGATGCGGCGGGGCTGGATGAGACT
>NZ_JANIAA010000118.1 GCF_024505145.1 Streptomyces rugosispiralis | reverse complement strand
ATCGACTGGACCAGCTGGTACCCCGCCACCCCCACCCCCCACACCATCGACCTCCCCACCTACGCCTTCCAACACCACCACTACTGGCTGTCGTCCGGCTCCTCCTCGGACCCGGCGCCCACCGAGGCGGCTCTGGTCGACAGGGAGTTCTGGGAGGCCGTGGAGCGCGAGGATCTGGAAGCCCTGGCGGCGACCATCGACTCACCGGCGGATCAGCAGCCCATGCTGGGCGCTGTCCTCCCGACACTGTCCGCCTGGCGGCGGCAGCACCGGGAGCGCTCGGTCATCAATTCCTGGCGGTACCAGACCACTTGGAAGCGCCTTTCCGTTCCCGCCGCGCGCCCGGATCTATCCGGCACCTGGCTGCTGGTCATCCCCGCCGGTCAGTCCGACCACCCTGCCGTGGCAGCCGTCGCGCACGCCCTGACCAGCCACGGCGCCACCCCGCTCCGCCATGTGCTCGACACCCGTACCGTCGATCGCGGCGCCCTGGCGGACCACCTCACGCGTCTGGCCACGGAGGGCGAACCCGCCGGAGTACTGAGCCTGCTCGCCCTCGACGAGGAGCCGCACCCCGAATACCCCGCCGTACCCTCCGGGCTGGCCGCGGCCACGCTGCTCGTCCAGGCCCTCGGCGACGCCGAGATCCCGGCGCCCCTGTGGTGCCTCACCCAAGGCGCCGTCGCCACCGGTCCCGGCGATCCGCTCCCCAGCCCTCGGCAGGCGCAGACCTGGGGGCTGGGCCGGGCCGCGGCCCTGGAACACCCGCACCGCTGGGGTGGTCTGGTCGACCTCCCGACCGTCATCGACCACCACACCGCCAACCGCCTGGCCGCTCTGCTCGCCCCCGGTGGGCCGGAGGACCAGACCGCCATCCGCGCCACCGGCAGCTACGCCCGGCGCCTCCGTAAGGCCGGTGCCCCCGCCACTGCCCCCAGGACCTGGCAGCCCACCGGTACGACGCTCATCACCGGCGGCACGGGCGGTCTCGGTGCCCATGTCGCCCGCTGGCTCGCCCGCCATGGCGCACCCCATCTCCACCTCATCAGCCGTTCAGGACCCGACGCCCCCGGCGCCACCCAACTCGTCGAAGAACTCACCGCGTTGGGCACAACCGTCACCGTCACCGCCTGCGACGCCTCCGACCGCGCCGCACTCCAGCGCCTCCTCGACACCATTCCCGCCGAACGCCCCCTCACCACCGTCGTCCACGCCGCCGGAACGTCGGACACCGAGCTCATCTCCGACCTTGGGCCGGAGCGGCTGCAGCATGTGCTCGGGCCCAAGGCCCTGGCCGCCGCTCATCTGCATGAGCTGACTCGGGGGCTCGACCTCAGCGCCTTCGTGCTCTTCTCGTCCGGTGCGGCCGCATGGGGTGGCAGTCGGCAAGGCGCCTACGCCGCCGCGAACACGTACCTCGACGCGCTCGCCGAACACCGCCGCGCCCGGGGACTCCCCGCCACCAGCCTCGCCTGGGGCCCCTGGGGCGACGCGGGTATGGCCGCCGACGAGACCGCGCTCGCGTTCTACGGGCGGCGTGGCCTGTCTCCGCTCAGCCCGGAGCTGGCCGTGGCATCGCTCCAGCACGCCCTGGACCACCGTGACACCACGGTCACCGTGGCGGACATCGACTGGGAGAAGTTCCCGACGGCGTTCACCGCCCAGCGCCCCAGCCCGCTGCTCGACGACCTGATCACGGCCGCCGAAAGCCCCACCGAACGAACCGCCGGCGCGCCCGCCGGCACCTCGCTCCAGCAGCGGCTCTCCGCCGCCACCCCCGAGCAGCAGCACCAGCTCCTCCTCGAGCGGATCCAGTCCCTCGCGGCCTCGATCCTGGGGCATTCCGGACCGGACGCCATTCCGCCCGCCCAGCCGTTCCAGGAGCTCGGGTTCGACTCCCTGACCGCCGTGGAGCTGCGTAACCAGCTCGCCACCGCCACTGGAATCGACCTCGCGCCCGCGCTCGTCTTCGACCACCCCACGCCCAACGCCCTCGCCACCTATCTGCGCGCGGAACTCACGGGTCAGCGGATGGCCGTCGCCGCTCACACCCCGACCACGACCGCCCAGGAAGAGCCGATCGCGATCGTCGGCATGGCCTGCCGCTACCCCGGCGACGCACACTCCCCGCAGGAGCTGTGGGACCTGGTCATGGCGCACCGCGATGCCATCGCGGAGATGCCCACCGACCGCAACTGGGATCTGAACGCGCTCTACGACCCCGATCCCGACCGGCCGGGGACGAGCTATGTCCGCGAGGGCGGTTTCCTCTACCAGGCGGCCGAGTTCGACCCCGGGTTCTTCGGCATCAGCCCGCGCGAGGCGGTCGCCATGGACCCCCAGCAGCGGCTGCTCCTGGAAACCGCCTGGGAGACCTTCGAAAGCGCGGGCCTGGACCGGAACACGCTCGCGGGCAGCAACACGGGGGTGTTCGCGGGGGTGACGTCGCAGGACTACATCTCCCTCACCGGCGATACGGCGAGCGACGTCGAAGGCTATGTCGCCACGGGCAATATCGGCAGTGTGGTGTCCGGCCGGGTGGCCTACTCCTTCGGCCTCGAAGGCCCGGCGGTCACGGTGGACACCGCGTGCTCGTCCTCGCTGGTGGCCATGCATCTGGCGGCCCAGGCGCTGCGGCAGGGCGAGTGCACGATGGCCCTGGCCGGCGGGGTGACGGTGATGGCCACTCCGGGCGCGTTCATCGAGTTCTCCCGCCAGCGAGGTCTGGCACCCGACGCGCGGTGCAAGCCGTTCGCGGCCGCGGCGGACGGCATGGTGTGGGGCGAGGGCGTCGGTCTCGTCCTGCTGGAACGGCTGTCGGACGCGCGGCGCAACGGCCATCGCGTACTGGCCGTCGTCCGTGGCTCCGCCGTCAACCAGGACGGCACCAGCAACGGGCTCACCGCGCCGAACGGGCCCTCACAGCAGCGGGTGATCCGGCAGGCGCTCGCCAACGCCCGGCTGTCGCCGTCCGAGGTGGACGCCGTCGAGGCGCATGGCACCGGGACCACACTCGGCGACCCGATCGAGGCGCAGGCGCTGCTGGCCACGTACGGGCAGGACAGGCCGGAGGACCAGCCGCTGTGGCTCGGCTCCATCAAGTCCAACATCGGCCACACGCAGGCCGCCGCCGGAGTGGCCGGGGTCATCAAGATGGTCATGGCGATGCGCCACGGGGTGCTGCCCGCGTCACTGCACATCGACGAACCGACCCCGAATGTCGACTGGAGCGCGGGCGATCTGCGGCTGCTCACCGAACCCGTCCCATGGCCCCAGGACGAACGGCCCCGCCGGGCGGGGATCTCCTCCTTCGGCATCTCCGGTACGAACGCCCATCTCATCCTTGAGCAGGCCCCCGAGCCGATCGAGCCCGACCCCGTATCGGACGTCGCCGGTGTGGTGCCCTGGGTGATCTCCGCACAGAGCGACGCGGCGCTACGAGGCCAGGCGCGGGCCCTGACCGGGCACATCACCGGCGACCCCGAGGTGAGTGCCGCTGAGGTGGGGTGGTCCCTGCTGCGGTCCAGGACGCTCTTCGACCACCGCGCCGTGGTCATCGGCCAGGACCGCGAAGAACTGGTGGCCGGGCTGGAGGCACTGGCAACCGGAGAACCCCACCCGGGCCTGGTGCACCCCGGCGGGGCCGCCGATTCCACCGGCCAGACGGTGTTCCTGTTCAGCGGACAGGGCAGCCAACGCCCCGGCATGGGCGCCGAACTCCACAACCGCTTCCCCGTCTTCGCCGAAGCCTTCGACGAGGTGTGCGGTCTACTCGACCCACACCTGGAACACCCACTACAAGAACTGGTCTTCAGCCGCGACCCCGAACAAGCGACGCTGCTGGACCACACCACCTACGCCCAG
>NZ_JANIAA010000117.1 GCF_024505145.1 Streptomyces rugosispiralis | reverse complement strand
AGGAGAGCGGACTCGGCAACGTCCACAGCCTCGGGGACCTGGAAGTCGACCTGACCGCGGGAGTCTCCGCCCGGGAACTGCGCCGCTTCGTCTCCGACAGGCTGCCGGAGTTCATGGTGCCCGCCGTCTTCGTCATGCTCGACCGGCTGCCGCTGGCACCCAATGGGAAGCTGGACCGCGCCGCCCTGCCCGCGCCCGACTTCACCGGCGGCGAGTACCGCGCCCCCCGCTCGGCCGCCGAGGACGTGCTGGCGAGCGTGTACGCCGAGGTCCTGGGAGTGGACCGGGTCGGCATCGACGACGACTTCTTCGCCGTCGGCGGCGACAGCATCCGCTCCATCCAGGTGGTCTCCCGCGCCCGCGCCCACGGCGTGGAGGTCACCCCCCGGCAGATCTTCGAATGCCGCACCGTCGCCGAACTCGCCGAGACCGCCGTCAGCGGTGACCAGGCCGGCGCCCTGCCCCGGCTGGAGGAACTCGAAGGTGGCGGCACCGGCCGGCTGCCGCTGCCGCCGGTGGCGCGCTACATCCGCGGGCTGGGCGGTGACAGCGACCGGTTCGCGATGTCCATGGTGGTGGAGCTGCCCGACGGGATGGACGAGGCACGGCTCGTCGCCACCCTGGCCGCCGTCGTGGACCACCACGACGTGCTGCGCGCCCGGCTGACCGACCAGGACGGCGGAGCCCTGCACATCGACCCGCCCGGCACTCTCGAGGTCGCCCCGCTGCTGCGCCGCGTCGCATGCGACGGCGACTGGGACGAGGGGTGGCACGAGCGGGCCGCGACCGAGCTGCGGGCCGCCGTGGAACGGCTGAGTCCGCGGACCGGTGTCATGGCCCAGTTCGTGTGGTTCGACGCCGCCGCCCGGCCCGGCCGCCTCCTGATCGTCCTCCAGCACCTGGCGGTGGACGGGGTCTCGTGGCGCATCCTGCTGCCCGACCTGGCCGCCGCCTGGGCACACGTCCGCGACGGACGCCGGCCCGAACTGCCACCGGTGGGCACCTCCGTGCGGCGCTGGGCACACGCCCTGACCGACCAGGCCCGTCACCCCGACCGGGTGGCCGAACTGCCGCTGTGGCGCGGCATGGTCGCGGGCCCGGAGCCGGCCCTGGGCAGCCGGCGGCTCGACCCGGCCGTGGACCTGGCCGGCACCGTGGAGCACCTGTGGATCCAGGTGCCGCGGAACGTCACCGAGAGCGCGCTGACCACTCTGCCGGCCGCCTTCCACGGTGGGGTCAACGACGGGCTGCTGGCCGCGCTCGCGCTGGCGGTCGCCCACTGGCGGCGCCGCCGTGGTGTGCGCGAGACCTCCTCGCTGATCCGGCTGGAGGGCCACGGCCGGGAGGAGAGCGCCGTGCCCGGCGCCGACCTGTCGCGCACGGTGGGCTGGTTCACCAGCGTCTTCCCCGTACGCCTGGACCTGGTGGGAGTCGACCTCGACGACGCCCTCGCCGGGGGGCCCGGCGCGGCCGCCGCCGTCAAGGCCGTCAAGGAGCAGTTGCGGGCCCTCCCCGACAAGGGCATCGGCTACGGCCTGCTGCGCTATCTCAACCCGGAGACCGCCGAGGTCCTCCAGCGGTACTCCACCGGCCAGATCGGCTTCAACTACCTGGGCCGGTACGCGGCCGGCGACATGCCCGAGCAACTGAGCGGCCTGGGCTGGACGCAGGCCCAGGACACCGTCGACCTGGTGGCCGAGCTGGACCCGCGGATGCCGGCCCTGTCCGTGCTCGACGTCAACGCGCTGGTCACCGACGCCGACGACGGGCCGCGGCTGAACGCCCGGCTCAGTTTCGCCACCGGCGTCCTGTCCCGCGAGGACGCCCAGGAGCTGGCCGACCTGTGGTCCGCCGCCCTGGAGGGGCTGACCCGCCACACGGCCCGGCCCGGCGCCGGCGGGCTCACCCCCTCCGACGTGCCGCTGGTGGCGGCCACGCAGGCGGAACTCGACACCTGGGAGCTGCGCTATCCCGGGCTGGCGGACGTATGGCCGCTGACCACCATGCAGTCCGGGTTGCTGTTCCACGCCATGCTGGCGGGCTCCACCTTCGACGCCTACCAGATGCAACTCGTCTTCCACCTGGCCGGACCCGTCGAACCCGAACGGATGCGCGCCGCGGGCCAGGCGCTGCTGGAGCGGCACGCCAACCTGCGTGCCGCCTTCGTCACCGACGACGCCGGTGACCGGGTGCAGGTGATCCCCGGACACGTCGAACTCCCCTGGTACTTCCTCGACCTGGGCGACCTGGCCGACGCCGCCGAGCGGGACGAGACCCTCAAGCGGTTCCTCGCCGAGGAGCACGGCACCCACTTCGACCTGGCCACCGCGCCCCTGGTGCGGATGTCCCTGGTACGGATGGGAGACGAACGCTGGGAACTGGTCTTCACCGCCCACCACGTGCTGTTCGACGGCTGGTCCGTGCCGCTGCTGATGCAGGACCTGCTCCGGCTCTACGGCTCGCACGGCGACCAGGCGGCACTGCCCCGCGCCCGCGAGTACCGCGACTTCCTCGGCTGGCTGACGGACCAGGACCACGAGGCGGCCGCCCGCGCGTGGGCGGAGGAGATGTCCGGGTTCGAGCAGCCCACCCTGCTGGCGGGGCGCGCCGCGACCGAGGCCGATCCCGCGGGCATCGGGCAGGTGGACGTACCGCTGTCCGCGGAGGTCGCGCGGGAACTGGCCCGGGTCGCCGGAGACCTGGGGCTCACCCTCAACACCCTGGTGCAGGGTGCCTGGGCCGTGCTGCTGTCCCGGCTCACCGGGCGGCAGGACGTCGTCTTCGGCGCCACCGTCTCCGGCCGCCCGCCGGCGGTGCCGGGCGTGGACGCCATGGTCGGCCTGTTCATCAACACCCTGCCGGTACGGGTGGACTGCGCGCCCGCCCACTCCCTGCGCGAGCTGCTCGCGGAACTGCAGAGCCGGCAGAGCGCACTGCTGGACCACCACCACTACGGACTGCTCGACATCCACCGGGCGACCGGGCTCAACGTCCTCTTCGACACCCTCGTCGGCTTCGAGTCGTATCCGATCGACCGGGTGGGCATCACCGAGGCCAACACCGCCGCGGGCATCGAGATCACCGGCATCAGCCCGCTGAGCGGTGCCCACTACCCGCTGGTCGTGATGGCGTTCGCCGAGCCGCACCTGCGCATCGGCCTCCAGTACCAGCACCACCTCTTCGAGCGCGAGACCGTCGAGGGCATCGCCGCCCGCATGGAACGGCTGCTGCACCAGCTGGCGGTCGATCCGGACACCACCGTCGGCGCGGTGGACGTCACCGCCGACGCGGAGGAGACCCTCTTCGAGGGGCTCAACGAGACCGGTCCGGGTGCCGATGGCTCGGTCCCCGAGGTGTTCGCCCGGCGTGTCTCCGAGGCGCCGGACGAGGTCGCGGTGGCTTTCGGCGGGGTGTCGGTGACCTATCGGGAGCTGGACGAGTGGTCGGGCCGGCTGGCGGGTGTGCTGGTGCGGCGTGGTGTGGGTCCGGAGTCGGTGGTGGGGGTGGCGCTGCCGCGCTCGGCGGAGCTGGTGGCGGTGCTGCTGGGCGTGCTGAAGGCGGGGGGCGCGTATCTGCCGGTGGACCCGGAGTATCCGGCCGAGCGGCTGGAGTTCATGCTCGCCGACAGCTCCCCGGCCCTCGTGGTGACCACCGGGGAGCTGAGGGTCGAGCTGCCCGCCGGGTCCTGCCCCTTCCTGACGCTGGACGATCCGGACGTGGTCGCGGAGGTCGCGGCGGCTCGGGTGCCGGGCCTGTCCGCGGTGCCGCCGGATGGGCTGGCGTATGTGATGTACACCTCCGGCTCCACCGGGGTTCCCAAGGGCGTGGAGGTCACCCATCGGGCCGTGGTCGGCCTCGCCGGTGATGCCCGCTACCGGGGAGGCGCCCACGCCCGTGTGCTGTTGCATTCGGCGCAGGCCTTCGACGCGTCGACGTTCGAGTTGTGGGTGCCGTTGCTGGGTGGTGGGTGTGTGGTGGTGGCGCCGCCGGGGAAGT
>NZ_JANIAA010000116.1 GCF_024505145.1 Streptomyces rugosispiralis | reverse complement strand
CAGCAACACCACACCGGAGAGGGCGTGATCGGCCAGCCAGGGGTGCCCGGTCAGGGACAGCCGACCGGTGAGCACGCAACCACCGGACTCGGGCAGCACGACCGTGGCCCCCAGCAGGGGATGATCGAGCGCGCCCAGTCCCAGGGCGGAGGCGTCACCCTGACCGGGCCGGGGCGTCAGCCAGTAACGCTCCCGCTGGAAGGGGTAGGTCGGCAGCTCCACCCGCCGCGCCGCCCCGAAGGCCGCGGACCAGTCCACCCGTACCCCGTGCACATGCAGCCGCGCCACGGCCGAGTGGAACTGGGCGAGCCCGCCCTCGCCACGCCGCAGCGAGCCGGTGACCTCCACGGACTCGCCGGAGGCGTCCGCGGTGTCCTGGATCCCCATGGTCAGGGCGGGGTGAGTGCTCGATTCCACGAAGACGCGGTGGCCGTCGGCGAACAGCGCCCGGAGCGCGCCGACGAAGTCGATCGGCTTACGGGCGTTCCAGAACCAGTAGTCCGCGTCGAGTCCGGTGGTGTCCAGGAGTCCGCCGGTCACCGTGGAGTAGAACGGAACGGTCGACTGGCGTGGCGCCACGTCGGCCAGCAGGGCGAGCAGCCGTTCCCGTAGCGGTTCCACCTGCGGGCCGTGGGAGGCCACGGTGGCGGGCACGACGCGGGCGCGTACGCCGTCCGCCGCGCATGCGGCGACGAACTCCTCGAGGCTCCGGGGGTCGCCGGACACCGTGGCGGCCGCGGGTCCGTTCACCCCGGCCACCACGAGGCGCTCGCCCCACGGCTCGATCCGGGTGGCCAGTTGTTCCGCCGGCAGGGCGACCGAGGCGATGGCGCCGTGGCCCACCAGGGTTTCGGCGAAGAGGCGGCTGCGCAACACCACCACCTTGGCCGCGTCCTCCAGCGACAGCGCCCCGGCCACACAGGCCGCCGCGATCTCGCCCTGGGAGTGGCCGACCACGGCCGATGGAGTGACCCCGTAGGAGGCCCACAGCTCGGCGAGGGACACCATCATGGTGAACAGCACCGGCTGGACGACCTCGATGAGGTCGAGCGAGGGCGCACCGGGCGCGGAGCGCACCACGTCCTCGATGGACCAGTCGAGGTGTGTCTCCAGGGCACGGGCGCATTCGGCGAACCGGCGGGCGAAGGCCGGGGAGGAGTCCAGCAGTTCCACGGCCATACCGGCCCACTGCGAGCCCTGTCCCGGGAAGACGAAGACCACGCCGGTGTCGGAGCCGGCCACTCCCTCCACCACGTTCGAGGCCGGCTCTCCGGCGGCCACCGCCGCGAGGCCGGTCCGCAGCTCCTCCGGTGTGGATCCCATCACCACCGCACGGTGTGGCAGCGCCGAACGGGTGATGGCCAGGGTCCATCCGAGGTCCCCGGGGTGGGCTTCGGCGGCCACGTCGGCGAGCCGGGCCGCGAACGCCCGCAGACCGGCCTCGCCCCGGCCCGAGAGCACCCAGGGCACCGTCACCGGTTCGGTCCGGGGCGGCTCGACGGGCTCGGCCTCCGACGCCTGCTCCACGATCACATGGGCGTTGGTGCCGCTCACTCCGAAGGCGGATACGCCCGCCCTGCGCGGCCGGTCGGTCTCCGGCCACGGGGTCCGCTCGGTGAGCAGCCGCACCGCCCCGGCGGACCAGTCCACATGCGGGGTCGGTTCGTCCACGTGCAGGGTGCGCGGCAGCACACCGTGGCGCATGGCGAGCACCATCTTGATGACCCCGGCGACACCCGCGGCGGCCTGGGTGTGTCCCAGGTTCGACTTGACCGATCCGAGCCATAGCGGCCGGTCCCGGTCCTGGCCGTAGGTGTCCAGCAGGGCCTGTGCCTCGATCGGGTCGCCGAGCCGGGTGCCGGTGCCGTGTGCCTCCACCACGTCGACATCGCCCGTGGACAGCTGGGCGTTGGACAACGCCGCGCGGATGACCCGGCGCTGGGAGGGCCCGTTGGGCGCGGTCAGCCCGTTCGACGCGCCGTCCTGGTTGGCGGCGGTGCCGCGCACCACCGCCAGTACCGGGTGACCGTGCCGTTCGGCGTCGGACAGCCGCTCCACCAGCAGCATCCCGGCGCCCTCACCCCAGCCGGTGCCGTCCGCCGCCGCCGCGAACGCCTTGGACCGGCCGTCCGGCGCCAGCCCGCCCTGCTTGGACAGCTCGACGAAGGTGTTCGTCGTCGTCATCACCGTGACGCCGCCCGCGAGTGCCAGCTCGCACTCCCCGTTGCGCAGTGCCTGGACGGCCAGATGCAGGGCGATCAGTGAGGACGAGCACGCGGTGTCCACGGTGACCGTCGGCCCTTCGAGACCGAAGGTGTAGGCGACCCGTCCCGAGAGCACACTGGCCGCACTGCCCGTGCCGAGGTGGCCCTGCACATCGTCCCGGGCAGCGCTGAGCAGTGTCGCGTAGTCCTGGCCGTTGGTGCCGATGAACACCCCGGTCCGGCTGCCCCGCACCGCGTCACGGTTGACACCGGCCCGCTCGAACGCTTCCCAGGAGGTCTCCAGCATCAGCCGCTGCTGCGGGTCCATCGCGATGGCCTCGCGGGGCGAGATCCCGAAGAGCGCGGCGTCGAAATCGGCGACGCCGCGCAGGAATCCGCCGTAGCGGGTGACCGACTTCCCGGAGCCGCCCGCGGGGTCGTAGAGGCCGTCCGTGTCCCATCCGCGGTCGGCCGGGAACTCCGACACCGCGTCGCCGCCCTCGCGCACCAGGTCCCACAGCGCTTCCGGCGTTGCGATGCCACCGGGGAAACGGCAGCTCATGCCGACGATCGCGATGGGCTCGCGGCTCTTCGCCTCGACGTCCTGCAGGCGCTGGCGGGTCTGCCGCAGATCCTTCGTGACCTCTTTGAGGTAATGACGAAGTTTCTCTTCATTCTCCACAGGACGGCCCTCTCAACGCGGTGCTGGACTCACTCGGAGACGAACTCGACGGCAGGTTCACGAGATCCCGAACTCCTTGCCGAGGAGGTCGAACATCTCCTCGTCCGTCGCGGAATCCATGTCGATGTCACTGCTGGTGGCCGTTCCCCAGTGGGACAGCAGGCTCTTGATCTTCGCGGCGACCTCGACACCGGCCACGTCGCTCGGGGACAGGTCGGACAGCACGGCTTCCAGCCTGGTCAGCTCGTCGAGCACGGATGTCGCGCCGCTCTCGTCCTCGTCACCGTGGCTGTCACTGTCACTGTCCGGGACGAACCGGGCCCGGACATGGTCGGCGAGCGCCGCAGGGGTCGGATAGTCGAAGATGACCGACCCCGGGAACGGTACGCCGGTGGCGGTGGCCAGCCGGTTCCGCAGCTCAACCGCGGTCAGCGAGTCGAAGCCGACTTCCTGGAAGGTCCGCGAAGGGTCGACCGAAGCGGGCTTCGCATGCCCCAGCACGGCCGCCACGTGGGCACGGACCAGCTCCAGCACCGCCCGATCGCGCTCGATGCGCGACATGCCGCGCAACCGGATGGCGAGTGCCTCGACCGGCTCCATCGGCGCGGTGGAGGGGGGTAGCAGTTCGCTCAGCAGCGGGCTCGGCCGTACGGCGGTGAACCGGGAGCCGAAGTGCTCCCAGTCGATGTCCGCGATCATCAGTGCGGTCTCATCGTCGTCCAACGCTCGCTGAAGGGCTGCCAGCGCCAGCCGTGGCGCCATGGCCCGTGCATGCCCGACCCCCATGCCACTGTCCGCCCAAGCCCCCCAGGCCACCGACGTGGCCACCAGGCCTTCGGCCCGACGCCGCCACGCCAACCCGTCCAGGACAGCGTTGGCCGCCGCATAACTCCCCTGACCCGCATTGCCCACAGTCCCCGCAGCCGACGAGAACAACACGAAGGCGTCGAGGTCAATGTCACGGGTCAACTCGTGGAGATGGCGGGCACCGTCGGCCTTGGCCCGCATCACCTCACGAATCCGCTCCGGGACCAGCGATTCGAGCACCCCGTCATCCAGGACACCCGCCGCATGCACGACGGTACGCACATCCGGGACCGTCGCCAGAAGAGCCGCCAGCGCCTCACGATCGCCCACATCACAGGCCACGACGCGCACCCGA
>NZ_JANIAA010000115.1 GCF_024505145.1 Streptomyces rugosispiralis | reverse complement strand
CGTGTCGAGTCCCAGGCGGCCCGTGAGCAGCAGCCCCTCGCCACCGGCCAGCGGCACGGCGGCCCCGACCAGCGGATGGTCGACGGTCGCCAGGCCCAGCCCCGCCGTACCGCCCACGACGGCCGGGAGCTCGGGCCAGTAGCGCGCGTACTGGAAGGCGTACGTCGGCAGCTCGACCCGGGCCGCGCCCGTACCGGCGAAGACGGCCGCCCAGTCCACCGCCACACCGCGCACATGGACGCGCGCGAGGGCCTTGGTCAGCGTCTCGGCCTCGGCCCTGCCCTTGCGCAGGGCCGGGACGAACGCGGCGTCCTCACCGGTGACACACTGCTGCGCCATCGCGGTGAGCACACCGTCCGGGCCCAGTTCGACGAACGTGGAGACGCCCTGGGCCTCCAAGACCCGCACGCCGTCCAGGAAGCGAACGGCCTCGCGGACGTGGCGCACCCAGAAGTCGGCGGTGGTGATCTCCTCGGCGGCGACCAGCTCGCCCGTCAGGTTGGACACGATCGGAATCCGCGGGGCCTCGTACGACAGACCCTCCGCGACCTCGCGGAACGCGTCCAGCATGCCGTCCATGCGCGGGGAGTGGAACGCGTGGCTGACCGTGAGCCGCTTGGTCTTACGGCCCTGCGCCGCGAACGAGGCGGCGATCTCCAGCGCCGCGTCCTCATCACCGGCGATGACGACCGAGGAAGGCCCGTTCAGCGCGGCAATCGAGACGCGCTCGGTGAGCAGCGGCGCCACCTCGTCCTCCGACGCCTGCACCGCGATCATCGCGCCACCCGTCGGAAGCGCCTGCATCAGACGGCCACGCGCGGCCACCAACCGGCAGGCGTCGGCGAGCGACATCACCCCCGCCACATGCGCGGCGGCCAGCTCACCGATCGAATGACCCGACAGGAAGTCCGCACGCAGACCCCACGCCTCGACCAGCCGATACAGCGCGACCTCGATCGCGAACAGCGCGGGCTGGGTGAACCCCGTCTGGTCCAGCTCCGCCGCGTCCTCCCCGAACAGCACCTCCCGCAGCGGCCGTTCCAGATGCGCGTCCAGCTCCGCGCACACCGCGTCCAGCGCCTCGGCGAACACCGGGAAGGCGTCGTACAGCTCACGGCCCATGCCGAGCCGCTGGCTGCCCTGCCCCGTGAACAGGAACGCCACCTTGCCACCGGCCACCGAACCCTGAACGAGCGCCGGGGAGCGACGGCCCTCCGCCAGCGCCACCAGAGCCTTCAGCAGCCCGTCCCGGTCCCCGGCCACCACCACCGCGCGGTGGTCGAACGCCGATCGGCCGGTCGCCAGCGAGTAGCCCAGGTCGACCGCGCCCAGCTCGGGCCGGTCCGCCGCATGGGCGGCCAGCCGCTCGGCCTGGGCCCGCAGGGCGGCCGCGCTGCGGCCGGAGAGCACCCACGGCACCACGGCGGGTGTGACGGCGGGAGCCGCCGGGGCCTCAGCCGCCGCCACCTCCGGCGCCTGCTCGATGATGGTGTGCACATTCGTGCCGCTGATGCCGAACGACGACACACCCGCGCGGCGCGGACGGCCGGTCTCCGGCCAGTCCGCCTGTTCGGTGAGCAGCGAGACGGCCCCCGCCGACCAGTCCACATGCGGCGACGGCTCGTCCGCGTGCAGGGTCGGCGGAAGCACCCCGTGCCGCATGGCGAGGACCATCTTCATGATGCCCGCGACACCGGCGGCGGCCTGGGTGTGGCCCATGTTCGACTTGATGGAGCCCAGCAGCAACGGCCGCTCCGACTCCCGCTCCTGGCCGTACGTGGCCAGCAGCGCCTGCGCCTCGATCGGGTCGCCCAGCGTCGTGCCCGTGCCATGCGCCTCGACCGCGTCCACATCGCCGGCCGACAGCCCGGCGGCGGCCAGCGCCTGCCGGATGACGCGCTGCTGGGACGGGCCGTTCGGCGCCGTCAGGCCATTGGACGCACCGTCCTGGTTCACGGCGCTGCCGCGCACCACCGCGAGCACCGGGTGGCCGTTCCTGCGCGCGTCCGACAGCCGCTCCACGAGCAGCATGCCCGCGCCCTCGGCCCAGCCCGTGCCGTCCGCGTCCGCCGAGAACGCCTTGCAGCGGCCGTCGGCGGACAGGCCGCCCTGGCGGCTGAAACCGACGAACGTGCCGGGGGTCGCCATCACCGTGACACCACCGGCCAGCGCCATCGTGCACTCGCCCGAACGCAGCGCCTGCATCGCCCAGTGCAGCGCCACCAGCGACGACGAGCACGCCGTGTCGACGGTGACGGCCGGGCCCTCCAGACCGAGCGCGTAGGCGACGCGGCCGGAGGCGATGGAACCCGTGCTGCCGGAGCCGATCGCGCCCTCGCCACCGCTGTCCGGGGCCCGCTCCACGAGCGTGGCGTAGTCGTGGTACATCACGCCCGCGAACACACCGGTACGGCTGCCGCGCAGCGTGGCCGGGTCGATGCCCGCGCGCTCGAACGCCTCCCACGACGTCTCCAGCAGCAGTCGCTGCTGCGGATCGGTGGCGAGGGCCTCGCGCGGCGAGATCCCGAAGAAGGTGGGGTCGAAGTCGGCGGCGTCGTGGAGGAAACCGCCCTCGCGGGTGTACGAGGTGCCGGGGTGCTCCGGGTCCGGGTGGTAGAGCGCGTCCAGGTCCCAGCCACGGTCCACGGGGAAGCCGGAGATCGCGTCCTGGCCGGAGGACAGCAGCCGCCACAGGTCCTCGGGGGTGCGCACCCCGCCCGGGAAGCGGCAGCTCATGCCCACGATGGCGATCGGCTCGTCGTCGAGCGCGCCCACGGTCGACACCGGCAGGCCCGACTCGGCACGGGTGCCCGCCAGTTCGTCCCGGAGGTGTTCGGCCAGGACGACGGAGGTCGGGTAGTCGAAGACCAGGGTGGCGGGAAGCCGCATCCCGGTGACCGCGTTCACGCGGTTGCGCAGTTCGACGGCGGTGAGCGAGTCGAAGCCGAGGTCGCGGAAGGCGCGGTCGGGGTCCACGGAGTCGGCGGTGGCATAGCCCAGGACGGCGGCGACCTGGGTACGGACCAGCTCCAGCAGCGTCTCCAGCCGCTCTGCCGCGTTCAGGCGGGCCAGCCGCTGCGCCAGGGCGCCCGTTCCGGCGGAGCCCTCCGCCGTACGCCGCGCCGGGACCCGTACCAGCCCGGACATCAGTGGGGCCACCACACCGGTGGACGCCGCCTCGGCCCGTGCCGCCGCCAGGTCGAGACGCACCGGGACGAGCAGCGCCTCGCCCGCCCGTCCGGCCGCGTCGAACAGCTCCTTGCCCTCGTCGGCGGCGAGCGCGGCGACGCCGCCCCGGCTCATCCGGGACATATCGGTCTGGTCCAGCTCACCGGCCATACCGCCGGACTCGGCGGCCCACAGGCCCCAGGCCAGCGAGGTGCCGGGCAGCCCGCGCGCCGCGCGGTGCTGGGCCAGCGCGTCCACATAGGCGTTGGCGGCGGCGTAGTTGCCCTGTCCTGCGGCGCCGAAGACACCGGCGGCGGAGGAGAAGAGCACGAACGCCGAAAGGTCCAGCTCACGGGTCAGCTCGTGCAGGTTCCAGGCCGCGTCCACCTTCGGACGCAGCACCCGCCCCAGCCGCTCCGGCGTCAGCGAACCGATCACACCGTCGTCCAGCACACCGGCGGTGTGCACGACCGCTGTGAGCGGATGCTCGGCCGGGATGGCGGCGAGGGTCGCGGCGAGCGCGTCCCGGTCCGCCACATCACACGCCGCCCAGCGCGCCTCGGCGCCCAACTCGGCTAGCTCGGCGGTCAGTTCGGCCGCACCCGGTGCCTGTTCGCCACGGCGGCTGACCAGCAGCAGCCGCCGTACGCCGCGCTCCGCCACCAGATGGCGGGCGAACAGCGCGCCCAGCGTGCCACTCGCACCGGTCACCAGGACCGTGCCCTCGGCGTCGAATTCCGGAGCCGGGCGGTCGGTCTCCACCACGGCCCGCGCCAGACGCGGCGCCCGCGGCACCCCGTCCCGTACGGCCACCTGCGGTTCACCGGACGCCAGCGCATCCGCCACCGCCGTCAGCGACTCGGTCGTATCGTCGACGTCGACCAGGACGAACCGGCCGGGGTTCTCCGACTCGGCCGAG
>NZ_JANIAA010000114.1 GCF_024505145.1 Streptomyces rugosispiralis | reverse complement strand
ACACGCTATCAGACTATTTCCGGCTCTCCGTACCCGTGTCTCTCGCAAGGCATGCGAAAGCGGATCCGAGATTTGGATCAAGTAGCTGATGGCGCCGCCCTGAACCTGGATGTGCACACAGTTGTTCGCGGTGCTTCATCCGGTGGGCAGGGATACGACAGTACAGCGCCCCGCGCGGCCGTGGCAAATCGATTCCCGGGCCGGGCACCCCCTCCTGCCTGCGCCACGTGTGCGGAATCCGTAGTTCCTATGACTTACTCTTCTGGGCAGTGCGCTGTCCGGGACAGGTGGTGACGGCGCGTGATGAATCTTCACCTCCCGGGAGGCTCCCATGACCAGCGTGACCTCACCGGTCGCCGGCCGCGTGATCGGACTCGAAGCGGTGCCCGATCCGGTGTTCTCCGGCGCCATGGTCGGTCCGGGCACGGCGATCGACCCAGTCCTCGAGCCCTTCGTGGCCGTGTCCCCGGTCGACGGCATCGTCGTCTCCCTGCACCCTCACGCGTTCGTCGTCGTGGACGGGGAGGGGCACGGTGTGCTCACCCACCTCGGCATCGACACCGTGCAACTGAACGGTGAGGGCTTCGAGGTCCTCATCAACAAGGGGGACACCGTCAAGCGCGGTGACGCGATCGTGCGCTGGGACCCGGCCACCGCCGTGGCCGCGGGCAAGTCGCCGATCTGCCCGATCGTGGCGCTCGAGGCCACGGCCGATGCCCTGTCCGACGTCAAGGAGGACGTCGATGTGAAGACGGGCGACACACTCTTCAACTGGTGAGCCGGGCGTACGCCCGGTGGACGATGGGGACCGGGCCGGGCGGCGCACCGCGGGTACGACATCCACCATGGCGGGGTTCCGCCGTATCGACCGGGGACGGGTGACATGGAGACAACGCTGCGAGGCGTCGGCGTGAGCCACGGAGTGGCCATCGGCGAGGTGCGCCATATGGGGACGGCGGTCCTGGAGCCGCCGGCGAAGCAGATTCCGGCCGATGAGGCGCCGCGTGAGCAGGGGCGGGCGCGCCAGGCGGTGGAGGCCGTGGCGGCCGATCTGGTCGCGCGCGGCAATCTGGCGGGCGGTGAGGCCCAGGCCGTGCTCGAGGCGCAGGCCATGATGGCGCAGGACCCGGAGCTGATCGCCGATGTCGAGCGGCGGATCGCCGTCGGCAGCACCGCCGAGCGCGCGGTGTACGACGCCTTCGCCGCCTACCGGGCGCTGCTCGCGGGGGCCGGTGACTATCTGGCGGGCCGGGTGGCCGACCTCGACGATGTGCGGAACCGGATCGTGGCGCGGCTGCTCGGTGTGCCAATGCCGGGTGTGCCGGACAGCGATGAGCCGTATGTGCTGATCGCCCGGGACCTCGCCCCCGCCGACACCGCGCTGCTCGACCCGACGCTGGTGCTGGGGTTCGTGACGGAGGAGGGCGGGCCGACGAGCCACAGCGCGATCCTCGCCCGTGCCCTGGGGGTGCCGGCCGTGGTCGCGCTGCCCGGTGCCGGGGATCTGGTCGAGGGAACCCTGATCGCCGTCGACGGCAGCACCGGTGAGATCTTCGTGTCCCCGAGCGAGGAGAAGCGGGACGAGTTGACGCGCGCCGCCGAGGAGCGCCGGGCCGCGCTGGCCGCCTCCTCCGGTCCGGGCGCGACGTCGGACGGGCACAAGGTGCCGCTGCTGGCGAACGTCGGCGGGCCGGCCGATGTACCGGCGGCCGTGGAGGCGGGCGCCGAGGGCGTGGGGCTGTTCCGCACCGAGTTCCTCTTCCTCGACGACAGCACTCAGGCGCCGTCGGAGGAGAAGCAGGTCGAGGCGTACCGGCAGGTGCTGGAGGCGTTCCCCGAGGGCCGGGTGGTGGTGCGGGTCCTGGACGCGGGCGCGGACAAGCCGCTGGACTTCCTCACCCCGGCCGATGAGCCCAACCCGGCGCTGGGGGTGCGCGGTCTGCGTACCCTGCTGGACCACCCCGAGGTGCTGCGGACGCAGCTCACGGCGCTGGCCAAGGCGTCGGAGGGGCTGCCGGTCTATCTCGAGGTGATGGCCCCGATGGTGGCCGACCGGCTGGACGCCAAGGCGTTCGCCGACGCGTGCCGCGAGGCGGGGCTGCGGGCCAAGTTCGGCGCGATGGTGGAGATTCCGTCCGCCGCGCTGCGGGCGCGCTCGATCCTCCAGGAGGTCGAGTTCCTGTCGCTGGGCACCAATGACCTGGCGCAGTACACCTTCGCGGCCGACCGGCAGGTCGGTGCGGTCTCGCGGCTCCAGGACCCGTGGCAGCCCGCGCTGCTCGACCTGGTGGCGGCGTCGGCGGAGGCCGCGCAGGCCGAGGGCAAGAGCTGTGGCGTCTGCGGTGAGGCCGCCTCCGATCCGCTGCTGGCGTGTGTGCTGGCCGGTCTCGGTGTCACCAGCCTCTCCATGGGCGCGGCCTCCATTCCGTATGTGCGCGCGACGCTGGCCAAGCACACGCTGGCGCAGTGCGAGCGGGCCGCCTCCGCGGCGCGGGCGGCGGACACCGCGGAGGATGCCCGCCGGGCTGCGCAGGCGGTGCTGTCCGGCGAATGAGCCGGTGAGATGTGAGTTTTGGGCTTTGGGCTTTGGGCTATGGGCTATGGGCTATGGGCTTTGGGCTGCGGGATGTGAGCTTTGGGCTCTGAGCTTCGGGCTGTCGGTGAAGGCGTCCCGCCACGTGGCGGGACGCCTTCGGTCATTCCGGGCGGCTGAGCGGGATGCCCGCCCGGTATTCGACGCCGTGCTCCGGAGGGATGGGTTCACCGGTCTCGGCGTCGGTGCAGTACGCGGTGAAGACCTCGGCCTCGCTCAGCGGGCGCAGCCAGCCGTCGTGCAGCGCCCAGCCGCGGACCGTCTCCGGGGAGTCCGCCACGATGGTGCGCAGCACCAGGCCGCCAGGGCTGCGCAGGGCGAAGCCGCAGGCCAGGACGGTACGGAAGACCAGCCCCGAGGGCTCGGCCAGCTTCGGCGGGCCCGCTTCCCGGGCGTCGGCGTGGAGCACGGCGACCAGCGAGGTGCCGTCCGCCGGGACGCTGCACACCAGATGGTGGATGCCTGGCCCGGCCGCCTCCACGACCGCGCGCAACGCCGCCCCCGCGTGGTCGAACGCGGCGCGGGCGGTGGTGTCGTCGCGGCACTCCCCGAGGTGGCCGGCCCGGGAGAGCAACGCCGTGGCGTACTCCCAGGTGGCCTGCTCCTCGGCCACGCCGATGAGCCGTGGCACCAGGCGGGCGATCGGCTGGCCCTCGTAGATGACGGTGCCGCCCGCGACGGCCAGTTCCGCCGTGTAGCGCGTGCGGCTCGCGGCGGTGTCCGGGTCGAGCCGGGTGTCCGCGCAGAACTCCTCGTACGCGACGGGGTCGAAGAGGGCGACGGTGGTGTGAACGCCCTTGGCGGCGAACGCCTTCAGCAGCCCCTCCATCTCCCGTAGATACGCTCCGTGGTCGTCGAAGGTGAACGACGCGTAGTGCCGCATGGCGGCGAAGTCCCGCTCGTCGGCGAGCAGGGCCACGGTGCTGGGCACCTCTCTGCGGAGGGCGTGCCGGGTGGTCTGCCTTCTCGTACGCTGCCGCGTCGTCGGTTTCTGTGTCTTCGGCTTCGGTGTCCTCGGCTTCGGTGTCCTCGGCTTCGGTGTCTTCGGCTTGCTGTGCCCGCCCGGGCGGTTCCGGTGGCCTCTGCGTCCGGTGTGCGCCATGACTCCCCCTCAGCGCGGATGTTCAGTGCTCACTCACCGTAACCGGGGCCACTGACAACGCTCCGTCGCCGCGGTGCCGTAGCGGGTGGCGGTGGGCGCCGCACATCGCGGCGTGTTCGGCGCCGAGGGGGTGGGCGGGGGTTCTTCCCCCACCCCGCCCCTTCCCGAACCGGGGCGCGGCCCCGGCCCCCGCTGGGGCTCCGCCCCAGACCCCGTTTCGAGGGCTCCGCCCCCGGACCCCCCGACAGACCCGCCAGGCCCCCGCCGGACCCATGCCGGGGCTCCGCCCCCGGACCCCCGCCAGACCCGCCACGCCCCTGCCGGGACTCCGCCGCCGGCCCCCGGACCCGCCGGACCACCGCCGGGACTCCGCCCCTGGACCACCGCCGGACCCCCGCCGGGACTCCGCCCCCGGACCCCTCTCGGACCACCGCCAGACCCGCCAGACCACCGCCAGCCCCCTGCCGGGACCCCGCCCCCGGCCCCCGGACCCGCCGGACCACCGCCGGGACTCCG
>NZ_JANIAA010000113.1 GCF_024505145.1 Streptomyces rugosispiralis | reverse complement strand
GTCGGTCGCCGTGACTCCCTCGCCGCGCACCACATGCGGGGACTCGCCGCCCGACGCCAGCGTGCCCAGCGCGTCGATCAGTTCGTCGCGGTCGCCGCCCAGGACCAGTGCGCGGTGGTCGAAGCGGCCGCGGCTGGTGGCGAGCGAGTGGCCGACATCGGCCGGGGACAGGCCGGGGCGCGCGGTCACATGCGTCAGCAGCCGCTCGGCCTGCGCCCGCAGGCCCGCCGCGCTCTTCGCCGACAGCACCCACGGCACCACTCCGCCGCCCACCGGTGCCACGCCGTCGGCCACGGCCACGGCCTCCGAAGGCTCCTCCTCGGGCGCCTCCTCGAGGATGGTGTGCACATTGGTGCCACTGGCCCCGAAGGCCGAGATGGCGGCCCGGCGGGGCTCCTCACCGCGCGGCCACTCCCTGGCCTCGGTCAGCAGCTCCAGCGCCCCCGCCGACCAGTCGATCCGCGAGGAGCGCTCCTCGGCGTGGAGCGTCCTGGGCAGCAGACCGTGGCGCATGGCCTGCACCATCTTGATGACGCCGCCGACACCACCGGCGGCCTGCGGATGGCCGATGTTGGACTTCAGCGAGCCGATCAGCACGGGGCGGTCCGCCGCGCGGTCCTTCCCGTACGTGGCGAGCAGCGCGCCCGCCTCGATCGGGTCGCCCAGCGGAGTGCCGGTGCCATGGGCCTCGATCGCGTCGATCTGCTCCGCCGTCAGCGCGGCGTTGGCGAGCGCCTGGCGGATCACCCGCTGCTGGGAGCGGCCGTTGGGGGCGGTGAGGCCGTTGCTGGCACCGTCCTGGTTGACGGCCGAGCCGCGCACGACGGCCAGCACCTTGTGGCCGTTGCGCCGCGCGTCCGAAAGGCGCTCCAGCAGCAGCATGCCGACGCCCTCGCCGAGTCCCATGCCGTCGGCTCCCTCGGCGAACGCCTTGCAGCGGCCGTCCTGCGCCAGGCCGCGCTGCCGGGCGAAGCCGATGAGCCCCATCGGGGCGCCCATCACGGCGGCGCCGCCCGCGAGGGCGAGCGAGCAGTCGCCCTGGCGCAGCGACTGGCAGGCCAGGTGGAGGGCGACCAGCGAGGACGAGCAGGCGGTGTCGATGGTGACGGCCGGGCCCTCCAGGCCCAGGGTGTAGGCGACCCGGCCGGACATGATGCTCGCGGAGATGCCCGTGACCAGGTGGCCCTCGAGCCCCTCGGGCATATGGGGCCAGTCGGGGATGTAGCCCTGGTAGGCGGCGCCCACGAAGATGCCGGTCTTGCTGCCGCGCAGCGCCGCCGGGTCGATTCCGGCGCGCTCGAACGCCTCCCAGGAGGTCTCCAGCAGCAGCCGCTGCTGCGGGTCCATCACGGTGGCCTCGCGGGGCGAGATGCCGAAGAACGCGGGGTCGAACTGGTCGGCGTCGTGGAGGAATCCGCCCTCGGTGGCGTAGACGGTGCCCTGCCGGTCGGGGTCCGGATCGTAGAGGTTCTCCAGGTCCCAGCCGCGATTGCCGGGGAATCCGGAGATGGCGTCGCGCCCGCCGGTGACCAGTTCCCACAGGTCCTCGGGGCCGCGCACATCGCCGGGGTAGCGGCAGCTCATCGCCACGATGGCGATGGGTTCCCGGGAGGCGGCGGTGAGTTGCTGATTGACCCGGCGCAGCCGTTCGGTCTCCTTCAGAGACTCCCGCAGCGCGCCAACGATCTTGTCGGTTGGGTTTGCCATTGTCAGCTCCGCAGTCGAGTCTCGTCAGAGGTCGTTCTTGTCGTAGGCCATGCGCACGAGGTCATCCACGTCCAGGTCGTCGATGGACTCGGCGGGCTCCTCGTCCGCCGGTGCGGTGGCGGGGTCGTGGGAGCCGGCCAGCCGCAGCAGCTCGTCCAGCAGTCCGGATTCGCGGAGCCGGAGCAGGGGGATCGAGGTCAACGCCCGGCGGACATCGGCCTCTTCGGGGTCGAGGCCGGTGGCGGCGGTGTCGTCGGGGAAGAGTTCGGCGCCGATGTGTCCGGCGAGCTCCTCCGCGCTCGGGTAGTCGAAGACGACGGTGACGGGGAAACGGAGCCCGGTGGCGGTGCCCAGGCGGTTGCGCAGGTCGACGGCGCTCAGGGAGTCGAAGCCCAGCTCGCGGAAGGCGCGCGTGGCATCGACGGCCTCGGGGCCTGAGTAGCCGAGGACGTTGGCGATCTGCGAGCGCACCAGGGACAGCACGGCCGCCCGCCGATCCGCCGGTGCCATCTCGGCCAGCCGGTCGCGCAGCGAGGAGGACTCGCCGGCCGCGTCCGCCCGGGTGTCGGCGTCGGCGGCGAGGATCCGCGCCACGTCGGGCACCTGGCCGATGAGCGGGCTGGGCCGGGCCGAGGTGAAGACGGGGACGAACCGCTCCCAGTCCACGTCGGCGACCACGACCACGGTCTCGTCCCGCTCCATGACCTGCCAGAACGCGTCGATGGCGAGCCGGGGGGACATGAACGGGATGCCCCGGCCGCGCAGTTGCTCCTCGGCGAGGTTGGCGGCCATCCCGCCCTCCTCGGGGCTCCAGATGCCCCACACCACCGAGGTGGCGGTGAGGCCACGGGCCCGGCGGTGCTCGGCGAGCCCGTCGAGATAGGCGTTGGCGGCGGCGTACGCGCCGTGTTCGCCACTGCCCCAGACGGCCGAGATGGAGGAGAACAGCACGAAGGAGTCGAGCGTGTCGCGGTCGAAGACGGCGTCCAGGTTCGCGGCGCCCGCGACCTTGGCCTCCGCCGTGTCCGCGAACTCGTCCAGATCGGTGTCGGCGAGCGGGACCAGCACACCGGCACCGGCGATGTGCAGTACGGAACGGATCGGCGGGCCCTCGGCCGCCACCTTCCGTACGAGCGCCTCCAGCGCGGCGCGGTCGGCCACATCGCACGCCGCCACGGTGACCTTGGCGCCGAGCTCGGTCAGTTCGGCCTTGAGCTTGTCCGCGCCGGGCGCCTCGGGGCCACGGCGGCTGGTGAGCACCAGGTGTTCGGCGCCGGCCTGGGCCAGCCGGCGGGCGATCTGGGCCCCGACGCCACCGGTGCCGCCGGTGAGCAGCACGGTGCCCTCGGGGTGCCACGCCGGGCCGCTCCCCCGGTGCTCCGCGGCCCGTACCAGCCGCCGCACGAACACCCCGGAGGGCCGCAGGGCCAGCTGGTCCTCGTCGTCGAGCCGGCCCGCGAGCGCGCCGCACAGCCGGGTGGTCACCCGGCCGTCGACGGTGTCCGGCAGGTCGACCATGCCGCCCCAGCGCTGGGGGTGTTCCAGGGCGGCGACCCGGCCCAGTCCCCATACGGCCGCCTGGGCGGGGCTGTCGAGGGCGTCGGTGCCGCCGACGGACACGCCGCCACGGGTGGCCAGCCACAGCGGGGCGTCCACTCCGGTGTCGCCGAGGGCCTGGACCAGGGCGAGGGTGAGCGCGAGTCCCATGGGCACGCCCGCGTGTGCGGGGTGCGGTGCGTCGGGGAGCCCGAGCAGCGAGAGCACCCCGGCCGGGGTGACCCCGGCGGTGGCCTCGGCGAGCCGCGCGGCGACCGCGGCGCGGTCGGCCTCGGCCACCTCGACGGTGACGACCGTGGCGCCGTGGGTCTCCAGACCGTCGCGTACGGCGTCGACGAGTTCCGTGCCGGGGTGTCCGGCGGGAGGTCCGACGAGGTGTCCGGCCGGGACCGCGAGCAGCCAGGTGCCGGTCAGGGCCGCGGAGGCCGGGTCCGGCACCCGGTTCCAGGTGACGTGGTAGCGCCAGGAGTCGAGCACGGACCGCTCGCGGCGGCCACGCCGCCAGGAGGACAGCGCCGGGAGCACCGTCCGCAGCGACGACCGCTCCTCGTCGGCGTCCACCTCCAGCGCGGCGGTCAGCGCGGCCAGGTCCTCGCGCTCCACGGCGTCCCAGAACTCGGCGTCCACCGGGTCGCCCCCGGTGGCTGCCGCCTGCGCGGCGGGCCGCTCCAGCCAGTAGCGCTGCCGCTGGAAGGCGTACGTGGGCAGGTCCACCACGGACGCGCCAAGACCCGCGAACACCGCGGCCCAGTCGACGGCCACGCCCCGGACGAACGCCTCGCCGAGCGAGGCCAGGAACCGCTCGGGACCGCCCTCGTCGCGCCGCAGCGACCCCACGACCACGGCATCCTCGGCGGTCGCCTGCAGCGGCATCGTCAGCACCGGATGCGGCGACATCTCCAGGAACGTGCCGAACCCGGCGGCGGACAGGGCCCGCACCGCCGACTCCAGCTCGACCGTCTCCCGCAGATTGGTGTACCAGTACCCGGCGTCCAGACCCGCGGTGTC
>NZ_JANIAA010000112.1 GCF_024505145.1 Streptomyces rugosispiralis | reverse complement strand
GGCGGGCTGGACCACATCCACCCGCTCCAGCACGGTGTCGTCCGAGGTCTCGCGCAGGACGTCGAGGAGATTCCACTCGATGTGCGGGGTGAGGGCCTGGGCGCACCGGTCGATGGACTCGGCGAACACGGGCGATGTGTCGAGCAGTTCGGCGGCCATGCCGACCCACTGCGACCCCTGCCCCGGAAAGACGAACACCGCACCGGACGGCGTTTCCTCCGGGGCCACGCCGCTGACCACATGGGTGGCGGGTTCGCCGGTGGCGATGGCGTCCAGCCCGGCCAGGAAGGTGTCACGGTCGGCGGCGACGACCACCGCGCGGTGCTCGAGCGCTGCCCGGTGCCGCGCCAGCGTCCAGCCGATGTCGGCGAGGTGCCGGTCACTCGTGGCCGCGAAGGTCAGCAATTGCGCTGCCTGTGCTCGTAGCGCAGTCTCGGAGCGTGCCGAGATCACCCATGGCAGCACACCCTCCGTGGGCGTGGATGCGGGCCTGGATTCGGGTGGGGTGGCCGCCGTCGGGGCCGCTTCCAGGATCACATGGGCGTTGGTCCCGCTGACGCCGAACGACGACACCGCCGCGCGGCGTGCCCGTTCGGCCTCGGGCCACGGCGCGTTCTCCGTCACCAGCTCCACCGCACCGGAGCCCCAGTCCACATGCGGCGTCGGCTCGTCCACATGCAGGGTGCGCGGCACCACGTCATGGCGCATCGCCATGACCATCTTGATCACACCGGCCACGCCCGCCGCGGCCTGGGTGTGGCCCAGGTTGGACTTCACCGAGCCCAGCAGCGCGGGGCGTTCGGCGGGCCGGTCCTGGCCGTACGTGGCGAGCAGCGCCTGTGCCTCGATGGGGTCGCCCAGCGCCGTACCCGTCCCATGCGCCTCGATCACATCCACCTCGGACGAGGCCACGCCCGCGTCCGCCAGCGCGTCCTGGATCACCCGCCGCTGGGCGGGGCCGTTGGGCGCGGTGAGGCCGTTGGAGGCGCCGTCCTGGTTGACCGCGGTGCCACGGATCACGCCGAGTACCTGATGGCCGTTGCGGCGGGCGTCGGACAGCCGTTCCACCAGCAGCAGCCCCACGCCCTCCGCCGCGCCCATGCCGTCCGCGGCGGCGGAGAACGCCTTGCACCGGCCGTCCCGGGCCAGCCCCCGCTGCCTGCTGAACTCGGTGAACAGATCCGGCGTGGACATCACGGCGACACCGCCGACGACCGCCATCCCGCACTCGCCGTCGCGCAGCGCCCGCACCCCCAGATGCAGTGCCACCAGCGAGGACGAACACGCGGTGTCCACGGTGAGGGCCGGGCCGGTGAGCCCGAAGGTGTAGGCGATACGGCCGGAGACGACACTGCCCGCGACACCGGTCATGGCATGGCCCTCGACCTCCTCCGGGATCGCGGGCAGCCTGCTGCCGTAGTCGTGGAAGCTGGCACCGATGAACACCCCGGTCCGGCTGGAGCGCAGCGACGCCGGATCGATGCCCGCCCGCTCGAACAGCTCCCAGGACGTCTCCAGCAGCAGCCGCTGCTGGGGGTCCATCGCGAGCGCCTCACGCGGTGAGATGCCGAAGAAGGAGGCATCGAACTCGCCCGCGGTGTGCAGGAATCCACCCTCGGCGGTGTACGAGGTGCCCGGCCGTTCGCCCTCCGGGTCGACCAGCCCCGCCAGGTCCCAGCCACGGTCGACCGGGAACCCGGAAATGGCGTCCCCGCCGCCTTCGACGAGCTTCCACAGCGCCTCGGGCGAGGCCACGCCGCCGGGGTAGCGGCAGCTCATCCCGACGATCGCCACCGGCTCGGCGGCCGCCGACTCCGCGACCCGCAGCTGCGCCCGCGTCTCCTTGAGCTCCGCGGTGACCCGGGTCAGATAGTGGCGGAGCTTGTGCACATCGTCCATGTCGGGGCTCCATGCGAAGAGTCGGCGGTGAGAGGTGGGTAGGGCGGAAGGACCGGCTGGTCAGCGGGGTGGGCGGGAACGGGATCAGGAGATCCCGAACTCCTTCTCGATGTAGTCGAAGAGCTGGTCGTTGGTGGCCGCTTCGAGATCGTCGGACGTCACCGGCTCCTCGTCGGTGTCCACGGTTTCCAGGGCGTCCACGGCGGACCGGAGCAGTCGGCGCAGGCGATCGGCGATCTCGGAACGGGCGGGGGCGTCACCCGGCAGCGTTCCCAACAGCCGTTCCAGCCGGTCGAGTTCGGCCGTCCCATGGCCCGTGGCCGCTGGACCGTCGCCGGCATCGCTGACATCACCGACAGCGCAGACGTCGCCGAAGAGCTGTGCGTACAGATAGCCGACGAGCTCGGCCACGGTCGGGAAGTCGAAGATCACGGTGGTGGGCAGCCGGAGCCCCGTGACGCTCCCGAGGCGATTGCGCAGCTCCACCGCCGTGACCGAGTCCAGGCCCAGCTCCAGGAACGGCCGCCTGGTGCCCACTGCCCCGGCCGAGGCGTGGCCGAGGACGGCGGCCACCTGGCCGCGTACGGCCTCGAGGAGTCGCCGTTCGCGCTCCTCGGGTTTCGCGTCGGCGAGCCGGTCGCGCAGGGCCGCCACCGTACCGCCCGTACCGCCCGTACCGCCCGTACCGACGCCGCCGCCCGGTGCCCCGGCCCCCGCGCCCTCGACCGCGTCGAGCGCCCGCCGGGCCTCGGGGATCTCATCGAGGAGGTGGCTGGGGCGGGCGGCGGTGTAGGCGTGGGCGAAGCGGTCCCAGTCGATGTCGGCGACCACCAGGGCCGTCTCGTCGTCCGCCAGCGCGGCCTCCAGCGCGAGGAGTGCCGATTCCGGCGGCAGCAGCGGTACGCCATGGCGCAGCCGCAGCTCGGTCACCGCGTCCCGTTCGGCCATACCGCCCTGCGCCCAGGATCCCCAGGCCACGGAGGTGGCCACCAGCCCCCGTGCGCGGCGGTGGCGGGCCAGGGCATCCATATAGGCATTGGCGGGCGCGTAGTTGCCCTGGCCCACCATGCCCACGGTGCCCGCCAGGGAGGAGAAGAGCACGAACGCGGACAGCTCCACGTCCCGGGTCAGCTCATGCAGCCGCCACGCCGCGTCCGCCTTCACTCGCAGCACGCGGTCCACCTGCTCGGGGGTGAGGGCGGTGATGGCGGCGTCGTCCAGGATGGCCGCCGTGTGGAACACCGAGGTCAGCGGGTACGCGGCCGGAATCGAGTCCAGCAGCGCGCGGAGCGCGCCGGCGTCCCCGACATCGCAGGCCGCCACGGTCGCCCTGGCCCCCGAGGCGGTCAGCTCGGCCACCAGCTCGTCCGCTCCTGGCGCGGTGTCCCCGCGACGGCTGACGAGCAGCAGATGCTCGGCGCCACGGGCCGCGAGCCGACGGGCCATCTGGCTGCCGAGGGCCCCGGTGCCGCCCGTGATCAAGACCGTTCCCGGGCCGGGGGTCCAGCCGTCGTCGAGCACATCGCCGAGGCGCGGCGCCCTGACGATACGGCGTCCAAGGATCCCGGCGGCGCGGACCGCGACCTGATCCTCGTGGCTCCCGGCGGCCAGTACGGCACACAGCCGGGCCGTCGTCCGTTGGTCCAGCTCCTGGGGCAGATCCACCAACCCGCCCCAGCGGGTGGCGAGTTCCTGCGCCGCCACCCGGCCCAGCCCCCATACCAGCGCCTGCGCCGGGCCGGTCAGCGGATCGTGGTCGCCTACGGACACCGCGCCCTGGGTGACACACCACAGTGGCGCGAACAGCCCCGCCGCCTCCAGGCCCTGGATCAGCCGCAGGGTGCGGTGCGACCCGGCGGCCTCGTCACGGGCGAGCAGCGACAGCACGCCGACGACGGGCGCGGTGGTGTGCGCCGTGGCGTGTGCGGTGAGGGCGGCGACGGTGTCGGCCCAGCGGCGCGGATCGTCGGGTGCCACGACCACCGTTTCCACCGTGGCCCCGTGCTGGTTGAGGGCCGTGGCGATCGCCTCGTACAGCGCATCGCCCTTCTGGTCGGGTGCCAGGACGACGAGCCAGGTGCCGGACAGTACGGGTGCGGTGGTGTCGGGCAGCGGTCTCCAGCCCTCGCGATACCGCCACGCGTCCATCGTGGACGCCGCGCTCCGCCGTCGATGCCACGCCGACAGCGCGGGCAGCAGCGTCGTCAACTCCGCCCGCGATACGTCCAGTCGCAGAGTCCGCGCCAGCCCCTCCAGATCCTCGCGCTCCACGGCCTCCCAGAAACCGGTGTGCGGGTCCGCGCCCGTCGTTGCGCTGGCGCGGTGTCGCCCCGGGGATGCGGTGTCCAGCCAGTAGTGGTGGCGTTGGAAGGGGTAGGTGGGGAGGTTGGTGGGGGTGCCTTGGGCGAGGAC
>NZ_JANIAA010000111.1 GCF_024505145.1 Streptomyces rugosispiralis | reverse complement strand
AAACGCATCCGCGAACACCGGGAACGCCTCATACAGCCCCCAGCCCATACCGACCCGCTGACTGCCCTGACCCGAGAACAACACCGCCAACTTCCCCGGCACCACAGAGCCCCGCACCACCCCCGGCGCCACGTCACCACTCGACAGCGCCTCCAAGCCATCGACAAGACCAGCCCGATCCGCCGCCAGCACCACGGCACGATGCTCAAACGCACTACGCGTCGTGACCAGCGACGACGCCACATCGGCCACCGGCATCTCCGCCCCGGCCCGACTGCGCGCGTACGACAGCAGCCGCTCCGCCTGTGCTCGCAGCGCACCCTCGGACTTCGCCGACACCACCCACGGCACCAGCGCCGAGGGCTCCTCGAGCCCGTCGGTCACCGGCCCGGCGACGGGTAGCTCCTCGGGGGCGTGTTCCAGGATGACGTGTGCGTTGGTACCGCTGATACCGAACGACGACACACCCGCACGCCGTGCACGGCCCGTGTCCGGCCACTCCACCGCGTCCGTCAGCAGTTCGACCGCACCCGCCGACCAATCCACATGCGGCGACGGCTCATCGACATGCAACGTCTTCGGCAGTACGCCATGCCGCATCGCCAGCACCATCTTCATCACACCCGCCACACCGGCAGCCGCCTGCGCATGACCGATGTTCGACTTGATCGCACCCAGCCACAGCGGACGGTCCTCAGCGCCACGTTCCTGCCCGTACGTCGCCAGCAACGCCTGCGCCTCGATCGGATCGCCCAGCTTCGTGCCCGTACCGTGCGCCTCCACCGCGTCCACCTCGGCGGCAGACAACCGGGCGCTCTCCAGCGCCGCCCGGATCACCCGCTGCTGCGAGGGACCGTTCGGCGCCGTCAAACCGTTCGACGCACCGTCCTGGTTGATGGCGCTGCCGCGCACCACCGCGAGCACCTGGTGACCGTTCCGCCGCGCGTCCGACAGCCGCTCCAGCAGCAGCATGCCGACACCCTCGGCCCAGCCGGTGCCGTCCGCGGCCCCCGCGAAGGGCTTGCAGCGCCCGTCCGGGGCCAGTCCGCGCTGGCGGCTGAACTCGACGAACGCGAGCGGGCTGGCCATGACCGTCGCGCCGCCCGCGAGGGCCAGCGAGCACTCGCCCTGCCGCAGCGCCTGGGCGGCCCAGTGCAGCGCCACCAGGGACGATGAGCAGGCGGTGTCCACGGTCACGGCGGGGCCCTCGAAGCCGAAGGTGTAGGAGATGCGCCCCGAGGCGACGCTTCCGGCGTTGCCTGTCATGAGGTAACCCTCGGTGGCCTCGCCGGCCTGCTGCACCGCATCCGTGTAGTCGTGATAGGTCAGCCCGCAGAACACGCCGGTCTGGCTGCCGCGCACCGACGCCGGGTCGATACCGGCGCGCTCCAGCGCCTCCCACGACGTCTCCAGCAGCAGTCGCTGCTGCGGATCCATCGCCAGCGCCTCGCGTGGCGAAATCCCGAAGAACTCCGGATCGAAGTCGCCCGCGTCGTACAGGAAACCACCCTCACGCGCATACGCCGTGCCCCGGTGATCGGGATCCGGGTGATACAGACCCTCCAGGTCCCAGCCGCGATCGTCGGGCAGCCCCGAGATAGCGTCCCCGCCGCTGATGAGCAGTTGCCACAGCTCTTCGGGGGTACGCACACCGCCCGGGAAGCGGCAGCCCATTCCGACGATGGCGATCGGCTCGTCGTCGGTCGTGGCCCTGCGCACCGACGGCGTGGCCTGGGTCCGGTCGAGGGCAGGGGTTTCGTTTGCGGCCTGCGCGGAGCCCATCACCTCGCCGAGGACGTGGCGGGCGACAGCGGTCGGTGTCGGATAGTCGAAGACCAGCGTGGCCGGAAGCCGCAGACCGGTGGCGGCGTTGAGGCGGTTGCGCAGCTCGACGGCGGTGAGCGAGTCGAAGCCGATGTCGCTGAACGCACGGTCGGGTGCGATCGCGGCCGACTCCGTATGGCCGAGCACGGCTCCCGCGTGATCGGTCACCAGCTCCAGCAGGACGTCCTCCCGCTCGGACCGGGGCAGATCCATGAGACGGCGTACGAGAGCGGTTGCGCCGCCCTCCTCGCCGGTGGCGGCGTCGATCACCCGTCGGGCCGGAGCACCGATGAGGTGGCGCAGCAGAGCGGGGGTGGTTCCGGGCCGGGCGTGTGCGCGGAGCACCGCGACATCCATGCGCGTCGGCACCAGCAGGGCGTCATCGGTCGTGTGTGCCGCGTCGAAGAGCGCGAGGCCCTCGTCGGCGGAGAGCGGGGTCATCCCGAACCGTGCCATCCGGGCCATGTCGACCTCGCCCAAGTGGCCGGTCATATCGCTGCGTTCGGCCCAGAAGCCCCAGGCCAACGACACCCCGGCAAGCCCACGCGCCCGACGGCGAGCCGCCAGAGCGTCCAGGAACATATTCGCCGCCGCGTAGTTCCCCTGCCCCGCCGCGCCAAAGGTGGCAGCGGCGGACGAGAACATCACGAACGCCGACAGCCCCAGATCCCGCGTCAACTCATCCAGATGCACCGCCGCATCGACCTTCGGCCGCAGCACCGCGTCAATGCGCTCCGGTGTCAACGACTCGACCAGACCGTCGTCCAGCACACCGGCCGCATGCACCACACCACGCAACGGACGATCCGCCGGGATGCGCGCCAGCACCCCCGCCAACGCCGCACGGTCGGCGACATCGCAGGCCTCGAACACCACATGGGCGCCGAAGTCGGCGAGCTCGGCCTCCAGCTCCGCCGCACCCGCCGCGTCGCGGCCGCGACGCGACACCAGCACCACGCTGCGCACTCCGTGGCGGGCGACCACATGACGCGCCACCAAACCACCCAGTACCCCGCTGGCGCCCGTGATCAGCACCGAACCCTCGGGCTCCCACACCACCTCGCGCCGAGGCGCCACGGGTATCAGGGCGCGGGTCAGCCTGGGGGCGCACACGCCGCCGCCACGTACGGCGATCTGAGGCTCCCCGGTGGCCACCGCCGCACCGATCGCCTCGGCGGCCCACTCCAAGCTCTCCAGGTCCACCAGGACGAATCGGTCCGGATGCTCGGCCTGTGCCGACCGCACCAGACCCCAGACCGCGGCAGCCGCCGCGTCCGGCACATCCTCACCCGGTACGGCCGCCACCGCGCCCCGCGTCACCACCACCAACCGCGAGTCGCCGCATCGCTCATCGGACAGCCACACCTGGAGCGCGTCCAGGGCGCGATGTGTCGCCTGACGGGCCGCGGACACCAGGTCGTCTTCCGCCGCGGCGGAGTCGGTCGCCGAGGCGGTCAGGAACGGCAGGAGTACGAGGTCGGACACGGCCGTGGCCGAGGCGTCGGACCGGAGCAGCGCGCCCATGTCGTCGTGCTGGTCGATCCGGCCACCGCTCGTTTCGAGCGCGGTGCGCAGTTCGGCGCCGTCAGAGCCGACGATCGACCAGTGGGCACGGTCCGGCCCGACTCCGGCGGAGCCTGCCGGGACACTCATCCACTCCACTCGGAACAGCGACTCATGGGGCCTGCGGCCCCCGGTGAGCTGCTCCGATGTAAAGGTGCGAGTCGCCACCGAGGCCACGTCGGCCACCGCGTGGCCCGATTCGTCGGCCAGCAGGATCGCCATGCCATCCGGCCGTTCCGTGGAGAGCCGTACGCGCAGGGTCGTCGCGCCGGTGGCGTACAGGGACATCCCGGTCCACCGGTACGGGAGCCGGACGCGGCCGCCGTCGTCGCCGCCTTCGCCGTCGGCCGTCAGATCGGCCACGGCGTGCAGGGCCGCTTCGAGCAGCACGGGATGCAGGCCGAAGCGACTGGCATCCGAGCGCAGGTCCTCCGCCAAGGCCACCTCGGCGAAGATCTCCGCACCGCGACGCCACGCATGGCGCAGAGCGCGGAACGCCGGACCGTACTCGATACCGCCGAGCGCCGCCACGCTCGGGTACCGGTCGGCGAGGTCGATCGGCGAGGCATCCGCCGGTGGCCACTGGCCGAGCTCGGTCTCCGCCGGCGCCGTGGGCCCCTCCGTGGTCAGCACACCCGTGGCATGGTGGGTCCACGGCAGGTCGGCGGGCCCGTCCTCGAAGCGCGAGTAGAGGTTCACGGTGCGTCGTCCGGAGTCGTCCGGGCCGCCGACCGTCAGTTGCAACTGGACGGCGCCGCTCTCGGGAAGCGCGAGGGGCGTTTCCTGTGTCAGCTCCTCCAGGTGGCCGCAGCCGACCGCGTCACCGGCTCGCAACGCCAGCTCGGCCAGGGCGGCCCCGGGGAGCAGCGCGGTGCCGTGAATGGTGTGGTCGGCCAGCCACGGGTGCGTACGGAGCGAGAGCCGGCCGGTGAACAGCCGCCCGCCGGACTCGGGCAGCGCGACCGCCGCGCCGAGCAGGGGGTGGTCGGCGGAGACCAGCCCGGCCGACGACACATCGCCCGCCACGGCCGTGGGTTCGACCCAGAAGCGCTGGT
>NZ_JANIAA010000110.1 GCF_024505145.1 Streptomyces rugosispiralis | reverse complement strand
TCGGAATCTGCGTGAGACGGTGGAGTTCCAGAGCACCGTCGAAGCTCTGATCGGCCAGGGCCATACGGTGTTTGTCGAGGCCAGTCCGCATCCGGTGCTGACCGTCGGCATCCAGGACACCGCCGATGCGATGGACACCCCAATCGTGGCCACCGGTTCGCTCCGCCGGGACGAGGGAGGCGTACGACGGTTCCTGACGTCACTGGCCGAGGTGTCCGTCCGCGGTGTCGAGGTCAACTGGCAGACGGCCTTCGACGGCACCGGCGCCCGACGAGTCGACTTGCCCACCTACGCGTTCCAGCGTGAGCGGTTCTGGCTGGCGCCTTCGGCGGGCACGGGCGACGCGTCCGGGCTGGGCCTGGGCACCGTTGACCATCCGCTGCTGAGCGCCGCGGTGCCGCTCCCGGACACGGACGGTTGTGTGCTGACCGGTGCGCTGTCGCTTGCCGGGCAGCCATGGCTGGCCGACCACTCCGTCCTCGGCATGGTCCTTCTGCCAGGCACCGCGTTCGTGGAGCTCGCGTTGCAGGCGGGGGCACGGTTCGGCTGCGACACACTGGAGGAGCTGACGTTGCATGAGCCGCTCGTCCTGCCCGAGCAGGAGACCGTGCAGCTCCAGGTGTCGGTCGGCGGCCCGGACGACCACGGAGGTCGTCCCTTCACGGTGTTCTCCCGCTGTGAGGGTGACTGGATACGCCACGCCGGAGGCACCCTGCGGGTGGGCGAGCGTGGCGATCCGCCCGCGAATCCGTCGGCCTGGCCACCGGTCGATGCCCGGCCGGTCGATGTCGCCGAGTTGCACACGACGATGGCCGAACGGGGCTATCAGTACGGCCCCGCCTTCCAGGGCCTGCGGAAGGCATGGATCCGTGACAGCGAAGTGTTTCTCGACATCGCGTTGCCCGAGCAGGTGAGGGGCGACGCCGACCGCTGCGGGGTGCATCCCGCGTTGCTGGACGCGGCCCTGCAAGGCATCGGCCTTGGCACCTTCGTCAGCGCACCGGGCCAGGCCCATCTCCCCTTCTCCTGGAGCGGGGTGACCCTGCACGCGGTGGGCGCCACTACCGTGCGGGTGACGCTCAGCCCGGCCGGACCGGACACGGTGGCCATCCGGATGACGGACACCACCGGGGCGCCCGTGCTGTCCATCGACGCGCTGGCGATGCGTCCGCTCGCGGAGCAGCGACTGCTCGAGGCGGGTGGCAGTCGCGGCGATGCGCTGTTCCGGCTGGAGTGGCAGGAGCTTCCCGTCCCCACGGGGGCCACCGGCCCGCGGGCACTGTCCTGGGGCCTGCTGGGCGGCCACGACGAGCATCGACTGACCGCGGCGCTGACCGCGGCCGGTGTGCCGCCACTACGCCATCGGGACCTCGCCACCATCGACCAGGTGCCGGATGTGCTGGTCCTGTCGTGTCCGCCCGAGGCGGATGGCGGACCGGCCCCGGAAGCGACCTCGTCCGCCCTCCGCCGAGTGCTGGGAGTGGTGCGGGAGTGGCTCGGGGACGCGCGGTACACCGATGCCCGTCTGATGGTGCTCACCCACCGCGCGGTGGCCACATCCACCGGTGATGACGTGGAGGATCTGGCGGCGGCCGCCGTGCGGGGACTTCTGCGCTCCGCACAGCAGGAGAACCCCGACCGGCTCGTCGTGATCGACCACGACGACTCGGACCTCGGGGCACTGCCCGCGGTGCTCGCGACCGGGGAACCCGAAGCGGCCATCCGGGCCGGTACGGTGCTGGTGCCCAGGCTGGTCAAGGCGGCCGTACCGGACGGGAAGGCCCCCGCCTGGGACACGGGCACCGTACTGATCACGGGCGGGACGGGGACACTCGGCGGCCTGGCCGCCCGCCATCTGGTGACCACCCATGGCGCACGTGACCTGGTGCTGGCCAGTCGCGGAGGTGACACCGCGCCCGGCGCAGTGGAACTGGCCACCGAACTGGAGGCGCTCGGCGCCCGGATCCGCGTCGCCGCCTGCGACGTGGCCGATCGTGTCCAGCTGACCGCGTTGCTCGACACCATTCCGGCGCTGCGCGCTGTCGTCCACACCGCCGGTGTGGTGGACGACGGTGTCATCGGTTCGATGACCGCCGAGCGCGTGGAGACCGTCCTACGGCCGAAGGCGAACGCGGCGTGGCACCTGCACGAGCTGACCCGCCGACTGGACCTGGACGCGTTCGTACTGTTCTCCTCCGCCACCGGAGTGCTGGGCAGCGCCGGGCAGGGCAACTACGCCGCGGCCAACGCCTTCCTCGACGCGCTGGCCGTGCACCGGCGGGCCCAGGGGCTCCCCGCGGTGTCGGTGGCATGGGGTCTGTGGGAGCAGCGCAGCGGCCTGACCGCACAACTGTCGGAGCGGGACGTGGCCCGTATGACCAGCACGGGCGCCGTTCCCCTCTCCGACGAGCGCGGTCTCGAGCTGTTCGACACCGCGTGCCGGAGTGGCGAACCCACACTCGTGGCCGCCCCGTTGCACCTCCGTGCGGTGGCGGCCACCGGTACGGTGCCGCCCGTGCTCAGCGCGCTGGCACCGACCCCGCCACGCCGGGCAGCCGAGGCCGGTGACGGTGGGGTGGCTCTACGGCAGAGCCTTGCCGAGATGTCGGGCGCGGAACAGAGCCGGACCGTACTGGGGCTGGTACGCGGGCAGGTCGCCGCCGTGCTGCGGCACTCGGACCCGTCGGCGATCGACACGGCGCGGACCTTCCAGGAGATCGGCTTCGACTCGCTGACCGCAGTGGAGCTGCGCAACCGGTTGGGTGCCACCACCGGCATCAGGCTGGCCGCGACCGCGATCTTCGACTATCCGACACCCGCCACGCTGGCGGAGCACCTGCTCGCCGAGGTCGTGCCGGAGGCGGCCGACCCGGTCGCGGCCCGGCTCAGCGAGCTGGACACGGTGGCCGCCATGATTTCGGCGATGGCCGAGGACGAGACCCTGCGCGAGCAGTTGTCCTCGCGGATGGAGACCATCGTTGCGATGTGGGCCGACCTGCACCGTCCGGAGCGGCCGGGCGCGGTTGAGCGGGACCTCGAATCCGCCTCGCTCGACGACATGTTCGGAATCATCGACCAGGAACTCGATGGGTCATGAGCAGCGAGAACGTCCGACCGGAAATCGAGGGGACTGGCACGGGAATGTCGAACGACGAAAAGGTACTCGAGTACCTCAAGAAGCTCACCGCCGATCTGCGCCAGACGCGTCAACGTCTCCAGGACGTCGAGGCCAAGAGCCGTGAGCCGATCGCGATCGTCGGTATGAGCTGCCGTTTTCCGGGTGGGGTGAGCTCCCCGGAAGACCTGTGGCGGCTGACGGAGTCGGCGGTGGACGCGGTCTCCGGTTTCCCCACCGACCGAGGCTGGGACCTGGACGGACTGTACGACCCCGACCCGGATCGCGCGGGTCGGTCGTACGCCCGCGAGGGCGCGTTCCTCCCCGATGCCGGCCACTTCGACCCCGGTCTCTTCGGGATATCGCCACGTGAGGCGCTGGCGATGGATCCGCAGCAGCGGCTGCTGCTGGAGGCATCGTGGGAGGCTCTGGAGCGGGCGGGTATCCCGACCGATTCCCTGAAGGGCAGCCGGACCGGGGTGTTCGCCGGGCTGATGTCCTCCGACTACGTCTCGCGGCTGTCGGCGGTCCCGGACGAGCTCGAGGGGTACGTCGGAATCGGAAGCGCGGCGAGTGTCGCCTCCGGCCGTGTGTCGTACACGCTGGGGCTTGAGGGCCCGGCGGTCACGGTGGATACGGCGTGTTCGTCGTCGTTGGTGGCGTTGCATCTGGCGGTGCAGGCGTTGCGGTCGGGTGAATGCTCGCTGGCGCTCGCGGGCGGTGTGACGGTGATGGCCACACCCGGCACTTTCGTCCAGTTCTCCCGTCAGCGCGGCCTGGCCGCCGATGGCCGGTGCAAGGCGTTCGCGGCGGGGGCGGATGGAACCGGCTGGGGCGAAGGCGTCGGCATGCTGGTGGTGGAGCGGTTGTCGGATGCGGAGCGGCTTGGGCATCGGGTGTTGGCGGTGGTGCGTGGCAGTGCGGTGAATCAGGATGGTGCGTCGAATGGTTTGACGGCGCCGAATGGTCCGTCGCAGCAGCGGGTGATCCGGCAGGCGTTGGTGAGTGCGGGGTTGTCCGCGGTGGATGTGGATGCGGTGGAGGCGCATGGTACGGGGACGGCGCTGGGTGATCCGATTGAGGCGCAGGCGTTGTTGGCCACGTATGGTCAGGGTCGGGTTGCGGGGCGGCCGTTGTGGTTGGGGTCGGTGAAGTCGAATATCGGTCATACGCAGGCGGCCGCCGGTGTGGCTGGTGTGATCAAGATGGTGATGGCGATGCGGCATGGGGTGTTGCCGCGGACGTTGCATGTGGATGAGCCGTCGCCGCATGTGGACTGGTCTTCCGGTGCGGTGGAGTTGTTGACGGGGCAGGTGGCGTGGCCGGAGGCAGGGCGGCCGCGTCGGGCGGGTGTGTCTGCGTTCGGGGTGAGTGGGACGAATGCGCATGTGATTGTGGAGCAGGCGCCTGGTGAGGTGGCGGAGGAGTCTCGGGGCGAGGATGTGGTGTTGCCTGCGGTGCCGTGGGTGGTGTCGGGTGCGGGTGAGGTGGCGGTGCGGGGGCAGGTGGAGCGGTTGCGGGAGTTTGTGGTGGGGGATCCTGGGTTGGATCTGGTGGATGTGGGT
>NZ_JANIAA010000109.1 GCF_024505145.1 Streptomyces rugosispiralis | reverse complement strand
TCCCCCTGGGCGCCGCCTGACCAGGACTCCCACTCGCCAAGCCGGAACGCATTAGCACATTCATGCGAAACTCCGCAGCTCCGACACAAGATGTGGGGGCGCGTGCGTCGGCCGACACAAGATGTATGCTCGTCCTCGCTGTCGCCGCAGGGGAATCCGGTGGGAATCCGGAACTGTCCCGCAACGGTGTACGTGTGCGCTCATTTCGGCGTACCCGCGAGTCCGAGCACCTGCCGACAGCCCTGTGAACACGTCCCCCGGCCTCGAGGGTTGGGCCGATGGACGCTGCGTGGTGTGCCTGGCGTACGAGGAGTACGGCACCGGTATGCCCGTACGCGCCCATCGCCCCCTTCGCGGCCCGGCCGAGCGAGGGAGAGCACCTCAGTGACCATCGCGCCCGCCGATCCGGTTTCAGCGCAGGCGGCTTCTCAGGCAGCGGACGACGCGCCCGGGACCGCCCTGCTACGGACCCTTACCGGACTCACCGCCGACCTGCCCGCCACCGACCCCGGCAAGGTCGCGGCCGCCGCCCTGCGCGGCCGTCATCCCGGCTCGGACGAGGCGGAGTTGCGTGGACTCGCGACCGAGGCGGCGGCCGGTCTGATCGCCGAGGAGCCGGAGTACTCGCGGCTCGCGGCGCGGCTGCTGGCGCTGACCATCACGGAGGAGGCGGCCGGGCAGGGCGCGGTCTCCTTCTCGACCTCCGTCCGGGTGGGCCACCGCGAGGGGCTGCTCGCCGACTCCACCGCGGAGTTCGCCGCCGCCCACGCCGCACGGCTGGACGCGCTGGTGGAGCGGGCCCTGGCCGACGGCGCCGACAACCGCTTCGGCTACTTCGGGCTGCGCACCCTCTACAGCCGCTATCTGCTGCGCCACCCCATCACCCGTCAGGTGATCGAGACCCCGCAGCACTTCCTGCTGCGGGTGGCCTGCGGCCTCGCCGAGAACCTCTCGGAGCGGGCGCTGGACGACGTGGCCGAGCTCTACCGGCTGACCAGCACGCTCTCGTACCTGCCCAGCTCCCCCACGCTGTTCAACTCCGGCACCCGGCATCCGCAGATGTCGTCCTGCTATCTGCTGGACTCGCCGCTGGACGAGCTGGACTCGATCTACAACCGCTACCACCAGGTGGCACGGCTGTCGAAGCACGCGGGCGGCATCGGCCTGTCCTACTCCCGCATCCGGGCCCGCGGTTCGCTGATCCGGGGCACCAACGGGCACTCCAACGGCATCGTGCCGTTCCTGCGCACGCTCGACGCCTCGGTGGCCGCCGTCAACCAGGGCGGCCGCCGCAAGGGCGCGGCCTGTGTCTACCTGGAGACCTGGCACGCCGACCTCGAGGAGTTCCTGGAGCTGCGGGACAACACCGGCGAGGAGGCCCGCCGCACCCACAACCTCAACATCGCCCACTGGATCCCGGACGAGTTCATGCGCCGGGTCGAGGCGGACGCCGACTGGTCGCTGTTCTCCCCGGCCGACGCGCCCGCTCTGGTGGACCTGTGGGGCGAGGAGTTCGACTCCGCGTACCGCAGGGCCGAGGCCGAGGGGAAGGCCGTCAAGCAGGTCCCGGCGCGCCAGCTGTACGCCCGGATGATGCGCACCCTCGCGCAGACCGGCAACGGCTGGATGACGTTCAAGGACGCCGCCAACCGCACCGCCAACCAGACCGCCGAGCCCGGCAGGGTCGTTCACTCCTCCAACCTCTGCACCGAGATCCTGGAGGTCACGAACGACGGCGAGACCGCCGTGTGCAACCTCGGGTCGGTCAACCTCGCCGCGCACCTCGGCGAGGACGGGCAGCCGGACTGGGAGCGCCTGGACGCCACCGTCCGCACCGCCGTGACCTTCCTCGACCGTGTGGTGGACATCAACTTCTACCCCACGGAGGAGGCCGGGGCCTCCAACTCCCGCTGGCGCCCGGTGGGTCTGGGCCTCATGGGACTCCAGGACGTCTTCTTCCGGCTGCGGCTGCCGTTCGACTCGCCCGAGGCCACGGCGCTCTCCACACGGATCTCCGAGCGCATCATGCTCGCCGCGTACGAGGCGTCCTGCGAGCTGGCCGAGCGCCACGGCCCGCACCCCGCCTGGGCCGAGACCCGCACCGCGCGCGGTGTGCTGCACCCGGACCACTACCCGGACGCGGTGGCCACCTGGCCGGAGCGCTGGCAGGCGCTGCGCACCCGGATGGCGAAGTCCGGGATGCGGAACTCGCTGCTGCTGGCGATCGCGCCGACCGCGACCATCGCCTCCATCGCGGGCGTCTACGAGTGCATCGAGCCGCAGGTCTCCAACCTCTTCAAGCGCGAAACGCTCAGCGGGGAGTTCCTGCAGGTCAACTCCTACCTGGTGGACGACCTCAAGAAGCTGGGCGTCTGGGACGCCCAGACCCGTGAGGCGCTGCGCGAGTCCAACGGCTCGGTGCAGGACTTCTCCTGGGTGCCCGCGGACGTACGGGAGCTGTACCGCACCGCGTGGGAGGTCCCGCAGCGCGCCCTGATCGACATGGCGGCGGCCCGCACCCCGTACCTGGACCAGAGCCAGTCGCTGAACCTCTTCATGGCCTCGCCGACCATCGGCAAGCTCAGCTCGATGTACGCGTACGCCTGGAAGCGCGGCATCAAGACCACGTACTACCTGCGCTCGCGCCCGGCCACCCGGATCGCCCAGAGCGCCCGGGGCGGCGCCGCCGCGGCCGCGGCCCCCTCCCCCACCGTCCCCGCCCAGCAGGCCCCGGCCGAGGCCGACGCGATCGCCTGCTCCCTGGAAAACCCCGAGTCCTGCGAGGCCTGCCAGTAATGCCCACCGCATCCGAGATGACCACCGTGAACACCGCGCCGGGCCACGTCAAGAACCTGCTCGACCCGGGCTTCGAACTCACCCTGCGGCCGATGCGGTACCCGCAGTTCTACGACCGCTACCGCGACGCGATCAAGAACACCTGGACCGTGGAGGAGGTCGACCTCCACTCCGACGTCGCCGACCTCGCCAAGCTCTCCCCCGGTGAGCAGCATCTGATCGGCCGTCTGGTCGCCTTCTTCGCGACCGGCGACTCGATCGTGGCCAACAACCTGGTGCTGACGCTCTACAAGCACATCAACTCCCCCGAGGCGCGGCTGTATCTGTCGCGGCAGCTCTTCGAGGAGGCGGTGCACGTCCAGTTCTATCTGACGCTGCTGGACACCTACCTCCCCGACCCGGACGACCGCGCCGCGGCCTTCGCCGCCGTCGAGAACATCCCCTCCATCCGGGAGAAGGCGGAGTTCTGCTTCCGCTGGATGGACTCGGTGGAGAAGATCGAGCGGCTGGAGACCAAGGAGGACCGCCGCCGCTTCCTGCTCAACCTGATCTGCTTCGCGGCCTGCATCGAGGGGCTGTTCTTCTACGGCGCCTTCGCCTACGTGTACTGGCTCCGCTCGCGCGGGCTGCTGCACGGCCTGGCGACGGGCACCAACTGGGTGTTCCGCGACGAGTCGATGCACATGGAGTTCGCCTTCTCGGTCGTGGACACCGTCCGCGAGGAGGAGCCGGACCTCTTCGACGACGAGCTCCAGCGGCAGGTCACCGACATGCTGAAGGAGGCCGTCGAGGCGGAGCTGCAGTTCGCCCGCGATCTGTGCGGGGACGGGCTGCCGGGCATGAACACCGCGTCGATGCAGGAGTATCTGCAGTGCGTGGCCGACCAGCGCCTGCAGCGGCTCGGGTTCGCACCGGTCTTCGGCTCGGAGAACCCGTTCTCCTTCATGGAACTGCAGAACGTGCAGGAACTGACGAACTTCTTCGAGCGGCGCGCTTCGGCGTACCAGGTGGCGGTCGAGGGGTCGGTCGCGTTCGACGACGACTTCTGACATCGACAGGGCGGGCCGGAACCCGAGAGGTCCGGCCCGCCCTGTGAGGTAGGACACACTCAGTCGTTGGGCACCGTCTCATAGCGGGCGGTGCCCTCGGCCATCTGCTTCAGCACATCCTTACGGTCGCGCTTGGAGAGCCGGTCGATGTAGAGGTAGCCATAGAGGTGGTCGGTCTCGTGCTGCAGGCAGCGCGCGAAGTAGCCGGTGCCGCGCACCGCGATCGGCTCGCCGTCGAGGCCCTGGCCGCGCACCACCGCGTAGTCGGGGCGGGCCAGCTCCGCGTAGGCCGTGGGGACCGACAGACAGCCCTCGTTGGAGTCGTCCAGCACCCGGCGGTCGGCGGGCAGCTCCTCCAGCACCGGGTTGCAGACCACGCCCACATGGCGAACGCCCTCGTCGTCCATGCAGTCGTAGACGAAGACCTTGAGGTCGACACCGATCTGGTTGGCGGCCAGGCCCACGCCCTCCGCCGCCCGCTGGCTGGCGAACATGTCGTCGACGAGCCGCGCCAGCTCCTCGTCGAACACGGTCACGTCCCGGCACTCCTTGTGCAGGACCGGGTTGCCGTACACGGTGATCGGGCGGGCGGTGCCACGCTCGCGGAAGGCCCGCTCGCGCTCCTCGCAGTCCTCCGTGTCCACGATGAACTCGTCGTCCACCCGCTGCTTCGTCCCTTGCTGCGACATCGTCCGCCGTACGCCTTCCTTCAACCGTGATGCGTCGCCCTACAGGGTACGGGCACCGCGCGGCGGGGTGCGGTGCGCTTACGCGGTGTGACCGGGCCTCCGGATGGCCTCCAGGGCCCATTGGGCGCTGCGGGGGTGCCCGGCGGGTCTTTCCCTCTCCCCGCCCCTTCCCGCTACCAGGGGGACCGCCCCTGGACCCCTGAAGGCCACCAGGCCGACCGCCGCCGCGAACAGCTCACCGGCCAGGACACCGACCGCGCCCCCTGCGACGAGACGTTCGAGCGCCAGCCGGCGAGCAGCGGCCAGGACGCCCACGGGGCGGACGTGCGAGGAGGGCGCGGGGTGGACGGCGAGGGCGTCCGCGGGGTGAACGGCGAGGAGGGCACGGGGTGGGCGAGGAGGCCCGCGGGGCGGACGGCGAGGGCGTGAGCACGCACACTGGCGGGCTGATCGCGGCCCGCACGCCAGCGCAG
>NZ_JANIAA010000108.1 GCF_024505145.1 Streptomyces rugosispiralis | reverse complement strand
TCCGCGCCGCGCCGGAATCTCCTCGTTCGGCATCAGTGGCACCAACGCGCACACCATCATCGAGCAGGCCCCGGCGGTCGACGCACCGGCCGAGGCGCCCGAGCGGAACGGCCTCGGCGGCCCTCTGCCGTTCGCCCTGTCGGCCAAGAGCACCGAAGCGCTGCGGGAGCAGGCCGCGCGGCTGCACACCCACATCGCGTCGCGCCCGGAAGCGGCGCCGCTCGACATCGCCCACGCCCTGGCCGTCGGCCGCGCCGCCCTGGAGCGGCGCGCGGTGCTGACCGTCGGCGACCGGGACGAACTGCTGCGGACACTCGACGCGCTGGCTCGGGGCGAGTCCGCCTCGGGTGTGGTCGAGGGGACGGTCGCCGAGGGCAAGGTGGCGTTCCTGTTCACGGGACAGGGCAGCCAGCGGCTCGGCATGGGCCGCGAACTCTACGGCGCCTTCCCGGTGTTCGCGGATGCGCTGGATGAGGTGTGTGCGCATCTGGATCTGTACCTGGAGCGGCCGCTGCGGGAGGTGCTGTTCGGGGATGACGCCTCCGTCCTGGACCGGACGGGCTTCACTCAGCCCGCGTTGTTCGCGGTCGAGGTGGCGTTGTTCCGGCTGGTCGAGGCGTGGGGTCTGACGCCGGACTTCCTCTCCGGGCATTCGATCGGTGAGCTGGCCGCCGCGCATGTGGCGGGTGTGTTCTCGCTCGCGGACGCCGCGAAGTTGGTGGCGGCGCGTGGCCGGTTGATGCAGGAGCTGCCCGCCGGTGGCGCGATGATCGCCGTCCAGGCGTCGGAGGATGAGGTCGCGCCGTTGCTGACCGAGGGCGTCAGCATCGCGGCCTTGAACGGCCCGTCGTCGGTGGTCATCGCGGGTGATGAGGACGCGGTGCTGGAGATCGCTTCCGGTTTCGAGGCCCAGGGTCGTAAGACCAAGCGGCTCACCGTGAGCCACGCGTTCCACTCCCCGCGCATGGACGGGATGCTGGAGGCGTTCCGTGAGGTGGCGCAGGGGCTGGCCTACGAGGCCCCGCGTATCCCCATCGTCTCCAACCTCACCGGCACCGTCGTCTCCGCCGAGGAGATCACCAGCCCCGACTTCTGGGTCCGCCACGTCCGCGAGGCCGTCCGCTTCCTCGACGGCGTACGGACGATGGAGGCTCAGGGCGTCACCACCTACCTCGAGCTCGGCCCCGACGGCGTCCTCTCCGCGATGGCGCAGGAGTGCGTGACGGGCGAAGAGGAGCCCGCCTTCGCCGCCGTGCTGCGCAAGGACCGCCCCGAAGCCGAGGCGCTGCTCTCGGCCGTCGCACGGGCGCACGTCCGTGGTGTGACGCCGGACTGGTCTGCCGTCTTCGCCGGTGCGGGCGCGGCCCCCGTGGACCCGGCCGAGCTGCCGACCTACGCCTTCCAGCGGCAGCGCTACTGGCCCAGTGCCGCCGCCCTCACGGCGGGCGACCCCGAGTCGATCGGGCTGCGCGACATCGACCATCCGCTCCTCGGCGCCGCCGTCGCGCTCGCGGACGCCGATGGACTTCTGCTCACCGGGGTGCTCTCCACCCGCACCCACCCCTGGCTGGCCGACCACGCGGTCATGGACACCGTGCTGCTGCCCGGCACCGCCTTCGTGGAGCTGGCGAGCACGGCGGGCGCCCAGGTCGGGTGCGAGCGGCTGGACGAACTCACCCTCGAAGCCCCGCTCGTGCTGTCCGAGCACACCGGGGTGCGGGTGCAGCTCGCCGTGGACGGGCCGGACGAGTCCGGCCGCCGTTCCTTCAGCCTGCACTCCCGTCGGCAGGACGCGCTCGGCACCGAGCCGTGGACGCGCCACGCCACCGGTGTGCTCGCCCCCGGCGCCCGGACGCCCGACTCGGACCACCCCGCTGAGCTGGCCGTATGGCCGCCGCAGGGCGCGACGCCAATCGCGGTCGAGGGGCTGTACGAGGAGCTGGCCGGGGCGGGCCTCGGCTACGGGCCGGTGTTCCAGGGGCTCAAGGGCGCCTGGCGGCTCGGCGAGCACCTCTACGCCGAGGTGGGCTTCCCCGAGGACGCGCCGCTGACGTCGGGCGCCGAGGCCGAACGGTTCGGGCTGCACCCGGCCCTGCTCGACGCCGCGCTGCACGTCATCGGCCTCGACAGCGCCGACCGCGAGTCGGCGCCGGCCGAGGGCGCGCTGCTGCCGTTCGCGTGGAACGGCGTCCAGTTGCACGCGGCCGGGGCCGGTGCGCTGCGGGTGCGGCTGTCCGAGCGGTCGTCGAACGCGGTCTCGCTGCTGGTGGCCGACGGCGAGGGCCGTCCGGTGGCCACGGTCGAGTCCGTGGCGCTGCGGGCGGCCTCGGCCGACCAGGTGCGCGCGGCGCGCGGCGGACTGCACGAGTCGCTGTTCCGGCTGGACTGGACGGCGGTTCCGGCGCCCGCGACCGGCCCGGTGACGGGCGCCTGGGCGGTGCTCGGCGCCGACGCCGCCGAACTGGCCTCGTTGGAGGGCGCGTTCGGACCCGGGGTCCGGCTCGCCGCGTACCGCGATCTGGCGGTGCTGCGCACGGCCGTGGAGTCCGGGACACCCGCGCCCGACACCGTCCTGCTGAGTGGTGTCGGTGGCGACGGTGACGCGTCGGCCGTGCACGAGGCCACGCGGACCACGCTCGCCCTGCTCCAGGAGTGGCTGGCCGATGAGCGGTTCGCCGGGTCGCGGCTGGTGCTGCTGACCCGGGGCGCGGTGGAGACCGAGCCGGGCGCGGGCGTGGCGGATCTGCCGTACGCCGCCGTGCGCGGCCTGTTCCGCTCCGCGCAGTCGGAGAACCCCGGCCGCCTGGTGCTGCTGGACGTGGACGGCGAGGAGGGTTCGTACCGTACGGTGCCCGCCGCGCTCGGCGTGGACGAGGCGGAGCTGGCGCTGCGCGCGGGCGTGGCGCTCGCACCACGGCTGGCGCGGGTGCCGGTCACGGACGACACGCGCACCGAGAACACCGCTGACACCGGTACAGAAGACGCGGAAACCGGCACCCTCCCGTCGTACGACCCCGATGGCCCGTCGTACGACCCCGACGGCACCGTACTGATCACCGGCGCCACCGGAACCCTCGGCGGCCTCTTCGCCCGCCACCTCGTCTCCGCCCACGGCGTACGCCACCTGCTGCTGGTCAGCCGCCGTGGCGCCGACGCCGAGGGCGCCGAGGAGCTGGGCGCCGAGCTCACCGCGGCCGGTGCCACCGTCACCTGGGCGGCCTGCGACGTGGCCGACCGCGACGCGCTCGCCGCGACCCTGGCCGCCATCCCGGCCGAGCGTCCGCTGACCGCCGTGGTGCACACGGCGGGCGTCCTGGACGACGGCATCCTCGGCTCGCTGACGCCCGAGCGGGTGGCACACGTACTGCGCCCCAAGGTGGACGCGGCGCTGAACCTGCACGAGCTGACCCGCGACCACGAGCTGTCCGCGTTCGTGCTGTTCTCCGGTGCCGCCGCCGTGTTCGGCGCGCCCGGACAGGCGAGCTACGCCGCCGCCAACTCCTTCCTGGAGGCGCTCGCCCGGCACCGCGTCGCCCAGGGGCTTCCGGCCACCGCGCTGGCCTGGGGCCTGTGGGCCGGTGCGGGCATGGGCAGCGCGCTGGACGAGGTCGATCTGCGCCGCATCGCGCGTGGCGGGGTCGCCCCGATCGCCGCCGACGAGGGGCTCGCGCTCTTCGACGCGGCCCGCGCCGAGGGTTCCGCCGTGCTGTTCCCGATGCGGCTCGACTACGCGGGGCTGCGCACCGAGGCCACGGCGACCGGGACCGTACCGGCGCTGTTCCGCGGCCTGGTGCGGACCCCCGTCCGGCGGGCCGCCGCCGCGGCCGTCACCGCCGACGGCTCCTCGCTCGCTCAGCGCCTCGCCGGGCTGGCCCGGCCCGAACAGGACCGTGAGCTGCTGGAGCTGGTGTGCGGCCGGGTCGCCGCGGTGCTCGGTTACCCGGGCCCGGACGCCGTCGAGGCCGGGCGGGCGTTCAAGGAGCTGGGCTTCGACTCGCTCACCGCCGTCGAACTCCGCAACGACCTCAAGACAGTCACCGGGCTGCGGCTCCCGGCGACGCTCGTCTTCGACTACCCGACCCCCACCGCCCTCGCGGGCCATCTGCGCGAGGAGCTGCTGGGCGCCGAGGAGACCACCGCGCCGCTCGTTCCCGTACGGACGGGGGCGGCCCCCGCACTCGACGACGACCCGATCGTCATCGTCGGCATGAGCTGCCGCTACCCGGGCGGGGTGCGCACCCCGGAGGAGCTGTGGGAGCTCGTCGCCACCGGTGGCGACGGCATCTCCGGCTTCCCCGTGGACCGTGGCTGGGACCTCGACGGCCTCTACCACCCGGACCCCGACCACGCGGGCACGTCGTACACCCGCGAGGGCGGCTTCCTGCACGACGCCGCCGACTTCGACCCGGACTTCTTCGGCATCTCGCCGCGTGAGGCGCTGGCGATGGACCCGCAGCAGCGGCTGCTGCTGGAGACGTCGTGGGAGGCGTTCGAGCGGGCGGGCATCGACCCGGCGCGGGTGCGCGGCAGCCGGGTCGGCGTCTTCGCGGGCGTCATGTACCACGACTACGTGACCGGCCTCGACGGCATCCCCGACGGTGTCGAGGGCTACATCGGCACCGGCAACGCGGGCTCCATCGCCTCCGGCCGGGTGGCGTACACCTTCGGCCTCGAAGGCCCCGCGGTCACCGTGGACACGGCGTGTTCGTCGTCGCTGGTGGCGCTGCACTGGGCGATCCAGGCGCTGCGCGCGGGCGAGTGCACCATGGCGCTGGCCGGTGGTGTGGCGGTCATGGCCACACCCGAGACGTTCATCGACTTCAGCCGTCAGCGCGGCCTGGCCACGGACGGCCGCTGCAAGTCGTTCGCGGCGTCGGCGGACGGCACGGGCTGGGCCGAGGGCGCGGGCATGCTGCTCGTGGAGCGGCTGTCGGACGCGCGACGCAACGGCCACCCGGTGCTGGCGGTGGTCCGGGGCTCCGCCATCAACCAGGATGGTGCGTCCAATGGCCTGACGGCGCCGAACGGGCCGTCC
>NZ_JANIAA010000107.1 GCF_024505145.1 Streptomyces rugosispiralis | reverse complement strand
GCCCCGGCCATCGGCAGCTCGTCGGCTACATCGTGCCCGAGCCCGGTGCCGCGCGGCCCGACCCGCGGATCCTGCGCAAGCATGTGGCCGCCGCGCTGCCCGAGTACATGGTGCCGAGCGCGGTCGTGGCGCTGGACCGGCTGCCGCTGACCCCCAACGGCAAGCTGGACCAGAAGGCCCTGCCCGAGCCCGACCGCACCGCCGCCGCCCCGGGGCGCGCGGCGACCACGGCGCGCGAGGAGACCCTGTGCCGGCTGTTCGCCGAGGTGCTCGGAGTGGCCGACGTGGGCGTCGACGAGAGCTTCTTCGACCTCGGCGGCGACAGTATCGTCTCCATCCAGCTCGTCAGCGGGGCCCGCAAGGCGGGGCTCGTCATCACCCCGCGCGATGTCTTCCGGCACCGCACGGTCGAGGCGCTCGCGGCCGTCGCCCGCGAGGCCGAGGGGACGAGCCGCCCCGCCGCCGGGGACAGCGGCGTCGGCCCCATCCGCGAGACGCCGATCATCACCTGGCAGCGCGAACGGGGCGGCCCCGTCGACCGCTTCAGCCAGACCATGCTGCTGCGGGTCCCGGCGGACCTGGGGCTCACCCGCCTCCAGAACGCCCTCCAGACCGTGCTGGACCACCATGACGTGCTCCGGATGCGGCTGACCCGGCAGACGCCCGACGCCAGTTGGGTCATGGAGGTGCCCGAGCCCGGCGCCGTCCCGGCCGCGCCCCGCGTCACCCGGATCGACGTCGCGGGGCTGGACGGCGACGCCCTGTCCGAGCGCGTCACCGCCGAATCGGGGCGCGCCCTGGACCGGCTCGCCCCCGCGACCGGCGGCATGGTCGAGGCGGTCTGGTTCGACGCCGGGCCGGACCGGGCCGGGCGGCTGCTGCTCGTCCTGCACCACCTGGTGGTGGACGGCGTGTCGTGGCGCATCCTGGTGCCCGATCTGACCGCCGCCTGGCAGGCCGCGGGGGCGGGAGAAGAGGCCCGGCTCGAACCCGTGGGCACCTCGTTCCGTACCTGGGCCGAACGCCTCGCCGACGAGGCGCGGAGCCCCCGGCGCACCGCCGAACTCGAGCTGTGGGAGCGGATGACCGCCGCGCCCGAGCGCACCCTCGGCAGCCGCCCGCTCGACCCCGCCCGGGACACCGTGGGCACCGCCCGGTCCCTCACCCTGACGATGGACCCCGAGCGCACCACCGCGGTGCTGACCGAGGTGCCCGCCGCCCTGAGCGCGTCGGTCAACGAGGTCATGCTGACCGCGCTGGCCCTCGCGGTCACCGGCTGGCGCCGCCGGCGCGAAGGCGGCGACAACACCGCCGTCCTCATCGACCTCGAGGGCCACGGCCGCGAGGAGTTCGCCCCGGACATCGACCTCTCCCGCACGGTCGGCTGGTTCACCAGCCTCTACCCCGTGCGGCTGGACCCCGGCCGCCCGGACCGCGAACCGGCCCCCGGAACGGCCGCCCTGAAGCGCGTCAAGGAGCAGTTGCGCGCACTGCCGGACAACGGACTGGGCTACGGACTGCTGCGCCACCTCAACCCGCACACCGCGCGGGCCCTGGCGACGCGCCCCGTACCGCAGATCTCGTTCAACTACCTGGGACGCTTCGCGGCCCCCTCCGAGACCGGAGGAGCGGACACGGAGTGGACCGCCGACCCCCTGACGGACGTGCTGGGCGCCGGGGCCGACCCCGCCCTGCCGCTCGCACACTGCCTGGAAATCAATGTGCTGACACAAGACGGCGTGGCCGGGCCCCGGCTGGCCGCCACCTGGTCGTGGCCGGACGGCGTGCTGTCCGAGCCCGAGGTGCGCGACCTCGCCGAGGACTGGTTCACGGCACTGGACGCGCTGTCGGACCGGTCCGACCGGTCCGCGAGCGGTGGCTGGACCCCCTCGGACCTTCCGTTGGTGTCGTTGTCGCAGGCGGAGATCGACCTTTTGGAATCCGAGTGGAGGAATTCGTGACCAAGCCGGGACTTGCCGACGTTCTGCCCCTGTCGCCCCTGCAGGAGGGCATGCTCTTCCTCGCCCTCTACGACGAGCGGTCGGTGGACGCCTACACCGTGCAGCTCGGCTTCGACCTCGAGGGCGAGGTCGACCCGGCGGGGCTGCGCGCCGCCGGTGCCGCCCTGCTGCGCCGCCACCCCAATCTGCGGGCCGGGTTCCGGCACGAGAAGCTCAGCCGCCCCGTGCAGGTCATCCCGCACGAGGTCGAACTGCCCTGGCAGGAGGCGGATCTGCGGGACGGCTCGGACCAGGCGCGGCAGACGGCGCTGGACGAGCTGGTCGAGCGGGACCGCACCCGCCGCTTCGACCTCGCCGCACCGCCGCTGATCCGCTTCTCCCTCATCCGGCTCGCCGACGACCGGTACCGGCTGCTGGTCACCCTGCACCACATCCTGCTGGACGGCTGGTCCTTCCCCCTGCTGGTCGACGACCTCTTCGAGCTGTACGCGCGGCGGGGCGACGAGAGCGGCCGGCCCAAGGTCACCCCGTACCGCGACTACCTCGCCTGGCTGTCCCGCCAGGACCGGGACGGCGCGGCCAAGGCGTGGCGCACCGCGCTCGACGGCGTCACCGAGCCCACCCTGCTGGTGCCGGGCGCCGGTCAGCGGGTGGACCGGATGCCCGAGGAGTTCAGCCTGGAACTCCCCGCCGAGCTGACGGAGCAGCTGACGGCGCTGGCGCGGTCGCGGGGCTGGACGCTCAACACGGTGGTGCAGGGTGCGTGGGGTCTGCTGCTGGCGTCGCTGACCGGCCGTGACGACGTGGTGTTCGGCACCACCGTGTCCGGCCGTCCCCCGGAGATCCCGGGGGTGGAGACGATGGTGGGGCTGTTCATCAACACCCTGCCGGTGCGGGTGCGGCTGGACCCGGCCGAGTCGCTGGCGCGGCTGCTCGGGCGGCTCCAGGACCAGCACACCGAGCTGATGGACCACCAGCACCTCGGACTCACCCAGATCCAGCGGGAGACCGGCACCGGCGCGCTCTTCGACACCCTCGCCGTCTTCGAGAACTACCCCTTCGACCCGTCCGGTCTGGACCGGACGGTGGACGGTGTGCGGGTCTCCGGCTTCTCCGGCGCCGAGGCCACCCACTACCCGCTGAGCCTCATCGCCTACCCGGGCGAGCGCATCCGGCTGCGCGTCGGCCACCGCCCCGAGCTGGTCGACCGCGCCGCGGCCGAGACCGCCGCGGAGCGGCTCACCCGCGTCCTCGCGGCCGTCGCCGCCGACCCCGACCAGCGGGTGGCCGCCGTCGACGCCCTGGCGGCCGACGAGCGCGAGAACGTGCTCGTCCGGTGGAACGACACCGCGCACGAGGTGCGGCCCGGCACCCTCCCGCGGCTCTTCGAGGCCCGCGCGGCGGCCGTCCAGGACCACCCCGCCGTGGTCTTCGAGGGCGCCGAGGTCTCCTACGCCGACCTCAACGCCCGGGCCAACCGGCTCGCCCGCCACCTCATCGCCCGGGGCGTCGGCCCCGAGCGGACCGTGGCCCTGGCCGTACCGCGCTCGGTGGAGCTGATCGTCGCCCTGCTCGCCGTCACCAAGACCGGCGCCGCCTACCTCCCGGTGGACCCCGACCACCCCCGGGACCGCACCTCCTACGTCCTCTCCCAGGCCCGGCCCGCCCTGGTGCTCACCACCGCGGCCACCGCCGGGGACCTGCCCACCACGGCCGCGCCCGTCCTGGTCCTGGACGCGCCGGAGCAGGCCCGGGAGCTGGCGAACCACGCGGACACCGACGTCGCCGACGCGGAGCGCACCGCGCCGCTGACCCCGGACCACCCCGCGTACGTCATCTACACCTCGGGCTCCACCGGCCGCCCCAAGGGCGTCGTCGTGCCGCACCGGGGCATCGTCAACCGACTCGCCTGGATGCAGGGGCAGTACGGGCTGGCCACGGACGACCGGGTGCTCCAGAAGACCCCGGCCGGCTTCGACGTGTCGGTGTGGGAGTTCTTCTGGACCCTCACCGAGGGCGCCACGCTCGTCGTCGCCCGCCCCGGCGGCCACAAGGACCCGGCGTACCTCGCCGACCTGGTGCGCGATCAGGGCGTCAGCACGCTCCACTTCGTCCCTTCGATGCTCCAGGAGTTCCTCCAGGAGCCGGCCGCCGCGCGGTGCACCGGGCTGCGCCGGGTCATCTGCAGCGGTGAGGCGCTTCCCGACCCGCTCCGCGAGCGGTTCTTCTCCGTCCTGAAGGCGGAGCTGCACAACCTGTACGGGCCCACCGAGGCGTCCGTCGACGTCACCTACTGGCAGTGCGAGGCCGCGCACACACCCGGCCCGGTGCCCATCGGCCGCCCGGTCTGGAACACCCGGACCCTGGTCCTGGACGCCATGCTGCGCCCGGTCGCCCCCGGTGTCGCGGGCGACCTCTACCTCGCGGGCGCCCAGCTCGCCCGGGGCTACCTGGACCGGCCCGACCTGACCGCCGACCGCTTCGTCGCCGACCCGTACGGCCCGGCGGGCGGCCGGATGTACCGCACCGGCGATGTGGCCCGCTGGACGGACGAGGGGGTCCTGGAGTTCCTCGGCCGCGCCGACGACCAGGTGAAGCTGCGTGGCTTCCGTATCGAGCTCGGCGAGATCGAGGCCGCCCTGACCGGCCATCCGCGGATCGCCGCGGCGGCCGTCGTGGTCCGCGAGGACCGGCCCGGCGACCAGCGCCTGGTGGCCTACGTGGTCGCCGCGGATCCGGCGGACGCCCCCGACACCGCGGATGTGCGCACCCGGCTGGCCGCGGCGGTGCCCGAGTACATGGTGCCGTCGGCGTTCGTGTCCCTGGACCGGCTGCCGGTGTCCGCCAACGGCAAGCTGGACCGCAAGGCGCTGCCCGCCCCCGACGCCGTCACCGGCGGTACCGGACGCGCGCCGCGCACGCCCCGCGAGGAGATCCTGTGCGGTCTGTTCGCCGAGGTGCTCGGCGTGGACCGGGTGGGCCCCGACGACGACTTCTTCGCGCTGGGCGGGCACTCCCTGCTGGCCACGCGCCTGGTGTCGCGGATCCGCTCCGCGCTGGGCGTCGAGCTGGCGGTGGGCGCGCTCTTCGAGGCGCCCACCGCGGCCCGGCTGGAGACCGAGCTGGCCCACGCGGGCGACGCGCGGCCGGGGGTGCGCCCGTATGTGCGCCCCGAGGTGCTGCCGCTGTCGTACGCCCAGCACGGTCAGTGGGTGATCAACCGCATCGAGGAAGACTCCTCGGCGTACCACATCCCCTACGCCACGCGCCTGTCCGGTGTGTTGGACCGGGTGGCGTTGCGGGC
>NZ_JANIAA010000106.1 GCF_024505145.1 Streptomyces rugosispiralis | reverse complement strand
CCCTGGCCATACGTGTCCAGAAGCGCCTGCGCCTCGATCGGATCGCCCAGCGCCGTACCCGTCCCATGCGCCTCCACCACATCCACATCCGCAGCCACCAGCCCCGCGCTCGCCAGCGCCTGCCGGATCACCCGCTGCTGCGACGGACCATTCGGAGCCGTCAACCCATTCGACGCACCATCCTGGTTCACCGCGCTGCCCCGCACCACCGCCAACACCCGGTGACCGTTCCGCTCCGCATCCGACAACCGCTCGACCAGCAGCACACCCGCGCCCTCGGAGAAGCCGGTGCCGTCCGCCGCGGCCGCGAAGGCCCTGCAACGGCCGTCCTTGGACATCCCGCGCTGGCGGGAGAAGCCGACGAAGATGCCGGGGTTGGCCATGACGGTCACGCCTCCGGCCAGCGCCATCGAGCACTCGCCCAACCGCAGCGCCTGCACGGCCAGATGCAACGCCACCAGCGACGAGGAACACGCCGTGTCCACCGCCACCGACGGCCCCTCGAAGCCAAGCGCGTACGACACCCGCCCCGACAAGACGCTGGCCGAGGTGCCCGTACCCATGACCGCCTCGAGCTCCTCGGGGACCCGCGCTCCGGAACCGTAGCTGTGGTACGTCACGCCGGAGAAGACGCCGATGTCCTTGCCGCGCAACGCGGTCGGGTCGATCCCCGCCCGTTCGAACGCCTCCCAGGAGGTCTCGAGCATGATGCGCTGTTGCGGATCCATCGCCAGGGCCTCACGCGGCGAAATGCCGAAGAAGCCCGCGTCGAACTCCCCCGCGTCGTGGAGAAAGCCACCCTCGCGGACATAGCTGGTGCCCGGGTGATCCGGATCCGGGTGGAAGAGATTCTCCAGATCCCAGCCGCGGTCCTCCGGAAACCCGCCGATCGCGTCACCACCCTCCATCACCAGGTCCCAGAGCGCCTCCGGTGTGGTCACCCCGCCCGGCAACCGGCACGCCATCCCCACGATCGCGATCGGCTCCGACAGGCCGCGGCGTATGTCGGCGTTCTCCCGCTCGAGCCGTTCGTTCTCCAGGAGCGTGACACGCAGCGCTTCGACGACCTTCGCTTCGGGAGTGGTCATCCCGGCCTCCGCATTCCGAACCGACATTACTTCCCGGCCTTGCTCATGGCTCGTCGCACCAGACTGGCGACATCCATGTCGGCGATCGCAGCAGTCGATTGCCCGTCTGCCGATTGCTCCTCCCCCGTTTGCTCCCCCGCCGTTTGCTCTTCCGTCGCTTGCCCGTCCATCTGCCGCACCGCTTCGGGCTCTCGGACCAGCGCCATGAGGGTGTCGAGGATGCCCAGCTCCCGGAAGCGGCTCAGCGGGGTCCTGGCCAGTGCGCGGCGCAGATCCTCCTCACTCCCGGCGAGGCGCCGCTCAGGTGGGGCGTCCGGGCAGAGCTTCGTCCGCAAGTGGCGCATCAGGGCAGTGGGCGTCGGATAGTCGAAGACCAGCGTGGCCGGGAGCCGTATCCCGGTGTGGTTGGCCAGCCGGTTGCGCAGTTCCACCGCCGTGAGGGAGTCGAAGCCGATTTCGTTGAACGCCAGGTCCGGCCCGATGGCGTGGGCGGAGGCGTGGCCCAGGACCCGAGCCGCCTCCCGGCAGACCAGGCCGAGCAGGATCTGCTCCTGCTCCTCGGGGGTGGCCCTGGTCAGGCGCTGGGTGAAGGCGTCCAGATCGGCGGCGGTCCGCGCGATGCGCCGACTCTGCCGGACGAGGCCACGGAGCAACGGTGGCACCGGTCCGGTGGCGGTGGTCTGGGCCCGCAGTGCGCCCAGATCCAGTTTCATCGGAAGCACCACCGGCTGGGGCATGCGCAGTGCGGTGTCGAACAGTGCCCCGCCTTCGTCCTCCGACAGCCCGGCCACGCCCCCGCGCGCCATGCGCTGCTGGTCGGCGTCGGTGAGGTGGCCGGTCAGCCCGACCCCCGCGCCCTGTGCCCACAGCCCCCAGCCCAGGGAGATGCCCGGAAGTCCCTCGGTGCGGCGCCGATGTGCCAAGGCGTCCAGGAAGGCGTTGGCCGCCACATAGCCTCCCTGCCCCGAGCCGCCCAGCGTCCCCGCGGCCGAGGAGAACAGGACGAAGGCCGCCAGATCCAGATGCCGGGTCAGCTCATGCAGATGGAGTGCGGCGTCCACCTTCGGGGCGAAGACCGTGTCCAGCCGGTCCCTGGTCAAGGCGGTGATCACACCGTCGTCGAGCGCGCCCGCGCTGTGCACCACGCCGGTCAGCGGCGCGTCTTCGGGCAGTGCGGACAGCAACCCGGCCAGGGCGTCGCGGTCTGCCACATCGCAGGCGGCGATCCGTACCCGTGCGCCGAGCGAGGTCAGTTCCCGCACCAGCTCTCCGGCGCCGGCGGCCTGGGGTCCGCTTCGGCTCGTCAGCACCAGATTCCGTACGCCGTGCTCGGTCGCCAGGCGCCGCGCGGCCACCTTGCCCAGCGATCCGGTACCACCCGTGATGAGCACGGTGCCGTCCGGGTCGAGTCGGCGCGGCAGGGTGAACACGTTCTTGCCGATGTGCTGCGCCCGGCTCATGAAGCGGAAGGCGGCCGGAGCGTGCCGGATGTCCCATACGGTCACCGGTGGCGGGGTCAGCACCCCCTTCTCGAAGAGGTCGACCAGCTCGGTCAGCATCCGCTGGATGCGCTCGCCACCGGCCTCGGCCAGGTCGAACGCCCGATAAGCCACGCCGGGGCGCTGAGTGCCCACCTCCTCGGCGTCCCGGATATCGCTCTTGCCCATCTCGATGAACCGGCCGCCCCTGGGCAGCAACCGGAGTGAGGCGTCCACGAAGTCCCCGGCCAGGGCGTCCAGCACCACATCGAAGCCACGGCCGTCGGTCAGCTCGAGAAACCGCCGCTCGAACTCCAGCGTCCGGGAGTTGGCAAGCCGTCCGTCCGGGACTCCGGCGGTACGCGCCGCGTCCCACTTGGCCGGGCTGGCCGTTCCGTAGACCTCGGCGCCCCAATGCCGCGCCAGCTGCACCGCGGCCATGCCGACGCCACCGGCGGCCGCGTGGATCAGGACCGACTCCCCGCGCTCCAGCCCTGCCAGGTCCCGCAGCCCGAAGTAGGCGGTGAGGAATGCGCAGGGGACCGCGGCCGCCTGCTCGAAGGACCACCCCTCGGGCATCTGGACGAGGGTGAGGCAGTCGGCGACGGCGATGGGGCCGCCCGCACCCTCGAAGAGCCCCATCACCCGGTCGCCCGGGGCGAAGCGGGTGACACCCGGGCCGACCTCCCTGACCACACCCGCGCCCTCGTTGCCGATGCTGATCTCGCCGGGGTACATGCCCAGCGCCATCAGCACATCGCGGAAGTTGAGTCCCGCGGCACGTGTCTCGATCCGGACATGGCCCGGCGGCAGTGGCGCCAGTGCCCGCGGCGACGGCAGCAGCGCCAGGCCCTCCAGCGTCCCCGGACCACGGGTGCCCAACTGCCACGCGGGTTCTCCCTCGGGTGCCACCAGTGCCTCGTCGGCCGTCGCCCGGGTCAGGCGGCGTTGGTGGCAGACGCCCGCGCGTAGCGCGAGCTGCGGTTCATCTCCGGCCAGCAGAGCGGGCAGCAGGGTGGGCAGGGCCTCCGTGGAGGCCGGTGTGTCGTCCAGATCGAGGAGCAGGATCCGCCCGGGGTTCTCCGACTGCGCGGTGCCGACCAGCCCCCAGGCCGCGGCGACCGCCGGATCGACCGGGTCGGTGTCCCGCACTCCTACGGCGCGCCGCGTCAGCACCACCAGGCGTGAGTCCTCCAGCGTGGGCTCGGTCAGCCATGTCTGCAGCACGTCCAGCACTTGGCCGGTCAGCTCATGCGCGCGGGTCGCGCTGGTGTCGTCGCTCGCGCCATCGCCGGGACCGATCTCGTACAGCAGCACCTGCGGTACCTCGACCGGCGCGTCGGTTCGGGCGGCCAACTGCCGTACGTCCTGGGCCGTGTGTACGGAGACGGTGTCCAGTGGTACGTCGGCGGCCTCGACCCGCAGTGGCTCCCACCCTACGAGGAACATCCGGTCGGCCGAGGCCCGTGCGGCGGTGCCCAGCAACGCCGCCGGCATCGGCCGCGACACCAATGACTCGATCACCGCCACCGCCGCCCCGCTCGGATCGGCCAGCCGCAGGCCGACGCCTTCCTTGCCGTTGGGTGTGATACGTACGCGCAGTGCCGAAGCGCCGGAGGCGTGCAGGGATACTCCGCGATAGGCGAACGGCAACGCGGGCCCTGCCTGGTCGTCGGTACGGTCGCGGAACGCGGTGGCGTGCAGGGCCGCGTCGAGCAGTGCGGGGTGCAGCCCGAACGCGGCGGCTTCGGCCGACAGCTCCTCGGGCAGGCCGACCTCGGCGTAGATCTCGTCGCCTCGTGTCCACGCGGCGCGCAGACCACGGAAGGCGGGGCCGTATCCGTAACCGCTCGCCTCCAGCTCCTCGTAGACGCCGCGCACCCGCTCCTCCGGGACTGCCACCGCCCCGGTGGGAGGCCACTGCGTCAGGTCCGCGTCCAGGTCACCAGCGGTGTCTTGGGCGAGAGTGCCGCTGATGTGGCGAGTCCAGGGGGTGTCGGTGTCGCCGTCCCGGCCGCGTGAGTGCACTGCCACCGGGCGCCGGCCGGAGTCGTCCGCCGCGCCGACACTCACCCGCAACTGCACACCGTCGCGCTCGGGCAGGGCGAGCGGCGCTTCGACGACAAGCTCTTCGACGACACCACAGCCGACCTCGTCACCGGCGCGCACCGCCAGCTCCACGAAGGCCGCGCCGGGCAACAGCAACGTGCCCGCCGCCGCGTGGTCGGCCAGCCACGGATGCGTACGCAGCGACAGTCGGGAGGTGAACAGCAGGCCCCCCGACTCGGGCAGCTCGGTCACGGCACCCAGCAGTGGGTGGTCGGCCCGCACAAGCCCCAGCGCGGTCGCGTCCACCGATTCGCCTCGCCGTCCCAGCCAGTAGTGCTGACGCTGGAAGGCGTAGGTGGGCAGATCCAGCGCGGCGTGGGCAGGGGTGTCGCCGAGCAGGGCGGTCCAGTCGACGGGAACACCACGTACATACGCTTCGGCCAGGGAGGTGAGCACGCGGCGCATGCCACCCTCGTCCCGGCGGAGCGTCCCGGTCACCACCACCGGCCCCGCGTCGGCTCGCTCTGCCGCCGCCTCGATGCTCATCGTCAGCACCGGATGGGCACTCACCTCAATGAACGCCGCGAAGCCTTCCTCGATCAGCCGGTCGATGGACGGGGCGAAGCGCACCGTGCTCCGCAGGTTGCGGTACCAGTACCCGGCATCCAACTCGGCCGTATCCACCCACTCCCCCTCCACCGTGGAGAAGAACGGGATACGCGAGGACACCGGCCGAACCTGCGACAACGACCGAACCAACTCCCCCTCGATCGCCTCCACCTGCGACGTATGCGAGGCATAGTCCACATCGATCCGCCGTGCCCGCACCCCA
>NZ_JANIAA010000105.1 GCF_024505145.1 Streptomyces rugosispiralis | reverse complement strand
GCACCGGCAACATCCTCACCGAACACCACGACAACGGCATCCTCCAGATCACGACCGGCATCCCGGCACCCGGAGCGGTGCGATGACCGGCGACCTGGACTCCTTGTCCTTCGAGCCGTTGACCCCGACGTCGTATCTGGATCGTGCCGCGGCGGCGCACGGGGATCGGGTCGCGGTGGTGGACGGGCGGTCCCGGTGGACCTATGCGGAGCTGCGTGATCGGTGTCAGCGGTTGGCGGGCGGGCTGGCCTCGTTGGCCGGGGGGCGTCCGGTGGCGGTGCTGGCACCGAACACGCATATGTCGCTGGAGGCGCACTACGGGGTGCCGTGGGCGGGGGTGCCGCTGGTCGCGGTGAACACCCGGCTGTCGGTGGGCGAGGTCGCCTACATCCTGGAGCATTCCAAGGTGTCCGTACTGATCCACGACCCGTCGTTCGACGCGTTGGTGGACGAGGCCCTCGCCCGGCTGGACGCCCCACCGCACCGAATCAGGGCGGGGCGGGAATACGAGGATCTGCTGGCCGCGGCGGAGCCGCTGCACCTGACCCCGGCCGACGAACGGGCGCTGCTGTCGATCAACTACACCTCGGGGACCACGGGCCGCCCGAAGGGCGTGATGTACCACCACCGGGGCGCGTTCCTGCAGGCCGTGGCGATGGTGGGGCACACCGGACTGACGCCGTCGAGCGTGCACCTGTGGACGCTGCCGATGTTCCACTGCAACGGATGGACGTTCCCGTGGGCGGTGACCGCGGCGGCTGGGACGCACGTCTGCCTGCCGAAGGTGGATCCGGCGGAGATCTGGCGACTGCTTCGGGAGGAGGGCGTCACGCATCTCAACGGGGCGCCGACGGTGCTGTCGATGATCGCCTACGCCCAGGAGGCCGCCCCACTGGACCGCACGGTGCGGATCGCCACCGGTGGGGCGCCGCCGTCGCCGGCGATCCTGCGGCGGACGGCGGAGCTGGGGTTCGAAGTCACGCATCTGTACGGGCTGACCGAGACTTACGGCCCGGCGATGCTGTGCGACTGGCGCCCCGAGTGGAACGACCGCGACGCCGCGGCACAAGCGCGGCTCAAGGCGCGTCAGGGCGTCGGGAACATGATCTCGTGCGTGCCGCGGGTGATCGCGGACGACGGTACGGACGTCCCCGCGGACGGTGTCACCACGGGGCAGATCGCGTTGCGCGGCAACAACCTCATGCTCGGCTACCTCGACGACCCGGAGGCCACCCTGGCAGCGGTGCCGGACGGATGGTTCCGGACCGGGGACATCGGCATCCTGCACCCCGACGGGTACGTGGAACTGCGTGACCGCTCGAAGGACGTGATCATCTCGGGCGGGGAGAACATCGCGTCGGTCGAGGTGGAGCAGGCGATCATGGACCATCCGGCGGTACTGGAGGCGGCGGTGATCGCGGTGCCGGACGAGCGCTGGGGTGAGGTCCCTGCCGCCTATGTGAGCCTGCGGGAAGGCGCCACGGCCACCGAGGCGGAGATCATCGAGCATGTGAAGGACAGGCTGGCCCGGTTCAAGGCGCCGAAGACGGTCACATTCACCGAGTTGCCGAAGACCTCCACCGGGAAGATCCAGAAGTTCATGTTGCGGGACAGGGCATGGGCCGGGAGCGAGAGCCGCATCCGCTGAACGACGGGCACGGACCGGTGGCACGCGAGGCCGTCGTCAGCGCGTGTCCAACCTCGTGCTCCAGGCCGTCGCATGAAGGAGGCACCAGATGAAGAAGCGTATCGGGGCCTACCCGGGTGTCCGTACCGAAGACGGTGGTCGCGGGGTGGTCTCCCAGGCCTCACAAGGGGCACGGTCCCTGAATGAGTCCGGTCGACCCACGTCTCGGGTCCCGCGACAAGTCGTCGCCGTCATCCTCATGTGGCGAGGGCGCATCGGGTTGTTCAAGCGCAGTGGATCTGTCCAGCATGACGCGGGCTTGTGGCACTGCATCACCGGATATCTGGACGCCGACAGCGACCCGGTGCGGCAAGCCATCCAGGAGATCTGGGAGGAGACTCTGCTCCCCGCCCGCGCTCTGGAGCAGCTGACCGCGGGCCCCACGCTGCGTCTCGCCGACCCTCGTGGCGGGCCGGACTGGACCGTGCACACCTTTATGGCCTGCACCGGTCAGCGTCGGCTCACTCTCAACTGGGAGCACAAGGCATACCGATGGGTACGGCCCCGGAAGCTGGCACAGTTCGACGGGCAGGTCGCATGGCTGACAGATGTCCTGCGGGCAGTCGAAGCTCTGCCGTCAGCCAAGGCGTGTGATGGGGCCGCGTCTTGAAAGAAACATCTTGTGCGGTCGCAGAGTCATCCGTCCTCTGGCGGAGCAGAACGCGAAACTCCTGATGAGGCATGGTGCCGAATGCGGAGGCGGTCTGTGATGGTCGCGGAACTGAGGTCGGCCGGCGGCGACGGCGGCCCTGCCCAGGCGGAGGAGCTTGCCGCGCTGAAGTCGGTCGAACGGCGGGTGCTGTGGCTGTCAGCCGCGACCAAGGACCCCGACCCGGTCGACTACTCCACCGGTTCGGTCGGCATCGGCGCCACCCCCCAGTGGGGTGCCCTCGCACGCCGCTACTTGCTCGCGAAGGTCTCCATGGACGCCGGCAACCTCGTCCCCGACGAGCTCACCATCGCGATGGCGAAGGACCGCATGCGACAGCCGGATGCCGAGAACGGCTTCCTGCTCGACGGTTTTCCGCGCAACGTCTCGCAGGCCGAGGCGCTCGACGAGCTGCTGAAGACCGAGGCCACCAAGCTGGACGCGGTTCTTGACCTCGAAGTCCCCGAGGAAGGTCATCGAGCGCATCGCCGGCCGGCGCATCTGCCGCGGCCGGTCGGCACACGTCTTCCACGTGTCGTACGGCCCGCCGAAGAAGCAGGGCCTGTGCGACGTCTGCGGCGGCGAGCTCTACCAGCGCGACGACGACTCCGAGGAGACCGTCCGCAGGCGGCTCGAGGTCTACTACACGCGGACCGAGCCGATCATCGAGTACTACAAGACGCGGGGCCTGGCGGTTACGATCTCCGCCCTGGGCCCGGTGGACGAGGTCACGCGGCGGGCGCTGGAAGCCCTCAAGCGCGAGGACGACGGCAAGTAGCGGCCGGCACCAGTGTGCCGCGACGTGGTTGACGGCTGACTCCGCGTTCTCCGCGTTCCCGCGTCCGGTCCGATGTGTTCTGGACGGCGTTGATCCGTCTCGCGGTCAGGCCGGGGTCTGAACGTGGCGGTCGCGTCCGGCGCCATAACCGGCAGCGGCCATGACCAGGCTCAATGCGGTGAGGAGAAGGAGAGCACCAGTCCAGCTGCCGGTGGTGTCGTGGAGGACGCCCAGAAGAAGGGGGCCGGCCGCGGCGACGAGATAGCCGATGGACTGAGCCATCCCGGCCAGGGCTGTGGTCTCGCTGGGACCAGTGGCACGTTGGCTTTGGAAGCTCAGGGCGAGCACGAGACAGACACCGGCGCCCAACCCGAGAAGAGTGCACGCCGCGAGTGCGAGCGCCGGAAAGAGGAGCAGGAGCGCGAAGCCCGCGGCGACGATCGCTGAGCCCGCGGCGGCAGCGAAGCGCTGGTCGTGGCGGCCTCGAGTGATCAAAGGCAGCAACATGCTCGTGACCAGTGCGACGAGCTGGTAGTAGAACAGCATCCAGCCGGCAGCCGTGGTGCTCATGCCCTGCTGACCGAGGATGCTGGGCAGCCAAGCGACGGCGGTGTAGAAGGCAAGGGACTGCAGGCCCATGAAGAAGGACACCTGCCACGCCAGCCAGGATCGCCATGGGGTTCGAGCGTGTGTCCCACGAGACCGCACGCCGCCGTCGGGCCGGGACCCGCGGAGCCGAGGCAGCCATACGGCGAGAGCGGCGACGGCGACGACCACTCCCCAGGCCAGGGCGGAATGCCAGGTTCCGGGCAGGGCCTCGGCAAGCGGGACGGAGATGCCGGAGGACAGAGCGGCGACCACTCCCATGGCGGTGACGTAGAGAGCGCTGACGGTATGAACCCGCGGGCCGGGCACGTGGGTACGAATCACCGTGGGCAGCAGGACGTTGCCAACCGCGATGGCCACCGAGAGGATCACGGTTCCGGCGAACAGACAGGCGATCGAAGGCAAGGACCGGATCACGGTGCCCACTGCCAGCACGGCGAGGGCGGCCACGAGAAGGCGGGTGGTGCCGACCCGGTGCGAGGTGCGCCCGACGAAGGGCGAAGTCACGGCAAACACAAACAGCGGCAGGGTACTCAGTACGCCACCCGCTGACGCGGTCAACCCGGTGTCGTGCTCGATGGCCGGCAGCAGTGTGCCCACACCCGTCAAGGTCACGCGCAGGTTGGCCGCCACCAACAGGATCGCGATCAAGAGGCTGGCCGAAAGGGTGGGCGTAGTAACCGGCGTCTTCGGGGCTGCGATCCGGTCGGCCTTCGTGGCCGTGGTGAGGCCGGCGCGGGAGTTCCTCGAGGTGGTCACTTCTGTCGTTCCGTTCCGGTCTCGGAGAGCTTCACGATCTCGGTGGCGCAGTAGCGTGCACCGACCTCGTCCTGGGCGGCGATCGCCTCAACGAGACGCCTGTGCAGAAGGCTGTGGCGTGCGGCCGTCGCGCTGGGCCAGACCGTGCCGCCGATCTGTTCGGTGACCGCGACGCTGAGGACGTCGTACACCTCGGTGAGAAGGGTGTTCCCGCTGGCACTCACCACGGCCTGGTGGAAGCGGGCATCGATCTCCACGTCGGCGGCCGTCTCCGGTGAATCCGCTGCGGCCTCGGCCTCGTCGAGGAGGTGCCGCAGGCGATTCAGGTCGTCTTCGGTACGCCGCAACGCGGCCAGGCCCGAGGCGTACTCTTCCAGCACCGCGCGGAGTTCCAGCACATCGCTCCACCTCGAGGTGTTGGCACGTCTCATCAGTACCGAGTGCATTTCGCTCGATGTCCGGACGTACGTCCCGTCACCCTTCCTGGCCTCCAGCAGGCCCAGATGCACCAGCGCGCCGAGCGCCTCGCGCACCGTCGTACGCCCGACACCGAGTTGCTCGACCAGGTCATGTTCGGGCGGGATCCGCATCCCTACAGGCCAGGCGCCGGATGTGATCTGCTCGCGGAGGGTGTCCACCAGTTGCGCCGACAGGCTCGCTACGCGGCGCGGCGCACGAAGATCTCTCATAAGGCGACCCTAACACCGAATGTCTGACATCTGTACGTGATGCAGGTCGCCACCCGCATTGGCCCTTGATGACTCGGCCGCCGCACTGTCCGCCCGCTCCGGAACCACGACCTACCAAGGTGGGACCACTCGATGGGCGGAAATCAACAGCCCATGCCCTGAGCGGGCCCCGGCGTCCACGGAAGCGCCAGTCAATCCTGGGGTCTACCTCCGAGTGGAGCCACAGCGATCGTTCCTGTCTAGTCCTTGATCTCGCAGATGACCGCGCCCGAGGTGAGGGAGGCGCCGACGTTC
>NZ_JANIAA010000104.1 GCF_024505145.1 Streptomyces rugosispiralis | reverse complement strand
GACTGATGTCACATCGCCAATGGCCGACGAAGGAGTCTCGATCCAGTAGTGCTGGTGCTGGAAGGCATAGGTCGGCAACTCCACCTGCCGAGCACCCGTTCCCCGGAGTGCCGTGGACCAGTCGACGGACGCGCCGCCGACGTACGCCTCGGCCAGTGAGGTCACAAACCGCTCCAGGCCACCTTCGTCGCGGCGCAGCGAACCAACGGCGGTAACACGAGTGCCGTGATCCTCGGCAGTCTCCTCCACACCCATCGTGAGCACCGGATGGGCGCTGGCCTCGATGAACACCTGGAAACCGTCGCCCAGCAGGGCGCGCACGCTCTCCTCGAAACGCACCGTCTGACGCAGATTGCGGTACCAGTACCCCGCGTCCAGCCCCGCCGTATCGAACACCCCACCCGTCACCGTCGAATAGAACGGCACCGACGAAGACCGAGGGCTGATCCCCGCAAGGGCCTGTCGAAGCTCGTCCTCGATGGCCTCGACATGAGCGCAATGCGAGGCGTAATCGACGGGGACGCGCCGGGCCCGGATCTCCTCGCCCTCGCATACGGCCAGCAACTCGTCCAACGCGTCGGCGTCGCCGGAGACCACGACCGCCGAGGGCCCGTTCACCGCCGCCACCGACAACCGCTCCCCCCACGCCGCGAGCCGCTCCCGCACCGCCTCCACGGGCAGCGACACCGACACCATGCCACCACGCCCGGACAACACCCGCAGGGCCTGACTGCGCAGGGCTACCACACGCGCCGCATCCTCCAACGACAACGCACCCGCCACACACGCCGCCGCGATCTCACCCTGCGAATGACCGATGACCGCCGCAGGCTCCACCCCATACGAACGCCACAACTCCGCCAGCGACACCATCACCGCGAACAGCGCAGGCTGCACCACATCCACCCGCTCCAGCGCCACGGGATCGCCGAGCACATCCACCAACGACCAGTCCACATACGGCGCCAGAGCCGCCGCGCACTCCCCGATCCGCCGCGCGAACACCGGCGAGGAATCCAGCAGCCCCGCAGCCATCCCCACCCACTGCGACCCCTGCCCCGGAAACACCAACACCGCACGACCATCACCACCGGCCACGCCCCGGACCAGCCCAGAGACGTCCCGGCCCGCCGCCAGCGCCGCCACCCCACCGACCGAACCGGCCCGGTCCCCGGCCAGCACCACCGCACGATGCTCGAAGACGGTACGTGTCGTCGCCAGCGACCACCCGACGTCCCCGGCCGACAGCTCCGCCCGCCCCGCCACATACGACGCCAGCCGACCCGCCTGCGCCCGCAACGCCGCCTCGGAGCGGGCCGACACCACCCACGGCACCACCGCCGAGCCGCCCCCGCTCACCCCGTCGTCCGCCGCGTCGCCCTCATCGCCGACCGGCGCCTGCTCCAGCACCACATGGGCGTTGGTGCCGCTGACGCCGAAGGCCGACACACCGGCCCGGCGCGGTTCGCCGTTGTCCGGCCATGCCATCTGCTCGCCCAGCAGCTCGATCGCGCCGGCCGACCAGTCCACGTGCGGTGTCGGCTCATCGACGTGCAGTGTCTTCGGCAGCGCACCGTGTTGTATGGCCAGGACCATCTTCATCACACCGGCCACGCCCGCCGCCGCCTGCGTATGGCCGAGGTTGGATTTCACCGACCCCAGCAGCAGTGGCCGACCGTCCGCGCGGTCCTGCCCGTAGGTGGCCAGCAGCGCCTGGGCCTCGATGGGGTCGCCCAGCGTCGTGCCCGTGCCATGCGCCTCGACCGCGTCCACCTCGGCGGCCGACAGCCGCGCGTTGGCCAGGGCCTGGAGGATGACGCGCTGCTGGGAAATGCCATTGGGCACGGTCAGGCCGCTGCTGCTGCCGTCCTGGTTGACGGCGGAGCCGCGTACCACCGCAAGCACCGGGTGACCGTTGCGCCGCGCGTCCGACAGCCGCTCCAGCAGCAGCATGCCCACGCCCTCACCCCAGCCCGTGCCGTCGGCGGCAGCCGCGAACGCCTTGCACCGGCCGTCCGGGGCGAGACCCCGCTGACGGCTGAACTCCACGAAGAGGCCGGGCGTGGACATCACGGTCACGCCTCCGGCGAGGGCTAGCCGGCACTCCCCCTGCCGCAGCGACTGCACCGCGAGATGCAGTGCCACCAGCGACGACGAGCAGGCGGTGTCCACCGTCACCGCGGGCCCTTCGAACCCGAAGGTGTAGGAGAGCCGGCCCGACATCACGCTGGCCGCACCGCTGGTGGCGAGGAAGCCCTCGACACCCTTCGGGGCCTGCCGCAGCGCGACGGTGTAGTCCTGACCGTTGGTGCCCACGAAGACACCGGCCTTGCTGCCGCGCAACGACGCCGGAGTGACACCGGCCCGCTCCATGGCCTCCCACGATGTCTCCAGCAGCAGCCGCTGCTGCGGATCCATCGCCAGCGCCTCACGCGGCGAGATCCCGAAGAAGGTGGGATCGAAGGCGCCCGCGTCGGAGAGGAACGCGCCCTCCTTGACGTACGAGGTGCCGGAGCGGTCGGGGTCCGGGTCGTACAGCTCCGCCAGGTCCCAGCCGCGGTCCTCCGGGAACGCGGTCACGGCGTCCCCGCCGTGGGAGAGCAGTTCCCACAGCTCTTCCGGAGACCGCACACCGCCGGGGAAGCGGCAGCTCATCGCCACGATCGCGATCGGCTCCCGGGACTTCTCCTCGACATCGCGGAGACGCCGCTGCGTCTGACGCAGATCGGCCATCACGCGCTTGAGGTACTCGACGAGCTTCTCTTCGTTTGACACTTGGCCCTGCCCCCTCGAAGAAACCGGGTGGTTCTCGTTCATGTCAGGCGTCTCCGAGTTCTCGGTCGATGACGTCGAAGAGCTCGTCCACCGATGCGCTTTCCAGGTCGTCATCGCCGTTGTCGTCCCGTACGGCGCTCCCGCCCCCGCCGACGGGTTCGCTCAGCTTGGCCAGCACCGACTGGAGCCGGACGATGGCCTTCGTCCGGGTGATGTCGTCCTGCGACATGGCCGTAAGGACGGATTCGAGTCGGTCGATCTCGGCGGGCAGGGACTTCTCCGGGGCGGCCTCGTCCTCGACCAGCTCACCCATGAGGTGGCGGGCCAGCGCCGATGGCGATCCGTAGTCGAACAGTGCGGTCGGCCGCAGTCGCAGCCCGGTGGCCACGTTGAGGCGGTTGCGCAGTTCCACGGCGGTCAGCGAGTCGAGCCCCATGTCGAAGAAGCCACGTTCGCCGTCGATGCCCTCGTGGGTGGCGTATCCGAGGACGGCCGCCGTATGCGTACGCACCATGTCGAGCAGGGCGGTTTCGCGTTCCGCCGCCGGAAGCTCCGCGAGTGTCGTGCCGAGCGTCGGCCGGTGGTCGCCGGCGGGCTGCCCGTCCAGGGTGGCGTCGGTGGCCTGCCGTACCGTCCTGACCTCGGCGATGTCACCGAAGAGATGGCCGAGCCGGGTGCCGTCGACACCGGCGGTGAACCGCGGCCAGTCGATGTCGGTGATGACCGGGCAGGTGTCGGACTGGCTGACGGCCCGCGCCATCGCGGTGACGGCCAGCTCGGGCTCCATCGGCGGCAGGCCGAACCGCTCCATACGGCCGCTGATCACCGCGTCCTGGGTGGCCATACCACCGTCGGCCCACGGTCCCCAGGCCACGGAGGTGGCAGGCAGACCCTCGGCCCGGCGGCGTTCGGCGAGCGCGTCCAGGAAGGCGTTCGCCGCCGCGTAGTTGCCCTGTCCGGCGCCGCCCACCGTCGCGGAGAACGAGGAGAACAGCACGAACGCCGAAAGGTCCAGCTCACGTGTCAGCTCGTGCAGATGCCAGGCCGCCTCGGACTTCGCCCGCAACACGCCTTCGAACCGGTCCGCCGAAAGCCCGTCCAGCACCCCGTCGTCCAGCACACCCGCCGTGTGTACGACGGCCGTCAGCGGCAACTCCTCCGGCACCCGGGCCAACACCCCGGCCAATGCCTCGCGGTCGCCGACATCGCATGCCGCAACCGTCACCCGAGCACCCAACTCGGCAAGCTGCGCCCGCAGCTTGTCCATCCCTTCGGCCGCCGGGCCGCGCCGGGAGACCAACACCAGATGCTCCGCACCGGCCCGCGCCAGCCACCGTGCCACATGGGCGCCCAGCGCACCCGTACCGCCGGTCACCAGCACCGTCCCCGACGGCTGCCACGCCTTCCCGCCCTCGGCACTCACCGCCGCACGGACCACACGCCGGGCGAACACACCCGACGCCCGTACCGCCACCTCGTCCTCACCGGTTGTACCGCCGATGACGGCCATCAGCCGCTCGAGGGCCCGGCCGTCCGGGGTCTGCGGCAGATCGACCAAGCCGCCCCAGCGCTCCGGGGCCTCCAGCCCGGCCACCCGGCCCAGCCCCCACACCGCCGCCTGCTCCAGGCTCAACGGGCTCTCCGAACCGCCCGTCGCCATCGCGCCACGCGTCACACACCACACGCGGCCACCCACACCCGCGTCCCCGATCGCCTGGAGCAGGGACAAGGTCAGCGCCAGGCCCGATGGCACCGCCGTATACCGGCCGTGCCGCCCCTCTGCCAAGGCCAGCAGCGAGAGCACCCCCGTGACATCGGCGGCGGCCCTGTCCGTGCGGCCCAGGGCGTCGCGCAGCCGCGCCGCCACCGCCTCACGGTCGGCGTCGGCATCGTCGAGTTCGACGACCACGGGCAGCGCGCCCCGCGCGGCCAAGGCCGCCACGCAGTCCGCGACCCATGCGTCGTCGGCCTGCCCGGCTTCCACCGCCACCAGCCACGAACCCGTCAGCGAGGCAGCCGCCACCTCCGAGACCGGCGACCAGGCGATCCGGTAGCGCCAGGCGTCGACCTGCGACCGCTCACGGCTACGACGCCGCCACGACGACAGGACCGGCAGCACCGCCGCGAGCGACTCACCCGTGACGGCCTCGCTCTCGACGGCCAGCGTGTCCGTGAGCGCCGACAGATCCTCGCGTTCCACCGCGTCCCAGAAGTCGGCGTCGGCGGACTCGCGTTGAGCTTCTGCCTCGCCGTTGTGGGTTTCCGGCGCCGCCCCTGTCGCCACCCAGTAGCGGGTGCGTTGGAAGGCGTACGTCGGCAGCTCCACCCGTCGGGCCGGTCGTCCGGCGACGGCCGCGAGCACGGCCGTCCAGTCCACCGCAACACCTCGGACATGGGCCCCGGCCGCGAGCGTCAGTGCGGTCTCGACCGCGTCGCGACCGGAGCGCGCGGCCGGCAGGAAGACGGCGGCATCCGCTGTCTCCTCCGGCAGGCACTGCTCACCCATCGTGGACAGCACCTCGTCCGGGCCGAGCTCCAGGTAGGTGGTGACTCCCGTGTCGGCCAGGCTCCGTACCCCGTCCGCGAACCGCACGGCCTCACGCACATGCCGTACCCAGTAGTCGGCGGAGCACAGCGCCTCGGCGTCCGCCACCAGACCCGTCACATTCGATACGACGGGGATGCGGGGGCTCGCGTACGACAACCCCTCGGCCACCCGGCGGAACTCCGCCAGCATCGACTCCATCAACGGCGAGTGGAACGCATGCGACACCCGCAACCGCTTCGTCTTGACACCCCCGGCCTCCAGCAGCCCGATGACCTCCACCACGGCATCTTCCACACCGGAAATCACGGTCGAACGCGGACCGTTGACCGCCGCCACACTCACCTCAGCCTCACGACCAGCCAGCAACGGCACCACATCCGCCTCA
>NZ_JANIAA010000103.1 GCF_024505145.1 Streptomyces rugosispiralis | reverse complement strand
TGGCGGTCGTGGGCGGACTGCACGCCGACGCCCGCCGCGCCGCCGTCGAGGAGATCCTGCGCACGGTGCCCGGCTCCGTGGCGCTGCACCACGATCTGTCCGCCGCCACCGACCGCGCGGTGCGCCGCACCGTGCGCGACGCCTCCGGGCCGCTGGGCGAGGGCGAGGCGCCGCTGGTGAACGACTGCGCGTGCTGCGCGCTGCGCGAGGACATGGTCCCCGAGCTGCTGCGCCTGGCCACGGGTGGCGGGCACCGGCTCGCCGTGGTCGAGCTGTGGGAGTCGGTCGAGCCCCAGGCCATGGCCGCCGTCATCGCGGCCGCGGGGGCGCCGCTGGAGCTGACGGGGGTGGCCACCGCGGTCGACCCGGCCCTGATGGTCCCCTACCTCGCCAATGGTGACGACCTCGCCGAGGCCGGTCTGGCCGCGGCCCCGACCGACCGGCGCACCATCGCGGACACCTTCGCCCGGCAGCTGGAGTACCCCACCGTGCTCGCCGTCGCCGAGGACGAGACGTCCGAAGAGCCCGCGGACGACGGCGATCTGGCCCTGCTCACCCAACTCACCCCGGGCGCACGGCAGACGCGGCTCGGCGAGGGGGCCCTGGGGCCCGCCCTCCTTCAGGGCTTCGACATCGCGGCGGCGGCCGCCCGGCAGCATCCGGCGTGCGCGCTGCTGCCGCAGGAGGGCGATGAGCACGGCGTGGCCACGCTCGTCTGGCGGCGCGAGCGGCCCTTCCACCCGGGGCGGCTGTATGCCGCGCTGGAGGATCTGACCTGCGCCGCGGCCCGTAGCCGGGGCCGCTTCTGGCTGGCGGACCGGGGTGACACCCTGCTGTCGTGGGACGCGGCGGGCGGGGCGCTGTGTGTGGAGTCGGCCGGGCCGTGGCTGGCCGCGCTGCCGGACGCGGCCTGGGAGATGGTGCCGGCCGAGCGGCGGGTGGCCGCCGCGCTGGACTGGCACCCCGACCACGGCGACCGCCGTCAGCACCTCACCTTCACCTCGCCCGGCCTCGACCGCGACGGGCTGCTGGCGCTGCTCGACTCGTGTCTGCTGACCGACGCCGAGTACGCGGCCGGGCCGGACGCCTGGAGCCGGCTGCCGCACGCCTTCGACGAACTGCTCGACCCGGTCGCCTGACGGCGCCTCACGCTCAACGGACAGGACTTGCTCATGGCCCGCCGCACCACCATCACCGACCGCCGGGGAGCCAGGCGCCCCCGCGTCAACCCGCTCGACGCCGCCGGCATCACCTATGTCGATTACAAGAACACCGACCTGCTGCGGAAGTTCATCTCCGACCGCGGCAAGATACGCAGCCGCCGGGTGACCCATGTGACACGACAGCAGCAGCGCCAGATCGCCCGCGCCATCAAGAACGCGCGCGAGATGGCCCTGATTCCCTACGGCTCCCGTTAGCTGTCCGGTCGCGTCGACCGGACGTTCGCCTCAGTTGTCCACGGAGGAGTTTTATGACGCATGGTCCGGACGACCGTCCGAACCGCCCCTTCACTCTTGTCGTCTGTGGGAGCTGTCGTGGGCAATCCGACGGCGATGAGGTGATGGAGAGACTGCGCAAGGCTGTCCAAGGCTCTTCGCACGGCGTCCTCGTTTCCACCGGATGTCTCGGCAAGCTCCTGGACTGCCGTCGTCGCCAGGGGCTGTACGCTGCCGTCCAGCCGTGTGCGCTGGATCGCAGGCCCAGCGGACCTGCGGCGCGGCTGGGACCGATCGCCACCGTGGCCGATGCCGAGGCGCTGAGCGCGTGGCTACGGAGGGGGATGCCGGACGATGACACACTTCCCGTCCGGCTGCGTGCGGTCCCTTCTCCGGTGGGAGCCGCCCACCTCAACTGACGGCCTCACGGCCTGGCGAGGGCGCATTCTCTACACCGAAGCGGGGCCCGACGGTTGTGCCGTCGGGCCCCGCTTCGGTCAGGGCGTGTCGCGGATGCCGAGGTGTAGGTGCTCGATGTGGTGGACGGCCTGGTCGAGGAATTGGGCCACGTGGTCGTCATAGAGGCGATAGACGATGCGGCGGCCATCGCGGCGCCCGGTGACCAGGCCGAGGGTGCGCAGGAGACGGAGTTGATGGGAAACGGCGGACTGCTCCATGCCGACCTCGGTGGCCAGTTCGGTGACAGAGTGGGGAGATTGCCGCAGGGCCGTGAGGATCAACAGCCGCGACGGGGTGGCCAGGGCCTGGAGCGTGGTGGCGACGGACGCTGCCGTGGCGTCGTCGAGGCGGGCGGTCGCGAGGATGTCGCGACCGCTCATGGCCTCATCGGCGTGCACGTCCGCGTCCGCGTCCGTGGCCGCGTGCCCGCGTCCGGGCTTCTCCCGGTGTGCGGATGAAGTGCAGTTCGAGCGTGGCCGACGGCTTGGCCAGGCCCGGACCTCCGGCGGCCGCCCAGCGGAGGAGGTCGTCCATGCAGTCGTCATCGTTGGCCCACCCGATCCAGGTCGCCCGGCCGCCCTTCGCACGCCCGGCTGTGGCGGGCTGGACCACGATGACGTTGGCTTGACCGCAGGGGCCGAGGCAGTCCGTCGTGCGGACGGCGAGGCGGCCGGCGGATTCGGCGGCCGCGGCGCGCAACTGGTCGAGTTGCCACTGATGGTCGACATGGGGTTGCCTGCGTGGGTTGCCGCAGCAGCAGCCCCGGCAGACGACCAGGGTGCACGGCCGGTCGCGGGCGGCCCCGATCGTGGCCTTGACGAGACTCATAGCGTGGTCCGGGAAGGTAGCCGGTGGGCGCGTATCCGGCCGTCCCGGTACGCGGAGACCAGCAGCTCGGGCCCGGCCCAGGTCAGAGCGGCGACGGTCGTATCGCCGTCCAGGATCCGGGCAGGGGAGATCCGGGATTCGGGCCGCCCCGCGGTGGCGCGCCACAGCGCGACCGTGCCGTCGGCGCCACCGCTGGCCAGATGGCCGCCCCCGCCGGGCCGCCAGGCCAGCGCGGTGATGGTCTCGTGGCAGCGCAGGGAGCGGGGGGCCGTGCCGGCGGGGCCCTTGCCGGAGAAGTCCCAGACGGTCACGTCGGGGGCACCGTCGGCGGCGAGCCAGAAACCGGTGTCGTCGAAGGCGAGGCGGGAGACCTTCTCCGGGTAGCCGGACATGGTGAGTTCGCCCGCATCGCGGGTGCGCCAGATGTGGATGGAGGCGTCCTGGTTGCCGCTGCAGATCCACCGTCCGGTGGGGGCGACGGCGAGCGCGAGGTGCGAGCCGATGTAGGGGTAGGTCATCACCGGCTTGTGGGTGTGCCGTTCGTGGCAGCGCACGGCCCCGTAGGCGGCGACGGCCAGCCGCCGCCCCTGGCGCAGCCAGGCGAGGTCGGTGACGGTGCTGGCAGCGGGCTCGGTGGCCCACAGTTCGCCGCCGCCGGGGGCGAGGACGAGGGCGCGGCGTCCGGCAGCGATCGCGACCCGCTCGTTGTCCGCCCACGCCGCTGTGGAGGACCAGGCGCCGGTGTCGCGAACCGTCGTACGGCCGTCCTCCCTGCGCCACAGGGCGTAACCGGTGGGCCCGGTGGCGGCCGCGTGCCGGGCGTCCGGGGCCAGGGCCACGCTCAGGGCCCCGCCGGGCAGTTCGAAGGTGTCGATGCACGCTCCGGTGGCGGCGTCCAGGATCCAGATCGTGCCCGCGGCTCCCGCGATGGCGATCAGGTCGTGGCGTGCGCTGAGAGCGACGGGCGCGTCGTCGACGGCGGTGTCCCAGGCGGTGGCGAGGTCGGCGTCGGGCGCGGTGATGTTCATGCGGCGGCTCCGGCGGTGGCCAGGCAGTCGGCGAAACCGCGCTCCAGGGCCTCCCGGTCGAGGTCGCGGCCGATGAAGACCAGCCGGTTGCGGCGTTCCTCGCCGTCGCGCCAGTCGCGGCCGAACTCGCCGACGAGCAGCATGTGCACGCCCTGGAAGACGTACTGCTTGGGTGCCCCGGCGAGGGCGAGGATGCCCTTGGAACGGAAGATGTCAACGCCCTTGGTCCGCAGCAGTGTGCCCAGCCACCGGTTGAGGCGTTCCTCGTCGAGTTCACCGATCAGGTCGATGCCGACGGAGGTGACCGTGGTGTCGTGCTGGTGCTCGGTCTCGGTGAGGAAGCTCGGATCCTCGGCGAGCACGCGTTCCAGGTCGAACGCGCCGACGTCCAGCACCTGGGGGAGGTAGATTTCGGCGTGCTGGGCGGGGATGATCTGCACGCCGCTGTTGATCGCGCGGATGCGAGCGGTGACCTCGGCGATGGCCGACTCGTCCACCAGGTCGGTCTTGTTGAGGACGATCCGGTCGGCGAAGGCGATCTGCTCGACGGCCTCGTTCTCCACGCCCTCGGGTTTGACCTCGTCCAGATGCTGGAGGACGTGCGCGGCGTCGACCAGGGTGACGATGGCGTCCAGCCGCAGTTGGGCGGCGATCTCGTCGTCCATGAAGAAGGTCTGCGCCACGGGGGCGGGGTCGGCGAGACCGGTGGTCTCGATCAGGATGTGATCGAACTTCTCCCGCCGCCGCATCAGCGCGCCCAGAATGCGGATCAGGTCTCCGCGCACGGTGCAGCAGATGCAGCCGTTGTTCATCTCGAAGATCTCTTCTTCGGAGTCGAGGACGAGGGCGTCGTCGACGCCGACCTCGCCGAACTCGTTCTCGATGACGGCGATCCGCATCCCGTGCTGCTCGGTGAGGATGCGGTTGAGCAGGGTCGTCTTGCCGGAGCCGAGGAAGCCGGTCAGGACGGTGACGGGGACGCGCTCGTCACGGGGCTCCTCGGGGGTGGGCGTGGTCATTCAGGCTCCTTCGGAGGACGGGGTGAGCAGGGCGGCCCGCAGGTCGTCCTCGGTGATCTCTTCGGCGGTGGCGTGCAGGGCCCATCGGCGGGCCTGGCCATTCATGGGAAGGACGGCGATGACCGTTTCCAGGGGTGGGCAGCCGGGTTCGGCGCAGGCGAGTTGCCGGATGACGACGGCTGTGTCGTCGTCGAGTCCGAGCAGGCGCCGTACGGACTGCCTCAGCTCGCGCAGCTGCGGGCTCTGCCCCGGGCGGGCTCCCAGTGGCATGGCGGCGGTTCTCCTTCGTCGGTGGCGGGTTGACAGTCGCCGCAGATGCCGGTGAGTTCGACGGTGTGCTCCACCGCGGCGAATCCGGTGTCCGCTCCGACCCGGTCGGCCCATCGCTCCACGATCTCGGAGTCCACCGGCCGACTGCGGCCGCAGCAGCGGCAGATCAGGTAGTGACGGTGTCCGTCAGCGGGCCGCGGGCGGTAGAGCCGCTCTCCCGCCTCGTCGCGTACGACATCGACGCCACCCGTAGCCTCCAGATCCCGCAGGGCCCGGTAGACCGTGGTCAGCCCGATCGGAACGTCGGCCGCGGTCAGCCGCGCGTGCAGTTCCTGTGCCGAGACGAAGTCCTGACAGCCGGTGAGGACGCGCAGGACGGCGGTTCGCTGCCGGGTCCTCCGGCTGCTCACGGCGGATCACCTCACTGGCGCTCGGCGGAAAGAGGTATGCATAAAACTGTAGATGAAAATGAAATCCATGTCCATGTGAATGTCCCTTCATGCGTGATGGCGTGTCTGCCGCCCATCCGCCGCCGTTAAGGTGAGCCCGGATGCCGCCATGGCGAAAGCCGTATGGGGAGACGAATGGACAGTGATGTCGATATAGCGCCGCCGCATGAGAGCGGAGGCAGCGGCAGGACGCTGTCCCGGGGCCCCGACGGAGTGGCCGGGGCCGACGAGGCAGGGGGACTGCGCACGGCGGCGCGCGTCGCCGTTCAGGCGCTGATCGCTGGGGCCCCGGTAGTGCTTCTCGGCGGAGTCGCCCTCGTGCTGGGGCCGGACATCACCACG
>NZ_JANIAA010000102.1 GCF_024505145.1 Streptomyces rugosispiralis | reverse complement strand
CCACCAGCATCCCCACACCCTCGGAGAAACCGGTGCCATCAGCAGCCCCCGCGAACGCCTTGCACCGACCATCGGCGGCCAGGCCGCGCTGACGGGAGAACTCCACGAACAGACCCGGTGTCGCCATCACCGTGACACCACCCGCGAGCGCCAGCGAGCACTCACCCGACCGCAACGCCTGCACCGCCAGATGCAACGCCACCAACGACGACGAACACGCCGTATCCACCGTCAGCGCCGGGCCCTCGAGCCCCAGGACGTACGCGATCCGGCCGGACATCACCGATGCCGAATTGCCCGTCCCTACATGGCCCTCGAACTCCTGCGGCTGATCTCCGCCCAAAAGGCTGACGTAGTCCTGACCGTTGGTGCCGGCGAACACCCCGGTCTCGCTGCCCCGCAGCGACCGAGGATCGATTCCCGCCCGCTCGAACGCCTCCCATGACGCCTCCAGCAGCAGCCGCTGCTGCGGGTCCATCGCCACCGCTTCACGTGGCGAGATGCCGAAGAAGTCGGCGTCGAACGCGGTCGCGTCATGGAGGAAGCCACCTGTCCGGGTGTACGAGGTACCCGGGTGGCCGGGGTCGCTGTGGAAGAGCCCGGCCAGGTCCCAGCCACGGTCCCCGGGGAACGCCGACATCGCGTCCCCGCCCTCGGTGAGGAGGTCCCACAGGTCCTCCGGCGAGCTCACCCCGCCGGGGAAGCGGCAGCTCATTCCTACGATCACGATCGGATCGTCGTCCACGAGGGAGCCGCTCGGCTCGGCGCGAAGAGGCTCCCCGACCGTCCCCAGCAGTTCCGACCGCGCGTACTCCGCCAGGGCCAGCGGGGTCGGGTAGTCGAATACGGCAGTGGCCGGGAGCCGCAGACCGGTCGCGGCACCCAGCCGGTTGCGGAACTCGACCGCCGTCACGGAGTCGAAGCCGAGCTCCTGGAAGGCACGGTGGGACGACACGGTTTCCGGGTCGGTGTGCCCGAGCACCGCCGCGACATCGCGGCGCACCAAATCGAGCAGCAGTCGCCGCTGTTCGGCCCCTTCGAGCACTGCCAGGCGCCCGCTGAGTCCGGATCGGTCCAGGTTCGTCTCCTCGACGACCGAAGCGGCCCCCGCGTCGATAAGTCGCCGTACCTCTGGGAGGTCGGCGAGCAAGGGGCTGGGGCGCGTCGCGGTGAAGGCGGCGTAATGGCGTTCCCATTCGATGTCGGCGACAGTGACCACCGCGTCGCCCTGTTCGACGGCCGTACGCAGAGCGGCCACCGCCAGCTCCGGCGACAGTGCGGGAACACCATGCCGCCGGGCCACCTCGCCGGCTTCGCCCTCTCCCATCCCGCCACCGGCCCACAGGCCCCAGGCCACCGAGGTCGCCACCAGGCCCTGGGCCCTGCGGTACTCGGCCAGTACGTCGAGGAAGGCATTGCCCGGTGCGTAGTTGCCCTGCCCCGGTGTGCCGACCGTCCCGGACAGGGAGGAGAAGAGCACGAACGCGGACAGTTCCATGTCACGGGTCAACTCGTGCAGATGCCTCGCACCGTCGACCTTGACGCGGAGCACCCGGTGCAGCTGCTCGGCGGTCAGGGACTCGACCGTCGCGTCGTCCAGCAGGGCGGCCGTGTGCACAACAGCCGTCAGCGGGCCGATGTCCGTCAGCAGCTCGGCCAGTTGGGCGCGCTCGGCCACGTCGCACACGGCCACCGTCACCGCCGCTCCGGCCGCTTCCAGGTCCGCCACGAGTGCGGACGCCCCAGGCGCGGCCATACCGCGACGGCTGGTCAGCACGAGGTGTTCCGCGCCCTGATGCGCCAGCCACCGCGCGATATGACCGCCCAGCGCTCCGGTGCCTCCGGTGACCAGTACGGTCCCGCTCGGCCGCCAGGACGGCTGGTCGGTCCGCAACGCGGGGGCATGGACGAGCCTGCGCCCGAAGGCCCCGACCGTCCGGATCGCGACCTGGTCCTCGCCCGAAACGCCCGACAGGACCCTTGCCAGCTGTTCCCGCGCCCTCGTGTTCACCTCGGTCGGCAGGTCGATGAGACCACCCCAGCTCAGGGGTTGCTCGAGTGCGATCACTCGGCCGACACCCCACACCAGTGCCTGCGCCCATGCGGACGCGAGGAGGGTGTCGGCGGGCCCGGTGGACACGGCGCGTTGGGTCAGACTCCACAGCGGGGCCTCCACCCCCACGTCGCCCAACGCCTGAGTCAGCAGTACCGTCATCGCGAAACCGATGGGCACGGAGGCGTAGTCCGGGTGCGGCCGCTGGTCCAGGGCGACCAGCGACACCACGCCGCTGACACTCGCCGCGCTCGCCGCGCTCGCCGCGCTCGCCGTGCTCGTCGTGCTCGTCGTGTTGCTCGTGTCGCTTGTAGTGGTCATGCTCGCCAGCAGGTCGGCCAGCACGGCACGATCCAGGTGACGCTCGTCCACCAGGCACACCACTGGCTCGGCCCCGTACTCGGCGAGCGTCTCGCTTACGCCGGAGACCCACTCATGGTCAGCGTCGGCCTGGGAAACCACGACCAGCCACGCGCCTGACAGCGTCGCGGGTCGGTTATCGACGAGCGGCTTCCAGTTGACCTGGTACCGGACGGTCTCCAGCGCGGACCGCTCGTGCCGCCTGCGGCGCCAGGCCGACAAGGCGGGCAGCAGATCGCCCAGTGAGGCGTCGTCGACCTGCAAGGTCGTTGCCAGTGATGCGGCATCTTCGCGCTCGACGGCCGCCCAGAACTCGCCGTCCGCAGTGGTGACGCCGGCGTCCCGGGCCATGTCCGGGGCGGTGGGCTCGACCCAGAAGCGCTCCCGCTGGAAAGGGTAGGTCGGCAAGTCGACGTACTGGGCACCGGTCCCTTCGAACGCCTGCCGCCAGTCCGTCGCCACCCCTCGTACGGACAGCTCGGCCAGCGTGGTGAGGAAGCGTGCCGGACCGCCGTCGTCGCGGCGCAGCGATCCGGTGACGACGATGTCGGTGGCGGTGTCGATAGCGGTGTCGGTGGTATCGGCGGTGTCCTGGATGCCGACGGTCAGCACCGGATGCGGACTGGCCTCGACAAACACCGTATGGCCAAGCTCCAACAACCCCTCAATCGCGGACCGGAACTCCACCGTCTCACGCAGATTCCGATACCAGTACTCCGCGTCCAACTCCACGGTGTCCATCAACCGCCCGGTCACCGTCGAAAAGAACGGCACCTCACCCGTACGCGGCCGCACCGACGCCAACGCCTCCGCCAACCCCTCCCGGATCCCCTCCACCTGCGAGGAGTGCGACGCGTAATCCACCGGAATCCGCCTGGCCCCCGGAAACTCCGCCAACACCCCATCCAGCACCTCAACAGACCCCGACACCACCGTCGACACCGGACCATTCACCGCCGCCACCGACAACCCCACACGACCCCGCAGCACGTCGGCGGAAACCGGAACCGACACCATCCCACCCCGACCCGACAGAGCCAGCAACGCCCTGCTCCGCAAGGCCACCACCCGCGCACCGTCCTCCAACGACAAACCCCCCGCCACACACGCCGCCGCGATCTCACCCTGCGAATGCCCCACCACCACCGACGGCACCACACCAAACGAACACCACAACTCCCCCAACGACACCATCACAGCCCACAACACCGGCTGCACCACATCAACCCGCCCCAACGCCACCTCATCACCCAACACATCCCACAACGACCACTCGACGAACGGAGCGAGCGCATCGGCACATTCACCCATCCACCCCGCGAACACCGGCGAGGACTCCAACAGCTCCAACGCCATCCCCACCCACTGCGACCCCTGCCCCGGGAAGACGAACACCACCCCGGAACGCGTGCGGGCCTCGCCAACCGCGCCACTGCCACCGGCCACAGCCTCCAGCCCACACAGCAGTTCATCGCGGTCCGCACCCACGACCACCGCACGGTGTGACAACACCGCGCGAGCCGACGCCAGCGACCAGCCGACATCGACCGGGCGCAGATCAGTATCGGCGCTCACGAAGGACCGAAGTCTGAGGGCATGTGCCCGTAGCCCCGCCTCACTCCGTGCCGAGAGCACCCACGGAACAGCTGGCGGTTCGGGAGTTCGCGCCGTGTCGGTCTCCTCGGGTTCGGCCACCGCAGATGCCTGTTCGAGGATCACATGCGCGTTGGTGCCGCTCACGCCGAACGAGGAGACCGCGGCGCGTCGCGGCGCTCCCGTCTGGGGCCAGGGGGACGCTTCGGTGAGCAGTGCGATCCGTCCGGCCGTCCAGTCCACATGGGGAGTGGGCTCGTCGATGTGCAGGCTCTGCGGCAGCACCCCGTGGCGCATCGCCATCACCATCTTGATCACACCAGCCACACCGGCCGCGGCCTGCGTATGGCCGATGTTGGACTTCACGGAGCCCAGCAGCAGCGGCCGATCCGGGTCCCGGTCCTGACCGTAGGTGGCCAGCAGAGCCTGCGCCTCGATGGGGTCGCCCAGCATCGTCCCCGTACCGTGCGCCTCCACCGCGTCCACGTCTTGGGAGGCGAGTCCGGCGTTCACCAGCGCCTGCCGGATCACCCGCTGCTGCGACGGACCATTCGGCGCCGTCAGGCCGTTGGAGGCGCCGTCCTGGTTGACGGCGGAGCCACGGATCACCGCCAGCACCCGGTGGCCGTTCCGCTCGGCGTCGGACAGCCGCTCCAACAGCAGCACGCCTACGCCTTCGCCCCAGCCGGTGCCGTCCGCGCCCGCCGCGAACGCCTTGCACCGGCCATCAGCGGCCAACGCGCCTTGTCGGGAGAACTCGGCGAACGCCGTGGGCGTAGCCATTACCGTGGCGCCGCCCGCAAGTGCCATACGGCATTCGCCCGAGCGCAGCGCCTGCGCGGCCAGGTGCATGGCCACCAACGACGACGAACACGCGGTGTCCACGGTGATGGCCGGGCCCTCGAGCCCGAAGGTGTAGGACAGTCGGCCGGACGCCACGCTCGCCGCGCTGCCGGTGGCCAGATGGCCGTCCGCACGCTGTGGTGCGTTACCGACGAGGGCGGCGTAATCCTGGCCGTTGGTGCCGACGAACACTCCGGTGGGACTGCCCCGCAACGCGTCCGCGGCGATCCCGGCCCGTTCGAAGACCTCCCACGAGGCCTCCAGCAACAGCCGCTGCTGCGGATCCATCGCGATCGCCTCGCGCGGCGAGATTCCGAAGAACGTGGGGTCGAACTCGGCCGCCGTGTAGAGGAAGCCACCCGCCCGGGCCGACGCGCCATCGGCTCCGCCGACGAGGTCCCAGCCGCGGTCCTGTGGGAAGGCGGAAATGGCGTCCGTCCCCGACTCCAGAAGCCGCCACAGCTCTTCGGGCGAGTCGACACCACCAGGGAATCGGCAGCTCATGCCGATGATCGCAATCAGGTCGTCATCCACCGGAGCCGTGGCGACCGTCGTCGAGAATGCTGCGGATCCTGCCCCGAGCAGTCGCTCCCGCAGGTGGCCGGCGAGAAGTTCCGGAGTGGGGTAGTCGAAGACGACCGAGGCAGGTGTCTGCACTCCGGTGGCCACCATGAGCCGATTGCGGAGTTCGATCGCGGTCAGGGAGTCGAAACCGGCTGACTGGAATGTCGCCGCGGTGTCGATCGCCGCCGGGGTGGCATGTCCCAGAACGACGGCCACCTGGCCACGTACGAGTTCAAGGACCGTCCGTTCCCGCTCGGCCGGGGGGAGGGCCCGTAGCCGGTCGACGAACTCGCCCGCCGCGGGAGTGGAATGAGTGGGGCCACCCAGCAGTTCACCGAGCAGCGGACTGGGCCGTACGGCGGTGAATCGGGAGCCGAAGTGCTCCCAGTCGATGTCCGCGATCATCAGTGCGGTCTCATCGTCGTCCAACGCTCGCTGAAGGGCTGCCAGCGCCAGCCGTGGTGCCATGGCCCGTGCATGCCCGACCCCCATGCCACTGTCCGCCCAAGCCCCCCAGGCCACCGACGTGGCCACCAGCCCCTCGGCCCGACGCCGCCACGCCAACCCATCCAGGACAGCGTTGGCCGCCGCATAACTCCCCTGACCCGCATTGCCCACAGTCCCCGCAGCCGACGAGAACAACACAAAAGCATCGAGGTCAATGTCACGGGTCAACTCATGGAGATGGCGGGCACCGTCGGCCTTGGCCCGCATCACCTCACGAATCCGCTCCGGAGCCAGCGATTCGAGCACCCCGTCGTCAAGGACGCCCGCCGCATGCACGATGGTACGCACATCCGGGATCGTCGCCAGAAGAGTGGCGAGCGCCTCACGATCGCCGACATCGCAGGCCACGATGCGCACTCGG
>NZ_JANIAA010000101.1 GCF_024505145.1 Streptomyces rugosispiralis | reverse complement strand
CACGAGTATCGAGGCGGCGGCAGAGCAAGCGGACGCGGGGCCGGTGGTGGTGACCGGGACGCTCCGCCGGGACGAGGGTGGCATGCGCCGCGTGCTCACCTCCCTGGCCGAAGCGTATGTACGTGGTGTTCCCCTCGACTGGTCCGCCCTGCTCGGCAACGTCCCCGGTCACATCGCGTGTGACCTCCCGACCTACGCCTTCCAACACCGGCACTACTGGCTGAAGAGTGGCCTCCGGACCGGTGAGGTGACCGCCATCGGCCTCGCCGGTGCTCAGCACCCTCTGCTCGGCGCATGGGTGGAACTGCCCGACACGGATGGGGCGTTGTTCACCTCCCGACTGTCGCTGAGCACGCACCCGTGGCTGGCCGACAACACGGTGGCCGGTACGGTCGTCCTCCCCGGATCGGCCTTTGTGGAGTTGGCGGTGCGCGCCGGTGACGAGGTCGGCTGCGGCGCCGTCGACGAGCTGCTGATCGAAGCGCCGCTCGTGCTGACCGCAGGCATGAGTCGGCAGCTCCAGGTGGTCGTGGGCGGGGCTGATGACTCCGGCCGAAGGCGCCTCACCGTCCACTCCCGCCGGCAGGGCAACGGGTCGGACGGGACGAACTGGATCCGACACGCCACGGGCACCCTGGCCCAGGCCACCACCGCCCCCGACGTCGACCTCGCGACATGGCCGCCACCCGGAGCCATCCGCGTCGATGTGGACCAGGTGTACGACGATCTGGCACAGGCCGGGCGTGGCATCGGCCCGGCGTTCAGCCTGTTGCGCTCGGCGTGGGCCCGTGGCACCGACGTGTTCGCCGAGGTGGAGCTGGCCGACGACCAGCAGGCCGAAGCCGCCCGCTACGCACTGCACCCCGCACTGCTGGAAGCCGTATGCCACGCCGACACGCACACCGAGGGAACGGCACTTCCCGTCGCCTACCGCGAGGTGTCCCTGTCCGCGACCGGCGCCACCGCGCTGCGCACACGCATCAGCCCGGACGGCCAGGGCGGCGTGACGCTGCGACTGGCCGACTCGGCCGGGAGGGCGGTCGGGTCCGTGGGCTCGGTGACGTCGCGGCCGCTCCCGGCCGACGTGTTGGTGTCGGCGGCCGGGCCGGAACCGCAGGACGCGCTGTTCGAGGTGGAATGGTTCCCGCTCCCGGTCGCGTCGGCCAGATCCGTCCCGGCCACCTCGGATCCGGCGATGGTGACGGTGACGAGCCCGGCCGAGTTGACAACGTTGGCCGACCACGGCGACGTACCGCCCTTCGTACGCGTCGACCTGACGGACACCACACACGGCCTCCGGGCGCTCATCTCACAGGCGCTGGAGTGGGTCCAGGCGTGGCTGGCCGTGCCGGAGACGGATGCGCGGCTGGTCATCGTCACGCGCGACGTCACCGACCCGATCCGCGCGGCGGTCTGGGGGCTGCTGCGTTCGGCACAGTCCGAGGCCCCGGACCGGCTGGTCCTGGTGGCCATGGACGAAGACGCCGCCTCCGGCGCGTTGCCGCCCGCCGTCCTGGCCGCCGCCCTGGCCACCGGCGAACCGCAGATCGCCATCACCGCCGGAGTGGCATCCGTGCCCAGGCTGGTACGCGCCACGCCGAGCGAGGAGGAGCCACCGCGACCGCTGGACCCGACCGGCACGGTGCTTATCACCGGTGGCACCGGTGCACTGGGCCGGCTGTTCGCCCGACACCTCGCGGCCGAGCACGGCGTACGTAACCTCCTGCTGGTCAGTCGCCGAGGCGGCGCAGCCGAAGGCATGGCGGAGCTGGAGTCCGAACTCGGCGCGCTGGGCGCGTCCGTACGCACCGTAGCCTGCGATATCGCAGACCGGACCGCCGTGGCGGACCTGCTGGCCTCGGTCCCCGCCGAGGCGCCCCTCACGGCGGTCGTGCACACCGCCGGGGTCCTGGACGACGGCGTCGTCACCGCCATGACACCCGAACGGCTGGACACCGTTCTCCGCCCCAAGGCGGACGCGGCCCTCATCCTGCACGAGCTGACGCGCGACATGGACCTCGCCGCCTTCGTGGTGTTCTCCTCGGCCGCGGGCGTCTTCGGCAACCCCGGGCAGGCCAACTACGCCGCGGCCAATGCCTTCCTGGACGCCCTGGCCCAGCGGCGCAGGGCGGCAGGGCTCCCGGCCACCTCCCTCGCCTGGGGCCACTGGGCGCTCAGCGGTGAGATGACCGCACATCTCACCGCGGCCGACCTGCGGCAGCACACCCGGCGCTTCGGCATGACCGCCCTGTCCGAGGAGACCGGACTCGCGCTGTTCGACACTGGTCTGCGCAGCGCCACGCCCGCGCTGGTGGCGGCCCGGCTGGACCTCGCGGGATTGCGCGCCAACGCGACGGCCGCCACTCCGGTCGTCCCTCTGCTGCACAAGCTGGTGCCACCGGGCCGCCGGGCCGTGAGTCGTACGGCAGCGCCGCGGACCGACCTCGTACGGCGGCTGGAGTCAGCGGACCCCGCCGAACGGGAGCAGACGCTGCTGGACCTGGTCACACAGCATGCCGCCCAGGTGCTCGGGCACGCTTCGCCGGACGGTATCGCCGCCGAACGGGCGTTCCGGGAGCTGGGGTTCGACTCGCTGACGTCGGTGGAGCTGCGCAACCGGCTCAACGCGGCCACCGGACTCCGGCTGCCCTCGACCCTGCTCTACGACCACCCCAGCCCACGGGCCCTCACCCGGCATCTGCACACCGAACTCCTGGGGTCGCCGAGCGCCCCCGCCGCCCCGCCAACCACGGGCAAGGCTTCGGACGATGGCATCGCTATCGTGGCGATGAGCTGCCGATTCCCGGGCGGGGTGGACAGTCCAGAGGACTTCTGGCGGCTGATCAGCGAAGGCGGTGACGCCGTCGGCGACTTCCCCGACGACCGCGGCTGGGATCTGTCCGCGCTCTACGACCGCGACCCGGACCACCTCGGCACCTCCTACGTCCGGCACGGCGCCTTCCTGCCCGACGCTGCCGGGTTCGATGCCGACTTCTTCGGCATCTCGCCGCGTGAGGCGCTGGCGATGGATCCGCAGCAGCGACTGCTGCTGGAGACCTCATGGGAGGTGTTCGAGCGGGCCGGGATCGACCCGACCACCTTGGGCGGCAGCGGCATCGGAGTGTTCACCGGCATGAACACCCAGGACTACGCGATCCGCCTGCGCCACGTTCCGGACGAGGTCGAGGGGCACCGGATCACCGGAGTCTCCGCGGCCGTCCTGTCCGGGCGCGTGGCTTACACCCTGGGCCTGGAAGGACCCGCGGTCACGGTGGACACGGCGTGTTCCTCGTCATTGGTGGCACTGCACCTGGCCGTGCAGGCGCTGCGGGCGGGGGAGTGCTCGATGGCGCTGGCCGGTGGGGTGACGGTGATGGCCGGGCCCGACGCCTTCGTGGACTTCTCCCGCCAGCGCGGACTGTCGGTCGACGGCCGGTGCAAGCCCTTCGCCGCCTCGGCGGACGGCACGGGGTGGGCCGAAGGTGTGGGTGTGCTGCTCCTGGAGCGGCTGTCGGACGCCGAGCGGAACGGTCACCAGGTGCTGGCGGTGGTACGGGGCAGCGCGGTGAACCAGGACGGCGCGTCAAACGGACTGACGGCGCCGAACGGCCCGTCGCAGCAGCGTGTCATCCGGCAGGCGCTGGCCGGCGCGGGTGTGTCGGCCGCCGAGGTGGACGTGGTCGAGGCGCATGGCACGGGTACGGCACTGGGCGATCCCATCGAGGCACAGGCCATCCTCGCCACGTACGGCCAGGACCGCGACCGGCCGCTGTGGCTGGGCTCGGTGAAGTCCAACATCGGCCACGCCCAGGCCGCCGCGGGCGTGGCCGGTGTGATCAAGATGGTCATGGCGATGCGGCACGGTGTCCTGCCGCGGACGCTGCACGTGGACGCCCCCACCCCGGAAGTGGACTGGTCGGCGGGTGCGGTGGAGTTGCTGACCGAGGGGCGTGCGTGGCCGGAGGTGGGGCGTCCGCGCCGGGCCGGGGTGTCCGCGTTCGGCGTCAGCGGCACCAACGCCCATGTGATCGTGGAGCAGGCACCGGCCACCGCCGCCGAGCCCGTCGCGGAGGCCCCGGATACGATGCCCGCCGTACCGTGGGTGATCTCGGCCAGGAGCGCCGACGCGCTGTACGGCCAGGCGGCCCGGCTCGCGGAATTCGCCCGCAACCACCCGGAGCTCGACCCGAGCGATATCGCGCGTTCGCTGATCACCACACGGGCCACGTTCGACCACCGGGCCGTGGTCGTGGGCTCGGGGCGTGCGGAGTTGCTGAGCGGGCTGGATGCCATCACCGGGCCGAGCGATGGCCCCGTGGCGCGAGGCGTGGCGAACCCCGGCAGGCTCGCGGTGCTGTTCACCGGACAGGGCAGTCAGCACCCAGGGATGGGCCGGGAACTGCACGCGCGCTATCCCGTGTTCCGCGATGCCTTCGACGCGGCCTGCGCGCGACTGGACCGCTATCTGGTCGACATCGGGCAGGTCGCACACCCCGTCCGGGACGTCGTGTTCGCCCAGCCCGGGACCCCCGAGGCGGAGTTGCTCGACCACACCGTGTTCGCTCAGGCGGGTCTGTTCGCGCTGGAGACCGCGCTGTTCCGGCTGTACGAGTCCTGGGGAGTGCGCCCCGACTTCCTCGCCGGCCACTCCGTGGGCGAGCTGACCGCCGCCCACGTGGCGGGCGTGCTGCCACTCGAGGACGCGGCCGCGCTGCTGGCCGCGCGCGGGCGGCTGATGCAGGCCCTGCCCGGTGGCGCGATGGTCGCGCTCAACGTCCCCGAGTCGGCGGCTCGCTCTCTGCTGGCCGAAGCGCCGGGTGCCGTGGACATCGCCGCGGTCAACGGGCCCGCCTCCGTCGTCGTCTCCGGCGACCAGGACGCCGTGGCGGCCGTCGAGCGGATATGCGCGGCCCAGGGGCACCGGACCAAGCGCCTGCGCGTCAGCCACGCCTTCCACTCCGCGCACATGGACGGCATGTTGGAGGAGTTCCGCGCGGTCGCCACCGGGCTGTCCTACGCGTCTCCGGCGGTGCCCATCGTCTCCAACGTCACGGGCGAGCTGGCCACCGCCGACCAGTTGTGCTCTCCGGAGTACTGGGTCGAGCACGCACGCAGGACGGTCCGCTTCCTCGACGGCGTCACCACGCTCCACGCACGGGGCGTCACGACCTTCCTCGAACTCGGCCCCGACGGTGTCCTCACCGCCATGGCGCAGGAAGCGCTGGGCGACGGCGCCGACCCGGCCATGTTCGTGCCCACGTCGTACGGCGGCGAACGGCCCGATCCGGTCACCGCCGTGGCCGCGCTCGCCCGGCTGCATGTCCGTGGTGTCCCGGTCGACTGGACCGCCCTGGTCCCGGATACCTCACGGCGCAGGGTCGACTTGCCGACGTACGCCTTCCAGCACCGGCGGTACTGGCCGGACGCCCCCGTACCGGACGCCCCCATACCGGACGTCGCCGCAGTGGGTGAGCCGGGTCCCCGGCCGCTGCCAAAGGCCACGGCGCCCCAGGGCGGCGGCGCCACGGCCTTCGTCGAGCGGCTGAGGGCCTGCACTGAGGCCGAGCGGCACCGGCTGGTCCTCGACCTGGTGCTGAGCAGCGCGGCCGCCGTGCTGGGGCACGACGACGCGTCGGCGATCGACGGCGAACGGGCCTTCCAGGACCTCGGCTTCGACTCCCTCAACGTGGTACGGCTCCGCAACCGTCTGCGCGACCTGACCGGCGCCGAGCTGCCCACCACACTCGCCTTCGACCATCCGACACCGGCCGCGCTCGCGTCATTCCTGCACGCCCGACTGCTCGGACAGGACACCGGACGGACCGGATCGGCGTGGACGGTGGGCGATCCCACCGAACCGATCGCGATCGTGGGGATGGCCTGCCGATTGCCGGGTGGCGTGGCCTCGCCGGAGGACTTGTGGAAACTGGTCCTGGCGGGGGACGAGGGCATCGGGGAGTTCCCGGTGGACCGTGGCTGGGATCTGGAGAACCTGTTCGACGCTGACCCGGACCACGCGGGGACCAGCTACGCGCGGAAAGGTGGCTTCCTCTACGACGCGGCCGAGTTCGACGCCGACTTCTTCGGGATTTCGCCGCGTGAGGCGCTGGCGATGGATCCGCAGCAGCGGTTGCTGCTGGAGACGTCTTGGGAGGCGTTGGAGCGCGCCGGGATCGACCCCGTCTCGCTCCGTGGCCAGGACATCGGTGTCTTCGCCGGAATGGTCAACTACGACTACACCAGCCGCCTCGACACCGCCCCCGACGGCTCCGAGGGCTACCTCATGACCGGTGGCGCGGGCAGTGTGC
>NZ_JANIAA010000100.1 GCF_024505145.1 Streptomyces rugosispiralis | reverse complement strand
GCCGTGGGCCGACAACGGCATGGCGGAGGCCGTCGCGGACCGGTGGCGGCGCCATGGCCTCCCCGCGATGGACCCCGAGTCGGCCATCGCCACCCTGGAGCAGAGCGTCAACCACCCGACGGCAGCGGCCCTGATCGTCGCCGACGTTGAGTGGGACACCCTGGCCGGGACGATGGCGGACACCCGTTCGCGCCGACTCCTGCACGACCTCATGGCCGACGGCTCACCCGACACCGCTCACCAGGCCACGACCGGTGACGGGGCGCTTCGGAGCCGACTCGCCGGGCTGGGGACGACGGAACAAGACCGTGTCCTCCTGGAGTTCGTGCGGTCCCATGTGGCAGCCGTCCTGGGACATCGCCGCCCCGAGGCCATCGACGCCGACCGGGCCTTCAAGGAACTGGGTTTCGACTCCCTTGCGGCGGTGACCCTGCGCAACCGGCTGAACGCGGCCACCGGGCTGAGCCTGCCGAGCACCCTGCTCTTCGACCACCCCACCGTGACGGCGCTGGTCACACTGTTGCGCGCCGAGGTGCTCGGGCTGGAGAACGGCGCGGACGCGGCCGTGCCCGTCGCCGTGGCCACCGACGACGAGCCCATCGCCATTGTGGCCATGAGCTGCCGCTTCCCCGGCGAGGTGCGGACGCCGGAAGACCTGTGGCAGCTGCTGCTCGCCGGGCGCGAGGTGCTGACCGAGTTCCCCGCCGACCGCGGATGGGACCTGGACACGCTCTATGGCCCGGACCCGGACGAACACGGCAAGAGCTATGTCCGCGAGGGCGGATTCCTCGAAGGAGCGGGCGACTTCGACCCGAAGTTCTTCGGCATCTCGCCGCGTGAGGCGGTGGCGATGGACCCGCAGCAGCGGCTGCTGCTGGAGACGTCATGGGAGGCGTTCGAGCGGGCCGGGATCGACCCCACGCTGCTCCGGGGCAGCCAGACCGGGGTCTTCGTGGGCAGCAACGGCCAGGACTACGCGACCAGCCTGCGCCGGGCGGCAGCGGAGCATGTCGAGGGCCACCTGGTCACCAGCAGCGCCGCCAGCGTCGTCTCCGGACGTATCTCCTACACCTTCGGCTTCGAGGGCCCGGCGGTCACGGTGGACACCGCCTGCTCGTCGTCGCTGGTCGCGCTGCATCTTGCGGCGCAGTCCCTGCGCCAAGGCGAATGCTCGCTGGCGCTCGCCGGCGGTGTCACCGTGATGTCCACCCCCGAACTCTTCGTGGAGTTCAGCCGCCAGCGTGGTCTGGCGGCTGACGGCCGGTGCAAGGCGTTCGCTGCGGCCGCCGACGGCACCGGCTGGGGTGAGGGCGTGGGCTTGCTGCTGCTGGAGCGGCTGTCGGACGCGCGCCGCAACGGCCATCAGGTGCTGGCGGTGGTACGTGGCTCCGCCGTCAACCAGGACGGTGCGAGCAACGGCCTCACCGCACCGAGCGGCCCGTCGCAGCAGCGGGTGATCCGGACCGCCCTGGCGAACGCCGGGCTGTCGGCCGCCGACGTCGATACGGTCGAGGCGCACGGCACGGGTACGACGCTGGGCGACCCCATCGAGGCGCAGGCGCTGCTGGCCACGTACGGGCAGCAGCGGCCCGACGAGCGGCCGCTGTGGCTCGGCTCGATCAAGTCCAACATCGGCCACACCCAGGCCGCGGCCGGTGTGGCCGGGGTCATCAAGTCGGTGCTGGCCATGCGCCACGGCGTGCTTCCGCGCACCCTGCACATCGATGAGCCATCACCGCATGTGGACTGGTCCGCGGGTGCGGTGGAGCTTCTGACCGCCCCGGTGGCATGGCCCGAGACCGGTCGGCCCCGTCGCGCGGGCGTCTCCTCCTTCGGCGTGAGCGGCACCAACGCCCATGTGATCCTGGAACAGGGGCCGACGGAGTCCGATGCCGCCACGGACGCCCCTTCGGAGCCGAACGGTGTGGTGCCGTGGGTGGTATCGGCGCGGTCCGACGCGGGGCTCCGGGACCAAGCCGCGCGCTTGCTGTCGATGGTCGGCGAGGAGGCCGGTCCGGCGCCGGTTGATGTCGGTCTGTCGCTGGTCACCACGCGTGCCGTGTTCGACCGGCGGGCGGTGGTGCTGGGCGCCGACCGTACCGCGCTCGTCAGTGGCCTGACCGCGCTGGCCCAGGGCCGCGAGGCCACCGGTGTGGTGCGCGGAGTGGCCACTGGCTCCTCGGACCGCGTCGCCTTCGTCTTCCCCGGTCAGGGGGCGCAGTGGGTGGGGATGGCGGCCGGGCTGCTGGATTCCTCGCCGGTGTTCGCGGAACGGGTGGCCGAGTGTGCGGCGGCGTTGGCGCCGTTCGTGGACTGGTCGTTGGCGGAGGTGCTCAGCGACCCCGCGGCGCTGGAGCGGGTGGACGTGGTGCAGCCCGTGTTGTGGGCGGTGATGGTGTCGCTGGCCGAGCTGTGGCGTTCGTACGGTGTGGAGCCCGCGGCCGTCATTGGTCATTCGCAGGGTGAGATCGCGGCGGCGTGTGTGGCGGGTGCGTTGTCGCTGGAGGACGCCGCGAAGGTGGTGGCGTTGCGGAGCAAGGCGTTGCGGGCGTTGTCGGGGCTGGGCGGCATGGTGTCGGTGTCGTTGCCCGTGGAGCGCGTACGGGAGCGGCTCGCGGTGTGGGGCGAGCGGCTGTCGGTGGCGGCGGTGAACGGCCCGTCGGCGGTCGTGGTGTCCGGCGACGCGGACGCCTTGGACGAGTTGCTGGCGGCGTGTGAGGCGGACGAGGTCCGGGCGCGTCGCATCCCCGTCGACTACGCCTCCCACTGCGCTCATGTCGAGGCCATCGAGGACGAGCTTCAGCAGACCCTCGCGGGGATCGCTCCACGCCCGTCGTCGGTGCCGTTCTACTCCACGGTCACGGCAGGTGTGCTGGACACCCGGGAACTCAACGCCGGGTACTGGTACCGCAATCTGCGTCGGACGGTGCGTTTCGACGAGACCGTCCGGGCCCTGCTGACGGACGGCTTCGATACGTTCATCGAGGCCAGCGCCCACCCCGTCCTGACGATGGGTGTGGAGCAGACGGCCCAGGATCACGGTACGCACATCACCGCCGTCGGATCCCTGCGCCGCGACGAAGGCGGTCTCGACCGGTTCGCCACCTCCCTCGCCGAGGCATACGTCGGCGGTGCCGCCGTCGACTGGGCGGCCATGTTCGCGGGCACCGGCGCCCGACGTGTCGATCTGCCGACGTACGCCTTCCAGCACCAGCGCTACTGGGTCGAGCCCTCAGCCGTCGCGGGCGACGTGTCCTTGGCCGGACTGACCTCCGCCGACCATCCCCTCCTCGGTGCGGCGACCGCGCTGCCCGACTCGAACGGGTGGTTGCTGACGGGCCGCCTATCACTCCGTACGCACCCCTGGCTCGCCGAACACACCGTGCTCGGCCGGGCCCTGCTGCCCGCGTCCGCGTTCGTCGAGTTGGCGCTGCGAGCCGGTGACACGGCCGGATGCGATCGCGTGGAGGAGCTGACGCTGGAGGCGCCCCTGGTGCTTCCCGAACGGGGCGCCGTGCAGCTCCAGTTGACCGTCGGCGGCCCCGAGGAGGACGGCGGACGTCCCGTACGGGTGTACGCGCGGCCGGAGGACACGGCGGACCGGCCGTGGACCCGGTACGCCTCGGGAACGCTGGTCCACAGCGAAGCCCAAAGCGAAGCACACGGCCATGCCCACGACCGAGCTCACAGCGAATCCCGTGGCGAAGCACACGGCCAAGCCCTCAGCGAAGCACACGGCCATGCCCGCGGCGAGGCTCAGAGCCACGCCACTGACCTCGGCATATGGCCGCCGACCGGCGCCGAGTCCGTCGATATGACCGGCTTCTACGAGCGGCTGGCCGACGCCGGGGTGACATATGGGCCCATCTTCCGCGGTGTGCGCGCGGTATGGCGCCGCGGTGATGAGGTCTTCGCCGAAGTGGTGCTGCCCGAGGAAGCCCATGGCGAGGTGTCCCGGTTCGGCATCCATCCGGCCCTGCTGGACACCGCCTTGCAGACGGGCTTGGCGCCCCTCTCGGGCAACGTGGACGGCATCCGCCTGCCGTTCCTCTGGAGCGGTGTGTCGTTGCACGCGACCGGGGCGTCAATGCTGCGCGTCCGGCTGACCCACAAGGGCACCGACACCCTGTCCGCGCTGGTCACCGACCCGGCCGGAACACCGGTGGCCACGGTGGACGCGCTGGTGGCGCGGCCGGCCACGGAGGAGCGGTTCGCGGCCGCGACAGCGGAGCCCGGCGGCGGCCGACCGGAACGGGCCACCGTGGTCCGCCGCGCACTGGCCCAGACGGCGCTCGCAGCGGAGGAGGCGTCGCTACGGCAGCGTCTGCGCCGGGTGGGCGACGCGGAGCGGGAGCGGTTGGTGTTGCGCATGGTCCAGGACCAGGCCGCCGCCGTCCTCGGCCACAGCACACCGGACGCCGTTGAGCCGGAGATCTCCTTCAAGGAGCACGGGTTCGACTCCCTCACGGCGGTCGAGCTGCGGAACCGGCTGAACGCGGCCACCGGCGAGCGGCTGGCCGCCACGGTCGTCTTCGACTACCCGACCCCCGCCGCGCTCGCGGAATACCTCCGCATGGAGCTGCTCGGCCTCCGGGAGGACGATGCCCCCTCGACACCCGCGCCCGTCACCCGGGCCGAGCTGGACGACGATCCGATCGCCATCGTCTCCATGGGGTGCCGTCTGCCCGGCGGCGTCCGGTCCCCGGAGGAGCTGTGGGACCTGCTGACCGAGGGCCGCGACGCGATATCCGGCTTCCCCGAGGATCGTGGCTGGGAGCTCGACGGGCTCTACGACGCCGACCCCGACGTCCCAGGGAAGACTTACACGCGCCGTGGTGGCTTCGTCGACGGCGCGGGTGAATTCGACGCGGCCTTCTTCGGCATCTCACCGCGTGAGGCGGTGGCGATGGACCCGCAGCATCGACTGCTGCTGGAGACATCCTGGGAGACCTTCGAGCGCGCGGGTATCGACCCGGCCTCCCTGCGCGGCAGCCAGACCGGTGTGTTCGTGGGTGCCGGATCACACGGATACGGCACGGGTCCGATCCGGCCGTCGAGCGGTGTCGAGGGCTATCTGCTCACCGGCAACGCCCTCAGCGTCACCTCGGGTCGGCTCGCCTATGCGTTCGGCTTCGAAGGGCCGGCCGTCGCGGTCGATACGGCGTGCTCGTCGTCGCTGGTGGCGCTGCATCTGGCCGCGCGGTCGCTGCGGCAGGGCGAGTGCTCCCTGGCCCTGGCCGGTGGCACCGCCATCATGTCCACCCCCTGGACGTTCGTCGGCTTCAGCCGCCAGCGGGGGCTGGCCCCGGACGGGCGCTGCAAGCCCTTCTCCGCCGCCGCCGATGGCTTCGGCCCGGCGGAGGGCGTCGGTGTGCTGTTGCTGGAGCGCCTGTCGGACGCCCGCCGAAACGGACACCGTGTGCTCGCCCTCGTACGCGGCACCGCCATCAACCAGGACGGTGCGAGCAACGGCCTCACCGCGCCCAACGGCCCCTCGCAGCAGCGGGTGATCCGCGCGGCGCTGGCGAACGCCGGTCTGTCGGCGGCCGAGGTGGACGCGGTCGAGGCACATGGCACCGGCACCAAGCTGGGCGACCCCATCGAGGCACAGGCCCTGCTCGCCACGTACGGCAGGGGCCGCCCCGAGGAACGGCCGCTGCTGCTGGGCTCGGTGAAGTCGAACATCGGGCACACACAGGCGGCGGCGGGTGTGGCCGGTGTGATCAAGATGGTGCTCGGCATGCGACACGGCGTGCTGCCGCGCACCCTGCACGTGGACGAGCCATCGCCACATGTGGACTGGTCCGAGGGCGGGTTGCGCCTGCTGACGGACGATACGCCCTGGCCGGAGACGGGACGGCCGCGCCGCGCTGCGGTCTCCTCCTTCGGGATGAGCGGCACCAACGCCCACGCCGTGCTGGAAGCGGCCCCGCTCGACGATGTCCCTGGCCGTGGTGTCGATGACGACACCCCGGCCGGGGAGCAGCCGGAGATCACGCCATGGGTGCTCTCCGGACGGTCGGAGACCGCGGTGGAGGCGCAGGCGGAGCGGCTGCTGGCGTATGTGCGTGAGCGCCGAGAGCTGTCGCCCGCGGATGTCGGGCTGTCGTTGGCGACCACGCGCAGTGTGTTCGAGCACCGCGCGGTGGTACTGGCGGGGGACGGGGACGGTCTCGTCAACGGCCTGGGCGTGTTGGCCGAGGGGAACGTGGCCCCCGGTGTGGTACGGGGGATGGCGACGGCCCGAGACCATGCGGTGCTTGTTTTCCCTGGTCAGGGGTCGCAGTGGGTGGGTATGGCGGTGGGGTTGTTGGAGTCTTCGCCGGTGTTCGCGGAGCGGTTGGGTGAGTGTGCGGCGGCGTTGGGGCCGTTTGTGGG
>NZ_JANIAA010000099.1 GCF_024505145.1 Streptomyces rugosispiralis | reverse complement strand
AGCCGTGCTGGAATCCCACCCGGGCGTCGCCCACGCCGTGGTCGTGCCGCACAGGGGACGGGGCACCGGCCACGGCAAGCAGCTTGTCGCCTACATCGTCCCCACGGGGAGCGGCGACCCGGGCACGCGGCCCGAGAACAGCAACTTCGGTGCCATCGCCCTCGATTCCAGCTTCGTCGTCGGGGAGCTGCGCGGCTTCACCGCACAGCGCCTGCCCGAGTTCATGGTTCCCGCCCTGTTCGAGGTGTTGGACGTACTGCCCCTGACGCCCAACGGCAAGCTGGACGTGGCCGCGCTGCCCGAGCCCGAGGCGCGGGGCGGCATCTACCGGGCACCGCGTACGGGGGCGGAAGAGATCCTGACCGGCCTGTACGCGGAGGTCCTCGGGCTGGACCCGGTCGGCATCGACGACGACTTCTTCGCGGCCGGCGGCGACAGCATCCAGTCGATCCAGGTGGTCTCGCGGGCGCGGGCCCATGGGCTGGAGATCAGCTCGCGCGACGTGTTCGAGCACCGGACCGTCGCCGAGTTGGCCGAGGTCGCGGCAGCCAACCGGCAGGCCGGGGCCGTATCGGCGCCGGCCGAGCCGGAGGGCGGCGGCACCGGTGAGATGCCGCTGCTCCCGGTGGCTCAGTGGATCAGGCAGGACTGGGGTGTCGGGTTCGACCGGTTCCTCCAGGCCGTGGTGCTGGAGCTGCCCCCGGGCATCGACCGAGCGGGACTGACCGCGACTCTGCGGGCGGTGCTGGACCGGCACGACCTGCTTCGCTCCCGGCTCTTGGAGGACGCCAGCGACGCGCCGGGCGGACTCGTCGTCGCGCCGCCCGGCGCGGTCGACGCCGACACCCTGGTGCGGCACACGGCGTGCGACGGACGCTGGGACACGGACGGCTGGCGCACCCTGCTGCTGGCCGAACTGGACGCGGCGGCGCGGCGGCTGGACCCGGCGGCCGGGGTGATGGCGCAGTGCGTCTGGTTCACCCCGCCGGACCCCGCTACTCCCGGTCGGCTGCTGCTGGCGCTGCACCACCTGGTGGTCGACGGTGTGTCCTGGCGCGTCCTGATGCCCGACCTGGCACGCGCCTGGCAGCAGGTGAGCGCCGGTGCCACGCCCGCCCTGCCCGAGGTGCCCACCTCCGTACGCCGCTGGGCGCACGCGCTGGCCGAGGAAGCGGCCGACCCGGCACGCGTCGCCGAGCTGGGACTGTGGCGGTCGATCGTCGAGCGGCCCGACCCGGTGCTGGGCGCCCGGCGCCGCGACCCCGCCGTCGATGTGCGGGCCACCGTGCGGAAGACCTGGGTGCGGCTGCCCGCGCACGTCACCGAGCCGCTGCTGACGACCGTGCCCGCGGCCTTCCACGGCGGCGTCAACGACGGCCTGCTGACGGGGCTCGCCCTCGCCCTGGCCCGGTGGCGCCGCGACCGCGGAGTGGACGAGCCCTCGGCGCTGATCCGGCTGGAGGGCCACGGCCGGGAGGAGAGCGTCGTGCCCGGCGCCGATCTGTCCCGCACGGTGGGCTGGTTCACCAGCGTCTTCCCCGTCCGGCTGGACCTGGCGGGAGTCGACCTGGACGAGGCGTTCGCGGGCGGGCCCGCCGCCGGGCAGGCGGTCAAACTCGTCAAGGAATCCCTGCGCTCCCTGCCCGACAAGGGACTCGGCTACGGCCTGCTCCGGTACCTGAACCCCGAGACGGCCGCCGTGCTGTCCCGGCACCCCATCGGACAGGTCGGCTTCAACTACCTCGGGCGGTTCTCCGCCGCCGCCGACATGCCCGAGGAGCTGCGCGGACTCGGCTGGACCCAGGCGCCCGAGGCCGCGGCCATCGAGGAGCTGGCGGAGCTCGACGCGGCCCAGGACCCGCGGATGGCCGCACCGGCGGAGCTCGACATCAACGCCTCCGTCACCGATACCCCCGAGGGCCCACGGCTCGGCGCGCTGTTCACCGCTCCCGTCGGCGTACTGACCCCCGAGGAGGTACGGGAGCTGACCGGGTTGTGGTCCGAGGCGCTGGAGGGCATCGTCCGGCACGCCGCCGGTCCGGCGGCGGGCGGGCTGACCCCCTCGGACGTGCCCCTGGTCTCGGTCAGCCAGGACGACCTGGAGGCGTGGGAGGCGCGCTATCCCACGCTGGAGGACGTGTGGCCCACCACCTCACTCCAGTCCGGGCTGCTGTTCCACTCCATGCTGGACCACTCCGACTTCGACCCCTACCAGGTGCAGTACACGCTCCATCTGAGCGGTGCCGTCGACCCGGAGCGCATGCGCGCCGCGGGCCAGGCGCTGCTGGACCGCCACCCCAGTCTGCGCGCCGCGTTCGTGCCCGACTTCATCGGCGACCTGGTCCAGCTGGTGCTCGGCCGGGTCACCCTGCCCTGGCGCCACCTCGACCTGAGCGGGCCGGCGGACGCGGAGCGCGAGGCCGCCTTCGAACAGATCCTCCGGGACGACCTCGCGGCCCACTTCGACCCCGCCGAACCGCCCCTGTTCCGGCTCACCCTGGTGACCCGCGGCCCGGAGCGGTCCGAGCTGGTGGTGACCGCCCACCATGTGCTCTTCGACGGCTGGTCGGTACCGCTGATCATGCAGGACCTGCTGCGGCTGTACGCCTCCGAGGGCGACGCGTCGGTGTGGCCCCGCGCGCGTAGCCACCGTGACTTCCTGGTCTGGCTGGCCCGGCAGGACCCCGCTGTCTCCGCCCGCGCCTGGCGGCGTGAACTCGCCGGTGTGGAGCGGCCCACCTCGGTGGTGCCCGAACCGCCGTCCGGCCCCGGCGCGGGACCCGTCGGCATCGGCCAGGTCGACGTGCCACTGCCCGGCGAGGAGTCCCGGGCGCTCTCCCGGCGCGCCGCGGAGCTGGGCGTCACCGTGAACACCGTCGTCCAGGGCGCCTGGGCGGTGCTGCTCGGGCAGCTGAGCGGTGAACAGGACGTCATGTTCGCCTCCACCGTCTCCGGCCGCCCGCCGTCCGTTCCCGGTGTGGACTCGGTCGTCGGCACCTTCCTCAACACCCTGCCCGTACGCGCCCAGTGGTCCGCCACCGACACCTTCGCCGACCTGCTGACCCACATACAGGAGCGGCAGACCGCGCTGATGGACCACCACCACTACCCGCTGCCGCAGATCTACGAGGCGGCCGGCCTGAACGCCCTGTTCGACTCCATCGTCGGCTTCGAGTCCTTCCCGATGAACCATTCCGGGCTCACCGAGGCCAGCGCCGCCGCGGGCGTCCGGATCACCGGGATCCGGCTGTTCACGGCCACCCACTACCCGCTCACCGTTATGGTCTTCACCGACTCCGACACCCGCCTGCGGCCGGCCGTGCAGTACCAGTTGCGCTCCCTCGACCGGCCCGCCGCCGAGGCCATCGCGGCGCGCTTCGCGGCGATCCTGCGGCAGATCGCCGCCGACCCGCGGCAGCGGGTGAGCGCCGTGGACGTGCTCCTGCCCGGCGAACGGGACCGCCTGCGCACGCGGCTCACCGGGCCCGTGGCCACCCACGACGGGACGACGCTGCCCGCCGCGTTCGCGGACCGGGCGGCCACCGCTCCCGACGCGTCGGCGGTGGTCGCCGGGGACGTCACCCTCACCTACCGGCAGGTGGCGCAGGCGGCCGGCCGGCTCGCCGACGGCCTCGCCCGGCACGGCGTCGGCCCCGAGACGGTGGTCGCCGTGGCGCTGCGGCAGCCGCTGGACCTGGTGGTCGCCACCCTGGGCGTCCTGACAGCGGGCGGCTGCTGCCTCCCCCTGGACCCCGGCCACCCCGCCCGCCACCTGCGCCACGTCCTGGCCGACGCGGAACCCGCCCTGCTGCTCACCGACGCGGCCACGGCGCCGCTCCTGCCGGACGGCGGCCCACCCCGGCTGCTGCTCGACGACGTCGCGGCGGACGGCCATGGCACCGTACGGCCGCCCCAGGACCCCGACCGGCTGGCGTGCCTGGCCTACACCTTCGGGCACCCCGACGGCGTACGGCCGGTGGCGCTCACCCACCGCAGCCTGCTCGCCGGGGCCGCCGCGGCTCGCACGGCGCGGTCCGCACCCGGCACCGTCCGGCTGCCCGTCGGCCCCGCACTCGGCCCCGGGGTGTTCGCCACCCGGCTGAGCACCGCGCTGACCACCGGCGGCTGTCTGGAACTGGTCACCGCCGCCCCCGGCGGCGTTCCCGGGCCGGCCGGCACGACGGCCGGCCTGCCGCACGAGACCACCCCGGCCGGCGTACGGGCGTACCTGCTCGGACCCGGTCTGCGCCCCACACCCCCGGGCGCGGTCGGCGAACTGTACCTGGCGGGCCCCACCCTGGCCCGCGGGTACCAGGGCCGGCCGGGGCCTACGGCGGAGTGTTTCGTGGCCGACCCCTGCGGACCGCCCGGCGCCCGCATGCTGCGCACCGGCGACCTGGCCCGCTTCGGCCCGGAAGGCGGCCTGGAGTACACCGGCCGCCGGGACGGACAGGTCACCGTGCAGGGCCTGCGGGTCGCACCGGCCGAGGTCGAGGCGGTGCTGGCGGCGCACCCCGCCGTGCGGCAGGCGCTGGTCGTCGCTCACGACCCCGGGCGGGCGCGGGGCGAGGGCGGCACGCGCCTGGTCGGCTACACCGTGCTGCGCCCCGACGACGCCACCACCGGCACGGAGCTGCGCGCGTACGCCGCCGAACGGCTGCCCGCGCCGCTGGTCCCGGCGGCCGTCGTACCCCTCGAGGCCCTGCCGCTCACCCCCCAGGGCAGGCCCGACCAGGCGGCACTGCCCAAACCCGAGTGGGGAGAGGGCACCTACCGGGCGCCCCGCACCCCCCGGGAGGAGGAGCTCTGCGCGCTGTTCGCGGAGGTCCTCGAGGTCGAGCGCGTCGGTGTCGACGACGACTTCTTCGCGCTCGGCGGCAACTCTCTGCTGGCCACCCGGCTGGCCAGCCGTATCCGCAAGGTGCTCGGCGTGCACGTCGGCATCGGCACCATCTTCCAGCACCGCGACATCGCCGCGCTCTCCCGGACGCTCCGGAGCGCGGAAACCTCCAAGCGGCCCCGTTTGCGCAAGATGAACAGGAGTGGCGAGTAATGATCCCCTTGTCCTACGCGCAGCGACGGCTGTGGTTCATCGACAAGTTCGAGGGCGCCTCGGCGACCTACAACGTCCCCTTCGTCCTGCGGCTGAGCGGTGACCTGGACCCGGCCGCGCTCGCCGCCGCCGTACGCGATGTGGTGGCCCGGCACGAGAGCCTGCGCACGCTGATCGTCGAGAACGCCGACGGCGTCCCCGCCCAGCACGTCGTTCCCGCCGATGCGGCGCGGCCGGAGATGCCACTGGTCGAGGTCGCCCCCGACGCGCTGGAGGAGGAGCTGCGCGACGCCGGCTCCTACGCCTTCGACCTGGCCACCGAGATCCCGGTGCGCGCCACCCTGTTCCGGCAGGCCCCGCGCGAGCACGCACTGCTGCTGCTCGTCCACCACATCGCCGCGGACGGCGAGTCCATGGCGCCGCTGGCCCGGGACCTGGCCGCCGCCTACACCGCCCGCCACTCGGGCGGTGAGCCCGCGTGGCCGGAGCTGCCGGTCCAGTACACGGACTACACGCTGTGGCAGCGCGAGCTGCTGGGCGACGAGGACGACCCGGACAGCGTGCTGGCCGAGCAGGTGCGCTACTGGCGCGAGGAGCTGGCGGGGGTGCCGCAGCCGCTGCGGCTGCCCACCGACCGGCCCCGCCCGCCCGCGGCCGGCCACCGCGGCTCCGTCGTCGGCTTCCCCATCGAACCCGGTCTCCTGGCGGCCGTCGAGGACCTGGCCCGCGACCGCGAGCTGACGATGCCGATGGTGATGCAGGCGGCGCTCGTCGTGCTGCTGCACCGCCTGGGCGGCGGTGACGACATCGCGCTCGGCTCCACCATCGCCGGGCGCACCGACGACGAACTGGCCGACCTGGTCGGGTTCTTCGTCAACACCTGGGTCCTGCGCACCGACCTGTCCGGCACCCCGACCTTCGCGCAGGTGCTCGACCAGGTGCAGCGCAAGGCCCTGGCCGCCTACGACAACCAGGACGCGCCGTTCGAGCGCCTGGTGGAACTCCTCAACCCGGAGCGCTCCACCGCCTACCACCCGCTCTTCCAGACGATGTTCACCTGGGAGAACGAGGCGTGGATCGACCTCGAACTGCCCGGAGTCAGCGCCCGCCTGCAACCCCTCTCCACCCCCACGGCCAAGTTCGACCTGGAGTTCAACTACTTCAAGGACCCGGCCCGGCCCGGCATGCTCTGCTACCTGGAGTACGCCACCGACCTGTTCGACCACGACACCGCCGTGGCCATCGGGAACCGCTACACCCGGCTCCTGGAGGCCCTGGTCGCCGACCCCGGACAGCCCGTCGCGCTCGCCGACGTGCTGGAGCCGGGCGAGCGCGAGCGGATGCTCGTGGAGCTGA
>NZ_JANIAA010000098.1 GCF_024505145.1 Streptomyces rugosispiralis | reverse complement strand
GATCAAGATGGTGCAGGCGATCCGGCATGGAACGCTGCCCGCCTCGCTGCATATCGATGAGCCGAGCCCGCATGTGGACTGGGAGAGCGGCGCGGTGCGGCTGCTGACCGAGCCGGTGGAGTGGCCGAATGGTGAGCGTCCGCGCCGGGCCGGCGTGTCCTCCTTCGGCGCCTCCGGCACCAACGCCCATCTCCTTCTTGAACAGGCCCCCGAGCCGATCGAGCGCGTCGCGGCCGAGCCCGTGGCCGCTCCCGACCACCGGTGGACCGTCCCATGGCCACTGTCCGCGCGGAGCGCCGGGGCGCTGCGTGGCCAGGCCGCCGCCCTGGCCGAACGGATCGCCGGGCACTCGGAGATGTCGGCGGCCGATGTGGGCTGGTCACTCGCCACCACCCGGGCGCTGTTCGAGCACCGGGCGGTGGCGTTGGCCGATGACCGCGCCGAGCTGCTGGCCGCCGTGGAGGCGCTGGCCACCGGCGAACCCCATCCGGGGGTGGTGCTCCCCGGTGGTGGAGTGGCGGCGGGCAAGACCGTGTGGCTCTTCAGCGGTCAGGGCAGCCAGCGCCAGGGGATGGGGGCCGGGCTGTACGACCGGTTCCCGGTGTTCGCCACGGCGTTCGACGAGGTCTGCGGACTGCTCGACCCCCACCTCGAACACCCCCTCCGCGAAGTGGTCTTTGCCGGTGTGGCCGAGCGGCCGGGGCTGTTGGACCACACCACCTACGCCCAGGCGGGGCTGTTCGCGCTGCATATCGCCCTGGCGCGGCTGCTCGACTCGTTCGGCGTACGCCCGGACGCCGTCATCGGGCATTCGATCGGCGAGATCGCCGCCGCCCATGTCGCCGGGGTCTTCGACCTCCCCGACGCCTGCCGACTCGTGGCCGCCCGCGCCACGCTCATGGGGCAACTTCCCATCGGCGGAGGCATGGCCACCATCGCCGCCACCGCCGAGGAACTCGCCGAGGATCTGGCGGCATACGACGGCCAGGTGGGCATCGCCGCCCTGAACACCCCCGGCAACACCGTGGTCTCCGGCCCGGTCGAGCTGGTCGCCGACATCCGCGCCACCTGGGCGGCGAAGGGCCGCAAGACCAGGTCCCTGACGGTGAGCCATGCCTTCCACTCCCCGCTGATGGACCCCATCCTGGAGCCGTTCGCGCGGGCCATCGACGGCCTGACCTTCCACCGGCCCACCCTTCCGGTGCTCAGCAATCTCACGGGTGAGCCGGCCGACGAGGAAATGGCCACACCCGACTACTGGGTACGGCATATCCGCCAACCCGTGCGATTCCACCCCGCCGTCGCTCATATCGCGCCCGAAACCGGCGTCTTCCTCGAGCTCGGCCCCGACCCCGTTCTGGCCACCGCGACCCAGCACACCCTTCAGCACCTCACCGCCGACGAGACGACGGCCGACAACGACACCGACACCGACGAGGGCGGGGGCGGAGGCGAGGGCGAGGCCAGGGCCGGGCGGCCGAACCCGCTGGTGGCGGCGACCCTGAGCCATAAACGGCCCGATGCCCACGCCCTCGGCCACACCCTCGCCCAACTGCACACCCATGGCACCGATGTCGACTGGGCCCGCTGGTTCCCGGCCGATCCGGCGCCCCGGACGGCGGATCTGCCGACGTACGCCTTCCAGCGCGAGCGCTACTGGCTGGCGGCGGGTGGTGGCGTCGGGGACGTGGGGGCCACCGGGCTGCAGCGCGTCGAGCACGCGCAACTGCCCGTCGCCGTCGGGCTCGCCGATGGCGGGCTGGTGCTGACCGGCCGGATTGCGGCCGGGGGCGCCCGGAGCTGGCTGACCGAGCATGTGATGGCCGGGACCGTGCTGGCGCCGGGCGCGGCGCTGGTGGAGTGGGCGCTGCGGGCCGCCGACGAGGCTGGCTGCGGCGGGGTGGAGGAGCTGACGCTCCAGGTCCCGCTTGTCCTGCCCGCGTCCGGCGGGCTGCGTGTTCAGGTGGTGGTCGACGTGGCCACCGAGGACGGGCGGCGCGATGTGCGGGTGTACTCCCGGCCCGACCGCGATGTCGAGCCCGGCGCGGACCCGGGCTGGGTATGCCACGCCGAGGGCATCCTGGGCCCGCCGTCCCCGCGGGGCCCCGCGCGGGTTCCGGTGGACGAGCCGGGCCCGGCGTGGCCTCCGATGGGCGCGGAGCCCGTACGGCTGGACGGGTTCTACGAGCGCGCCGAGGCGTCCGGGTACGCGTACGGGCCGTCGTTCCGTGGGCTGCGGGCGGTATGGCGGGATGGCGCCGATGTGCTCGCCGAAGTGGCGCTGCCCGAGGCCGCCGGAGACGCGGAGGGGTTCGGTATCCACCCCGCACTGCTGGATGCCGCGCTGCATCCGGCGTTCCTCCTGGACCGGCCCGAGGAGGACCACGATGACGGCCGGGTGTGGCTGCCGTTCGCCTGGCACGGCGTATCGCTGTGGGCCGGCGATGCCACGACCGTACGGGTCCGGCTCTCGCCCCAGCGGCAGGAGGCGGGTGGCGCCGAGGGCGAGCGCGGGCTGCGGGTCGAGGTGGCCGACGCCGTGGGCGGTCCGGTGCTGACCGTCGACTCGCTGGTGCTGCGCCCCGCCGCCGTAGACCAGTTGCGGTTCTCCGACGGGCCGCAGGTGGACGGGCTGTTCACCCTGGAGTGGACGCCTCTGCCCGTTCCCGCACAGGGCACCGACACGGAAGGTCTGGAGCCGGATCCGGCGGACGGCGGCGGTTGGGTGGTTCTGGGCCCGGACGAGTGCGGGCCGATCGTGCCGGGCGCGGTACGCCATCCGCATCTGGAGGCGTTGGTGTCCGCCCTCGACGGTGACGGCCTCACCCCCTCGGTGGCCATCGCGTATCTCAGTGACCCGTCCGACGGGCCCGATGGGTATGTGGGTACGGACCTGGCGGCCGTCGGTCTGGCGGCCTCGGAGCGGGTGCTGGAGCTGGTACGGGACTGGCTGGCCGAACCTCGGCTGGCCGACGCCCGGCTGGTGCTGGTCACGCGGGGAGCGGTGGCGATCGACGTGCCCGAGGGGGAAGGCACCGGAGACGGCGGCGTGGACATGGCCGGGGCCGCCGTATGCGGGCTGGTGCGCAGCGCGCAGGCGGAGAACCCGGGACGGTTCCTTCTGGTCGATCTCGACCCGGACGCCGAGCCGCTCGCCGAGGACGTGCGCAGCGCGGTGGCGTGGGCGGCGCACCTGGACGAGCCGCAGATCGCACTGCGGGCGGGGCGGCTTCGGGTGCCCCGGCTGATCCGCGCCGGTGGTGTGAGCAGCGGCGGTCTGGCCGCACTGGTGGGCCGGCCCGCATGGCGGCTGGAACTGACCGGCGCGGCCACGGTGGAGAACGTGAAGCCGGTGCCGTGCCCGGAGGTGCTTGAGCCCCTCGAACCGCACCAGGTGCGGGTGGCGGTGCACGCGGCCGGTATCAACTTCCGCGACGCGCTGATCAGTTTGGGCATGGTCCCGGGCCAGACGGGGCTCGGTGGCGAGGGTGCCGGTGTGGTGCTGGACATCGGCCCCGAAGTGACCGGGCTCGCGGTGGGCGACCGGGTCATGGGGGTCTTCGACCGCGCGTTCGGCCCGACGGCGGTGACCGACGCCCGCATGGTGGCGCCCATTCCCGCCGGGTGGACCTATCCGCAGGCGGCCTCGGCGCCGGTGGCGTACCTGACCGCCTGGTACGGGCTCGTGGAGCTGGCCGGGCTCCGGGCCGGGGAGTCGGTCCTGATCCATGCCGCGACCGGCGGTGTGGGCATGGCGGCCGTGCGAATCGCCCGCCAGCTGGGGGCGGAGGTCTACGCGACGGCGAGCCCCGGTAAGCACGGGGTGCTGGAGGAGATGGGCATCGATGCGGCCCACCGGGCCTCGTCGCGCGATCTGGACTTCGAGGAGGTGTTCCGCGAGGCCACCGGCGGACGTGGTGTCGATGTGGTGCTCAACAGCCTCGCCGGGCCCTTCGTTGACGCGTCCCTGCGGCTGTTGGGCGAGGGTGGCCGACTGATGGAGATGGGCAAGACCGACCTCCGTGACCCCGAGCGCGTGGCGGAGGAGCACCCGGGGGTGACGTACCAGGTCTACGACCTGATCACCGACGCGGGACCCGAACGCGTCGGCCGGATGCTGGGCGAACTGGGCAAGCTGTTCACCACCACCGGAGCCAGCGAGGCCACCGAAGCTATCGAAGTCGCCGGGGCCGCCGAGGTCACCGGAGCTGCCGGGGCTATCGAAGTCGCCGGGGTCATCGGGGCTACGGGAGCCGTCGGGGCCGCCGGGGGCATCGAACGCGCCGGAGGCGTAGAGGCCGCCGGAGCTGCCGGGGCTGCCGGAGTCGCCGGGGTCACCGGGGTTACGGGAACTGTCGGGGCTGCCGGGGGCATCGAACGCGCCGGAGCCGCAGAGGCCGACGGAGCCACCGGAGCCACCGGAGCCACCGAGCTCACCCGAGCCGCCGAGGTCAGCGAAGCCGCCGGAGTCATCGACGTCACCCGAGCCCCCGACTCCACCGCAGCCTTGCCGCCGCTGCCGGTGCGGACCTGGCCGCTGAGCCGGGCACGTGAGGCGCTGCGCCATCTCAGCCAGGCCAAGCACACCGGCAAGCTGGTCCTGGACATCCCCGCCCCGGTGGACCCGGACGGCACAGTCCTCATCACCGGTGGCACCGGGACCCTCGGCGCGCTGGTCGCCGAACACCTCGTACGGGTCTGGCGGATCGGGCATCTGCTGTTGGTGAGCCGCCGGGGCCCGGACGCGCCGGGCGCCCGGGACCTCGCCGACCGGCTGGCCGCTCTGGGCGCGCGAGTACGCATCGTGGCCGCCGATGTCACCGACGCGACAACCGTGGCCGAGTTGGTGGCGGGGGTCGATCCCGCGCATCCGCTGACGGGAGTCATCCATGCGGCGGGTGTGCTGGACGACGCGGTCGTCACCGCGCAGACTCCCGAACGGCTGGCGCGGGTCTGGGCGGCGAAGGCCACTGCCGCGGCGCATCTGCACACCGCGACGGCACATCTGCGCCTGGGCGCGTTCGTGCTGTTCTCGTCGGCCGCCGGAGTCATGGGCAGCCCGGGTCAGGCCAACTACGCGGCGGCAAACGCCTTCTGCGACGCGCTGGCGGCCCACCGCCAGGCGCTGGGCCTGCCGACGGTCTCGGTGGCGTGGGGCCTGTGGGCCGAGGCCAGCGAGATGACCGGCGCGCTCGCCGACGCGGACCTGGCCCGGATGTCCCGCTCGGGCGTCACCGCGATGGCCGCGGACCACGCGCTCCGGCTGCTCGACGCGGCGGCCGAGCACGGCGGCCATCAGCTGATCGCGGCGGATATGGACACCCGTGTCCTCGCCGCCCAGCCCGCCGAAAGCCTCCCCGCCACGCTCCGCGCCCTCGCCGCCTCCGGTGCCGGTGCCGGTGCCCGTGGCGCGGCGGGGCGGCGTACCGCGGCGGCCGCCGACGCACGGCCGGACGATTGGGCCGACCGGCTGGCGGGCCTGTCCGTCGCGGAACAGCAACACGCCGTCCTCCAGTTGGTCCGTGGCCACGTGGCCACCGTGCTCGGACACGCCGACGCCGAAGCGGTGCGGGCGGACACCAACTTCAAGGAGCTGGGATTCGACTCGCTGACCGCCGTCGAACTGCGCAACCGGATCGCCGCCGCCACCGGTCTGCGCCTGCCCGCCGCCCTCGTCTTCGACTATCCGGACGCGGCGGTGCTGGCCGACTACCTGCTGGAGCGCATCGCCCCGGCGGTCGGCGCCACACCGGGCCGGGGAGGCGCCGATCCGGTCCTCAATGAACTGGCCAGGCTCGAAGCCACCCTGATCGGCCTCGAGATGGAAGACGGCGACTCGGGGGCGATCACGGCACGGCTGGAGAGCCTGCTGGCGAAGTGGAAGGCGACACGAAAGTCGGCGGAGGAAGAGATGACCGCCGCGGAGAGGCTGGAGTCCGCGTCCGCGGCCCAGGTTCTCGACTTCATCGACAACGAACTGGGCGTGTCCTGAATGTGCCGGGCGCGACGACCGCTGAGGGCCGGGTGAAACCTCATGGTGAACGTGAATGAAGAGAAACTGGTCGAGTATCTCAAGCGCGTTTCCGCGGATCTGCACGATACGCGCCAGCGTTTGCGTGAGGTGGAGGAGCGATACCAGGAGCCGATCGCGGTCGTGAGCGTCGCCTGCCGGTTCCCGGGCGGGGTGAACACACCGGAGGACCTGTGGCGGCTGGTCGCGGACGGCGTGGACGCCATCGGGGACTTCCCCACCGACCGCGGCTGGGATCTCGACAGCCTCTATCACCCGGACCCGGACCACCCCGGCACCACATACGTCCGCCGGGGCGGATTCGTCTACGACGCCGACCGATTCGACCCCCAGTTCTTCGGCATCAGCCCGCGCGAGGCACTCGCCACCAGCCCCCAGCAGCGGCTGCTGCTGGAAACCGCCTGGGAGGCATGCGAACGGGCGGGAATCGACCCGGTGTCCCTCAAGGGCTCCCGGACGGGCGTCTACGCCGGTACGGCCACCACCGGCGGCACCACATCGGGCGACCTTCCGCAGAAGGGATCCGAGGGATACGCGGGCAACGCACCGAGCCTGCTCTCGGGACGGGTGTCCTACACCCTAGGCCTGGAGGGACCGGCCGTCACGGTGGAGACGGCGTGTTCGTCGTCGCTGGTCGCGATCCATCTGGCCTGCCAGGCACTGCGGCAGGAGGAGTGCGCCCTGGCCCTGGCCGGCGGGGTGACGGTGATGACCACTCCCGAGGTGTTCACCGGCTTCTCCCGGCAGCGCGGGCTGTCCCCGGACGGTCGGTGCAAGGCGTTCTCGGCGAACGCCGACGGAACGGGATGGGGCGAGGGCGTCGGCCTGGTGCTGCTGGAGCGGCTGTCCGACGCCCGGCGCAACGGCCATCGGGTGCTGGCGGTGATCCGCGGCTCGGCGATCAACCAGGACGGTGCCAGCAACGGCTTCACCGCGCCGAACGGCCCCTCCCAGCAGCGGGTGATCCGCCAGGCCCTCGCCAGCGCCCGGCTGGCCCCGTCCGAGGTGGACGTGGTGGAGGCGCACGGCACGGGCACCAAGCTGGGTGATCCGATCGAGGCCGATGCGTTGATCGCCACGTACGGCCGGGGCCGGCCGGAGGACCGGCCGCTGTGGCTCGGTTCGTTGAAGTCCAACATCGGGCATACGCAGGGTGCGGCGGGTGTGGCCGGTGTGATCAAGATGGTGATGGCCCTGCGGCACGGCGTACTCCCGGCCACCCTCCATGCCGAGGAGCTGACGCCCCATGTGGAGTGGGACGGCGGCGGTGTGCGGCTGCTGACCGAGCCGGTGGAGTGGCCGAACGGTGAGCGCCCGCGCCGGGCCGGTGTGTCGTCTTTCGGGATCAGTGGCACCAATGCGCATGTGATCGTGGAGCAGGCTTCTGAGGAGGATGTGCCGACCGAGCCGGTCTCCTCGGACCTGGGCACGGTTCCGTGGGTG
>NZ_JANIAA010000097.1 GCF_024505145.1 Streptomyces rugosispiralis | reverse complement strand
GGACTGGGCGGCCCTGTTCGCCGGGTCCGGGGCCCGTAGGGTGCCGCTGCCCACGTACGCCTTCCAGCACCGGCACTACTGGCTGGAGCCCGCCAGGACACCGACGCGGGCCGAGACCGCGGACAGCTCCCTGTGGGCGGCCATCGAGGACGGGGACGCGCGGTCCCTGGCGCGGGATCTCGAGGTGGACGCGGCGGCCCTCGGCACGGTGCTGCCCGCGCTGGCCTCCTGGCGCCGCCGCAGCCGGGAGGACTCCCTCACCGACGCGTGGCGGTACCGGGTCGGCTGGACCCGGGTGGCCGCGGTCACCCCGCGGCTGTCGGGCCGGTGGCTGGTGCTGGTCCCGGCCGTACGGGCCGGTTCGGCGCGGGTACGCGCGGTGCTGGACGGGCTGACCGCGCGGGGCGCCGAGGTGGTGGCCGCCGAGGTCTCCGAAACCAGCCGGGAGGCGCTCGGCGACCAGGTCAAATCGGCGGACGGCGGTGCCGGGGTGGTGTCCCTGCTCTCGTGGGACGACCGCGCCGACACCGAGTACGGCACGGTGTCCGTCGGCACCGCGGCCACGCTGGCGGCGGCACAGGCGCTGCGCGACCACGGGGTCACCGCACCGCTGTGGTGTGTCACCAGTGGCGGGGTCGCGGTGGCCGGTGAGGCGGCCGACCCGGTGCAGTCGGCCGTGTGGGGATTCGGTGCCGTGCTCGGGCTCGACCACCCGGACACCTTCGGCGGTCTGATCGACCTTCCGGCTCAAGGGGACGGTGGGGACGAGGAGTTGCCGGACGGGCTGTTCGCCGCACTGTCCTCCCCGGAAGGAGAGGACCAGCTCGCGGTGCGCGCCGACGGGCTCTTCGCCCGCCGGATGCTGCGGGACCGGGACGGTTCGGGCAACGCCTGGAAGCCGCGTGGCACCGTGCTGGTCACGGGCGGCACCGGCGGGCTCGGTTCACATGTGGCGCGGTGGCTCGCCGCGAGCGGGGCGGACCATGTGGTGCTGCTCAGCAGGCAGGGCGGTGCCGCGCCGGGTGCGGCCGAACTGGAGGCGGAGCTGGCAGATGTGCGGGTCACGGTCGCCGCGGCTGATGTGACCGACCGGGACGCGGTGGCCGCGGTGCTGGCGGAGGCGGAGCGGACACATCCGCTGACCGCGGTGGTGCACACCGCCGGTGCCGGGCTGCCCCCGGCTCCGGTCACCGAGGTGACCGCCGGGGAGTTCGCCACGGTGACGGGGGCCAAGGCGCGTGGCGCGCTGGTGCTTGACGAGCTCGTCGGGGACCGGGAGCTGGACGCGTTCGTGTTGTTCTCCTCCGGCGCCGGTGTCTGGGGCAGTGGCGGCCAGGCCCCGTACGCGGCGGGCAACGCCTTCCTGGACGGGCTGGCGCAGCGCCGCCGCGCCCGGGGGCTCGCGGCCACTTCGGTGGCGTGGGGCGGCTGGGGCGGCGGTCTCGGCATGATCGACGCCGACGGCGGCGACCAGTGGCGCCGTATCGGGATCCTGCCGATGGACCCGGCGCCCGCGCTGCGTGCGATGGCGCGTGCCGTGGGCGGTGGTCCGCCGAATGTGATCGTCGCCGATATCGACTGGGCGCGGTTCGTGCCCGGATACACGATGGCCCGGGAGCGGCCGCTGCTGCGGCAGTTGCCCGAGGTCGCCGAGGTCCTGGCGGCGGACACGCCGGACGGCGGCGCGTCGCGGCGCGAGGTGCTCCTGGGCAGCCTGGCCGAGCTGACCGGCCCGGAGCAGGAGGCGTTCCTGACCGACCTGGTGCGGCGCGAGGCGGCGGCCGTGCTCGGGCATGCCGACGGTGACGCGGTGCAGCCGGAGCGCGCGTTCAAGGACACCGGGTTCGACTCGCTGACCGCGGTGGAGCTGCGCAACCGGATCAACGCGGCCACCGGGCTCCAGCTCTCCCCCACGGTGGTGTTCGACTATCCGAAACCCACCACGCTGGCGCGGAAGCTCCGTACGGAGCTGCTGCCCACCGCGGACGGGACCGTGGACGGCATCGGGGACGGCATCGGGGACGGGCTCCCCAACGGGTTCGCGAACGGCGGGGCCGCCGACGCGGAGGGCCGTGAGCGGGAGATCCGGCGGGTGCTGGCCTCGGTCCCGTTGCGCCGCTTCCACGAACTCGGAGTGCTGGACGCGCTGGTGCGCCTCGCGGACTCCACGGCGGGTGAGCCGGGCGAGTTGAGTGGCCTGACCGACCTGAGCACCGCCGCCGAGGCGGAGCACACCGCGATCGCGGACCTGGACGCCGACGAACTGGTGAGCCGGGCGATGCGCGGCACGACCTTCGGAAACGACTGACGCCGCGGTTGCGGAGAGGAGCACACATGGCTGCGTCCCGGGAAGACCTGGTCAAGGCGCTGCGTACCTCGCTGATGGACGTCGAGCGGCTGCGGCGGGAGAACGACCGGCTGATCGCCGAGTCCACCGAACCCGTGGCGATCGTGGCGATGGCGTGCCGGTTGCCGGGCGGGGTGACCGACCCGGAGTCGCTGTGGGAGCTGGTGGCGGAGGGACGGGACGCGATCGGCCCGTTCCCCACGGATCGCGGCTGGGACCTGGAGACCCTCTTCGACTCCGATCCGGACGCGGTGGGCAAGTCCTATGTGCGCGAGGCGGGATTCCTGGAGGGCGCGGGCGGCTTCGACGCCGCGTTCTTCGGCATCTCCCCGCGCGAGGCCCTGTCGCTGGACCCGCAGCAGCGGCTGCTGCTGGAGACCGCGTGGGAGACGTTCGAGCGGGCGGGGATGGATCCGCGGTCGGTGGAGGGCCGGGACATCGCGGTGTTCGCCGGGGGCAGCGGCCAGGGGTACGGCGGCGGTCCGGGTGACGCGCCCAAGGGGCTGGAGGGCTATCTGGGGGTCGGCGCTTCCGGGAGTGTCATCTCCGGACGTGTGTCGTACACGCTCGGGCTGACCGGGCCCGCCGTGACCGTGGACACCGCGTGCTCCTCCTCGCTCGTGGCCACCCATCTCGCCGTGCAGGCCCTGCGGTCCGGCGAATGCTCCCTGGCGCTGGCCGGTGGTGTCGCCGTCATGGGCCAGCCCACCGCCTTCGTGGAGTTCTCCCGCCAGCGCGGCCTGGCGCCCGACGGGCGCTGCAAGTCGTTCGGCGCGGGCGCGGACGGCACCACCTGGTCCGAGGGTGTCGGGCTCGTGTTGCTGGAGCGGCTGTCCGACGCCCGCCGCAACGGCCACGACGTCCTGGCCGTCATCCGGGGCACCGCGGTCAACCAGGACGGGGCGAGCAACGGCCTCACCGCCCCCAACGGCCCTTCCCAGGAACGGGTGATCCGCCAGGCGCTGTCCAACGCCGGGCTGACGGTGGCCGATGTGGACGCGGTCGAGGCACACGGCACCGGCACCGCCCTCGGCGACCCCATCGAGGCCCAGGCGGTCCTCGCCACGTACGGCCGGAACCGCCCGGAGGGCCGGCCGCTGTGGCTGGGGTCGTTGAAGTCCAACATCGGCCACGCTCAGGCCGCCGCCGGGATCGCCAGTGTCATCAAGACGGTCATGGCGTTGCGGCACGGCCGGCTGCCGAAGACCCTCCACGCCGAAGAGCCCACCTCCAAGGTGAACTGGGCCACGGGCGCGGTGTCCCTGCTCACCGAGGGGCGGGCGTGGCCGGAGACGGGACACCCGCGCCGCGCGGGCATCTCCTCCTTCGGCGTCAGCGGAACGAACGCGCATGTCATCCTCGAGCAGGCCCCGGACGAGAACACCGCCGAGCGGCCGGAGGAGTCCGCCGAGCCCGGTCCGGCCGCCACCGGTCATGTCGTGCCGTGGGTGCTCTCGGGCCACACCGAGGCGGCGCTGCGGGCCCAGGCCGCCCGGCTGCTGACCCATGTGCGGAAGGCGGACGCCGTTGGCGCGCGGGACGTGGGCTGGTCGCTGGCCACCACCCGGACCCTCCACGACCACCGCGCGGTCGTGCTGTGCGCCGATGCCGAGGAGGCCGTCGCGGGCCTGGAGGCGGTGGCCTCGGGCGCGTCCGTCCGGTCGGCGGTCACCGGGTCCGTGGCATCCGGGAAGGTCGCGGTGCTGTTCACCGGCCAGGGCAGCCAGCGCGCCGGAATGGGCCGGGAACTGCACGGCCACTACCCGGTGTTCGCGCGGGCCTTCGACGACGTATGCGCCCAGTTCGGCGACCTGCGCACGGGAGACGGGGACGAGGGCGGGGACGACACGGTGTCGCTCGCCGAGGTGGTGTTCGCCGAGGAGGGGTCGGCGAGGGCCGCGCTGCTGGACCGGACCGAGTTCACCCAGCCCGCGCTGTTCGCGCTGGAGGTGGCGCTGTTCCGGCTCGTGGAGTCGTGGGGGGTGCGTCCCGCGTATGTGCTGGGCCACTCGATCGGCGAGGTGGTCGCGGCCCATGTGGCCGGGGTGCTGTCCCTGCCGGATGCCTGCACACTGGTGCGGGCGCGCGGGCGGCTGATGCAGCGACTCGACGCGACCGGGGCGATGGTCGCGGTGGAGGCGGCCGAGGACGAGGTCATCCCCCTGCTCACGGGGAAGGAGCACCGGGCCTCCATCGCCGCGGTCAACGGCCCGACCTCCGTGGTCGTCTCCGGGGACGAGGACGTGGTCACGGCGGTGGCGGAGACGCTGGCGCGGCAGGGCCGCAAGACCAAGCGGCTCGTGGTCTCGCACGCGTTCCACTCCCCCCACATGGACGGGATGCTGGACGCGTTCCGCGAGGTGGTGTCCCGGCTGACCTACGCGCCGCCCCGAGTGCCCGTGGTGTCGAACCTGACGGGCGGGGTGGCGGATCCCGAGGAGCTGCGCACCCCGGAGTACTGGGTGCGGCATGTGCGGGGCGCGGTGCGGTTCCTCGACGGTGTCCGCGCGCTCGCCGACGCGGGCGTACGCACCCATCTGGAACTCGGCCCGGACGGGGTGCTGACCGCGATGGGCCAGGACTGCCTGCCGGATGCGGATACGGACGCGGACACGGATACGGACGCGGATGCGGATGCGCGGACGCGGGCGGGTGCGGTGGCGGACGGGGCGTTCGTACCGTCCCTGCGTCCGGGCGTCCCGGAGGTCCAGGCGGTGCTGGCCGGGCTCGCCGGTCTGTGCGTACGCGGGGTGCCGGTGGACTGGGACGCGTTGTTCGCCGGGTCCGGCGCCCGGCGCGTCGCCCTTCCGACGTACGCCTTCCAGCATGAGCACTACTGGCTGGAGCGGGCCACCGGGTCCGGCGATGTGGGCGCGGTGGGCCTCGGGGAGGCGGGCCACCCGCTGCTGGGCGCCGTGGTGCAGCTGCCGGAGACCGGCGGTGTGCAGCTCAGTGGGCGGCTGTCGGTGCGGGCCCAGCCGTGGCTGGGCGAACACGTCATCTCCGGGGCGGTGTTGGTGCCCGGCACGGCCATGGTGGAGCTGGCGGTGCGCGCCGGGGACGAGACCGGCACCCCGGCACTGGAGGAACTGGTGATCGGGCAGCCGATGACGCTGCCCGCCGACACCGCCCTGAGTGTGCAGGTCGTCGTGGGCGCGGACGAGGGCGGACGGCGCACGGTGCGGATCTACTCGCGCGCCGACGGCGGCACGGACTGGACCGAGCACGCCACCGGCACCCTCACCGCGCGGGTCCCGGCACCGCAGGACGGGCCGGTCGGCGAGTGGCCACCCGCCGAAGCCGAGCCGATCCCGGTGGCGGACTTCTACCGCTCGCTCGTGGACGCCGGTTACGCGTACGGACCGGCGTTCCGCGGACTCGTCGCCGCGTGGCGCCGGGACGGTGAGATCTTCGGCGATGTGGCGCTGCCGGAGGCGTACGCCACGGAGGCCGAACGGTTCGGCATTCACCCGGCGTTGCTGGACGCCGCGCTGCACGCGGGCAGCTTCTGCCTGCCCTCCGACCCGGCCCGACAGGTGACCCTGCTGCCGTTCGCCTGGAACAACGTGCGTCTGCACGCGGGTGGTGCGACCGCGGTCCGGGTGCATGTCCGCCCGGTCGGCGACGACGCCTTCGCGGTACGGCTGACCGACGGCTCGGGCCGGACGGTGGCCTCCGTGGACTCGCTCACCCTGCGGGCGGTGGACCCGGCCCAGCTGGAGAGCGGCAAAGCCGATGACGCGCTGTGGACGGTCCGCTGGAGCGAACACGCCTTGCCGGAGTTGCCGGAGGGCGGCGGCGCCTCCTGGGCGCCGTTCGGCGCGGCGGAGGGCGACGAAACCACCCTTCCCGACGTCCTCGTGGCCGATACGCGCGCGTGGGCCGGCGACCCCACCGAGCCGCTGCCCGTACGGGTCCGTCAGCTCACCGGCCGCCTGCTGGCGGAGATCCAGCGGTGGGTCGGTGACGACGCGCCGGCCGGGACGCGGCTGGCCGTGGTCACCCGCGGGGCGGTCGCCGTGCACGGGGACGCCGAGGTCACCGACCCGGCCGCCACCGCGGTCTGGGGCCTGGTCCGCTCGGCCCAGGCCGAACATCCGGGGCGACTGGCCCTGGTGGACACCGACAGCACCTATGAGGAGCTCTCCGAGCTGCCCGCCGGTGTGTGGTCCGGGTCCGGGGACGAGCCTCAGCTGGCGGTGCGCGGTGGCGCGGTGTGGGTGCCGCGCCTGGCCCGGGTCGAGCCCGGCCTGCGGGTGCCCGCGGAGCCGTCGTGGCATCTGGACTCGCCCGAGTACGGCACCCTGGACAACCTCGCGCTGCTGCCCGACGAGGCCGGAACCGCGCCGCTGGAGGCCGGTCAGGTGCGGATCGAGGTCCGCGCCGCCGGGCTCAACTTCCGCGATGTGCTGGTGACTCTCGGCATGTATCCGGGCCGGTCGGTGATCGGCACCGAGGGCGCGGGCGTGGTGACCGAGGTGGGCCCTGGCGTCGGGGATCTGGCCGTGGGCGACCGGGTGATGGGCCTGTTCTCCGGCTCGTTCGGCCCGCTGGCCACCGCCGACGCGCGCACGGTGATCCGGATGCCGGAGGGCTGGTCGTTCGGTACGGCGGCCGGGGTACCGGTGGCCTATCTGACGGCGCTGTACGCGCTGCAGGACCTCGGGAACGTCCAGCCGGGCGAGACGGTGCTGGTGCACGCCGCCGCGGGCGGGGTGGGCATGGCCGCCGTCCAGCTCGCACAGCACCTCGGCGCCACCGTCCTGGGCACCGCCCACCCCTCCAAGCACCATGCCCTGCACCGGCTCGGCATTCCCGCCGAACGGCTCGCCTCCAGCCGCGACCTCGCCTACGCCGACGCCTTCTCCACCGCCGACGTCGTCCTCAACTCCCTCACCGGCGAGCACATCGACGCCTCCCTCGGACTCCTCCGCCCCGGCGGCCGGTTCCTGGAGATGGGGAAGACCGATCTGCGGGACCCCGATGAGGTCGGGGCGCGGCATGCAGGGGTCACCTACCGGGCGTTCGACCTCGGTGGCGAGGCTCCCGCGGAGCGGGTGCGGGAGTTGCTCGCGGAGCTGGTGGAGCTGTTCGAGACGGGCCGGATCGAGCCGCTGCCCGTACGGCACTGGGACATCACCCGTGCCCCCGAGGCGTTCCGGTGGATGAGCCAGGGCCGTCACACCGGCAAGATCGTGCTCACCCTCCCCCGCACCCTGAACCCCGACGGCACGGTGCTGGTCACCGGCGGCACCGGAACCCTCGGCGCCACCATCGCCCGCCACCTGGTCAGCCGGCACGGCATACGCCATCTGCTGCTGCTCAGCCGCCGGGGACCGGATGCCCCCGGCGCC
>NZ_JANIAA010000096.1 GCF_024505145.1 Streptomyces rugosispiralis | reverse complement strand
TCGATAACGTAGGGCGCAGCCCAGGCCAGGTCAAGGCCCCGGGGGGAGTGACAGGCGTTAGTTCGGATTAACGTGTGCGGGCCTGGCTGCGGACCTCTCCCCGTCCGCCGAGTAGTGACACATCCGCGAGGTACTGGCCGAGCGGGCACAGGAGGAGGAGTGACCACACGTGAGCGAGTTGCGGATTGAGCGTTTGACCTCGCCTGACATCGCGAGCGCCATCGCGAGCGGTATGCGTACGGCGGTCTTGCCGCTGGGCGCCACGGAGCAGCACGGCGCGCACCTGCCGATGTCGGTCGACAGTGATCACGCCGATCGACTGGGTGTTCTTGTCGCCGAGCGGCTTGGCGACGCGCTCGTGCTACCGACGGTGCGGATCGGCTGCTCGTCGCACCATCTCGGCTTCGCCGGAACGCTCTCGCTGCGGGCCGAGACGCTCGAGGCGATCTGCGCCGACTGCTGCGCGAGCCTTGCCGCGCACGGCTTCCGCCGGGTGCTGATCTTCTCGGCGCATATCGGCAACTACCCGATGCTCGGTGACATCGAGCCGAAGCTCGCCGCGCGGCTTCCCCCCGACCTGGATGTCATCGCGTTCGCGGACTCGGCAGCGGTCCTCCGCGCGTGGCGCGATGCTGCTCAACGTGTCGCCGGCCTCGCCGACCACGTCGGAGGCCATGCCGATGTCGCCGAAAGTTCGATCATGCTAGCCGTGCGGCCGGACGCCGTGCGGAACGAGCGCGCCGCCGCAGGCTTCACGGGGTCCATGGATGACGCGTTGCTGGCCCGCGTATTCACTGACGGTGTCAAGGCGGTCGCACCCAGCGGGGTGCTCGGTGATCCGCGCGGCATGTCGTCCGAGCTGGGCTTCGCCTGTCTGTCCACGGTGGCCGACCTGCTCGTGGAACACGCAATGGCACGTTATCGGCCGCTCACCTAGCCTAGACTTCAGGTGTGTCGAGTTCACCTACCTCCCGTACTGCATCTCCCCGCGCCACCCGTCGGCAGGTGCTGATCAAGGTCGCCGGAGAGTTGTTCAACGAGCGGGCCTTCGATGCGGTCACCACTGAGATGATCGGCGCGCGTGCCGGTGTGACCGGCCCCGCGCTCTACCGGCACTTCCCGAGCAAGCAGGCGTTGCTGATCGCCGTGCTCGAGGATCCGCTGAACGAACTGCTGGCTCAGGCCCGCAAGACGGCGGCCGAGGTGACGGATCCACGCAAGGCACTCGAGGAGATGATCGATTACCACGTCAAACGCAGTCTCCAGAACGTTCCGTCCACGCTGGTGTTCCTGAAGAACGAACACAATGTCCCCGAGGACGAACGCCATCGCATGCGACGCATGATGCGCCTCTACGCCGAGGAGTGGAGCGGGCTGGTCAGCCGGCTGCGGCCCGACCTGTCAGACGCGCAGACCCGCATCCTCACACATGCCGTCTTCTCGATGATCAACGCGGTACCCCAGTTCAACAGCGGCCTTGATCCCGACATCGTCGCGACGACCATCCGCACCGCCGCGATCAACGCGCTACTCATCCCCGCGGACGCGATCTGAGACGCGATCTGATCCGGACGCATCCGGGGCTGTTGCTCGATCGTGCGCGCTCCGAGCCCGACACCGTCGCGCTGCGCACTGGCGCGATGGGGTTGTGCACGCGATCACGTGGCGGACGTACCGAGATCGAGTGCGCGAAATCGCGCTCGGCCTTGTCGAGCACGGTGTGCGGCGCGGCGATCGCATCGCGGTGATGAGCGGCGCACGCCCGGAATGGGCCTTCGCCGCACTGGCCGTGCAGAGTGTCGGCGGCGTGGTGGTCGGCGTCTACCCGACCAGCTCGCCCGCCGAGATCGAGCAACTCCTCACGCACAGCGAGGCCGCCGCCTTCATCGGCGAGACAACCACGGAGCTCAACAAGGTGGCGGAGATCGCGGCCCGCACACCGAAGCTGCGACTCGTCATCGGCATGGACACCGCCCCTCGGCGTTGCCCGGGACAATCACCGGGACGACGTGGGAGGAGCTGCGCACGGAAGGAGCGCGGCATCCAGGCGCCGTATCCGACCGTCTGGTCGAGCTGGTCGCTGCCACGACACTCGACGACCCTGCCGTTCTCTTCTGCACATCGGGCTCCACAGGAGCTCCGAAAGGCGGCACCCATTCGCACCGTACGCTTCAGCACTCGGTCCAGACCGTCGTCGGCCTCTATCCGGAACTCGACAGCCGTGAGCACGACATCGTCGGCTAGGCCGCCGGCGAGCTGATCGCACGAACGCGGGCTTGGCCCCGGGTACGCCGGTACGCCTACAACGGCGCGATGTGGGTCGGTCGCCGAATGGCCGAGCGCCGATGGTCCAGTGGGCATCCCTCGGTATTGCTGCGGATCGCATACACCGCAGTGCTTCACCGTGTCTTCCTGCCGCTGCGGGCAAGCGTCGGATTGGACCGCCTTCGCGTCGCTTTCGCTCCGTCTCTGCCGCGATGCCGAGAACGTCATCGCGCTGTGGCAGATCTGGGGGCTGGATCTACGCGAAAGCTATGGTGGCCTCACCGAAACAGCCGGCTGCCCCGTCGCTCATTTCGACCAGACGTTTCCCCGCCCGGGATATATTGGTCGTGAATTCTCGGACCCACGCTTCCAGGTCCAGGTCGCACATGATGGTGAAATGCTGGTCCGCGCGCCACTGTCGGCCGGAAGAAGGACGTGATCATCACCAGCGGCGGCAAAACGATTCAATCCGCGGCCGATCGAAACCCGGCTGAAGGAGAGCTCGCTGATCAGTGAAGCAATCGTCGTGGGCGACGCGCGCAAGTGCCTCACCGTGCTGCTCGAGCGGAGCACACAGGCCAAGGCGCTGACCGCGGCGGCACTGTCCGAACGCCTGCGAGCCGAGCTCGGGCGAGTCGGGGGACGACACAGCGTTCCGGCAATGCTGACTTAATTCCATTCTTGCGCGCCACTCCCAGACCATGTCTCTTCCGCATCCATGCTTGTGGAATTTGAATTAGTCCAGTCGTGTCAGTGCATTGCGCGTCTGTGTACGAAGGGTCAGAGTCAGCACACCATCAATGCGCCCCATCATCCGATGGCCATCCCGCAGTCGTCGAATCAGCAACGTGACGGCGCCGGCCTCGCGCGGCGAGGGCGGCTGAACGGCGCACCTCCCATCCTGGTGTGACAAGGAGAGCCAATGACGACGGCACAACATTCCCCAAAGACGATCAGCTTGAGGTCCGCCCGGCGTGCATCGCTGGCGGGCGGCGTCGGAACACTGATCGAGTACTACGACTTCAGTGTCTATGGGTTTCTGACGCTCACCATCGGACCGTTGTTCTTCCCCAGCGACAATCCGACGGTCTCAACCCTGTCCGCGCTCGCGGTGTTCGCGTCGTCCTACCTCATCCGTCCGCTCGGTGGCTGGTTCTTCAGCCGTCTCGGCGACCGCCGCGGCCGCCGGACAGCCCTCATCGCGACGATCGTGATGATGGGCGTGGCCTGCGGCATGATGGGCCTGCTGCCCACCTACGGACAGATTGGAGTCGCCGCGACGATCGCCATCATCGTTGTGCGGCTCGCCCAAGGGTTCGCCGCCGGTGGTGAGATCGGTGGCGCTGCCACCTACATCGCCGAGCTGGCGCCGCCCGGTAAGCGGGGCTTCTACGGATCGACGGTTTCCATGGGGTCTACTCTCGGGTTCGCCGTGGCCGCCGGCGTCGTAGGGCTGGTCCGGCTGCTGGTGCCGGCCGACCAGATGGCAACGTGGGGCTGGCGGATTCCATTCCTTCTCTCGCTGGTCCTCACTCTGGTGTGTCTGCAGGCTCGGCTGCGGGTCGAGGAGTCGCCTCAATTCCAAGAGCTGGCGGAGAAGGCCGCGATCGTACGCAGCCCGATGCTGGCCGCTCTGCGCAGCCACCCGGTGTCGGTTGCCCGCGTGGCGGGCCTGGCTATCGCGTTCAATGGCACCGGCTACTTCGGCGTTGCCTACTTCGCCATCTTCCTGCAGGAGGAGGGGTTCTCCGCCACCGGCGTCGCCTGGACATCAGCGTTGTGCATCGCCCTGGCCACCTTCACCTATCCATGGGCGGGCAAGTTGACGGATCGCTACGACCGCAAGCCAATCCTGCTGGCGTCCTACGTCATCTTCGCCGTCATCGCCTGGCCGGTCTTCGCACTCCTCATCGCGGCAACCAGCCTCTGGGCCGTCGGCGCCGTCTATCTGGTCTTCATGTTCTTCACCGGGTGGGCCCAGGTACCTACGTGGCCGTTGGCCACGGAACTGTTTCCGGCAAGCGTGCGCTACTCAGGCATCGCGATCGGCTACAACCTGGGCGTGATCATCGGCGGCATCACGCCACTCGTCGCCGCCGCCCTCGTGGCCGGTACCGGAAGCAGAACCAGTCCCGTCTACTGGATCCTCGCCGTAGCACTCATCGGAGTGATCGCCGTCGCGCGACTGCCGAAGACCGCGGCAAAGCCGCTACCCGCCTGAGCGGACGGCCAGATCCACGATCTCCTGCGACGCTGCGCGGAAGCCGCCCGGGTGCAGGAGATCGTCGAGCCCGCGGATACCACAACCGCGGCCGAGCCGGCCCGGGACGTGTGCCACGGCAAGCGCGGCACCATCCACCAGGCGTACCGGGACGGCATGGAGGACCAGCCCGGCGCGCTCGGCCTGGTCCTCAAAGCCATCGTGCTCTGGACGACCCGCTATCTCGACGACCCGGGACCGCGGCAATTCGATGATCCGTCAACCGTTCGCTCAGCCGGGAAGTTCGGTGATGCTGAGGGCGAAGTCCAGGTTCCCCACCCCGTGGTTGGCGAGGCCCACTGTGACCACGCCCGCTCCTTCCAGCCAGTGCGCCATTTTCAGGCCGCCGACGTCCAGCGGGCGCAGCCCGAGGCTCTCGACGAACGCCTCCACACTTGCCTTGGCCTGCGCGTTGTCGCCTGCGATGAAGACGTCGGGCCGACCCTTCTCCAGGACATGACGGAAAATGGTGTTGAACGCCTTCACCACGCTGGCGCCGGCCGGGGCCGCCTTGGCGACTTCCTGCGCGATCGAGGTCTCCTCGCGGTGGGCCAGCCCGTCGAACGTGGAAGTGAAGGGATTGCTGATGTCGACGATGACCTTGCCCGCGAGAGCGTCTCCGTACTGGGCGACGACCGGCACGACACCGTCGTACAACAGGGCCACGATGACGATGTCCCCGGCCGGGGCGGTGCCCCATTCTCCCGTCGTGGCGCCGCCGCCGAGAGCCTTGGCCAGGTCAGCGGCCTTGGACTGATCGCGGCCCATGACCTCGACGGTGTTGCCGCCCGCTACCGCCCGCGCGCCGATGGTACGGGCCATGTTCCCGGTGCCGATGATGCTGATGTTGCTCATGAGATGTCCTGTCCTGGTTGTGCGTTGTTCGGTTCAGATGGCGGTGGTGCCGCCGTCGGCGACGAGTTCCATGCCGTTGACGTAGCTGGAGTCGTCGGAGGCGAGGAAGAGGGCGGCGGTGGCGATTTCGTCGGGGCTGCCCATCTGGCCGCGGGGGATGAGGGACTCGAACTGGCGCTTGGTGGCCTCGTCGAAGAGTTCTGCCTGCTTGGCGGTGGCGACCTGGCCGGGGGTCAGGACGTTGACGCGGATGCGGCGGTCCTTGAGCTCGTTGAGCCAGACGCGGGCCCAGGCCTGCTGGACGGCCTTGCTGCCGGCGTAGACGCTCCAGCCGGGAAAGGCGCCGAGGGAGGCGTTGGAGCCGGTCATGAGGATGGAGCCGCCGTCGTTGAAGAGCGGGAGGGCCTTCTGCACGGTGAACAGGGTGCCGCGGGCATTGAGCCCGAACCAGGTGTCGAACTGGGCCTCGGTGATCTCGCCGAGCGGGGCGGGCTCGCCCCCGCCGGCGCTGGCCCACAGCACGTCGAGGCTGCCCTTCTCCCGCTTGACGGTGTCGTACAGGCGGTCCAGGTCGTCCAGGTCGGCGGCGTCGCCCTGGACGCCGGTGACGTTGCGGCCGATCTGCTTCACGGCCTCGTCCAGGGCGTCCTGGCGGCGGCCGGTGATGAAGACGTGCGCTCCCTCGTCGACGAACAGCTTCGCGCCGGCCAGCGCCATGCCGGTGGTGCCGCCGGTGATGACCGCTACCTTCCCGTCAAGCTTTCCCATGGTCTCTCCTTTGGATCGGTGGTGCCGTGCGCACCTGGGGTGACGGTGTTATGTACACCGCCCTGTGTGCTTACGGTACGGGGCGGGTGGCCGGGACGCAAACTATGTACACCGGTCGTTACCCAGCTGCGGTAGGATGGGCCCATGACGGAGTTGGAGAAGGGCCCCAAGGGCCGCCGCCGCGGCCGGGGCGCCCGCGAGCGCATCCTCAGCGCGTCCCAGCAGCTGTTCCGCGAGCAGGGCATCAACCGCACCGGCATGGACCAGCTGTGCGCGGCGGCCGAGGTGTCCAAGCGCACGGCCTACCAGCACTTCACCGGCAAGGACGAACTCGTCGCCGAGTACCTGCGCCGGTTCGACCCCTCCGTTCTGCCCGGCGTGTTCGACCGCACCGACCTCACGCCCCGCGAACGGCTCCTCGCCGCCTTCGACATCCCTCCCACCACCCCCCTGTGCCCCTACATCGCCGCCGCCGTCGAACTCCACGACCCCCAGCACCCCGCATCCCAGTACGCACGCGACTACAAGAAAGCCGTCGCCACGCGGCTCGCCGACACCGCCCGCGAAGCCGGCGCCGCCGACCCTGAACAGCTCGGCGAGCAGCTCGCGCTGCTGCTCGACGGCGCCGCGGCCCGCACCCGGGTCCTCAACACCGACGCCTTTCCCGCCGCCGCCGCCATCGCCGCCGTCCTCATCGACAACGCCATCCCCGCCACAGCCGGCGATGAGCGGCGACGGGAGGAAGTGCCGAGTTGACGCGGCACTCCGCGGCCGGGCTGGACGCGCTGCCGGTCCAGGCAGATCGACTTTCTTGCGTCACAGCCCGCATCGGAGAGCGATGGCGGGTGACTCGGTCAGCGGGTGTTGGGGCCTGGGCCGCGCAGGTTGTTCCGGCGCGCAAAGGGTCGAGGATCTGGCCGACGGCCGGAGAGGGACACGAACAGGAATGCCAATGGCACCCGACGTCTCGGTCTGCGGCATGGCGGAGGCCAACCCGCTACCGGACTGACCGCTACCGCCGCCCGTAGATCACTACGGTGTTGCCCCATGGGTCCCGGGCCACGGCCCGGACCTCGTGCGGGCCCTGCTCGGGCTCCCGGACTACGGATCCGCCGCCTTGTACGAGGGCGGTGAGCGCTGAGGTCACGTCGGGGACCTTGAACGACACCGCGGGCACCCCACCGGTGACGTCCTCGGCCGGACCGGTCAGGGCCAACGTGGTGCTACCGGCGTCGAGGGCGGCGTAGCGGTCGCCGTCGACGAACTTCGTGGCCAGGCCGAAGGTGTCGGTGTAGAAACGCACGGCGGCGTCGATGTCGGCCACCGGGTGCAGCACGTTCCCGATCTTCACGAGGTCGATCTCCACGGAATCACTCACCGGACGGCCGCGGCACGGCCCGGTACGTCCGCCACGTGATCGCGTGCACAACCCCATCGCGCCAGTGGCGCAGCGCGACGATGTCGGGCTCGGAACGCGCACGATCGAGCAACAGCCCCCGATGCGTCGGGGTCGGTTCAAAATCCATCAGATCCATCACACGGCCTCTCCGCGGATCCACCAGAGCTGACGAGCCGGGCCCGACGCCATTCATGTAACGCTCTGCCCGAGGTGGAGGAAATCGCCGCGGTACCACATCACCGGCTCGCCGCTACCTATGCGCGCGTCGTGCACGCGACCGATGAGAATGACGTGATCGCCGCCGGGTACGGCTTGCTCCAGCTCGCAGCGGATGACCGCCGCGGCGTCGGGCAGTATCGGATGACCGCCCTCATCGGACTCGAAGCCCCCGTGCGCGAACTTGTCCTCGCCCTTCGTGGCGAACCTCATGGCCAACTTCGCATGCGCGGGCGTCGCGATGTTCACGACAAACCGCTCAGCCGCTATAAAAGCCGGGAAGCAGGTTGCTCCTTGGTCCAGGCAAACGAGCACAAGAGGTGGATCAAGCGACAGCGCCGCGAAGGAACTCGCGGTGAACCCATGCAGCGTGCCCCCGGCGCTTCGGGTCGTCACGATCGTCACGCCGGCAGGGAAGCGGGCCAGCGCCGAACGGAAGGCAGCCGCGTCCAGCCCTTGGACTCGATCAGCCATGCCACACCTCGCGGGCGGCGCGGGCGGCAGGGGCGTGGTGGACGGTGTCCGCGTTGGCGAGGGCGGCGCTGGGCCGCTTCTCGTCAGACCAGTTGTCCGTACGGCTTGTGAAAGCCATCAGGTACGGGCGGAGCACTTCCTCGACCAGCTCCCGGTAGCGGCGCTCACGCGCGAGCCCGACCGAGGTGTCCCCCTCGGCCATGACGATGACGTCCATATCGACCCCTCCGTTCGAATGTTATTGATGATTAACGTAAGACGTGACCTGGATGCGGTCAAGTCGCCAGATGGGGAGGCAGAGATGTTAGTGCATGGTAACTATGGGAGATGTCAGGCCGGTCTGTGGCCTGCCTGTGCGGCTCTCGGCCGGTGACGCGACCAGGGTGACGCTGGTCGCTGTGCCCCGTGTGTGCTCGCCAGACCTCGTTGTTATCGAAAGATGGCGCTCTCGCTCTTCCCTCGGGGCCTTGACCTGGCCTGGACCGCGTCCTACGTTATCGG
>NZ_JANIAA010000095.1 GCF_024505145.1 Streptomyces rugosispiralis | reverse complement strand
CCGGGTCGATGATCAGGTCAAGGTGCGGGGTTTCCGTATCGAGCTGGGTGAGATCCAGGCCGTCATCAGTGGTCACCCCGGCGTCGCCCAGGCGGCGGTGGTGGTGCGGGAGGACCGGGTCGGGGATCAGCGGCTGGTGGCCTATGTGGTGGCGGATGCCACGGTTTCCGAGTCGGGGTTGCGGGAGCACGCCGACGGGTTGCTGCCGGATTACATGGTGCCGTCGGCGTTCGTCACCCTCACCGAGCTTCCGTTGACGACGAACGGGAAGCTGGACCGGCGTGCGCTGCCCGCGCCCGACTACGGGCCGGAGGATACGGGAGGCCGTGCCCCGCGTTCGCCGCGCGAGGAGATCCTGTGCGGTCTGTTCGCGGAGGTGCTGGGCGTGGAGTCGGTCACCATCGATGACGACTTCTTCCGTCTCGGTGGCCACTCCCTGCTGGCGACGAGGCTGGTCAGCAGGATCCGTAGTGTCATGGACGCGGAACTGCCCATCCGGCAGCTCTTCGAGACGCCCACCGTCGCGGGCATCTCCACCGCCCTGGACCGGACGTCCCTCGCCACCTCCACCGCCCGCCCCGCCCTCACCGCGACCGCGCGCCCGTCCCGCGTCCCCGTGTCGTACGCGCAAGCCCGCCTCCGCTTCCTGGACCTGCTGGGAGACGGAAACACCGCCTACAACGCGCCCGGCGCGCTGCGGCTGACCGGACCACTGGACCGGGAGGCGCTGCGCCTGGCCCTGGGCGATGTGGTGGCACGCCATGAGAGCCTGCGCACCGTCTTCGCCGAGGACGAAGAGGGCTTCACCCAGGTCGTCCTGGAACCGCGCCACGCCGCGATCGATCTCGGCGTGCGGACGGTGGACGAGGACCGACTTGAGGCAGAGCTGACCGCCGAGGCCAGGCACGTCTTCGATCTGGCCCATGAACCACCGCTGCGGGTCACGCTGTTCGAACTGGGACCGGACGCGCACGTACTCCTGCTGCTCCTGCACCACATCGCGGGTGACGGCTGGTCGATGCGGCCCCTGGCGCGTGACGTGGCGACGGCGTACACGGCGCGCGTCGAAACGGGCGAGGCCCCGCGGTGGCAACCGCTGCCGGTGCAGTACGCGGACTACAGCCTCTGGCAGCGGGCGGTCCTGGGCCGGGAGGACGACCCCGACAGCGAGCTCTCCCGCCAGCTCGCCTACTGGACCACCGCGCTGGCGGGCATCCCGGACGAACTCGCGCTGCCCGCCGACCGGGCGCGCACCGACGAGCTGACGCAGCGCGGCGGCCAGGACTGCTTCCGTATCCCCGCCGAACTCCATCAGGCGCTGTACGGACTGGCCCGCACGACCCGCTCCAGTCTGTTCATGGTGTTGCAGGCCGGGCTCGCGGCGCTGCTGACCCGGCTCGGCGCGGGCACCGACATCCCCATCGGCACACCGATCGCCGGCCGCACCGACACCGCTGTGGAGGAACTGGTCGGGTTCTTCGCCAATACGCTGGTGCTGCGCACGGACACCTCGGGCGACCCGACGTTCAACGAGCTGATCGATCGGGTCCGGGAGCGGAGCCTGGCGGCGTACGCTCATCAGGACCTGCCGTTCGAGCGGCTGGTGGAGGTGCTCAACCCGGAGCGCTCGCTCTCCCGGCACCCGCTCTTCCAGGTGTCGCTGTCCCTGCACCACACCGACCCCCGGGCCACGGTCGCCGAGGTCGCCCGGCTGCCGCGGCTCGCGGTGGAACTGCAGCGGCTGCCGATCGAGGACACCAAGTTCGACCTCAACTTCGAGCTGACCGAGCGGTTCGACGATGCGGGGCGGCCCGTCGGCATCGCCGCCGACCTGGAGTTCAGCGCCGAACTCTTCGACTCCCGCACGGCCCGCTCGCTCCGCGAACGCTACCTGCGGCTGCTGGCCGCCATGGCCCGGGAACCGGACCGGCGGGTCTCCGAGGCCGGGATACTCGACGCGGCCGAGCGGATGGCCGTCCTCGAGGAGTGGAGCGACACCCGGCGCCCGGACGTGGCCGCCGTGCTGTCGCGCCTGGAGCTGCCGGACGCGGTCAGCGGTACCCGGGTCTACGTGCTGGACGAGGCGCTCCGCCCGGTGGCTCCCGGTGTCCCCGGGCAGCTGTACGTGGCGCATGACGACCCGGCCCCGGCCGGCCGGGACGGCGCCGATGGCACCGACGCCGGGCGGCCGCTCCCGTGTCCCTTCGACCACGGCAGCGCGATGCACCGCACCGGCCGGCTGGCCCGCTGGTCGCACGACGGGGAGCTGCGGCTGGTCGAGACCCCCGCCGAGTGTCCGGGCGAGGTCACCACCCCCGACCGGCGGACCGAGCCGTCCCGTGCGCCGCGCAGCCCGCGCGAACAGATCCTGTGCACCCTCTTCGCGGAGATGCTGGGCGTCCCCTCCGTGGGCATCGACGAAGACTTCTTCGCCCGCGGCGGCCACTCCCTGTCCGCCGTACGGCTGCTCAGCCGCGTGCGCTCGGTGCTCGGCGCGGAGATCTCCATCCGCCGGCTCTTCGAGAACCCGACCGTCGCCGGTCTGTCCGCGGTGCTCGACGAGGCGTCCGGCGCCCGGCCTCCCGTGACCCCCGCCCCGCGCCCGCCGCGCGTACCGCTCTCGTACGCTCAGCAGCGGCTGTGGTTCCTGCACAACCTGGAGGGCCCCAGCGCCACCTACAACATCCCGGTCACCCTGCGGCTCGTCGGCGCACTTGACCGCACCGCGCTGCGCCTGGCCATCGGCGACGTCGTCGCACGCCACGAGAGTCTGCGCACGCTGTTCGCGCAGGAGACGGCGGAAGGGGCCGGCGCGCGGCAGGTCATCCTGCCCGCCCAGCAGGCGCGACCGGAGCTGATCGAGGAGATGGTCACCCCCGAGGAACTGGACGAAAGGGTGCGGGCCGCGGCCTCCCACCCGTTCGACCTCACCCGCGAACTTCCCGTCCGTGGCCGGCTGTTCACCACGGACACCGGGGAGTGCGTCCTCGTCCTGGTGCTCCACCACATCGCGGGCGACGGCTGGTCGCTCGGTCCGCTGGCCCGCGATCTGTCGTCTGCGTACACGGCGCGCGTCGAAACGGGCGAGGCCCCAAAGTGGCAGCCGCTGCCGGTGCAGTACGCCGACTACACCCTGTGGCAGCGTGAGGTGCTCGGTGCCGAGTCCGACCCGGACAGCGAGATCTCACGCCAACTCGCCCACTGGAAGCGGGCACTCGCGGGTCTCCCGGAAGAGCTGGAGCTGCCCGCCGACCGGCCCCGGCCACCGCGCCAGTCCCACCAGGGCGGACGCATCACCTTCGAGGTTCCCGCGGAGCTTCACGCGGGCCTCGCCCACCTGGCGCGCGACACGCGGTCGAGCCTGTTCATGGTGGTGCAGGCCGCCCTGGCGACGCTGCTGACCCGCCTCGGGGCCGGTACGGACGTGCCGATCGGCAGCCCCATCGCGGGGCGCACCGACGCCGCCGTGGAGGACCTGGTCGGGTTCTTCGTCAATACGCTGGTGCTGCGCACCGACACCTCCGGCAACCCCGCCTTCACCGAACTCGTCGGCCGGGTCCGCGAGACGAACCTCGGCGCCTACGCGCATCAGGACCTGCCCTTCGAACGGCTCGTCGAGGTGCTGAGCCCCGTACGCTCGCTCGCCCGCCACCCCCTGTTCCAGGTGCTGCTGGGCTTCGACAACAACCAGGACGCCCTCGAAGTGCTGAGGCTGCCGGGCCTGACCATGGACGTACGGGCCCCGGAGACCGGTCGCGCCAAGTTCGACCTCGCGTTCTTCTTCGACCAGACCTACGGGCCCGCGGGCGAGCCGACCGGCATGCACGCCGCGGTCGAGTACAACGCCGACCTCTTCGACCGGGAGACCGCCACCGGCTTCGCCGATCGTCTGCTGCGGGTACTCGAAGGCGTCGCGGCCGACCCGGACCGTACGATCGGGCAGCTCGACATTCTGACGCCCGCCGAAGCCCGCCACATCCTGCGGGACTGGAACGGAACCGCGCACGAGGTGCCGCCGCAGACCGTGCCCGTACTGTTCGAGCGGCAGACCGCCGAGGTGCCCAGCGCCACCGCGCTGATCTCCGAGGGCGCCACCCTCTCCTACGAGGAACTCAACGCCCGGGCCAATCGGCTGGCCCGGCTCATGGCCGCCGAGGGCATCGGGGCGGAGGACACCGTGGCGATCGCCCTGCCCCGGTCGGCGGAGATGATCGTCTCCCTGGTCGCCGTCCTCAAGACGGGCGCCGCCTACCTCACGCTCGACACCTCGGCCCCCGAGCAGCGGCTGCGTGCCATTCTCGACGACTGTGCGCCCCGCGCCCTGATCACCGACGTGGCCACCCGCCCCCTCCTGGGCACCGGCCCGGCCCACCGCCTCGTCCTGGACGACCCGGACACCGTACGGGCGCTCGCCGACGCCCCGGCCGCCGATCTCACGGACGGCGACCGGGTACGCCCGCTCGACCCGCGCCACCCGGCGTACGTCGTCTACACCTCGGGCTCCACCGGGACCCCCAAGGGTGTGGTGATGCCCATGGCGTCGCTGATGAACCTGCTCGCCTGGCACACCGGCACCTACAGCGGCGGCGTCGGCACCCGCACCGCCCAGTTCCTCGCCGTCGCCTTCGACTTCGCGGTACAGGAGATCCTCCAAGCGCTGGTGGCGGGCAAAACTCTCGTCCTGCCCGAGGAACACGTCCGGCGCGACGCCTACGAACTGGTCCGCTGGATCTCCCGCCACGGCGTCAATGAGCTGTTCGCGCCCACTTTGATGATCGACGCGGTGCTCGCGGCCGCCGAGGACCGCGGCGAACCGCTGGACTCGCTCACCGACATCTTCCAGGGCGGCGAACAGTTCCGGCTCAGCGGCGAGCTGCGCCGGTTCTGCGCGGGCGACTGGCGCCACATGGCGCACAATATCTACGGACCGGCCGAGACCCACGCCGCCACGTCCACCACGCTCCCCGAGGACGCCGACGAGTGGCCGTCGTCCGCGTCCATCGGCCAGCCGCTGTGGAACGCCCAGGTCCATGTGCTCGACGCACATCTGCGGCCGGTGCCGCCCGGTGTGCGCGGGGAGCTCTACATCGGCGGCGCCCAGCTGGCCCGCGGCTACCTGCACCGGCCCGGTCGCACCGCGGAACGCTTCGTCGCCGCCCCGTTCGGGGCCCCCGGCTCCCGTATGTACCGGACCGGCGACATCGTGTGCTGGAACCGCCTCGGGCAACTGGAGTTCCTGGGGCGCGTCGACGACCAGGTGAAGATCGGCGGTTTCCGCGTCGAACCCGGCGAGGTCGAAGCCGTACTCGGCGACCATCCGGACGTCGACACGGCGGTCGTCGTCACCCGCGAGGACACCCCCGGGGCGACCCGGCTGGTCGCCTACGTCGTACCGGAAGGCGCCCACGACGAGGCCGACCTCGTCCCCACCCTGCGTACCCACCTCGAACGGAACCTGCCGCACTACATGGTCCCGTCGGCCGTGACGGTCCTGCCCGAACTGCCCCTCACCGCCAACGGGAAGCTCGACCGGCGTGCGCTTCCCGCCCCCGTCGCGGACCGCGACGGCACGGGCCGAGGGCCGCGCACCGAGCGGGAGAAGACGCTGTGCGGGCTCTTCGCCGACGTGCTGGGGCTGGACGGGGTCGGCATCGACGACGGCTTCTTCGACCTCGGCGGCGACAGCATCATGTCCATCCAGCTCGTCGGCCGCGCCCGGCGGGCCGGACTCGAACTCGCGGTCCGCGACATCTTCGAGCACCGCACGGTCGCCGCGCTCGCCGACGTCGTCACGGAGGTGGCGGGGACCGTCGCCGAGGAGCCGGGCGCCGGTGTCGGCGAGGTGCCCCTCACCCCGATCGCGCACTGGCTGCTGCGACGCGGCGCGGACCTGGACGGGTTCAACATGTCCGTCGTCCTCCAGACCCCCGCGGCGCTGCGCCCCGACACACTCACCCGGGCCCTCCAGACGCTCCTCGACCACCACGACGCCCTACGGGCCCGGCTCACCGCCGGCCCCGAACGCCGACTGGAGACACGGGCGCCCGGCACGGTCGACGCCGCGCCCCTGGTGCGCCATGTGCGGGCCACCGGACACGGGGGCCGGCCCCTCGACGAACCCGCACTCAACGCCCTGGTACGGGCCGAGAGCGAGAGCGCCAGGGACCGGCTCGACCTGGACCGCGGCACCGTCGTACAGGTCGTGTGGTTCGACCGTGGCGCGGACACGCCGGGCCTGCTGCTGTTCCTCGTCCACCACCTGGTCGTCGACGGGGTGTCCTGGCGCATCCTGGTGCCCGACCTCGCGGAGGCGCACGAGGCCATCGCCGCCGGCCGCACGCCCGAACTCCAGCCCACGGGAACCTCGCTGCGCCGCTGGGCCCAGCGGCTGACCGAGGAAGCGGCCGAACCGGCCTGGGTCGCCGACGCGGCCTGGTGGCAGGAGACACTGCGGAGGGAGGACCGCGGCCTCGGGCGGCGTGCGCTGGACCCCGCCCGGGACACCACCGCGGCCGCCGAACACATCAGCCTCACCCTTCCGGTGAGCGTCACCGAGGCCGTGCTGACCCGAGTGCCCGCCGCGTTCAACGCGGAGGTCAATGACGTCCTGCTGACCGCGTTCACCGTGGCCTGGGAACAGTGGCGCGGGGAGACCGGCCTCCTGCTCGACCTGGAGGGGCACGGCCGCGAGGAGCACCTCGTCCGGGGCGCCGACCTGTCACGCACGGTGGGTTGGTTCACCAACCTCTACCCCGTGCGACTGGAGACGGGCGCCACCGACCTCGCCGAGGCGTTCGCGGGCGGTCGAAGCGCGGGAGACATCCTCAAACGGATCAAGGAACAGCTCAGGGCCGTGCCCGACAAGGGCATGGGCTACGGCCTCGTCCGTTACCTCAACCCCGGCACGGCCGAGGGGTTCGCCGGACTGACGGACCCTCAGATCGCCTTCAACTACCTGGGCCGCTTCTCCACCACAGCGGCCGGCCAGGACGCCGACTGGACCCCGCTCCTCGGCATCGACAGCGTCGCCGGCGACCCGCCGCACCTGCCGCTCGCCCACGCCCTGGAGCTCACCGCCCGCACCCATGACGGCCCCCAGGGATCGCAGTTCGTCGCGTCTTGGACCTGGGCCCCCGGAATCCTCGACGAGGACGAGGTCCGCGAACTGGCCGATCTGTGGTTCCGGGCGCTGGAAGCCCTCGTGGCCCACGCCGAGAACCCCGAATCCGGAGGGCTCACCCCTTCCGATGTCTCCCTCTCCTCGATCACCCAGGACGAGATCGAGGCGTTCGAGGACGAACTCGGCGACCTGTTCGACGACATGCCGGACGACGAAGAGCCGGCCGCATACGACGACGTACACGCTCCTGAAGACGAAGAAGAGGCCCGAAAGTGAGTCGCACCCCGCGGAAGATCGAGGACATCCTGCCGCTGGCCCCGCTCCACGAGGGCCTGCTCTTCCACAGCGTTTACGACCAGGGCGAACTCGACCCCTACGTCGTCCAGGCGGCCTTCGACATCGAGGGCCCGCTGGACACGGCCACCCTGCGCACCGCCGCCGAAGCCCTCCTGGCCCGCCACGCCACCCTGCGTGCCGCCTTCCGGCAGCGCAAGAACGGCGACTGGGCGCAGGTGGTGATGCGCACCGTGCCGCTGCCCTGGACCGAGACCGACCTGACCGCGCTGCCCGAGGACGAGCGGCCCGCGGCCGCGGCCGAGGCCATGGTCGTCGACCGGAGCACACGGATCGACGTGACCCGGCCCCCGCTGCTGCGATTCACCCTCATCCGGCTGGGCGCCTCGCTCCACCGCCTGGTGCTGACCAACCACCACCTGGTGCTGGACGGCTGGTCGCTGCCCGTCCTCATGGGTGAACTGTGCGCGCTGTACGACGCCCACGGCGACGACAGCGCCATGCCCCGCGTACGCCCCTACCGCGACTACCTCACCTGGCTGGCGGCACAGGACCGTGAGGCGGCCCGCGCCGCTTGGCGCGAGGCGTTCGCCGACCTCGCCGAGCCCAGCCCGGTGGCACCCGGCGTCGGCCGAACCACGGTCGCCTCCGCCGAGGTCCTCGCCTCCTTCTCCCGGTCCGGCACCGCCGCCCTCACCGAGATCGCCCGGAGCAGCGGCGTCACCCTCAACACCGTCGTGCAGACCGCCTGGGCGATCGCCCTCGGGCGGCACACCGGACGCGACGACATCGTCTTCGGCACCACCGTCTCCGGACGCCCGCCGCAGATCGACGGCGTCGAACGGATGGTGGGCCTGTTCATCAACACCCTGCCCACCCGGATACGGCTGCGAGCCGCCGAGCCGTTCGCCGAACTCCTCACCCGCGTCCAGTCCGAGCAGACCCGGCTCACCCCGCACCAGCACCTGGAACTCGCCGAGATCCAGCGCGCCGTGGGCCACGGCGAGCTCTTCGACACCTCCATGGTGTTCCAGAACTATCCCGTCGACCGCGCCACCACCGCCGACGAGGGCATCGCCGCCGCCGTCCAACTCGTCCCCAGCAAGGACCGCGAAGCCACCCACTACCCGCTGATGCTGGTCGGCTCCGCGCGCGACACCATGCTGTTCAGGCTGAACTACCGGCCCGACGTCTTCGACGAGACCGCTGCCCAGCGGTTCCTGGACCGCTTCGTACGGGTCCTGCACTCCCTCGTCGCCGACCCCGAGCTGCCCGTCGGCCGGATCGACGTGCTGGACGAGGTTGAGGCGCGGTCGGTGTTGTGGGGTTGGAATGACACGGTGTGTGAGGTGCCGGGTCGGTCGGTGGTGGAGTTGTTCGAGGAGCGGGTGGTTCGGT
>NZ_JANIAA010000094.1 GCF_024505145.1 Streptomyces rugosispiralis | reverse complement strand
CCGGATCCGAGGCGACCTGCTCCAGCACCCGCACCAGCCGCTCCGCCATCGTGCACGCGGTGGCCTCGTCGAAGAGGTCCGTGGCATACAGCAGATCGCCGTCGATCCCCGCTGGGTTGCCCTCGCCGTCCCGGTGTTCCGCCAGTGTCAGCGACAGGTCGACCCGGGCCGACGCGGCCCCGGGTGTCATCGGCCGCACCTCGACGCCCGGCAGCTTCCACTCCTGCGACGGCATCGTCTGCACGGAGAGCATCACCTGGAACAGCGGGTGCCGGGCCAGTGAGCGCGTGGGGTTGAGTTCCTCGACCAGGTGCTCGAAGGGCAGGTCCTGGTGTGCGTACGCGGTCAGGTCGGTCTCCCGCACCCGGGACAGCAGCTCCGCGAAGGTCGGGTCGCCACTCACATCGGTCCGCAGGACCAGCGTGTTGACGAAGAAGCCGGCCAGCCCGTCCAGCGCCGCGTCACCACGCCCCGCGACCGCCGTGCCGATCGGAAGGTCCTTCCCCGCGCCCATCCGGGACAGCAGCAGCGCCAGCGCGGCGTGTACGACCATGAACATCGTGGCGTCGCCGCGTCGGGCCAGCTCCACGAGCCGGGCATGGGTGGGCACGTCGATCCGTACCCCGGCCGCCCCGCCACGGTGCGAGGACACGGCGGGCCGGGAGCGGTCGGCCGGAAGCGCGAGCTCCTGGGGCGCGTCGGCCAGGGCACGCCGCCAGTGGTCCAGCTGGGCGCCGATCAGGCTGTCGGGAGCGTCCAGGTCGCCGAGCAGACGGCGCTGCCAGAGCGCGTAGTCGGCGTACTGCACCGGCAGCGGCTCCCACACCGGCGCCCGGCCCTCCCGACGGGCGGCATACGCCACTTCCAGGTCCTTGAGCAGCAGGTCCATCGTCCAGCCGTCCACCGCGATGTGGTGCGCCACGATCAGCAGGACGTACTCAGCGGGGCCGGTCTTCAGCAGCCGGATCCGCCACGGGAGGTCGGCGCTGAGGTCGAAGCGCTCCTCGGTCTGCTCGGCGAGCACCTGCTCGACCCGGTCGGCGGGGGTGTCGAGGACGACCATGCGCGGGCGCCCGGCCGAGGGGGCGAGGATGTGCTGGCGCGGCACGCCGTCCGTTTCGGGGTAGCTCGTGCGCAGGCTTTCGTGCCGGTCGGCGAGGTCGCCCAGGGCGGTTTCGAGCGCGGGCAGGTCGAGGTGGCCGGAGACGCGGTAGCGCAGCGGCAGGTTGTACGCGGCCTCGCCACCCTCTTGGGCCTCCTCCATCTGGTTGACGAACCACATCCGCCGCTGCCCGAACGACAGCGGTACGACGTCCGGCCGGGGTTGCGGCGTGAGCGGGAGGCGCACGCCACCGCCACCGGTCAGCTGCCGGGCGACCCCGGCGACGGTCGGCTCGGCGAACAGTTGCCGGATGCTCAGCTCGGTGTCCAGGACCGCGCGGATCCGGGCGATCAGCCGCATGGCCTGCAGCGAGTCGCCACCCAGCGCGAAGAACGACGCGTCGACGCCGACCTGGTCGAGGCCGAGGATGTCGGCGAACAGCCCGCACAGCGCCTCTTCGATGGGGGTGGCGGGGGCGCGGCGGCCGGTCAGCCCCGCGTAGTCGGGGGCGGGCAGGGCGTCACGGTCCAGCTTGCCGTTCACCGTGACGGGGAGGGAGCCGAGCGCCATCACTGCGGCCGGGACCAGGTGGTCGGGCAGCCGCTCGGCCAGGTACTCCCGTAGTCCGGCGGTGTCCGCGTCCTCGCCGGGGACGACGTAGGCGACGAGGCGGCGGTCCCCGGGGCGGTCTTCGCGGACCACGACGGCGGACCGGCGGACGGCCGGGTGGGTGGCGAGGACGGCCTCGATCTCGCCGGGCTCCACCCGGAAGCCGCGGATCTTGAGCTGGGTGTCGGCCCGTCCGACGACCACGAGTTGGCCGTCGGCGGTCCAGTGGGCCAGGTCCCCGGTGCGGTACATCCGCCCGCCGGGGGCGCCGGGTTCGTCGGCGGCGGCGAACGGACAGGCCACGAAGCGCTCCGCGGTCAGCCCGGGACGGCCGAGATACCCGCGGGCCAGGCCGGGGCCGGCGAGGTAGAGCTCTCCCGTGACACCGGCGGGGACGGGCTGCAGGAAGTCGTCCAGGACGTAGGTCTGCCCGTTCTCGAGCGGCCGTCCGATCGGCACGGGGGCGTTGGTGTCGGACGGGGTGAGCGGGTCGCTCAGGGTGACGCAGACGGTGGCCTCGGTGGGGCCGTACGCGTTCAGCATCCGCCGCCCCGGCGCCAGCCGTGCCACCAGTGCGGGCGGGCACACCTCGCCCGCGGCCGCGACGGTGGTCACGGTGGCGGGCAGTTCATCCGCGGCGGCGAGCACGGACGGCGGCGCGGTCAGATGCGTGACGCCGAACTCGGCGGCGACGGCGGCCAGCGACCCGTACGGCGGCAGCATGTCCCGCTCCGCCATGACGAGGGTGGCACCGGCGGGCAGGGCGGTGCAGAACTCGGCGAACGCGGCGTCGAAGCTGGGCGAGGCGAACTGCAGGACGCGGGCGCCGGGACCGGATCCGAATCGCGAGATGTGGCTCGCCGCCAGGCTGCCCACTCCGCCGTGGGTGACCACGACGCCCTTCGGGGTGCCGGTGGAGCCGGAGGTGTAGATGACGTACGCGGGGTGTCCCAGCCGCTGCGGCCGGACGCGGTCGGCGTTCCCGGGGGCAGTGTCCGGGCGTGTCGCCAGCGCGGCGGTCACATCGGGGGCGTCGAGGACCAGGCGGGCCGGCGTGTCGGCGCCCAGCGCGGCCTCGGGCCCGTTGACACCCAGCGCGGCCTCGGTCTCGCCGGTGCACAGCACCAGCTTCGGGCGGGCGTCGGACAGCATGAACGCGATGCGCCGCGCCGGATACCGGGGGTCCATGGGCAGATAGCCCGCGCCCGCCTTGACCACGGCGAGCAGCACGGCCATCAGCTCAACGGACCGCTCCATGGCCACGCCGACCAGGTCCTCGGGGCCGATGCCACGGGCGATCAGCTCGTGTGCCAGCCGGTTGCTGCGTTCCTCCAGCTCCGCGTACGTCAGGCCGTGCTCCGCCCCGACGACGGCCAGGGCATCGGGGGTCCGCCGCACCTGTGCCTCGAACAGCTCGGCCAGTGTGCCCTCCGGCACGCCGCGGGCCGTGTGGTTCCAGTTCTGGACGACGGACGCCCGCTCAGCCGGGTCGAGGATCCGCAGTCGGCTGAGGGGCACGGTGGGGTCGGCGGCGATCTGCTCGAGCACCGCCGCCAGCCGCCGGGCCAGGGCCTGGACGGTGGCCTCGTCGAACAGCTCGGTGGCGTAGAAGATGTCGCCGCCGATTCCGGCCGGGCTGCCGTCCTCGTCGCGGTGTTCGGACAGGTCGACGGAGAGATCGAAGCGGGCGGCGAGCGAGCCGGGCGGGGTGGGGCGGACCTGGAGGCCGGGCAGGTCCCACTGCGCGGGCGGGACGTTCCGCAGCGACAGCATCACCTGGAACAGCGGGTTGCGGGACAGCGAACGCGAGGGCGCGAGGTCCTCGACGAGATGCTCGAAGGGCACGTCCTGGTGTGCGTACGCGGCCAGGTCGGTCTCGCGCACCCGGGCCAGGAGTTCGGTGAAGGCGGGGTCGCCGCTCAGGTCGGTGCGCAGCACGAGCGTGTTGACGAAGAAGCCGGTCAGCCCGTCCAGCGCGGCGTCGCCACGGCCCGCGGTGGCCGTGCCGACGGGGATGTCCGTGCCCGCGCCCATCCGGGCCAGGAGTGCCGCCAGCGCGGCGTGCACCACCATGAACACCGTGGCCCCGCCACGCTGGGCGAGCCCCACGAGGCGGGCGTGAGTGGGCGCGTCGATCCGTACGGGGACCAGGCCGCCCGCGTACGACGACACCGCCGGACGCGGCCGGTCGGTCGGGAGCGCCAGTTCCTGCGGCGCGTCGGCGAGGGCGTCGTGCCAGTAGGCGAGCTGCTCGCTCAGCAGGCTGTCGGCGTCGCCGCGCTCCCCCAGCAGCCGCCGCTGCCAGAGGGCGAAGTCGGCGTACCGCACCGGCAGCGGCTCCCAGACCGGCGCCCGGCCCTGCCGACGTGCGGCGTAGGCCGTGCTGAGGTCCCGCGCGAGGACACCCATCGACCAGCCGTCGGCGGCGATGTGATGCGCCACGATGAGCAGCACATACTCGGTGGGACCGGTGACCAACAGCCGTACCCGCCAAGGAAGTTCGCTGCTGAGCTCGAAGCCGCGGCCGGCGTGCGCGCTCAGCTCCGCCTCGACCTGGTCCGCGGGGAGGTCGACGACCACGAGTGGCGGATGCGCCGCGGGACCGTCCAGCACCCGCTGGAGCGGAACGCCGTCCGTCTCCGGGAACACCGTCCGCAGGCTCTCGTGGCGGTCGGCGACGTCGGCCAGGGCGGCTTCCAGCGCGCCGGTGTCGAGGTGGCCGGAGAGGCGCAGCGCGAGGGGCATGTTGTAGACGCCCGCGGCGACCCCGGCGGCCCCGGCACCCATTGCGGCCCCGGCGCCCATTGCGCCCTCTGCTCCCTCCGCGCCCTCCGCCCCCTCTGCGCCTTCGCTGGTGGCCGCGAGCCGGTTGAGGAACCACATCCGCCGCTGCCCGTACGAAAGCGGCAGTTGTTCGGGGTGCCGCGGGCGCGGCTGTGGCTCCAGCGGCGGCCGTGCGTCACCGTGCTCGGCGTCGATCCGGCGGGCGGTGTCGGCGACGGTCGGGGTGGCGAACAGGTCGGCGATGCGCAGTTCGCTGTCGAGGACGGGGCGGATGCGGGCGATGAGCCGCATGGCGAGGAGGGAGTCGCCACCGAGCTCGAAGAAGGAGGCGTCGGCGCCCACCTGGTTCAGCCCGAGGACTTCGGCGAAGAGCCCGCAGAGGATCTCCTCGGTGGGGGTGGCGGGCGCGCGGCCGTCGGGGGTGCTCGCGGCGTCGGGGGCGGGGAGGGCGGCGCGGTCCAGCTTGCCGTTGACGGTGAGCGGCAGCGCGTCGAGGGTCACGATGGCCGGGATCATGTACTCGGGCAGCCGGTCGGCGGCGAGGCGGCGCAGGGCCACCGGGTCGAGCTCGCCGGAGGGGACCACATACGCGACGAGGTGCCGATCCCCGGGGCGGTCCTCGCGGATGACCACGGCGACCTGGGCCACGGCCGGGTGGCCGGCGAGTACGGCCTCGATCTCGCCGGGCTCGACCCGGAAACCACGCACCTTGACCTGCTCATCGACCCGGCCCGCGAAGACCAGATCACCCTCGGCGGTCCACTTCGCCAGATCGCCACTGCGATACATACGACCACCCGGAGCGGCGAACGGGCAGGCGACGAAACGCTCGGCGGACAGCTCCGGCCGACCGATATAGCCCCGGGCCAGACCCGCACCAGCGATGTACACCTCGCCCGTAACGCCCACCGGCACCGGCTCGAGGAACGCGTCGAGCACATAGACACGGGCGTTGGGGAGGGGACGGCCAATCGGCGGGGCCTCGCCCAGCCCGGCATCCAGCGGAGTGGCGGTGGCGGTGGTGATGACCGTGGCCTCGGTCGGCCCGTACGTGTTCCACACCCGCGCACCCACCGACCACCGACCAGCCAACTCCGCACTCAACCGCTCCGCACCCAACACCCAATTGCCCACGCCCGGCACGGCATCCGGATCCAGCACCCCCAACAACGACGGCACCACACTCGCCACCCGCACCCCACACCGGCCCACCATCTCCGCCAGCGCTTGCAGGTCATTGCGCTCGGCGGTGGTGGCGACGGCGAGGGTGCCACCGGCGGCGAGGGTGACGGCGACGTCGAGGACGGCGGCGTCAAAACTGAACGACGCGAACTGCAACGCCACCACACCCGCGTCCATCCCCAGCACCGGACGCATCGCCTCAGCCAGATTCACCACGCCACCGTGGGCGACGGCCACACCCTTCGGCCGCCCCGTCGAACCCGACGTATAGATCACATACGCCAACTGACCCGGGACAACGACCGTCCCCAACGGCTCCTCCGGGAAGGCATCGGCACCCTCGAGAAGGATGGCGCGGGCATCGCCCAGAGGCACGTCGGCGAGACAGTCAGCCGTACCGAGCACCACTTCGGCGCCACTGTCCGCGATCACAAACCCCAACCGGTCCGCTGGATACTCCGGATCCAACGGAATGAACGCACCACCGGCCTTCCACACCGCCAACTCCGCCACCACCACATCCACCGACCGCGCCAAACACAACGCGACCCGCGACTCCCGACCCACACCAGCACCGACCAACAACCGCGCCAACCGATTCGCCCGCCGGTCCAACTCCCCATACGAGAGCGCATCTTCACCGCATCGCACCGCCACCACATCCGGCGCCGCCGCAACCCACGCCTCGATACGCTCCACGATCGAACCCGCGGGCAGGGTGGCCTCGGTGGCATTCCACTCCGCCACCACCCGCGACCACTCCGCTTCCCCCAGCACCTCCAGCCGACCGACCAACGTCTCCGGATCGGCCGCCATCTGCCCCAGCACCCGCACCAAGCGGTCAAGGAGCCCCTGAGCCGCCTCGGGGTCGAACAGGTCCGGGCGGTAGTCCAGCCGCAGCCGCAGCTCCTGCGTCGGGTGGACGCCCAGCGACAGCGGGAAGTTGGTGGACTCGCGCATCGCCGTACCGGTGCTCCGCAGCCCGGCGGCCACTGCCGTGGAGTCCTGCGCCCCGATGGGGTGGTTCTCGAACGCCATGATGGTGTCGAAGGTGGCGCCGGGCCCGGTCTGCCGCTGGATTTCGGTCAGGCTCAGATGCTGGTGGTCCAGCAGCGCCGACTGCCGTTCCTGCACCTCCGTGAGCAGCTCGGCGACCGTACGCGCCGGTTCCAAGCGCACCCGTACGGGCAGCGTGTTGATGAAGAGCCCCAGCATGCTCTCCATGCCGGGGAGGTCGGCGGGGCGCCCCGCCACCGTCGCGCCGAACACCACATCGCGGCGGCCGGTGAGCCGACCGAGCACAACGGCCCAGGCCGCCTGGATCACGGTGTTCAGGGTCAGGCCGTTGCGGCGGGCGAGGTCTCGCAGTCGGCCGGCGAGTTCCGCCCCGGCATCGGTGGCCGCCTTGCCGGAGGCCACCGGGGCAGTGGCCTGTCCACCCGGTGCCACCAGCGTCGGCTCGTCCGCGCCCGCCAGCTCCTGCCGCCACGCGTCCCGTGCGGCTTCCTTGTTCTGGCGGGCGAGCCAGGCGAGGTAGTCACGGTACGGCGTGACGGGCGGCAACCCGTGCGCGCTGCCCCCGGCCTCGTAACACGTCCACAACTCCCGCATCAGCACCGGCAACGACCAGCCATCCAACAGGATGTGATGCAGCGTGACCATCATCCGGTACTCATCCGGCCCGACCTTGACCAGCAACACCTTCAGCAACGGCGGCACCGCCAGATCAAACCGCCGCTCCCGCTCCTCGACCCCCAACCGCTCCGACTCCACCCGGGCCGCATCCGCGTCCAGCCCGGACAGGTCCTCCTCCCGCCACGGCAGCTCCACGCCCCGGGCGATGACCTGCACCGGCTGCGCCACCCCGGCCAGTTGCCTGAAGCCCGCACGCAGGCTCTCGTGCCGGTCGAGCAGCGCCTGCCACGCGTCGCGCAGCACCGTGGGATCCAGCTTGCCCGCCAGCTCCAGCACGAGCTGCTCGACATAGACGTCGATGCCGCGCTCGTCGTACACCGCATGGAAGAGCAGGCCCTCCTGCAGCGGCGACAGCGGCCAGACGTCCTGGACTCGCATCTGAGTCATCGTGCTCCCCCTTTGTCCGCGAGTTCCGCTTCGAGCGCGTCGATCTGGCTCTGGTCGAGCGTGATGAGTGAGAAGTCCGACGGTGTGTGGCCGCCGCCGGAGCCGGTGGTGTGGGTGGCGAGGCCGGTGAGCATCGCCAGCCAGCCATCGGCGAGTCGTCGCATGTCGTCGGTGTGGTGGAGGTGCTGGGGCCAGGCGAGTGTCAGCGTGAGCAGCGGGCCGTCCGGCAGGTCGCGGACCAGGCCGACGGCCTCCAGGGCGTGCGCCAGCGGAACCTCGTCGCCCACTCCGCCACCGAGACCCCCTTCGGGGGCGGCGGACCAGGCGGCAGCCGTCTGCTCCGGTGTCCCGTCGGCGAAGCGGCCCAGGTAGGTGAAGCCGATCTGGGCGGTGGGCAGCGCGGCGAGGGCGGGCGCGGTCTCGGGGTTGAGATGGCGCAGCAGACCGTGGCCGAGGCCGTCGCCCGGGACCGCGCGGAGCTGTTCCTTGATGTGTTTGACGGCCCGTCCCGCCACCGGCCCGCCGCCGCGCAGACCGGCGAAGTCCTGTGTCGCGGGGTCGAGTCGCACGGGGTAAGCGCTGGTGAACCAGCCCGCCGTACGGGCCAGATCGAGACCGCCGGACGTCCGGCCGTGGCCTTCCACGTCCACCAGGATCCCGCTCCGCGCGCTCCGCCCGCGGTGCCGCCGCCACTCCGCGACGGCGGAGGCCAGGGCGGTGAGCAGCACATCGTCGATCCCGGCGTGGAAGGCGGCCGGGACCGCCGTCAACAGGGTGGCGGTGAGCTCCGCCGAGGCCGTCACGGAGACCCGCCGCAGCGTGGCGCCCACGTCACGGTCCGGGTCCAGGGGGTGCTCGCCGAGTGGCGCGTCGGAGCCGCGGAGCAGCCTGGTCCAGGCGGGGAGTTCGGCGAGCCGTTGTTGGCCGGTGGCTTCGGTCCGCAGGGCGCGGGCCCAGTGCCGGAAGGACGTGGGCACCGGCTCCAGCACGACCTCACGGCCGGCCGCCAGGTCCGCGTACGCCTGGGCGAGGTCCGGGATGAGGATACGGAGGGAGAGCGTGTCCACGGCGAGGTGGTGGACGGTGAGCAGGAGCCGTCCGGGGGTGGCCGGGCCGAGGTCGAACCAGATCACCTGCAGCATCACGCCCGCGCGCGGATCGAGCCGGTCC
>NZ_JANIAA010000093.1 GCF_024505145.1 Streptomyces rugosispiralis | reverse complement strand
GTCGGGCTGCAGGAGACCTTCGAGGAGGCCGGGATCCCGGCCGTCACCGTGCCCACTCTGCGCCGTGATCACGGCGGGCAGGCCCAGCTCCTCCACTCGCTCGCCCAGGCGTTCACCGCCGGGATCGACGTCGACTGGACCACCCTGTACCCGAGCTCCCCGGCACCCCGCGTGGTCCCCCTGCCCACCTACGCTTTCCAGCGCGAGCGCTACTGGCTCGACGGCCGTGGTGGACGCGCCGGCGACCCGGCCGACTTGGGGCTGGTCTCCGCCGGACATCCGCTGCTGGGCGCCGCCGTGGAACTCGCCGATGGCCGTGGACATGTGCTGACGGGCCGGATTTCGGCGCGTACGCACACATGGCTCGGGGAGCATGTGGTGGCGGACGCGGTGCTGGTGCCGGGCGCGGCGCTGGCCGAGTGGGTGCTGCGGGCGGCCGATGAGGTCGGCTGTGGCGGGGTGGATGAGCTGGCGCTGCACGTGCCACTCGTCTTGCCGCCGTCGGGCGGGCCGCGGGTGCAGATCGTCGTGGGCGAGGCCGCCGAGGACGGGCGGCGCGAGGTGCGGGTGTACTCCCGGCCCGCCGCCGGTGAAGGAGAGACCGCCGCCACGGGATGGGTGTGTCATGCGGAGGGTGTGCTGAGCCCGCCCCCGGACCGTTCCGACGAGGCGCCGGGACTGGGCGGGGCGTGGCCTCCGACTGGTGCGGCACCGCTCGGCGTCGAGGGGTTCTACGACCGGGTCGCGGCCTCGGGGTATGCCTACGGGCCGTCCTTCCAGGGGCTGCGGGCCGTGTGGCGGGACGGGGCGGATGTGTGCGCGGAGGTGGTCCTGCCCGAGGCCGCCGGGGAGCAGGCCGGATTCGGCATCCACCCGGCGCTGCTGGATGCCGCGCTGCACCCCGCGCTGCTGATCGACCAGCTCAATACGCACGATGACACCGAGCCGGCCGGTGGCGAACCCACCGATGGCCGGGTCTGGCTGCCCTTCGCCTGGAATGGCGTGACGTTGTGGGCGGCCGGGGCGACCACGGTCCGGGTACGCCTCTCTCCCCACCAGGAGACCGCCGAGGGTGAGCGCGCACTGCGGCTGACCGTGGCCGACGCGGTCGGCGCTCCCGTGTTGACCGTCGACTCCGTGGCGATGCGGCCCGCGAGCGTCGATCAGCTACGGGCGGCGATGGCTCCGGGCAGCCACGCCACGGACAGTCTGTTCACCGTCGAGTGGACTCCCCTGCCGCTCGCGGCCGGAACCGGAGAGGCGGCGGCAGGGGCCGGAGAGGCGGCGGCCGGGGCCGGTCGCTGGGCGGTCCTGGGGACCGACGGCCACCCGGACCCGGCCGCACTGGTCGCGGCGCTCGATGACGACGAGCCCGTACCGCCCGTCGTTCTCGCCGACCTGGCCGCCTCGACCAGGCCCACCGGCGACGGCACCGAGGAGGCGTCGGCCGAGGCGTTGTCGGCGACCGGACGGGCGCTGGAACTGGTGCGGGGCTGGCTGGCCGAACCACGGCTGGCGGACGCCCGGTTGGTGGTGGTCACGCGAGGCGCGGTCGCCGTCGACGGCCCCGAGAGCACCACCCGGGTGGACCTGGCCGCGGCCGCCGTATGGGGCCTCGTACGCAGCGCACAGTCGGAGAACCCCGGCCGGTTCGTCCTCCTCGACCGCGACGACGAGCCCGACTCCTCAGCCGGGCCCCACACCGAAGCCGTGCGCGTCGCCGTGGCCCGCGCCGTGGAGATGGACGAACCCCAGCTGGCCCTCCGCGCCGGTCGGGCCCTGGTGCCCCGCCTGATCCACGCCGGTACCGGAGGCGCGGGGCTGGTGGGCCCCGTGGCGCAGCCGGAGGCATGGCGGCTGGACACGGCGGGCACGGCGACCCTGGAGAACGTCGTACCGGTGCCCTGTCCCGAGGTGCTGGAGCCCCTGGGCGCGGGCCAGGTGCGGATCGCCGTACGGGCCGCCGGTGTCAACTTCCGCGATGTCATGGTCGGTTTGGGCATGGTGCCTGGCCAGACCGGACTCGGCGGTGAGGGCGCCGGAGTCGTGGTGGACATCGGTCCCGAGGTGACCCATGTGTCCGTGGGCGACCGTGTCATGGGCATCCTCGACCAGTCGTTCGGACCACTCGCGGTCACCGACGCGCGGTTGCTGGCACCGATCCCGGACGGCTGGAGCTTCCGCCAGGCGGCGGCCGTACCGGTGGGCCATCTGACCGCCTGGTACGGACTCACGGACCTCGCCGGGCTCCGGCCAGGAGAGTCGGTGCTGATCCATGCCGCGACGGGTGGCGTGGGAACGGCCGCGGTCCGGATGGCGCGGCACCTGGGCGCGGAGGTCTACGCGACGGCGAGCCCGGCGAAGCACGGGACCCTGGAGGAGATGGGCATCGACGCGGCTCACCGGGCCTCGTCGCGCGACCTGGACTTCGAAGAGGCGCTACGGCGGGCCACCGGCGGACGTGGCGTCGATGTGGTGCTCAACAGCCTCGCCGGCCCCTTCGTCGACGCCTCGCTCCGGCTCCTCCGCGAAGGCGGCCGGTTGCTGGAGATGGGCAAGACCGATATCCGCGACCCGGAGCTGATCGCGGCCGAGCACCCCGGGGTGACGTATCGAGCCTACGACCTGATCACCCACGCCGGTCCGGACCGTATCGGCGAAATGCTCCGCGAGTTGGGCGAGTTGTTCGCCTCCGGTGCGCTCGAACCGCCTCCGGTACATGCCTGGCCGCTCAGCCGGGCGCGTGCGGCGTTGCGGTATCTGAGCCAGGCCAAGCACACCGGCAAACTGGTCCTGGACGTCCCCGCCCTGGTGGACCCGGACGGCACAGTCCTCATCACCGGCGGCACCGGCACCCTCGGCGCACTGGTGGCCGAACATCTCGTCCGCGCCTGGAACATCCGCCGGCTGCTGCTGGTGAGCCGCGGCGGCCCCGACGCGCCCGGTGCCGAGGAGCTGGTGGCCCAGCTCGCCGACCTGGGGGCCGAGGTCCGGATCGAGGCGGTGGACGTGACCGACGCGGCCGCGGTGCACGACCTCGTCGCGGGCATCGACCCGGCACACCCCCTGACCGGTGTCGTCCACGCGGCGGGCGCACTGGACGACGCGGTGGTCACCGCGCAGAGTCCGGAGCGGCTGGCGCGGGTGTGGGGCCCCAAGGCCACGGCCGCGGCCCATCTCCACGCCGCCACCGCGCATCTGCGGCTCGGCATGTTCGTGATGTTCTCCTCGGCCGCGGGGGTGATGGGCAGCCCGGGGCAGGCCAACTACGCCGCGGCCAACGCCTATTGCGACGCCCTGGCCGTCCACCGCCAGGCCATGGGCCTCCCGGCGGTCTCGGTGGCCTGGGGCCTGTGGGCCGATGCCAGCGGTATGACCGGGCATCTGGACGAGGCGGACCTGGCCAGGATGTCCCGCTCCGGCATCGTCGCCATGTCCGGCGCGCGGGCGCTGGGGCTGCTGGACGCCGCCTGCTGGCACGGCGCCCCGCAACCCGCGGCCGTACAGCTCGACCTCCGGACCCTGGCCGCCCACCCCGCGGACACCCTGCCCGCCCTGCTGCGCACGCTCCTCGACAGCGGTACGGCCACCCGTCGTACCGCCGCCACCGGAGCGCCCGCCGCCGGTCTGGTCGCCCAGCTCACGGCGGTACCCGCGGAGGAGCGGCACCGGATCCTGCTCACGCTGGTGCGCACCCAGGCCGCGGCGGTGCTGGGCCACACCAACGCCGGGGCGGTGTCCGGTGACACCCCGTTCAAGGACCTGGGCTTCGACTCGCTGACCGGTGTCGAACTGCGCAACCGGCTCGCCGCCGCCACCGGGCTGCGGCTGCCCGCCACCGTCGTCTTCAGGCATCCGACGCCCTCGGCCGTCGCCGCCGAACTGTGCGAGCAGTTGTGCCCCGCACAGGCGGACACCTCGGCGCCCGTCTTCGGCGAGCTGGAGCGGCTGGAGGCGGCGATGGCGGGGCTCGGTGCCCACGACGAGGCCCGCGGCCGGCTGGCGAAGCGCCTGGAGGCGCTGCTGTGGCGGCTCAACGACGACACACCGGCCGAGGCCACCGGCGAGCACCGCGCCACCGCGGACGACGCCGCCCTCGACTCCGCGTCGGACGACGAGTTGTTCGAGTTCATCGACAGGGAACTGCCCTCTTGACCGTGAGTGAGGACTGATGTCGGGTACGGAAGAGAAACTCCGCCAGTATCTGAAGCGGGTCACGGTGGATCTCGGGCAGGCCCGTCAGCGGCTGCGCGAGATGGAGGAGCGATCCCAGGAACCGGTGGCCATCGTGAGCATGGCCTGCCGCTACCCGGGCGGCGTCGGCCGCCCCGAGGAGCTGTGGGAGCTGGTGGCCACCGGTGGCGACGGCATCACCGCGTTCCCCACCGACCGCGGCTGGGATCTGGAGGCCCTCTACCATCCGGACCCCGACCACCCCGGCACCAGCTATGTCCGGCACGGCGGCTTCCTGAACGGCGCGGCCGGCACCGACCGCTTCGACGCGGAGTTCTTCGGGATCAGCCCGCGCGAGGCGCTGGCCATGGATCCGCAGCAGCGGCTGCTGCTCGAGGTGGCCTGGGAGCTGTTCGAGCGCGCGGGTGTCGACCCGGTGACGATGAAGGGCAGCCGCACCGGTGTGTACGCGGGCGTGTCCAGCCAGGACTATCTGTCCCGGATGCCACGGGTCCCCGAGGGCTTCGAGGGCTATGCCACGACCGGCAGCCTCACCAGTGTGGTCTCCGGCCGGGTGGCGTACGCCTTCGGTCTGGAGGGCCCGGCGGTGACGGTGGACACGGCGTGTTCGTCGTCGCTGGTGGCGATGCATCTGGCGGGCCAGGCGCTGCGCCAGGGCGAATGCGATCTGGCGCTCGCGGGCGGGGTCACCGCGCTCACCACACCGACCGCGTTCGCCGAGTTCTCCCGGCAGCGCGGGCTGGCCCCGGACGGCCGCTGCAAGTCCTTCGCGGCCGCGGCGGACGGCACGGGCTTCTCCGAGGGTGTCGGCCTGGTGCTGCTCGAGCGGCTGTCCGACGCCCGGCGCAACGGGCATCGGGTGCTGGCCCTGATCCGGGGCTCGGCCATCAACCAGGACGGCGCCAGCAACGGACTGACCGCGCCCAACGACGTGTCGCAGGAGCGGGTGATCCGCCAGGCGCTGGCCAACGCGCGCCTCGCCGCCGACCAGGTCGACGCGGTGGAGGCCCATGGCACGGGCACCTCCCTCGGCGACCCGATCGAGGCACACGCGCTGCTGGCCACCTACGGCCGGGACCGGCCCGGTGAACGGCCCTTGTGGCTGGGGTCGCTCAAGTCCAACATCGGCCATGCGCAGGCGGCCGCCGGTGTGGCCGGTGTGATCAAGATGGTGATGGCGCTCCGCCACGAGACGCTGCCGGTGACGCTGCACATCGATGAGCCGACCCCGCATGTGGAGTGGGAAGGCGGCGGAGTACGGCTGCTGACCGAGCCGGTGGCGTGGCCGAGGGGCGAGCGCCCGCGCAGGGCCGGGGTGTCCTCGTTCGGGATCAGCGGCACCAACGCCCATCTGATCCTGGAGCAGGCCCCCGAGCCGGAACCCGCCCCCAGCGGCCCGCGGCCGGGCGAGCACGACCGGCCGCTGCCCTGGGTGCTGTCCGCCCGTAGTGGCCAGGCCCTGCGGGGACAGGCCGCCGCGCTCGTCCGGCGGATGGCCGCCGATCCGGGGCCGTCCATCGCCGAGGTGAGCTGGTCGCTGGTCACCACCCGCTCGGTGTTCGACCACCGGGCGGTGGCCGTGGGCGAGACCCGCGAGGAGCTGATGGCGGCGGTGGAGGCGCTGGCCGCAGGCGGGACGCACCCGGGTCTGCTCCATCCCGGTGGCGCCGCCGTGGCCGGGGAGCTCGGCCCGGTGCTGGTGTTCCCCGGACAGGGCTCGCAATGGGCGGGCATGGGCGCCGGACTGCTCGACGCCTCACCCGTGTTCGCCGCCCGGGTGGCGGAGTGTGAGCGTGCCCTTGCGCCGTACGTCGACTGGTCCCTCACCGATGTGTTGCGCGGTGCCGACGGGGCGGCCGACCTGGGCCGGGTCGATGTCGTACAGCCCGTCCTGTGGGCCGTGATGGTGTCGCTCGCCGCGGTGTGGGCGGGCCACGGCGTACATCCAGCGGCGGTGATCGGGCACAGCCAGGGTGAGATCGCGGCGGCCGTGGTGGCCGGGGCCCTGCCGCTGGAGGACGGCGCCAAGGTCGTGGCGCTGCGCAGCAAGGCGTTGCGGCGGCTGGCCGGTGGCGGGGCGATGGCCTCCCTGGGAGTGAGCCGCGAGCGGGCCGAGAAGCTGCTGGCCGGGCTGGGCGACCAGGCGGCGGCCGTGGGCGTCGCGGCCGTCAACGGCCCCTCGTCCACGGTGATTTCCGGGCCACCCGAGCAGGTGGCGCACGCCGTGGCGGCGTGTCGGGAGGCGGGCGACCGGGCGCGGCCGATCGAGGTGGACTACGCCTCGCACAGCCCCCAGGTGGACGAGATCGCCGATGAGCTGACGGAGGCCCTGGCCGGCGTCCGGCCGGTCGCGTCCACGGTGGCGTTCTACTCCACGGTCACCGCCGGCCGGATCGACACCACCGCGCTGGACACCGGCTACTGGGTGACCAACCTCCGTGAACCGGTGCGGTTCGCCGACACCGTCCGGGCACTGCTGGCCGATGGCCACCGCGTGTTCATCGAGAGCAGCACCCACCCCGTGCTGACCGTCGGCATGCAGGAGAGCTTCGAGGAAGCCGGGGCGGAGGCGGTCACCGTGCCCACGCTCCGGCGTGACCACGGCGGCCCGGCGCGGCTGGTCGAGTCCCTCGCGCTGGCGTTCACTGCGGGCGTCGGGGTCGACTGGACCACCCTCCACCCCACCGGCCCCGACACCCCGCGCACCGTCGAACTGCCCACCTACGCCTTCCAGCGGGAGCGGTACTGGCTGGCCGACTCGGTGTCCTTCGACGCCCGGCCCGCGGCGGACGAGGCGGAATCCCGGTTCTGGGCCGCGGTGGAGGGCGAGGACCTGAGCGCGCTCGCCGAGACACTGAGCCTCCCGGACGACACCGGCCACCGGGCCTCGCTGGGCACCGTGCTCCCCGCGCTCTCGACATGGCGCCGCGCCCGGCGGGAGCGCTCCGCCGTGGACTCCTGGCGCTACCGCGTCGAGTGGCGGCCCGTCGCCGACGCCGCCCCGGCCCCCGCGGGCTCCTGGCTCGTGGTCCACCCGAAGGGCGCCCCCGACGGCTGGACCGACGCCTGCGTACGGGCGCTGGGCGCGGACGGCGGCCGGGTGCGGCGGCTGGAACTGGCCGAGGACACCGACCGGGAGCAGCTCGCCGGGCAGCTGCGCTCCCGGTACGCCGAGGAGCCGCCACCGACGGGCGTCCTGTCGCTGCTGGCCCTGGCCGACGACACGCCGCCGCTCCCCGGCGTGGCCCCCGGCCTGACCGGTACGCTCACCCTGCTCCAGGCTCTGGTGGACGCCGCCGTCACCGCGCCCCTGTGGTGTGCCACCCGCGGCGCCGTCTCCGTCGACGACTCCGACCCCCTGGAAGCACCCCACCAGGCCCAGCTGTGGGGGCTCGGCAGGGTGGCCGCACTCGAACACCCCGACCGATGGGGCGGGTTGGTGGACCTGCCCGCGAACCCGGACACCCTCGACGCGGAGCGGCTGCGCGCCCTGCTCACCGGGGCCCGGGGCGAGGACGAGGTGGCGTTGCGCCCGGCCGGTGCGTACGGACGCCGGCTGGTGCCCGACCCGATCGGCGGCCGTGCCCCACGGCGCACCTGGAAGCCCAAGGGCACCGTGCTCATCACCGGAACCGCCGACGGGCCCGCCGCCCATGTCGCCCGTCACCTGGCCGCCGATGGGGCGGAACACATCGTGGTGCTGTGCCCGGGAGGCAGCGATGCCCCCGGCACCGTGGAGCTGAAGGCCGAACTGGACGCGCTCGGCACCGCACTCACCGTGGCCGACCACGCGCCCGCCGACCGGGAAGCCACCGCGCGCCTCGTCGAGCGCGTGGCCCAGGCGAGCGGGCGGATCGGGACCATCATCCACACCTCGGCCTCCGGCGAGCTGGCCCCGCTGCTGGAGCTCACCCCGCGGCGGCTGGCCGAGGAGATCCGCGCACATCTGGACGACACCGGGCGCCACCTGGACGAACTCTGCGGCATGGGCCCCGGGGACACCGTGGTCTACTTCTCCACCGTCGCCGCGTCCTGGGGCAGCAAGGACCACAGCTCCTACGCGGCCGCCACCGCCTGTCTCGACGCGCTGGCCCGGCACGACCGGGCCGACGGGCGGCCCACCGTCTCGATCGCGTGGGGGCTGTGGGATCTGCCGTACGGCGGTGGGGTACCGGACGCGACGACGACCTCGCACACCGAGCGCTCCCGGCGGCAGGGCCTGTCCCCGCTGGACCCCCGGCCGGCGCTGACCGCACTGCGCCAGGTGCTCGACCACGACGATTCGGGCGTCACCATCGCCGATGTGGCATGGGGCCGCTTCGCGCCGCTGTTCACCCTCGCCCGTCCCAGCAGGCTCTTCGACGCTGTCCCGGCCGCCCGCCAGGCCATCGAGGCCGCGCGGGGGCCCGCGGCGGACACCGCCACCGGCGAGTCGTCGGCGCTGCGACGGGAGCTGGCCGCGCTGCCCGGGGACGAGCGGGCCGAGCGGCTGCTGGCGCTGGTACGCGCCCATGTGGCGGCCGTACTGCGGTATCCGGCGCCCGAGGCGGTCGAGCCGGACCGCCCGTTCAAGGAGCTGGGGTTCGACTCCATCGCGGCCGTGGAGCTCAGGAACCGGCTGCGCGCCGCCACGGGGCTGAGCCTGCCGACCACGGTGGTGTTCGACTATCCGACACCTCGCACGCTGGCGGGGCAGCTCCTGGCCGAGGTGGACCCGGGGGAGGCCGACGCGGCACATCCGGTGTCCGGGCACCTCGACGAACTCGAGACCGCACTGGCCGGACTGCCGACCGGCGACCCGCGCCGCGCCGGCCTGGTGAACCGGTTGCAGGCCCTGGTGTGGAAGTACACCGCCACCGCTCAGGAGGCCGATGAGCCGGCGGGCGAGCAGGATCTGACGGCGGCCACCGCGGACGAGGTGTTCGCCCTCATCGACCGCGAGCTGGGGGTCTGACCGGCGGTCGCGGGGCCCCGGCCCGCGGCCGCCGCGGGGGGCGCCCCCCCGCCCCCCGCGGCGGGGGCGGGGCGCG
>NZ_JANIAA010000092.1 GCF_024505145.1 Streptomyces rugosispiralis | reverse complement strand
AGACCAGCTCGGTGATGACTAGCGCGGCGTCCTCTATCAGGCCCTCCTGCCCCCAGGCGGCCAGTGCGGTCCGCACCAGCTTGCGAGCGACCTCCGCGCTCTCCGGTACGCGGCGCATGGTCTGGGAGTACCCGGGGTGCCCCGTGGGGCGAGGTGTAGCGGTCACGGACATCAGGACCTCAGTGGGTGCGAAGTGAGCGGCCTTGTCCGAGTGAACGACGGCTCGTCGCGCGAGAGGGGGAAATGTCGCCCTGTTACGCACATCGCCCAGCCGGAAATTCTCGGCCGACTCTCCTCACGGAGGGGGCTCACATCGCTACGGTGGGTACGTGGAGGGGAACGAACACCTCATCAGCGCCCTGCGCGAGAGCGGGCTCACCCAGGCCGCCCTGGCGGACGCGGTGAACACTCATCTGCATCGCGACGGCCACGAAGGCACGGTCAGCGACCGGACGGTCCGCAACTGGCTGACCGGAAAGACCCGTTGGCCGCACCCTCGGCAGCGGGCAGCCTTAGAGGCAGTATTCGGATGTAGTGCCGAAGAACTGGGATTCGTCCCACCAGCCCGAAGATGCCCCGCCACAGAACCGGAGGATCCCGTGAGGCGCAGGAACTTCCTGATGGCCACCACCGGTACGACGGCCGCGGTCGCCGTCCCTCTCATCGCACAGCACTCCGTAGGCACCTCCGACGTGATCCGGCTCCGTTCCGGCCTGGACGCCCTGGTGGCCGTGGACGCTACACGGGGAGGCCACGACGAACTGGAGCGCAGGGCGCTTGCCGGGGCGGCCAAGGCGCTGGAGAAGCAGAAGCTGGGTGCCTCCCAGCGCATCCGCCAGAGGCTGTTCAGCGTGGCCGCCGAATACACGTCCATGGCCGCTTGGTCCGCCATCGACGCCAGGCGAACCGACCGGGCCCGGGGCCTGCTGGACCGGGCGCTCCACCTGGCCGGGATGTCCAAGGACTCCGTCCTCGAGCTGGAAGCCTGGAACTTGTACTCCATCCTCGCCCACCATCGTGGTGCGTACACCGAGGCGGTCGACTCCGGCTATGCGGCCCAGGCGACGGCCATCGCTCGGCGGGATCCGTTCTACGCCTCTCTGGCCCACGCCCGAACGGCACTCGGCCACTCCACCCTGGGTGAGCGGCAGCCCGCCTTACGCTCCCTCGGGTGCGCCTGGGAGGCGCTGGACAAGGCGTCCCTGAATGATCCCCGCCCGAGCTGGACCGCCTTCTACGGACCTGGCGAGCTGATGGCCCTCACGGCCATCGTCCGGGACAAAATCGGTGAACCTGCGGAGGCCGAGGCCGCCTCCCACAAGGCGCTGGCCGCCATCCCCGAGCAGTTCCGCCGCAACCGTGCCCTGGCCACCGTACGACTCGCCCTGACCCAGCTCCACCAGCACGACGTCGACCAGGCGTGCGCCACGGCCTCCACCGCCTTCGACCTGATGGACGGCCACCCGATCCCCGGACGGATGCGCTCTCATCTCGGTGACTACTACCGCGACCTGATCACTCTCGCCCCGGATGCGGGTGTCGCCCGCGAGTGGGGAGACCGCTACCGAACCGAATGGAGCCGCGCGTGACCGCCGCAGGGCTGAACGTCCGACACTTCACCCACACCGATCTCCCGGAGATCCGCCAGACGCTCATCGACGTACACGCCGACGCCCTCGCGGACGAGATGGACGACCCCTTCAACCAGCGTTTCCCCTGGTTCGTGGATCACTGGGGCGGCCGACCGGGGTTCTCCTGCGTGATCGCGTACGACGGCGACAAGGCCGTGGGCTTCGCCTACGGCGCCCCGGGCAGCCCCGGTCACGAGTGGTGGCGCGAGCACCTCGACCCGGCGCCGGAGAAGCACCGGACCTTCTCGTACTCCGAACTGGCCGTCATCCCGGCGTGGCGGAAGCAGGGCGTGTCCGAACGGCTGACCCGCGCGCTGATGGCAGAACGGGACGAGGATCTCGTGGTCCTGCTCGTGGACACCGAACACCCCCGTGTGCAGGCCCTGTACGAGTCCTGGGGCTTCCGCAAGGTGGGGGAGCGCCAGCCCTTCCCCGACTCCCCGGTCTTCGCCGTCATGCTCGCCGAGCTGCCCCTGTCCTGACCTCGGTCGTGGCCGGTGCGGCGGCCTTCGTGCGGCCCCGCACAGGCCATCCCGTACAAGTCGCCCCGCGCAGGCCGCTCAGGCGCTGAGCCGGAACTCCTCGGCCAGCTCCCGGAAGATCCCCGCGTTCAGCGCGTAGGCGCGCTTGCACTCCTCCACGACGCGCTGCCTCTCCAAGTCGTCCACCGGCAGCGTGTCCAGCAGCGCGCGGTACTCCCGCTTGAACGCGGCGGGGTTGTCGATCGACTCGAAGACGTAGAACCGCACCCCGTCGCCCTTACGGTCGAAGCCCCAGGTCTTCTCCGCCGTGTCCCGGACGATCTGGCCGCCGGACAGATCGCCCATATAGCGGGTGTAGTGGTGGGCCACATAGCCCGCCGGCCAGTCGCGGGCGCACTCCGCCACCCGCGCCGCGTACGCCGCCGTGGCGGGCAGCGGGGTGAGGCCGCTCCGCCAGTCCGGGCCGCCGAGGTGGGCCAGGTCGCGCTCCAGCTCGGTTAGGCGCGCCAGCTCGGGCCGGAGGAACGGGCCCGCCACGGGGTCCGCCGCGAGCGCGTCGGCGGGGGACTCCAGGGCGCGGTAGACGAACCACAGCTGCTCGGAGTAGCGGCGGTAGGCCGCCACGCCCAGGTGCCCGCCGAGCAGATCGGTCATGAACGACGAGCTTCCGACGTTCGTATGCGCTTCCCGTGAGGCGGCGCGGATCAGGGCGGAGAACTCCACGGTGGACCTCCGGGGGCCGAAGTGTGCAGGTTAGCCTTACCTAAGTGGAGACCGCTGCCTACGTCAATAGCCTTCCCGACAGGCTGTCGGTAAAACGGCCGCCGAAGAATCGGCCCCCGGCACAAAGACATTTGTGGACCGGCCCGGCCGCTACGGCAGAGTGAGGATTTCCGCCCCGGTCTCCGTCACCACCAGCGTGTGCTCGAACTGCGCCGTCCGCTTGCGGTCCTTGGTGACCACGGTCCAGCCGTCCTCCCACATGTCGTACTCATGGGTGCCGAGCGTCAGCATCGGCTCGATGGTGAAGGTCATCCCCGGCTTGATCTCGGTGGTGTGGTGCGGGCTGTCGTAGTGCGGCACGATCAGGCCGGAGTGGAACGAGGTGTTGATCCCGTGGCCGGTGAAGTCGCGGACCACGCCGTAGCCGAAGCGCTTGGCGTACGACTCGATGACCCGGCCGATGATGTTGATCTGGCGGCCCGGCTTGACGGCCTTGATCGCGCGGTTGAGCGACTCACGGGTGCGCTCGACGAGCAGCCGCGACTCCTCGTCCACCTCGCCGCACAGATAGGTGGCGTTGTTGTCCCCGTGCACGCCGCCGATGTAGGCGGTGACGTCGAGGTTCACGATGTCGCCGTCCTTGAGGACGGTGGTGTCGGGGATGCCGTGGCAGATGACCTCGTTGACCGAGCTGCACAGCGACTTGGGGAACCCGCGGTAGCCCAGCGTCGAGGGGTACGCGCCGTGGTCGCACATGTACTCATGGGCCACCCGGTCCAGCTCGTCCGTGGTGACCCCCGGCGCGATCAGCTTGGCGGCCTCCTCCATCGCCCGCGCGGCGATCCGCCCGGCGATCCGCATGCGCTCGATCGTCTCGGCGTCCTGGACCTCGGGCCCCTCGTAACGCGTGGGGCCCTCCTTCCCGACGTACTCCGGACGCGGGATCGAAGCGGGGACGGAACGGGTGGGGGAGAGCTTCCCCGGGACTAGAAGCGACTGGCCAGACATATCAGCGAGTGTATCGGCGGCGCATGGGGCAGCATGGCCGCAAGGGAGTACGAGCGGAAGGTCGGGGCCGGAATGGCGCTGTTCGGAAGAGGGACCGCCGGCAAGCCCGGCGAGTGGTACTACTGCATCAAGCACCAGAAGGTCGAGGAGGGCCCGGAGTGCCGCGCCGCCGACCGCCTCGGCCCGTACGCCTCCCCGGAGGAGGCGGCCCGCGCGATGGAGACGGCGCGCGAGCGCGATGAGGAGTGGCGGAACGACCCGCGCTGGCGCGACGACGAGCCCCCGGCGGCGGGCTGAGACCCCTGGGGGCGGGGGCTTTCCCGGGTGCTCGGGCCCCTGCCGGGGCGCGGAGAGCTCACCCGGGTGCGGGCGCCGGGGGATCGGCGCCCCGGCCCGGAGTGCCGGGTCGCCCACCGCCTCGGTCCGTACGCCCCCTGGGAGGAAGCCGCCCTCGCGAGGGAGACCGCGAGCCATCGGCGGTGGGCTGAGGCTTCCCGGGTGCCGTGAGCCATCCCCGGCGCCCGGCGGTCAGCCGGTCGCGGGGCGGAGTTCGCGCGCCTCGCGCGCCTGGCGGGCGTGTTCGTCCGTCCGGGCGTCGTAGCTCATCAGCTGCGGCAACGTCGCCGCCAGCAGGGCCACCGAGGCCACGCAGGCCAGTCCGCCGGACCACACCGAGGCCCGTACGCCCACCCAGCCCGCCATGGAGCCGGCCCGGACCTGGCCCAGTTGGGGGCCGGTGGCGTAGGAGAGCAGCTCGATACCGGCCAGCCGGCCGCGCAGCTTCTCGGGAATCGTCTGGTTCCACAGCGTGGCGCGGAACAGCCCGCTGACCATGTCCCCGCCGCCCGCCACGGCCAGGCACAGCAGCACCAGCCAGACGTTGGACAGCCATCCGGCCGCCGCCATGGCCACGCCCCAGACGGCCGCGCCCGCGACCACCATCCGGCCGTGGCGGTGCACCCGGGACGTCCAGCCGCTGGTCGCGCTGACCACCACCGAGCCGATCGAACCCGCCGCGTACATCAGGCCCAGCGCCCAGGGCGCGTCCAGATCGTCGGCGAGGAAGGGGAAGATCGCGTTCGGGAAGGCGAAGAACATGGCGGCCATGTCCACGGCGTAGGTGCCCAGCAACTCCTTGCGCCGCCAGGCGTAGCGCGCTCCCTCTCGAATCGCGCGCAGCGACGGCGGCTCGGCGTCGTGCGCGGGCGGGGCGGAGGTCAGCCGGAGGGCCAGCAGCCCGGAGCCGGCGAAGGTCAGCAGATCGAGGCCGTAGGCGAGTGGCAGCCCGGCGTACGCCACGACGACCCCGGCGAGCGAGGGCCCCGCGATCGCGGACAGCTGCCAGCGCAGCGAGTTGAGCGCGGCGGCCGCGGTCAGCTGGGCGTGCGGGACGATCCGGGCGACCACCGCGTCGATGGCGGGACGCTGCAGCCCGGTCAGCGCACTGGTCAGCGCGGCCACCACATACAGGGGCCACAGCATGGGATCCGGCAGCACGCTGTTGACCAGCAGCAGCGCGGAGAGCAGGCCGAGCCCGGCCTCGGTGAGCAGGATCAGCCGCCGCCGGTCGACGGCGTCGGCCAGGGCGCCGCCGTACAGCCCGAAGACGATCAGCGGCACCAGTTCGACCGCCCCGATCGCGCCCACCGCGGCGGCGGAGCCCGTCAACTCCTTGATCTGGAGCGGCAGCGCAACCATCGTCAGGAAGCTGCCGAAGGCGGTCACCAGCCCCGCGGACCACAGCAGCCGGAAGTCGCGGGAGGAGCGCCACGGGGCGAGATCGGGCAGCAGCGCACGAGCCCGCCGCGGTGCGCGCGGTGCTCGCGGTGCGCGCGGTGCCGGAGGGTCGTCCTGGTCGGTCAGGGTCACGAGGCGACATCGTCCGTCCGGGCCGCCGCGCCGGGCAACCGAATTACGCCCCGTGGGCGCCTTACGGCCTGCGTGGCCGCCTGGCGCCCCGTCCGTCTTACGGCCTGCGTGGGCGCCTTACGGCCTGCGTGGGCGCCTTACGGCCCGCAGGACGCCGTCACCAGCCCTTGAGGTGCGCCCCCAATTCCCCCTCACCAATGCGTCGGTGGCGGCGCCGCCACATGCTCCGCCAGCCGGGCCAGCCGGTCCTGGAAGCGGCGGCGGCGCGGGCGGGGCAGGCTGTTTTCGCCGGTGGCCGCGCTGACCAGGTGCTGGAGGGTGTCGAGGTCCAGCTCGCCACCCTCGGGGGCGGCGAGCGCGTCGTGGGCCAGGGCGTGCAACTCGGTGTCGCCGCCGTCGAGGGCGAGCACGGTCGCCCCGCCCCGGCGGGCGTCGTTCACCCGCTCCAGCAGCCCGGCCCCGGGGTCGCCCGGCGCGACCACCAGCAGGGTCTCCCCGCGGCCCGCCCGCTCCAGCCGCCCTAGGCCGACCGCCAGGTGCGCCGGGACGGCGGTGCCCTCCGGCACCCGGTGGCGGACGAGGGTGGGGGACAGCTCGGGCAGGCCGGACCAGGCCGCCTCGTCGTCGAGGTGCGCGGCCAGATGCCATGGTTCGTAGGCCTCGCTGCCGACCAGCAGCAGTCCGCCCGCGCGCGGTCCGACCGAGGCCCGTAGCGAGCCCGCGAAGCGGCGGGTGGCCTGGAGCCATTCCGTTCCGGCGAGGACTTCGCGCAGCAGCGCGACCCTTACGGCGTCCATGGCATCCGGATCCTGCCCCGGTCCGCGCCCCGGCGGGCGCGATTCGGGCCCGGCTCACCCGTTCGGGGCATATGCGACGGGCATGCCGTCGGCCCGTGCCGTACCCGGTGCCGTACTCGGTACCGACGCGCACCGCATCCGCGTCTCCAACTGTTCATGCGCCGTCTCTTGACGCTCTGTTGGGCAAACCCTATGGTCGCCGCACACAAGGGACGTCCTACGTCCCATTTATCTGACTCGGCACTCGATTGCGACGGGCATCGGGAGGTCTGGTGACTCCACCCACGCGTGAACGCGCAGGCTTCCTGCGTCACTGGCTAAGCAGTGTCGCAGAGGGCCAGCCCGGCCCTGTCGAGGATGTTCAGTGCGCCGATGTGGTCCGCGTTGGCGGTGAACCCGCAGGAGACGCATTCGAACTTCGCTTGGGTAACGCGGTTCCTGTTGTCCACATGCCCGCATGCGGTGCACGTGATCGAGGTGTTGCGGGCGTCCACCGGGATCACGAGGCGACCGGCACTCTCAGCCTTGTTCGCCAGGATTCGGAGGAACTGTCCCCAACCCGCGTCGAGGATGCTGCGATTCAGCCCAGCCTTCGCGGCGGCCCCGTTCGCAAGGAACGCCCCGTCGCGCTGGGGGTCGGGCCTGGGTGCGGGTGCTTTGGTCATGCCCGCTGTGTTCAGCTTTTCGTGGGCGATCACGTCGTGCTCCCGCACGAGCGCGAGCGCCTGTTTGTGGTGGTGGTCCAGGCGCTGACGCCGGATCCTGGCGTGCAGCTTGGCGACCTTCCGGGCTGCCGCCTTGTGCATCTTGGTCCGGCGTCGGGTGCGTTTGGGGAAGGTGGACAGGTGCCGCTGGGCTTCGGCCAGTTCCTCGGCCATCGCCCCAAGGAACCCGGGGTTCGGGACGTGCTCGCCGTCCGAGTCGGTGAAGAAGTGCACCGTGCCCATGTCGATGCCGACGGTGCTGCTGGTGGGGGGCAGAGGCTCGGCGGGCACGCTGTCGCAGGTGAGGACCACGTACCAGCGGTTGCCCTCGCGCTTGACCGGGACCGTCTTGACCCGGCCCTCCACAGCCCGGTGCTGATGTACTCGCACGTGCCCCACGCCCTGGAGGCGCACGCAGGTTTGGGTGTCGTGGGGGGTGGAGTCCCAGCGGCATCCGTCCCCGTCCTTCGGAAAGGCGACGGTATCGAAGTGGCCGACGCCCTTGAACCTGGGGTATCCGGGTTTGCCGCCGCTCCTGACCCGGCGGAAGAACGCCCGGAACGCCTTGTCGAGCCGCCTCAGTGTGGCCTGCTGGCTGGAGAAGGACCAGCGGCCCTGACGCGCCGGGTCGAACGCCCGGATCTCCCTCAGTTGTGCGGACTGGTCTCCGTAGGTGATGTTGGTCTTCGACGCGTGCCGCCATGCGTCGCGGCGTTCCTGCAGGGCCCCGTTGTAGAGCGAGCAGTGGTCGGCCAGCATCTCCGTCAGGGCCTGTGCCTGCCGAACGGTGGGCCGCAGCAGGAACTTGTACGCGCGCAGCAACACAGCCCATCCACCTTTCAGCGTCTCCACTGGTCAAAGCCGGTGCGTTCACCCTACCGGCCACCACTGACAACGCAGCGAACTACGCCGTTTCGCGGCTCCGTTTCGGCGATTCGATTCCCCCACCGGCTGAAGCCGGTGGCCTCGTTGAAAGAAGGGTGATGGCAGTCGGCACGGGGGCGGCACGCTCGTACGAGGTGTCCGTTCCGTTCCGGGCGGGGACCGAGGGCTATGCGAGCTACCGGATCCCGGCAGTCGTGGTGACCCACGACGGAACCGTCCTCGCCTTCGCCGAGGGCCGGGTGAACTCCTCCGCCGACGACGGCCATATCGACCTCGTGCTCAAGCGGTCGGCCGACGGCGGACGGACCTGGGGCGCCTTACAGGTCGTCGCCCGCAACGGCGACGGAACGGCGGGCAACCCCGCCCCCGTCGTCCTCGACGGCGGCCCGAACGGCGGCGGTCCGAACGGCGGCGGTCCGAACGGCGGCGGCCCGAACGACGGCGGTCCGAACGACGGTCGCGTCCTGCTCGTGCACGTCCGCAGCGCCGCCTCCGCCACCGAGGCCCGGATCCGGCGCGGCGAGGTGAGCGCGGCCGACGGGCGGCGGGTGTGGCTGACGTACAGCGATGACGACGGCGCGAGCTGGAGCGAGGCCCGCGAGATCACCGCGAGCACCAAGCGGCCCGAATGGCGCTGGTACGCGACCACCCCCGGCCACGCCCTCCAGTTGCGGTACGGCCCCCACGCGGGCCGGATCGTCATCCCCGGCAACCATTCCCTGCCCCCGACCGTCCCCGGCGACGACGGCACCGAGGGGCGGTACAACGGCGGGCACGACCTGCTCAGCGACGACGGCGGCGCCACCTGGCGGATCGGGTACGTGGACGACAACCCCGACGGCTACATCAACGTCAACGAGACCACCGCCGCCCAACTCCCCGACGGCCGGGTCTACTTCAACACCCGCACCGACGCCACCGCCCCCGGCACCCGCGCCGACGCCCACTCCGGCGACGGCGGCGCCACCCTGGACCTCCCCTTCCGGCCGCAGGCCGGTCTGGTCGCCCCCGTGGTGGAGTGCAGCGTGCTGCACCTCGGCGAGCCGGACGCACTGCTCTTCTCCGGCCCCGCCGACCCCGCGTACCGGGCCCTGATGACCGTCCGCACCAGCTTTGACGGCGGCGTCACCTGGCGGCCGGGCCACACCGTGA
>NZ_JANIAA010000091.1 GCF_024505145.1 Streptomyces rugosispiralis | reverse complement strand
AGATCGCGACCAAGGTGAGGCGACAAGTAGCCACCTACGGAGAGTGTCTACTGGCCGCCGGCACAGGCGAGGCCGGTCAACGCACATTGCACAGAGGTGGCCGGCACTATGGCGGATCCGCCATAGTAGAGCGGTGACCAACGCGCTTCCCGCCCCCGCCCAGGAACCCGAATCGCCAGCCGCCATCCTGCGCCATGCCCGCACGGCCGCGGGCTGGAGCCAAGTAAGACTGGCTCGCGAGTCCGGGGTTCCCCAGAGCTCGATCTGCAAGTACGAGTGCGGTCAACGCACGCCGCGCGCCGATATACTGCTGCGCCTGCTGCAGGTCATGAAGGCGGGCGAGGTGGACAGCCCCGAACAGCACACAGAAGTGTTGCGCGAGCGGGTCTTCGCGCACCTGCGGGAGCAGGGCTTCCACGTCAAGGACGGGGCAGTGCTGGCACCAGTGCAAGACGACAAGGACCATTTGCGGCGCCTACACGCCGAAGCGGTCGTGGCTAGCCGCGAGCGTGCCAGGAAGGCGCTGGCCCATCAGGAGGGCCGACTGCTATCCCGCCTCGCGCCCGGTAGCGAAGTCGACCCCCGCCGCATCCGTCCCGCCCTAGTACACGTGGACGACTACCGCAGCCAGGACAGCGCCATGTGGCGATGGTGCGCGCTGCACTGGTCGGTTCCCGTCTCCAGCGGGTACGGGCGTCGCCTGCGTTTCCTCATCGTCGACCAGGGGCACAGCGACCGGGTCATGGGCCTGATCGGGCTCGCCGACCCGGTCTTCGCCCTCAAAGCCCGCGACACGGTGATCGGCTGGTCGCCGCAGCAGCGCCAGGAGCGGCTGGCGTGTGTGATGGACGCTTTCGTGCTCGGTGCGGTGCCGCCCTACAGTCATCTACTGGCCGGGAAACTCGCTGCCCTGCTGGCGACCAGTGCGGAAGTGCGTGACGCGTTCGCTGACCGTTACGGGCACAAGACCACCCGCATCGCCGGACGCGACCCCCAGGCCCAGCTTGCACTGGTCACCACGGCATCGGCGCTGGGGCGCTCGTCGCTGTACAACCGGCTGCGCGGCCCCGACGGGGGGCTCGCGTTTCATCCCGTCGGCTACACCGCCGGCAGCGGCGACTTCCACTTCTCGGGTACGATTTACGACGACCTGGCTGCGTTCGCCGCAGCCGGCGCACCGGACGGCAGTACGCATCGACACGCCAAATGGGACAGCAGCGGTTCGTTCCGCAACCGGCGGGAGGTCCTCAGCCGCGCCTTCCAGGGGCTTGGTCTGAACCCGAAGAAGATGCGCCTGCACGGAGTGCGGCGGCAGATCTTCCTCGCCCCTCTCGCCGCCAACTTCGACCGCTGGCTGCGCCAAGAGGACCAGCAGCTTCAGTGGGCCACGCGCTCCACCGCAGAGCTAGGGGAGTGGTGGCAGGACCGGTGGGCAATTGCCCGCGCGCAGTCCACGACCCACTGGCGTTCCTTCGACCCGTCCTCCTGGCGCCTCTACACGTGACGCGAGGTCACCTGACGCTGGTGTGGCAGCGTTGGCACCGGCAGACTGGCGAAAAGGTGTTGGTTAGCGTTCACGAAATCGGCGACGTCAGTGTGGACTTCCAGGAAGATCGGAGCCGAGGTAAACGACAGCGGGCTGACCGGACCAGTCAACATGAACGGGTAAGTCTTCCGAGTCACCGCACGCGGGTCTGGGAACGACTTGTACAACTCCAGTGCAGGCCCACGCCCGACCTCGTCGGTGAGCCGGTTCAGGTCGCTGCCCGTGGTCAGCCCGTACCCGAACGCCTTGACCCGCAACTGGCTGTAGATGCCGGAGGACAGGGCGGAGATCTCCTGGGTGATGAACATCCAGCCGAGCCCGTACTTGCGCGTGGTGCGCACATACTCGGTGAGGCTGGCAGCAAGCTGGGCGGTCTGCTCGCCGGCGGGCTGTGACGAGGCGAAGCGGTGGGCCTCGTCGAACACCACACAGCAGTTGATTGGTCGTTCGGTCTCGTGCCACCGTTCCTCAGCCACCCGGCGCAGGTTGCTCGCGATGTCCTTGATGAGCCGGGCCTTCGTCTCTGGATCGTCTAGCCAGGTCAGCCCCGACCGCGCCGACAGGTCGATGATCACGTAAGGGGCGGCACGACCGCCTCTGCGCCCGTCCACTACATCGTGGATTAGCTGCAGGAGCTTGGTGCGGGGACGACCCGCGAGGTTGGTGGGCGCGAAGAGATTGTGGACGGGCCGGAAGATTCCGGCAAGCTGCTCGAACTCCGACGGGCTGGTGAGGATCCGGTCGAGGGTGCCAATGACTCGGTCGCGCGGGCCTTTGGAGTTGTAGATGCGAGTGAGGGCGGGAACGTCGCCCTGCAGCAAGGTCAGCAGCGCGCGCAGCACCTCGTCGGGGTGGTGTTCATGCCAGTCGGCCGTGTTATGGAGGAGCCGCACGAACTCATCCAGCGCGGCTTCCCGGTTCGAGGCGTTCTTGATGGTGAGTTGCTGGAAAAATCGTGCCCCATCAAGGAGTTCGACAAAGGTCGTGGCCCACGCGGGCAGCCGCACGTCTTCAGCGATCGACAGGCCCCGGACCTCCCGGCCCAGGTTTCGGGCCCAGGACTTCAGGTCGAACGGAAAGCCGTTTTGAGAGGAGAACTGCCCCTGGGGGTCGAACGCCAGGACGCCGAGGGACAAGTGTCGCATCTGTGCAGCGAGCCAGTACACCGCGAGCGCGGTCTTCCCAGAACCGTTGCGTCCAAACACCCCGACATGAAATGCGCCGTCGGTCTGCTCACCTACGAAGTCCCGTACATAAAGAGGGAGTTGCACGTGGGAGCGGTAGATGTGTCCGAGGTAGACCACCTCCGGTTCGTGACGGGAGATGAGTGCTCCTACGGTTTCATCGTCGACGCGGCGAACAGGCATGCCGGTGCTAGGGCTCATACCCAGGGCCCCACTGGACTCGTGAGGCGGCGTTTGGAACGGCGGGTGTGGGCTGTCAGTTTCGTAAACGGCCTGGATCACGATCTTCGCGGTGCGGGTGTCGCCGACCGTGGACAGGTGGGGCAGGCGGCCGTGCATTTTCACGACGCCGCGCATATTCAAATCCTCGTGCCACCGGTTGCGGGTCTCGATCTCGGCGACGGTGCCCACGGCCAGCAGATGGCGCTGGGGCTCCAGTTGATGGGTGAGGGCAACTAGGTCACCCAGCAGCGTGGTCGCGGCGGCCTCTTCGAGGATGTCGACGGTCACCTCGCTGGTAGTGCTTGGGGAGCCTACCGTGCCGATGATCTGCCCCGAGAGGGTTTGAGCGGCTTGGCCTGTGGCGGGCGGCGGAGTCGAGGAGCCGGGCACGGGCGTCACTTGCCCTCCGTGCGGTAGGAGTGAACGACGGACTGGGCCAGCTGCGGAGACTGGCGGGCCAGGTACATCTGGGCGGCGCTCTGAAGCGCCTTGATGCCCAATCCGACGGACTTGGCCATCACGTCGGCGAGGTATTGGGGGTAGGGCTCCTGCACAAACGGTGTCGTCAGCTGGAACGCGATGCTGGCGAGGAGATCATTCACACGGTCGGAGTCCGTGGCGCAACCGGGTTTGACTTCGACCCGGTACGCAGTGGACTTATCGGTAGGGCGGAAGTAGATGACATATAGCTCGCGGGACTGGAGCGGATACAGGGCCTCGTGGAGCTGGTTCGCGAGAGCCCTTTCCTCGTGAGTGGCGTCGTTGTGGTGCTTGATGTGCAGTTGGCGCCACGGGTCGGCGGGGACGCGCTCGGGGACGGTGTATTCGCCTCCCTCCAAGATGAGGGAGGTCAGGTACCTGTCGTCGCCGGGCACTGGCTTGCCGACTTCGCCCGCCAGGGCCTCGCAGATAATGCGGGACGAGTTGTACTTCGGCATGGCTACGATCTTGGCTTCGCTGGTGAAAGCGGCGAATGCGTCGAGCAGGGAGTGCTGGTTGGCGAGGTCCAGGACTCGCGAACGGACATCAGAACTGCGGGATGCGAGCGCAGAGTTGAGCTGAATGACCGGGGTCAGATGGCTACCGTCGAAGATCCGCAGCTCATGCGGGGTGTCGGCGATCACGTCCAGCTCCTGGATCACCATGCCGGCCCGGGCCAGGCGCTCGTTATGCCCGTCGTGCACGAGTACGTGCTGGGCGAATGAGTGCTGGTTGTCATCCCACTCCCAACCACGTCCCTCGGGCGCGAAGCCCTCGACGCCCACGGCGACCGACAACGCGATGTCAACGGCGACGGTGCGCTCGATGGCGAACCCGCCGTCAACGGCTGCCAGCGTGAGCGGCCGCCCGCCCTGCCAGAACTCGATGAGGCCTAGGTCGAGGGCCGCCTCACGGAGCTGGTCTCGCATCTCCAGCGCGGGGCCAAGGAGGTTCTCGACCGTCTGCGCCACATCGGTTGCCACCGACAGCATTTCAGCCAGCAGGTCTTCCGGAAGCCGTGCGTAGTCTTCCTCCGACGACCCGCCGCCGTACATGTTCATGATCATGCGCCCTTCCTCGACCCGATGGTAGGCAGAACCCTTCACCTACCGTGGCATTACGCGTTCTGGTTCAGCGCTGGCGCGGAGCTCCACCCCCCCGCTCCTGCTTGCTCGGCCTGGGCCGTGGGGCAGGTGCCGGGTTCCGCATTTCCTCAAGGCTTGGCAGCGTCCGACGGTGACGGGCCCCGTGGGCGTGAGTCCACACGCCGCGCGCCTGGAGTTGACTCGCCACGATGGCAGAGCCGATGCCCAGCTCGTCAGCCAGGTCCAACGCCTCCGTGGTACTGGTAATTTGATCCAGGCGAGCCAGGCCCTTTTCGCCGAAAAGTGTGTCCAGAGCGAACTGCTGAGCCTCGCGTTCCTGCGTGATTGCCTCGTCAGCTCCAGAGGCGACCTGGGGCTGGCCATCCGGAGTGTCAGCGTCGTCCTGCTCGATGAATAGACCCTTGCGCCCGTGCAGCAAGACATGTCCCAGTTCATGGAACAACGTCACCCACAGCACGTCCTCCGTTTTACCCCGCAGACTGAGCTGGATCACAGCAAACGAGCCGAGCCAGCGGGTGGCGCCATAGGCGCGGGCCCCGGGGACATCAGGGACCAGGACAACCACGACTCCCGCCGCAGCTAGCTCCCGCCGCGCCACGGCAAGGGCCTCGCCCGGCGACCGCCTCGTCAACTGAACCAACTCAGGCAGCAGCCGGCGCACCTTCGCAGAGCTGAAGGAACCAGGACTCTCCTGGCGTGCGGCGAGCTCACCCATGCGCAGCCACGCAGCCAACGCTCCTGGCAGGGCCTCGTAAGCGTAGGACTGCCGGAACGCGGCGGCAGGTTTGCGCCACAGTTCGCGCCAGGCTGCGATGTTGGCGACTCCGAAGAACTCCAACAGCTGCCGGACCCGGCTGGCCGTGTCTGTCGGATGCGCGGGAATCGCTCCCTCGGCGGCGAGCACGGCTACCGGCAGGCTCGCCAGCCAGGGCACCGCCTCGGGGTCCTCCGCTTGGGCCCGCTCCTGGGCAAGACGCACTTGCTGGGTGCGGTAGTCCGCCTCGAGCCGGTTCCACAAACGAGCTGGAACCTTCACCGCGTACTCCAGACGTTGCGCGACCTCGCCACTAAGCGGCACCACACCTTGCAACACCTGGTTGATGTGCTTCGGTGTCAGTCCCGTTCGGGTGGCCAGTTCGGCCTGAGTCATCCCCAGTTCCTCCAGCCGTTCCCTCAGCGTTTCACCCGGGGGTACGGCGTAGTCAGGCTCCAAAGCGGCCACGAAGCCGTGGCGGACAGCTCCAGTGCTGCGCGTCATCATCGACACCTCCTCATCTCGTCCAGTCGCTGCTAGTGGTAGTCGACCACACCGTCGATCACGACGGCGTGGACCGAAGCCCAGTCGATCGGTGGCTCGATCACGTTGCCCTCCGCGTCCAGCGGGCGCATGACCAGCCGGTAGGGGCCATCGAGACAGACCGCGATAGCTCCCTTGCGGTCGCCAGTCAGCTCGTGCGGACGTCCACCCAGGACGCGCAGCTCGGCCAGCGTCTCGGCCACACGCAGGTGCTGCAGCCTCAGCTGCAGCCGGCGAGCACGCACGGCACCGTACTCCCGGACCATCGCCTTGTCCGAGGCACATGTGTCGCGCAGCCGCGCGTTGGCAAAGTGCACCCTCATAGCCACCAGAGTATCGCAGTCTTTACCGAATAGGTAAAGCATCGACCTCTACTTGGCACCGGTGCGGTGGGCGCTGCTGTCGAATGCGAACCGCTTGGCCGTTGCGCGGCTACCGTCGACGCCGCCCTGCACGCTCACTAAGGCGTGTCCGGCGGATCGTGCTCGGAGCCATAACCGGATGGCTGCCAGGGTGACAGTGCCGTGGAAGACATAGGCCCGCTTGTCATGCCTCGTGGCCAGGGCTCTGAAGTCATTGAGCAGGTTGATGGCCCGCTCGACTTGTTGCGGCGTTTGTAGTGCGTCTTGTCGAAGCTGGTGGGCCGACCGCCCCTGCTGCCGCGGCGCCGGCGGTTGGCCCGCTGGCCCTTCGGCCCCGGGGATGGTGTGCTTGATGTGCCGTCGTCGCAGGTAGCGGCAGTTGCGGCGGGAAGAATATGCCTTGTCGCCCCCGAGGTGGTCCGGCCGGGTGCGCGGATGGCCGCCACCGGCGCGGGCGACACGGACGCGTTCTAGGACCGGGATCAGCTGCGGGGCGTCGCCCCACTGCCCCGGCATGATGAGAAAGGCCAGGGGACGGCGTCCACCTTCACCGTCGAGGTGGATCTTGCAGGTCAGTCCGCCCCGTGATCGTCTGAGTGCCTCGTCGGGGCGGTGCTGCCGGAGCGTTGATCTTATTTCGGGACGCGCGGTGCTTCCTTCCGGGCACCGGCGGCGTGCTGGTGAGCGCGGTAGGAAGTGGAGTCTACGCTCACCATGCTCCAGTCTGGAGGATCCGGTCGCAGGTGCCATCCGCCAACCAGCGTCTGTACCTCTCGTAGACGGTCTTCCAACTGCCGAACCATGCCGGCAGGTCCCGCCACGGAACGCCTGTCCGCTGGCGGAGCAGGATGACGTTGATGACCTTGCAGTGGTTCGCCCATCGAACCGCCCCGCAGCCCTGTCGTGGGCAGATGGGGCTTCAGGCGAGCCCACTCCGCGTTCGTCAAATCAACGAGGCGTTCATCGCGCCCCGTACGTAGCCGTCGTCCCGTAGTTTGAGAAGGAGCCGGTCGGAGCGCTGACACGCCTCACGTATGAGGTGAAGAAGGCGCGCACGTCCAATTGGATGCTCAGAGGCAGACTGCTGAACGGGCCGCGTCCGTTGAAGAGTTTGACAGCCAGGTACAGGAGCGTGTTGAGAGTGGAGCGTCTGGCGCCCTCAGCCATCGCCCCTGGGTCCGCGGAGTCCCGCACCAACCGCTTCAGCTCACCCGGCTTGAGGTGGGCAAGCAGTTCGGCTGTTGCGCGGGGCGTCTCCTCGAGACGTGGCGGTCGCCCCCGCCGCTCCACGTAGTCGACCAGCGCGGCGATCGCCGACGTCGTGTCCTCGGAAGCAAGCCATTCAGCGTCTGGCACGATGCGCTGGGCAAGGTACGCCAAACGCGCCGCCTCATCCTTGAATGCATAGACGACCCCGGGTGCAATAGACCACCCCGGGTGCAGCGGAGTCGACCCGAGTGCCCATGGCCTCCTCCGCATAGGCAAGCTCCCGCGGGTGCCCCCCGGGAACCGAGCACCTCCACCACCTTGCCCACGGCGGCATCCACGGTCTCATGCTCCCAGATTCTCAAGGGCACCCACCCCAACTGGACGAGGTTGGCGTCGGTATCCGCCTCCCGTCGGACGTTGCCCTCCAACTTTTCCGCCACCACTGGCCGTTGTGCACTGTGCATGCCGATGTTGCGGGCACACGTGCCAGAAACAACCCCTGCACGAACACCGCGGTCCGCCACTTCACGAACGTGACATCTGCACGCCGCCTTCGCATGCCGGGGATCGGCAGGTCAACGCGGTAGCGGAAGCCCAACCCGTGCACTGCCCTTCGCAGCGCCATCTCGGGAACGGTGTCCCGACTACGCTGCGCCAACATCACGCTCCGTACGTTTGCGTCCCTCGGCGCAGGAACGCCAGGACTGCGCACCCCCTCCCTCATACATGCGCCAACGCTGTACCGCGGAGTTCGTCACCCCCACATACGACCTGGATCACCGGCCCCCCGAGACGGACGTCAGCAAGCACCTGCCCATCCCCCGCTGCGCAGGAAGCCGGGGGCGGACGTCAGTGTTGCGCAGTGAGCTGCAGCTCCCAGCCCTCCTCCAACATTTGGGCGACGGCGCTGACCCTCACCAGCGCCTCGTCTGCCATCTCGTCGTCGGAGGTCCATACGCACGGTTGGTCGGGCTTGACGACACGATCTTCGTCGATGAGACGGTGCGCCAACGAGTTGCGCCGGTCCTTCAGCCATGCAACATGTGCGAAGAACTCCGTCGGGTGGATCGCCGCTGGCCACCGCGCCGCCAGCTCGTTGGCCTTCCGCCAAATGCCTGCCTTGCGGAGGCGATCGTCTGTGGGCCGGTCCAGCATCTGGTTCATCAATGATTCGAGGGCGGCAACCGCTGCCACGACGATAATGCCGGCGCCGATCTGCCGCGTGTCCGTGTCCAGAGCGATCAACGATTCATCGAGTACGAGATCGCTCTCTCCCTCCCAGCCCGGGACCCTATGGGAACCGGTCTTGCGTGCCTCGCGCAGCTCGGCCACCTCGAGGTCGACGCTCCTGCCGATCCTCTCGCGCAGCCAGCCGAGGGACGCCACGCGGTACTCGAAGGGCATGAAATCGGCGCGCCCGTAGAGGCTGGAGAAGTAACCTTCGCCGTGATCTAGTACGTACTGCCCGTTCTCCACGCGCCATGCGTCCTCCGCGTCGCCCATCGCTGAGCCTCCCCTCCTGGCCCGTATGAACGATCAGCCTCCCACGGACACGTCGAGCGGCCGAGTGGTTTTCGTGGCTATGAGGCGGAGCCCGCAAGCCTCCGCCCCGGATGGACCACGCTCCCTCAAGCTTGCCCGAGCGGTGCTTGCGGAACTCGGCTCGCCGGGGCACACCGGTCTGCGAAGCATGAAGCAAATGGGACTGCGGCGTGCCCTGTCGCAGCGCCTTGTCAGCCAAGCAGTGGAGTCGCCTTCTCCACCGAGTCCACGAACCTGACCATCTCCCTGTGGATGTGCCCTTGGCCGGGTCGGGAAAGCGGACGTTTTACCGGTAATAGCGATGGAAGGTGATGATCAATGCAGCGTGCACGATCTCCATCGGCAGCGTTGCGGCGTCCTCATCCGACAGCGGTGCGACGTCCCCGTATCCGGCGAGAAGAGCATCCAGTCGTCTCGGGGCCAAGACCCCACCG
>NZ_JANIAA010000090.1 GCF_024505145.1 Streptomyces rugosispiralis | reverse complement strand
CGTGTCCGTTGCGGCGGGCGTCCGACAGCCGCTCCAGCAGCACCAGACCGACACCTTCGGACCAGTTGGTGCCGTCAGCCCCCTCGCCGAAGGACTTGCAACGGCCGTCGCGGGCCAGCCCACGCTGCCGGGAGAATCCGACGAAGCCGCCGGGGGTGGCCATGACCATCACACCACCGGCGAGCGCCATGGAGCACTCCCCGGACCTGAGCGCATAGCTGGCCAGGTGCATCGCCACGAGCGACGAGGAGCAGCCGGTGTCCAGGCTGACCGCCGGGCCGAGCAGACCGAGCGAGTACGAGATACGGCCGGACGCGATGCTGCCCGCGCCACCGATCCCCAGATACCCCTCGAATCCGTCCGGCACCTGGTCCACGGTCAGCGCGTAGTCGCCGTTGGCCACGCCGGTGAACACCCCGACATCGCTGTCCGCCAGCGAACTCGGGTCGATACCCGCGTTCTCCAAGGTCTCCCACGCGGTCTCCAGCAGCAGCCGCTGCTGGGGGTCGGTGGCCAGCGCCTCCCGTGGCGAGATGCCGAAGAACTCGGCGTCGAACTCCGCCGCGCCGGCGAGGAAACCGCCCTCGTGCACATAGGAGGTGCCGATGGCGTCCGGGTCGGCGTCGAAGAGGTTCTCCAGGTCCCAGCCGCGGTCCTCCGGAAACCCGCCGATCGCGTCCCGGCCGTCGGCCACCAGGTCCCACAGCCCGTCCGGGGTGGTCACACCGCCCGGGTAGCGGCAGCCCATGCCGACGATGGCGATCGGCTCCTCCGTCGCCGTCTCGGCCTTGCGCAACCGCTCCCGCGTCTGGTGCAGATCGGCGGTAACCCGCTTGAGGTAGTTGAGGAGCTTTTCGTCATTCGCCATCTGGACCTCGCCAAGAGCCTCGTGGGTGAAATCGGTGAGCGGAGCCGAGAAGGGGAATCAGTCCACGCCGAACTCCTGGTCGATGAAGGCGAACACATCGTCCGCGCTCGCCGTGTCGAGTCGTTCGGTGACGGTTTCGCCGTTCGTGCCGTTCGCGCCGACCGCCTCGATCTCGGCGACCTTGGTGGTCATCCGCTGCAGCCGTGAGGTGATCCGGGCGCGTTCGATCTTCTCCTTCGGCAGCGCCACCAGGCTGGCCTCCAGCCGCTCCAGCTCGGCCAGCACCGAGTCCACCGACGAGATGTCGGTCTGGCCGAGTTCGGTGCGGATACGGCGGGCCAGCACACTGGGCCGCGGATGGTCGAACACCATCGTGGCGGGCAGCCGCAGCCCCGTGGCGGCGTTGAGGCGGTTGCGCAGCTCCACCGCCGTCAGCGAGTCGAATCCGATCTCGCTGAACGGACGGTCCCCGGTGGCGTCGGCGCTCGCGTGTCCGAGCACGGCCGCGGCCTCGGCCTGCACCAGCTCGGTCAGCAGCCGCTCCTGGTCCTCGGGGCTCAGCCCGGCGAGCCGTGCGACCAGCTCCGTCTGTCCCGCGCCGTCCTCGGGCGTGTCCTCGGTCAGCAGGTCGATGACGTCGGGCAGTCCCCGCAGCAGGGGCCGGAACCGGGCCATGGTGTAGCCGGGGGCGAACCGTTCCCAGTCGATGTCGGCCACCACACCGTGGGCGGTGCCGCTGCCCACCGTGTGCGCCATCGCCAGCGCCGCCAGCCGCGGGTCCATGGTCATCAGACCCGTACGGCGCCATTGCGCGCCCATCATCTCGTCGATCGTGCCGAGGCCGCCGCCCCAGGCGCCCCACGCCACCGATGTGGCCGCCAGCCCCCGGGCACGGCGCCGCTGCGCCAGCCCGTCGAGGTAGGCGTTGCTCGCGGCGTACGCGCTCTGGCCGCCACTGCCCCAGGCCGCCGCACCGGACGAGAAGAGGACGAAGGCGTCCAACTCCCGCTCCCACAGCAGGTCGTCGAGGTTCCGCGCCCCGGCGATCTTCGCCCGGCCGACGTCGGCGAACTCGGCGAGTGTCATCTTCGACAGCGGCTTCTCCGGCAGCGCCAGCCCCGCGGCATGGACCACGGCCGACAGCGGCGCGCCGTCCGGGAGCTCCGCCAGTACGGCGGCGAGCTGCTCCCGGTCGGTCACATCGCAGGCCGCGATGGTCACGTCCGCGCCAAGCTCGATCAGCTCGTCCTCCAGCTCCGCCGCGCCCGGTGCCTGCGGACCCTGGCGGCTGAGCAGCACCACATGCCGGGCGCCGTGGCCCGCGGCCCAACGCGCCACATACGAACCGAGCCCGCCGGTACCTCCGGTGATCAGCACCGTGTCCCGTGGCTGCCACATCGGTGCCGAGGTCACCGGTTCGCGCCGCATCCGCCGGGCGAACAGCCCCGACGCGCGCACCGCCACCTGGTCCTCCGCGTCCACTCCGGCGAGGACCGCGCACAGCCGCGCGAGGGCCGGCCCGTCCGGTGTCCGCGGCAGATCCACGATCCCGCCCCAGGTGGACGGCTGATCCAGCCCCTGTACCACGCCCATCCCCCAGACCAGCGGCTGGAACGTACTGGTCACCTCGGACGGCTCGCGCACGGCGACCGCGCCACGGGTCACGCACCACAGGGGAGCGGCGAGCCCGATCTCCTCCACGGCCTGCATCAGCGCCACCGTGGCCGCCACGCCCCGGGAGAGGGTGCCGGGTTCGCGGATCCGCTCGTCCCATGCCAGCAGGGACACCACACCGGCGTACTCGTCGTCGGAGTCGTCGGACATCCGCTCCCGCAGGCGCGCGGTCAGCTCCGCCCGCTCCACGGTGTCCACCTCGACGACCACGGGATCGGCGCCGTGCTCGGCCAGCGTGGCGACCACGTCGGTCAGCACGGCGTCGTCCGCCTGTGTTGACGGGACGGCCACCAGCCACGTTCCCGGCAGCACCGGCGGCTCCCCGGCCGCCACCGGGTCCCATGCGATGCGGTACGACCAGCTGTCCACGGTGGACTGGTCCTGGTTGCGCCGCCGCCACGACGTCAGCCCCGGCAGTACGGGCTCCAGCGCCTCCTCCTCGACGCCGAGCGAATCGGCGAGGGAGGCCAGGTCGCCCCGCTCCACGGCGTCCCAGAACACCCCGTCGGCCACCGCCTCCGACACCTCGGACGGCGTGAGCCAGTAGTGCTGGTGTTGGAAGGGGTAGGTGGGGAGGGAAGTGGGGTGGGGGTTGGTGGTGGTGTAGAGGGCTGCCCAGTTGGGGGTGTGGCCGTGGGTGGTGAGGTGGGCGAGGTGGGTGAGGAAGCGGGTGGGGGTGTCGTCGTCGCGGCGGAGGGTGCCGGTGACGATGGCGTTGGGGATGTCGTTCGCTTCGAGGGTTTCCTGGATGGCGGTGGTGAGGACGGGGTGCGGGCTCACCTCGATGAAGGTGCGGTAGCCGTCCTCGGCGAGAGCGCGGACCGTGTTGTCGAATCGCACGGTCTGGCGGAGGTTGCGGAACCAGTAGCCACTGTCGAGCGTGTCCGGTTCGATCCACTCGCCGTCGACCGTGGAGAGCCAGGGGACGGCCCCGGTCTCGGTGGTGACGTCGGCCAGGGTTTGGCGTAGCTGGTCCTCGATGGTGTCGACGTGTCCGGTGTGGGAGGCGTAGTCGACGGGGATGATGCGGGCCCTGGTGCCCTGGTCGGTGTAGTGGGCGTGCAATGCGTGCAGGGCGTCGGCGTCGCCTGCGACGACCGTTGACCGAGGGCTGTTGTGGGCCGCGATCCAGAGTCGGCCCTGCCACGGGGCGAGTGCTTCCTCGACCTCTTCTCGTGAGGTGAGGACGGACATCATGCCGCCGTGTCCGGCGAGGTGGTGGGCGATGGTCTGGCTGCGCAGCGCCACGATCTTGGCGGCGGTGGGGAGGGTGAGGTGTCCGGCGACGCAGGCGGCGGCGATTTCGCCCTGGGAGTGGCCGATGACGGCGTCGGGGTGGATGCCCACGGACTGCCAGAGGGCGGCCAGGGAGACGACGACGGCGAAGGTGGCGGGCTGGACGACATCGACACGCTCGAGCGAAGGCGCGTCCGGCGCGCCCGTGATGACGTCGATCAGCGACCAGTCAACGTACGGGGCCAGGGCGTCGCCGCATTCCTTGAGGCGAGCGGCGAACACCGGCGAGGTGCCCAGGAGCTGGGCCCCCATCCCCACCCACTGGGCCCCCTGCCCGGGGAAGACGAAGACGGTCTTGCCATCCGCCCCGGTCCGCCCGGTGACCAGGAGTGGGTCGGGCCGCCCCTCCGCCAGGGCGCGGGCGGTTGCCGCGCCGCCTTCCGCGTCCGTGGCGAGGATGACCGCGCGGTGCTCCATGGCGGCCCGTGTGACGGCCAGTGACCAGCCCACATCGACCGGGTCGGCGTCGCTCCCGGACTCCAGACGGCCGACCAGACGCTCCGCCTGAGCGCGCAGCGCCGCGGGCGTCTTGCCCGACAGCACCCAGGGCACCACCCCGCCGGTGGCCACCAGACCAGGCGTACCCGCCTCGTCCGTCTTCGCTTCGGCCACGTCCGCTTCCGGTCCCTGCTCCAGGATGACGTGCGCGTTCGTCCCACTGATGCCGAAGGACGAGATCCCGGCCCGTCGCCGGCGGCCGGTCTCCGGCCACGCCCGCGACTCGGACAGCAGCGACACCGCGCCCTGCGACCAGTCCACCTTGCTGGTGGGCTCGTCGGCATGCAGCGACCGCGGAAGCGTGCCGTGCCGCATCGCCAGCACCATCTTGATGAGTCCCGCGATGCCCGCGGCGGCCTGGGTGTGGCCGATGTTGGACTTCAGCGAGCCGAGCCATACGGGTTCGTCCCCCGCGCGCTCCTGCCCGTAGGTGGCGAGGACCGCCTGGGCCTCGATGGGGTCGCCCAGGGCGGTGCCGGTGCCGTGTGCCTCGACCGCGTCCACATCGGCCGCCGACAGCCCGGCGTTCGCCAGCGCCTGCCGGATCACCCGCTGTTGGGAGGGGCCGTTGGGCGCGGTGAGGCCGTTGCTGGCGCCGTCCTGGTTGACCGCGGTACCGCGGATGACGGCCAGCACCTCGTGGCCGTTGCGGCGGGCGTCGGACAGCCGTTCCAGCAGCACCAGCCCAATACCCTCGCTGAAGGTCGTGCCGTCGGCGCCCTCGCTGAAGGACTTGCTGCGGCCGTCGGGGGCGAGCCCGCGCTGGCGGGAGAAGCTGATGAAACCGCTGGGCTTGGCGATCACCGTCACGCCACCGGCGAGCGCCATCGAGCACTCGCCCGCCCGCAGCGCCTGTACGGCCAGGTGCAGCGCCACCAGGGACGACGAGCACGCCGTGTCCACCGTCACCGCGGGGCCTTCAAGGCCCAGCAGATAGGCCACGCGACCGGAGGCCACACTCGTGGTGCTGCCGGTCATCAGATACCCCTCCAACTCCGGCGGGGACGCCTCGGAGTGGCCGATGTACCCCTGGTCGATGACCCCGGCGAACACCCCGACGGCCTGTCCGCGCACGGACATCGGGTCGATGCCCGCCCGCTCGAACAGCTCCCACGAGGTCTCGGCGAGCAGCCGCTGCTGCGGATCCATCGCCAGCGCCTCACGCGGCGAGATGCCGAAGAACTCGGCGTCGAAGTCGCCCGCGCCGCTGAGGAATCCGCCCTCGCGTACGTAGGACTTGCCCACGGCGTCCGGGTCGAGGTCGAAGAGTGTCTCCAGGTCCCAGCCCCGGTCCGAGGGGAACGGGCCGATCGCGTCCCGGCCCTGGGACACCAGATCCCACAGCTCCTCCGGGCCGGTGACCTCGCCGGGCAGCCGGCAGTTCATCGACACGATGGCCACCGGGTCGTCCGCCGGATCCACCGCCGCCGCGCGTACCACCGCCGAGGCCGAGGGCGAGGCCGTGTCCCCGGCCACCACGGACCGCAGATGTGCGGCCATCGCCTCCGGTGTCGCGTAGTCGAACACGACCGTCGCGGGCAGGCGCAGGCCGGTCGCGCCGGAGAGCCGGTTGCGAAGTTCCACCGCGATGAGCGAGTCGACCCCGATCTCGCTGAACGCGCGCCTCGCGTCCACGGCGTCCTTCCCGGTGTGCCCGAGCACGGTCGCCGTGTGGTCCCGTACCAGGTCCAGCAGCAGCCGGTGCTGGTCGGCCTCGGACAGCGCCGCCAGCCGGGCCGTAAGACCTCCCTCGGCCGTTGCGCCCGCCATGGACCGCAGGGTGCGCCGGGCCGGCCGGACGAGGCCGGTGAGCAGAGGTGACACATCGCCCGGAGCGGGCTCGCCCCGCGACGCGGCGGCATCCAGCTTCGCGGTGTCCAGCTTCGCCGGTACGACCAGGGGCAGCCCCAGGCCGAGGGCGCTGTCGAAGAGGCCGAGCGCGTGTTCGGTGCTCATCGGGCGCACGACACCGTGCTTGGTGCGATCCCGGTTCGCCGTGACCAGCGCGGCGGACAGATCGCTGGTCTCCGCCCACAGGCCCCAGGCCAGTGACAGCCCGGCCAGCCCCGCCGCCCGGCGCTGCTGCACGAAGGCGTCGAGGAAGGTGTTGGCGGCGGCGTAGTTGGCCTGGCCCGCGTTGCCGAGGATTCCGGCGGCGGAGGAGTACACGGCGAAGAGCGCCAAGTCGTGGTGGTGGGTGAGGTCGTGCAGATGGGTGACCGCGTCGACCTTGGGGCGGAAGACGGTGTCGACGCGGTCGGGGTCGAGAGTGGTGATGGTGCCGTCGGCGAGGGCGCCGGCGGTGTGCACGACGCCGGTGAGCGGGTGTGCGGCCGGGATGTCGGCGAGGAGCGTCGCGAGTTGACCCCGGTCGGCGATGTCGCAAGCCGCGATCCGCACCCGCGCGCCGAGTGCGGTCAGCTCGTCGTGGAGGTCGGCCGCGCCGGGCGCGTTCGGCCCCTGGCGGCTTGCGAGGACCAGGTTGCGCACCGCGTGGTGGGTGATGAGGTGGCGGGCGATGGCGGAGCCGAGGGTGCCGGTGCCGCCGGTGACCAGGACGGTGCCCTCGGGGTCGAGGGCGTGGGGGAGGGTGAGCACGATCTTGCCGGTGTGACGGCCCTGGCTCATCCAGCGGAACGCGTCGGGGGCGCGGGTGATGTCCCACGGCCGGGTGGGCAACGGGGGGATCAGCCCCTGCTCGAACAGGTCCACCAGCTCGACCAGCAGCTCCTGGATGCGGTCCGGCCCCGCGTCCGCCCCCAGGTCGAACGCGCGATACGTACGGTCCGGGTGGGCGGCGCCCACCTCGGCCGCGTCCCGGATGTCGGTGCGCCCCATCTCGATGAACCGGCCGCCGGGGTTGAGCAGCCCCAGCGAGGCGTCGATGTGCTCGCCGGTGAGGGAGTTGAGGACGAGGTCGGCGGAGGGGAAGGTCCGGGCGTAGGCGAGGTCGCGGCTGGAGGCGCGCCGTTCCTCGGCCACGCCGACCCGCTCGAGGGTGTGGTGTTTGGCGGGGTGGGCGGTGGCGAGGACGGTGGCGCCGAAGTGGTGGGCGAGATGTACGGCGGCCATGCCGACACCACCGGCGGCGGCGTGCACCAGCACCGTCTCGCCCGGCTGGACGTGGCCCAGGTCCCGCAGCGCGTACAGCGCGGTGAGATAGGCGACCGGCACCCCGGCCGCCGCCGTGAACGACCAGTCGCGCGGCATCCGTACGACCGTCCGCCGGTCGGCCACCACCAGCGGCCCGAACGAACCGGGCAGCATGCCCATCACGCGGTCGCCCACCGCCAGGTCCGTCACATCCGGGCCGACCTCGGCCACCACACCGGCGCCCTCGGTGCCGATCTCCGCCTCGTACATCCCGAGGGCGATGAGCACATCGCGGAAGTTCTGGCCGGCGGCGCGCACCGCGATCCGCACCTGGCCCGCCTCCAGCGGCGCCTCCGCCCGGGGATGGGGCACCAGGGCGAGGTTCTCCAGCGTGCCGTACTCGGTGACGTCCAGATGCCACGCGGCGGCTTCCGGAACCGCCAGTCCCGGGCGCGCCCGTACCAGGCGTGGCACCCATGCCGTTCCGCCACGCAGCGCGAGCTGGGGTTCGTCCGTGGCCAGCGCGGCGGGCAGGGCCCCGGCCGACCGGTCGTCGGTGTCGATGACGCACACCCGGCCCGGGTGTTCGGCCTGCGCGGCGCGCACCAGGCCCCACACCGCGGCGGCGGCCGGGTCGGTGACCTCGGTGTCGTCATGCACCGCCATACCGCCCCCGGTGAGCACCACCAGGCGGCTGTCGGCGAGGTCGTCGTCGCTGATCAGACGCTGTATCGCGGCCAGTGCCCGGCCGGTCAGCTCACGGGCGCGCTCCGGTAGTCCGCCGCTCTCCGGGCCGTCCGCGTCGTCCCCGTCGTCCGTGCCGTCCCCGTCGTCCGCGCCGTACGCCCGGGTGTCGGCCACGACCACCGGCGGCCACGCGCCGTCGTCGCGCACGGCGTCCAGGTCCGTCCACGCCACCTCGTGCCGGGCGAGGGGATGCTCGGTCCACTCCACGGTGAACTGCGAGTCCGTGCCGGACGAGGGCGAGGCGCCGCGAAGCTGCTCCGCGGTGGTCTCCCTCAGCACCAGCGACCCGACGGTCACCACGGGCACGCCGTGCGGATCGGTCGCGTGCAGCGACAGATTGTCCGGCCCGGTGGAGGTGACCCGCACCCGCAGCGCGGTGGCGCCGCCGGCGTGCAACTGCACGCCGTTCCACGAGAACGGCAGATACGTCGCGCCACCCGGCTCGTTGCCCTGGCAGAAGTTGCTCGCGTGCAGCGCCGCGTCCAGCAGCGCCGGGTGGATGCCGAAGCGGCCCGCGAGTTCGTGCTGTTCCTCGCCGAGGGTGATCTCGGCGAACACATCACCGTCGAGGGTCCACACGGCCGTGAGCCCGCGGAACACCGGCCCGTACTCATAACCCGCCTCGGCCAGGCGGTCGTAGAAGCCCTCCAGGGCGACGGGCTCCGCCCCGGCGGGCGGCCACTGCCGCTCAGCCTCGACGGGCGCGACCACCTGCGGGGACAGCACGCCGGAGGCGTGCTCGACCCAGGGCCCGGACTCATCGGCGCGGGAGTAGACCCGTACCGCACGCCGCTCGTCGTCCTCGGCCGCGCCGACCAGGACCTGCACCTGAAGCGCGCCGTCCTCGGGCAGCGGCATGGGCTGGCCGAGGACCAGCTCCTCCAGCACCGGGGTGCCGGTCTCGTCCCCGGCACGTACGGCCAGTTCCACGATCGCCGTGCCCGGCACCAGGGCGACGCCCGACAGCATGTGGTCGGCCAGCCAGGACTGCGCCGACGGCGCCAGCCGCCCGGTGAGCAGCACCCCTCCGGTGTCCGGCACGCTGACCACGGCCCCCAGCAGCGGATGCGCCGCCTCGCGCAGCCCCACGGAACCGACATCCCCGGGGTGGCCGGTGGCGGCCAGCCAGTAGTGCTGATGCTGGAAGGGGTAAGTGGGCAGGGGGACTTGGGAGGGCGTGGTTCCGGCGTAGACGGTGGGCCACTGA
>NZ_JANIAA010000089.1 GCF_024505145.1 Streptomyces rugosispiralis | reverse complement strand
TATGGCCGGGGTGGGCCCGGATGGCGAGGAGATGGGGCCCGCTCGTCTGCCGTTCGCCTGGACGGGTGTCTCCCTGTACGCCACGGGTGCGACAGCGCTGCGGGTGCGCCTGTCGCCGTCGGGCCCCGAGGGGATCTCGGTGCTGGTGGCGGACGCCGACGGAGTGCCGGTGGCCTCGGTCGACTCTCTCGTGGGGCGACCGGTGGCGCCCGAGCAGCTCACCGGATCCTCGCAGGTGGCCAGGGACTCGCTGTTCACCGTGGAGTGGGATCGCGTGCCCACAGAGGGCATGCAGGGGGCGGCATCTCAGGCTCAGTGGGCGATAGCCGGAGCGGACGATCTCGGCCTCGCCGCCGCCTTGGAGGCAGCGGGGCAGGACGTAGTGAGCGGCCAGGAGCTTGCCTCCCTGGCCGGCTCCCCGGATGTCGTCCTCGTGACATGTGGGTCCGAGTCGGATTCGGGTGCGCGGGATCTTCCGTCCGCCACGCGCCACCTCGCGCACCGTGCTCTGGGCGTGGTGCGGGGGTGGTTGGCTGAGGAGCGGTTTGCTGGTTCGCGGTTGGTGGTGGTGACGCGGGGTGCGGTGGCGGCCGTACTGGGTGAGGGTGTGCCGGATGTGGCGGCTGCCGTGGTTTGGGGTTTGGTGCGGTCGGCGCAGGCTGAGCATCCGGATCGGTTTGTGCTGGTGGATGTGGATGATGTGCAGGTGTCGGCCGGTGTGTTCGAGGTGGTGCTGGGGTGCGGTGAGTCTCAAGTGGCTGTGCGGTCCGGGGGTGTGCTGGTGCCGCGGCTGTCGCGTGCCGTTGCTCCTGCGGCTTCTGCTGAGGTTGGTGGGTTGGGCTTTGGGTGGGATCCGGAGGGCACGGTGTTGTTGACCGGGGCCACTGGCACGTTGGGTGGTTTGGTGGCGCGGCATTTGGTGGCTGAGCGGGGGGTGCGGCATCTGGTCCTGGTCTCTCGGCGGGGTCGGGAGGCTGCTGGCGCGGTGGAGTTGGAGGCGGAGCTGGCGGAGTTGGGCGCGTCGGTGACCATGGCGGCCTGCGATGTCGCCGACCGTGCGGCGTTGGCCGGGGTGCTGGCGCGCATCCCGGCGGATCGTCCATTGCGTGGTGTGGTGCATGCGGCCGGTGTACTGGACGACGGCGTCGTGGAGTCGTTGACACCGGAGCGCATTGACGCGGTGCTGCGGCCGAAGGTCGACGCGGCGGTGCATCTGGATGAGTTGACGCGGGATCTGGATCTGTCGGCGTTCGTGATGTTCTCGTCCGCTGCTGCCACCTTTGGCGCGGCGGGGCAGGGGAACTACGCGGCGGCGAATATGTTCCTGGACGCTCTGGCGGCGCGGCGTCGGGCGCGTGGGCTCGCCGGGGTGTCGTTGGCCTGGGGCTTCTGGGCCGAACGCAGCGATATGACCGGCCACCTCGCCGATGCCGACGTCGCCCGGATGGAGCGTGGCGGCGTCATCCCGCTGTCGTCGGACGAGGGTCTTGCGCTCCTCGACGCGGCGGGCGCCATGGACCAGTCGCTGCTGGTTCCCGTGCGGATCGCCCCGGCCGCGCTCCGTGGTGGGGCCGGGGCCGTACCGCCGTTGCTCCGGCGTCTGGTGCGTACCCCCTCGCGGAGGGCCCTCGCGGACGCCGCGCCGGGCATGGACCCAGCCCTTCAGGGTGAACTCGTCCGGCTCGCGGGGCTTTCCGAGGCCGAGCAGGAGCAGACGCTGCTGGATCTCGTGCGTGGCGGGGTCGGCGCGGTGCTCGGCTACTCCGGTGTGGAGCAGGTCGAGCCGGAGAAGGCGTTCAAGGAGCTAGGGTTCGACTCGCTGACAGCCGTCGAGCTGCGCAACCGGCTGAACACGGCCACCGGGCTGCGCCTGCCCGCCACCCTCGTCTTCGACTACCCCTCGCCCCTGGTGCTCGCCCGGTATCTCCGTGATGAGCTGCTCGGCGGGAGTGGCGAGGTGGCCGCCGACGCGGGACGCCGTGTGTCGGTGGCCACCTCCCAGGACGAGCCGATCGCCATCGTGGGCATGAGCTGCCGCTTCCCGGGTGGGGTGAAGTCCCCCGAGGAGCTGTGGCGGCTGCTGGCCCGTGGCGGAGACGCCATCGCCGGTTTCCCGGACGATCGCGGCTGGGACCTGGAGGGTCTGTATCACCCAGATCCCGATCACCGGGGCACGGCGTATGCGCGTGAGGGTGGTTTCCTGTACGACGCGGGCGACTTCGATCCGGAGTTCTTCGGGATTTCGCCGCGTGAGGCGCTGGCGATGGATCCGCAGCAGCGACTGCTGCTGGAGACGTCGTGGGAGGCGCTGGAGCGGGCCGGTATCGACCCGGCATCGGTGCGCGGCAGCCAGACCGGCGTCTTCGCCGGAATCATGCACCACGACTACGGCTCGGCCACGGTGCCGGAAGGAGTCGAGGGCTACATCGGCAACGGCACCGCCGGCAGCATCGCCTCGGGCCGGGTCTCCTACACCTTCGGGTTCGAAGGGCCCGCGGTGACGGTGGACACCGCCTGCTCGTCGTCGCTGGTGGCGCTGCATCTGGCGGCTCAGTCGCTGCGCCAGGGGGAGTGCTCGCTCGCGCTCGCCGGTGGTGTGACGGTGATGTCGACCCCGGCCCTTTTCGTGGAGTTCAGCCGTCAGCGGGGACTGTCGGCCGACGGTCGCTGCAAGGCGTTCGCGGGGGCCGCGGACGGTACGGGGTTCTCCGAGGGCGTCGGTGTGCTTCTGCTGGAGCGGCTCTCGGACGCACGGCGCAACGGCCACCGGGTGCTTGCCGTCGTCCGGGGGTCCGCCGTCAATCAGGACGGCGCGTCCAACGGACTGACGGCCCCCAACGGCCCGTCGCAGCAGCGGGTCATCCGGGCCGCGCTGGCGAGTGCTGGGCTGTCGGCCGCCGAGGTGGACGCGGTCGAAGCACATGGCACGGGTACGACACTCGGCGATCCCATCGAGGCACAGGCACTGCTGTCGACCTACGGACGCGAGCGGGGCACCGAGGAGCGGCCGCTGTGGCTCGGCTCGATCAAGTCGAACATCGGCCATACGCAGGCGGCTGCCGGTGTGGCGGGTGTGATGAAGATGGTGCTGGCGATGCGGCATGGCGTTCTGCCGAAGACGCTGCACGTCGATGAGCCATCGCCGCACGTGGACTGGTCCGAGGGCGCGGTGCGGTTGCTCACGGATGCCACGGAATGGCCGGAGACGGGCCACCCGAGGCGTGCGGGTGTCTCTTCGTTCGGCGCCAGTGGGACCAATGCGCATGTGATCGTGGAGCAGGCCCCGGAGGAGCGGCGTGCCGCCGAGCCGGTGACGGACGGTCCCGCAGGGTCGGGACTCGTGCCGTGGGTGGTGTCCGCGAAGTCCGAGGGTGCGCTGTGGGCGCAGGCGGAGCGGCTGCTGTCGTCCGTGCGTGGGGAGCTGGACGCCGAGGCGGCGGTCGCGGATGTGGCCTCGTCGCTGGTGACCACGCGATCGACGTTCGAGCACCGGGCGGTGGTGCTGGCCGGTGACCGTCAGGGCTTCGTGGCCGGGCTGGAAGCGCTGGTGGAGGACGTACCGGCGGCCGGTGTGGTGCGGGGCTCCGCGGTGCCGGGGAAGCTGGCGGTGTTGTTCTCGGGTCAGGGCAGTCAGCGGGTCGGTATGGGACTGGAGCTGTGCGAGGCGTTCCCGGTCTTCGCGGATGTCTTCGATGAGGTGTGTGGGCAGTTCGACGGGGTGTTGGAGCGTCCGCTGCGGGAGGTGGTCCGTGGGGACGTGGAGGGTCTGGATGAGACCGTCTTCACGCAGTGTGGGTTGTTCGCGGTGGAGGTGGCGCTGTTCCGGCTGGTGGAGTCGTGGGGTGTGCGGCCCGACTTCGTGGCCGGGCATTCGATCGGTGAGCTGGTGGCGGCGCATGTGGCGGGGGTGCTCGCGCTCAAGGACGCGTGTGCGCTGGTGGCGGCTCGTGGGCGGTTGATGCAGGCGCTGCCCTCGGGTGGAGTCATGGTGTCGGTGCAGGCCGCCGAGGCGGATGTGATCCCGTTGCTGGCCGGGCGAGAGACCGAGGTGAGTGTGGCGGCGGTCAACGGTCCGTACTCGACCGTGATCTCCGGCGTGGAAGAAGCGGTGACGGAGGTCGCCGGGCGGTTTGATGCCCAGGGCGTCAAGACCAAGCGGCTGCGCGTTTCGCATGCGTTCCACTCGCCCCTGATGGAGCCGATGCTGGCGGAGTTCCGCCGGGTGGCCGAGGGGTTGTCGTACGCGCCTCCCCGCATCCCCGTCGTATCGAACGTGACGGGCTTGATCGCTGACCCCGAGGCGCTGTGCTCGGCCGAGTACTGGGTGCGGCACGTCCGCGAGACCGTGCGGTTCGCCGACGGCATGGCGGCTCTCGCGGAGGCCGGTGTGACGACATCCCTGGAGCTGGGGCCGGACGGGGTGCTCTCCGGCATGGGACAGGAGTGCGCGCCGGACGTCGAGTACGTCTCCGCCCTGCGCAGCGGCCGAGGCGAGAGCGCCACGCTCCAGGAGGCAGTGGCTCGGATCTTCGTGCGAGGCGTCCCGGTGGACTGGACGGCGTTGCCGGCGCCGGCTCCCGTACGCCACGTGGAGCTGCCGACCTACGCCTTCCAGCGGAAGCGGTACTGGCTCGAGGCCGGTGGGGCGGCGGGCAACGTGGCCTCGGTGGGACTGCGGTCCGAGGAACATCCCCTGCTCGGCGCCGCCGTGAGGCTGCCAGACTCCGATGGATGCCTGTTCACCGGTCGGCTGTCCGCGCGTACCCACGCCTGGCTGACCGACCACGCCGTGCTGGGCTCGGTGGTGGTGCCGGGGACGGCCTTCGTGGATCTGGCGTTGCACGCCGGTGGCCGTTTCGGCTGTGACCAGGTGGACGACCTGGTGCTGGAAGCGCCGCTGGTCCTTCCCGAACGTGGTGCGATTCAGCTCCAGGTGCTGGTGGCCGGAGCCGATGACGACGGCGGCCGGCCCGTCACCGTCTACTCCCGGCAGGAATCCGCTGATGAGGACGGACCCTGGACGCGCCACGCCACCGGCGTCCTGACCCAGGCCGAGGGGCCGGAGGTGGCGATCCCGGCCGAGCTGAGCGTGTGGCCGCCCGCGGATGCCGAGGCGATCGACATCACTGGCATGTACGAGCGCTTCGCGCTGGGCGGGCTCGCGTACGGACCGGCGTTCCAGGGTGTGCGGGCCGCCTGGCGGCGCGAAGGCGAGTCGTGCACCGAGGTGTTCGCCGAGGTGGCACTGGCCGAGGAGCAGCGGCCGGACGCCGCGCGCTTCCGTGTGCACCCCGCGTTGCTCGACGCCGCCCTCCATATGGCGGGACCCGGTGGCCTGGTGGCCTCGGACGCGGAGCGGGTCCGTTTGCCGTTCGCCTGGAACGGGGTGTCGGTGCACATCGCCGGTGCGACCACGGTCCGCGTACGACTGGCGGCGGCCGGGGCCGACGGCCTGTCGCTCGCCGTGGCCGACGAGACGGGCCGGCCGATGGCCTCGGTGGCGGAGCTGGTGACGCGCCCGGTCTCCGCCGAACAGATCGACGCCGCGCGCGGCACCTCCCATGAGTCGCTGTACCGCCTGCGGTGGAACGCCATGCCGCTCCCGGCCGACGCGCCGTCCACTGCCCGCTGTGCGGTGATCGGAGAGGAGGACGGCGAGCCGGCCGTGGCGCTGCGGGCGGCGGGCTGGCAGGTGCGAACCCACGCTGATCTGGAGGCCCTCGCCCGGTCCGGCGCCGAGGGCGAACCCCTGCCGGAGTGGGTCCTGCTGGCCTCCGCGACCGGCATCGGTGGCGACACCCACCAGGGTCTGCGTGGCGCGGCGCACCAGGCGCTGGAGTGGGCGCAAGAGTGGCTGGCCGAGGAGCGGTTCGCCGACTCCCGCCTGGTCATCACCACTCGTGGCGCCGTGGCCACCACCTCCACCGAGGGCCTGGCCGACCTGGCAGGGGCGGCGGTATGGGGCCTGGCGCGGTCCGCGCAGGCAGAACACCCCGGCCGACTGCTCCTTCTCGACGTGGACGAACCCAAGGAGCTCGGCTCCGTTCCGCTGGCCGCCGCCCTCACCTCGGGCGAGCCGCAGTTGGCCGTACGCGGAGGGCGGGTACTGGCGGCGAGGCTGGTCCGAGCCGACGGGGAGGCGGAACAGGGCGCTTCGGCGACATGGGACCCCGAGGGCACGGTCCTCATCACCGGGGCCAGCGGCACCCTGGGCGGTCTGCTGGCCCGGCACCTGGTGGCCGACCACGGTGTGCGGCATCTGGTGCTGCTCAGCCGCGGGGGCTCGGCGGCCGCGGGCGCGGCCGAGCTGGCCGATGAGCTGGCCTCGGCCGGGGCGTCGGTGACCTGGGCCGCCTGCGACGTGGCCGACCGGGACGCCCTCGGCGCGGTGTTGTCGGACATCCCCGCCGCCCATCCGCTCAAGGGTGTCGTCCACGCCGCCGCCGTGTTGGACGACGGCGTGATCGCGTCGTTGACTCCGGAGCGGCTGGACACCGTGCTGCGACCGAAGGCGGAGGCGGCACTCGCCCTGCATGAGCTGACGGCCGGGCTCGACCTGTCGGCGTTTGTGGTCTTCTCCTCGGTGGCGGGGATGTTCGGGGCCGCCGGACAGGGCAACTACGCCGCCGCCAACGCCTTCCTCGACGGGCTGGCCGCGCAGCGCCGGGCGCACGGACTCCCCGGCCTGTCGCTGGCCTGGGGCCTGTGGGAGGAACACAGCGGGATGACCGCGGGGCTGGCCGAGGTGGACAGGCGGCGCATGGACCAGGTCGGCATCTCCGCCCTGTCGTCGGCCGAGGGGCTCGCACTGTTCGACGCCGCCTGCGCGAGCGATGGCCCGGTCATCGCCGCCGCACGGTTGAACACGGCGGTCTGGAGGTCCGCCGCACCCGACGGCATCGCCGAAGTGCCTTATCTGTTGCGTGAGTTGGTGCGCGTGCCCGCCCGCAGGGTGGCTGCGGAATCCACCGGAGCGGCCGGGGCGGCCGGAGCGGCGGAGGCGTTGCGGGCTCGCCTGGCCGGAGCCTCGTATGCGGAAGGCGAACGCCTGGTGCTGGACACGGTACGGCGCAATGTCGCCGCGGTACTGGGCCACGGCGGTCCGGAAACCGTGGAACCGGGCCGCGCCTTCAAGGATTTCGGCTTTGATTCGCTGACGGCGGTGGAATTGCGCAACCGGCTCGGCGCGGTGACCGGACTGCGTCTGACCGCGACATTGGTCTTCGACCACCCGACCCCGACTGCCCTGGCCCAGCACCTGCACCACGAGCTGGCGAGGGACGCCGGATCCGCCGCCACCTCGGTGCCCGTATCCGTGGGTCTCGATCAGCTCGAAGCCGGTCTGTCCGCGATGACCTGGGAGGAGATCGGCCGCACCGATGTGGTGTCACGTCTGCGGGAGCTCTTGGCAAAGTACGGCGACGCACAGGAAGTCCCGAGCAGCAGCGCTGCTCTCGTCGACCAACTCGAATCGGCGACGGATGGCGATCTCTTCAAGATGGTGGACGAGGATCTCGGAATTCTCTGAAGCGATCCGAAGCGATCTGAAGCGATACCCCCTCCGCAATCCGCCGACAGCCTTGTGATTGGGAAAGCTCGATGAGCAACGAAGACAAACTCCGGGATTACCTCAAGCGAGTCATTGCCGAACTCCACCAGACGCGTCAGCGCCTCCAGGAAGCGGAGTCCGCGGACCACGAGCCGATCGCCATCGTGGCGATGAGCTGCCGCTACCCGGGCGGGCTACGTTCGCCCGAGGAACTGTGGCGGTCGGTGGCCGCCGGTGAGGACGCCATCTCGGGCTTCCCCGAGGACCGCGGTTGGGATGTGGAGGGGCTGTACGACCCCGACCCGGGCGCGGTCGGCAAGAGCTATGCGCGCGAGGGCGGCTTTCTGCACGGCGCCGGTGACTTCGACCCGGCGTTCTTCGGGATGTCCCCGCGCGAGGCGCTCGCGACCGACCCCCAGCAGCGGCTGCTGCTGGAGACGGCCTGGGAGGCGTTCGAGCGGGCCGGTATCGACCCGGAGTCGGTGCGGGGCAGCAAGACCGGTGTCTTCACCGGCGTGATGTACCACGACTACGGCACCGGTCTGCCCTCGCTGCCCGCAGGTGTGGAGGGCTACCTGGGCAACGGCACCGCGGGCAGCATCGCCTCCGGCCGGGTGGCCTACACCCTGGGCCTGGAGGGCCCGGCGGTCACCGTTGACACCGCGTGCTCCTCGTCCCTGGTGGCCCTGCACTGGGCCGGTCAGGCCCTTCGGCGCCAGGAGTGCACACTCGCCCTCGCGGGTGGCGTCACGGTGATGTCCACCCCCGGAACCTTCGTGGAGTTCAGCCGTCAGCGCGGGCTGGCGCCGGACGGCCGCTGCAAGCCGTTCGCGGCGGCCGCCGACGGCACGGGCTGGGGTGAGGGCGTGGGCATGCTGCTGCTGGAACGGCTCTCCGACGCGCGGCGCAACGGTCACCCGGTGCTGGCCGTGGTACGCGGCTCCGCCATCAATCAGGACGGTGCGAGCAACGGCCTCACCGCCCCCAACGGCCCCTCCCAGCAGCGGGTGATCCGCCAGGCCCTGGCCGACGCCAAACTCTCCGCCAAGCAGGTGGACGTCGTCGAGGCGCATGGCACGGGAACGACGTTGGGCGACCCGATCGAGGCGCAGGCGCTGCTGGCCACGTACGGGCAGGATCGGCTCGAGGAGCGGCCACTGTGGCTCGGCTCCATCAAGTCCAACATCGGTCATACGCAGGCGGCGGCGGGTGTGGCCGGCGTGATCAAGATGGTGCAGGCGATGCGGCACGGGCTGCTGCCGCAGACCCTGCACGTCGACGAGCCATCGCCGCACGTGGACTGGTCGGCGGGTGGGGTGAGGTTGCTCACCGAGGCCACGCCGTGGCCGGAGGGCGATGAGCCCCGTCGGGCGGGTGTCTCGTCATTCGGGATCAGCGGCACCAACGCCCATGTGGTGCTGGAGCAGGCGCCTCCGGCCGACCCGGGGGGCGAAGCGCCGGAGGAGACAGGGCAACTGCCCTCCCGCATCGTGCCGTGGCCGGTCTCGGGGAAGTCCGAGAGCGCGCTGCGTGCCCAGGCCGAGGGGCTGCTCGCCCAACTCGGGGCTCGGGCCGTCCTCACCGATGTCGGGTTCTCTCTGGCGACGACGCGTAGTGCGTTTGAGCATCGTGCGGTGGTGTTGGGGTCCGAGCGCGCGGCTTTGGTTGAGGGCTTGGGTGCGCTGGCTGAGGGCATCGGTGCTCCAGGGCTGGTGCGGGGTGTGGTCGCGGGTGGCGATGGTCGTGCGGTGTTGGTGTTTCCGGGTCAGGGGTCGCAGTGGGTGGGGATGGCTGCGGGGTTGTTGGAGTCTTCGCCGGTGTTCGCGGAGCGGTTGGGTGAGTGTGCGGCGGCGTTGGGGCCGTTTGTGGA
>NZ_JANIAA010000088.1 GCF_024505145.1 Streptomyces rugosispiralis | reverse complement strand
CGCAGCCAACTCACCAATCGAATGCCCCGACACATAGTCAGGCCGCAGACCCCACGCCTCCGAAACCAGCCGGAACAACGCCACCTCAACCGCGAACAACGCGGGCTGAGTGAACCCCGTCCGATCCAGTACCGCCGCGTCATCCCCGAACAGAACGCCCTTCAGCGGCCGCTCAAGATGCGGATCCAGCTCCGCACACACCGCGTCCAACGCCTCCGCGAACACCGGATAGGCGTCATACAACTCACGCCCCATCCCCAGCCGCTGACTCCCCTGCCCCGTGAACAGGAACGCCGTCTCGCCCTCGGCGACCGTGCCCTCGACCAGCCCGGTCGCGGACTCCCCCCGCGCCAGGGCCTCCAGACCGGCGGCCAGCCCGGCGCGGTCCTCGCCCACGAGCACCGCGCGCCGCTCCAGCGCCGCCCGGCCGGTGGCCAGCGAGTGACCCACATCGGCGGTGCCGAGGGCGGGTTCGCGGTCGAGGTGGGAGGCGAGGCGCCGGGCGTTGTCGCGCAGCGCCGCCGCGCTCCTGGCGGAGAGGAGCCACGGCAGCACGCGGGCGGTGACCGGCGCGGCGTTCGCGGCCGGAGTGGCGTCCCCGTCCGGCTCCGGAGCATCCTCCGGGGCCTCCGGCTCGGGGGCCTGCTCCAGGATGGTGTGGGCGTTGGTGCCGCTCACGCCGAAGGCCGAGACACCGGCCCGGCGCGGCCTGCCGGTCTCGTCCCAGGGGCGGGCCTCGGTCAGCAGGGACACCTCGCCCGCCGTCCAGTCCACGGTCGGGGACGGCTCATCGACGTGGAGGGTCTTGGGCATGAGGCCGTGGCGTATCGCCATGACCATCTTGATGACGCCCGCGACACCCGCCGCCGCCTGGGCGTGGCCCAGGTTGGACTTGAGCGAGCCCAGCCACAGCGGCCGCCCCTCGGGCCGCTCCTGGCCGTAGGTGGCCAGCAGCGCCTGCGCCTCGATGGGGTCGCCCAGCGTGGTGCCCGTGCCATGTGCCTCGACCACGTCGATCTCGGCGGCGGACAGCCGGGCGTTCTCCAGCGCCTGGCGGATGACACGCCGCTGGGACGGGCCGTTCGGCGCGGTCAGACCGTTGGACGCGCCGTCCTGGTTCACCGCGCTGCCGCGCACCACGGCCAGCACCTGGTGGCCGTGTCGGCGCGCGTCCGAGAGCCGCTCGACCAGCAGTACGCCGACGCCCTCGGACCAGCCGGTGCCGTCCGCCGACGCGGCGAAGGACTTGCAGCGGCCGTCGGGGGCGAGGCCGCGCTGACGGCTGAACTCCACGAAGACATCGGGGTTGGGCATCACGGTGACGCCGCCGACGAGGGCGAGCGAGCATTCGCGCTGCCGCAGCGCCTGGGCCGCCCAGTGCAGCGCGACCAGCGACGAGGAGCACGCGGTGTCGATCGTGGCGGCCGGGCCCTCGAGGCCGAAGGTGTAGGCGATACGGCCGGACAGCACGCTGGTGGCGCCGCCGGTGAGCAGCAGGCCCTCCAACTCCTCCGGCGCGCCCAGGACATCGGAGCCGTAGCCCATGGCCGAGGCGCCCACATACACGCCGGTGCGGCTGCCCTTGACGGACGTCGGGTCGATTCCGGCGCGCTCGAACGCCTCCCAGGACGTTTCCAGCAGCAGCCGCTGCTGCGGGTCCATGGCCAGCGCCTCACGCGGCGAAATGCCGAAGAATCCGGGGTCGAATTCGGCGGCGCCGTCGAGGAATCCACCGCCGCTGTTGTAGAAGGTGCCCTTGCGGTCGGGGTCGGGATCGGCCAGTCCCTCGATGTCCCAGCCGCGGTCGGCGGGGAATCCGGAAATGGCGTCGCCGCCCTCCGCGACCAACTGCCACAAATCCTCCGGCGAACCGACGCCACCGGGGAAACGGCAGCTCATCGCCACAATGGCGATCGGTTCCTGCGCGTCCGCCTCCACCTCGGTCAGGCGGCGACGGGCCCGGCGCAGCTCAGTGGTCATCCACTTCAGATTGTCGAGAAGCTTCTCTTCGTTCGCGCTAGCCACGGAAACGTCACCTCCTGATGAGGTCAGTTGGATTGAGGGCGGTCTTCACGTCAGGACCTTCCGAATTCATTGTTGATGATGTCGAAGATGTCTTCGGCGGAGGCGGCGTCGAGGTCGAGTTCATCGTCGTCGGCACCGTCGGCGCCCGCCGCGCTCTCGTTCTCGTTCCAGGTCCGCAGCAACGCTTCGAGACGCGCGGTGACCCGCTCGCGTTCCGTCGCGTCGTCGGAGACGTTGGAAAGGGTGAATTCCAGCTTGTCGATTTCGGCGAGGACCGGGAGTCCGGGGGTGGTGTCCTCGCCGAACAGGTCGGCGCGCAGCACACCGGCGAGGGCGCTGGGCGTCGGGTGGTCGAAGACCAGGGTGGCGGTGAGCTGGAGTCCGGTGGCCGCGTTGAGCCGGTTGCGGAGTTCGACGGAGGTGAGCGAGTCGAAGCCCAGTTCCTTGAAGGCCCGGCCCGCCTGGACGGCCGTGGTGTCGTCGTGTCCGAGGACGGCGGCGACCTCCGTACGGACGAGGTCGAGCAGGACCTTCTCGGCCTCGGGCCCGGTGAGCCCCGCGAGCCGCTGCCGCAGGGCCTCCGCCGGTGCCTCCGCCGTGCCGTCACCGCCCGCGCCCTCGGCCGGGTCCGCCGCGAGGGCGGCGCGCACCTCGGGCAGATCGGCGATGAGCGGACGGGGGCGGGCCGCGGCGAAGGCGGGGGCGAAGCGGCCCCAGTCGACGTCGGCCACGGCCACGGCGGTCTCGTTCCGGTCCAGCGCCTGCTGGAGTGCGGCGATGGCGGAGTGCGGGGCCATCACCGGCAGGCCGCGGCGGCGCAGTTGCTCGGCCGCCTCGTCGTCGGCGACCAGACCACCGTCCGCCCACGGGCCCCAGGCCACCGAGGTGGCGGGCAGGCCACGGGCGCGGCGCTGTTCGGCCAGCGCGTCGAGGAACGCGTTCCCGGCCGCGTACGCGCCCTGGCCGCCACTGCCCCACACCCCGGCGATCGAGGAGAAGAGCACGAAGGCGTCCAGCTCGGTGGCGCCGAGCAGCGCGTCCAGATGGGCCGCGCCCGCCACCTTGGCGGCCACCACATCGGCGACATCGGCCGGGGTGGTCTCCGCGAGCGGTGCGAACTGCCCGGCGCCCGCCGTGTGCACGACCGCCGTGAGCGGGTGCTCGGGGTGTTCGTCGCGGATCCGGGCCAGCAGCCCGGCCACCGCGTCCCGGTCGGTCACGTCACAGGCCGCGACGGTCACCTGGGCACCGGACGCGGCGAGTTCGCCGCGCAGCTCGGCGGCGCCGGGGGCGTCGGGGCCACGGCGGCTGGTGAGCACCAGATGCTCGGCGCCGTTCTCCGCCAGCCAGCGGGCCACATGGGCGCCCAGCGCGCCGGTGCCACCGGTGACCAGGACCGTGCCACGCGGCCGCCAGTGCGCGCTGTCGGCCGGGTCGCCCGCGGCGTGGGTGCTCTCGGCGTGGGTGCTCTCGGCGTGGGTGCTCTCGGCGTGCGCGATGCGGCGGGCCAGGACTCCGGCCGTACGGATCGCGAGCTGGTCCTCGTCGCCGTCGCCGTGTCCGCCGAGCACACCGGCCAGGCGGTCGGCGGCCCGTTCGTCGAGCGTCGTGGGCAGGTCGATCAGACCGCCCCAGCGCTCGGGGTGCTCCAGCGCGACCACCCGGCCCAGACCCCAGATCTGCGCCTGTGCGGCGCTGCCGACCGGCTCCGAGGCGGCGGTGGCGACGGCGCCGGAGGTGGCGCACCACAGCGGGGCGTCCAGGTCCGCGTCCCCGAGCGCCTGCACCAGCACTCCGGTGCGCAGCAGCCCGGTGGGCACGGCGGGGTGGTCGGGGTGCGCACGCTCGTCCAGCGCGAGCAGCGACAGCACGCCGTGCACGGGCTCGTCGGCGGCGGCCCGGCGGATCCGCTCGGCCAGGGCGGCCCGGTCGAGGTCCGCGCCGTCGGCCGCGATGCGCCGGATGTCGGCGCCCCGGTCGGCCAGCGCGGCCACCACCCGCCGCACGGTGTCGGCCTGGCCCGCGGCTCCGGCCGGTTCGGCGACCAGCCAGACGCCGGGGGCGGCGGCGAGCCGGGGCTCCGCCAGCGGCTTCCAGGTGACGCGGTAGCGCCAGCCGTCCAGCGCGGACCGCTCGCGTTCGCGGCGCCGCCACGCGGACAGCGCCGGGAGCAGCGCGCTGAGCGGCTGGTCCACGTCGATGCCCACGGCGTCCGACAGCGAGGCGAGGTCGTCGCTCTCGACCGCCTCCCAGAACCGGGCACCGGCCGTGTCGCCGGCCGTGGCCTCCTGGCCGGGCGTGGGGTGCGGGGTGCCCTCGAGCCAGTAGCGCCGCCGCTGGAACGCGTACGTGGGCAGCTCGACGCGGCGGGCGCCGGTCCCGGCGAACAGCGCCTCCCAGTCCAGCGCCGCGCCCCGGACGTGCAGCGTGGCGAGGGCTCCGGTCAGCGTCTCGGTCTCGGGGCGCCCGGCGCGCAGCACGGGCACGAAGGCCACGTCCTCGGCGCCCTCGTCCCCGGTGGTGACGCAGTCCTGCGCCATGGCGGACAGCACCCCGTCCGGGCCCAGTTCGACGTAGGTGGTGACGCCCTGGGCCTCCATCGTCCGGACCCCGTCGAGGAAGCGGACGGCGTGGCGGACGTGACGCACCCAGTAGTCGGCGGCCATGCCCAGCTCGTCGGAGATCTGCTGTCCGGTGACGGTGGAGACGATCGGGATGCGCGGCGCGTTGTAGGTCAGCCCCTCGGCGACCTTGCGGAACTCGGCGAGCATGCCGTCCATCAGCGGGGAGTGGAACGCGTGGCTCACGGTGAGCCGCTTGGTCTTACGGCCCTGCGCCTCGAAACCGGAAGCGATCCGCACGGCCGCGTCCGCGTCGCCCGCGATGACCACCGACGTGGGCCCGTTGAGCGCGGCGATGCCGACGCGCTCGGTGAGCAGCGGCTCGACCTCGTCCTCCGCCGCCTGCAGCGCGATCATCGCGCCGCCGGAGGGCAGTTCCTGCATCAGCCGGCCGCGCGCGGCCACCAGCGTGGCGGCGTCCTCCAGCGACAGCACCCCGGCCACGTGCGCCGCGGCCAGCTCGCCGATGGAGTGCCCGGTCAGGACGTCCGGCCGCAGCCCGGCGGCCTCGGCCAGCCGGAACAGCGCCACCTCGACGGCGAACAGGGCGGGCTGGGTGAACCCGGTCCGGTCCAGCGGTTCCTTGTCGTCCCCGAACAGCACGTCGTACAGCGGCCGCATCAGGTGCCGGTCCAGCTCGGCGCAGACCGCGTCCAGCGCCTCCGCGAACACGGGGCTGGCCTCGTACAGCTCACGGCCCATGCCGAGCCGCTGGCTGCCCTGCCCGGTGAAGAGCACGGCGGTGCGGCCCTCCGCGGGCACGCCCCGGATGAGCTGCGCGGCGGACTCGCCGCGCGCGAGGGCGGTGAGCCCCGCGAGCAGCCGGTCCCGGTCCGGGCCGAGGACCACCGCGCGGTGCTCCAGGGCGGACCGGGTGGTGGCCAGCGAGTACGCCACGTCCACCGGGTCCGGCCCGGCCTCGGCCGCGAGGTGGGCGCGCAGCCGCTCGGCCTGGGCCCGCAGCGCGTCCTCGCCCTTGGCCGACAGCGGCCAGGCCACCACATCGGGCCGGACGAGCGGGTGCCGCGGTGCGCTGTCATCCGCCGCGCCGTGGACCGGTGCCTGCTCCAGGACCGTATGGGCGTTGGTGCCGCTGAAGCCGAACGAGGAGACGCCCGCGCGGCGCGGACGGCCGGTCTCCGGCCACTCCACCTGCTCGGTCAGCAGCGACACCGCGCCCGCCGACCAGTCCACGTGCGACGACGGCTCGTCCACGTGCAGGGTGCGCGGCAGCACCCCGTGGCGCATGGCCAGCACCATCTTGATGATGCCCGCGACACCGGCCGCGGCCTGGGTGTGGCCGATGTTGGACTTGATGGCGCCCAGCCACAGCGGCCGGTCCGCGTCCCGCTCCTGGCCGTAGGTGGCCAGCAGCGCCTGCGCCTCGATCGGGTCGCCGAGCCGGGTGCCGGTGCCATGGGCCTCGACCGCGTCCACCTCGGCGGCGGACAGGCCCGCACCGGCCAGCGCCTGGCGGATGACCCGCTGCTGGGCGGGGCCGTTGGGCGCGGTCAGACCGTTGGAGGCGCCGTCCTGGTTGATGGCGGAGCCACGGACGAGCGCCAGCACCGGGTGGCCGTTGCGGCGGGCGTCCGACAGCCGCTCCACGAGCAGCATGCCCACGCCCTCGCCCCAGCCGGTGCCGTCGGCGCCCGCCGCGAACGCCTTGCAGCGGCCGTCCGGGGCCAGCCCGCGCTGGCGGCTGAACTCGATGTACGCACCGGGGCTCGACATGACCGTCACACCGCCCGCGAGCGCGAGCGAGCACTCGCCCTGGCGCAGCGCCTGGATCGCCCAGTGCAGCGCCACCAGCGACGACGAACACGCCGTGTCCACGGTGACCGCCGGGCCCTCCAGACCGAAGGTGTAGGCGAGCCGGCCGGAGACCACGCTGGCCGCGTTGCCCGTGCCCAGGTAGCCCTCGACGCCCTCGGGGACGGTGTGCAGCGAGGCGTCGTAGTCCTGCCCGTTGGAGCCGACGAACACCCCGGCTGAGGTGCCGCGCAGCGCCGCCGGGTCGATGCCCGCGCGCTCGAACGCCTCCCATGAGGTCTCCAGCAGCAGCCGCTGCTGCGGATCCATGGCCAGCGCCTCACGCGGTGAGATCCCGAAGAACGCGGCGTCGAAGTGGCCCGCGTCGTAGAGGAATCCGCCCTCGCGTGCGTAGAAGGTGCCGCGCGTGTCCGGGTCCGGGTCGTAGAGCGCGTCCAGGTCCCAGCCGCGGTCGGCCGGGAACTCGGCGATGGCGTCCCCGCCCGCGGTGAGCAGCTGCCACAGCTCCTCGGGCGACCGCACCCCGCCCGGGAAGCGGCAGCTCATGGCGACGATGGCGATCGGGTCGTCATCGGCGGCGGCCGTCACGGAAACCGGGCGGGAGGCGTCGGCGTCGGTGCTCGTTCCGATCAGCTCGCCGCGCAGATAGTCCGCGAGGGCGGAGGCCGTCGGGTAGTCGAAGACCAGGGTGGCGGGCAGTTGGACGCCGCTGGCGGCACCGAGCCGGTTGCGCAGCTCGACGGCGGTCAGCGAGTCGAAGCCCAGTTCGCCGAAGGCCCGGTCGGCGCCGATGGACTCCGAGCCGTCGTGTCCGAGCACCGCGGCCACCTGCGTACGGACCAGGTCCAGCAGCAGCCGGTCCCGCTCCGCCGCGCCCAGCCCGGCCAGCCGGGCGGCGAGCGAGGAGCCGTCGGCGGCGGGCTCGGTGACGGTGGCCTCCGCCGCCGCGCGGATCTCCGGGAGGTCCACGAGCAGCTGGCTGGGCCGCGCGGCGGTGAAGTCCGGTGCGAACCGGTCCCAGTCGATGTCCGCGACCGTGACCACCGTGTCGTCGAGGTCGAGCGCCCGCTGGAGCGCGCCGATCGCCAACTCGGCGCCCATCGGCGGCAGTCCACCGCGCCGCAGCCGCTGCTCCAGCGCCCCGTCCGTGGCCATCCCGCCCTCGGCCCACGGGCCCCAGGCGATCGAGGTGGCGGGCAGGCCCTGGGCGCGGCGCCGCTCGGCGAGCGCGTCCACGTAGGCGTTGGCGGCCGCGTAGTTGCCCTGTCCGGCGGCGCCGAACGTGCCGCTGATCGAGGAGAACAGCACGAAGGCCGACAGGTCCAGGTCCTGTGTCAGCTCGTCGAGATGGGCCGCGGCGGCCGCCTTGGCGCGCAGCACGCCGGTGAAGCGCTCGGGGGTGAGCGAGTCCAGTACGCCGTCGTCCAGCACCCCGGCCGTGTGCACCACCGCCGTCAGCGGCAGCTCGGCGGGGAGCCCGGCCAGCAGCCCGGCCAGGGCCTCGCGGTCGGCCACATCGCACGCGGCGACCGTGACCCGGGCGCCGGTAGCGGCGAGTTCATCGCGCAGTTCGGCGGCGCCGGGTGCGTCGAGGCCACGGCGGCTGGTGAGCAGCACATGCTCGGCGCCGCCCGCGACCAGCCAGCGCGCCACCTGCGCGCCCAACGCGCCCGTACCGCCGGTGACCAGGGTCGTACCGGCGCCCGGTGTCCAGGAGCCACTGTCGGACGCGGACGCGGGCACGGCGGCCCGGACGAGGCGGCGTCCGAACACGCCCGACGCCCGCACCGCCACCTGGTCCTCGCCACCGGCACCGGCCAGCGCCTCCGCCAGCCGTCCCAGCGCACGCTCGTCGGCCGTCTCCGGGAGGTCGACCAGACCGCCCCAGCGCTCGGGCACCTCCAGCGCGGCCACTCGGCCCAGACCCCAGAGCCGCGCCTGCGCGGGGCTGACCATGCCGTCCGAACGGCCCACGGCCACCGCGCCCCGCGTGGCCACCCACAGCGGCGCGCCGATGCCCGCGTCGCCCAGGGCCTGCGTCAGCGCGACCGTCCGCAGCAGCCCGTCGGCATTGCCATCGCCATCGCCATCGCCATCGCTGTCGTTGTCGCTGTCCGCGAGGGCCAGCAGGGAGAGCACACCGCCGGTCACGGGTGCGTCGCCGATGGCCCCGGCCAGCCGCTCGGCCACCGTGGCGCGGTCGTCGTCGGCGGTCAGTTCGACACGGCGTACGTCGAGGCCACGGTCGTTCAGCAGCCGTACGGCACCCGCGACCCAGACGTCCTCGGCCGCCTCGACCGGTACCACCACGAGCCAGCCGCCGGTCAGGGACGCGGCGGAACGGTCGGTGACCGGCTTCCACGACACCCGGTAGCGCCAGCCGTCCACCGTCGAACGCTCCGACTGCTGCCGCCGCCACGACGACAGCGAGGGCAGCAGGGCCTCCAACGCGCCGTTGTCCTCGGTGCCGAGATTCAGGGTCTCGGCGAGCGAGGCCAGGTCCGCGCGCTCGACGGCTTCCCAGAAGCGGGCGTCGACCGCGCTCTGAGCCGTGGCCTCGGGGGTCGCGGTGGCCGTCCGTACGTCCAGCCAGTAGCGCCGCCGCTGGAAGGCGTACGTCGGCAGCTCCACGCGCCGCGTGCCGGTTCCGGTTCCGGTTCCGGTTCCGGCGTAGAACGCCTCCCAGTCCAGGGCGAGTCCCCGGGTGTGCAGGGCGGCGAGGGCGGTGGTGAGGGCCTCGGCCTCGGGGCGGCCACCGCGCAGGGCGGCGACGAAGGCCGCCGTGTCACCTTCGGTGAGGCAGTCCTGGCCCATGGCGGAGAGCACACCGTCGGGGCCCAACTCGACGTAGGTCGTGACGCCCTGGGCCTCCAACGTCCGAACGCCGTCGAGGAAGCGAACCGCCTCGCGGACGTGGCGCACCCAGAAGTCGGGGCTGGTGATCTCCTCGGCGGACACCACGCCACCGGTGAGGTTGGAGACGATCGGGATACGCGGGGCCTCGTAGCTCAGCCCCTGCGCCACCTCGCGGAACGCCTCCAGCATCCCATCCATACGCGGCGAGTGGAACGCATGGCTCACGGCGAGCCGCTTGGTCTTACGACCCCGCGCCTCAAAACCGGAAGCGATCTCCAGAGCCGCGTCCTCGTCGCCCGCGATGACCACCGAGGTCGGGCCGTTGAGAGCGGCTATCGAGACGCCCTCGGTGAGCAGCGGCGCCACCTCGTCCTCGGACGCCTGGACGGCGACCATCGCGCCACCGGCGGGCAACTCCTGCATCAACCGGCCACGCGCCGCCACCAACTTCGCCGCATCA
>NZ_JANIAA010000087.1 GCF_024505145.1 Streptomyces rugosispiralis | reverse complement strand
CGCGGCCAGCAGTTCGTCCAGGGCGGTCGGCTCACCGGAGACCACCACCGACGACGGCCCGTTGACCGCCGCCACCGAGATCCGCTCCTCACCCCACGGCGCGATCCGCTCCCGCACGTCCGCCACCGGAAGCGCCACCGACACCATGCCACCCTTGCCCGCCAGCACCCGGCCGATCGCCTGACTGCGCAGCGCCACCACACGCGCCGCGTCCCGCAGCGACAGCGCTCCCGCCACACACGCCGCCGCGATCTCGCCCTGCGAGTGGCCGACCACGGCCGACGGCCGCACTCCCTGCGAACGCCACAGCTCCGCGAGCGAAACCATCACGGAGAACAACACCGGCTGAACAACGTCCACCCGCTCCAGTGACGGTGCGCCCTCCGCCTCGCGCAGCACATCCACCAACGACCAGTCGGTGAACTCTGCGAGCGCGGCGGCACACTCATCAATACGGGCAGCGAACACCGGTGAAGCATCCAACAGCGCCACGGCCATGCCTACCCATTGTGACCCCTGTCCTGGGAACACGAATGCGGCCTTGCCCCCGATTGAGGCCCCCTGCACCAGGTTCGGCAGGACCTGCCCCCTAGCGAGGGCGTCCAAACCCCGGACGAAATCGTCCCGGTCCGTGCCCACCAGCACCGCGCGCCGGTCGAAGGCGGCGCGGGTGGTGGCCAGCGAGTGGCCGATGTCCAGCGGGCGCGCGGCCGGGTCGGCGTCGAGGTGGGCCAGCAGCCTGGCGGCCTGGGCGCGCAGCGCCGCCTCGCTCTTGCCGGACACCGTCCACGGCAGCGCGGTCAGCGGCCGGGTCACCGGCTCGGCCTCGCCCGGCTCCTCGGCGGGTGCCTGCTCGATGATGGCGTGCGCGTTGGTGCCACTGAAGCCGAACGAGGATACGGCGGCCCGGCGCGGGCGGCCGGTCTCCGGCCACTCCCGCGCCTCGGTCAGCAGCTCGACCTCGCCCGCCGACCAGTCCACATGCGGGGTGGGCTCGACGATGTGCAGCGACTCCGGCAGCACGCCGTGACGCAGCGCGAGCACGAGCTTCATGACACCGGCGACACCGGCGGCCGCCTGGGCGTGGCCGATGTTGGACTTGATGGAGCCGAGCAGCAGCGGCTGCCCGTCGGGCCGCTCCTGGCCGTAGGTGGCGAGCAGCGCCTGCGCCTCGATCGGGTCGCCCAGCGTCGTACCGGTGCCATGGGCCTCCACGACGTCCACCTCCGAGGCGGACAGCCGGGCGTTGGCCAGGGCCTGCCGGATCACACGCTGCTGGGACGGGCCGTTGGGCGCCGTCAGACCGTTCGACGCGCCATCCTGGTTGATCGCACTGCCACGCACGATCGCGAGCACTGGATGGCCGTTCTTACGGGCGTCCGACAGCCGCTCCACCAGCAGCATGCCCACGCCCTCGGCCGGGCTGAAGCCGTCGGCGTCCGAGGAGAACGCCTTGCTGCGGCCGTCCGAGGAGAGTCCGCGCTGGCGGCTGAACTCGATGAACGTGCCCGGGGTGGCCATCACGGTCACCCCGCCCGCGAGCGCGATCGAGCACTCGCCCTGGCGCAGCGACTGGACGGCCAGGTGCAGCGCCACCAGCGACGCCGAGCACGCGGTGTCCACGGTGACCGCCGGGCCCTCCAGGCCGAAGGTGTACGAGAGACGGCCGGAGACGACGCTCGCGGCGCTGCCGGTGGCCAGGTGGCCCTCGTAGCCCTCGGTGTTGTTGCGCATGACGATGGAGTAGTCGGAGCCGTTGGTGCCGACGAAGACACCGGACGGGCTGCCGTGCAGCGTGGCCGGGTCGATTCCGGCCCGCTCGAACGCCTCCCAGGACGTCTCCAGCAGCAGCCGCTGCTGCGGGTCCATCGCCATGGCCTCACGCGGCGAGATCCCGAAGAAGGTGGGGTCGAAGTCGGCGGCCCCGGTGAGGAATCCGCCCTCGCGGGTGTAGCTGGTGCCCTGCGCGTCCGGGTCCGGGTTGTACAGCGACTCGACGTCCCAGCCGCGGTCGCCCGGGAACTCCGACAGCGCGTCGCCACCGGAGGCGAGCAGTTGCCACAGCTCCTCGGGGGTGCGCACCCCGCCCGGGAAGCGGCAGCTCATGGAGACGATGGCGATCGGCTCGTCGTCGGCGAGCGCCGCCGCGGTCGGCAGCGCGGCCACGGCGGCCCGCTGCCCGCCCGCGATCTCGGTACGCAGATGGCGCGCGAGCACGGTGGGTGTGGGGTAGTCGAAGATCAGGGTCGGCGGCAGCTTCAGCCCGCTGGCGGCGCTGAGCCGGTTGCGCAGCTCGACGGCGGTCAGCGAGTCGAAGCCCAGCTCCTTGAAGGCCCGGCCCGCCTCGACGTCGTCGGCGCCCGCGTAGCCCAGGACGGCCGCGACGGCGGTGCGCACCAGCTCCAGCACCAGCCGCTCCCGCTCGGCCTCCGGCACCCCGGCGAGCTGCTGGGCGAGGGCGACCGCGCCCGCGCCGTCCGCCTCGGCGTCCCCGGCCATGTCCTGGATGACGTCCCGCGCCTCGGGCAGGTCGTGCAGCAGCGGACGGGAGCGGCCGGAGGTGAAGGCGAGGACGAAGCGCTTCCACTCCATGTCGACGACGGTGAGCACCGACTCGTCGCGGTCCAGCGCGTGCTGGAGCGCGGTGACGGCCGACCGCGGCGCCATCTCGATGACGCCGTGGCGGCGCATCCGGTCGCCGACGCCGCCCTCGGCCATCCCGCCCTCGCCCCACGGGCCCCAGGCCAGCGAGGTGGCGGGCAGGCCCTGGGCGCGCCGGTGCTCGGCGAAGGCGTCCAGGAAGGCGTTGCCCGGCGCGTAGTTGCCCTGTCCTGGCGCGCCGAAGGTGGCCGCGAAGGAGGAGAACAGCACGAACGCGCTCAGGTCCAGATCGCGGGTGAGCTCGTGCAGATGGCGGGTGGCGTCCACCTTGACCTTCAGCACCCGGTCCACCTGGTCCGGGGTCAGGCCCTCGATCACCCCGTCGTCCAGCACGGCGGCGGTGTGGACGACGGCGGTCAGCGGGTGTTCGGCGGGGATGTCCGCGAGCAGCGCCTCGACCTGGGCGCGGTCGGCCACATCGCACGCGGCGATGGTGACCTTGGCGCCCAGCTCGGTCAGTTCGGACCGCAGATCAGCGGCGCCCGGGGCGTCCAGGCCACGGCGGCTGGTGAGCACCAGGTGCTCGGCCCCGTTGCCGGCCAGCCAGCGCGCCACATGGGCGCCCAGGGCGCCCGTACCGCCGGTGACCAGCGTCGTACCCGACGGCGTCCAGGCCCGTACGGCGGGGGTGGCGGCCAGCGGGGCGCGCACCAGACGGCGTACCAGCAGCCCGGTGGCGCGGATCGCGACCTGGTCCTCCTCCTCGGCCCCGGCGAGCACGGTCACCAGCCGGGCCAGCGCCCGCTCGTCGGGCGCCCCGGGCAGGTCCACCAGACCGCCCCAGCGCTCGCCGTGCTCCAGCGCGGCCACCCGGCCCAGCCCCCAGACCAGCGCCTGCTCGGGGGAGTCCAGCACGTCCGCGCGGCCGACCGAGACCGCGCCTCGGGTGGCGGACCACAGCGGCGCGCCGATCTCCGCGTCGCCGAGTGCCTGCACCAGCGCGAGCTGCGCCGCCACCCCGGCCGGGACGGAGGGGTACTGGGGGTGCGCACGGCCGTCGAGGGCCAGCAGCGACAGCACTCCGGTGAACGGGATGCCGTCGATCTCCGCGAGCGCGGCCCGCAGCCGCTCGGCCAGCTCCTCGCGGCCGTCGGTGCCGGTGTGCACGGCGATCCGCCGTACGTCGGCGCCACGTTCGGCGAGCACACCGGCCACGGCGTCGGCCCAGGTGTCGTCGGTGCCGTCGGTGTCCTCGGTGGCCGGGGCGACGACGAGCCAGGCGCCGGTCAGCCGCGCGGACTGACTGTCGGCGAGCGGCTTCCAGGTGACGCGGTAGCGCCAGCCGTCCACCGTGGACTGCTCGCGGGCCTGCTTGCGCCACGACGCCAGGGCGGGCAGCAGCGCGCTGACCCGCTCGTCGCCGTCGACGTCCAGCTCGGCGGCGAGCGTCTGCCAGTCCTCGCGCTCGACGGCCTCCCAGAAGCGGGTCTCGACGGGGTCGGCGGCGGTGGCGGCGGCAGCGGCGGCAGCGGCGGGGCTGCCCGCCTCGAGCCAGTAGTGCTGGTGCTGGAAGGCGTACGTGGGCAGCTCGACGCGGGCCGCGCCCGTACCGTCGAACACCCCGGCCCAGTCCACGGTGACGCCGCGCGTCCACGCCTCGCCCAGCGAGATGTAGAAGCGGTCCAGACCGCCCTCGTCACGGCGCAGCGACCCGATCGCGGCGGCCTCGCGGCCCGCGTCCTCGGCGGTCTCCTGCACACCCATCGTCAGCACCGGATGGGCGCTGGACTCGATGAAGGATCCGAAGCCCTCGTCCAGCAGACGGCGAACGGCACCCTCCAGCTCAACCGTGCGCCGCAGGTTGGTGAACCAGTACTCCGCGTCCAGCTCCGGACCCTCGACCCACTCCCCCGTCACCGTCGACAGGAACGGCACCTGGGCGTTCTTCGGCTGTACGGGCGCCAGCAGCTCCAGCAACTCCTCGCGGAGCAACTCCACCTGAGCCGAATGCGAGGCGTAGTCCACCGGCACCCGGCGCGCCCGCACCTCATCGGCCTCACAGGACGCCAGAAGCTCATCCAGCGCCTCGGGCTCACCCGAAACCACAACAGACGACGGCCCATTGACCGCCGCCACCGAGATCCGCTCCTCACCCCACGGAGCGATCCGCTCCCGCACGTCCGCCACCGGAAGCGCCACCGACACCATGCCACCCTTGCCCGCCAGCACCCGGCCGATCGCCTGACTGCGCAGCGCCACCACACGCGCCGCGTCCCGCAGCGACAGAATCCCCGCCACGCACGCCGCCGCGATCTCACCCTGCGAGTGGCCGACCACGGCCGCCGGGACGACACCCAGCGAACGCCACACCTCCGCGAGCGACACCATCACGGCGAACAACACCGGCTGGACCACATCCACCCGCTCCAGCGACGGCGCACCCTCCACGCCACGCAACACCTCCACCAACGACCAGTCGGTGAACTCCGCGAGCGCCGCCGCACACTCCTCGATCCGCGTGGCGAAGACGGGCGAGGCGTCCATCAGCCCCACCGCCATCCCGGCCCACTGCGACCCCTGCCCCGGGAACACGAACGCCGTGCGGCCGCCGACGGCGGAGCCCTGTGCGACGCCCGCCGCCATGCCGCCCTCGGCCAGGGCGGTGAGCCCGGCCAGCAGTTCGTCGCGGTCGTGGCCGCGCACCACGGCGCGGTGGTCGAGCTGGGCCCGGGTGGTGGTCAGCGACAGGGCCACGTCCACCGGGTTCAGGGACGGGTCGGCCTCGAGGTGGGCCAGCAGCCGCTCGGCCTGGGCGCGCAGCCCCGCCGCGCTCTTGCCCGACACCGCCCACGCCACGACGTCCAGCCGCTTCGTCGGGGCCGCCGGTTCCTCGGCGGCCTCCTCGGCCTCCTCGGCGGGGGCCTGCTCCAGGATGGTGTGGGCGTTGGTGCCGCTGAAGCCGAAGGAGGACACGGCGGCGCGGCGCGGGTGGTCGGTCTCCGGCCACGGTGTGGTGTCGGCGAGCAGCGACACCGCGCCCGCCGACCAGTCGACATGCGGGGTCGGCTCGTCGATGTGCAGCGTCTTGGGCAGTACGCCATGGCGGATGGCCATGACCATCTTGATGATGCCGGCGACACCGGCGGCGGCCTGGGTGTGCCCGATGTTGGACTTGATGGAGCCGAGCAGCAGCGGCTGGTCCTCGGTGTGCTCCTGGCCGTAGGTGGCGAGCAGCGCCTGCGCCTCGATCGGGTCGCCGAGCGTGGTCCCGGTGCCGTGTGCTTCGACGGCGTCCACATCGGCGGCGGAGAGGCGGCCGTTGGTGAGCGCCTGGTGGATGACGCGCTGCTGGGACGGGCCGTTGGGGGCCGTCAGCCCGTTGGAGGCGCCGTCCTGGTTGATGGCCGAGCCACGGACGACGGCCAGCACCGGGTGGCCGTGCCGGCGGGCGTCGGACAGCCGCTCGACCAGCAGCATGCCCACACCCTCGCCCCAGCCGGTGCCGTCCGCGGCGGCGGCGAAGGGCTTGCAGCGGCCGTCGGCGGCGAGCCCGCGCTGCCGGCTGAACTCGGTGAACGTCGAGGGCGTGGCCATCACGGTGACACCGCCCGCGAGCGCCAGCGAGCATTCGCCATTGCGCAGCGCCTGCACCGCCATGTGCAGGGTGACCAGCGACGACGAGCACGCCGTGTCGACCGTGACCGCCGGGCCCTCCAAACCGAAGGTGTACGACACCCGGCCGGAGGCGATGGAGCCGGAGCTGCCGGTGCCCAGGAAGCCCTCGACGCCCTCGGGCACGGAGTCCAGCCGCGAGGTGTAGTCGTGGTACATCACGCCCGCGAACACACCGGTCCGGCTGCCGCGCAGCCCGGTCGGGTCGATCCCGGCCCGCTCGAACGCCTCCCAGGAGCTCTCCAGCAGCAGCCGCTGCTGCGGATCCATCGCCATGGCCTCGCGCGGCGAGATCCCGAAGACCGCCGGGTCGAAGCCGCCCGCGTCGTAGAGGAACCCGCCCTCGTTCACATAGCTGGCGCCCGCCTGGTCGGGGTCGGCGTCATAGAGCGACTCGACGTCCCAGCCACGGTCGGTGGGGAAGCCGGAGATCGCGTCCTCGCCGTCCAGGACGAGCTGCCACAGCTCCTCGGGGGTGCGCACACCGCCCGGGTAGCGGCAGCTCATCGCGACGATCGCGATGGGCTCCTGGTGCCGCTCCTCGACCTCGCGGAGCTGCCGACGGGCCTGACGCAGATCGGCGGTGGCCCGCTTGAGGTAGTCCCGGAGCTTGTCCTCGTTATTCACCATTGCGTCGGCTCCTTGGGAAGAGGGAGGTGGTGCTCATGAGTTCCATGGGTTCAGAACGCTCCCGTTCAGGAGGAGCCGAGTTCGTCGTCGAGCAGGTCGAAGAGCTCATCGTCGGTCGCGGATTCGAGGTCGTGGTCGTCGGTGTCGCCGTCGGCGGTCGCGTCCTGGGCGTCGTTCCACTTCGCCAGGAGCGCCTGGAGGCGCATGGTGATCCTGGAGCGCGTCACGCTGTCGTCCGCGGCCACCGCCAGGGCGGCTTCCAGCCGGTCGAGTTCGCCGAACACCGAAGGACCGCCGCCGTCCCCGTGCGGGAGTTCCGCGCGCAGATGGTCGGCCAGGGCGTCGGGGGTCGGATAGTCGAAGATCAGCGTGGCGGGCAGCCGGAGGCCGGTGGCCGCGCCGAGCCGGTTGCGGAGTTCGACGGCGGTGAGCGAGTCGAAGCCCAGCTCCTTGAAGGCCGCGCCGGGTTCGATCGCCGCCGCGCTGCCGTAGCCGAGCACGGTGGCCACCTGGCCGCAGACCAGGTTGAGCAGGAAGCGGTCCCGTTCGGCCGCGGACATGCCCGCGAGCCGCTCGGCGAGGCCCGTCGCCTCGTCCGCCCCGCCGCCACCACCGGCCGCGGCGCGCCGTACGGGGGTACGGATCAGCCCGCGCAGCAGCGGGGCGACCCCGGCCGTGGACTGGGCGCGCAGGGCGGCGACGTCCAGGGCGGCGGGGATCAGCACCGGGTGTCCGGCCAGGCCCGACACATCGAACAGGGCCAGGCCCTCGGCGTTGCTCAGCGCGCCCATGCTGCTGCGGCTCATCCGCTGCCGATCGGCCTCGGCGAGGGTCGCGGCCATGCCGCCCTCGTCCTCCCACAGGCCCCAGGCCAGGGAGACGGCGGGCAGGCCCTGGGCGCGGCGGTGCTGGGCGAGGGCGTCCAGGAAGGTGTTGGCCGCCGCGTAGTTGCCCTGCCCCGGGTTGCCGAACACACCGGCGGCGGAGGAGAACAGCACGAACGCGGACAGGTCGAGGTCCCGGGTCAGCTCGTGCAGGTTCCACGCCGCGTCCACCTTCGGGCGCAGGACGTGGGCGACGCGCTCGGGGGTGAGGGACTCGACGATCCCGTCGTCGAGCACACCCGCCGCGTGGATCACGGCGGTGAGCGGGCGGTCGGCGGGAACGGACGCGATGACCTCGGCCAGGGCGTCCCGGTCGGCCGCGTCACACGCCACCCAGGCGACCTCGGCGCCCAACGCGCCCAGCTCGGCCGCGAGTTCGGCGGCGCCCGCCGCCTCCGCGCCCCGGCGGCTGGTCAGCAGCAGCCTCCGGGCGCCGCGCTCGGTCACCAGATGGCGGGCCAGCACCCCGCCCAGGGTGCCGGACGCGCCGGTGACCAGCACGGTGCCCGCCGGGTCCAGGCCGGGCACGGTCGCCGCGTCCAGGGCCGCCACCCGCGCGAGCCGCGGCGCGTGGACGACCCCGGCGCGCACGGCGAGCTGCGGCTCGTCGGTCCGCAGGGCCGCCACCAGGGCGGGGAGCCAGCCGTGGGGGGTGGCGGGGGTGGCCGGGTCGTCATGCGCCGGGTCGTCATGCGCCGGGACGCCGCGGGCCAGGGCGCCGTGGATGTCGATGTCCCCCTGGACGTCGACCAGGACGAACCGGCCCGGGTGCTCGGCCTGCGCCGAGCGCACCAGGCCCCAGGCGGCGGCGTGCGTCAGGTCGTCCACGCCCTCGGCCGCTTCGACGCCCTCGGCCCCCGCGTCGTCGCCCGTGGTCACGGCCACGGCGCCACGGGTGAGCAGGACCAGCCGGGAGTCGGCGAACCGCTCATCCGTCAGCCACTCCTGGACCAGCCCCAACGTCCGCCGGACGACGGTGTGCGCGGCGCCCGCGGTGTCCCCGGGCGTGCCCAGGTCGGGCAGGCACGGCACCAGGACCACATCGGGCGCGATCCCCTCGGCCTCCACCGCCTCGGCGAGCGCCGGGAGCCCCGCGTACGTCTCGGCCTCGATACCGGTGTCCGCGTCCGTCAGCGCGGCCGTGAGCTTCAGATCGCCGCCGCCGAAGCCGTCCAGGACGGCCCACAGGGCGGTGTCCTCCGGCCGCTGCCGCACCGCGGGCGTGGACAGCGCGGCCCAGTCGATACGGAACAGCGCCTCGTGGTGTGCGGTACGGGCGCCCGCGAACTGCTCGGCGTCCAGCGGCCGCAGCGCCAGCGAACCGACCGACACCACCGGGACACCGGCCTCGTCGCTGATCTCCAGCGCCACCGCGCCATGCCCGGCCGGGGAGACCCGCACCCGCAGCGCGGTCGCGCCGACCGCGTGCAGCCGTACGGCGTCCCACGAGAACGGCAGCCGCGCCTGGCCCGCCTCCTCGGCCGGGAAGAACCCGCCGAGCGCCACCGTGTGCAGCGCGGCGTCCAGCAGCGCCGGGTGCAGCCCGAACGCACGGGCCTCGCCCTGCCGGTCCGCGTCGAGCGCCACCTCGGCGAACACCTCGTCCCCGCGCCGCCACGCCTTGCGCAGACCCTGGAACACCGGGCCGTAGGCGAGGCCGAGGGCGGCGAAGCCGTCGTACAGCCCGTCCACGTCGAGCGGTTCGAGGTCGGCGGTGGAGGCCGTCTCGGCGGCCGGGGGCCACTCCGCCGGGGCGGTGGCGGAGGATCCGGAGACCGTGAGCACACCGGAGGCGTGCCGGATCCACGGCTCGTCGGTGGCGTCCTCCAGCCGCGAGTAGACGGTCAGCGCACGCCGCCCGTCGGAGCCGTCGGGCTCGTCCACGGCGACCCGAAGCTGCACCCCGCCACGCTCCGGCAGGATCAGCGGCGCTTCGAGGGTCAGCTCCTCCAGCAGATCGCAACCGACCTGGTCACCGGCCCGAACCGCCAGCTCGACCAGGGCCGTACCGGGCAGCAGCACGGTGTCCATGACGGCGTGGTCGGCCAGCCAGGGGTGGGTACGGAGCGAGAGCCGGCCCGTGAAGAGGACGCCCTCGGAGTCGGGCAGCTCCACCGCCGCGCCCAGCAGCGGGTGATCGGCCGCGCCCAGACCGGCCGAGACCACGTCGCCGATGGTCCCGGCGGGAGCCTCCAGCCAGTAGCGCTCGCGCTGGAAGGGGTACGTGGGCAGCTCGGTGCGCTGGGCACCGGTCCCCGCGAAGAACGCCCTCCAGTCCACCGCCACGCCTCGGACGTGGGCCCGCGCGACGGCGGCCGTCAGCGCCTCGGCCTCGGGGCGGTCCTTGCGCAGCGCGGCGGCGAAGGCTGC
>NZ_JANIAA010000086.1 GCF_024505145.1 Streptomyces rugosispiralis | reverse complement strand
AGCCGGGCGAGCGGCGGCTGGTCGGCTACGCGGTGCCCGCCGCGGGCGCCCGCCCCGACCCGGCGGCGCTCCGGACCCGGGTGGCGGACGCGGTGCCGGACTACATGGTGCCCGCCGCGGTCGTCCTGCTGGACGCGCTGCCGCTGACCGCGCACGGCAAGCTGGACCGGGCGGCGCTGCCCGCGCCGGACTTCGCCGCCACGGTCACCAAGCAGGGGCCGCGCACCCCGCAGGAGGAGATCCTCTGCGAGATCTTCGCGGATCTGCTCGACCTGACCGAGGTCGGTGTGCACGACAGCTTCTTCGACCTCGGCGGCGACAGCATCATCTCCATCCAGCTGGTCAGCCGGGCCCGCAAGGCGGGGCTCTCGCTCACCCCGCGGGCCGTCTTCCAGCACAAGACGGTCGAGGCCCTGGCGGCCCACGCGGGCACCGTCGGCAAGCGCGTCGGCAAGGGGACCGACACCGGGGTCGGCTCGGTGCCGCTCACCCCGATCATCCACCGGCTGCGCGACCGCGGCGGCCCGATCGGCAAGTACGCCCAGTCGGTGCTGCTGCAGGTACCGGCGGACCTCGGCGAGGAACCGCTGGAGACCACGGTGCAGACCGTGCTCGACCACCACGACGCCCTGCGGATGCGGCTGACCCGCCCCGAGGGCGGCGGTGAGTGGTCGCTGGAGGTGCCGTCGCGCGGCACCGTGCGCGCGGCCGAGTCCCTCACCCGGGTCGATGTCGCGGGGCTGGGCGCGGAGGCCCTCCAGGCCGCCATCGAGCGGGAGGCGGAGACCGCGTGGGCGCGGCTCTCCCCCGAGCGGGGGCGGATGCTCCAGGCGGTCTGGTTCGACGCGGGCCCGCGGAGCTCCGGCCGGCTCCTGGTGATCATCCACCACCTGGTGGTGGACGGCGTCTCCTGGCGCATCCTGGAGACCGACCTGGAGGCGGCCTGGCAGGCGGCCAAGGAGGGACGCCCGGCCGAACTCCAGCCGGTCGGCACCTCGTACCGGCGCTGGGCCGAGCACCTGGTGGCCTCCGCGTACGCCCCCGGGCGGGTCGAGGAGACGGAGCTGTGGTCCAGCGCCCTGGACGTGCCGGACCCGCTGCTCAGCGACCGGCCGCTGGACCCGTCGCAGGACATGAACCACACCATGGGCGGGCTGTGGCAGATCCTGCCGCCCGAGCTGACCGGGCCGGTCCTCACCAAGGTCCCGGCGGCGTTCAACGCGGGCGTCAACGACGTGCTGCTCACCGCGCTCGCCCTGGCGGTCGCCCACTGGCGGCGCTCGCGCGGCGGTGCGGACCACCCGGCGGTCCTCGTGGACCTGGAGGGCCACGGCCGCGAGGAGTTCACCGACGGTGTGGACCTGTCCCGGACGGTCGGCTGGTTCTCCAGCATCCACCCGGTGCGCCTGGACCCCGGCCCGCTCGACTGGCGGGAGGTCCTGGCGGGCGGAGCGGCCCTCGGAGACGCGCTCAAGCGCGTGAAGGAGCAGTTGCGCGCCATCCCCGACAACGGCCTCGGCTTCGGGCTGCTGCGCCACCTCAACCTGGACACCAAGCCCGTCCTGGCCGGTTTCCTGCCCCGCCAGATCGGCTTCAACTACCTGGGCCGGTTCGACATGGCGGGCCGCGCGGAGTACGCCGACTGGGCCGCGGCGCCGGAGAAGGCCCCCGGGTTCTCCGACCAGGACGCCCCGATGATGTACGCCCTGTCCCTCAACGCGGTCACCGAGGACCACGCCGACGGCCCCCGACTGCGGGTCGCCTGGGCCTTCCCCGGCGCCCTGTTCCGCGAGCCCGAGGTCGAGCGGCTCAGCGAGATCTGGGCCCAGGTGCTCCAGGCCCTGGTCACCCATGTCGAGGGCGGCGCCTCCGGCGGCCACACGCCCTCGGACCTGCCGCTGGTGTCGCTCAGCCAGCAGGAGATCGACGAACTCGAGGACGAGTTGGACGACGACGAGCTCGACGAGGAGTGGGGGATCACCCGGTGAAGCAATCCCGGATCGAGGACGTACTGCCCCTGGGGCCGCTGCAGGAGGGACTGCTGTTCCACGCCCTGTACGACACCGAGGGGATCGACCCCTACACCGTGCAGAGCGTGTTCCACCTCGAGGGCGACATCGACACCGAGGCCCTCAGAACCGCCGGGCGGGCCCTGCTGAAGCGGCACGCCGTGCTGCGCGCCGGGTTCCGGCACAAGGGCGGCGAGAGCCCGGTGCAGGTCATCCGGCGCGAGGTGCCCCTGCCCTGGCAGGAGCACGACCTGGGCACCATCGCGGACGAGGAGCGGCGCGAGGACGCGGTGCGCCGCATCGTGGACGAGGACCGCACCCGCCGGTTCGACATGGCCAGGCCGCCGCTCATGCGGTTCACCCTGGTCCGGATGGGGCCGCGGGACCACCGGCTGCTGCTGACCAAGCACCACATCCTGATGGACGGCTGGTCCTCGCCGATCGTGGCGGGCGAGTTCTTCGAGCTGTACGCCCGGGGCGGGGACGCCTCGGGCCTGCCGCCGGTCACCCCGTACCGCGACTACCTCGCCTGGCTGGCGAACCAGGACACCGCCGCCGCCGAGGCGGCCTGGCGCACCGCGCTGGCGGGGCTGGCCGAGCCGACCCTGCTCGCGCCGCGCGCCACCGGCCACGCCGAGGTGGTCCCCGAGGAGCTGAGCGCGTCGCTGTCCGCCGAGCTGACGGAGCAGCTGACGGCGCTGGCGCGGTCGCGGGGCTGGACGCTCAACACGGTGGTGCAGGGTGCGTGGGGTCTGCTGCTGGCGTCGCTGACCGGCCGTGACGACGTGGTGTTCGGCACCACCGTGTCCGGCCGCCCTCCGGAGATCCCGGGGGTGGAGACGATGGTGGGGCTGTTCATCAACACCCTGCCGGTGCGGGTGCGGCTGGACCCGGCCGAGTCGCTGGCGCGGCTGCTCGGGCGGCTCCAGGACCAGCACACCGAGCTGATGGACCACCAGCACCTCGGACTCACCCGGATCCAGGGCCTGGCCGGTGTCGGCACCCTCTTCGACACCCTCGTCCTCTTCGAGAACTACCGGGTGGACTCCGGGACGGTCGAGTCCTCCCTCACCGGTGCCCGGGTCACCGGCGGCTCCGGCCGCGACGCCACCCACTACCCGCTGAGCCTCGCCATGGCCCCCGGGCCCACGATGCTGCTCAAGGTGGGCTACCGCCCCGATGTGTTCGACCGCGCGACGGTCGCCTCCCTGGTCGACCGGCTCACCCGGCTCTTCGAGGCGGTGGTGGCCGACCCCGGGCAGCTCGTCGGGCGGGTGGACGCGCTCGACCCGGCCGTCCGCCGCCAGGTGCTGGTGGACTGGAACGACACCGCGCGCCAGGTGCCCGCCACGACCCTGCCCGGGATGTTCCAGGAGCAGGTGGCGCGCACCCCGGACCACCTCGCGGTGGTGCACGGCGACACGGCCCTCACCTACGCCGGGCTCAACGAGCGGGCCAACCGGCTCGCCCACCACCTGATCTCGCTGGGCGCGGGCCCGGAGAAGCTGGTGGCGCTGTCGCTGCCGCGCAACGACCGCACCCTGGTGGCCGTTCTCGCGGTGCTCAAGTCGGGGGCCGGATATCTGCCCATCGACCCCAAGTACCCGGCCGACCGCATCGCGTACATCGTCCGGGACGCCGCCCCGGCGCTGGTGCTCACCGAGTCCGGAGTCGACGCGGCCCTGCCCGCCACCGGCCACCGGGTGGTCGTCCTGGACGACCCCGAGGTCGAGCGGGCCCTGGAGGGCGCCCCGGCGACCGACCCGGCCGACGGCGAGCGGCGCGCCCCGCTGCACCCCGCCTCGCCCGCGTACGTCATCTACACCTCGGGCTCCACCGGCCGCCCCAAGGGCGTCGCCGTACCGCACCGCGCGGTGGTCAACCTGGCGGCCTGGGCGCGTACCGCGCTGGGCCCCGAGCGGCTGACCCGGCTGCTGTTCACCACCTCGCTCAGCTTCGACGTCTCCGTCTTCGAGATGTTCGGGACGCTGATGTCGGGCGGCACCCTGGAGGTCCTGGACGACCTCCTGGCGCTGGCCGAACGGCCCACCGCGCAACTGCCCGGCACCGTGGTCAGCGCCGTGCCCTCGGCGCTGGCCCAGCTGGTCGGCCAGGGGGACGTACGGCTCACCGCGGACACGGTGCTGCTGTGCGGCGAGCGGCTGGGCACCCAGGCCGCCGTGGACATCCAGAAGACCCTGTCCGCCGGCCGGCTGGCCAATGTGTACGGCCCCACCGAGGCCACCGTCTACGCCACCGCGTGGGACACCGACACCCCCGTGGAGTCGGCGCCGCCCATCGGCCGCCCCCTGCACAACTACCGGGCGCTGGTCCTGGACCGCTGGCTGCGGCCGGTCGCCCCCGGCACCGACGGCGAGCTGTACCTCGCCGGGGAGGGCGTGGCCCGCGGCTATCTGAACCGGCCGGGCCTCACCGCGGAGCGCTTCGTCGCCGATCCGTACGGGCCCGCGGGCAGCCGGATGTACCGCACCGGGGACCGCGCCCGGTGGACCCCCGACGGCCTCCTGGAGTGCCTCGGCCGCACCGACGACCAGGTCAAGCTGCGCGGCTTCCGCATCGAGCTCGGCGAGATCGAGTCGGTCATGGCCGCGCACCCCGGCGTGGGCCACGCGGCCGCGGTCGTCCGGGAGGACCAGGAGGGCGACCGGCGCCTGGTCGGCTATGTGGCCGCCGACCCCGGGAGCCGCCCCGACGTCGCCGCGCTGCGCACCCGGCTCGCGGCCACCCTGCCCGAGTACATGGTGCCGTCGGCGTTCGTCACCCTGCCCGAACTGCCCATGACCGCCAACGGGAAGCTGGACCGCAAGGCCCTGCCCGCCCCGGAGGTGGCCGGGGCGTCGGCCCGCCCGCCGCGCTCGCCCCAGGAGGAGATCCTGTGCGGTCTCTTCGCCGAGGTCCTCGGCGTGGAGCGGGTCGGCGTGGACGACAACTTCTTCGACCTGGGCGGGCATTCGCTGCTCGCCACCCGGCTGGTGTCCCGGGTGCGTTCGGCGCTGGGCGTGGAGCTGGCCATCCGGTCCCTGTTCGAGGCCGCCACCCCGGCCCGGCTCGCGGGCCTGCTGGCCGGGGCCGGAACGGCCCGCACCGCGCTCACCGCGCGGCCGCGGCCCGCGGAGCTCCCGCTGTCCTTCGCCCAGCGGCGGCTGTGGTTCCTCGACCGCCTGGGCGACGACCGCGGCGCCTACAACATCCCCACCGCGATGCGGCTCGCCGGTGCGGTGGACCGGGACGCCCTCGAGGCCGCCCTGCGCGATGTCGTCGCCCGGCACGAGAGCCTGCGGACGGTGTTCCAGGAGACCGAGGGGGTGCCCCGGCAGGTCGTCCTGGACTCGGCCGAGATCTCCCTGGTCCACTCCGAGGTGCGCGAGGAGGAGCTGGCCGACGCCCTCAACGCCGAGGTCACGGCCCACTTCGAGCTGGCCGCGGCGATCCCCGTACGGGCCCACCTGTTCACCCTGGGCGAGACCGACCACGTACTGCTGGTGACGATCCACCACATCGCCTCCGACGGCTGGTCCATGGGCCCGCTCGCCCGCGACCTGTCCACGGCCTATGTGGCACGGCTGCGCGGCGACGCCCCGGACTGGCCCGAACTCCCGGTGCACTACGCGGACTTCACCCTCTGGCAGCGCGAGGTGCTGGGCGAGGAGGCCGACCCGGACAGCCCGATCGCCCGCCAGCTCGCCTACTGGAAGGAGAGCCTGGACCGGCTCCCCGAGGAGCTGGCCCTGCCCGCGGACCGGCCCCGGCCCGCCGTCGCCTCGGGCCGCGGCGGCGCGGTGGTCTTCCGGATCGACCCCGAACTGCACGCCGCGCTCGCCCAGTTGGCGCGGGCCGGCCGGGCCACCCTGTTCATGGTCCTCCAGACCGGCCTCGCCACCCTGCTCGACCGGCTCGGCGGCGGCACCGACATCCCCATCGGCACCCCGGTCGCGGGCCGCACCGACGAGGCGCTGGACGACCTGATCGGCTTCTTCGTCAACACGCTGGTGCTGCGCACCGACACCTCGGGGGCGCCGACCTTCAAGGAGCTGATCCAGCGGGTCCGGGAGCGGGACCTGAGCGCGTTCGCGCACCAGGACCTCCCGTTCGAGCGGCTGGTGGAGGTCCTCAACCCGGAGCGGTCCCAGGCCCGCCACCCGCTGTTCCAGGTACTGCTCACCCTGCAGAACACCGCGGACACGGACGTGGTGCTGCCCGGTCTGAACGCCACGCCGCAGCCGGTGGCGGTGGACATCAGCAAGTTCGACCTGAGCCTGGAGCTCAGCGAGGAACTGCTCGCCGACGGCGGCGCCGACGGCATCGACGGCGTGCTGCGCTACAGCACGGACCTCTTCGACCACGGCACCGCCGAGGCGCTCGCCGAGCGGCTGGTCCGGGTGTTGCGGACGATGGCCGCCACCCCCGACACCTCCATCGCCGACGTCGACGTGCTGACGGCCGAGGAGCGCGAGCGGATCCTGCGGGGCTGGAACGACACCGCCCACCAGGTGCCCGCCACCACGCTGCCCGCGCTGTTCGAGGCGCAGGCGGCCCGCACCCCCGACCGTCCGGCGCTGGTCTTCGAGGGCACCACCCTCGGCTACGCGGAGCTCAACGCGCGGGCCAACCACCTCGCCCGGCTGCTCATCGAGCGCGGAGTGGGCCCCGAGGGGTACGTCGGCATCGCCGTACCGCGCTCGCCGGAGCTGGTCGTGGCGCTGCTCGCGGTGGTCAAGACCGGCGCGGCCTATGTGCCGGTGGACCCCGGCTACCCGGCCGACCGCATCCGCCACATGCTGGCGGACGCGGCCCCGGCGCTGCTGCTGACGACCGCGGAGACGGCCGCCGGACTGCCCGTCGAGGAGTCCGTGCCGGTCCTCGCGCTGGACGCGCCCGGCACCCTGGACGCCCTCGCCGGGCTCCCGGAGGGCGATGTGTCCGACGGCGAGCGGCGCGCCCCGCTGCACCCCGCCTCGCCCGCGTACGTCATCTACACCTCCGGCTCCACCGGCCGCCCCAAGGGCGTGATGGTGCCGCACGAGGGCATCGTCAACCGGCTCGCCTGGATGCAGGCGCGCTACGGCCTCACCGGCGAGGACCGGGTGCTGCAGAAGACCCCCGCGGGCTTCGACGTCTCCGTCTGGGAGTTCTTCTGGCCGCTGCTGGAGGGCGCCGCGCTCGTCGTCGCCCGGCCCGAGGGCCACAAGGACCCCGGCTATCTCGCCGAGCTGATCCGGGCGGAGCGCGTCACCACCGTCCACTTCGTGCCCTCGATGCTCCAGGTGTTCCTCCAGGAGCCGGGCGCCGCCCGGTGCACCGGACTGCGGCGCGTCCTGTGCAGCGGCGAGGCGCTGCCCCGGGAGCTCCAGGACGAGTTCCTGCGCACCCTGGACGCCGAACTGCACAACCTGTACGGCCCGACCGAGGCATCGGTGGACGTCACCTCCTGGGAGTGCGAGCGCACCGCCGCGCCGGGCCCGGTGCCCATCGGCCGGCCGGTGTGGAACACCCGGCTGTACGTGCTGGACGACGCGCTGCGCCCGGTGCCGCCCGGGGTGCCCGGCGATCTGTACCTGGCGGGCGTCCAGCTCGCCCGGGGCTATCTGGGCCGCCCCGGCCTGTCGGCAGAACGGTTCGTGGCCGACCCCTTCTCCGCCGACGGCGGCCGGATGTACCGCACCGGGGACGTCGCCCGCTGGCGGCCCGACGGCGCGCTGGACTTCCTCGGCCGCGCCGACGACCAGGTGAAACTGCGCGGCTTCCGGATCGAACTGGGCGAGATCGAGGCGGTGCTGGCCCGCCACGCCGAGGTGGCGCACACCGCGGTCGTCGTCCGCGAGGACCAGCCCGGGGACCGGCGCCTGGTGGCGTACGTCGTCGCCCCGGCGGCCGGTGGCACGCCGGACCCGGCGGCCCTGCGCGACCACCTGGCGGCCGAGGTGCCCGAGTACATGGTGCCGTCCGCGTTCGTGACGCTGCCCGAGCTGCCGCTGACCCCCAACGGCAAGCTGGACCGCAAGGCGCTGCCCGCCCCGGAGGCACCCGCCGCCGCGGAGGGCCGCGCCCCGCGCAATGTGCGCGAGCAGATCCTGTGCGGCGTGTTCGCGGACGTCCTGGGGCTGCCCCGGGTCGGGATCGACGACAACTTCTTCGAGCTGGGCGGCCATTCGCTGCTCATGGTGCGGCTGGCCAACCAGGTGCGGCTCGCCTTCGGCGTGGACCTCACGATCCGGACCGTCCTCAACACCCCGACCGTCGCGGGCCTGGCCGAGCGGCTGTACGAACTGGACCACGGCGACGACCTGGACGTCCTGCTGCCCATCCGGCCGCAGGGCTCCCTGCCCCCGCTGTTCTGCGTCCACCCCGGCACGGGCGTCGGCTGGCCCTACACCCGGCTCATCCCCGAGGTGGACCGCGACCGGCCCATCTACGCCTTCCAGGCCAGGGGGCTCCGGGACCTCACCGAACTGCCCGGGTCCATCGAGGCGGCCGTCGAGGACTACCTCGGGACGATCCGGGAGATCCAGCCGCACGGCCCCTACCACCTGCTCGGCTGGTCCCTCGGCGCGCCCATCGCCCAGGGCATCGCCACCCGGCTCCAGGCGTCCGGTGAGGAGGTCGCCCTGCTGATGAGCCTGGACGGCTATCCGATGGACGCGGCGCCGGTCAACGCCGAGCCGTGGAGCCAGCAGCAGTTCCTCCTGGACCTGCTGGAGGTCGCGGGCATCGACCTCGGCCACGACGGCCCCCTCGACCGCGACGAGGTGATGGCGGCCATCCGCGAGGAGGGCTCGCCCTTCGCCACGCTCAGCGCGGCCCAGTCGGAGAACATGTTCCGGATCTACCGGAACTTCGCCGTGGTGAGCGAGGCGTTCACGCCCGACCGGTTCACCGGCGACATGGTCTTCTTCCGCGCCGCCCGCTCCAGCGAGGAGCTCGGGCTGCACCCGCACACCTGGGACCGGTACGTGGACGGCCGGGTCGAGGTCCATGACATCGACTGCCACCACGGCGAGATGACCCAGCCGGTGGCCATGCGGGTCATCGGGCCGATCCTCCGGGAGCGGCTCCGCACCGGCGACTGAACCCGGCCCTTCCGCTCCGGGAGCCTCCCGGAGCACCGAACCCCTTCGGGAACCGAAACAAGGAGAGACACGACATGAGCAACCCGTTCGAGAACGCCGAGGGCCGCTTCTTCGTCCTGGTCAACGAGGAGCAGCAGTACTCCCTCTGGCCGGCGTTCGCCGAGGTCCCGGCCGGCTGGACGGTCGTCCACGGCGAGGACACCCGCGACGCGTGCCTCGACCACATCAATCGGAACTGGACCGACATGCGGCCCAAGAGCCTGGTCGAGGCGATGAACGCCGCCTGACCCACCGCCCCACCACGCCGGGCCCGGGGACGGCCGCACCTGATCCGTGCGGCCGTCCCCGGGCCGGGGCCCGCCTCCTGGCACCGCCGCCGCGCGAGAGCGCGCCACCCGATACGCGAGCCTCAACGCGACCGAGGATGAACGAGACATGCCTGATGCCCGGACCACCCGGCTCCCCCTGACCGCCGCCCAGTCGGGAATGTGGTACGCCCAGCGGCTGGACCCCGACAACCCGATCTACAACGGTGCCCAGTACCTGGAGATCCAGGGACTGCTCGACCCCGACCTCCTGGAGGAGGCGCTGCGCCGGGTCGTCCGGGAGACCGACGCGCTGCGCACGCGCTTCGCCGAGGACGCCGAGGGCGTATGGCAGGTGGTCGACCCGGAGGGCACGGGCACGGTCCAGTACCTGGACGTCAGCCATGAGGACGACCCCCGGGCGGCGGCCGAGGCGTGGATGCGCGCCGACTTCCGGCGCCCGCTGAACCTCCTCGAGGACGAGCTGGTCCGCTTCGCCGTCCTCGAGACCGCCCCCGACCGCTTCCTGTGGTACCTGCGCTGCCACCACATCGTGCTGGACGGCTTCAGCGGCGCCCTGGTCACCCGGCGGGCCGCCGAGATCTACACCGCGCTGGCGGCCGGAACCCCGGTGCCCGCAGCTGAGTTCGCCCCACTCGCGGAGCTGGTGGCCGCCGACGAGCGCTACCGCGCCTCGGAGGACTTCGCCAAGGACAAGGCGCACTGGAACACCCTGCTCGCCGACCGCCCCAAGCCGCCCGGCCTGACGGCCGCGGACCCCACCATGCCCACCCGGCTGCGACGCGGCACCACCTGGCTGTCCCCGGAGTCCACCCGCGCGCTGCGGGCGGCCGGGGACCGGGCCGGGGTCCCCTGGCCGCCCGTGGTGACGGCCGTTCTCGCCGCCTATCTGCAGAGCCTCGGCGGCGGCGACGACATCGTCGTCGGACTGCCCGTGACCGGCAGGCTCGGCAAGGTCGCCCGCGCCACCCCGGGCATGGTCTCCAACGTCCTGCCGCTGCGGCTGTCCGTACGGCCCGAGTCCACCTTCGACGCCCTGCTCACCCAGGTCGCCGGGGCGATGCGGCGGGTGCTGCGGCACCAGCGCTACCGCTATGAGGACCTGCGCCGCGACCTCGGTCTGCTCGGCGGCGACCAGCGCCTGGTCGGACCGCAGATCAACATCATGATGTTCGGCCACGGGCTGACCTTCGGCGAACTGCCCGCGACCCCGCACACCCTCAACCTCGGCCCGGTGGACGACCTGTCGGTGGTGGTCCACGACCTGGGCGAGGGCCAGGGGCTGCGCATCGACTTCGAGGGCAACCCCGAGCTCTACGGCGAGGACGATCTCGCCCTCCACCAGCGCCGGTTCGTCCAGCTGATGGAGTCCCTCGCGGAGGCGGGCCCGGACCGCGCCCTGGGCACCGTGGACCTCCTCCTGCCCGAGGAGCGGGCCCGGCTGCTGCCGCCGGGGGACGCCGCCCCGGCCGCCCGCCCGGACACCACCCTCACCGAGCTGTTCGAGGCGCGGGCGCGGGAGTCCGCCGGGAGCGTGGCGGTGGTGTGCGGTCAGGAGTCCTTGTCGTATGGGGAGTTGAACGT
>NZ_JANIAA010000085.1 GCF_024505145.1 Streptomyces rugosispiralis | reverse complement strand
ACATCGAACGCATCCCGAAACACCGGGAACGCCTCATACAACCCACGGCCCATCCCCACCCGCTGACACCCCTGACCAGCGAACAACACCCCCAACCGACCCCGCACGACCGAACCCGACACCACCCCCACACCCGACTCACCCCGCGCCACCACACCCAACCCCGCCAACGCCTCCCCACGATCCCCCGCCACCACCACCGCACGATCCGACAACCCCGCCCGACCAACAGCCAACGCCACACCCAGCTCCGTCACCCCCACGTCAGGGTGGCCTGCGGCGAAGTCCAGCAGCCGGCGCGCCTGGGCCCGCAAACCCGCATCACCACGCCCCGACACCACCAACGGCACCACCAACGGCACCACACCACCACCCGGAGTCTCCGGCGCCACCTCGGCCGCCGCTTCCGGAGCCTGCTCCAGAATCACGTGGGCGTTCGTCCCGCTGACCCCGAACCCCGACACCCCCACCCGGCGCGGACGCCCCGCCTCCGGCCACACCCGCCGCTCGGTCAGCAGCTCCACCGCACCCGACGACCAATCCACCTGCGGCGTCGGCTCATCCACATGCAATGTCCTCGGCAGCACCCCATGCCGCAGCGCCATCACCATCTTGATGACCCCGGCCACGCCCGCCGCGCCCTGGGTGTGGCCGATGTTGGACTTGAGCGACCCCAGCCACAGGGGCCGGTCCTCCGGCCGTCCCTGCCCGTACGTGGCCAGCAGCGCCTGCGCCTCGATCGGGTCGCCCAGCGCCGTGCCCGTGCCATGGGCCTCCACCGCGTCCACTTCGGACGGGGTGAGGCGCGCATGGGCCAGCGCCTGCCGGATGACACGTTGCTGTGACGGGCCGTTCGGGGCGGTCAGTCCATTCGACGCGCCGTCCTGGTTCACCGCGCTGCCCCGCACCACCGCCAGCACCCGATGGCCGTTCCGCTCCGCGTCCGACAGCCGCTCAAGCAGCAGCACTCCCGCGCCCTCGGAGAAGCCGGTGCCGTCCGCCGCCGCGGCGAACGCCTTGCAGCGGGCGTCGGCGGCGAGTCCGCGCTGGCGTGAGAAGCCGATGAACGCCCGGGGTGTGCCCAGGACGGTGACGCCACCGGCCAGCGCCATCGAGCAGTCCCCCGCCCGGAGGGCGCGCGTCGCCAGGTGGAGCGCCACCAGGGACGCGGAACACGCGGTGTCGACCGTGACGGCGGGGCCCTCGAACCCGAAGGTGTAGGAGATCCGGCCGGAGAGCACACTTCCGGCGTCGGAGGTCATCAGATAGCTCTCCAGGGCCTCGGGCAGCTCCGGCAGCCCGGCCCCGTAGTCGCTGCCCGCGAAGCCGGAGAACACCCCGACGTCCTTACCGCGCCAGGCGGTCGGGTCGATCCCCGCCCGTTCGAACGCCTCCCAGGAGAGCTCGAGCATGATGCGCTGCTGCGGATCCATCGCCAGGGCCTCACGCGGCGAAATGCCGAAGAAGCCCGCGTCGAACTCCCCCGCGTCGTGCAGAAATCCGCCCTCGCGGACATAGCTGGTGCCCCGGTGGTCGGGGTCCGGATGAAACAGATTTTCCAGGTCCCAACCGCGGTTCACGGGGAAGCCGGTGATCCCGTCCCGCCCGTGCAGCACCATCTCCCACAGTTGCTCCGGGGAGGCCACCCCGCCCGGAAGGCGGCAGGCCATGGCGACGATGGCGATCGGCTCCGTCTTCTCGGCCTCCAGCTCGCGGACCCGTTTCTGGGAGCGGCGGGCATCGGCCAGCACGCGCTTGAGGTAGTCGCGCAGCTTCCCGTCATCTGCCATGAGTGTTCACTCCCGAAGGAAACGGTGGCGTCTGCTGGAGGTTCGGCGGGGTGTGGTGTGCCATCGCGGGGGGCCGGGCGGTCACGAGGTGCCGAACTCCCGGTCGATGAGCTCGAACATGGCCTCGTCGGTCGCGGTGTCCACGTCGAACTCCTCGTCCTGGTCGGCGGTTGTGGCGCCCGCCGTGGTCTCCCACTGCTCGACCAGCAGCTGGAGACGGGCCAGCACCGTGGCGTGGGTCGTGGCGTCGGGGGTCACCTCGGCCAGGGTGGTGGCCACGGTGTCGAGCTCGGCCATCAGCACCTCGGAGGTGTCGACCTCCTGGCCCAGTTCGGCCAGGAGGTAGCGGGCGAGTGGCGCGGGGGCGGGGTGGTCGAAGATGAGCGTGGCGGGCAGCCGTACCCCGGCCCGGCGGGAGAGCCGATTGCGCAGCTCCACGGCGGTGAGGGAGTCGAAACCGATCTCCTTGAACGGCTGGTTGGGCTCGATCAGATCGGCCGAGGCGTGGCCGAGGACGGCGGCGGCCTCCTGCTGGACCAGATCGAGCAGGATCTTCTCCTGCTGGCCGGCGGTTGCCCTGACCAGCCTGCTCACCAGGTCGTCCGTGTCCGCCGCCGCGTTGTCGACGGCCCGGCGCGGGGGGCGGACCAGGGCGTGCAGCAGTGCGGGCAGCGAGCCGGAGGCGGCCAGGGTGCGCAGGGCCGCGAAGTCCATGTGGGCGGGGACCAGTACGGTGTCGGGGCCGCGCAACGCGGTGTCGAACAGCTCCATGCCCTCGGGCACGGAGAGTCCGAGCATGCCGCCCTGGGCCATGCGCCGCTGGTCGGAGTCGTCCAGGTGTGCGCTCATGTCGGTGACCTGCCCCCACAGACCCCAGGCGAGGGAGGTGGCGGGCAGCCCGCTGGCGTGGCGGTAGCGGGCGAGCGCGTCGAGGAAGGCGTTGGCGGCGGAGTAGTTGCCCTGGCCCGGGGAGTCGAAGGTGCCCGCGCCGGAGGAGAAGAGGACGAACGCGGCGAGGTCGAGGTCGCGGGTCAGCTCGTGCAGGTTGAGCACCGCGTCCACCTTGGGGCGGAACACCGTGTCCAGGCGTTCCGGGGTCAGGGTGGTGATCACGCCGTCGTCCAGCAGCCCGGCGGTGTGCACCACGGCGGTCAGCGGAGTGTTCTCGGGGATCGAGCCGAGCAATGCGGCCACCGCCTCGCGGTCGGCGAGGTCGCAGGCCACCGTGCGCACGGTGGCGCCCAGCGCGCTGAGCTGGTCCTCCAGCTCGGGTATCCCCGTGGCGTCCCTGCCGCGCCGTCCGGCAAGGACGATGTTGCGCATTCCGTGTTCGGTGACCATGCGCCGGGCCACCAGGCGGCCCAGCGAGCCGGTGCCACCGGTGACCAGGAGGGTGCCGCTGGCGTCGGGGGTGCGGGGGAGGCTGAACACGTTCTTGCCGATGTGCCGTCCCTGGCTCATGTAGCGGAAGGCGGCCGGGGCGTGGCGTACGTCCCAGGTGTTCAGCGGCAGGGGACGCAGCGCTCCCCGGTCGAACAGCTCGGCCAGTTCACGCAGCATCTCCCCGATGCGGTCGTTGCCCGCTTCGTAGAGGGAGAACGCCTGGTAGGAGACGCCGGGGTGGGTGGTCGCGACCTCCTCGGGGCTCCGCAGGTCGGTCTTGCCCATCTCCAGGAACCGGCCTCCCCGGGGCAGCAGCCGCAGCGATGCGTCCACGAACTCCCCGGCCAGGCTGTCCAGCACCACATCGACGCCCCGGCCCTGGGTGGCGTCCAGGAAGTGCGTTTCGAAGTCCACGGTGCGCGAGTCGCCGAGCCGCCGTTCGCTGACTCCGGTGGCGCGTACGGCGTCCCATTTGGCCGCGGCGGCGGTGGCGAACACCTCGGCGCCCCAGTGCCGGGCGAGCTGCACGGCGGCCATGCCGACACCGCCGGCGGCGGCGTGGATCAGTACGGACTCACCGGATCGCAGACCGGCGAGGTCGCGCAGCCCGTAGTAGGCGGTGAGGAACGCCATCGGCACGCCGGCGGCCTGCTCGAACGACCAGCCGTGCGGGATCCTGACCACGGTGCGGTGGTCGGCCACGGCCAGCGGGCCGACGGCGTCGGGGAACAGCCCCATCACCCGGTCGCCGACGGTGAGCCCGGCCACTCCGGGGCCGATCTCGGTGACCACTCCGGAGCCCTCGTTGCCGATGGTGGCATCGACCCGGTTCATGTCCAGCGCCACCAGGACGTCCAGGAAGTTCAGCCCCGCCGCCCGGACCTCGATCCGGACCTGACCGGCCGCCAGTGGCTCCGGCGCGGCGGGCGCGGGGCGCAACGCCAGACCTTCGAGGGTGCCGCCGGTGCCGGGCTCCAGCCGCCAGGCCGCCGCGCCCGCGGGTGGGACCAGCGCGCCGGTGGTGTCCGCGCGGGTGAGCCGGCGGGCGTAGCGGATGCCGTCGCGCAGCGCGAGTTGCGGCTCTCCGCCGGTGAACGCGCTGGGCAACAGGGCCAGGGACGCCCGCGCCCGGTCGGTGTCCACCAGTGTGACGCGCCCGGGGTTCTCGGCCTGGGCCGACCGCAGCAGACCGCATACGGCGGCGGCGGTGGGGTCGGTGAGCTCGCGGTCGTGGTGTACGGCCACCGCGCCGTGGGTGAGCACGAGCAGCCGGGTGTCCTCGAGTTCGGGTGCGGCCAGCCAGGTTTGCAGCAGTTCCAGCACCCGGCCGGTCACCTCGCGTACGCCGCTCGCGCTCGGCTCCTGGCCGTCTCCGGTCAGGTCCAGGAGCAGCGCCTCCGGCACGCCCAGGTCGGCCGTCTCGGCCAGTTCGCGGATGTCCTCGGCGCTCGCCACCGGTACGGGGTGCGGGGTGTCCGGCGCGGTGCCGGCCGCCGGTGCCGGGAGCTCGTCCCAGCCGACGCGGAACATCCGCTCCCGCGCGGGGCCGGTGCTGGTGTCCAGCAGTTCGGTGGCCACCGGCCGGGACACCACCGATCCGACGGTGGCGACGGCCGCGCCGCCGGTGTCCGCCAGATGAAGCGCCACTTCCTCGGGGCCGTTCGGTGCGATGTGGACGCGTAGCGCGGACGCCCCGGCGGCGTGCAGGACGACGTCGCGGTAGGCGAAGGGCAGCGCCAGCGTGGCCTGGGTGGCGCCGAGGTCGCGGAAGGCGATCGCGTGCATGGCGGAGTCGAGCAGCACCGGGTGCAGTCCGAAGCCGTCCGCCGAGAGCCCCTGGTCGTCGGCGAGTGCGACCTCGGCGAACACCTCCTCGCCCCGGGTCCACACCGCGCGCAGCCCCCGGAAGGCCGGTCCGTAGCCGTAACCGGCGGCGGCCATGTCCTCGTACGCCTCGGACACCCGCTCGGTGTCCACCGCGACCGCCCCGGCCGGTGGCCACTGGGCGAGGCCGGTGTCGGGTGGGGTGGTGGTGGCGGCCGGGGCCAGGACACCGGTGGCGTGGCGTGTCCAGGCGGCCCCCGGTCCGCTTCCGTCCGCGCGGGAGCGCACGGAGAGCGGGCGCCGCCCGGAGTCGCCCGCCTCGCCCACGAACACCTGTAGGCGTGCGCCGTCACCGTCGGCCAGGGTGAGCGGTGCCTCGATGACGAGTTCTTCGACGACACCGCAACCGACCTCGTCACCGGCGCGCACCGCCAGCTCCACGAACGCCGCCCCGGGCAGCAGCACCGTGCCCGCCGCCGCGTGGTCGGCCAGCCAGGGGTGCGTACGCAGCGACAGCCGGGAGGTGAACAACACGCCGCCGGATTCGGGGAATTCGGTGACCGCGCCCAGCAGTGGGTGCTGGGCCGGTTCGAGGCCGAGCCCGGCCGCGTCGCCGAAGGTGTCGGTCGACTCCAGCCAGTAGTGGCGCCGTTGGAAGGCGTACGTGGGCAGATCGACGCGGCGTGGGTCGGTACCGGCGAACACCGTGGCCCAGTCCACCGGCAGTCCGCCCACATGGCCCTCGGCGAGGGAGGCCAGGAACCGCCGCGCACCGCCCTCGTCGCGCCGCAGGGAGCCCACGGCCACCGCGTCGGCCCCGGCGTCCTCGAACATCTGCTGCATGGCCGTCACCAGCACGGGATGGGCGCTGGACTCGACGAAGAAGCCGAAGCCGTCGGCGAGGAGCTCGTGGACGGCGCCCTCGAAGTTCACGGGGTGGCGCGCGTTGCGGAACCAGTACTCGGCGTCCAGTTCGCCGGTGTCGAGCACACCGCCGGTGACCGTCGAGTAGAACGGGATGTGGCCGCGGCGCGGGGTGATGTCGGCGAACATCGCCAGGATGCGGTCCCGCAACGGATCGACCTGGGCGCAGTGCGAGGCCACCGTCGAGCCCACGACCTGCGCCCGGATCCCGTCGGCCTTGCACCCGGCCACGAACTCCTCCAGCGCGGCCACCTCGCCCGCGACGGTCACCGCCGAGGGGCCGTTGCGTCCGGCGATCACCAGCCGCTCACCCCGGTCCGCCAGCCGCTTCTCCACGGCCTCGGGCGACGCCGCCACGGAGGCCACCGCGCCCTTGCCCACCAGTTCCTCGGCGAACAGCGCACTGCGCAGGACCACGATCCTGGCCGCGTCCTCCAGCGACAGCGCCCCGGCCACGTACGCCGCCGCGATCTCCCCCTGGCTGTGGCCGACCACCGCCGCGGGTTCGACCCCGGCCGCCGCCCACACCGCCGCCAAGGACACGTGCACGGCGAACAGCGCGGGTTGCAGGATCTCGATGCGGTCCAGGGACGGCGCGCCCTCGGCTCCCTGGATCACATCGGTGACGGACCAGTCCAGGAGGCGGCCGAGCGCGTCGTCGCATTCGGCGAACCGGTCGGCGAACGCCGTTGAGGAGGCGAGCAGTTCGGCCGCCATGCCCCGCCACTGTGAGCCCTGGCCGGGGAAGACGAAGGCGATGTGGCCGGTGGCCGGGCCGGTGCCGCGGATCACATCGGGTGCGGGGGTGTTCTGGGCCAGTGCGGTCAGGCCGCGCACCGCGGCGTCCCGGTCGGTGGCCAGCACCGCGCCGCGCTGCTCCAGCGCGGCGCGCCCGGAGGCCAGCGACCAGCCGAGGTCCGGCAGGGCCACGTCGGGCCGTTCGTCCAGGAACGACAGCAGGCGCCGGGCCTGGGCCCGCAGCCCCGACTCCCCCCGCCCGGACACCAGAAGGGGTACCGGGGCGTCATGCAGAACCGGTGGCGTATCGGCGGGGGCGACGCTGATTTCCGCGGTGGCGCCGGTGGCGGGGCCGGGTTCGACGGGCTGGAGGGCCGGGACCTCCTCGATGATCACATGGGCGTTGGTCCCGCTGATGCCGAAGCCCGATACGGCGGCCCGGCGCGGCCGTCCCGTCTCCGGCCACGGCTGTTCGCTGGTCAGGAGCTCCACGGCACCGGCCGACCAGTCCACCTGCCGCGACGGCTCATCCACATGCAGCGTCTTCGGCAGTACGCCGTGCCGCAGCGCCATCACCATCTTGATCACACCGGCCGCCCCGGCGGCGGCCTGGGTGTGACCGATGTTGGACTTCACCGAGCCCAGCCACAGCGGGCGGTCGCGGTCCCGGCCGTACGTGGCCAGCAGGGCCTGCGCCTCGATGGGGTCGCCCAGCGCCGTACCCGTGCCGTGTGCCTCCACCACGTCCACATCGGCGCCCGTCAGCCGCGCGCTGCTCAGCGCCCGGCGGATGACGCGCCGCTGTGAGGGGCCGTTGGGCGCGGTGAGGCCGTTGGAGGCGCCGTCCTGGTTCACCGCCGAGCCGCGCACCACCGCCAGTACCGGGTGTCCCGCGTCGACGGCGTCGGACAGGCGCTCCAGCAGAAGCACACCGGCGCCCTCGGAGAACCCGGTGCCGTCCGCCGAGGCCGCGAATGCCTTGCACCGGCCGTCGGGGGCCAGTCCGCGCTGCCGGGAGAAGCCCACGAAGGCGTCGGAGGCCGCCATCACGGTGACGCCACCGGCCAGCGCCATCGAGCACTCCCCCGCCCGCAGCGCCTGCGCCGCCAGGTGCAGCGCCACCAGCGACGAGGAACACGCCGTGTCGATCGTCACGGCGGGGCCTTCGAGGCCGAGTGCGTAGGAGACCCGTCCGGACAGCACGCTTCCCGCGCCACCGGTGAGGATGAACCCCTCCAGCCCTTCGGGGACCTCGGCGAGACCGGTGCCGTAGTCGTGGAACGCGATACCGGAATAGACGCCGACGTCCTTGCCCCGCTTGCTGGTCGGGTCGATCCCGGCGCGCTCGAACACCTCCCAGGACAGCTCCAGCATGATCCGCTGCTGGGGGTCCATCGCCACGGCCTCCCGGGGCGAGATGCCGAAGAAGCCCGCGTCGAACTCACCGGCGTCGTGCAGGAAACCCCCTTCCGTGGCATAGCTGGTGCCGGGGTGGTCCGGATCGGGGTGGAAGAGGTTGTCCAGGTCCCAGCCGCGGTTCACCGGAAAGCCGGAGATGCCGTCACCGCCGGTGGACACCAGCTCCCACAGGTCTTCCGGTGTGCTCACCCCGCCCGGCAGCCGGCAGGCCATCCCGACGATGGCGATGGGGGCGTAGGTGGCCGCGACCGCCTTGTCGTACTCGTGCTTCAGCCGGGCGTTGTCCTTCAGCGAGGCGCGCAGGGCTTCGACGATCTGTTCGCTCTGGCTACTGCTCATGGCTGCCTCCCACCGCGTCGAGTGCGTTCACAACTGGGTTCCGTCGAAAGCCCGTTGGACCAGTCCGGCGATATCCATTCCATCGATCAGGTCGAGCTCCTCATCGGCGGACGGCCGGCTGCCGTCCGGTCCGGCCACTTCGGTCTCGGCCCTGGCCAGCGACCGCAGCGCATCGAGCACTCCGGCCTCGCGGAGCCTGCTGAACGGCACGGCGGCCAGTACGCGGCGGATCTCCTCCTCATCGCCCTCGGTGACCTCGTCGTCGCCCTGGTCTCCCACGAGTTCGGTACGCAGGTACTCCACCAGCGCGGCGGGCGTGGGGTAGTCGAAGACGAGGGTGGCCGGCAGCCGGGTGCCCAGAGCGGCGCCGAGGGTGTTGCGCAGGTTCACCGCCGCGAGGGAGTCGAATCCCAGCTCCTGGAAGGCGCGTTGCGGTTTGACGGCCTCGACACCGCTGTGGCCCAGCGCGGTGGCCGCGTTCTCGCGCACCACCTTCATCAGGGCGCGCTCCCGCTCGGCGTCGGAGCCCGCGGCCAGTTCGCGCAGGAACTCCGAGGCGGACTCGTCGGTGGCGTCGTCCGTACGAAGGCTGTCGACGATCTCCTGAACGCCCGGCAGATCACCGATCAGCGGGCTGGGCCGCAGCGAGGTGAACGCCGGTACGAACGCCGACCAGTCGATGTCCACCACGGCCACGAGCGTGTCGTCATGGCGGACGGCGTGCGTCAGGGCCGCCATCGCCGCCTCGGGCGCCATGGGCAGCACACCGCGGCGGCGCAGCTGCTCCTGGGCCGTGGCATCGGCGGCCACACCGAAGCCGTCGATCACACCCCAGGCCACCGAGGTGGCCACCAGCCCCCTGGCGCGGCGCCGCTCGATCAGGGCGTCGAGCTGGGCGTTGGCCGCGCCGATCAGCCCCTGGCCGCCACCGCCCCAGACACTGGCGACCGACGAGAAGACCACGAACAGATCCAGCTTCCGATCGGCCAGGAGCGTGTCGAGATGCAGCAGACCGTCGACCTTGGCCGCCAGCGTCTCCGCCAGTTCATCGGCGCCGGTGGCGTCGGTCTGGGCGATCCGTGCCAGGTCGGCGGTGTGGACGACACCGGAGAGCTCGGGATACGCGGCGGGGCCGGTGAGCAGCCGCTTCACCGCGTCCCGGTCGGTGAGGTCCGTCGGGCACACCGTCACCTTCGCGCCCAGGCCGCTCAGCTCGTCCCGCAGGGCCACCACATGGGGCGCTTCCGGATCCGACCCGACGGTCAGCACCAGGTGCTCGGCACCGGCACCGGCCAGCCAGCGCGCGGCATGCCTGCCGAGGCCCTCCGTACCGCCGGTGACCAGGACGGTGCCGCGCGGCCGCCACTCCGGCTTCGCCACGCCGGTGGGCAGGGGATGGCTCCGCAGCCTGCGTACGAACGCGCCCGTGGCGCGGATCGCGAGCTGGTCCTCATCGCCCGGATCGGCCAGTGCGGCGAGCAGGGTCCGGGCGGCCCGGTCGTCGAACACGTCCGGGAGGTCCACCAGCGCCCCCCATCGGTCCGGCTGCTCCAGCGCCACGGCCAGACCGAGCCCCCACACCGCCGCCTGTTCCGGGGCGCTGAGGCGGTCCGCCGCGCCGACGGTGACCGCGCCTCGGGTGGCGCAGTACAGGCGATGCCCCGAGCCCGCTGAACCCGCAGAGCCCAGGTCGCCGAGGGCCTGGACCAGCGCCAGTGTGGCCGCGGCCCCCTCGGTGAGCGTCGCGGAGCCGGGACGTACGCGCTGGTCGAGAGCGAGCAGGGACAGCACTCCGCCGATGTCGTCGTGGTCCGCCGACGCGCCGCGCAGCATCTCGGCGAAGGCGGCGCGGTCGGGCGGTTCCGGTCCGTCGAGCCGCAGGGTGGTGGTGCGCAGACCCTGGCGATTCAGCATCGGGGCGATCCGGCCCGCGTACTCCTCGCCCTGGCAACCGTGCGGCAGGACGACCAGCCAGGTGCCACTGGGTACACCGGAGGTGGCGCCGGGGAGTGGCTTCCAGGTGACCTGATAGCGCAGCCGGTCCGCCGCGGACTTCTCACCGCGCTTGCGCCGCCAGTCCGACAACACGCCCAACGCACCGCCCACGGCGTCCAGCGCGGCACGGTTGTCCTCGCGGTCGGCCAGGTCCAGCGCTTCGGCCACCGAGCCGAGGTCCCCGCGTTCGACCGCGGCCCAGAACCGGGCGTCGACGGCGTCGGTGTCGCCGGGGGCACCGGCGAGGCTGCTCCGGTGAGAGGCGGGCCGGGTGTCCTGGAGCCAGTAGTGCGTGCGCTGGAAGGCGTACGTGGGCAGATCGGGGAGGTGAGCGGGCGGAACGGCGCCACCGAACAGAGTGCTGAAGTCGATGCGTACGCCTGCCACGTGCAGGTGAGCGACGGCGGCCATCAGCGCACGGGGTTCGTCGCCCTCCCGCCGCAGTGACGGCACCACCACGGGCCCTTCGGCCGCCTCTCCCGGCAGACAGTCGCCGACCATCGCGGACAGCACGGCGTCCGGCGCCAGTTCGAGGTAGGTGCTCACGCCGTGGTCGGCCAGCGCTCGTACTCCGTCCGCGAAGCGCACGGCGGTACGCACGTGTTCCACCCAGTACGTCGGCGAACACACCGCCTCGGCGTCCGCCAACTTGCCGGTCACGTTGGAGACCAGGGGGATCAGCGGTGCGGCGAAGGACACGTCGGCGATCGCCTCCCGGAACTCCTGCAGCATCGGCTCCATCCGGGCGGAATGGAACGCATGCGAGACCGCCAACCGCCTCGTCCGGCACCCCTGCTCCGACAACTCTTCGGCCACCCGCAACACCGGCTCCTCATCACCCGAGAGCACCACCGCAGCGGGC
>NZ_JANIAA010000084.1 GCF_024505145.1 Streptomyces rugosispiralis | reverse complement strand
GAGCCCCTGCCACGCGGCGGAGCCGCATATCGATGCTGCGGGAAGGGGCGGGGAGGGGAACGGCCCGCCGCAGGCGTACGCGTACCGCCGGACACCGCTAGTCGCCCTCCCGCCGCTCGCGGGTGGCCAGCAGCCGCCGCAGGGAGTAGAGCCGGGCCGGTTCGGCGTGGCCGTCGGCCACCCACTGGTCCAGCGCGCAGTCCGGCTCGTCGTGGCTGCAGGCGCGCGGGCAGCCCTCGGTGCCCGGCTCCAGGTCCGGGAAGGCGTGGATGACCCGCGCCGGGTCCACGTGGTGCAGCCCGAAGGACCGCACACCCGGGGTGTCGATCACCCATCCCTTGGCATCGGGGAGGGGCAGCGCGAGCGCGGAGGTGGTGGTGTGGCGGCCGCGGCCGGTGACCGCGTTCACCCGGCCGGTGGCCCGCTGGCGTTCCGGCACCAGCGCGTTCACCAGCGTCGTCTTGCCCACGCCCGAGTGGCCGACGAAGACCGTGATCCGGTCCGTCAGCCGCTCCCGCACCCGGTCGGCGGCGTCGCCGTCGGCCAGCTCGTCGCGGCTGGTGACGACATAAGGGATGCCGAGCGGCTCATAGGTCTTCAGCATGTCGTCGGCGGGCGCCAGATCGGACTTGGTGAGCACGAGCAGCGGCTCCAGGCCCGAGTCGAAGGCGGCCACCAGACACCGGTCGATCAGCCGCGGACGCGGCTCCGGGTCGGCCAGGGCGGTCACGATCGCGAGCTGGTCGGCGTTGGCGACCACCACCCGCTCGTACGGATCGTCGTCGTCGGCGGTCCGGCGCAGGACGGAGGAGCGCTCCTCGACCCGGACGATCCGGGCGAGCGTGTCCTTGTCGCCGGAGAGATCCCCGACGAGCGCGACCCGGTCGCCGACCACGACGCCCTTACGGCCGAGCTCGCGGGCCTTCATGGCGGTGATGGTGCGGTCCTCGACCAGGACCGTGAGCCGGCCGCGGTCCACCGTGAGCACGAATCCCTCGGCGGCGTCCTCGTGTTTGGGGCGGATGTTGGTGCGCGGCCGGTTGCCCTTGCGGTTGGGGCGGACCCGAACGTCGTCCTCGTCGGTGTGCTTGCCGTAGCGGCGCATGAGTCCAGGCTCTCAGGATCTCCGCGCCGAGGTCGTCGTCGCGTCGAGCATGCCGGTCCACAGACCGGGGAAGTCGGGGAGGGTCTTGGCGGTGGTCGCCACGTTCTCGACCAGCACGCCGTCGACGGCCAGGCCGAGGACGGCGGCGGCGGTGGCCAGCCGGTGGTCCTCGTAGGTGTGGAAGATCCCGCCGTGCAGCGGGCGCGGGCGGATCCGCAGGCCGTCCTCGGTCTCGGTGACGTCCCCGCCCAGCTCGTTGATCTCCTTGGCGAGCGCGGCGAGCCGGTCGGTCTCGTGGAGCCGCAGATGGGCGATGCCGCGCAGCACCGACTCGGAGTCGGCCAGCGTCGCGACCGCCGCGATCGCCGGGGTGAGCTCGCCGACCTCGTGCAGATCGGCGTCGATCCCGGTGATCCGGCCCGTTCCGGTGAAGGTCAGACCGGTGTCGGTGAGCTCGCAGGAACCGCCCATCTCGGCGAAGATCCGGCGCAGTTCGTCCCCGGGCTGGGTGGTGCGCTCCGGCCAGTCCGGGATCGTCACCCGGCCACCGGTGACCAGGGCGGCGGCCAGGAACGGCGCCGCGTTGGACAGATCGGGCTCGACGACCAGGTCGCGGCCGAGCAGCGCGCTCGGCGCCACCCGCCAGACGCCCCGCTCGCCGCCCGCCTCCGGGGTGTCCACCCGCGCGCCCGCCGCGCGCAGCATGTCCACGGTCATCCGGATGTGCGGCAGGGAGGGCAGCGCGGCGCCGATGTGACGCACCTCGGCGCCCTGGTTGAAGCGCGGCGCGGACAGCAGCAGCGCGCTCACGAACTGGGAGGACGACGAGGCGTCGACGCGGACCGGGCCGCCGTCCAGCGCCCCGCCGCCGTGCACGGTCATCGGCAGCGCGCCGCGGCCGTCGTCGTCGATGCGGGCGCCGAGGGCGCGCAGCGCGTCGATCACGCCGTGCAGCGGGCGCTCGTGGGAGCGGGGGTCGCCGTCGAAGTGGACGGGGCCGTCGGCCAGGGCGGCGACCGGCGGCAGGAAGCGCATCACGGTGCCGGCGTTGCCGACGTCGATGGTGGCCGGGCCGTGCAGGCCCGCCGGGATGACCCGCCAGGCCTCTCCGCCGCCGGAGGGGCCGCCGGAGCCGAGGGCGCCGTCGGACACCGTCTCCTCGATGCCGACGCCCATGGCGCGCAGGGCGGCGGCCATCAGGAGGGTGTCGCGGGAGCGGAGTGGGCGGCGCAGCCAGCCGGGTTCGGCGGCGAGCGCGGCCAGGATCAGACCGCGGTTGGTAACCGACTTGGATCCGGGCACGGTGACGGTCGCGTCGACCGCTCCATCGGCGGTCGGAGCGGGCCAGAGGGCGGTGTGGTCGTCCGGGGAGGTCTCAATGCCGGTCATGGGTCTCACTTTAGTGGTTCGCCCGGAGTGCCAATCTTGATCGAAAGTGGCGAAACCCAGTCGAAACACGGCGCTGCTACAACGCGCCCATGTGATGTCGGTGGTGGCGCGCCGGGCGCTCGTACGCGGGTCACGGTCCCAGCGGCCCGGGGTCACGGTCCCAGCGGCGGGGGTCACAGCCCCAGCAGCCAGCGCCCTCCGGCGAGCAGCGAACACAGCGAGACCACGTGGAAGAGCAGCAGCCAGGCGCCGGCCGGAATGCCCGTCAGCCGGGCGAGCTGGTCGGGGTCGGAGTCGTACGCGCCGCCGTGACGGCGCTTGCGCTGGAGCTCGAAGGCCGGACGCACGCCCCCCAGGAGGAGGAACCACACCACGGCATACGCGAACCCGGCCTGGACGTCCGGCCCGGTCAGCCAGGAGACGAGGAAGAAGGCGGCCCCGCTGATGACGACCGTAAGGACGCCATACGCGTTGCGGATCATCACCAGCATCGCGACCAGCAGCGCCGTCGTCCCCCACAGCAGCAAGGTGATGTGGTTCGCCGCCAGCAGCCAGGCGCCGCCGAGGCCCAGCAGGGACGGGGCGGTGTAGCCGGACGCCGCGGTGAGGATCATGCCCAGGCCCGTGGGCTTGCCGCGCGAGACGGTCAGCCCCGAGGTGTCGGAGTGCAGCCGTATGCCGTCCAGCCGCCGCCCGCTGAGCAGGGCGACGAGGGCGTGGCCGCCCTCGTGGGCGATGGTGATGGCGTTACGGGCTATTCGCCAGGCGGTGCGGAAGACCACGACCGCGAACGCGATCACGCCGGTGGAGACGACCAACCAGGTGGTGGGGTCGGGCTGGGCGCCGGTCACCCGGTCCCACAGATCGGCGGCGTTCGTTGCGTCCATGTGCGGGCGGCTCCTCGCGTCGTTAGGGGTCGTGGCAGTGTGGCACCTATGTGCGGTCGATACGCAGCGAGCCGGAGGCCCGAGGATCTCGTCGGGCTCTTCGGAGTGGAGAAGTGGGAGCCGGATGAGACTCTGGCGCCGGACTGGAACGTCGCGCCCACCAAGGACGTGTACGCGGTGCTCGAACGCCCCCTTAAGGACGCCGCCGAACCGCGCCCGGTTCGCCAGCTGCGGGCGCTGAAGTGGGGGCTGGTGCCGTCCTGGTCGAAGTCCCCCGAGGGCGGTGCCAAGATGATCAACGCACGGGCCGAGACCGTGCACGAGAAGCCGTCCTACCGGCGCCCGTTCGCCTCGCGGCGCTGCATCCTGCCCGCCGACGGCTACTACGAGTGGGTCACCGCGGCGGGCGAGCGGCAGCTGGAGGAGAAGGGCAAGCGGAAGCGGCCCCGCAAGCAGCCGTACTTCGTGACCCCGGTGGACGGCTCGGTGATGGCCATGGCCGGGCTGTACGAGTTCTGGCGGGACCGGACGCTGCCGGACGAGCACCCCCGGGCGTGGTGGGTCACCTGCACGGTGATCACCACCGAGGCGGACAAGGAGCCCTTCGGGGGCGCGGCCCGGGACGAGGGGCCGGGCTCGCTCGCCGAGATCCACCCGCGGATGCCGCTGGTCCTCACCGAGGACCGCTGGGCCTCCTGGCTGGACCCGGGCCGCACCGACCCGGACGACCTGCTGCCGCTGCTGGCGCCGCCGCCTTCCGGGCTGCTGCGGGCGTACCCGGTGGCCACCGGGGTGAGTGATGTCCGTAACAACGGCCCCGAGCTGCTCGACGAGCTCGAGGCCCCGGAGGAGGGCACGCTGTTCTGATGGCCGCGAAGAAGCCGGATGGACCTCGGGTCGCCACAGAACCCCAGGTCACCACCGAGATGGTGGCGACCCCGGCCGGGGACGCCCGGATCACCTGGCACCACGCGCCCGGCGCCCATGCCCTGCTGGCCGCCAGTCATGGCGCCGGCGGGGGCATCGACGCGCGGGACCTGCGCGCACTGGCCGGGGCGCTCCCCGGGCTCGGGGTGAGCGTCGCGCTGGTCGAGCAGCCGTGGCGGGTGGCGGGCAAGAAGGTCGCGCCCGCGCCCTCGACCCTGGACACCGGATGGCGTGCCGTATGGCCCGCGCTGGAGAAGGCCGGGCTGCCGATCGTGGCGGGCGGCCGCAGCGCCGGGGCGCGGGTGGCCTGCCGGACCGCGACGGAGCTGGGCGCGAAGGCCGTGCTGGCGCTGTCGTTCCCGCTGCACACACCGGGCAAGCCGGAGCGGTCCCGGGCCGAGGAGCTGCTGGCCACGGGCGTGCCGACGCTGATCGTCCAGGGCGGCCGGGACCCGTTCGGGCGGCCGGAGGAGTTCCCGGAGCTGCCCGCGGCCATGGAGCTCGTGGAGGTGCCGTACGGCGATCACGTCTTCGGCCTGCCGAAGTCGGCGGACCTCGACGAGCCCGCGGCGCTCGCCCTGATCACCGGGGCCGTCACCGACTGGCTGCCGCGCGCCCTGGGCTGATCGTCGGGCAATGGCCGCCGGCCGCCGCCCCGGCACCCCTGGCCGGGGGCGCCGGGGCGGGAATGCGATGGGAGGGATCCGTGTTGAACGGGCTGTCGGTACTCACCGTGTAAGAGGCACTGATACGCGGAATACGAGGAAAGGGAGTCCCCCGCATGGGTTCGCTTGCTTGCCCGGCCCGTCCACGCGCCGCTGACCTGGACTGGTCTCAGCTGCAGGCGGCGCAGGCCGTGAAGATCGAAGCGGCGGGCGCACCGGATCGTCGTCTATTCTCCGATTCGAGCGGGTCCGCATCCGGACCCGACACGAAGCTGGAGGAGGTGGGTCAGGTCACTGGGACCGACGCAGGTACCGACGGCGTGACCGAGGGAGAGCCGGTCGAGCGGTCGCAGGAGTCGTCCTCGGAGCGGAACGCGCGCTTCGAGCGGGACGCCCTTGCCTTCTTGGACCAGATGTACTCGGCCGCGCTGCGGATGACGCGTAACCCGGCCGACGCCGAGGACCTCGTGCAGGAGACCTACGCCAAGGCGTACGGGTCCTTCCACCAGTTCCGCGAGGGCACCAACCTCAAGGCGTGGCTGTACCGCATCCTGACCAATACCTTCATCAACTCGTACCGCAAGAAGCAGCGGGAGCCCCAGCGCAGCGCGGCCGAGGAGATCGAGGACTGGCAGCTCGCACGCGCCGAGTCGCATATGTCGACCGGTCTGCGCTCCGCCGAGTCGCAGGCCCTCGACCACCTGCCCGACTCCGATGTCAAGGAGGCCCTTCAGGCCATCCCCGAGGAGTTCCGCATCGCGGTCTATCTCGCGGACGTCGAGGGCTTTGCGTACAAGGAGATCGCGGACATCATGGGTACACCCATCGGTACGGTGATGTCCCGCCTGCACCGTGGGCGCCGCCAGCTGCGCGGTCTGCTGGAGGACTACGCCCGTGGGCGCGGGCTGGTCCCGGCGGGCGCGGGCGCCGTGGCGGACGAGTCGCACGATCGGAAAGGCGCGGACTCATGAGCTGCGGAGAGCCGCATGAGACGGACTGCTCCGAGGTTCTCGACCACCTCTACGAGTTCCTCGACCACGAGATGCCGGACGGCGACTGCGCCAAGTTCGAGGTGCACTTCGACGAGTGCTCTCCGTGCCTGGAGAAGTACGGCCTCGAGAAGGCCGTGAAGAAGCTCGTCAAGCGGTGCTGCGGCCATGACGACGTGCCCACCGACCTCCGGTCGAAGGTCATGGGGCGGATCGAGCTGATCCGCTCCGGGCAGGCGGTGCCGGAGCGCGAGATCGCGACGGAGACGAACGCGCGGAGCAGCGCGCCGAGCAGCGCCCAGGAGTGACCCCGGGGCTCAGGCCCCAGTGGATCCCCGGTCGAACGTCAATCGAGTTGGCGCGTTCCCATTCCCACCCTCGGTGATCAGATCATCACTCGAAGGGGTGTAATCGGACAGTCCCTCCGATCCCATACGCCCCGGCTCGTCCTAAGCTCCCCAACCACCTGATTCGCCCCGCCCGAGAGGGGCGGCGCAATGGACATGGATGGGGAGGAGGACACCGTGCGGGCACTTCCCCACGGGGCACGCGCCTATGTCCTGTGCGCCGTGCTCGCCGGGGCGTACTGCGCCGCCCCGGCCGTACGGCCCGGAGCGGCCGTTCCCTGGGCCACGGCCGCCCTGCTCGCCGCGGTGCACGCGGTCGGCTCCAGGGTGCGCGGCCGCTGGCCCGAATGGTGCAGCCCCGTCCTTCTGGCCGGGGCTTTTCTGCTGCCGCCCGCCGCCGCGGCGCTGGTCGCCGTGCCCGGTGCGCTGCTCGCCCGCGTCGAGCGGCCCCCGGCCGGGGCGCGGCGGGCCTGGCGCGCCGCACGGCTCTCGCTGGCCGTCTGGGCCGCCTCGTGCGCCTTCGCGGCCCTGGACGGCCCCGGGACCCTCGGCGCCCTCTGGGCCCTCGGTGACGGCACTCAGGCCCCCGCGGGGCAGACGTCGTCCTCCGCTGCGCCCGGCTTTCCGTACGCCCTGGCGGCCGCCGTGGCCGCCGCGCTCGTCCTGGGCCTGACCGCCATCGCGCTGGAGGGCGGGGTGCTGGTCACCGCCGAGCGGCAGTCCCCGCGCGCCGCCTGGTGGGGACGGCTGCCCGGCGCCCTCGCCCCGTACCTGGTGCACGGGCCCGCCGGGCTGGCCATGGCGGTGCTGTGGCGCAGCCCTTACGGACCGGCGGCGGCCCTGCTGGTGCTGCTGCCGATGTACGTCTGCGCCTGCGGCTTCGTGCTCTACCGCCGCGAGAGCGCCGCTCACCAGGCCACCATCCGGGCCCTCGTCCAGGCGGTCGACATCAAGGACCGCTACACCCGCGGCCACAGCGAGCGCGTCGGCCGCGCCTCCGCGATGATCGCCCGCGAGCTGGGCATGAGCGGCGACCGGCTGGAGGCGGTGCGCATCGCGGGCATCCTCCACGACGTCGGCAAGCTCGGCGTGCCCACCCGGCTGCTGCGCAAAAACGGTCCGCTGACGCCCGATGAGCGCCGGGTGATCGAGCTCCACCCCGAGTACGGCGACGAGATGGTGCGCGGCATCGGCTTCCTTGGCGAGGCGCGGGCCGCGATCCTCCACCACCATGAGCGGCTGGACGGCAGCGGCTATCCGTATGGGCTCGCCGGGGCGCAGATCCCGGAGTTCGCCCGGGTGGTCGCCGTGGCGGACGCCTTCGACGCGATGACCTCGACGCGTACGTACCGCAGGGCCCGGCCGGTGCCCACGGCCGTGGAGGAACTGCGGCGGTGCGCGGGCTCGCAGTTCGACCCCCGCATGGTGGGAGCCCTCACCCGCGCCCTGGACCGCCACGGCTGGCACGCGGCGGTCACCGCGGACGCCCCCGAGGAGCGCGGAAACGTCCCGGCAGACGCCCTCCCGGACCCCGCCCCGCCCCTGGTACGCGCGGCGGCCCCGGGCGCGTCGGACGCCCCCAGCGGGCCCCGCCCCGGCACGGGCGGCCCCGGCGGTGACCCATGAGCCCCACGGAGGACCCCACCACACCCGGCACGAACGATTCCGCCCGAGTCCCCGGTCCCGCCGACGCGGAGTCCGGGCGAGCCCCGGACATCTCGGCCAGAGGCGGGACGGGGGCCCTGGGCCTCCCCGGCCCCGACCGGGGGTCTCGGTCCGGCTCCGGGTCAGCCGACGCGGGGTCCGGGGAAGCCCCGGGCGCCTCGGGCAGAGGCGGGACGGGCGCCCCGGATCGCCCCGGCCCCGACCGGGGCCCTCGGTCGGCTGACGGAGGGCCCGGGGGAGCCTCGGGCAGCTCGGCCAGAGGCGGGACGGGCGCCTCGGACCGCCCTGGCCCCGACCGGCCCCCTCGGGTCGGGGCCGGGCCAGGCGACGCGGAGGCCGGGCGAGCCCCGGACATCTCGGCCAGAGGCGGGACGGGGGCCCTGGGCCTCCCCGGCCCCGACCGGGGGTCTCGGTCCGGCTCCGGGTCAGCCGACGCGGGGTCCGGGGAAGCCCCGGGCGCCTCGGGCAGGGGCGGGATCGGTGTCCCGAGGCGTTACGGCTCGCGGGGCCGGGACGAAAGCGCGGCTCGGTGGCCCGCCAGGGCGGTTCGCCCCAGCTCGAGAGGCACCCCCCGGGCCCTCGTCCGGATCGCCGAGCGGCATGCGCGTGCCCTCCACCGCGGCCGCCGTCAACGGGCCGCGACCGCTGCCGCTCGCGAGGAGGGACGGGAGCGCATATCCCGGGGGCGTTATGGCGGCCTTACGGTCGTCGCCGTGTATGGCGCGGCGGGGGCGCTTGCCGTGGTGGCGCTGGTGTGGACCGAGTGGCACGGGGTGCGGCAGGCGGAGGCGGCGCTGGCCTTTGGGGCGCTCATCGCCGTGGGGGAGGCGATCCGGTGCGTCGAGGCGCCGCCCGCGCTGCCGGGCGGCGGCGGGGGAGTGCCCGATCCGCGCGGTGAGCCCGCGCCGCTCGCCGCCGCAGGCGCCCTGGGATACGCCCTGCTCGGGCGGCTCGGCGGGGCGCCTGCCAGCCATGGCGTCCTCCAGGTGGTCACCGTCGTCGTGGCCGCGTCGCTCGCCGGGCTGGTGGCGCCGCTCGCGCTCGGCTGCCCGGTCGACCCCGGGCACACCGCCCGCCGGGTGCTGACCGCCGCGTTCGCCGCCGTCTGCTTCCAACCGCTGCACCGGACCGGCCGGTTGGCCGACTGGCTCGGCCACGGTCCGTCCCTCGTCGGCTATTTGCTCGCCCTGCTGGCCCTGACCGCCCTGTGCGACGCCGTCCTGGCCGCCGCCCTCGCCCGCGCCCGTACCGGCTGGCCTTACGGGCCGCTGCTCCGCGACGAGCTGCGGTCGCTGCCCGGGGTGGGGGCGGCGGTGTGCGCCACCGCGACCGTGATGGCGCTCACCGTGGCCGTCGCCGGGCTGTGGCCGGTGCCGGTGCTGGCGGTGCCGCTGCTGCTGATCCAGTACTCCTACCGCCGCTACGCCGGGATACGGGCCACCTACCGCCAGACCATCGCCTCCCTGGCCCGGTCGACCGAGATAGCCGGGTACACCCCGACGGGCCACGCCCGCGAGGTGGCCGGGCTCAGCCGGGCGGTGGGGCGTGAGCTGGGCCTTTCCGAGCCCCGGCTGACCGTGCTGGAGTACGCGGCGCTGATGCACGACATCGGCCAGTTGTCGCTGGTGGACCCGGTGCCCGCCGGGGCCACCGAACCGCTGCCCGCCGCCGAGCAGCGCAAAATCGCGCTGCTCGGCGGCGCTGTGGTACGCCAGACCGGGGTACCCGCCGAGGTGGCGCTGGTCGTGGAGCGCCAGGCGGACCCGTACCGCGAGCAGCCGCTCGCCGCGCGTATCGTGCGCGCGGTGAACGCGTACACCGAACTGGTGAGCGGGCCCGCGGCCGAGGGAGCGGCCGGGGCGGCCGCGCTGCGCGCCCTGGAGCGGCTGCGGCTGGCCACGGCGCGCGACTTCGACCCGGCCGTGGTCGAGGCGCTCGCCACGGTGCTGTCGCGCGGGGTTTACGGCCGCCCCCGGTGAGAACTGATAACTCGCCGGTAATGAGCGGGCCTCCCGAGGGGCATGGTTGGATGCGAGGAGAGGGGTGCCAGGCCAGATGGCCGGTGGCAAGGAGGTGTGGTGGGCGTCGCATCCCGGCCGCAGGGTGAGGGGTCGGGCTGAGATGTCCGCGAATGTGTGGCAGGTTGTCTTCAAGGGAGGGCGACGCCGTCCGCGAAGGCATCTGGTACGGGACGACTTCGATACCGGCAGGCGGGAATCGTGAAGATCTTCGGCAAGGTACGGCACCGGCCGTCCGCCTCATGGCGGCAGGCCACGGACCGTGCGTTCACGCTCATCGGCGACGGCCGGTACGAGGACGCGGGCGCGCTGCTGACCCGCGCCGCCGACCTGGAGCCGTGGCTGTCGGAGTCCTGGTTCAACCTGGCGCTGCTGCACAAGTTCCGGCACGACTGGGAGCAGGCGCGGGCCGCGGGGCTGCGGGCGGTCGCGCTGCTGGACCGCGAGACGGGCGCTCCGGACTGGTGGAACGTGGGGATCGCGGCCACCGCGCTGCAGGACTGGCCGCTGGCCCGCCGCGCCTGGCAGGCGTACGGGCTGAAGGTGCCCGGAGAGGCGTCCGCGTCCGGTGAGCCGCTCGGCATGGAGCTGGGCAGCGCGGCGGTGCGGCTGTCCCCGGAGGGCGAGGCCGAGGTGGTCTGGGGCCGCCGGCTGGACCCGGCCCGGATCGAGGTGTTGTCCATCCCGCTGCCGTCGTCCGGGCGGCGCTGGGGCGAGGTGGTGCTCCACGACGGTGTGCCGCACGGCGAGCGGGTGACCTCCGCGGGCCCCGCGTACCCGGTCTTCGACGAGATCGAGCTGTGGGCACCGTCGCCGGTGCCGACCTGGGTGGTGCTGCTGGAAGCGGCTACCGAGGCCGACCGGGACGCCCTGGAGCGGCTCGCGGCGGACGCGGGCTTCGCGGCCGAGGACTGGTCGTCGTCGGTGCGGCTGCTGTGCCGTTCCTGCTCGGAGAGCCGGATGCCCAGTGACGAGGGCGAGGGCGAGCATCTGGACCCGCACGACCACAGCGAACCGGGCCACCCCGGACCGCTGGGCCACCGGATGGCGGGCTCGGGTTCGCTGTGGGTTCCCGAGCGCGAGTGCGGGATCGCGGCGCCTGGGGGGCTGGTGCGGGGGCTGCTGGACGGGTGGGTCGCCGACAGTCCGGACACGCGTGAGTGGCGGGACCTGGAAGAGGTCTGCTGACCGCCTGGCGGCTGGCGGCTGCACTGGCGGTCCTGGGACGTCCGGCGGATCGTGGCGCCTGCGGCGGGCTGTTCCCCTCCCCGCCCCTTCCCGAAGCATCGATATGCGGCTCCGCCGCGTGGTGGGGCCACGCCCCGGGCCCCGGCCGGACGGCCCA
>NZ_JANIAA010000083.1 GCF_024505145.1 Streptomyces rugosispiralis | reverse complement strand
CAACGGTCATGAGGTGTTGGCGGTGGTACGTGGCTCCGCGGTCAACCAGGATGGTGCGTCGAATGGTTTGACGGCGCCGAATGGTCCGTCGCAGCAGCGGGTGATCCGGCAGGCGCTGGCGGGTGCGGGGCTTTCGGCGTCCGAGGTGGACGCGGTCGAGGCCCATGGCACGGGCACCAAGCTGGGCGACCCGATCGAGGCCCAGGCCCTGCTCGCCACGTACGGGCAGGAGCGGGAGCCGGAGCAGCCGCTGTGGCTGGGCTCCATCAAGTCCAACTTCGGCCATACGCAGGCCGCTGCCGGTGTCGCCGGTGTGATGAAGATGGTGCTGGCCATCCAGCACGGACTGCTGCCGCGGACCCTCAACGTCGATGAGCCGACCCCACACGTGGACTGGTCGGCGGGCGCGGTGTCGCTGCTGACCGAGGCGCGGGAGTGGCCGGAGACCGGCCGTCCGCGCCGGGCCGCGGTGTCCTCGTTCGGCATCAGCGGCACCAACGCGCACACCATCATCGAGCAGGCCCCGGTGTACGCGGACGAGACCGAGGAGACGGCGCCCGCCGCCGCGCCCCGGTCCGGTCTCCCCACCGCCTGGGTGCTCTCCGCCAAGTCCCCCGAGGGCCTGCGCGACCAGGCCGCACGGCTGCGCGCCCACCTCGGCGAGCGGCCCGAACTGGACCTCACCGACGTGGCGTTCACGCTCGCCACGCGCCGTACCGCCTTCGAGGAGCGCGCGGCGCTCGTCGCCGAGGACCGGGACGGGCTGCTGTCCGGCCTGGAGGCACTCGCCGAGGAACGTGGCACGCCCAAGCTGGTCAAGGGCTCGGTGGCCGGTGGCAAGGTGGCGTTCCTGTTCACCGGGCAGGGCAGCCAGCGGCTCGGCATGGGCCGTGAGCTGTACGACGCCTTCCCCGTGTTCGCGGACGCGTTGGACGAGGTCTGCGCCCACTTGGACGGGCATCTGGAGCGGCCGCTGCGGGAGGTGCTGTTCGGGGACGACGCGGCGGAACTGGATCGGACGGGGTTCACTCAGCCCGCGCTGTTCGCGGTCGAGGTGGCGCTGTTCCGGCTGGTCGAGGCGTGGGGGCTGAAGGCGGACTTCCTGTCCGGCCACTCGATCGGTGAGCTGGCCGCCGCGCATGTGGCGGGTGTGCTCTCGCTCGCGGACGCCGCGAAGCTGGTGGCGGCCCGTGGTCGGCTGATGCAGGAGCTGCCCACCGGTGGCGCGATGATCGCCATCCAGGCGTCCGAGGACGAGATCACGCCACTGCTCACCGAGCGCGTCTCGATAGCCGCCCTCAACGGGCCCACCTCCGTGGTCATCGCCGGTGACGAGGACGCGGCTCTGGAGATCGCTTCCGTTTTTGAGGCCCAGGGCCGTAAGACCAAGCGGCTCACCGTGAGCCACGCGTTCCACTCCCCGCGCATGGACGGGATGCTGGCGGCGTTCCGCGAGGTGGCCGAGGGGCTGTCGTACGAGGCTCCGCGCATCCCGATCGTGTCCAACCTGACCGGCGAGCTGGTCTCCGCCGAGGAGATCACCACCGCCGACTTCTGGGTGCGCCACGTCCGGGAGGCCGTCCGCTTCCTCGACGGTGTGCGGACGTTGGAGGCGCGGAACGTCACCACGTTCATCGAGCTGGGCCCGGACGGTGTCCTCACCGCGATGGCGCAGGAGTGCGTGACCGGTGATGACGCCGCCTTCGTCTCCGCGCTGCGCAAGGGCCGCCCCGAGGCCGAGGCGCTGACGAAGGCCGTCGCACGGGTGCACGTCCGTGGCATCGCGGTGGACTGGGCGGCCTACTACGCCCGCACCGGCGCCGCGCAGGTCGCGCTGCCCACGTACGCCTTCCAGCGGCAGCGCTACTGGCCGAAGGTCTCGTCGCTGTTCCTCGGCGACGTGGCCGCGGTCGGGCTGGGTGAGGCCGAGCATCCGCTGCTCGGTGCCAGCGCCGAACTACCGGACGCGGACGGGATGTTGTTCACCGGGCGGCTGGCGCTGTCCACGCACCCGTGGCTCGCGGGCCACACCATCCTGGACACGGTGCTGCTGCCCGGCACCGCGTTCGTGGAGCTGGCGATCCGCGCCGGTGACCAGGTCGGCTGCGACTACCTGGAGGAGCTGACCCTCGAGGCGCCGCTGGTGCTGCCCGCGCGGGGCGGTGTCCAGCTACGGCTCTCGGTCGGTGCGGCCGACGAGACGGGCCGCCGCCCGCTGTCGCTGCACTCCCGGCTGGAGAGCCTGCCCGCGGAGGAGCCGTGGACCCGGCACGCCGCCGGTGTCCTGGCGTCCGGCGGCCGTCCGGAGGCGTCGTTCGAGCTGAGCGCGTGGCCCCCGGCGGACGCGACCGAGGTGGCGCTGGACGGCCGCTACGAGGGCCTGCTGGACATCGGTTTCGCCTACGGCCCCGCGTTCCAGGGGCTGCGCAGGGCGTGGCAGCGCGGCGGCGAGGTGTTCGCCGAGGTGGCGCTGGACGAGGAGACGGCCGAGGAGGCCGCCGCGTTCGGGCTGCACCCGGCGCTGCTGGACTCCGCCCTGCACGCCATCGGCATGGGTGGCCTGGGCAACACGGGCGGCGAAGGGCGGCTGCCGTTCGCCTGGACCGGCGTGTCGCTGTACGCGAGCGGCGCTTCGGCGCTGCGGGTACACCTGACCCCCGCCGGCACCGACGGCGTCCGGCTGGAGATCGCCGACACCACCGGCGCGCCGGTCGCGGCCGTCGAGACGCTCGGGCTGCGCCCGGTCTCGGCCGAGCAGATCCAGAGCGCGCGTACGGCCTACCACGAGTCGCTGTTCCGCCTGGAGTGGGCGACCACGGCCGGGCTCGCCGACGCGGCCGGGGCGGATGTTCCCGCCGACGGCCGGTGGGCGGTGCTGGGCGCCGATCCGCTCGGGCTCGGGACGTCGGCGTACGGGGACCTGGAGACGCTGGCCGGGGCGGTCGCCGCGGGCACGGCGCCCGCGCCCGAGTACGTCGTCGTATCGCCGTCCGCCGAGGTCGGTGAGCAGGTGGCCCGCGGGGCGCACCGCGCCGCCGCGGCGGCGCTCTCCGTCGTCCAGCGGTGGCTGGAGGAGGAAGGGTTCGGGGACGCCCCGCTGGTCGTGGTGACGCGTGGCGCGGTGGCCGTCGAGGACGACGAGCCGGTGGCGGATCTGGCCGGTGCGGCCGTCTGGGGTCTGCTGCGCTCGGCGCAGTCGGAGAACCCGGGCCGGTTCGTGCTGGTGGACACCGACGGCGCGGAAGAGTCGCTGCGGGCGCTGTCCGCCGCCCTGGCCTCGGGTGAGCCGCAGTTGGCGATCCGCGCGGGCGCGGTGTCCGTGCCGCGGCTGGCGCGGGTGGCCGTGGAGCCGGAGGGCGACGACGCCCGCGGCCTCGACCCCGCGGGCACGGTGCTGGTGACCGGTGCGTCCGGTTCGCTGGGCGGGCTGGTGGCGCGGCATCTGGTGGCCGAGCGTGGCGTACGGCGGCTGCTGCTGGTGAGCCGTCGCGGCGACCAGGCGCCGGGCGCTGATGAACTCGCCGCCGAGCTGGCCGAGTTGGGTGCCGAGGTGGCATGGGCGGCGTGTGATGTGGCGGACCGGGACGCGCTCGCCGCGGCCCTCGCCACCGTCCCCGCCGAGCATCCGCTGACGGCGGTCGTGCACACGGCCGGTGTGCTGGACGACGGTGTGATCGGCTCGCTCACCCCCGAGCGCGTCGACCAGGTCATGCGGCCGAAGGTGGACGCGGCCTGGAACCTCCACGAGCTGACCCGTGAGCTGGACCTGGCGGCCTTCGTGCTGTTCTCGTCCTCCTCCGGTGTGTTCGGCGGTCCTGGCCAGGGCAACTACGCCGCATCCAACGCCTTCCTGGACGCCCTCGCCCGCCACCGCGCCGCCCAGGGCCTGCCCGCCACCGCGCTCGCGTGGGGCCTGTGGGCCGGGGCCGGTATGGGCAGCACCCTGGACGAGGCCGACATCGCCCGGATGCGGCGCGCCGGACTGCCGCCGCTGCCGGTGGCCGAGGGCCTCGCGCTGCTCGACACCGCGCTGACGGTCCGCGAGTCGTCGCTGGTGCCGATGCGGGTGGACATCGCGGCGCTGCGCACCCAGGCCGCCAGTGGCGCGGTCTCGCCCCTGTTCCGCGGCTTGGTGCGGATCCCGGCGCGGCGCGCGGTGGACGCGGTCGCGGCGGGCGGCGAGTCCGGCCTGGCCGGGCGGCTCGCCGGGCTGTCCGAGCCCGAGCAGGAGCGGCTGCTGCTGGATCTGGTGCGCGGCCAGGTGGCCACCGTGCTCGGTTACGCGGGCGCGGAGACCATCGGTTCGGGCCGGGCGTTCAAGGAGCTGGGCTTCGACTCGCTGACCGCCGTCGAGCTGCGCAACCAGCTCAACTCGGTCACCGGGCTGCGGCTGCCCGCCACGCTCATCTTCGACTACCCGGACCCGCGGGTCCTGGCCCGCCATCTGCGCACCGAGCTGGTCGGCGAGCGGTCCCCGGTGGTGCACACGCCGGTGCCGGTCGCGGCCGCCACCGACGACGAGCCGATCGCCATCGTGGCGATGAGCTGCCGCTACCCCGGCGGGGTCACCACCCCCGAGGAGCTGTGGCAGCTGCTCGCCGCGGGCGAGGACGGCATCTCCCGCTTCCCGGACAACCGCGGCTGGGACCTCGAGGCGCTCTACGACCCGGACCCGGAGACCCAGGGCACCTCCTACGCCCGCGAGGGCGGATTCCTGCACGACGCGGCCGAGTTCGACCCGGCGTTCTTCGGGATCTCGCCGCGCGAGGCGCTGGCCATGGACCCGCAGCAGCGGCTGCTGCTGGAGACCTCGTGGGAGGCGTTCGAGCGCGCCGGGATCGACCCGCTGTCCGTGCGCGGCAGCAGGACCGGTGTGTTCGCGGGCGTCATGTACCACGACTACGGGTCCCGGCTGCACGCCGTCCCGAACGAGGTCGAGGGCTACCTCGGCACCGGCAGCTCCAGCAGCGTGGTGTCCGGCCGGGTGGCCTACACCTTCGGCCTGGAGGGTCCGGCCGTCACGGTCGACACGGCCTGCTCGTCCTCGCTGGTGGCGCTGCACCTGGCGGCGCAGGCGCTGCGCCAGGGCGAGTGCTCGCTGGCGCTGGCCGGCGGTGTCACGGTGATGTTCACCCCGGGTACGTTCATCGACTTCAGCCGCCAGCGCGGACTGGCCAGGGACGGCCGCTGCAAGTCCTTCGCGGCGGCCGCCGACGGCACCGGCTGGGGTGAGGGTGCGGGCATGCTGCTCCTGGAGCGGCTCTCCGACGCCCGTCGGCACGGCCACGAGGTGCTGGCGATCGTGCGCGGCAGCGCGGTGAACCAGGACGGCGCGTCCAACGGCCTGACGGCGCCCAACGGCCCGTCCCAGCAGCGCGTCATCCGCCAGGCCCTCGCCAACGCCCGCCTGACCACCGGTGAGGTGGACGTGGTCGAGGCGCACGGCACCGGTACGACGCTGGGCGACCCGATCGAGGCGCAGGCGCTGCTGGCCACGTACGGCCGGGAGCGGGACGCGGAACAGCCGCTGTGGCTGGGCTCGGTGAAGTCCAACCTGGGCCACACCCAGGCCGCCTCCGGTGTCGCCGGTGTCATCAAGATGGTGCTGTCGATGCGGCACGGTCTGCTGCCGCGGACGCTGCACGTGGACGAGCCGTCGCCGCATGTGGACTGGTCGGCGGGTGCGGTGTCGCTGCTGACCGAGGCGCGGGAGTGGCCGGAGACCGGCCGTCCGCGCCGGGCCGCGGTGTCCTCGTTCGGCATCAGCGGCACCAACGCCCACGCCATCATCGAGCAGCCGCCCGCCGCCGAGCCGGGCGAGCCCGCGGCGGAGCCCGCGGCGGAGCCCGCGGCCCTGCCGTACGTGCCCGTGCTGCTGTCGGCCCGTACCGAGGACGCTGTGCGGGCCCAGGCGCGGCGGCTGCGGTCGCGGATCGCCGCCGAACCCGGCGCCTCCCTCACCGACCTGGGCTTCTCGCTCGCCACGACCCGCGCCGCGCTGGAACACCGCGTCGCCCTGGTGGCCGAGGGCCATGACGAGGCGCTGGGCGGGCTGGACGCGCTGGCGCGCGGTGAGCACCCGGCGCAGGCGCTGCGCGGGATGGCCACCGAGGGCAAGGTGGCGTTCCTGTTCACCGGTCAGGGCAGCCAGCGGCTCGGCATGGGCCGTGAGCTGTACGCGGCGTTCCCGCGCTTCGCGGAGGCGCTGGACGAGGTGTGCGACGCGCTGGACCCGCATCTCGAACGGCCGCTGAAGATCGTGCTGTTCGGCGAGGACGCCCGGGACCTGGACCGCACCGGCTACACCCAGCCCGCGCTGTTCGCGGTCGAGGTGGCGCTGTTCCGGCTGGTCGAGGCGTGGGGGCTGAAGGCGGACTACCTGTCCGGCCACTCCATCGGCGAGCTGGCCGCCGCGCATGTGGCGGGCGTGTTCTCGCTCGCCGACGCGTCTGCGCTGGTGGCGGCCCGTGGCCGGCTCATGCAGGAACTGCCCGCGGGTGGCGCGATGATCGCCGTCCAGGCGTCCGAGGACGAGGTGGCGCCGCTGCTCACCGACCGCGTGTCCATCGCCGCCCTCAACGGCCCGAACTCCGTGGTCATCGCGGGTGACGAGGACGCGGCGCTGGAGATCGCGTCCGGTTTCGAGGCGCGGGGCCGCAAGACCAAGCGGCTCACCGTCAGCCACGCCTTCCACTCGCCGCACATGGACCCGATGCTCGCGGACTTCCGCAAGCTGGCCGAGGGCCTGACCTTCAACGCCCCGAAGATCCCGCTGGTGTCCTGCCTCACCGGCACCGTGGTCTCCGCCGACGAGATCCGCCTGCCGGAGTTCTGGGTGCGCCATGTCCGCGAGTCCGTCCGCTTCGTCGACGGTGTCCGCACCCTGCGCGAGCAGGGCGTGACCACCTTCGTGGAGCTCGGCCCGGACGGGGTGCTCTCCGCGATGGGCGAGGACTGCCTGGCCGGGACGGAGACCGGGACCGAAAGGGATGGCGACACCGACGCGGTGTTCGTCCCCACCCTGCGCGGTGGCCGCCCCGAGGCCCAGGCGCTCGCCACCGCCCTCGCCCACGTCCATGTCCGTGGCGCGGCCCCGGACTGGGCGGCCGTCTACGCCGGGCGCGGCGCCCGCCGCGTGGAGCTGCCCACCTACGCCTTCCAGCGCCAGCGCTACTGGCTCGACGTGGGCATCTCCGTCGAGGACGTGATCTCCGCGGGCCTCGACACGGCCGACCACCCGCTGCTGGGCGCGGCGGTGGAACTCCCCGACACCGGTGGCTTCGTGTTCACCGGGCGGCTGTCGCTGCTGACCCACCCCTGGCTGGCCGACCACGCCGTCATGGACACCGTGCTGCTGCCCGGCACGGCCTTCGTGGAACTCGCGCTGCGCGCCGGCCACGAGGCGGGCTGTGACACGGTCGAGGAGCTGACCCTCCAGGCCCCGCTGGTCCTGCCCGAACAGGGCGCCGTCCAGCTACGGCTGGAGCTCGCGGCGGCCGACGAGACGGGGCGGCGCCCGCTGACCCTGCACTCCCGCCGGGAGGACGCGCCCGCCGACGAGCCGTGGATCCGCCACGCCACCGGCTTCCTCGCCCCGAGCGCCCAGGGTGCCCAGGGCGCCCCGGCTGCCCCGGACGAGCACATGGACCTGAGCGCCTGGCCCCCGGCCGACGCGACGGCCCTGGCCACCGAGGAGTTCTACGCGGGCGCGGCCGCCGCGGGACTCGGTTACGGCCCGGTCTTCCAGGGGCTGCACACCGCCTGGCGGCGCGGCGATGAGCTGTTCGCCGAGATCCGGCTGCCCCAGGGCTTCGAGCCCCAGGCCGCCGCGTACGGGGTGCATCCGGCGCTGCTGGACGCCGCCCTGCACACCCTCGGCCTCGACCCGCGGGGCGAGGGGAGCGAGGGCGCGCGGCTGCCGTTCGCCTGGACCGGCGTACGGCTGCACGCCGGGGGCGCCGCATCGCTGCGCGTACGGCTGCGGCCCGGCGCCGACGGGGTGTCGCTGCACCTCGCCGACGGCACCGGCGCCGCCGTGGCCACCATCGACGGCCTGGTGCTGCGCCCGCTGGCGGCCGAGCAGCTCGACGCCTCGCGCGCCGCGCACCACGAGTCGCTGTTCCGCCCCGAGTGGACGGCTCTGCCCGCGTCCGCCACCGACATCCCGCTCGGCGAGCGCTGGGTGACCCTCGGCGCCGCCACCGGCTTCACCGTCGGCGGCGAGCGGCTGGACGACCACGCGGACCTCGCGGCACTCACCGCCTCCCTCGACGGTGGCGGGTCCGCCCCCGACGTGGTCGTGGCGCCCCTCACGGGCGCGGCTCCCCTCACCGCGACCGGCGGCGTGGCGCCGCTGCGCGCGACCGACGGCGCGGCGTACCCGCCCGCCACGGCCGACGCGGCGTCCTTGCCCGCCACGGACGGTACGGCTCCCCTCACCGCGACCGGCGGCATCGCGTCCGTGGCCGACACCGCGAGGGCCGCCGCCCGGGACGCCCTGGACCTGGTCCAGAACTGGCTGGGCGACCAGCGGCTCGCCGACACCCGTCTCGTCCTCGTCACCCGTGGCGCGGTCGCGGCGGCCCCCGGCGAGGACGTCGCCGACCTGGCCCACACCACCGCGTGGGGCCTGGTGAAGTCCGCGCAGTCGGAGAACCCCGGCCGCTTCGTCCTGGTGGACATCGACGGCACGGACGCGTCCCAGCGGGCCCTGCCGTCGGTGCTCGCCACCGACGAACCGCAGCTCGCGCTGCGCTCCGGCACCGGCCACGCCTACCGGCTCGCCCGGGTCCCGGCCCTGGCGGACCCCCCCGAGCCGGCCGGACTCGGCGACCCGGAGGGCACCGTGCTGCTGAGCGGCGCCACCGGCGCCCTCGGCGGACTCTTCGCCCGCCACCTGGTGGCGGAGCGCGGAGTGCGGCATCTGCTGCTGGTCAGCCGCCGTGGTGGCGAGGCCCCGGGCGCGGCCGAACTCGCCGCCGAACTGGGCGCGTCGGGAGCCGAGGTCACCTGGGCGGCCTGTGACACCGCCGACCGGGACGCCCTGGCCGCCACCCTCGCGGCCATCCCGGCGGAGCACCCGCTGACCGCCGTGGTGCACACCGCGGGCGTCCTGGACGACGGGGTGATCAGCTCGCTGACCGGTGAGCGGATCGACACCGTGCTCCGTCCCAAGGTGGACGCGGCGTGGAACCTGCATGAGCTGACCCGCGACCTCGACCTGGCCGCGTTCGTGCTCTTCTCCTCGGCCGCCGGTGCCTTCGGCAGCTCCGGACAGGGCAACTACGCGGCGGCCAACACCTTCCTGGACGCGCTCGCCCAGCACCGCCACGCCCAGGGTCTGCCCGCGAGCTCGCTCGCCTGGGGCCTGTGGGCCACGGCCGACGGCATGGCCGGATCCCTCGACACCTCCGATGTCACCCGCATCTCGCGCGGCGGCTTCGAGGCGCTCGGACCGGACGAGGGCCTGGCGCTGTTCGACGTGGCGGGCACCCTGTCCGAGGCCGCGCTGGTACCGATCCGCATCGACACGGGCGCACTGCGCGGCCAGGCCGCCGCCGGGCTGCTGCCGCCGCTGCTGCGCGGCCTGGTCCGCACCCCCGTACGGCGCTCCGCCGACATCGGGGCCACCTCCGGCGTCGTGGCCGACTCCGGCGCGGGCTCGCTCGCGGCACGGCTCTCCGGGCTCTCGGAGACCGAACGCGACCGTGAGCTGCTGGAGGTCGTCCGCGGCCATGTGGCGGCCGTCCTCGGCCATGCCACCCCGGACGACGTGGACGCCGGGCGCGGCTTCCTCGACCTCGGCTTCGACTCGCTCACCGCCGTGGACCTGCGCAACCGACTGGGCGCCGCCGCCGGGCTGCGCCTGCCGGTCACGCTGATCTTCGACTACCCGACGCCCACCGCGCTCGCCGGGTATCTGCGCGAGGAGCTGGGCCTGGACGGCGCGGCCGGACACCAGCCCGTACACGCGGAGCTCGACAAGCTCGAGGCGATCCTCGCCACGATCGCCCCGGACGACATCGAGCGCCCCGGCATCACCACCCGCCTGCGCGACCTCCTGTCGAAGTGGAATGAAACGCAAAGTGCTACGGACAGCACCGCAGAAGACCGTGAAATCCAGTCCGCGACGGCAGACGAGATCTTCGATCTCCTCGACGACGAGCTCGGGCTCTCCTGACCTGCTCCACAAGAGCTCATCGACTCACCTCAGCACCGCGGGGACGGCGTAATGGCGACGGCGAACGAAGAGAAGTACCTCGACTACCTCAAGCGGGCCACCACCGACCTGCGCGAGGCGCGGCGGCGGCTGCGCGAGGTCGAGGAGCGCGAGCAGGAGCCCATCGCCATCGTGGCGATGAGCTGCCGCTACCCCGGCGGGGTCAGCACCCCCGAGGAGCTGTGGGAGCTGGTCGCCCGCGGCGGTGACGCGGCCACGCCGTACCCCACCAACCGCGGCTGGGCCACCGACGTCCTCTTCGAGCCGGACCCGGACAGCGGCCAGGAGCCGTACGTCCACGAGGGCGGGTTCCTGCACGACGCGGCCGACTTCGACCCCGCGTTCTTCGGCATCTCGCCGCGCGAGGCGCTGGCCATGGACCCGCAGCAGCGGCTGCTGCTGGAGACCTCGTGGGAGGCGTTCGAGCGCGCGGGCATCGACCCGACCACCCTCCAGGGCAGCCAGACCGGTGTGTTCGCGGGCGTGATGTACCACGACTACGCCTCCCGGCTGTTCTCCGCGCCCGAGGACGTCGAGGGCTTCCTCGGCAACGGCAGCTCCGGCTCCATCGCCTCCGGCCGCGTCGCCTACACCTTCGGCCTGGAGGGCCCGGCCGTCACCATCGACACGGCCTGCTCCTCCTCCCTGGTCGCCCTGCACTTCGCCGCGCAGGCGCTGCGCCGCCGGGAGTGCTCGCTGGCCCTGGCCGGTGGTGTCACCGTCATGTCCACCCCCGGCACCTTCACCGAGTTCAGCCGCCAGCGCGGCCTCGCCGCCGACGGCCGCTGCAAGTCCTTCGCGGCCGCCGCCGACGGCACCGGCTGGGGCGAGGGCGCGGGCATGCTGCTCCTGGAGCGGCTCTCCGACGCCCGCGCCAACGGCCACCAGGTGCTGGCCGTCGTCCGTGGCAGCGCCATCAACCAGGACGGCGCCAGCAGCGGGCTCACCGCGCCCAACGGCCCCTCGCAGCAGCGCGTCATCCGCCAGGCCCTGGCCGCCGCCCGGCTCGCCCCCGGCCAGATCGACGTGGTCGAGGCGCACGGCACGGGCACCACGCTCGGCGACCCCATCGAGGCCCAGGCCCTGCTCGCCACGTACGGGCGCAACCACAGCGAGGACCAGCCGCTGTGGCTGGGCTCCATCAAGTCCAACATCGGGCACACCCAGGCCGCCGCCGGTGTCGCGGGCATCATCAAGATGGTCATGGCGATGCGCCACGGGGTGCTTCCGCGGACCTTGCACGTCGACCAGCCCACCCCGAACGTCGACTGGTCGGCGGGCGCCGTCTCGCTGCTGACCGAGGGGCGCGCCTGGCCGGACACCGGGCAGCCGCGCCGGGCCGCGGTGTCCTCGTTCGGCATCAGCGGCACCAACGCGCACACCATCCTGGAGCAGGCGCCGGAGCCGGAGGAGGCCCCGGCCGCGAAGACGGCCGACGACGCCCCCGCCGAGACCCGCGCCGCCGTCGCGCTGCCGCTGTGGACCGTGGCCGCCAAGAGCCGCCCCGCGCTGCGCGCCCAGGCCGCGAACCTGCGCGCCCACCTCGAGGCCCACCCCGAACTGCGCCTCACCGACATCGGCTTCTCGCTGGCCATCGGCCGGGCCGCCTTCGAGCACCGGGCCGCGATCGTCGCCGACGACCGCGCCGGCCTGATACGCGCCCTCGACGCGCTGTCCCGCGAGGAGCCCGCGACCGGGCTGGTCGAGGGCAAGATCGCGAGCGGCAAGGTGGCGTTCCTGTTCACGGGGCAGGGGAGTCAGCGGCTGGGGATGGGGCGTGAGTTGTATGACGCCTATCCGGTGTTCGCGGAGGCGTTGGACGCGGTGTGTGCGGAGCTGGACCAGCACCTTGAGCGACCGCTGAAGACGGTGCTGTTTGGGGATGACGCGGCGGTACTGGATCGGACGGGGTTCACTCAGCCCGCGTTGTTCGCGGTTGAGGTGGCGTTGTTCCGGCTGGTTTCGGAGGCGTGGGGTCTGCGGCCCGACTATG
>NZ_JANIAA010000082.1 GCF_024505145.1 Streptomyces rugosispiralis | reverse complement strand
TGGCGGTGGCCCAGGAGGCACGCGCGGACGCGGCGCGGTGCGCGATCCACCCCGCCCTGCTCGACGCCGCGCTCCACGGGGTGCGATTCGGCGACTTCGTATCCGATGACGACCAGGCTTATGTGCCGTTCTCCTGGACCGGCGTCACGCTGCACGCGGTCGGTGCGACGGTCCTGCGCGTCGCACTGTCCCCGGCAGGACGCGACGCGATCTCCCTCCGGGCCACGGACACCACCGGTGCGCCGGTCCTGTCGGCGCGCTCACTGGCCCTGCGACCGGTCTCCGCACAGCAGTTGAACGACACCCGGGGGAGCAGGACTGACGCCCTCCATCGGGTGGAGTGGGTGGACGCGTCCGGAACTGTGGCGGCGGGGGGTGAGGTGGCGCCGCGGACTGAGGTGGTGCGGGTCGTCTCCGATGGTCCGGATGTGGTGGGTGAGGCGTATGGGCATGTGCTTGAGGTTCTGGAGCGGGTGCGGGCGTGGGTGGCGGATGAGGACCTGGCGGATGGGCGGTTGGTCGTGGTGACGCGCCGCGCTGTCGACGCGGGCGATGGTGTGGAGGACGTGGCTGGGGCCGCGGTGTGGGGTCTGGTGCGGTCCGCGCAGTCGGAGAACCCGGGGCGTCTGGTGCTGGTGGACACCGATGACCTGGACGGCGTCGACAGTCTGCTTCCCGGGGTGCCGGCTCTGGGTGAGGAGCAGCTGCTGGTGCGGTCGGGTGCGGTGCGGGTGCCGCGTCTGGGCCGGGTGTCGGCGCCGGATGAGATGTCGGGTGGGTTTGGTTCCGGTGCGGTGTTGGTGACGGGTGGCACCGGTGTGCTGGGTGGTTTGGTGTCTCGCCATCTGGTGGCGCGACATGGGGTGAGCAGGCTGGTGCTGCTGTCGCGTCGTGGTGCGGAGGCTGAAGGTGCGGCGGAGTTGCGGGCGGAGCTGGAGGCCGCGGGCGCCGAGGTGGTGATCGCGGCGTGTGACGCCGCAGATCGTGAGGGTCTGGCCGGGGTGTTGTCGGGGCTGTCGGCGGACTTCGCCTTGAGCGGTGTGGTGCATGCGTCGGGTGTGCTGGATGACGGATTGCTCACGTCGTTGACGCGTGAGCGGGTCGAGCCGGTGTTGCGGGCGAAGGTGGACGCGGCGTGGAATCTGCATGAGCTGACCGCGGGCATGGACCTGTCGGCGTTTGTGCTGTTCTCGTCGGCGGCGGGCGTGTTGGGCAACGCGGGCCAGAGCAGTTATGCGGCGGCGAACGGGTTCCTGGACGCGCTGGCGGCTCAGCGGCGGGCGCGGGGACTGTCCGCGGTGTCGATCGCGTGGGGCTTCTGGGAGGAACGCAGCGAACTGACCCAGCACCTGTCGGCCGACGATCTGGCGCGTGCCCACGCGGTGCCGATGCCCACCTCCCAGGCCCTGGATCTGTTCGACGCGGCGCTCGCCGCCGACGAGCCCATGGTGCTTGCCGCACCCCTGAACCCGCAGGCATGGTCGGACGCCGGCCACCTGCCGCCCGTCCTGCGCGACCTGGTCCGGCCGCGGATCCGGCGCGCGGCCGAGGCAACCGACGCCCCTGAATCAGCCTCCGCGCTGGGACACCGGCTGGCCGCCGTGGACCGCTCCGAATGGGATCAGGTCGTACGCGAACTCGTGCGCAACCACATCGCGGCGGTGCTGCGCCATGCCTCCGCGGAGTCGGTCGACACCTCGCGGACCTTCCAGGAGATCGGCTTCGACTCGCTGACCGCCGTGGAACTGCGCAACCGGATCAGCGCCGCCACGGGCGTACGGCTGCCCGCCACCGCCGTGTTCGACTATCCGACACCACAAGCGCTCGCCGAGTACCTGCTCGCCGAAGTCCTCGGGAAGGACATCGGTGCCGCCGCGACACCCGTCGGAACCGCCCTCGTCGCCGACGATCCCATCGTCATCGTCGGAATGAGCTGCCGCTACCCCGGCGGGGTCACCTCGCCGGAAGCGCTGTGGGACCTGGTGCGCTCGGACGGCGATGCCATATCCGTCCTGCCGGCCGACCGAGGATGGGACCTGGACGGTCTCTACGACCCCGATCCGGACCGCACCGGTACGTCGTACGCCCGCAGCGGTGGATTCGTCTACGACGCGGCCGAGTTCGACGCCGCCTTCTTCGGGATCTCGCCGCGCGAGGCCACCGCCATGGACCCGCAGCAGCGGCTGCTGCTGGAAACCTCGTGGGAGGCGTTCGAGCGCGCGGGCATCCCCGCCACCTCCGTCAAGGGCGAGCGGATCGGCGTGTTCACCGGGGTGATGCACCACGACTACCTCACCCGGCTGTCGACCACACCGGACGCTGTCGAGGGCTATCTGGGCACGGGCGCGGCAGCCGGTGTCGCCTCGGGCCGCGTGGCGTACACCTTCGGCCTCGAGGGCCCGGCGGTCACCGTGGACACGGCCTGCTCCTCGTCGCTGGTGGCCCTGCACCTCGCCGTACAGGCGCTGCGCCTCGGCGAGTGCTCGCTCGCGCTGGCAGGTGGTGTGACGGTGATGTCCACGCCCACCGTCTTCGTGGAGTTCTCCCGTCAACGCGGGCTCGCGCCGGACGGCAGGTGCAAGGCGTTCGCGGGCGCGGCGGACGGCACCGGCTTCGCCGAAGGCATCGGCATGCTGCTGGTCGAACGGCTCTCGGACGCTCGGCGCAACGGACACCCCGTCCTGGCGGTGGTGCGTGGCAGTGCGGTGAATCAGGATGGTGCGTCGAATGGTTTGACGGCGCCGAATGGTCCGTCGCAGCAGCGGGTGATCCGGCAGGCGTTGGCGAGTGCGGGGTTGTCCGTGGTGGATGTGGACGCGGTGGAGGCGCACGGTACGGGTACGACGCTGGGTGATCCGATCGAGGCGCAGGCGCTGCTGGCCACCTATGGTCAGGACCGGGATCCGGACCGGCCGTTGTGGTTGGGGTCGATCAAGTCGAACATCGGTCACACTCAGGCGGCCGCCGGTGTCGCCGGTGTGATCAAGATGGTCATGGCCATGCGCCACGGGGTGCTGCCGCAGAGTCTGCATATCGATGAGCCCACTCCCCATGTGGACTGGTCCACCGGCGCGGTGGAGCTACTGAGCGAACAGACGGCATGGCCGGAGGCCGGGCGGCCCCGCCGGGCCGGTGTGTCGTCGTTCGGCATCAGCGGAACGAACGCGCACCTGATCCTTGAGCAGGCGCCGCCGCCGACGGCAGCGGAGCGGCCCGGCGACCCGGAGCCCGCTCTGGCCGAGCCCGGCGACGCTGAGCCCGGTGCGGTCGGGCCCGGCGACGCTGAGCCCGGTGCGGTCGGGCCCGGTGCGGTGGTCCCGTGGATCGTCTCGGGACGCGACCGGCACGCCCTGCGCGCACAGGCGGAACGACTGCGCGCATACGTGGTGAGCCACCCTGACCGGAGCGTGGCGGACATCGGCTTCTCGCTGCTGACCAGCCGCGCCGTGCTGGAGCACCGGGCGGTGGTGCTCGGCGGTGACCATGCCGAACTGCTGGCGGGGCTGACGGCCCTGGCACGGGACGAACCCGCACCGGGCGTGGTGGAGGCCCTGGACGCGGCCGAGCCGGGGCGCAAAGTGGTGTTCGTCTTCCCCGGTCAGGGGGCGCAGTGGGCCGGGATGGCGCTGGAACTGCTGGAGTCCTCGCCGGTGTTCGCCCGGCGGATGGGCGAGTGCTCCGATGCGCTGGCTCCGCTGGTGGAGTGGTCGCTGCCGGATGTGCTGGCGGATGAGCGAGCGCTGGCCCGGGTCGATGTGGTGCAGCCGGTGCTGTGGGCGGTGATGGTGTCGCTGGCCGAGCTGTGGCGTTCGTACGGAGTGGTGCCGTCGGCGGTGGTGGGTCACTCGCAGGGTGAGATCGCGGCGGCGTGTGTCGCGGGCGGCCTGTCCCTGGCGGACGGGGCAAGGGTGGTCGTACTGCGCGGCAAGGCGCTGCTCGCCCTGTCGGGCCGGGGTGGAATGGTGTCCGTACCGGTGCCTGCCGACCGGCTGCGGGACCGGCCCGGGGTCTCCATCGCGGCGGTGAACGGCCCGTCCTCGACAGTGGTGTCCGGCGGCGACGAGGTGCTGGAAGCGGTGCTGGCGGAGTTCCCGGCGGCCAAGCGCATCCCGGTGGACTACGCTTCCCACTCGCCCCAGATCGACGACATCCGGGACGAACTGCTGAAGGCCCTGGCGCCGATCGAGCCGCGCACCGCGGCGATCCCCTTCCACTCCACGGTGACCGGACGGCCCATCGACACCGCCGGCCTGGACGCGGACTACTGGTATCGCAATCTGCGCGAGACCGTGGAGCTCGAACGGGTCATCCGGGCGGCGGTCGAGGACGGCCACCACACCTTCATCGAGATCAGCCCCCACCCGGTGCTGACCACGGGCCTGCGCGAAACACTCGACGACGCGGACGCGCACGGCGGCCGCGTACTGGCCTCACTGCGCCGGGACGACGGTGGCCCCACCCGCTTCCGCACCGCCTTGGCCGAGGCGTACGCACACGGCGTCGAGGTCGACTGGCTGCCGCTGTTCCCGGGCGCCCGCCGGGTGGATCTGCCGACGTACGCCTTCCAGCGCGAGCGCTACTGGCTGGACGCCCCGCCCACCGCTGAGGCCCCCACCAGCGCGATCGACGCGGAATTCTGGGCCGCCGTCGAGCGCGAGGACCTCGAGTCGCTCGCCGCGACGCTGCGCGTCGACGGGCAGCCACTGCGCGAAGTGCTGCCCGCCCTGTCCCAGTGGCGGCGCGAACGCCGTGACGTCTCCACCATCGACTCATGGCGTTACACGATCCGGTGGAAGCCGCTCACCCCGCCCGCCACTTCGGCCACCGGCACGTGGCTGGTCGTGGTCTCCCATGCCGAGGCCGGGCACGAGTGGGTCGCGGGGGTGACCGATGCGCTGACCCGTCATGGTGCCGAGCCGCTCGTGGTCGTTCTCGGCGAGCCCGAACTGGACCGTACCGCGCTGGCCGCCAGGCTGGGCGCGGTACTGGCCGACACCCCCAGGATCAGCGGTGTGGTGTCGCTGACCGCGTTGGACGAGAGCCCGCACCCCGCGTACCCCTCGGTCCCCCGGGGATACGCGATGACGCTGCTGCTCTCACAGGCGCTCGGGGACGCCGGGGTGGAAGCACCGCTGTGGTGCCTCACCCAGCGCGGCGTCTCGCTCGGCGATGCCGGAGGCAGTGGCAATGGCAGTGGCAATGGCAGTGGCGACGGCAGTGGCAGTGGCGACGGCACGGGGGATGTGGCCGTCAGCCGGAAGCAGGCCCTGACCTGGGGCCTCGGCAAGGTGATCGCCCTGGAACAACCCCTGCGCTGGGGTGGTTTGATCGACCTGCCGGAGGGCGTGGCCCCGCATACCCAGGACTACCTTACCGGTGTGCTGTCCGGCACCTCGGACGAGGACCAGGTGGCGATCCGACCGACGGGACTCTTCGGCCGCAGGCTGGTCCACGCGCCGGCCCGCGAGCGCGGCGGGACCTGGCAACCCCGCGGCACCGTACTGGTCACAGGTGGCACCGGAGCACTGGGCGGCCATGTCGCCCGGTGGCTGGCCGGCCAGGGCGCTGAACACGTCGTGCTGACCAGTCGCCGGGGCACGGCCGCGCCCGGCGCCGAGCGGCTGGCCGAGGAGTTGGAGGCGCTCGGCGCCCGGGTGACGGTGGCGGCGTGCGACGTCGGTGACCGGGACGCCCTGGCCGGGTTGCTGGCCGAGGTCGGCCCGCTGACCGCTGTGGTGCACACCGCGGCGGTGCTCGACGACGGCACGCTGAACTCGCTCACCACCGACCAGCTGCAACGTGTGCTGCGCGTCAAGACCGACGGCGCGGTGCATCTGCACGAACTGACGCGGGACATGGAGCTGTCCGCGTTCGTGCTCTTCTCCTCGCTGTCCGGCACTCTGGGCGCCCCCGGTCAGGGCAACTACGCACCCGGCCATGTCTTCGTGGACACGCTGGCCGAGCAGCGGCGCGCCGAGGGCCTGGTGGCCACCTCCATAGCCTGGGGGCTGTGGGCCGGTGATGGCATGGGCGAGGGCGGTGTGGGCGAAGTGGCCCGTCGCCACGGCGTACCGGAGATGGCACCGGAGATGGCGGTCGCCGCCATGGCACGCGCCGTCGAGCAGGACGACACCGTCGTCACGGTGGCCGAGATCGACTGGGACCGGCACTACGTCGCGTTCACCGCGACCCGCCCCAGCCCGCTGCTGTCCGACCTCCCCGAGGTGCGTGCGCTGGTCGATGCCGGAGTCGGCCAGGAGAGCGCCGAGCCCGGCCACGAGCGCTCCGAATTCGCGGAGCGAATCGCCGGGATGGCCGACGCCGACCGGAACCACGCGTTGCTGGACCTGGTCCGGCGCCATGTCGCGGTCGTACTCGGACACACCGGCCCGGACGCGATCGACCCCGGCCGGGCCTTCCACGAGATCGGCTTCGACTCGGTCACCGCGGTCGAACTGCGCAACCGGCTCAACCGGGCCACCGGCCTACGGTTGCCCGCCACCGTGACGTTCGACCAGCCCACCCCGCTGGCGATGGCGCAGTACCTCCGTGGCGAGCTGCTGCACGACCCCCGGGACCGATCGGCCCCGGCCCTCCCGGTCCGGGCGACCGGCGCGGCGGACGACGAACCCATCGCGATCGTCGGCATGAGCTGCCGCTTCCCCGGGGACGTCGCGTCCCCCGAGGACCTGTGGCGCCTGCTCGCCGACGGTTCCGACGCCATCGGTGAGTTTCCCGAGAACCGGGGCTGGGACACCGCGCACCTCTTCCACCCGGACCCCGACCACCGAGGCACCTCCTCCACCCGAGCGGCCGCGTTCGTCTCCGGGGCCGGTGAGTTCGACGCCGGATTCTTCGGGATCTCCCCGCGGGAAGCGGTGGCGATGGACCCGCAACAGCGGCTGCTGCTCGAAGTGTCATGGGAGGCGCTGGAGCGGGCCGGGATCGACCCCATGACCCTGCGGGGCAGCGAGACCGGCGTGTTCACGGGGACGAACGGCCAGGACTACGCGTCGTTGCTGAAGGCGGACGAGACGGGTGACTTCGAAGGCCGGGTGGGCACCGGCAACTCGGCATCGGTCATGTCCGGCCGGATCTCCTACGTCCTGGGACTTGAAGGCCCCGCGCTGACCGTGGACACGGCGTGCTCGTCGTCGCTGGTGGCATTGCACCTGGCGGTGCGGGCCCTGCGGTCGGGCGAGTGCTCACTGGCCCTGGCGGGCGGCGCGAGCGTCATGACGACAGCCGGCATCTTCGTGGAGTTCTCCCGGCAGCGCGCGTTGGCGGCCGATGGACGTTGCAAGGCGTTCGCGGCGGCGGCGGACGGCACCGGCTGGGGTGAGGGTGCCGGAATGCTGGTGGTGGAGCGGTTGTCGGATGCGGAGCGGCTTGGGCATCGGGTGTTGGCGGTGGTGCGTGGCAGTGCGGTGAATCAGGATGGTGCGTCGAATGGTTTGACGGCGCCGAATGGTCCGTCGCAGCAGCGGGTGATCCGACAGGCGCTGGCGAACGCACGGCTGGCCACGGTGGATGTGGACGCGGTGGAGGCGCACGGTACGGGTACGAGGCTGGGTGATCCGATCGAGGCGCAGGCGCTGCTGGCCACCTATGGTCAGGACCGGGATCCGGACCGGCCGTTGCTGCTGGGGTCGATCAAGTCGAACATCGGTCACACTCAGGCGGCCGCCGGTGTCGCCGGTGTGATCAAGATGGTCATGGCCATGCGCCACGGGGTGCTGCCGCAGAGTCTGCATATCGATGAGCCCACTCCCCATGTGGACTGGTCCACCGGCGCGGTGGAACTCCTTAGCGCACAGACGGCATGGCCCGAGACCACACGGCCCCGCCGCGCCGGGGTGTCGGCCTTCGGGGTGAGCGGCACCAACGCGCATGTGATTCTGGAGCAGGCCCCCGAGCCGACCGCCCAGCCGGAGCGGTCGCCGGAAAGCGCCGAAACGAGGGCCGTGCCGTGGGTGGTGACAGGTGCGAGCGAGGCCGGAGTCCGCGCACAGGCCGCGCGCCTCATGGCCTTTGTCGACGACCGGCCGGAACTCCGCCCTGTGGACATCGGCTGGTCGCTGGCCTCGACCCGCGCGGTGTTGTCACACCGTGCGGTGGTCGTGGGTGCGGACCGCGATGAACTGCTGTGTGGGCTGGAGGCTGTGGCCGGTGGCAGTGGCGCGGTTGGCGAGGCCCGCACGCGTTCCGGGGTGGTGTTCGTCTTCCCGGGGCAGGGGTCGCAGTGGGTGGGGATGGCGTTGGAGCTGTTGGAGTCCTCGCCGGTGTTCGCGGGGCGGATGGGTGAATGTGCCGATGCGCTCGCTCCGTTCGTCGAGTGGTCGTTGTTCGATGCGTTGGGTGATGAGGTGGCGTTGGGGCGGGTTGATGTGGTGCAGCCGGTGTTGTGGGCGGTGATGGTGTCGTTGGGGGAGTTGTGGTGTTCGTTTGGTGTGGTGCCGTCGGTGGTGGTGGGGCATTCGCAGGGTGAGATCGCGGCGGCGTGTGTGGCGGGGGGTTTGTCGCTGGAGGACGGTGCGCGGGTGGTGGCCTTGCGGAGCAGGGCGTTGCTGGCCTTGTCGGGTCGGGGTGGGATGGTGTCGGTTCCGGTTTCCGCCGATCGGCTGCGTGATCGTCCGGGGTTGTCGGTGGCGGCGGTGAATGGTCCGGTGTCGACGGTGGTGTCGGGGTCTGTTGAGGTGCTGGATGCGGTGTTGGCGGAGTTTCCGGGGGCCAGGCGGATTCCGGTGGATTACGCCTCGCACTCCTCGCAGGTGGAGGGGATCCGGGAGGGGTTGGCGGAGGCGTTGGCGTCGATGCGGCCGCGTACGGGTGAGGTGCCGTTCTTTTCGACGGTGACCGGGCGGTTGATGGACACCGTGGAGTTGGACGCGGAGTACTGGTATCGGAATCTGCGTGAGACGGTGGAGTTCCGGTCCGTGATCGAGGGGCTGTTGGAGCTTGGCCATACGGTGTTTGTCGAGGCCAGTCCGCATCCGGTGCTGACCGTCGGCATCCAGGACACCGCCGACACCACCGACACCGACATCGTCGTAAGCGGGTCACTGCGCCGCGACGACGGCGGTCCTGTCCGTTTCCTGAGCACCGTCGGCCGACTGTTCACCGAGGGTGTGCCCGTGGAGTGGCAGCCGCTGTTCGCCACGGCCGGGGCGCGGCAGGTCGATCTCCCGACCTATGCGTTCCAGCACGAGTGGTTCTGGCTGGATCCGGTGCGCGGCGCGAGTGATGTGGGCGGCGCGGGCCTTGCCGGTCTCGCTCACCCCTTGGTGAGCGCGGTGTTGCCCCTGCCCGAATCCGACGGCTGTGTGCTGACCGGCTCGCTCTCCTCGGCCACCCATCCTTGGCTGCGTGACCACGCCGTGCTGGACAAGGTGTTGCTGCCGGGCACCGGGTTCGTGGAACTGGCCCTTCAGGCCGGGCTGCATCTGGGCTGCCGGACGCTGGATGAGCTGACCCTGCAGGCGCCGCTCGTGCTGCCCGCGCACGGAGACGTACAGATCCAGGTGGCGGTCGGCGGACCGGACGACAGCGGTCGGCGACCGGTCACGGTGTACTCCAGGCCGGGTCAGGACCGGACCTGGATACGGCACGCCACCGGCAGCATCGGCCCCGGCGGTGAAACGGCCACCGCGGACCGGGCGGTGTGGCCCCCGGCGGACGCCACACCGGTCGACCTCACCGATGTCTACGCCGGGATGAGCACACGCGGCTACGCGTACGGCCCCGTCTTCCAGGGGCTGCGCGCCGCATGGCGGCGTGGCGACGAGGTGTTCGCCGAGGTGGTCCTGCCCGGGACGGCCGAGAGCGACGCGAGCCGTTGCGCCATCCATCCCGCCCTGCTCGACGCCGCCCTGCACGGCGCCGGACTGGGCACGTTCGTGACCGAACCAGGCCGACCGCACCTTCCGTTCGCGTGGACCGGTGTCACTCTGCACGCCGTCGGTGCCACCACCTTGCGGGTCGTCCTGTCGCCCGCCGGGCCGGACGCCATTTCGCTCCTGGCCATGGACGGCACGGGGGCGCCGGTGCTGACGGCGGACTCGCTGGTCCTGCGCCCGGTGTCCGGGGGCGGGCTCGACGGCGCCCACGACGACTCGCTGTTCCGCGTGGACTGGACCGAGTTCGCCCTGGACGCCTCGGACACCTCGGACGAAGTTGTCCTCCCCGCCGTCGAGTCCGCGGCCCAACTGGCCGAGGTGACGGCGCCCCAGCTCGTGTGCGGAGCCGTGGTGTTCGGGCTTTCCGCCACGGAGACCACAGGAGGCGCCGCTGGGGAGAGCCCGGAGGACGTCTACGCGCTGAGCAGCCGTGTCCTCGAGGCCGCGCAGGCGTGGCTGGCGGACGACCGGTTCGGGGATGCCCGCCTCGTCGTGGTGACGCGGGGCGCGGTCGCGACCACGCCCGGCGAAGACCCGCAGAGCCTTGCCGCCGCCGCGGTCTGGGGCCTCATCCGCACCGCGCAGACCGAGCACCCCGGCCGTTTCGTACTCGTGGACACGGAGGACGAGGATCCGTCGGCGTTGCGGGCGGTGCTCGCCACCGATGAGCCGCAGGTGGCGATCCGGGCGGGGAAGCCGCTGGTGCCCAGGCTGGTACGGGCCGCCTCGTCGGCGTTGCCGGTACCGGCGGGGACGGACACCTGGCGGCTGGAGACCGGCGGTCAGGACACCCTGGAAAACCTGGCCCTCGCGCCCTGCGCGGAGGCGTCCAGGCCGCTGGCCGCGGACGAGATCCGGGTGGCCGTGCACGCGGCCGGGGTCAACTTCCGCGACGTACTGCTCGCCCTGGGGATGTACCCGGACAAGGCCGGTCTGCTGGGCAGCGAAGCCGCCGGAACGGTGCTGGAGATCGGCTCCGGGGTAGCGGGAGTGGCACCCGGAGATCGGGTGATGGGCCTGTTCTCCGGCGCCTTCGGGCCGGTGGCGATCACCGATCACCGGCTGGTGGCGCAGATCCCGGAGGGATGGTCCTTCCCGCAGGCCGCCGCCACCCCGATCGCTTTCCTCACCGCGATGTACGCCTTGATCGACCTGGCCGAAGTGCGGAGCGGCGAGTCGGTACTGGTGCACGCGGCGGCCGGTGGCGTCGGGATGGCGGCGGTGCAGGTGGCGCACTGGCTGGGCGCCGAGGTGTTCGCCACCGCGAGCCCGGCCAAGTGGGATGCGGTGCGCGCTTGCGGGGTCACCCCGCGGCGGATCGCGTCCTCCCGCACGACAGAGTTCGCGGACCGCTTCCGCTCCGACGCACCGGGCGGAGTGGACGTCGTACTCAACTCGCTGACCGGCGAACTCCTCAACACGTCGCTCGGAATGCTGCGCCCCGGCGGACGGCTGGTCGAGCTGGGCAGGACCGACCTCCGGGACGCCAAGGAGGTCATGGCGAGCCACGCTGTGTCGTACCGGGCCTTCGAACTGCTCGACGCCGGTCCGGACCGTATCGGCCAACTGCTCACCGAGCTGCTCTCCCTGTTCCGGCAGGGCGTGTTCACCCCGCTGCCACTGCGCGTCCAGGACGTCCGGCAGGCGAGCGACGCCTTCCGCCACCTCTCCCAGGCGCGCCACATCGGCAAGCTGGCCCTCACCATTCCGCGACCGGTCTCCGGCGGGACCGTACTGATCACCGGGGGCACCGGGACACTGGGCGGTCTGGTGGCTCGCCATCTGGTGCGGGAGCACGGAGCGACGGAGCTGGTGCTGGCCGGGCGTCGCGGTGACGCCGTCCCGGGCGCGGCCGAGCTGGTCGCCGAGCTGGAGGCCGCCGGGGCACGGGTGCGGGTGGTCGCATGCGATGTGTCGGACCGGGACGCCACCGCCGCACTCCTCGCCTCACTGCCGGAATTGCGGAGCGTGGTGCACACGGCCGGTGTCCTCGACGACGCCGTGATCGGGTCGCTCACCCCGGAGCGGCTGCGGACGGTACTGCGCCCCAAGGCGGACGCCGCATGGCATCTGCACGAGCTGACCCGGGACCGCGACCTGGCCGAGTTCGTGTTGTTCTCCTCGGCGGCCGGTGTGCTCGGTGGCCCAGGGCAGGGCAATTACGCGGCGGCCAACGCCTTCCTGGACGCGCTGGCCGCGCACCGCCGGGCACAGGGACTGCCCGCGACCTCTCTGGCCTGGGGCTTCTGGGAGCAGCGCAGCGGACTGACCGAACACCTGACCACCGACCGGCTCGCCCGGTCCGGTGTCCTGCCGCTGTCCACCGACGAGGGGCTGGCCCTCTTCGACGCCGCCCGTGCGACCGGCGACACCCTGCTGGTGCCGATGCGCTACGAACCGTCCTCGCCGGGCCCCGAACCGGTACCCGCCCTGCTGCGTGGCCTCGTACGCGCTCCGCTCGCCCGCGCCCTTCCGGGCCCGGCCGACGCTGTGGGCAACGGTGTGGCCGAGGGCCTCACAGGGCTGGCGGCGGACGAACGCCTCAACGCCCTGCTCGACCTGGTCCGCCGGGAGGCGACGGCCGTGCTCGGCCACAGCGGTCCGGAGTCGGTGACACCCCAGCGTCCGTTCAAGGAACTCGGCTTCGACTCGCTCTCCGCCGTGGAACTGCGCAACCGGCTGCGCACGGCGACCGGCCGGCGGCTGCAGGCCACCCTGATCTTCGACCACCCCACTCCGGCCGCGCTCGCACGCCACCTCGACGCCGAGCTGTTCGGCGCCACCGATGTGGCGGCGCCCGTACCGGCACCGGCGGTCGCGCACCCCGCCGACGAGCCGATCGCCATCGTCGGCATGAGCTGCCGGCTCCCCGCCGGGGCGGACTCCCCGGAGGCGCTGTGGAAGCTGCTGGTGAGCGGCACGGACGCGATATCGGAGCTGCCCCCCGACCGCGGCTGGGACCTCGACGCGCTCTACGACCAGGATCCGAGCCGGCCCGGCACGACATACGCCAGGACCGGTGGCTTCCTGAAGAACGCGGCGGACTTCGACGCGGGGTTCTTCACCATCTCCCCGCGAGAGGCGCTGGCCGCGGACCCCCAGCAACGGCTGTGGCTCGAGGCGTGCTGGGAAGCCTTCGAACGCGCCGGTATCGATCCCCTCGCCCTGAAGGGCACCCGAACCGGGGTGTTCGCGGGTGCCGCTTCGACGACGTACGGCGCGGGCCAGGCCGCCACTCCGGACGGCTCCGAGGGGTACCTGCTCACCGGGAACTCCACCTCCGTGATCTCCGGCCGCGTGGCCTACACCCTCGGCCTCGAAGGCCCCGCCGTCACCGTGGACACCGCGTGCTCGTCCTCGTTGGTCAGCGTGCACTGGGCGTGTGAGTCCCTGCGCCGGGGCGAAAGCACACTGGCGCTGGCAGGCGGTGTGGCGGTGATGACGACACCGGACCTGCTGGTCGAATTCTCCCGGCAGCGCGGACTCGCACCGGACGGGCGGTGCAAGTCGTTCGCCGCCGCCGCTGACGGCACCGGGTTCGCCGAAGGCGCCGGGGTGCTCGTCCTGGAACGGCTCTCCGACGCCGAGCGGAACGGCCACCGGGTGCTGGCGGTGATCCGTGGCTCCGCCGTCAACCAGGACGGCGCCTCCAACGGCCTGACGGCGCCGAATGGTCCGTCGCAGCAGCGGGTGATCCGGCAGGCGCTGGTGAACGCCGGACTCGCCTCCCAGGACATCGACGCGGTGGAGGCGCACGGTACGGGGACGACGCTGGGCGACCCCATCGAGGCGCAGGCTCTGCTGGCCACCTACGGTCAGGACCGGGATCCGGATCGGCCGCTGCTGCTGGGCTCCGTGAAGTCCAACATCGGGCACACCCAGGCGGCCGCGGGTGCCGCCGGACTCATCAAGATGGTTCTGGCGCTGCGCAACGGCGTACTGCCGCGCACCCTGCACGTCGACGAGCCCTCACCGCATGTCGACTGGTCCGCCGGGGCCATGGAACTGCTGACCGAGCAGACCGCGTGGCCCGACCGGGACCACCCGCGCCGGGCCGGGGTGTCCGCGTTCGGGGTGAGTGGCACCAACGCGCATGTGATCCTCGAACAGGCCCCGGAGCCGGATGAGAACGGCGAACCGGACACCGGCCGGTCGGGGTTGCCCGCGGTGCCCTGGACGCTGTCGGGCGCGGGCGCGTCCGGGCTGCGGGCCCAGGCCCAGCGGCTGGCGTCCTTCGTGCGGGAGAACCCCGAGCTCGACCCCGTGGACGTGGGTTGGTCCCTGGTCGCGACCCGCGCTGCCCTGTCGCACCGAGCCGTCGTCGTGGGCGCCGACCGCACGGAACTGCTGCGCGAGCTGGACGTGGTGGAATCCGTGGGCGCCGCCGAGGCGGGGCGCGACGTGGTGTTCGTC
>NZ_JANIAA010000081.1 GCF_024505145.1 Streptomyces rugosispiralis | reverse complement strand
GCCCGTCCCCATGAAGCCTTCCGAGCCATCGGGGGCGGAGAGGATCACGGGCAGATAGTCCTGGCCGTTGGTACCGGCGAACACGCCGACCTGCTGGCCGCGCAGCGTGGTCGGGTCGATTCCGGCCCGCTCGAACGCCTCCCAGGAGGTCTCCAGCAGCAACCGCTGCTGCGGGTCCATGGCCAGCGCCTCACGCGGCGAGATGCCGAAGAAGACGGGGTCGAACTCGGCGGCGTCGGCGAGGAATCCGCCCTCGCGGACGTAGCTGGTGTGCTCGCCGGTGCCCTCCGGGTCGTACAGCGTCTCCAGGTCCCAGCCGCGGTCGGCGGGGAAGCCCGTCACCGCGTCCTGCCCGGACGCCAGCAGCCGCCACAGCTCCTCCGGCGACCGCACACCACCGGGGAAGCGGCAGCTCATGCCGACGATCGCGATGGGGTCGTCGTCCAGGGCCACGCCCACCGACGACGCTCCGGTCACCGCCGGGCGGGAGCCGATGAGTTCGGCCTGGAGGTGATCGGCGAGGGCGATCGGGGTGGGGTAGTCGAAGATGATGGTGGCGGGCAGCTTGAGCCCGGTGAGCGTGGACAGCAGGTTGCGGATCTCGACCGCGGTCAGCGAGTCGAAGCCGAGGTCGCGGAAGGCGCGGCTGGGCTCCACCGAGTCCGGTCCGGGGTGGCCGAGGACGACGGCCACCTGGGTGCGGACGAAGTCCAGGGCGATCTGGTCGCGTTCCTCGTCGGTTCCGGCGTCGGTCAGCCGCTGGGCCAGCGAGGTCGGCTGGCCGGGGATGGCGGGGCCGCCGGTGGCGGTGCGTGCCACCTCGATCGCGCGCCGCGCCTCGGAGAGGTCGGCGAGCAGCGGGTTCGGGCGGTGGCTGGACAGGCCGGGGGCGAAGCGGTCCCATTCGATGTCCACGACGAGGGAGAAGGTCTCGTCGAGGTCGAGCGCGGCGCCCAGGGCGGCGGTGGCCGGTTCGGGGGCGAGGGCGGGCAGCCCGGACTGCCGGAGCCGCTCGGCCACCAGCTCGTCGGTGGCCATACCGCCGTCGGCCCAGGCGCCCCAGGCCATCGAGGTGGCGGGCAGCCCCTCGGCGCGGCGCTGTTCGGCGAGCGCGTCGAGGTAGGCGTTGGCGGCCACGTAGTTGGCCTGTCCGGCGGCGCCGAAGGTGGCGGCCATGGAGGAGAAGAGCACGAAGGCGGACAGGTCGAGGCCGCGGGTGAGCTCGTGCAGATGGCGGGCGGAATCGGCCTTGGCGCGCAGCACATCGGCCATGCGCCGCGGGGTCTGGGCGTCGAGCACCCCGTCGTCCAGCACTCCGGCGGCGTGGACGACCGTGGTCAGCGGGAGGTCCGCGGGGACGGTCGCCAGCAGCCCGGCGAGGGCGTCGCGGTCGGCCACGTCACAGGCGGCGACGGTCACCTGGACGCCGAGGGCGGTGAGTTCGTCCCGCAGTTCGGCGGCGCCGGGCGCGTCGGGGCCACGGCGGCTGGTGAGCAGGATGTGCTGGGCGCCGTGGGCCACGAGCCAGCGGGCGACGTGGCCGCCGAGGGCGCCAGTGCCGCCGGTGATCAGCGCGGTGCCGTGGGTGGTCCAGCCGTCGTCGGTGGTCTCGTGGTGCGGTGCGCGGGCCAGCCGTCGCACGTGGATGCCCTGCGGGCGGATGGCGAGGTGGTCCTCGCCGCTGATGCCCTCGGGCCCGGCGAGGATGTCGGCGAGCCGCCCGAGGGCGCGGTCGTCGGCGGTCTCGGGCAGGTCGATCAGACCGCCCCAGCGCTCGGGGTGTTCGAGGGCGGCGGTGCGGCCCAGGCCCCAGATCTGGGCCTGCTCGGGGCTGGTGAGCCGGTCGGAGCGGCCGACGGAGACCGCGCCGCGGGTGGCGTTCCACAGCGGGGCGTCGAGGTCGGCGTCGCCGAGGGCCTGGACGAGGGTGAGGGTCCCCGCGAGTCCGGCGGTGAGGGAGGGGTGCCGGTCGTGCGGGCGCTCGTCCAGGCCGAGCAGGGAGAGCACACCGTCGAAGCGCGGGGCCGGGGCCGCCGGGTCCGGGCTCAGAGCCTGTGTCATATCCCTGGTCGGATCAGCGTGCGGCGTCAGGGGGGCACCTCCCAGCGGTAGCTGGGGGAGCGTGCCAGACGCCGCGCGCCCGGCCGGGGATATGACACAGGCTCTCAGGGCGGTGCGGATCCGCTCGGCGAGGGCGGCGCGGTCGGCGGTGGTGCCGTCGACGTCGATCCGGTGGACGGTGACGCCGCGTTCGGCCAGCAGCCGCAGCGACTCCGCCACCCAGGGGTCGTCGGCGCGTCCCTCGGGGGTGACCACGAGCCAGGTGCCGGTGAGCGGCTTGGCCTGGGCCTGCGGCAGCGGCGTCCAGGTGACGCGGTAGCGCCAGCCGTCCACGGTGGTGTCCACATGGCTCTGCCGGCGCCACGCGGACAGGACCGGCAGCACCTCGCTGAGGGGCTGGTCGCCGTCGAGGCCGAGGGTGTCGACCAGGGCGGCCAGGTCCTCGCTGTGCACGACCTCCCAGAACCGGGCGTCGGCCACGGCCGGTGCGGCGGCCTCGGCGGCGGCGGAGTCGGCGCCGTACGAGAAGGGGTTGGCCGGCCAGTAGCGCTGCCGCTGGAAGGCGTAGGTGGGCAGCTCGACGCGGCGGGCGCCGGTGCCCGCGTAGTACGTGGCCCAGTCCACGGGCAGGCCGCGGACGTGGGCCTGGGCGAGCGCGTTGCTCAGGGTGCGGGGCTCGGGGCGGCCGGAGCGCAAAACGGGCAGGAAGGCGAACGTGCGGTTCCGGCCGCCGCTCACGCACTCCTGGGCCATGGCGGAGAGCACCCCGTCGGGGCCCAGTTCCAGATAAGTCGTCACGCCGTGGTCCTCGAGGCGGCGCACGCCGTCGAGGAAGCGGACGGCCTCGCGGACGTGGCGGACCCAGAACTCGGGCGTGGTGATCTCGTCGGCGCTCACCAGGGTGCCGGTGAGGTTGGAGACGATCGGGATCTTCGGGGCCTCGTAGGTCAGCCGCTCGGCCACCTGACGGAAGTTCTCCAGCATCCCGTCCATGTGCGGGGAGTGGAACGCGTGGCTGACGGTGAGCCGCTTGGTCTTGCGGCCCTGGGCCTCGAAGCCCGCCGCGATCTCCACGACCGCACCCTCGTCACCGGCGATGACGACCGACGTCGGGCCGTTGATGGCGGCGATGGACACCCGCTCGGTCAGCAGCGGCGTCACCTCGTCCTCCGCGGCCTGCACCGCGATCATCGCGCCGCCGGTGGGGAGTTGCTGCATCAGCTGGCTGCGCGCGGCCACCAGAGCGGAGGCGTGGGTGAGCGAGAGCACCCCGGCGACATGGGCGGCGGTCAGCTCGCCGATGGAGTGGCCGGAGAGGAAGTCCGGCCGCAGCCCCCAGGATTCGACGAGGCGGAAGAGGGCCACCTCGACGGCGAACAGCGCGGGCTGGGTGTAGCCGGTCCGGTCGAGCGTGGCGGCGTCGTCGCCGAACAGCACGTCCTTCAGCGGCCGGTCGAGGAAGCGGTCGAGCTGGGCGCAGACCGCGTCCAGCGCCTCGGCGAACACCGGGTAGGTGGCGTACAGCTCACGGCCCATGCCGAGCCGCTGGCTGCCCTGGCCGGTGAAGAGGAACGCGACCTTGCCCTCGGCGGCGAGACCCTCGGCCACCTCGGGGTGGTGGCGGCCCTCGGCGAGCGCGTCGAGGCCCGCGAGCAGCTCGTCGTGGTCGGCGGCGACGACCGCGGCGCGGCGGTCGAGGGCGGCGCGGGTGACGGCCTGGGAGTAGCCGACGTCGGCGAGGCGGTGGCCGGGGTGGGCGGCCAGATGGGTCCGCAGCCGCAGCGCCTGGGCGCGCAGCGCCTGCTCGTTCTTGCCGGACAGCACGACCGGGACGAGGGGCGGCTCGGCCCGCTCCGGCTCGTCGCCCTCGGCGTGTCCGACGGGGGCCGGGGAGGCCGGGGCCTCCTCGAGGATGGTGTGCACATTGGTGCCACTCATGCCGAACGACGAGATGCCCGCGCGGCGCGGGGTGGCGCCCTCGGGGTCCCGGGCCCACTCGCGGGTGGCGGTGAGCAGTTCGACGTCCCCGGCGGTCCAGTCGACGTGCGGGGTGGGCTCGGTGAGATGCAGGGTCTTGGGCAGTTGGCCGTGGCGCATCGCCATGACCATCTTGATGATGCCGCCGACACCGGCGCCCGCCTGGGCGTGGCCGATGTTGGACTTGATGGAGCCGATGAGCAGCGGCTTGCCCTCGGGCCGATCCTGGCCGTACGTGGCGAGCAGCGCCTGCGCCTCGATCGGGTCGCCGAGTGCGGTGCCGGTGCCATGGGCCTCGACGGCGTCCACCTGGTCGGGGCTGAGCCGGGCGTTGGCCAGCGCCTGGAGGATGACGCGCTGCTGCGAGGGGCCGTTGGGCGAGGTGAGGCCGTTGCTGGCGCCGTCCTGGTTGACGGCCGAGCCGCGGACCACGGCGAGCACCGGGTGGCCCTTGCGCTGGGCGTCCGACAGCCGCTCGACCAGCAGCATGCCGACGCCCTCGCCCAGGCAGAAGCCGTCGGCCTCCGGGGCGAAGGGCTTGGAGCGGCCGTCGAGGGCCAGTCCGCGCATCTTGCTGTAGTCGACGAAGACGCCGGGCGCGCACATCAGGGTGGCGCCACCGGCGAGCGCGAGCGAGCATTCGCCGTTGCGCAGCGCCTGGACGGCGAGGTGGAGCGCCACCAGCGAGGAGGAGCAGGCGGTGTCGACGGTGACCGCCGGACCCTCGAAACCGAAGGTGTAGGAAAGGCGGCCGGAGGCGACGCTCGCGGCGTTACCGGTGCCGAAGTAGCCCTCGAAGTTCTCGTTGGAACTGAGGATCGCGCCCAGGTAATCGTGATTGCTGGTGCCGACGAAGACGCCGATCTGCCGGCCGCGCACCGCGACCGGGTCGATTCCGGCGCGCTCGAACGCCTCCCAGGAGGTCTCCAGCAGCATCCGCTGCTGCGGGTCCATGCCGAGCGCTTCCCGGGGGCTGATGCCGAACAGGGAGGGGTCGAAATCGGCTATGCCGTCGACGAATCCGCCCTCGTGCACATAGCTGGTGCCGGGGTGGTCCGGGTCCGGGTGGTACATCGTGTCGACATTCCACCCGCGGTCCAGCGGGAACTCGCTGACCGCGTCGACGCCCTCGCTGACGATGCGCCACAAGTCCTCGGGCGACGAGACGCCTCCGGGATAACGGCAGCCGATCCCCACGATGGCGATGGGGTCGTGGTTCTTCGCCTCGGCCTCTTGCAGGCGGAGGCGAGTCTGGTGCAGATCCGCCGTTACCAGCTTGAGGTAGTCCCGCAGCGTCTCTTCATTCGCCATTTACGCAATCCAATTACGGCAGACGGCATCGGAAATGCTCCACAGATCCTCAACGGGAGCCGGTAACCAACAACCAAATCAGTCGACTTCTCGCTGAGAGGCTATGTGCGAACTAACCCTCATAACAACCCCTAGCTGCCCCCTATGACCCCCTGGAGACCCAAGGAGCGATAGGGGGCAGCCGGTATTTCGAAACTCTATTGAAGGGTAGAGAAAATCCTGGCCGACATCGGATACGACGTCAATAGCGAAATTCTCGTCAAGCCCTTCCGAGTCCCTTGTTGATGAATGCGAACAGCTCTTCATCACTGGCCGACTGGAGCTGTTCGGCGTCCACCGTGTCCTTCGCCGGGCGCTCCGGCGCCGTCGCGGCGGCGGGCTCGGCGGTGATCGCCGTGCCGTCCGACTCGTTCCACTTCGCCAGCAGCGACTGCAGCCGCATGGTGATCCGGGCCCGGGTGATGTTGTCGGGCGCGGTGCCGGTGAGCGCGGACTCCAGCTTGTCGAGCTCATCGAGCACCGCCGTGCCGTCGGCCGCCTCGTCGGGCGCGATCCCGGCCCGCAGATAGGCGGCCACGGCGGCCGGGGTCGGGTGGTCGAAGATCAGGCTCGGCGGCAGCTTCAGCCCGCTCGCGGCGCCCAGCCGGTTGCGGAGCTCGACCGCGGTCAGCGAGTCGAAGCCCAGGTCCTTGAAGGCCCGGCCGGCCTCGATGGCCTGGGCGCCGGAGTGGCCAAGCACCGCGGCCACCGCGCTGCGCACCAGATCCAGCAGCACCCGCTCCCGCTCGGTCTCCGGCAGGCCCGCGAGCTGCCCGGCCAGGGCCACACCGGCCGTGCCCGCGTCGTCGGTCTCGGCCGCGGCCATCTCCTCGACGACCTCGCGGGCCTCGGGCAGGTCGTGCAGCAGCGGACGCGGCCGGTCGGCGGTGAAGGCGAGGGTGAAGCGCCGCCAGTCCATGTCGATGACGGTCAGCGCGGTCTCGTCCCGGTCCAGCGCGTGCTGGAGCGTGGCGGTGGCGGGCTCGGGTGCCATCTCGTTGATGCCGTGGCGGCGCATCCGGTCGCCCACGGCGCCGTCGACCGTGGCGCCGTCGCCCCACGGGCCGAAGGTCAGCGTGGTGGCGGGCAGTCCGTCCGCGCGGCGCTGCTCGGCGAAGGCGTGCAGGAAGGCGTTGCCGGGCGCCTGGTTGCCCTGGCCGGGCGCGCCGAAGGTGGCGGAGAAGTGCGAGCACAGCACGAACGCGGTCAGGTCCCGCTCCCGGGTCAGCTCGTGCAGATGGCGCGTGGCGTCCACCTTCAGCCGCAGCACCCGCTCGACCTGATCCGGGGTCAGCCCCTCGATCACCCCGTCGTCGATGACGGCGGCGGTGTGCACGACGGCCGTCAGCGGCTGGTCGGCCGGGATGGCCGCGAGGGTCTCGGCGAGCGCGGCGCGGTCGGTCACATCGCACGCGGCGAGGGTGACCTTGGCGCCGAGCCCGGTCAGCTCGGCCTCCAGCTCGACCGCCCCGGGGGCGTCCGGGCCCCGGCGGCTCGCCAGGACGAGATGGTCGGCGCCGTTGCGGGCCAGCCACCGCGCGACCTGTGCGCCGAGCCGTCCCGTACCGCCGGTGACCAGCGTGGTGCCGGTCGGCCGCCAGGCCCGTACGGCGGAGGTGTCGGCCAGCGGGGCGCGCACCAGTCGGGGGCCGAAGACCCCGGTGGCACGGATCGCGGCCTGGTCGTCGTCGCCGTCGGAGGCGAGGAGGCCCATCAGCCGGGTCAGGGCGCGCTCGTCGGGCGTGTCGGGCAGGTCGATCAGGCCGCCCCAGCGCTCCAGGTGCTCCAGCGCGGCCACCCGGCCCAGGCCCCAGACCAGCGCCTGCTCGGGCGCGGCCGGGCGGTCCGTGCCGCCCACGGAGACGGCGCCCTGTGTCAGGCACCACAGCGGCGCGCCGATCCCCGCGTCGCCGAGGGCCTGGACCAGCGCGAGCTGGGCGGCCGTTCCGGCGGGCAGGGAGGCGTGCTCGGGGTGTGCGCCCTCGGCCGGGGTCAGCAGCGAGACCACCCCGGCGAACGCGGCGCCGCCGGCCTCGGCGCCGGCTCCGGCTTCCGTTCCGGCTCCGGCTCCGGCTTCCGTTCCGGCTCCGGCTTCGGCTTCGGCTTCGGCTTCGGCGAGCGCGGTGCGCAGCCGTACGGCCAGCTCCTCCCGGCCGTCGACGGCGGTGTCCACGGCGATCCGCCGTACGTCGGCGCCGCGTTCGGCGAGCGCACCGGCCACGGCGTCGGTCCAGGTGTCCTCGGCGGCCGGGGTGACGACGAGCCAGGTGCCGGTCAACCGCGCGGAGCGCTCCTCGGCGAGCGGCTTCCAGGTGACGCGGTAGCGCCAGCCGTCCACCGTGGACTGCTCGCGGGCCTGCTTGCGCCACGACGCCAGGGCGGGCAGGACGGCGCTCATGGGCTGATCGCCCTCGACCGTCAGCTCGGCGGCCAGCGTCTGCCAGTCCTCGGCCTCCACGGCGGCCCAGAACTTCGCCTCCGCGGCGTCGTGCCCGCTCTCCCCCGCGGCGACCGCGGGCGCGGCCTCGGGCCAGTAGCGCTGCTGCTGGAAGGCGTACGTGGGCAGCTCGATCCGGCGGGCGCCGGTGCCGTCGAACACCGCGTCCCAGTCCACGGCCACACCGCGCGACCACGCCTCGCCGACGGAGGCCCAGAAGCGGTCCAGGCCGCCCTCGTCACGGCGCAGCGAGCCGATCGCGGCCGCGTCCACACCGGCGTCCTCGGCGGTCTCCTGCACCCCCATGGTCAGCACCGGATGGGCACTGGACTCGATGAACACGCCGAAGCCCTCGTCCAGCAGACGGCGAACGGCACCCTCCAGCTCAACCGTGCGCCGCAGGTTGGTGAACCAGTACTCCGCGTCCAGCTCCGGACCCTCGACCCACTCCCCCGTCACCGTCGACAGGAACGGCACCTGGGCACTCTTCGGCTGTACGGGCGCCAGCAGCTCCAGCAACTCCTCGCGGAGCAACTCCACCTGAGCCGAATGCGAGGCGTAGTCCACCGGCACCCGGCGCGCCCGCACCTCGTCCGCCTCACACGCGGCCAGCAGTTCGTCCAGGGCGGTCGGCTCACCGGAGACGACCACCGAGGACGGCCCGTTGACCGCCGCCACCGAGATCCGCTCCTCGCCCCACGGCGCGATCCGCTCGCGTACGTCCGCCACCGGAAGCGCCACCGACACCATGCCGCCCTTGCCCGCCAGCACCCGGCCGATCGCCTGACTGCGCAGCGCCACCACCCGGGCGGCATCCTTCAGCGACAGGGCTCCCGCCACGCACGCGGCGGCGATCTCGCCCTGCGAGTGGCCGATCACCGCGGCCGGGCCGACACCCAGCGAACGCCACACCTCCGCGAGCGACACCATCACGGCGAACAACACCGGCTGAACAACGTCCACCCGGTCCAGCGACGGCGCGCCCTCCGCGCCGCGCAGCACATCCACCAGCGACCAGTCGGTGAACTCCGCGAGCGCCGCGGCGCACTCCTCGATATGGGCCGCGAAGACGGGCGAGGCGTCCATCAGCCCCACCCCCATCCGCACCCACTGCGACCCCTGCCCGGGGAAGACGAACGCCGTCTGCCCGGCGACCACGGCGCCCCGCTCCACACCGGCCGCCATGCCGCCCTCGGCGAGTGCGGTCAGCCCGGCCATCAGTTCCTCGCGGTCCCGGCCCTGGACCACCCCGCGGTGGTCCAGCGCGGAGCGGGTGGTGGCCAGCGACAGGCCGATGTCCACCGTGCGCAGCGCCGGTTCGTCCTGGAGCCGGTCCAGCAGCCGCCACGCCTGGGCGCGCAGCGCCGCCTCGCTCTTGCCGGAGAGCACCCACGGCAGCACGCCCGGGTGCTTGGACACCAGCTCGACCGGGCCCGGCTCCTCGGCGGGGGCCTGCTCGACGATGGTGTGCGCGTTGGTGCCGCTGAAGCCGAAGGAGGAGATGCCCGCACGGCGCGGACGGCCGGTTTCGGGCCACGGCATGGCCGACCTGACCAGCGCGATCTTCCCCGACGACCAGTCGATGTGCGGGGACGGCTCGGTGATGTGCAGCGACTCGGGGACCACCCCGTGCTGCATCGCCAGCACCATCTTCATCACCCCGGCGATGCCCGCGGCGCCCTGGGTGTGGCCGATGTTGGACTTCACCGAGCCGAGCAGCAGGGGCAGTTCCTCGGGCCGGTCCTGGCCGTAGGTGGCCAGCAGCGCCTGCGCCTCGATCGGGTCGCCCAGCGAGGTGCCCGTGCCGTGGGCCTCCACGACGTCCACGTCGCCCGCGGACAGCCGCGCGTTGGCCAGCGCCTGCTGGATGACGCGCTGCTGGGACGGGCCGTTGGGCGCGGTCAGACCGTTGGACGCGCCGTCCTGGTTGACGGCGGAGCCGCGCACCACGGCCAGCACCTTGTGGCCCAGGCGGCGGGCGTCCGAGAGCCGCTCCAGCAGCAGGACGCCCACGCCCTCGGCCGGGCCGAAGCCGTCGGCGTCCGCCGAGAACGCCTTGCAGCGGCCGTCCTCGGACAGTCCGCGCTGCCGGCTGAACTCGATGAACAGACCCGGCGTGGACATCACATGGACGCCGCCCGCGAGCGCGATCGAGCACTCGCCCAGCCGCAGCGACTGGACGGCCAGGTGCAGCGCCACCAGCGACGCGGAGCACGCCGTGTCCACCGTGACGGCCGGGCCCTCAAGACCGAACACGTAGGAGAGCCGGCCGGAGACGACGCTGGCGGCGTTGCCGGTGCCGAGGTGGCCGCCGAAGTCGTCCTCGGCGTCGAGCGCCACCGTCAGATAGTCGGAGGCGTTCATGCCCGCGAAGACACCGGTCCGGCTGCCGCGCAGGGACGCCGGGTCGATACCGGCCCGCTCGAACGCCTCCCACGACGTCTCCAGCAGCAACCGCTGCTGCGGGTCCATCGCCATGGCCTCGCGCGGCGAGATCCCGAAGAACGCCGCGTCGAACCGGGTGGCATCGCCCAGGAACCCGCCCTCGCGGGTGTAGGTGGTGTCCGGGGTGTCCGGGTCGGAGTCGAACAGGTTCCGCAGGTCCCAGCCGCGGTCGGCCGGGAACTCCGTCTGCGCCTCACCGCCGGAGGCCATGAGCCGCCACAGCTCCTCTGGCGTGCTGACGCCCCCGGGGAAGCGGCAGCTCATGCCCACGATGGCGATCGGCTCATGGGCCTGGTCGTCGGCCTCCTGCAGCCGCCGGTGGGCGGCGGTGAGGTCGGTGGTGACCTTCTTCAGATATTCGCGGAGCTTGGCTTCGTTCGCAGTCGCCATGGACGTTCACCTATTCGCAATGCTCTTGATCGTCGGGGGGTTCGGATGAGGGTGCTGCCGCGCTTCAGCCGTTACCGAACCTCTTGTCGATGAAGTCGAAGAGCTCGTCGTCACTGACCTCTTCGAACGCTTCCGCCTCGGCTTCCGCCCCGGCGTCGTCCGCGGTGCGACGCACGTCGTTCCACTTCGCCAGCAGCGTCTGCAGGCGCACCGCGATGTTCGCATGGGCGGCCTCGTCCTCCGTTACCGAGGCCAGCTCCTCCGGCGTCAGCGTGGACAGGCTGTTCTCCAACCGCTCCAGCTCCTCCAGTACGGACACTCCGGGGCCCTCGGCCTCCGGCGCCACTTCCTGGCGCAGATGGCGCGCGAGCGCCACCGGCGTCGGGTAGTCGTAGACCAGCGTGGCCGTGAGCTTCAGCCCGGTGGCCGCGTTGAGCCGGTTGCGCAGCTCCACGGCGGTCAGCGAGTCGAAGCCCAGCTCCTTGAACGCCTGCTCGGCACCCACCTGGTCCTTCGCCGGGTAGCCCAGCACGGCGGCCACCTGACGGCGGACCAGATCCAGCACGGTCCGCTGCTGCTGGGCCTCCGACTGCCCGGCCAGCCGCTGGGCCAGGGTGCCCTCGCCGGTGTCCGCCCCGGCCTCCGGGGCGGCGGGGCCACCGGCCGCGGCACGGCGCACCGGTGTGCGCACCAGGCCGCGGTAGAGCGACGGCAGCTCCCCGGTGGTGGCGGCGGCGCGCAGCGTCGCCATCTCCAGCCGTACGGGCACCAGCACCGCCTCGTCGGGCACGGCGTGGGCCGCGTCGAACAGGGCGAGCCCCTCCGCCGCGGACAGCGGCAGCACCCCGCCGCGGGCCGCCCGCTGCTGGTCGGCCTCGCCGAGCCTGCCGCCCATGCCCCGCTCCTCGGCCCACATGCCCCACACCAGGGACACCGCGGTACGGCCGGTGGCGCGGCGGTGGCCGGCGAGGGCGTCGAGGAAGACGTTCGCCGCCGCGTAGCCGCCCTGGCCCGCGCCGCCCAGCGTGCCGGCCGCGGCCGAGAAGAGCACGAAGGCGGACAGGTCCAGATCGCGGGTCAGCTCATGGAGGTTGACGGCCGCGTCGACCTTGGGCCGCAGCACCGTGTCCACCCGCTCGGGCGTCAGCATGTCGATGACGCCGTCGTCGAGGACGCCCGCGGTGTGCACCACGGCCGTCAGCGGACGGTCCGCCGGAATCGTGGCCAGCAGCCCGGCCAGCGCCTCCCGGTCGGCCGCGTCGCACGCGGCGACGGTGGCCCGCGCGCCCAACTCGGCCAGCTCCGCCACGAGTTCGGCCATGCCGTCGGCGGCGGGGCCGCTGCGGCTGGTCAGCAGGAGATGGCGGGCGCCGTGCGCGGTGGCCAGATGGCGGGCGAACAGCCTGCCCAGACCTCCGGTGGCGCCGGTGATCAGCACGGTGCCGTCCGGATCGACGGCCTTGGCGGCGTCGGCCGCGTCGACGGCCATGGTGACCTCGGCGGTGCCGATGGCGTCGGCGGACCCGGTGGCGTCGGCGGGCCCCGAGGCACCGACGGCCCCGGCCGTCCCGCTGGCCGGGCTCGTCTCGACCCTGGCCAGGCGTGGCGCGTACGCCGTCCCGGCGCGCAGCGCCAGCTCGGGCTCGCCCGAGCCCAGCGCCGCCGCGATCGCCGGGTACGACACCTCGCCGTCCACGTCCAGCAGGACGAACTGGCCCGGGTTCTCGGTCCGCGCGGACCGCAGCAGCCCCCACGCCGGGGCGTTCACCAGGTCCGTCACCGCCGTGTCACCGGCCGCCGCCACCGCGCCACGGGTGACCACCACCAGCCGGGCCGCACCGGGCCGGCCGCCGTTCAGCCACTCCTGGAGCAGGGCCAGGACGCGGTGGGTGGCCGTGTGCGCGGCGGCGGCCAGGCCGCCCTCCGCGGCGCCCGGCTCCGGCGGGAACGGCACCAGCACGGTGTCCGGCGCGGACCCGCCCGCCTCGACCGCCGCGTTCAGCGATACGAGGTCGTCATGGACCGTGGCACGGAACCCGGCCGTCTCCAGGGCCACGCTCAGCTTGAGCTCATCGCCGCCGATGACGGCGATCCCCGCCGACGCGGCCTCCGAGGGCGCCGCCACCGGCGCCCAGTCGATACGGAACAGCGACTCATGGCGGTCGGACGCGGCGGCACCGGCGATCCGGTCCACCTCGAGCGCCCCGGTCACCAGCGCGTCCACCGACGCCACCGGCGCGCCCGACTCATCGGCCGCCACCATCGACACCGCGCCGTCCTCGGTCAGCGCGAGCCGTACGCGCAGCGCCTCGGCGCCCACCGCGTACAGGCTCACCCCGCGCCAGGAGCGCGCCACCGCGGCGCCGCCCGCGCCCAGGGCCAGCGGCCGCAACGCGCCGTCCAGCAGGGCCGGGTGGAGGGCGAAGCGGGCCGCCTCGGGCTGCCGCTCCTCCGCGATACGCACCTCCGCGAACACCTCCTCGCCACGCCGCCAGACGCGGCGCAGGCTCTGGAACGCGGGACCGTGCAGCAGCCCGGCACGCGCCATGCTCGCGTACAGCTCATCGGTGTCGACCGGCTCCGCGTCGGCGGGCGGCCACACGGACAGCGACTCGGCACCGCCACCCGCGGCGGCCTCGCCGGACGCGAGCACACCGGCGGCGTGCCGGGTCCACGCCCGGTCCGCCTCCGAGCGCTCGTCACGCCCGTACACGGCCAGCGGACGACGGCCGTCACGGTCCGGCTCGCCGACCGACACCCGCAGCCGCACCCCGCCGCGCTCCGGCAGGACCAGCGGCTCGTCCAGGGTCAGCTCCTCCAGCAGCGCACAGCCCACGTGGTCCCCGGCGCGCACCGCCAGCTCCACGAACGCGGAGCCCGGCAGCACGGCCGTGTCCGCGACCGTGTGGTCCGCCAGCCACGCGTGCGAGGCGAGCGACAGCCGACCGGAGAACACGTACGCGTCCGCGTCGGGCAGTTCCACCGCCGCGCCCAGCAGCGGGTGATCGGCCGAGCCGAGCCCCGCCGAGGCCACCTCGTCCAGGCTCAGCTGGGCGTCGACCCAGTAGCGGCTCCGCTGGAAGGCGTACGTCGGCAGCGTGACCTTCCGCGCGCCCGTACCGGCGAAGAACGCCGCCCAGTCCGGGGCCTGGCCACGGACGTACAGCCGGGCCAGCGCGCCCGTCACCGCCTCGGCCTCCGGCCTGCCCTTGCGCAGCGCGGGCAGCAGCTCGGCCGCGTCGGGCTCGGCCAGGCAGTCCTGCGCCATGGCGGTGAGGACACCGTCGGGGCCCAGCTCGACGTACGTGGTGACGCCGCGGGCTTCGAGGGTGCGGACACCGTCGAGGAAGCGGACGGCCTCCCGGACGTGGCGCACCCAGAAGTCGGCGGTGGTGATCTCCTCGGCGGGGACCAGCTCGCCGGTCAGGTTGGACACGATCGGGATGCGCGGAGCCTCGTACGACAGCCCCTCGGCCACCTCGCGGAACGCGTCCAGCATCCCGTCCATGCGCGGGGAGTGGAACGCGTGGCTCACGGTGAGCCGCTTGGTCTTACGGCCCTGGGCCTCGAAACCGGAAGCGATCGCGACAGCCGCGTCCTCATCACCCGCGATGACCACGGACGTCGGGCCGTTGAGCGCGGCGATCGACACCCGCTCGGTGAGCAGCGGCGCCACCTCGTCCTCGGACGCCTGGACGGCGATCATCGCGCCACCGGCGGGCAACTCCTGCATCAACCGGCCACGCGCCGCCACCAACTTCGCCGCGTCCGCCAGCGAGAGCACACCCGCCACATGCGCGGCAGCCAACTCACCGATCGAATGGCCGGACAGGAAGTCCGCACGCAGCCCCCACGCCTCCGAGACCAGCCGGAACAGCGCCACCTCGACCGCGAACAGCGCGGGCTGAGTGAAGCCCGTCTGATCCAGGGCGGCGGCGTCCTCCCCGAACAGCACCTCCCGCAGCGGCCGCTCCAGATGCCCGTCCAGGTGGGCGCAGACCTCGTCCAGCGCGTCCGCGAACACCGGGAAGGCGTCGTACAGCTCACGGCCCATGCCCAGCCGCTGGCTGCCCTGCCCGGTGAACAGGAACGCCACCTTGCCACCGGCCACCGAGCCCTCGACCAGGCCCGGCACCTCGGACTCGCCCCGCGCCAGCGCCGCGAGACCCGACAGCGGCCCGTCCCCGCTGTCCGCGGTGAGCACCGCCCGGTGGTCCAGGGCGGCGCGGGTCGTGGCCAGCGAGTAGGCCACATCGGTGGCGGCCGGTGCGGCCGGTCCGGCCGGTGCGGTCTCGCCGCCGAGGTGGGCCAGCAGTCGTTCGGCCTGACCGCGTACGGCGGCCGGGGACTTGCCCGACAGCACCCACGGCACCGTCGGCAGCTCCACCGCCGGGGCGGCGGCGGGGCGCTCCTCCGGCTCCGGGGCCTGCTCCAGCAGGGTGTGGGCGTTGGTGCCGCTGATGCCGAACGCCGAGACCGCGGCCCGGCGCGGACGGCCGGTCTCCGGCCACTCCCGCGCCTCGGTCAGCAGCTCCAGCTCACCGGCGGACCAGTCGACATGCGGGGTCGGCTCGTCCACGTGCAGCGTCGGCGGCAGCACACCGTGGCGCAGCGCCAGCACCATCTTCATCACACCGGCGACACCGGCAGCGGCCTGCGTATGCCCGATGTTCGACTTGATGGAGCCCAGCCACAGCGGTCGGCCCTCCTCGCGGTCCTGGCCATACGTGGCCAGCAGCGCCTGGGCCTCGATCGGGTCGCCCAGCGTCGTACCGGTGCCATGGGCCTCGACCGCGTCCACCTCGGACGCCGAAAGCCCCGCACCCGCCAGCGCCTGCCGGATCACCCGCTGCTGCGACGGACCATTCGGCGCCGTCAGACCATTCGACGCACCATCCTGGTTGACCGCGGAGCCACGTACCACCGCCAGCACCTCATGACCGTTA
>NZ_JANIAA010000080.1 GCF_024505145.1 Streptomyces rugosispiralis | reverse complement strand
GGAGTCGAGCCGGGACTCCTTGCGCCGCTGCTTCTTCCGCGGCTCGGGCCACTGGCCGTCCAGAGCCCGCCGGACCGTCCTCCAGGTCACGTTGTGCGTGCGCTGAAGCGCCCGCAACGACATGCCCATCCGGTGATCCCGGCGGATCGCCGCGTACAACTCGACCTTCGACTGCGAGTTACCCATGAGACCCCCCGCGGGAGAAGCACACCTCACGGTCCCACCGCAAGACCCCACGTGACGTCAAAACAAACTGACATCGCAAACTCGGTCAGATAGTGACTCCCACAGTCACCTCGAAACGGCTCCCACAGTCACGTACATAGCCATACAGCCGTCGCACGACCCCCTGGCGCCCGCGCGGCCGTCCCCGGCCGAAGCCGTTACTGGTATCAGTAACCCACAACTCGCTGTCGCCATCTGCTGCCGCAAAACCCCGCGCCGAACTCACCGCTCCCGGCCCAGGAAACTTCGCATCCCGCCCCGACCTGCTCCCGGTGAAACTCCGACACCACCCCCTCCAAGGGACGCAGTGAGGGGGTGGTGTCGGAGGAGAGCAGGGAGCGCGGCAGGTCGGGGCGGGATGCGGTCGCGGCCGCCGCAACACCCGGACGTACACCCGGATGTATGCCCGGCCGCGGTTCAGGCGCCGGCGCCTTTCCCGAGCGGCCGCCGTCTCGATCGCTGCTCGACCTCGCCCGGCTCCGGATCCTCCAGGAGCTCCTGGAGCTCGACCCGCTCGGCGACGAGACGTCGGCCGCCGGCCGTCCCGGCCGGGCTCGATGGGGTGGTGCTCGGGCCGGTGCCCAACGGGCGGCGCGTGGTGGTCACCCGCGCAGTCTCCCGCACGAGTCGTCGCGCCGCCGGACCCAGTACGGGCCTCGCTGTGGCTGCGCACAGAAGAGGTGTCGGCGGCCGCGGACCCGGTTGCCCGGACCGCCGACCAGCCGACTTCGGGGCTCCCGCCGGACCGGGCCTCTCACCCTCGGCAGTGCCCTCGGTCCGTCGTTCCGGCCCCCGGTCGGGGCAACGGTCCAGCCCCCTCTCGGAGCAACCCGCGACCCGGGTCATTCGTAATGCAAGAGGTGTGACCGGGTCGATCTTGGTCGGCGCCGGGTTCTGGGTGTGGGGGATGGGTGGTGAGTGGTGGGGGCCGGTGAGTGGGGGGTGCGGTGGTCTCCGGTGTGGAGGGTCGGAGTTGCGTCACACCTCTGGCACTTTTGACGCGGCCTGCTGCTGGGAGACCGGATTCCCGTACGGCGGGACACCTCTTGCAACTCGGCGAGCAGCTGCTCGTGCTCCTGGCGCGTCGTGTCGGCGATGCGTCCGTGATGCGTCGGCGTCGCGTCGTGACCTGTCGCGGACGCGGCAGGATGCGTCGGACACCGTGGCGGTGATGCGGCAGCGTGTCGGCGCCGGACGCATCAGCGGACAGGTCCGACGTGCACTGACGCGTCGGACGCATCGATTCGAGACCCCCGGGTTCGGGCCCATCGGCCGTGATGCAAGGGAGTGTCGGCCGGGTCCGCGTGGCTCGGCGTGCTCCTGGTCCTCCTCGCCGCTGTACGTCACCGCGTTGACGTACAGCCCGGGACCGGAGACGTACGCGGCGGCCGCGGCCGCGCTCGCCGCGCGCCAGCTGGTGGTCGGCACCCGGCCCGAGTACGCCCGTCCAGTCACCGCCCCCACTCCCCACCACCACAGCGGCGGACGGCGTAGGAGGGAAGTCTGATTACTGACCACGCGCGGACCTGCATCGTTGCCGCTGGTCGCGGCGACCGCCCGCAACGCATCTCGCACGCCCCATCGCAAGCGGCTGTGCAAGGTACTTTGCACGCTGATGTGCACGCTGATGTGCCAGATAGTGTCGCTGACTCCGAGATGGCCGCGCGGGATGCCGGGCTGAGATCCTCCCGGGATGAGCGACGAGATCAGAGACCAGGACGGCGCCCGTCTGTGCGAGTGGTGCGGCGGCCCCATCAAGCAGCCCGCGACGGGGCGGCAGCGCCGCTACTGCCGGCAGTCGTGCCGACAGCGCGCATACGAGGAGCGGCAGGTCCAGGAGCGCGTCGCCCTGGCGAAGTTCGCGGTCCGCTCGCTGATGCAGGACGAGATCAACGCGGCTCGGACCTCCGCATTCCCTGTTTCGTCACGTGACGACGCTGCGCACCCCACCGATTCGTCACGTGACGGAAGTGGCCGTCCCGAGGATTCGTCACGTGACGGAACAGAGGGTGCGGAGGATTCGTCACGTGACGAATCGGTGGGGTCGGTCCCTGAGCAGCGTCCGCAGCGTTCGGCCAAGGCGTCGGCGCCCTCCTCGAGGAGCGGCGGCCGTGGGCGTCGGTTGTGGGACGTGTCGCCGGACGAGGCCGAGCAGGTGCCGCTGTTCGGGAGACCACATCCGTCGCGTGTGGACGGGCCGCACCAGAGCGACGACACGCAGCCGAGCCCCGACGATGCCGGCACCGACGCGGAGCGACCACGGCGGCCGTGACCACATCGCGGCAGCAGCTGCTCCCCGCCCGCCCCGGCCGGGCCGGTGGTCTGCTCACGCGGCCGCATCCGTGACGGCGGCAGTACGGCGCCCGGCCCCGTACAGCCGTGGTCAATGATCGACGTGCCCCCGGCCGGGCACCCCTCCCCTCCCTGCTGGCCTTCTGCGCGCACAACGGCGATGCCCGCGGTCGGCGGACGGCTGGCCATGTAAACCGCTCTGCGTAGCCGCCCCTTCGACGGCGCGCGGCTCGGGCGGCGTCGGGAGCGGGGCGGAGACAGGAGCGGTCCGGCGGCGACCGGGCCGCGCGCCGGTCGCGGAGCGACCGGCCTTGATGAAGTAGAGAAAGTTTGAACGCAGCCGTCCCGTTGGCATGCGAAAGGGCCCGTAGCCGTGGTGGCTGCGGGCCCTTGGGTGGTCAGAGTGGGTCAGATGTGTCCGGCCGTGCGGTTCTCCGCGTGGGAGAGCTGGGATGGCTCGGTGCGCGGGGCGTTCTCGTACCAGCAGAACGGGCGGATGGAGTCGGCGACTGCGCGGACGCTGGTCGCTGCGCCGGGCACGCTGCCGGGGTAGACGCGGGCGCCGTCGATGCTGGCGAGCATCCGGGCACCGTGGTGGACGCATCCGGTGACGCCTTCGGTCATGGCGTCGCGGGCACGGCTCATTTGCCGGTCGCGGATGACTACGGCGTCGTGCGGCCCTTCGCATGGTGTCGGATCGTCGTGGTGGGCAGCAGCGCACCGGTTGGCGGTCGTCTCGGTCACAACGTGCTCCTGGTCGTGGTGGCGGCGTCAGCCGACGATGTCGAGGGTCACGCGGTGGTGCAGCGGGGTGGTGGTCACGGTGACCGAGACGGTGTCGCCATTGGAGTCCCGAGTGATTCCCACGACGCGGAACCCCGGTGTCCCCTCGGGCACGCCTAGCGCCTCGCAGGCGGCAGGGTCCATCGGTTCGGCGGTGATGGTGCACGCCGTGCCCGTCACGTCCCACCCGAGCCAGTCGGCGACTCGAACGCCCTTCGGAGGGCGAAGAGGGTCAGCGCCCACCGGGGCGAGCATCGGCGGGATGCCTTCGTGCCCCTCGGGCTTCCGGGCCGCGATGTCGTACGGCAGCACGGTGAGTTTGTGCTGCGCCGGAACTCCGTTGACCGACCGGATGCGCGTGCGCTCCACGACGGTGGACCCCTCAGTGATCCCCCAGTCGGCCATGTGCTTGGGCGCGTCGAGTTGCTTCACCGAGGTGGTCTCTTCCTTCGCTTCCGCCGACTCCTGAGTCGGCTTCCACGGCACCGCGGCGGCCAGGTCCGGAGGGGTGAAAGTGCCCAGATGGGCGTCTGCGGATGGGCCAGCCGCCACGGTGGTACCGCTCCCGCGTTCAGTGCGCACGAGCCCCAGCGCGGCGAGTATCGAGTACGCGGCAGCCGCCGTCTGCTGCGACACCCCATGCTCCTCGGCGAGGTCGCGCACGCCCGGCAGCCGGGTGCCGTACCGGTATTCACCTGCTGCGATGCCCTCGCGGATCTTCGCCGCGATGCCATTTGCGTTCATCTTCCGGTCCTCCGTTCGGTGCCGGGTCCTCTGCCCAGGCTATCCGCTGTCAAGCAAGGGGACCGCAAATCTTGACGACCGTCAAGACAGTTCCAAACCATCTTGACACTTCGTCATGACCCCCCTACCGTCGAGCCAGATGGGGCCGGAAGGCCGCAACTTGGCAGGGAATAGGAGGGTTTGGCATGTCCGGACTGACGGCCGTAGGTCTCGTGGTCCTGGTGGTCCTGCTGCTGGTGCATGCGCCCGGTGCGGTCCTCGCGGTGCTCGGCAGCGTGGGCGCCGTGGCCGTGTGGGCGGCCGCTCAGCCGTTGGTGATCGGGGTGGGGATCGGCCTGGTCGTCCCGCGCCTGGTGTCGCTGCGGTGGTGGCGCCGATGAAGTCGCTCAATCCGGCCCAGATGAAGACGGCCGCCGAAGTCGCGTCTGCTGAGCGCACGCTGACCGTTGGGTCGTGGGTGATCACGGTGGGCGCCGTCGTCTACTCGGTGCTGACGGTCACCCCGTTCATGGCCGACCACACTGCCCCCGACTACCGGTGGACGGCCCCGGTGCTGCCGATCGTCGTGGACTCGGCCGTGGTCATCGTGGTCCGCCTGGACGCGGCCCTGGCCCGTCTCCACGCCTTCGCCCCGAGTGCTGAGGGCAAGACCCGTCGCAGCGCGTGGCCGTTCATCCTGCGCTGGCTCACCGGCCTTCTGACCCTCGCGCTGAACGTCGGCGCGTCCGCGCTGGCGGGTGACTGGGTCGGCGTCGGCGTTCATATGCCCGCCCCACTGCTGCTGATCGTGAACGCCGAGGCGGCGCTCGCGTACCGCCGGGCGATCACCGTGGCGCTTGCCCGGATCGACGCCGAGGAGCGTGAACACGAAGACCGTGAACGCGCCAAGGCCGAGGCCCGTGAACGGCGCGAGCGGGAGGAGCGCGAGCGGGAGGCCGAGCGTCGTGAACGCTCGGAGCGGGAGGCCCGGGAGCACGCGGAGCGGATGGCCCGTGAACAGGCCGACCGTGACCGCGAGGAGCGGCAGGAGGCCCGGGAAGCCGAGCAGCGGCTTGAGCGGGAGCGTCTGGCGTCCGAGGAGCGCCGGGAGCAGGCCGCACGGGAGGAGCGTCGCGAGGAGCGGGAGCGCCAAGAGCGCCGCGAGCGCGAGGCGCGTGAACGCGCTGACGAGGAGCGGGAGCGGCAGCAGCGGGAGGCTCGTGAACGCCGCCCCCGCCCGGTCCGTGAACGCGAACCGCAGCGGACCGCCCCCGCCCCGGCTCCCCGTGAACAGCGCGCCCCGGCGCCGGTGAACACGGCCGAGGAGCGGCCGGTGAACAAGAACAAGTTGCCCGAGGAGCGGGCGCGTGCCGTCGTTCGCGACGGTGCCGGTACCCGGCCCGTGCGGCAGTTGGCCGAGGAGACGGGCTGGTCGGTCGGCTGGGTTCAGAGCCGGATCGCCGAGCTGGCCGACGAGCTGGTCGGCAGCTCGGCGGGGGGTGGTGAGCAGTGAGCCCCCGCCGGGTCAAGCCCCGCACCCCGCCCCGGGCCGCGACGGCCCAGGTGCCCGGACAGCTCGGCTTCGACTGTGACGAGCCCTGGCAGCCCACCAGCGGCTGCACGTGCTGGCCGCCGGTCCCCCGGGGCTGTGGTCACTGCAAGACCTGCGACTCCTGCCAGGACTGCGGACGGTGCGCCGGACGCGGCTGCGTCTGCGAATGCGAGGACGACTCATGAGCACCACCGACCAGAACCTGACCGCTCAGCACGCCGAGGTGAAGGCCGAGATCGCCCGCACTGACGCCAAGACCGCGCTCCTCCTCGCGTTCATCGGCGCCGTCATGGCCGGTGCCTGGACCGTCGCCCGCGACCTGCCGATGAACGCCCTCGCGTACGCGGCGGGCGGATCCGGGCTCGTGCTCCTGGTCGCCGCGGCCGGGCTGGTGCTCCGCTCGGTCCGCCCGAACCTCAACGGCGGCAAGGGCTTCGTGCTGTGGGCCACGCTCACCCCGCAGCAGATCGCCGCCACCGCCGAGGACCGGGACCTGGCCGCCGACATCGCGGGCCTGTCCCGCCTGGCCATCGCCAAGTTCACCTGCCTGCGCCGCGCCGTCGACCTGACGTGTGCGGGCGGCGCCCTGCTGGTCCTGTCCGCCCTGATCGCCCTCGGGGGCACGGCATGAGCGACTTCATGCCGCGCCCGGCGCGGGATCTGACGCCCCCGGTACCGGTCTCCGAGCCGCTGACCGGACCGGTGGAGCTGGCGGCCGAGCGTGGCCCGGTCGTCTACATCCCCGGCGCGCACGGCGGGTTTGTCGCCGTCCGGCGCGAGGACCTGCCCACCGTTCCCGCACCCGCGCCCCCGGCCCCGGTGCCTGCCGGCATCGACCCGCACGCCCAGCGCCTGGGCGCCCGGGGCCTGTTCGCCGCCGGGGCCGGGGTCGGCACCTACTTCGCCGCCCAGGGCCTGGCCGTCGTCCTCAACCACCTCGTCCAGGGCCTCATCGCGGCCGGGGTTGCGGTCGGAGTCGTCCTGGCGACCGGCGGCCGACGCGGCGGCGACACCTACGTCACCAACCACCACGTCACGAACCGCTGGTTCGGGCGCTCCACCACGAACATCCGCAACCACTGACCAGGAAGGACACCCCATGGAAGCGATCGTCCGCACCGCCGCGCGGGTCATGGTCATCGAGGAGGTGCGCGCCTACGTCGAGGGCATGGGCCGCGTCGACGAGACCAACGCCGGACAGCTCCTCGGTCACCTCATGACCGCCGAGGTGCTCCTCATGCGGATCGCCGAGGCGTTCGAGGAGACGGGCTGATGGCCCGCTACGCCGCCGACACCGCCCGGGGCGAGGAGAACGCCGGTCCGCCGCCCCGCCCCTGGGAGCCGTGGGGCAGGCCCACCGGCCCGGCCGGGGACCGCCCGCCCCGCACGGTCACTGCCCAGCCCGGCCACCGCAAGACCCGCAAGCCCAAAGCATCCTGAAGGAGAGTCATGACTGGTCAGTGGATTCCGCCCCGGCCGACCACCCCGCCGAACGTTCCCGGCCCGAGCCGCCCTGGTCCGGCCCGCGCCCCGCGCCCCGCGCCCGGCCGGAGCCCGAAGTACAACATCGAGAAGATCAACCTGATGCCGGACGTGTCCGGCCTGGTGCCGCCGCTGTCGTTCAACTACACGAAGGTGGTGCACAACGGAGGCGGCCGGGGAAGCGGCTCGACCCCGGCCAAGAGCGCCCCGGGCAGCGACTTCCTGTCGAACGAGGACATCCGCGCGTACTGCGAGTGGTCCCGCAAGCAGGCCCGGGACCGCTCGACCACCACGGCGATGGACATCGACATGCTGGAGGCCCGGCTCAAGTCCATCCCGGACGTCACCGGCTCCATGCAGGGCGCCCGCGCCCGCGCCAAGCGGGTTGCCCGCTGGGGGCGCCGGATCGCCCAGGCCGAGAAGCTGATCGCGAAGTGGTACGCGGCCCTCTACGGCGCCTTTGAGCGCGAGTACGAGGCCGAGCTGGTCCGCATCGGGCGCGGCCGCACGCAGCAGTCCCGGCAGCAGGTTGCCCAGCCCTTCGGGTGGCGCTGACATGCCGATCCTCGTCGCGGCCGCCCTGGCCGCCGTCGCCACCGCGATCGTCCTGCGGATCACCCACAAGGTGATGCTGCGCGACGGCCTCGGCCTGGCGGTGATCGCTTACGTCCTGCTGTTCCTCGTCTCGACCCTCGGCGGCTGAGACTCCCCTCTCGCACCACGGCGGGCGCGACCCGCGCGCTGCGCCCGCCCCTCGACCTCCGGGAGCAATGACCATGGCTGACCACTCCTCCAACCTCACCAAGGCCCTGACCAAGGCCCTCAAGACGCCCCACGTCCGCCCCTGGTTGGCCGTGGCCGCCGAGGTCCCCGCGAGCGTCCTGGCGCACGCGGTATGGGGCCCGAACCCGATCGCCGCGATCGGCATGACCGTCGCCTCCGGTGCCCTGACCTGCGCCACCTGGTGGGCGAGCAAGGGCGCCAAGCTCGACCGCCGTCTGCACGCCACCGGCTCGGCGGCTGCGGGCGCCACCTACCTGACCGCTGCCGCGTTCACCAACCCGCTCGGCGAAGCCCAGCTCTCGCTCCTGGCGATGGGCGGCGCGGTGGCCGCCGGGAGCTGGAACGTCCGCAAGCTGATGCGGAAGAGCGACGGCCAGAACGCCGAGCAGAGCAGCGAGACCGGTCTGCTGGCGAAGTCGCTGGGCAAGGCCAAGCTCGCGCTGCGCAAGGAACCGAAGGTCGAGCCCAACAAGGTGACCGCCCCCTACAAGATCACCGCCCCGGGGGAGCTGACCAACGAGGACATCGGCCGCCGCGCCCAGCACATCGCAACCGAGCTGGGCATCTCCCCGACCGCGCTGCGGATCGTCTCCGATCCCGACAACGCCGCGTTCGGCCAGTTCGTCATCGTGCCCGAGGACATGCTCGTGGACGGCGCGCAGTGGCCCGGCCCGTCCGCATTCGGCGGGTCCATCACCGACCCGGTGGTCGTGGGCATCTACGAGGACGGCGACCCCGAGCAGTTCTGGTTCCCCGCCGACCCCAACCCCAAGGGCGACCGCAACGCGACCCACTTCCTGGCCGCCGGGATGAACGGCTCGGGGAAGAGCGCCGGGATGACGCTGGCCATCGTGGACGCGCTGACCCGCCGCGACTTCATCGTGTGGGCGTGCGACCCCTCCAAGGGCATGCAGACCTTCGGCCCCCTGCTGCCGTACTTGGACTGGGTGGAGATGACCCAGGCTGGCGGGGAAGAGATGATCGACGCACTGTCGCAGGTCATCACCGCGCGGGCCGACGAGCTGGGCCGTCACGGCTTCAAGAACTGGACCCCGGCCGCCTTCGAGCAGCTACAGATGCCGTACATGGCCGTCTGGATCGAGGAAGCCGCGAAGTTCTTCCGCAACGGCACCGAGATGGAAGGGCTCGTCCAGGAAGCCCGGTCCGCCGGTATCTCCGTCATCATCAGCCTCCAGCGCCCGTCGTCCACCTCGATGCCGACCGACGTGCGCGAGCAGCTCGGCGGAGTCCTCTGCTTCGGCGTGAAGGGCTCCACCACCGCCGACATGGCCCTGCCCGACGACGTGCGCGATGCCGGGGCCCGCCCGGAGGCGTGGGAGAACCGCAAGCGCGGCTACAACTACCTGGTCGCCCCCGGGGTGGATGAGGAGCGGTACGCGATGAAGGCCCGCACCTTCACCCCGCCGTCCGACGAGGAGATCGGCCGCGTGCTCGCCGCTGCCCCCAAGACCCCGGCCGGTCCGACGACGACAGCCGCGGCCGGGGAGGCGTACGCCAACCGCACCCGCTACGACGGCGCCCCGACCCCGGCCGCGGCCGCCGGCGCCCCGACCCCGGAGGTCTCTATGAACACCGAGCAGAAGACCACGCGCGACGAGCAGCTGCTGGAGCGGCAGATCGAGCGCGACGTCGCCGACGTCCTCGGCGAGGACGAGGGCGAGGGCCTGGCCGTCGCCGCCGACCCCGACCAGGAGCTGGCCCCGGTCAACTCCGTCTGGAAGTTCGCCGAGCCCCCCAAGGCGGCAGGCTCGAAGCGCAGCACGGAGGAGGCCATGGCCGAGCTGATGGCGCTCCTGGACGAGCGCCGCGCGGAGAACGCTCAGTTCGTCGGCCCGCGCGACTTCGTCCCGCACTGCGGTGCGGCCGGGCGGATCGGGCGGTCCCGCCCGTGGGTCTCCGAGCGCCTGGGCGAACTCGCCGACGCCGGAATCCACCTCGCCGAGACCGACGAGAGCGGCGTCTACCGGCTGCTCTACCCCGAGCTCGCCAGCGTCTGACACCGCCCTGACCAGCACTGACACCCTCTGACACCCCCTCTGACAGCGGGAGGGGTGTCAGAGGGGGTGTCAGCCACGGTGTCAGCGCCTCTGACACCGCGATCCACCTAAGAGATCACCCCGTGAGACCCGTCCCTGACACCCGCTCTGACACCACCGACGTAACGCCCAAACCGCCACGTATGGCGTGTCAGTGGGTGTCAGGCGGACAAACAGACCACACCGAGGAGGATGAGATGCCCGCCCTGGACGAGCCGTTCGAACTGGGCCCGCACGGCGGTCTGTACGTGACCCCCGGCCACCACCCGGCCCCCGCGATGCGCGCCGCCGTCACGGCCGCGATCGAGACCGTGGGCGGCGACGGAGCTGAGGACGTGCCCGAGGCCCGGCTGGAGCACGTCTGGGCCCGGTGGCGCACCCCGGCCGAGGACTGGCTGGACTTCGTCGCGGCCGGTACGCCCGGTGCCGAGCCGTACACGGCGCTCTACCTCGACTGACCCCAAAAGCCCCGGGGCGACCCCTACCGCCAAGCAGATGGTCGCCCCGGTCCACCCGAATCCGATCAAGAAACAGGTGAGACCAGTATGACCGCCTTACCGACGTACGCGGGCCTCGTTGAGGACCTGGAGCGCGAGGACGACGAACGCGGCTACGAGGAGGAGCCGGAGGGCGCGTTCGTCCAGGACGTCCTGGCCGCCATCGGCGCCATCGCGGCCGGTGTGCTGCCGGTGTGCCGGCAGTGCTGGTGTGGCCACCCGATGACCCCCACGGGGGGAGACCACTGGGTGTGCCAGAGCTGCCATAGCGAGTACCAGGGCCCCGGTGGCGCGGTCGAGGTGCCGCGCCCCGAGGCGGCCGAGATCGGCGCCGGTTACTGCGGGAACTGCGGCGAGCCCGTGAGCACCTTGGACGGCCGGTACGCCTGCACCTCCTGCGGCTACTGCAACTGAGGGGGCGCAATGACTGCTCGTCGCGAGGAACAGCCTGAACAGCCCGAGCTGCCCCACCGGAACCCGGGCGAGAGCCGTCCGCCGGACGTCGGCCCGCCGCCGCCGTGCCCCCCGCCCCTGAAACCGGTCCTCCAGACCATCCGGGGCGGCCGCCGGAAGTGAACCGCTGACCAGACAAAGAGGGCCGGACCGCCCCAAACGGTCCGGCCCTCTTCACGGCACACCAGACCACATCAGCCTCAATCGGTGGGTCGGTGACCACTCGTCACGCCAAATAGGGCAAGATCAGGGGCCACAACGGCTCCGCAAAAAGCGGAGCGGCCAGGGATTAGGCCCCCTGACCGCTCTCAGAGCCCCCAGACGCTTCCAGGCAATCTCAAGGACTCAACGCTTTGACCAGCGTACGGGACGCTGACGCGTCCGCACCACATGACCCGGCTCACGCGCCGGACGTCACTCCCGCGCAGGGCGCGGTCGAGGACGCGCGTGGGCCGGTCGCTGGTGTCACCCCCCTGGAGCTCGCCCGGCAGCGGCAGACGGCCGTCCGCGCCGCCGCCCAGGCCAAGCGCGCCGTCGCCCCCCGCCCCCGCGCGATCGACCGCGCCATCGACCGGGAGCTGGCTCGCGCTGCGAAGGCCCCCAGCGAGGCCCTGAGCGCTGCTCTGACGGCCGCTGGGATCGATCCGGCCGCAACCACTGCCGCCCGCTCCCACCGGACCGTCACGGACGACTCAGCCCCCACCCCCCACGGCGGGGCGGCTGGGGAAAGAGGGAACAGCGTTTCCGCTGCTGGTCAGAACCTTGACGGCGCGTCCGGAGACGGCGACGGCGACGGCTGCGGAGTCTTCCTGCCGAGGAAGGACGCCCGGCTCCGGCTGCGCGACGAGATCCAGCGGTGGACCCAACTGCCGTCCGTCCGGCACTGCGAAGCCGCGCCCAAGGGTGAGGCGGTCGGCGTTCACCTGGCCAACAGCGGCCGCTCCACGTCCTTCTCCGGCCTGGTCCGCTGCGGGTCGGTCTGGTCCTGCCCGCCGTGCGCCGCCCGCGTCCGGGCCCACCGCGCCGCTGAGCTGGAGCGTTGGGCGCTCGCCTGGCTGGAGGAAGACCACGGCCTGTACCTGGTCACGCTCACGGTGCCGCACTGGGAGCACGTCCGCCTGGACGGCGAGCAGGGGCAGCTGAACAAGCTCCTGGAGGGGTGGCGCGGCGTTGGGATGGGCGCGTGGTGGGTCGGACGCGCCGTCATTCGCAACAAGGCACCCGTTCGCTGGGAGGACCGCCACCAGTACGCCGACGATGAGGACTTCCCCACCGACATCGAGCCGCGGGAAGTCGGCGGCGAACTGGTGGTGTGGAAGCGCGGCTTCAAGGCCCGATGGGGCATCGCCGGGACCACCCGCACCGCTGAGATCACCGATGGCCGCAACGGCTGGCACTCCCACATCCACGTCCTGATCTGGACCGAGACGCCCGCCACCCGCGCCGACGCCGACAAGCTGGAGCAAGAGCTGTACGACCGGTGGGCCCAGCGCTGCCGGTCGGTGAAACTGCCCGTGCCCAGCCGCGACCGGGGCGTGCGCGTGGATCCCGCCGACCGCTCCCTGGCCGGACAGAAGGCGCTCGCCCGGTACATCGCCAAGGTCCAGGAGAAGCAGCGCGACGACGAGGACCAGGAGCAGAAGCCGGTCGGCCGCGCGCTCGCCTCCGAGATGACCCGGCAGGACATGAAGCTCGCCCGGGGCGCGAAGGGACGGACCGCGTTCGACCTCGCGCAGCTGGCGGCCGAGGGTCACGAGTGGGCCCGGGAGCGGTGGCTGGAGTACGAATCGGCGACCCGTGGCCGCCGCTGCCTCACCTGGAGCGAGGGCCTGCGCGAGCGCCTCGCCGAGCTGCTCGACGAAGAGCTCGACGAGCGCGACGACGACGAGCTGGCGAACGAACTCGAAGAGGAGCGCCAGGTGCCGGACGTCGCCATCGCCCGGCCCGCGTTCCGCGAGAGCATCGCCCAGCGCCGTGGCGGCCGCGCCGACATCGTCGCGGCCGGGGACGTCGGCGGGCTGCCCGCTGTCCTCGCGCTGCTCGACCGCTGGGGCCTGGTCTCCGGCACGGACTACTGGCTCCCCGATCCGCTGGAGGACGCGCTGCCGGTCTCGGCCGAGCAGTACAAGCGCGGCCGGGCGGCCAAGCAGCATTGGCACGACCGCGTCCAGGCGGCCGACGCGGTCCCGCTCAGCCGCACCGTCCAGCAATGGGCGGCCGCCGCCGAGAAACGCCGCGCGACCCTCGCCGCGCAGAAGGACGAGACCGCAACTGCGGCCGCCGACGGGACCACCACCGACGTCGAGCTGGCCGAGCTGGAGGCCGCCCGCGTCCAGTTCCTCGAAGCACGCCGCGCCGCCACCGCCGCCCGCGAAACCGACGTCGCGGCCGCGCTCGCCCGGTTCCGCAACGCCAGCTGACCCGGCGGCCGAATCCGCTTACTGATATCAGTGAGCACTATCTTGCTGCCGCCATCTACAGCCGTCGTACGGCAGGCGGGGCGGGGCTTACTGGGCCCAGTGAGCACTATCTTGCTGCCGCCACCTACAGCTGGCTGTGTCACTTTCACGGGGAGTCGTTTCGAGGTGACTTGGGGAGTCGTTTCGCGTCGGCAGGCAAGATCAATGTCAGTGGCTTTTGATATCACTGTCGACTGTCAGTGCCGGGTGGGAGGCTGCTCGGCATGGTCGAACCGAACCCGAAAGCGGATCTTCTCCGGTACTTGCAAGAGGCGCGTGACGCCCTGGTGTGGAAGCTCGATGGGCTCTCGGAGTACGACATCCGACGTCCGCTGACCCCCACCGGCACGAACCTGTTGGGGCTGGTCAAGCATGTCGCCAGCGTGGAGCTGGGGTACTTCGGCGACACGTTTGGGCGGCCGTTCTTCGACGCGGGGCCGCCATCCTGGTGGTATACCGAGGAGCCAGAGCTCAACTCGGACATGTGGGCCACTGCAGACGAATCACGGGAACAGATCGTTGGGCTGTATCGCCAGGCGTGGGAGCACTCCAACAGCACGATCGCAACGCTGACGCTTGACGCGATCGGTCACGTCCCGTGGTGGCCGGAGGAACGTCGAGAGGTGACGCTGCACCACATCCTGGTGCGCGTGATCTCCGATACTCAGCGGCACGCCGGTCACGCCGACATCGTGCGAGAGCTCATCGATGGATCCGTCGGATATTTGCAAGGCAAGGACAACATGCCACCAGAGGATCAGGCGTGGTGGGAGGGCTACCGGAGCCGACTGGAGCGCGTGGCTCGGGAAGTCAAAGGCTGATCTCGCCCCGCTGCCGACCCGGTTGACTCGGGTCGGCCGTGCGGCGCCGTTCAGCCGGCTGCGGTCTGCTCGGCCAGGGCTTTGGTGTGGGCGAGGCGGTAGGACTCGGTGCCGGTCTGGATGATGGCGCCGTTGAAGGTCAGCCGGTCGACGATGGCCGCGCAGAGCCGGGGATCGGTGAACGTCTTCGTCCAGCCGCTAAAACTCTCGTTCGAAGCGATGGCGACACTGTTCTTCTCCTCGCGCTCGGTCAGAACCTGAAACAGCAGCTCAGCGCCCCTGCGGTCAAGCTCCATATAGCCGAGTTCATCAATGCACAAAAGATCGACACGGCCGTAGCGGGCGATCGTCTTCGACAGCTGCTTCTCGTCGGCGGCCTCGACCAGTTCGTTGACGAGCTTGGTGGCCAGCACGTAGCGGACACGGAAGCCGTGCATCGCCGCCTCGGTGCCCAGCGCGATCAGCAGGTGCGACTTGCCAGTGCCAGAGTCGCCGATCAGGCAGAGCGGCTCTCCCTTCTTGACCCATTCACAGGTCGCGAGGGTGTTGACGGTGGCCGGGTCGATGTTCGGGTTGGCCTCGAAATCGAACGCCCGCAAACTCTTGTCGCGAGGGAAGGAAGCGGCCTTGATCCGGCGCTCGGAACGTCGGCGGGCCCGGTCATCGCACTCGGCCATCAGCAGCTCGGCGAGGAAGGCCCGATACGACATCTGATCACGGGCGGCGCCTTCGGCCAGATCGGGGAACTGCTGGCGGATCGACGGCAGCCTGAGCATGCGGCATGCCTGGTCGATCGAGGCGGTGGCAGCTTCTTCGGTCAGTCCGCGCTTGCGTGTCATGATCCCTCTTTCTCGCCGGCCGTGCGGCCGTGCCGTTTCAGGAGCTGGTCGTAGTGGGCCACCGACGGCAGCGGCCGGTTATCGGGCGGGAGGTGGGACAGCTTCCAGTCGGACATGAAGGTGACCGTGCCGCCGGTCTCCTCCTGCGGCTGGACGGCACGGCCCGAGGCGGGCTTCACGGGCTCGGTGAAGGTCTCGCCCTCGGCGGCCTTGCGGGCCTCCAGTGCGACCGCGTCCGCAGTCAAGGCGCCCGCTCGGTGGGCGGCGGCGAGCCCGGCGACGACGTGTTCGTGTTCCATGTGGCGGCCCAGCAGCAGCACCTCGATCAGGGCTCTGGTGCCGGCCGCCTCGCCGTGGGCGGCGCGGGCCGCAGCCCACCAGGCTTCATGGACGGGGGTGAACTTCCCTGCGGCTTTGGCCTGTTCGAGGGCGGTCGCCCCAGGGAAGGCGCCCGGCTTGCGCAGCAGGGCCTCCAGGTAGTGGTCCAGGACCAGGCGGGACTCGCCCCGGCCGCTGAGCCGTTCGTGGTGGGCGACCACCGTGCGGCCGTCATAAACGACCAGATCATTGGCGTGCAGCAGCACCCGCAACTGGCGTCCGATGAAGCGGACCGGGACCGAATAGGAGTTGCAGCGGACGGTGACCTGGGCGAAGCGGTTGACCCGCGGAGTGAACCAGCGTCCGGTCTCGAACACCTCGCGAGGCAGTGGTCGCAGCAGCGGCTGTTCCTGGGCGAAGTACTCGCCGATGGTGCGGGTCCTGGACCGCAGGCGCCGGCCTTCGTCGTCCAGATCCCACTGGTCGACCATGGCGTTCAGCTCGGTCAGCGAGGCGACCTCGGGGACGGGGACGAAGTGGTTGCGGCGGTAGTAGCCGATCTGCCCCTCGACACCGCCCTTCTCGTGGGCGCCTTCGATACCGGGGCGGCAGTAGAAGGCATCGACGCCCCAGTGCGAGCGGAAGGCCGTCCAGCGGTCGTTCTCCACCCGGGCCCTGGACAAGCCCAGCACCCGTTCGACCGCGGCTCGCAGGTTGTCGTAACGGATCCGGCCGCGGGGTATGCCGCCCAGCATCCGGAACGCGTGCACGTGCCCCTCGAAGAACGCCTCCTGGCCGCAGGAGGCGAAGACCCGGTGCACCGCCTTGCCGGAGTAGGACAACCGCAGCGAGAACAGATAGACCTTGGTCATCTTGCCCGCGAGCATCACATGCACGTCGCCGAAGTCGACCTCCGCCTCCGCCCCCGGCAGATGCGTCTGGGGCACGAACATCGCATCCGGGCCCACCCCCGCCTGTCGGCGGATCTCCTTACGGCGGTCCTTCACATAGACACGGACCATGGAGTACGAGATGTCATCGGCCTCATGGCCTTCGACCAGGCGGTCGTAGATCCGCTGGGCGGTGTGCCGCTGCTTGGGCGGAGCGTCCAGGTCGGCCCGCAGCATCCCGTCGATCAGCGGTTTGTA
>NZ_JANIAA010000079.1 GCF_024505145.1 Streptomyces rugosispiralis | reverse complement strand
GCCTGGGCCCCCGCCCGGCGTACCCCCGTGTCGCCGGGCGGGGAGTGGCTCCCTCGCCGTCCGCGGCGCCGCCCTCGCCGTGCGCCGCGAACGCCTCCCCGCCCGGCCGCCCTGTACCGAGCCTCGCCGGCCGCGGCTTAGGGGTCCTTGCACTATGCCCGCCCGGGTCGCGCGGCCTGGCACCGCACCTCGCCGCGTTGCCGAAACGCCCATGTGGCTCCGCCACGAGGGCGCTCCGGCGCCTTGCGATGTACGGCACCAGACCACGCGGCCTTATCGGGCGCTCATAGTGCAAGGAGCCCTTAGAACGGGGTCAGCGTGAGCGTGATCCCCTTCGGCGCGGTGTCCTGGATGTAGGACGCGAACTCGGCCACGTCGTCGAAGGCGAAGCCGTACGCCTTGCCGTCCTCGGTCGCCGCGTGCATGGCCTTGGCGTAGTGGTTGGTGACGTCCTCGCCGTAGAAGGCGGCCGGGTCGGTGGTCGGCTGGGCGTCGGCGTTGTGCAGCGTGGTGCGGTTGAAGCCCGCGCCGAGGATCGCCGCGACCGGGCCCGTGGTCCCGTCGTTGGGCGCGGCCAGGGCGCCGTCGCAGAACAGCACGTCCTTGGTGGACGGCTTGTCGAAGGAGACCGAGGCCGGACCGGTGAAGGAGAACTTCCCGCCGCTCACCCGGCCGGTGAAGGTGCCAGCGTTGGTGGTGACCTTGAGGTCCTTCGATCCGTAGGCGTCCCAGACCTGGTCGATGTACGACGCGAAGTAGTCCTCCGCGAACACCCCCGCGCCCATGCCGTGACCGGGAGCGATCACCCGCAGATTGTCGCCGACGATCAGCTTCTTGTAGGCGTCGACACCGGCGAGGTCGGAGAAGATCTTGGCGCGGGCGCCGTCCTTGAGGGTGCCGGTCGTCTGGTCCTGGGCGCCGGTGAGGTGGATCGACAGCGGGACGCTGAACATGTCCACCATGGTGGTGTTGCAGAACATGCCCGAGTCGTTGTACGTGAACTCCGCGCAGTCGTGCATGATGTCGTAGTTCGGGTCTCCGGACACCCAGCCCGCCGGGTACTGCAGCGCGGCCTTGCCCGCCCCGTCCTCGACCACCTTGAGCTTGAGCTTGGAGCCGAGGGCCACATAGATCCGGCCGGACATCTGCGGCAGGTTCAGCTTGGTGTCGCCGCTTCCGGCCAGCGGGATCGCGTAGTCGGTGAAGCCGTCCGAGCCGTTGTCGGAGAGCGCGACGGGGGCGACGTTGCCGTCCGGGGTGACGTGGACCTGCCGGTCGCCCTCGTTGCCGACGATGTAGAGCCAGACCGACCCGTTGTCGTACTGCCCCGTCTTGTTCACGACGGTCAGGGGCAGGGATGCGGCGGCCTTCGCGCCCGGTGCTCCGCTGGCGCGGCCGCCGGCGAACGCGAGGCCGGTTCCCGCGGCGGCGGCGGAGGCGGCGATTCCGCCCAGCAGCTTCCTGCGACTGATCATGATGATGGTGCTCCTCGGCGTAGTGGGGGTTGCCGGGAAAATGGCGTGTGTGGGGGGTGACGGGAGGCGCGAAACTGAGAGCGCTCTCTCGTTCCTCTGCCCAGCACCCTGCCGATCAACGACCGGGCCCGTCAACCCCTTCACGCAGAAAGGTCTGCACCAACTCATCGTAGACGCTGAGGACATGGGCGACGGTGTCGTCCTCCGTCGGCCAGCCCACCGTCCGCGCCCGCCCCGCCGCGGCGAGCTCCACCCGGCGCACCGGATCGGCGAGCAGCCCGGTCACGGCGTCGGCCAGGGCCTCGGGGTCGCCGTACGGGACGAGTTCGGCCGCCTCCCCCACCAGCTCCGGCACCCCGCCGACCGCCGTCGCCACCAGAGGCACCCCCGCGTGCAGCGCCTCCTGGGCCAGCAGCGACCGGGCCTCCCAGCGGCTGGAGAGCACCGCGACATCGGCCGCGGAGAGCAGCCGCGGCACATCCTCGCGGCGGCCGAGCAGCCGCACCGGCAGCCCCTCGGTGTCGATCCGGCGCTGGAGCACCGCACGGTCCGGCCCCTCCCCCGCCACCACCAGCAGCGGCCGCGGATCCAGCACCCGCCAGCGCCGCGCCGCGTCCAGCAGCGGGCCGTGTCCGGCCATCGCCTCCAGCCGCCCGGCCGTGACCAGCAACGGGCGCTCCACCACGCCCAGTTCGGCCCGCGCCTTCTGGCGTCGGCCGTCGGCGGTCTCGTCCGGCCGACGCGGGGCGGGCACCGCGACCGGGGCCAGCCGGGCGTCGCGCGCACCGCGGGCGCGGGCCCGGGCGACCAGATCCGAGGAGGCCCCGAGCACGATCGCGGCGGCCCGCGCCACCCGACGCTCCATCAGCCGGACCAGTCGGGCCCGCGCGCCCTCGGCGTCCACGCGGGTGTGCCAGGTGACGATCAGGGGTACGTTCCGGCCACGCAGCGCCACGGCCGCCAGCAGCCCCGAGCGCAGCCCGTGGGCGTGCACCAGGGCCGCGCCCTGGGTGGCCCTGCGCAGCGACGCCATGGTTCCGGCGTCCGTCAGGGCGTCGAGTCCGGTGAACCGGGCTCCGGCCTGGGTGAAGCCGTAGCCCCGCTCGGCGCTCCAGGGCCCGCACACGGTCACCCGCAACCCGCGCGCCACCAGCCCGGCCGACAGCGACCGCACATGCACGCCGCTGCCCGAACTCCCGGCGCCCAGCACCTGGACCGCGTGCAGCGACGACTGCCCGTGCGGCGGGACCGGGGTGTTGCTCACGGTACTGCTCACGCGGGCGGAGCTCCTGAGACGGTGTCGGGGCGTTCGGGGGGACGGTACGGACGCGCTCCGCCCAAGAATGCCAGCACTCGCCGAACCCTCGTCGCAACGCTCCCAGGTGACGCCTGCCCCGAACTCGCCCCCGTGTCCGCGGTACCACCCGTTCGGGTGAAGGATCGAGGGAGCGTCGCGTGAAGGTCCGGGGGCAGCCTCCCCCGCAATCGGGGGAAGCCTCCCGTAAGGGACCGGGGAAGGGACCGGGGAAGGGACCGGGGAAGGCGTCGCGTGACGGGTCAGCGTCCCGCGCGGGCCGCCTCCAGGAGCTCTTCCGCATGCGCCCGCGCGAGTTCGGAGTCCTCCTGGCCCGCGAGCATCCGCGACAGCTCCCGTACGCGGTCCTCGCCCTCCATGATCTTCACACCGCTCCGGGTCACCGACCCGTCGTTGGTCTTCTCGACCACCAGATGCCGGTCGGCGAAGGCCGCGACCTGCGGCAGATGGGTGACCACCACGACCTGCGCGGAGCGGGCGAGCTTGGCCAGCCGGCGGCCCACCTCGACCGCCGCCTTACCGCCGACGCCCGCGTCCACCTCGTCGAAGAGATATGTCGGTACGGGGTCGGAGCCCGCGAAGACGACCTCGACCGCGAGCATCACCCGGGACAGCTCACCCCCGGAGGCGCCCTTGGCGATCGGCCGGGGCGGGGCACCCGGATGGGGCGCGAGCAGCAGCTCGACCTCGTCGGCGCCGTGCGGCCCGAAGGCCACCGGTCGGCCGCCCACCTCGATGCCGTCCCCCTCCGTCTCGGTCTGGCGGATCGCGAACGTGACCCGGGCGTGCGGCATCGCCAGGGAGGCCAGCTCGGCGGTGACCGCCTCCGCGAACCGCCCCGCCGCCTCCGTACGGGCGTCGGTGAGCGACTGGGCCAGCTCGCCCAGCTCGGCGCGGAGCGCGTCGTGCTCGGCGGTCAGCTCGCCGATGCGGTCGTCGTCGCCGTCGAGTTCGGCCAGCCGCGCGGCGCCCTGCTCGGCCCACACCAGCACGTCCGCGATGGTCTCGCCGTACTTGCGGGTCAGCTGGGTCAGCGCGGCGCGGCGCTCCTCGACGGCCGACAGACGGATCGGGTCGGCGTCCAGGTTGTCGGCGTACCCCGCGAGATCCCCGGCCACGTCGGACAGCAGGATGCCGACCTCGCCGATCCGGTCGGCGAGCCCGGCGAGGGCCTGGTCGTGGGAGCGTACGGCCTCCACGGCGCGATGGGCGCCCGCGACCAGGGTGGCCGCGTCCACGCCCTCCGGGTCCTCCGGGTTCCCGGCGAGGGCGGCGTGCGCGACGGCGGCGGCGGACGCCAGGGCCTCGGCATGGCCCAGCCGTTCGGCCTCGGCCGCCAGTTCCTCGTCCTCCCCGGGGCGGGGCTCGGCGTCCGCGACCTCCTCGAGGCCGAAGCGCAGCAGATCCGCCTCCTGCGCCCGCTCGCGGGCCCGTGTGGTGAGCTCCTCCAGCTCGGTCGCGACGGCGCGCAGCCGGCGATAGGCCCCCGCGTACTTCTCCAGGGGCCCGGCCACCGCGGCGCCCGCGTACCGGTCCAGCGCCTGCCGCTGCCGGGCTGGCCGCAGCAGGCCCTGCTGATCGGTCTGGCCGTGCACGGCCACGAGATCGTCGGCCAGCTCGCCGAGCAGGCCCACGGGGACCGAGCGGCCGCCCACATGGGCGCGCGACCGCCCTTCCGCGGAGAGCGTACGGCTGATCAGCAGCACCCCGTCTTCGAGCTCGGCCCCCGCTTCCTCCGCTCTTACGGCCGCCGCCGAGCGGGCGTCGACCGTAAGGCGCCCTTCGACGACCGCCGCCTTGGCCCCGATCCGCACCAGGGCGGCGTCGGCGCGACCGCCCAGCAGCAGCCCGAGGCTGGTGACGACCATGGTCTTGCCCGCGCCGGTCTCACCGGTCACCGCGGTGAAGCCGGGCGACAGCTCGACGACCGCGTCGTCGATGACGCCCAGCGCACGTATCCGCATCTCCTCCAGCACGTGCAAGACCATACGAGGTTTGGTCGGTGGGATGCGACGAAGGGGCGCCACTTATGGGGTCCACCCGCACATCTGCCCGGGGGCGGGGTGGGGTGCGGACGCCTCCGGCGGAGGAGCCCCCACCCCGCCCCTTCCCGAAACGAAGGGGCTCCGCCCCCTCACACCCCCACCGGGGCTCCGCCCCCGGACCCCGCTCCTCAAGCGCCGGAGGGGCTGGAAGTGCGGGGCTCCGTCCCCGCCCTCGCTCCTCAAACGCCGGAGGGGCTGGAAGTGCGGGACTCCGCCCCCAACCCCGCCCCACAAACGCCGGAGGAGCAGGAGGTACGGGACTCCGCCCCCGGACCCAGCCCCACAAACGCCGGAGGAGCTGGAAGTGCGGGACTCCGCCCCCGGACCCAGCCCCACAAACGCCGGAGGAGCTGGAAGTGCGGGACTCCGCCCCCGGACCCAGCCCCACAAACGCCAGACGGGCCGGAAGTGCGGGACTCCGCCCCCAACCCCACCCCACAAACGCCGGAAGTGCCGGGGGCGCGGGGCTCCGCCCCCGACCCCGCTCCTCAAGCGCCGGAAAGACTCGGAGTGCGGGCCACCCCCGACCCCGCTCCACAAACGCCGAAAAGGCCGGGGCTACGGGCCCCCGCCTCCGCCCTCAAGCGGTGCTACGGGGTGTCCGGCGGAGCATGCGGCGGGGCTGGGTGGCAGGGGCCTCGCCCTGGGACCCGGGGGCCCTGGGACCCGGGGGCCCTGGGACCCGGGGGCCCTGGGACCCGGGGGCCCTGGAGCCCGGGGGCCGGGGGCCCTGGGGCGGAGCCTCGTCTTGCAGCCCCTCCGTCGTTTGAGGAGCGGGGGCCGGGGCGGAGCCCCGGTTTCGGGAAGGGGCGGGGAGGGGAGCAGCCCGCCGCAGGCGCCACAAGCCACAAGCCACAAGCCACAAGCCACAAGCCACCGGACACCGCCTAGTGCGGCGCACCCCGCCAACCCGCCACCGGCAAGGCGAACTTGGCGACCAAGCGGTCCGTGAACGACGCATGGTGAAGCCGGGCCAGCCGAACCGGAACCGCGCCCCGGCGCACCTCGACCCGCGCGCCCGCCGGCAGCTCCACCGTGCGGCGGCCGTCGCACCACAACACGCCGTGCGGGGTCTGCGGCTGCACCTCGACCGCGAGCACCGACTTCGGCGAGGTCACCAGCGGCTTGGCGAACAGCGCGTGGGCACTGATCGGCACCATCAGCAGCGCCTCCACCTCGGGCCACACCACCGGCCCGCCCGCCGAGAAGGCGTACGCCGTCGAGCCGGTCGGGGTCGCGCAGACCACGCCGTCGCCGCCGAACCGCGAGACCGGGCGGTTGTCGACCTCCGTGACCACCTCGAGCAGCCGCTCCCGCGCGGCCTTCTCGACCGACGCCTCGTTCAGCGCCCAGTCCGTGTGCACGATGTGCCCGTCGTTGCGGACCAGCACATCGATCGTCATCCGCTCCTCGACCTCGTACTGCCGGGTCACCACCCGGTCCACGACCTTGTCGAGGTCGTCCCGCTCGGCCTCGGCCAGGAAGCCCACCCGGCCGAGATTCACGCCGAGCATCGGCACGCCCGAGACCCGGGCGAACTCCGCGCCGCGCAGCAGGGTCCCGTCCCCGCCGAGGACGACCAGCAGCTCACAGCCGTTCAGCACGTCACGGTCCGCGTCGACGCGCTCGACAGCGGGGGGCAGCGGCAGGTCCGCCGCCTCGGCGGCGAGCACCCGTACCCCGATTCCGCTGCGCAGCAGCCCCTGGACGACCAGTTCGGCGCTGCGGATGGCCGCCGGGCGGCCGGTGTGCGCGAGGAGGAAGACAGTACGGTCCGCCGTCGCCTCGGCCGCCGGCGTCATCGGCTCGACCGCCGGTGCCGCCACCGCGTCCCCGGCTCCGGGCTCGGGCACTGCTTCCTTCTGCTGCGCTGCTTCTGAAGTGGTCAACTGGGCCCCTCCGCCACTGCACGGTCAACATCCGCCGGGTCCAGTGCCGGCGCCCCGGCGCGCATCCACAAAAAGTACTCGACGTTACCCGACGGCCCCGGGAGCGGGCTGGCCGTTACGCCCAGCACACCCAGTCCCAGTTCCGCCGCCCGCCCGGCCACCGTGCGCACCGCCTCGGCGCGCAGTTCGGCGCTGCGGACCACTCCCCCGCTGCCCAGCCGCTCCTTGCCGACCTCGAACTGTGGTTTGACCATCAGCACCAGATCGGCGTCGGGCGCCGCGCACCGCACGAGGGCGGGCAGGACGAGCCCGAGCGGAATGAAGGAGAGATCACCGACCACCAGGTCCACCGGTTTCCCCCCAATCCGCTCAAGTGTCAGCTCGCGTACGTTTGTACGGTCGTAAACGCTGACGCGTTCATCGCTCTGCAGCGACCAGGCGAGCTGCCCGTAGCCGACGTCGACGGCGAGCACCCGCGCGGCGCCCGCGCGCAGCAGGACGTCGGTGAAGCCTCCGGTGGACGCGCCCGCGTCCAGCGCCCGCCGCCCGGCGACCTTCAGCCCCGCTCCGATCCCCGTGGCCGGGCGGACCCCGGGGCCCTGGCCGGCGCCGACGCCCGCGCCCGCGCCCTTCCGGTACTCCTCGCTGAAGGCGTACAGCGCGCCCGCCAGCTTGTGGCCGCCCCGCGAGACATAGTCCGGATCGCTGTCGTCCTCGATCACGACGACGGCCGCGCTGGTCTCCACCTGGGTGGCCGGTTTGGTCGCCACCGCCCCGCCGACGGTGACCCGGCCCGCGGCGATCAGCTGGCTGGCATGCTCACGCGAACGCGCCAGCTTGCGGCGCACCAACTCCGCGTCGAGTCGTGCGCGTCGTGGACGGGTCACTGCCACGGGTGGTTCAGCTCCTGAATGAGGTCGTTTACGTAGCGGACGGGGGCCGCGGACCGGGCGGCGTTGGTCCGGGCCGCCGGTCGAGTGCAGTCAGCGTGTCGCGCAGGCCCTGGTGGACATCTTCGTACACCTCCAGATGTCCGCTCGTCCCGAGGTGGTCGGCGTCGGCCAGCCGGGCCAGCCGGGCGTCCACCTCGGCGACGCCGGTGGGCGTACGGTCCACGCCGAGCGGGGCCGGATCGGCGGGGCCGGGCGGCTCCGGCACGGCCTCGGGCCCCGGCTCCGGCACGGCCTCCGGCACCGACTCCGGCGCGACGTCCGCGGCCCCCTCGCGCCCTTCGGGCACCGGCTCCGGCGCGGCCTGCCGGGCCTCCCCGGCCGCCGGACCGGGCTGTGGGCCAGGCTGTGGGCCGGGCTGTGGGCCGGGCCACCCGGCCGGCATCGGCTCGCTCATGGCCCCGACGCTACCGCGAATCCCTCGTTCTCCGACGTACGAGACCTGGGGTAACGTCGTCCGCGATGGCGACCTTGGAAGAGTGCCGCAGCGCACTCGACAAACTGGCGGAGAACCTCGCGACCGCGAACGGGGACCTTCGCAGCGCTGCCGCGCTCGATCGCTCGGTGAGCTGCTGGATCACCGACCTGGACACCACGTTCGTCGGCCGTCTCGTGGACAGCCGGATCGAGGATGTGACGACCGAGTCGGGCCCCCCGGCCGAGCGTGCGCAGATCCGGCTGGCGATGACCGGCGACGACCTGGTGGCCCTGGTCAACGGCGAGCTGCACTTCGCGCGGGCGTGGGGCAGCGGACGGATCAAGCTCGAGGCCGGGCTGCGCGACCTGCTGCGGCTGCGGAAGCTGATCTAGGCAGGCGCCCCGCCCCGGGGGCCAGATCGAGCGCCCCACCCCCGGACCCCGCTCCGGCCCGACGCCCCACCCCGGACCCCGCTCCGGCCGAGCCCCCCACCCCGGGCCACCCTTCAGGACTCGCTCACCGCGGCGGTCGCCAGCGGCGCCGCCACCCGTGCCGTACGGGACCGGCGGGCGGCCGGGATGACCAGCGGCGTGCCCGTCTCCGGGTCGTCGATCACCTGGCAGCGCAGCCCGAAGACCCGCTCCACCAGCTCCGCCGTGACCACGTCCCCCGGCGCCCCCTCCGCGACGACCTCCCCGCCCCGCATCGCGATCAGATGGGTGGCGTAGCGGGCGGCGTGGTTCAGGTCGTGGAGCACCGCGACGAGGGTGCGGCCCTGCTCCTCGTGGAGCTGGGCGCACAGGTCCAGCACATCGATCTGGTGCTGGATGTCCAGATAGGTCGTGGGCTCGTCGAGGAGCAGCAGCGGCGTCTGCTGGGCGATGGCCATCGCGATCCACACCCGCTGGCGCTGGCCGCCGGACAATTCGTCGACATAGCGATCCGCCAGCTCCGCCACCCCGGTCGCCGCCATCGATTCGTCGACGATCCGCTCGTCCGTCTCCGACCACTGCCGCAGCAGCCCCTGGTGCGGATAGCGGCCGCGGGCGACCAGGTCGGCGACGGTGATCCCGTCCGGGGCGATCGAGGACTGGGGCAGCAGCCCGAGGGTGCGGGCGACCTTCTTGGCGGGCAGCGAGCCGATCGACTGCCCGTCCAGCAGGACCGATCCGGCCGTCGGCTTGAGCATCCGGGACAGGGCGCGCAGCAGGGTCGACTTCCCGCAGGCGTTCGGCCCGACGATGACCGTGAAGGAGTGGTCGGGGATGGTCACGGACAGTTCCTCGGCGACCGTGCGCCGGTCGTAGGCGAGGGTCAGCCCCTCCGCCATGAGCCGCTGCCGCTGGTCCTGGGTGCCACTCGTGCTGGAAGCCACGGTCTGCCGGGTGTCCTTGTCCATGTCGTCTTCCGTCCGGGTCGTGTCCACAGTCGTCCGGGTCGTGTCCACAGTCGTCATATCCGCCCCGCCCTGCGCTCGGTCACCAGCAGCCACAGCAGATAGGCGCCGCCCAGCATCCCGGTGAGCACCCCCACCGGCAGCTGATCGGCCCCGAAGGCGCGCTGGGCGGCCCAGTCGGCGGTGACCAGCAGCGCGGCGCCCATCCAGGCCGCGGGGAGCAGGTTCGGACCCGGCGAGCGGGTGAGCCTGCGGGCCAGCTGCGGGGCGACGAGCGCCACGAAGGCGACGGGCCCGGCGGCGGCCGTGGCGGACGCCACCAGCAACACGGCCGCGCCCATCAGCACCATCCGCGTCCGCTCCACCCGCACCCCGAGGGCATAGGCGCTGTCGTCGCCCATCTCCAGCATCCGCAGGTTCCGCGACTGCCCGAGGGCCACGGGCATGAGCACCGCGCAGACGGCCAGCAGCGGCCAGACCTGGTCCCAGTCACGGCCGTTCAGCGAGCCGGTCAGCCACATCACCGCACGGGCCGCGTCCTCCTGGTGGGCCTGGGTGAGCAGATAGCCGTTGACGGAGGTGAACGTCGCGGAGGTGCCGATGCCCACGAGGACCAGCCGATAGCCGTGGACGCCCTGCCGCCAGGCCAGCGCGTAGACGGCCAGTCCGGTCAGCACCCCGCCCAGGACGGCCCCGGTGGCGACCACGTTCGGATCGCCCTTGACCAGTACGATGGCCGTGAGCGCTCCGGCCGCCGCCCCCTGGCCGAGGCCGATCACGTCCGGACTGCCCAGCGGATTGCGGGAGATGGACTGGAAGATCGCCCCGCCCATGCCCAGGGCCGCGCCGACCAGCAGCCCCACCAGCACCCGTGGCAGCCGCAGTTCGTTGACGATGAAGTCCTGCGCCACGGTGCCGTCGCCGAGCAGCGTCCGCATCACGTCGGCGGGTGCGATGGGGAAGTCGCCGGTGCCGATCAGCACGACGCTCATCACCAGCGCCACGGCGATCAGCAGCAGCCCCACGACCGCGCCGCGGACGTCCAGGCGCAGCGAGAGACCGGCGGTGCGCAGCGTGACCCCGCGCGTCCCGGACTTGGCGGTGCGCTTGCTCGCGTTCACAGTTGGGCCATCCTTCGGCGACGTACGAGGTAGATGAAGAGGGGCCCGCCGACGAAGGTGGTGACGACGCCGACCTGGAGCTCCGCGGGCCGGGTGACCAACCGCCCGACCACATCGGCGCCCAGCAGCAGAACGGGCGAGAGCACCGCGGCGTACGGCAGGATCCAGCGCATATCGGGGCCGGTGAGCGCGCGGACCAGATGCGGCACGATCAGCCCGACGAACGCGATCGGCCCGCAGGCGGCGGTCGCCGCCCCGCACAGCAGGGTGACCGCGAGCATCGAGAGCGCCCGGGTGCGGTTGAGGTTGCTGCCGAGCGCGCGGGCGGTGTCGTCGCCGAGCGCCACGGCGTTCAGCGAACGGCCCAGCAGAACCGCCAGTACGACGCCGACCAGGAGGAACGGGGCCACCTGCCGGACCACCGTCATATTGGCGGAAGCGAGCGAACCCACCGTCCAGAAGCGCATCTTGTCCAGCGCCGCGGTGTCCAGCAGCTCCACGGCGTTGACGTATCCGTAGAGCGCCGCGTACACCGCCATCCCGGCGAGCGCGAGCCGCACCGGGGTGGCGCTCCGGCTGCCGCCGAGCGCGTACACCAGCACGGACACGACGGCGGTGCCGAGGAACGCGAACCACACATAGCCGGTCAGGGAGGTGACGCCGAGGAAGCTGATGGCCGAGACGACGGCGGCGGACGCGCCCGCGTTCAGCCCCAGCAGCCCGGGGTCGGCGAGCGGATTGCGGGTGAGGGCCTGGATGACCGCGCCCGCGAGGCCGAGACCGACGCCGACGAGCAGCCCGAGGATGGTGCGCGGCAGCCGTACGTCCCGGATCACCACATCCGTATCGCTGCCGGTGTACTGGAACAGCCCGTGCCACACCTGGTCCAGCGGAATCGGTTTGGCGCCGATCGCGATGGACGCCGCGGCGATCGCCAGCAGCACGCCCAGGGAGACGACCAATCCGGTCGCACGGCGCGCGGTGCGCCGCCGGGGCGGCGCGCTCGCTGTCTCGGTCCCGGCTTTCGCCGGACTGACCAGGGTCACGCGGAACTCCACCTCACAGCACGGCCGATCAGGACTCAGGTTGAGTTAGGTTACCCTAAGTCCCACCGGCCGCATCCATGCGGGTTCCCCGGAGCGCGAGTTCGGCCGCACGGCCCCCGTCGGCTCTGAACGTCGGCTCTGAACGTCGGCTCTGAACGTTGGCTCTGAACGTTGGCTCTGAGACGCCGGCTCTGAACGTTGGCCCAGAACCTTGGCCCAGAACGTCGGCCGCGTCGGTTCGAGAGCCCAGCCCCGTCGGCTCACAACCCCAGCCGCGCCAGAGCCTTCCCCGCGTCCGCGCCGCTCACACCGTCCCCCGCCTCGGCCCACGCCGCCGCGCACAGCGCCCGCAGCCCGTCCAGCGGCTCCTCGCCCCCGCCGTCCAGCACCAGCGCGCCGTCCTCGACCCGCGCGGCCCAGCCCCCGCACCGGAAGCCGCCCGACGCCCCGTCCCGCGCCACCTCCGGCTGCGGGGTGAGCAGCCCCCGCAAGTCGCGGTCCACATACGTCGGCCGGTGCCCGGGCTCGGCGGCCAGCAGCTGTGCGGGGGTGGTCACCCCGGTCAGCACCAGCAGCGAGTCCACCCCGCCCGCGTACGCGCCCTCGATATCGGTGTCCAGCCGGTCCCCGACCACCAGCGGCCGCCGGGCGCCGGTCCGCAGGATGGTCTCCCGGTGCATCGGCGGCAGCGGCTTCCCCGCGGCCTGCGGGGACGTGCCCGCCACGATGCGCACGACCTCCACCGCCGCGCCGTTGCCCGGCGCGATGCCCCGTCCGCTGGGAATCGTCAGATCCAGGTTGGAGGCGAACCAGGGCACCCCGCGCGCCACCGCGTACCCCGCCTCCATCAGCCGCGCCCAGGGCATGTCCGGCCCGCCGTACCCCTGCGCCACCGCCGCCGGGTCGTCGTCGGCCGAGTCCACCGGCGTCAGCCCGCGCTCGCGCAGCGCCACCCGCAGCCCCTCCCCGCCGATCACCAGCACCCGCGCCCCCTTCGGGAGCTGCTCGGAGATCAGCCGGGCGACCGCCTGCGCGGAGGTGATCACATCGTCGGGGGTGGCGGGCATCCCGAGCCGGGTCAGATGCTCGGCCACCGCCTCCGGCGTCCGCAGCGCGTTGTTGGTCACATACGCCAGCCGCATCCCGCCGTCCCGCGCGGTGACCAGCGACTCCACGGCATGGTCGATGGCCTCGCCGCCCGCGTACACCACCCCGTCGAGGTCCAGCAGGGCCGTGTCGTACGCCTCGTTCAGCGACTGCCGGCTCGACTCGGGCCGGGTACGGACGGGCTGGTTCATGAGGGCCACTCCTCGCAGATCTGTGCGCTTCTCCCCCGATCATCGCGTATCGCCGCGCGGGGCATAACATTCACTGATGAGCATTCCAGGGCCTGGCGGACAAGGTCTGCAGCTCACCCCCTTCAGGGGGCTGCGCTATGTCGCGGAGCGGGTCGGCAGTCTCGCCGCCGTCACCTCACCGCCCTACGACGTGGTGGTCAGGCCCGAGGGCCTGCGCGAACTCGAGACGGCGGACCCGTACAACATCGTCCGGCTGATCCTGCCGCAGGCCGGGACCCCGGAGGCCCGCCACCGCCAGGCAGCCGAGACGCTGCGCCGCTGGCAGGCGGACGGAGTGCTCGCCCCGGACCCCGAACCCGCGCTCTACGTCTACGAGCAGCGCGACGGCCCGACCCTCCAGCGCGGGCTGATCGGCGCCCTGCGGCTGAGCCCCCGCGAGGAGGGCATCGTCCTCCCCCACGAGGAGGTCATGCCGCATGTCGTCGAGGACCGAGCCGATCTGATGCGCGCCACCGCCGCCCATCTGGAGCCGCTGCTGCTCGCCTACCGCGGCAACGGGAACGGGAACGGGAACGGGACTTCGGGAAACGAGCCCTCGGGGAACGGGGCCTCGGGGACCGGAGCCGCCGGGCCGGGCACCGGCGGGGCGGCGCAGGTCATCGAACGCACCATCCTGCGCGAGCCGTTGCTCTCCACGACCACCGAGGACGGCGTCGACCACCATCTGTGGCGGGTGACGAACCCCGCCGACCTCGTGGCGGTCTCCACCGACCTCCGCCATCACCAGGCCCTCATCGCCGACGGCCACCACCGCTGGGCCACCTATCTGCGGCTGCGCGAGGAGCGACGGGAGCCCGGCCCCTGGGACTTCGGGCTCGTCCTGCTCGTCGACACCGCCCGCTATCCGCTCCGGGTCCGGGCCATCCACCGGGTGCTCCGCCGGCTGTCCCCGGAGGAGGCGCTTCCGGCGGTACGGCGCGCCTTCCGGGTGCGGACGATCGACGGTCCGCTGCCGCGCGCTCTGGAAACCCTCGCCGAGGCCGCCGAGGCGGCGAGCGCCGAGCCCGGCGCTCCGAACGCCTTCCTGCTGGCCGGGGACGGCCACTTCCACCTCCTGGACCGGCCGGATCCGGAGCTGCTGGCCCGTACGGTCCCGGACGAACGCCCGGAGGCATGGCGGACGCTGGACGCGACGGTGCTCCACCACACCCTGCTTGACCATTTGTGGAACGTCCCGGACACCCCCGAGCACATCGGCTACCTCCACGACCCGGCGGCGGCCGTCGAGCAGGCGGAGCGGCTGGGCGGTACGGCGGTGCTGATGCATCCGGTGCGCGAGGACGTCGTGCACGAGCTGGCGCGGCAGGGCATCGCGATGCCGCACAAGTCGACGTCCTTCGGGCCGAAGCCGGCGACGGGGCTGGTGCTGCGGAGCCTGACGCTGGGCTGAGTCGCTCGGGCGCGGACATGCGAGCGGACATGCGAAGGGGCGGGATCCCGGTCCGGGATCCCGCCCCCTCATGTCATGCGTGTCATGGCATCAGCGGTCGTCGCCGTCCGCGTCGGGCTTGACTGCCTGGCCCTCGGACGTGGCCTCGGCCACCGGCTCGACGTCCTCGGCGTCGTCGGCCTCGGGCTCGACCATGTCCTCGTCGGAGGGAAGATCGTCAGTCTCCGGCTCCTCGACGTCCGACTCCTCGGCGTCCGACTCCTCGACCTTGGACTCCTCGACCTTGGACTCCTCGACCTTGGACTCCTCGGCCTTGGTCTCCGCGACGGGCTGGGAGACGTCGTCGTCCGCCGCCTGCTCGGGGTCGAGGGCGTCCACGAACTCGACCCCGTCCAGCTCGGCGAGCCGGTCCGACGCGTCCGTGCTCCCGCTCTGGTCCGCCTCGAGCGCCTTGGCGAACCACTCGCGGGCCTCGTCCTCGCGGCCGACCGCCAGCAGCGCGTCGGCGTACGCGTAGCGCAGCCGGGCGGTCCAGGGCTGGATGGAGTTCGAGGCCAGCTCCGGGCTCTGCAGCGTGACCACGGCGGCGTCGGCCTGACCCATGTCGCGCCGGGCACCGGCGGCCACCATCCGCATCTCGACCTGACCGGCCCGGTCCAGCTTCTGCACCTCCGGCTCACCGGCCATGGCCAGCGCCCGCTCGGGACGGCCCATGCCGCGCTCGCAGTCGGCCATCACCGGCCACAGCTCGGAGTTGCCGGTCATCCGGCGCGCGGCGCGGAACTCGGCGAGCGCCTCGGCGTACTTCCCGACGGCGTACGAGGCGAAGCCCGCGGCCTCGCGCACCGCGGCCACCCGGGAGGCGAGCCGCAGGGCGACGCGCGAGTACCCGTACGCCCGCTCGGGCTCGTCGTCCAGCAGCTTGGCCACCATGACGAGGTTCTTCGCGACGTCCTCGGCGAGGGTCTTCGGCAGGCTCATCAGCTCCTGCCGCACGCCCTTGTCGATCTCCTCGCCGGTGACGTCCTCGGGGATCGGCAGCCGCTTGATCGGCTCGCGGTCGCGGTCCCTGCCGCGCTCGTCGCGGCGCCCGTAGCCACCCGTGCGGTCGTCACGGCGACCGAACCCGCCGCCGCCGCCGGAACGCCGGTCGTCGCGGCCCCGACCACCCTGACCATACGGACGACGCGGCCCACGGTCGTCCCGACCACCCCGGAAGCCACCGTCGCGGTCATCGCGACGCGGCCCGCGCGGCCGCTCATCCCGGCGATCGTCACGGCGGTCATCCCGGCGCTCATCGCGGCGGAACCCGCCGCGGTCGTCATCACGACGGTACGAGGGGCGCTCGTCCCGACGGTCGTCCCGGCGGAACCCGCCGCGGTCGTCATCACGACGGTACGAAGGCCGCTCATCACGCCGGTCATCGCGACGGAACCCGCCGCGGTCGTCATCACGACGCGGCCCGCGCGGCCGCTCATCGCGGCGGTCGTCACGCCGGAAACCACCACGGTCGTCATCACGACGGTACGAGGGCCGCTCATCACGACGCTCGTAGCCGCCGCCCCGGCCACCACGGTCACGATCGCGGTCATCGCGGCGGAACCCGCCACGGTCGTCACGACGCTCGTCCCGGCGGTCATCGCGCCGGTCATCACGGCGGAAGCCACCACGGTCGTCATCACGGCGGAAGCCCGGCCGATCGTCCCGGTCCCGGCGGAAACCGCCCTGGCGGAAGCCACCGTCGCGGTCATCACGGCGAGGCCCACGCGGCCGCTCGTCACGACGATCGTCACGACGGTCATCCCGACGATCGTCCCGGCGCTCGTATCGCCCGGCGGGACGGCCGCCCCGGTCGTCACGGCGCCCGTAGCCGCCGGGGCGGCCTCCGCGCTCATCGTCCCGACGCGGGCCACGCGACCGGTCGTCCCGGCGATCATCCCGGCGCTCGTCCCGCCGGTCATCGCGACGGAATCCGCCACGGTCGTCATCACGGCGGAACCCACCACGGTCATCATCACGACGCGGCCCGCGCGGCCGCTCATCGCGGCGGTCGTCACGCCGGAAACCACCACGACCGCCATCGCGGCGCGGCCCGGAGTCGCGGGACTCCCGCCGGTCGCCGGCATCCCGGCCCCGCGGCTCGCGGCCCGACCGGTCGTCGGGAGAGTTGGTGGACATCGGCGTGACTCCTGTCTTCATGTACTTCAGCCATTCTCCCGCACCGGTCACACCGATGCGGGCCCAGCAAAAACAAAAAGGACCCTTGGTCCCAGCATGCACGCTGGGACCAAGGGTCCTCCAAAGATTGTTCGGCGGCGTCCTACTCTCCCACAGGGTCCCCCCTGCAGTACCATCGGCGCTGAAAGGCTTAGCTTCCGGGTTCGGAATGTAACCGGGCGTTTCCCTAACGCAATGACCACCGAAACCCTATCGGGTTCTAGCGAACAAGCACACTCTTCAATTAAGTAAAGTGGAACTGATTCACCGGTGCGACTGTTCGCAACCCGGGAACC
>NZ_JANIAA010000078.1 GCF_024505145.1 Streptomyces rugosispiralis | reverse complement strand
GGTTGCTCAGGACATGACGGCGGCGGGGAGGCGGACCTCGAAGCGGCAGCCGCCGTCGACATTGCGAACCGCCGCCTGGCCGTCGTGGGCCTCGACAATGCCGCGGACGATGGCCAGGCCCAGACCGGCGCCCGCCGGGGGGGTGCGGGCGTCGCTGCCGCGCCAGCCGGTGTCGAAGACGCGCGGGAGGTCCTCCTCCGGGATCCCGCCGCAGCCGTCGGTGACCGACAGCACGACCGTGTCCGCCTCCCGCTCGGCGGACACCGCGACCGTGCCGTCCGCCGGGGTGCGGCGAACCGCGTTGACGAGGAGGTTCCCGAGCACCCGGGTCATCTCCTTGCCGTCCACCTCCACCGGGACGGGGTCCACCCGGTCGCCGATCAGCTGGACGCCCAGCTCGCGGGCGAGCGGATCGACCCCGGCCAGGGCGTCGCCGACCAGGTCGTAGACGGAGATCCGGGTGGGGGTGAGGGAGAGCGCCCCGGCGTGGATGCGGGAGAGCTCGAAGAGGTCGCCGACCATCGTGTTCAGCCGCTCCACCTCGGTGCGTATCCGGCGGAGATAGCGGTCCGGGTCCGGGGCCACCCCGTCCTCCAGCGCCTCGGACATCGCGCGCAGCCCCGCCAGCGGGGTGCGCAGATCGTGGGAGATCCAGGCGACCAGCTCCCGGCGGGAGGACTCCAGGGCGCGCTCACGCTCGCGGGAGGCGGCCAGCTTGGCGCTGGTGGCGGCCAGTTCACGGCCCAGCGCGGCGAGTTCGGCGGTGGCCTGGCCGTCGGGGGCGGCGAAGCTCCCGCCGTCCCCGAAGGAGCGGGCGGCGCGGGCCAGCGCGTTGCTGCGCGCGACCACCCAGCGGCCCAGCAGCAGCGCGGTGGCCAGGGACACCACGGCGGCCATGGCACAGACGGTCGTGACCACCGTCAGGTCGTGCGGGGACAGGAACATCGCCCAGGCGACCGCCAGCGTCCCGGTGAGCATCGCCGTGACCGCGACGGCGGCGACGACGGCCAGGGACACCGCGACCGAACGGCCGCGCACCAGCCGCAGCGCCAGCGCGCCCAGCAGACCTGCCGCCGCCGCGCCGAGGAAGGCGAACACCGCCATGAGGAGCACATCACGCATCGGAGCCCGGCCCCCGTCCCTCGTCCCGCCCCCGGTCCGCGCGTCCCTCGTCCCGCCGCCCCTGGTCTCCGCGTCCCTCGTCCCGCCGCCCCTCGCCGTGGGTCTGGTCGTGGGCCTGGCCGTCGGTCTGGCCGTCGGTCTCGGGCGGGGCGTCGAAGCGGTAGCCGATGCCCCATACGGTCTGGATGAGCCGGGGCGCGGCGGGATCGTCCTCGACCTTTCCGCGCAGCCGCCGCACATGGACGGTGACGGTGGACAGATCGCCGAAGTCCCAGCCCCACACCTCGCGCATCAGCTCCTCGCGGGTGAAGGCCACCCCGGGGTGGCGTAGCAGAAAGGCCAGCAGGTCGAACTCGCGCACGGTCAGGGCTAGCTCCCGGCCGTCCCGGGCGGCGCGCCGGGCCAGGGGGTCGAGGGTGATCCCGGCGCGGTGCGTCACCTCACCCGGGTCGGGGCCGGAGCCCAAGCCGGGGCCGGGGCCGGACAGGCCGGGGACCCGCGGACCGGTCCGGCCGCGCCGCAGCACCGACTCCACGCGCAGCACCAGCTCCCGCGGGCTGAACGGCTTGGTGACGTAGTCGTCCGCGCCGATCTCCAGGCCGAGGATCCGGTCCTCCTCGTCGCCGCGCGCGGTGAGCATGATGACCGGCACCGGGCCCTTGTCCCGGAGCGCGCGGCACACCTCGAGCCCGTCCATGCCGGGCAGCATCAGGTCGAGCACGACCAGGTCCGGCCGGCGGGCGGCGGCGCGGGCGAGCGCCCCGGGGCCGTCGGCGGCCCGGTCCACGGCGAAGCCGGCCCGGCCGAGGTACCCGGCGACGACCTCGGCCACGGTCGGGTCGTCGTCGACGACGAGCACGCGGGTGGGAGAGGGGTTCTGCTGCATGCCCCACAGCGTGACACCGGGTGCGGCACCAGGGGCGCCGGGGAGCCCGCCGCCCGGTCGACGTCCGTGTTTCGTAAGAACCTGAAGCCCGAAATGTCGGTTTCTCCTTCGTAGTGTGGTGCGGGTGACGAACTCGACCACCCCCTGTGCGGACGTCGTCCTGCCGTGTCTGGACGAGGCCGCCGCCCTGCCCTGGGTGCTGGCCCGCATCCCCGACGGTTGGCGCGCCATCGTCGTCGACAACGGCTCCACGGACGGCTCGGCCACGATCGCCCGCGCCCACGGCGCCACCGTCGTCCACGAACCCCGCCGTGGCTTCGGCGCCGCCTGCCACACCGGGCTCCTCGCCGCCGAGGCCGACATCGTGTGCTTCTGCGACTGCGACGCCTCACTCGACCCCGGGCTGCTGACCGCCTTCGTGCGGACCGTGGCGGCGGGCGACGCCGACCTCGTGCTGGGCCGGCGACGTCCCCAGGAGCGGGGGGCCTGGCCGGTGCACGCCCGGCTCGGCAACCTCGCGCTGACCCGCATGCTGCGGCGGCGCACCGGCCTCACGCTGGGCGACCTCGGCCCGCTGCGGGCCGCCCGGCGCGAACCGCTGCTCGCCCTCGGCCTCACCGACCGCCGCAGCGGCTACCCGCTGCAGATGGTCGTGCGGGCCGCCGACGCCGGATGGCGGATCGAGGAGCGCGAGGTGCCGTACCGGCCGCGCACCGGGAAGTCGAAGGTCACCGGCACCTGGCGGGGCACCTGGCACACGGTGCGCGATATGCGCGCCGTGCTGCGCCAGCCGCCGGTGGCCCGCGACCTGGCCACCCCCACGAGGGCCGCGCGGTGAGCGCCACGCCGCACGAGGGTGCCCACGGGGCCGAGGCCCGCTCTGCTCCGGACCGCCTTGATCCTGGACCTGGTACCGCCGACGGGCGGCCGGTCGCCGGTGCGGACGTCCGCATGGACACCGGCTCCCGGGCGGCCCACGGGAACGGGACCACACTGCTCATCATCGCCAAGGAGCCGGTACCCGGGCGGGTGAAGACCAGGCTCACTCCCCCGTACACCCCCGCCGAGGCCGCCGCGCTCGCCGAGGCGTCCCTCGCCGACACACTGCACGCCGCGCTCGCCATGCCCGCCCGGCGCCGGGTGCTGGTGCTCGACGGACGCCCCGGGCCGTGGCTGCCGCCGGGATTCGAGGTGGTGGGGCAGTGCGACGGCGGTCTGGACGAACGGCTCGCCGCGGCCTTCGCCGCCTGCCGGGGCGCCACCCTGCTGATCGGCATGGACACCCCGCAGGTCACCCCCGCTCTCCTCGCGCCCGCGCTGAGCCCGGGGAGCCCGGGGAGCCCGCACGACTGCGACGCCTGGTTCGGCCCGGCCGCCGACGGTGGCTTCTGGGCCCTGGGCCTTGCGGAACCGGACCCCGAACTGCTGCGGGGCGTGCCGATGTCCACCGCCACCACCGGTGCCGCCCAGCGGCGTCGGCTGACGGACGCGGGCCTGCGGGTGCGCGACCTGCCGATGCTGCGCGACGTGGACACGGCCGAGGACGCCGTACGGGTGGCGGCCGACGCCCCGGGCGGGCGGTTCGCCCGGACCCTCGCCCAGTTGTCGCCCCTGTCGTCCCGGACCACCGCCCGATGAGCACGGCCGAGACGGTGCGAGACGGATCGGTGCGAGACGGATCGGTGCGAGACGGATCGGTGCGAGACGGATCGGTGCGCGAGCGGACGTCCGCTCGTCGCGCGGCCGCTCCCTGGCACGCCGACCCCTATGTCCGAGCGCTCCACGCGGGCCGCGGGCCGCTGTTCCTGCGCCGAGCAGACGGCTGGATGCTGCCCCTGGACGTCGAACGCTGGTGTGCGGAGGCCGACGCGGCCGACCGGACGGTGCTGCGGCGCTGCCAGGGCCCGATACTCGACATCGGCTGCGGCCCCGGCCGGCTGGTGGCCGCGCTGGCCCTGCGCGGCCGCCCCTGTCTGGGCATCGACGTCAGTCAGGCGGCGGTCGCCCGTACGGTGCGCGCGGGCGGACCCGCGCTGTGCCGCTCGGTTTTCGAACCGCTGCCCGGCGAGGGACGCTGGGGCACGGCGCTGCTGATCGACGGCAATATCGGCATCGGCGGCGATCCGGGCGCCCTGCTGGCGCGCGTCGCCCAACTCATGGCCCCCGACGGGCTGCTGATCGTGGAGGCCGCGGCGGCGGACGTGGACGAGCGGGTGCGGGTGCGCGTGGACAACGGCCGGGGCGAGGTGGGAACGGCCTTCCCCTGGGCCCGCGTCGGCGTCCGGGCGCTGCTGCGCCACGCACGCGCGGTGGGCTGGAGCCCGGTCGAGCAGTGGACCGCGCGGGACCGGCGGTTCGTATCGCTGCGCCGCATACCGCCCCTGCCCCGGTCCGGCACGGAGCACTGAGCCGTGCCCGCAGCGCTGCGCCGCCTGCTGCGGCCCGGCCGACTCGCCCGGTGGACCGGCCGGGCGCCCGACCAGGCGCCCCGGCGGCACTCCGTCCCGGGCCCTCGACGATCGGCCCCCGACCGCCCCGCACCACCGTCCGACAGCACGGATCAGCCCCGCCCACCGGACTGCCCCGCACCACCGCCCGACAGCACGGACCAGCCCCGCCCACCGGACCGCCCCACCCCGCCCGCGCGGGCGGGGGCCGTCCGCCGGGGGATCGCCCCATTCGCGCTGGCCACGCTGCTCGGCTCGTTGGTCGCCGTTCTCGCCATCACCTTCCGCGGGGACGACTTCCATACCGCGCCCGGCGTGCTGTCCCGCTGGTACGCCATCGCCTGGGCGCTGTTCGCCGCGGCCGCCTGGGTGGTCCGCCGCCTGGGTGCCCGTCAGGCCGCGGTGTTCGTGCTCGCGGGCAGCGCGGCCATCGCGGCCACGGGGCTGCTCGCCCCGCCGCGCACCAGCACCGACGCCTACCGCTACGCCTGGGACGGGCGCGTCCAGGCCGCGGGTATGTCCCCCTATGACCACGCGCCCGAGGACCCCGCGCTCGCTCCGCTGCGCGACCGCTGGCTCTTCCCGCGGGGCGCCGCCTGCCATGGCCCCGACCGCGCCCCCGTCCGCCCCGTCCCCGTCCGCCCCGCCCCCGTACACCCCGCCCCCGTCCGCCCCGCGCCCGGACGTCCCATAGCCGAACGCCCCACACCCAGCACCGTCCCGCGCGCCGACCCGGCACCGGACCATCCGCCGAGCGCCTCCGCCGAGCCGCAGTGCACGCGCCTGAACCGCCCCTCGGTCCATACGATTTATCCTCCCGCCGCAGAGGGCTATTTCTTGCTTGTACACCGCTCGGCGCCGTCAGGTTCCACCCTCCTCCCCCTCCAGACCGGCGGCGCGCTGCTGTCCGTCGCCACCACCGCCGTGCTGCTCGCCGCGGCACGGCGCCGCCGCGACCCCCGCCTCGCGACCGCCCGCGCCGCGCTCTGGGCCTGGTGCCCGGCCGTGCCGGTGGAGGCGGTGAACAACGCCCATGTCGACGCGCTGGGCGTGCTGTTGACCGTCGCGGGCCTCGTCGCCGTCCCCCGCCGCCACGTCCTGGGCGGTGCGCTGCTCGGCGCGGCGACCGCGGCCAAGCTGCTGCCCGCCGTGACCCTGCCCGGCGCGCTCTCCGGCCTCCTCGCCACGGGCGCCACCAAGCCGCTGACCGCGTTCAAGAGGCCCAGGCCCGTCGGCAGTCCCGCCTCGCCGGCCGGGCGGACCCGCCGCGCCGCGGCGATCGTGCTGCCCGCCATCGCCGTCGTCGCGCTGGGCTACCTCCCGTACGTCCTGCTCTCGCACTCCTCCGTCCTCGGCTATCTCACCGGCTATGTGGCCGAGGAGGGCTATGAGACGGGCTCCACCGCCGCCGACGACAAGAACCGCTACGCCCTGCTGCGTCTGCTCCACCCCGACCCGGAGACCTGGGCCCTCCCCGTGATCGCCGCCGTCCTGCTCGTGGTCGTGGCCCGGGTGCTGCTGCGCGGCGACCCCCAACGGCCCTGGCGCGGCGCGCTGGTGGTGACCGGGACCGCGTTCCTGCTGATGACGCCCGGCTACCCCTGGTACGCGCTGCTGGTGGTGGCGCTGGTGGCCCTCGACGGGCGCTGGGAATGGCTCGGCCTGCCGCTCGCGGGAGTCGCCCAGTATGTGACGGCCCGTGCGGTGGACGACGGCGCGTGGGTCGGAACGCTGGGCTACGCGGCCGCCGGCGCGGCGGTCATGGTCGGCTGGGCCCTGCGGGCCCGGCAGGCCCGGCGGGCGGCTTCCGCTCCCCGCCCGAAGCGCCCGAAGCACCCGAAGCGCCCGAAGCCGCCTCCCCGGCCCCACCCCCGGCCCCCGGGCGACTCCGCCACCCCCGGATCGCCATCCGGATCACCAGCCACAGGGCCGAGACCCCGAAGAGTACGGCGGTGATCAGCAGCCAACGCGGCCAGAAGACGTCGGGGCTCAGCCCGGTCGCGTTCTCGTAGCGGCGCTCCTGCCGGCCGAGGATCAGCGGAAACCACACCAGCAGCAGCACACCGGAGACGAAGGCGGGCACCCGCACATGGTTGATCCACCGGGCCGGGGCCGGGAGCGCGGCCGCCACGGCGCGGTCGGCGAGCGCGTACAGCGGCAGCAGCACCAGGTCGTGGAGGACGGCGGCGCCGACGAACCACAGCACGATCCCGAACCAGTCGCCGCTCAGCAGCCTGACCCCGGCGTAACCGGTCAGCGCGAAGGAGCACAGCAGCAGCACCAGCCGCAGCGGCGACTCCCCGTCCAGCCGCCGCAGCCCAACACGGCTCCGCCCAAGAAACCTCACACCGTCCCCCCGAAGCCCAAGAAACCTCACACCGTCCCCCCGAAGCCGGGGAAGCCTCACCCCGTCCCTCCGAAGCCCGAGAAACCTCACACCGTCCCCCCGAAGGACAGCCGCCCGACCCACTTGGTGTTGTGCACACCCGGAGCCCCGGGCACGATCACCCGCGCCGGATAGCCGTGGTCCGGCGACAGATCCGCGCCGTTGACCTTCAGCGCCAGCAGCGAGCGCGGGTCGCGGACCTGGTGCTCGCTCAGCACGACGCTGCGGAAGGAGCCGTGCCGCTGCACCGACTCCACCAGCACCCTCGGCGGCCGGTCGGCATGCCCCACCAGCGCGGCGAGGTCCGCCAGCCGTACCCCCTCCCACCGCTGGTCGGTCGTGGACCACCCCTCCACGCAGGCGATGGGCAGCGCGGCGCCGTGGTGCTCCAGCCGCAGCAGCCGCTCCCGGGTGAGGACGGTCTCGCGGCCCGCCGCGCCCCGTACCACCAGCCGCCAGTCGGGGCCGATGTCGCGGGCGCGGATGCCGACGGCCACGGCGGTCTTGTTGATCTGGAAGCCGTTCGGGCCCCGGCCCGGCTCACGCCCGTGCGGGGCGAGCAGCGCGGTCGTACGCAGCGGGCCGCCGATGCTCTGACCGGCCGTCACCACCAGCAGCGCGAAGGAGCCGGTGCCGACCATGGCGAGCGCGCCCCGCCGCGACATGGTCGGGGCGGCGGGCCGCGGGCTGACCAGACCGGTCTCGTCCGGCGGCTCCGGCCGGGTGTCGGAGGTACGGGTGCGCAGTTCGGCCCGCGGCTCGCGGCCGCGCAGCGTCCGCACCATGAGCGGGAGCCGCAGCGCCACATGGACCACGAGGGCGGCCATGAAGATCCACGCCCCGTAGAAGTGCAGCGGGTAGAAGGAGCCGGGGAAGACGTAGTCCAACTGGACGTTGAGCACGCCGGTCGCGAACTCGAACAGCCCCCCGCCGACCAGCAGGAGCAGCGAGAGCCGCTCCAGCGCGTGCCCCAGGGACCGCACCGGCGGCCACGCGAACAGCTTGGGGATGACCGACCACAGCTTGGCCAGCAGCACGGGGACGAGCACGACCCCGAGCGTGACGTGCACCCCCTGGGTGACGCGGTAGAGCCAGGAGGGGTCGGTCGGCCAGGAGAAGAGGTAGAAGCCCAGCAGCCCCTTGTCCGGTGTCTGGTCGTTGACCGGCGACAGATCGGGGTTGTAGGCGGCGTACGACAGCAGTCCGGTCACGAAGAGCACGGGGATGCCGAAGAGCAGGACCAGGCCGAAGACGGACGTCAGCCAGGGGCCGCGGAGCGGGCTGCGCCACAGGGCGCGGCGATCACGGTCAGTACGGGGAGGGTGGCTCATGGCATGACCGTAGGACCGCGGCGCCGCCTCCAGCGGCCTTGAAGCCATGACGAAACGGTGACGTCACGGCCCCAGGCCGGGAAGATCTGACGGTCCGATGACAGCGCGCGGCGCGGCGGCCCGGCGGCGGGCTCGGCGACGTAGCGTGACGTCGTGAAGCTCCCTCTCCGCAACGGCGTCGCCATCCAGCCCGCCCAGGACGACACCCGGACCGGCCGTCGCCGGGACGTGCTCGCCGCCGCTGCCGCCGCCGTGCTCTTCGCCGTCGCCGCCGTCGTCGGCACCCTGATCCAGCGGGCCGATCACTCCCTGTACGTCGACTGGGCGCCGCTGTACGCCGATTGGCTGCCCCATGCGGGCCCCGGTACGCCGCTCGCCCTGGCCGTCGCCGCGGCGGTCGTCCGCCACGGCCACCGGCTCGCGGCGCGGCTGCCGTGGCGGGGGCTGCTGGGGGCCGTCTGGGCAGCGACCATGGCCTGGATCTGGTCGCTGGCGCTGGTCGACGGATGGCGGCGCGGGGTGGCGGAGCGGCTGACGGCGCCCCATGAGTATCTGCGCGGCATCGACCGGTTCCAGGACATCGGCGCGGCCCTGCGCGGCTTCACCGGCCATATCCTGCTCACTCAGCCCGACCACTGGCCCGCCCATATCGCGGGCCATCCGCCGGGCGCCGTGCTCACCTTCGTGGGGCTGGACCGGCTGGGCCTGGGCGGGGGCGGCTGGGCGGGGGCCTTCTGCGTCACCGTGGGCGGCTCGGCGGCGGTCGCGATCCTGGTCGCGCTGCGCGCCCTGGGGCAGGAGCGGGCCGCGCGTACGGCCGCGCCGTTCCTGGTCCTGGCGCCCGGGGCGGTATGGGTGGGGGCCTCGGCGGACGGCTACTTCGCGGCCGTCGCGGCCTGGGGGCTCGCGCTGCTGGCGCTCGCGGCGACGCGTACGGTCCGGGCGCCCGGGGCGGTCGCGTTCGGCTCCGGGCTGCTGCTGGGGCTGACGGCCTATCTCTCGTACGGTCTGACGCTGCTGGCGCTGCTCGCCGCCGCCGTACTGCTGCTGGCCCGCACCGCGCGGCCGCTGCCCTTCGTTCTGACCGGGGTGGCGGTGGTGGCCGGGGCGTTCACGCTGGCCGGGTTCCGGTGGTGGGAGGGGTACTCCCTGCTGGTCGAGCGCTACTACCAGGGCGTGGCCGCCGATCGCCCGTACGCGTACTGGGTCTGGGCCAATCTGGCCGTCGCGTCGGTGGCCGCGGGGCCCGCCTGTGTCGCGGGGGCGCGGCGGATGCTGTCGGCGGTGCCGGACGCCGCCCGGCGGCTGCGCCCGAGCGGTCCTGGCGGGTCTGGCGGGTCTGGCGGGCCTGGCGGGCCTGGCGGGCCTGGCGGGTCTGGCGGGTCCGATGGTCCCGGCGCCCCGGACGGGCTCGTCGTGCTGACCTTCGCCGCGCTGCTCGCGCTCGTCGTGGCCGATCTGTCCGGGATGAGCAAGGCCGAGACGGAGCGGATCTGGCTTCCCTTCCTGGTCTGGCTGCTGCCGACCACCGCACTGCTGCCCGCTCGTGATCGCCAGCGATGGCTCCTGGTCCAGGCCTGCCTCTCACTGCTCATCAACCACCTGCTTCTGACTGGTTGGTGAGGATGACTGATGTGAAGGGCACGTGATACTTCTGTGATACTGAGGGGGACGTACATCTGTACTGTTGCCAGGGGGCGGGACCCGTGAAGGCGCTGGAGATCGTGAAAGCGTTGAAGGCTTTAAGCGCGAGAAACGCCTATGGCGTGGCCGCGCCCATAGGCGCGCTGACGGCCGTGGCCGTCGTGGTGGCGCTGCTGATAGCCCTGACCTCGCCGGGGGACGCGGGGGGCACACAGGACGGGGACCTGCCCGCGGCCGCGGCCTCCCCCAAGTCGGACCGGGTGCCCAGGGAGCCCAAGAAGGAAGACAAGTACGCCCATTGGGACGGCAAGGCCAAGGTGCTCGGGGACGGCTCCACGTCCTACACCGGACCGCAGCCGCACCAGCTCAAGCCCGAGAAGCTCAAACCGGGTGAGAAGCCGCCGCAGTTCGTGGTCTTCTCCTGGGACGGCGCGCTGGAGAACGACGACCATCTCTTCTCCCGCTTCCGCGAGGTGGCCAAGGAGACCAACGCCACCATGACGTTCTTCCTGAGCGGCATGTATCTGCTGCCCAAGTCGAAGAGCGACCTCTATCGGCCGCCCCAGCACAAGCCGGGCTCGGCCGCCATATCCTTCCCCACCGACGAGCACATCAGGGAGACCCTGGAGCAGTTGCGCGGGGCCTGGCTGGACGGCAACGAGATCGGCTCCCACTTCAACGGCCATTTCTGCGGCGCCAAGGGCGGGGAGGACTGGTCCACCGAGGAGTGGAAGAGCGAAACGGAGCAGGCGTATTCATTCGTGAAGCGGTGGAAGACGAACACCGGCTTCACCGACATCGATCCGCTGCCGTTCGACTATGACGTGGAGCTGGTGGGCGGGCGGGCGCCGTGCCTGGAGGGCCAGAAGACGCTGATACCGGCGATCAAATCCCTCGGCTGGCGCTATGACGCGAGTTCCCCGGGCGACTTCCAGCTCTGGCCGTCCAAGATCGATGGAATCTGGAACTTCCCGCTGCAGCTGGTGCCGTATCCGGAGAGCGAGAAGCAGGTCCTCTCGATGGACTTCAACTTCCTCTTCAACCAGTCCGGTGACAGCACCGAGGGCGATCCGGCGAAGTACGCGGAGTGGGAGCGGCTGACCCGCCAGGGATATCTGAACGGCTTCGAGCGGGTCTACAACGGCAGCCGGGCGCCGCTGTTCATCGGCAATCACTTCGAGACCTGGAACGGCGGCATATACATGCAGGCCATCGAGGACGTGATGAGGAGTGTCTGCCGCCGCGACGGAGTGCGGTGCGTGTCGTTCAAGCAGCTCGCCGACTGGCTGGACGCCCAGGACCCGAAGGTCCTCGAGAAGCTGCGGATGCTGGACCCGGCGGAATCGCCGGAATGGTCCACGTACACCAAGACCAAGTAAGCGGTCCCGTTGCGGGGCCCTTTCCGCCGGTGCGGCTCATACCGGGATAGCTCGTTCCGTCCGTGCGACTCGTTCCGTCCGTACGGCTCATACCGACGCGGCTCATACCGGGATAGCTCATTCCGCCGCGCCGTCCGTCATATAGCTCTTCCAGATGTCCTTGGGGTAGGTGTCGCCCGAAGTGTCCGCGCCGCCCCCGCCCATTCCCTTGAGCGGCATCAGCTCCTGCGACTTCGGATCCACCCGGGACAGCGAGACCGCCGTCGAGAGCTTCTTGGTGTACCCGACGAACCAGGCGGAGGTGCCGTCCTGCGCCGTGCCGCCCTTACCGGCGACATCGCCACCGGCCACGGCGGCCTCGTGCGCCGAACCGTCCGGGCTCTGGACCGCGCCGCGCAGCGCGTCGTCCACCTGCGTCGCGACCTCCGCGCTGAAGGCCCGCTTGGCGCGGTCCTTGCGCAGCTCGAGCTTCTGCCCGCCGTGGGTGAGCCCGCTCACCGAGTACGGCGCGTAGTGCGTGCCTTCGGCGGCGAACGTCCCGTAGGCGCTGGCCATACGGATGGAGCTGGGCGTCGCGGTGCCGAGCGAGAACGCGGGCACCCGCGCGCCGAAGCTGCTGGGCAGCAGCCCCGAGTCGATGGCCGCCCGCCGGACCCGGTCCAGGCCGACGTCCATGCCCAGCTGGATCATCGGGGTGTTGATGGACCGCACGATCGCCTGGCGCAGCGGGACCTGCCCATAGGAGGCGTCGTCGTCATTGGTGGCCCGCACGATCTTGCCGCCGCGGTCCCAGTACGGGCCCTCGGGCGTATGCACCGCGATCTTGTTGTCGCCGTCGTAGAGCGTCGAGGGCGTCACGGGCGTCCGGGCCCCGTTGCGCTCCAGCAGAACGCCGTCGCGCAGCGCCGCGGCGTAGACGAAGGGGGTGAAGGCGGTGCCGGCCGGGACGGTGGAGGCGTTCGCGTCGTTGAATCCCTGCTCCAGATAGCCGGGGCCGCCGTACAGCGCGCGGATGGCGCCTCCCGGGGCCACGGACGCGGCGCCTATGCGCACATGGCGGTCCTCGGGGCGCTGCTCGGGGTCGAGGTTGTCCCGGGTCTTCTCGACCGCCTTGGCGAGCGCCTGAACCCTCGGCTTCTCGAAGGTGGTGTGGATCTGATAGCCGCCCAGGTCGAAATCGGCGTCGGATATGTCGGTGTGGGAGCTGACATACGCCTTGGCCGTCTCCACCAGATAGCCGACCTGGCCGGTGAGCCCCACCGGCTTGGGCTGCGCCTTGGGCTCGGGGAACGTCGTATAGCGCGCCCGCTCGGACTTGGACAGCTTTCCGATGTCCACCATCCGGTCCAGCACCCACTTCCAGCGGTCGACGGCCCGCTTGTGGTTCTTGGCGCTGAGCGTCGGATCGAAGGTCCCGGCGCCCTTGAGCAGCGAGGCGAGCAACGCGCCCTCGCTCGCGTTGAGTTCCGAGACGTCCTTGCCGTAGTACGCGTACGCGGCCCGCTGAATGCCGTAACTGCCGCGTCCGAACCAGCTGGTGTTCAGATAGCGCTGGAGGATCTCCGGCTTGCTCATCCGGTCGTCCAGCTTGATGGCCATGAACATCTCGGTGAGCTTGCGGGAGAACGTCTGGCGCTGATTCAGATAGGCGTTCTTCACATACTGCTGGGTGATGGTCGAGCCGCCCTGTGTCTCACCGCCCGTCACCATCCGCGTCACGGCGCGCATCAGCCCGCTCGGGGACACTCCGCTGTCGGTGTAGAAACTGGCGTTCTCGGCGGCGAGCACCGCCCACTGGACCTTTTCCGGCACCTTGTGCAGCGGCACTTCCTGCCGGTTGACCGGGCCGGTGCGGGCCATCTCGGAGCCGTCGGCCCAGTAGTAGACGTTGTCCTGCTGGGTGGCGAAGTCGTTGAGGTTCTTCGGGATGTCGGTCTGCAGATACAGAAAACTCAGCAAACCGGTCAGACTGCCGAGGCAGAACAGGAAGAGCAGGGCGATCTGACGCCACGACGGCAGCCAGCGCGTCACACCGCGCCGCCCCGCCCGGGGGTAGTCCAGCCGGATCCGCGCGGCCGCCCAGCGGCGCAGCCGCATCCCCCGGCTCCTCGAGGACGGCTTACGCCGGTGCTTGCGGTGCTTCCCCATGGCGTTGTCGCTGCTGCCCAGCACGTGTTTCCCCCACGCTCGCTCCGCGCGCGGGCGCGGCACAAAGGTGTGATCTTCCATCCCCCCAGACCAGACCGATCCTATTTTCCCCTCCGAACGTCTGTCGCCACAGGGCCCCAAATTTTTGTAACAGTGACCATATTCAGGGACTCCACCCACCCGGTGACCTTTCGCACCGCCCGAGTCGCCCCTGGCCACCGCCCGAGTCGCCCCTGGCCACCGCCCGAGTCGCCCTGGCCACCGCCCGAGTCGCCCTGGCCACCGCCGGACAGCCACGGCCCGCGGGGACGCCCCGCCGTGACACCCCGAAGCTCAAATGAACCTCTGAACCACGCGGCCGGGGGATTCGTCCTCCCTGTACGGGGTCATCACCCCGGCACGCGAGAACACACCGCGGGGGACGCGGTAGTACGGAACGAGGAGGGGGAGCCATGGTGCGCCTCGGTACCGGAATCGGCTGGCGACCGGAGATCGCCGAAGACATCGCGCGGCTGCCCGGCATCGACTGGGTGGAGGTGGTGGCGGAGAACATCTGCCCCGACCATGTGCCGGACGCGCTCCGGCGGCTGCGCGAGCGCGGGACCACGGTGGTCCCGCATGGGGTGTCGCTCGGCCTCGGGGGAGCCGAGCGGCCCGACCCCGGCCGGCTCCGAGCGCTGGCCGAACGGGCCGAGGCGTTGGGCTCGCCGCTGGTCACCGAGCACATCGCGTTCGTCAGGGCCGGGGGGCCGCTGACCGCGTCACCGGCCATGGAGGCCGGGCACCTGCTGCCGGTGCCGCGGACCCGTGACGCGCTGGACGTGCTGTGCGAGAACGTACGCATCGCGCAGGACGCGCTGCCGGTGCCACTCGCGGTGGAGAACATCGCGGCGTTGATCTCCTGGCCCGGCGAGGAGATGACGGAGGGCCAGTTCCTGGCCGAGCTCGTGGAGCGCACCGGGGTGCGGCTGCTCATCGACGTGGCCAATCTGCACACCAACCACGTCAACCGGGGCGAGGACCCGGCCAAGGCGCTGGACGAGCTGCCCACGTCGGCGATCGCCTACGTCCATGTGGCGGGCGGGGTGGAGCGGAACGGGGTGTGGCACGACAGCCACGCCCATCCGGTGACCCAGCCGGTGCTCGACGTGCTCGCCGAGCTGTGCGCCCGTACGACGCCGCCCGGAGTGCTGCTGGAGCGCGACGAGGACTTCCCGGCGGCCGAGGAGCTAGCGGGCGAGCTGGACGCGATCCGCGCGGTGACGGTGACGACGGCGGGGGCCGGCGTCGCCGAGGATGCGGTGCGGACGTCCGCCGTACCCGACGCTCCGGTGCCGGACACCGTCCGGGAGCGGCTGGCGCTCGCCCAGGCCGCGCTGCTGTCCGCGCTGGTCGGGGGCACCCCACCGCCCGAGGGCTTCGACCGGCGGCGGCTGCGGGTGCAGAGCGCGGCGCTGACCGCGAAGCGGGCGTCCGTGATCGCCAAGGTGGCCCCGGAGCTGCCCGAGATCCTGGGCACCGGCTACCGCCCGGCGTTCGCGCGGTACGCCGACGGCCGCCCGATGACCGGCGGCTACCGCCGCGACGCGATGTCGTTCGCCGAGCATCTGCTGGCGGACGGCCGGCCCGAGGACGCGGCCGCCCGGCGCCGGCTGACGCTGTGGTGGCAGGAGCGGTCCGGACCCGCGCCCCTGTCGTCCCATCCGGCGGCGCGGCTGGCCCGCCGGGTCCGGCTCGCGCTGAGCGTTGGGCGGTGAGCGGCGTGGGCGCGATAGTGAGCCTGTGCTACCTGGCGGTCGCGGTGTCGTCGGTGGTGCTCATCGTGGGTACGGTCCGGGCCCGGCGCAAGGAGGCCCCGGGGACGGTGTACGCCCGGGCGCATGACCTGCTGGAGGCGGCGTTCCTGGCGGGCGGGCCGGGGCGGGTGGCGGACACCGTGATCAGCGCCATGTACGCGGACGGGCGGCTGGCGATCGGCGACCCCGGCGTGGTCTCGGTACGGCAGCCGGTCGCGCACGGCCCGGTCGAGGAGGAGTTGCTGCGACTGTGCGCCATCTCCCCGCACGGCGCCCTGAAGTGGCTGCGCCGGGAGCTGATGCGCACTCCGGCGGTGCAGGCGATCGGCGACCAGTTGGCGGGGCGCGGGCTGATGGTGCGTCCGGATGCCCTCCGGTTCTGGCGGGGGCTGGCCCGGCTCCAGGTCGGGCTCTGCTTCGCGGGCACGTTCCTGGGCATCGCGATGGCCATCAACATCACGGACAGCGATGAACTTCCGCTGATCCTGAAGATCGCCCCCGCGCTGTTCACCGGCTTCCTCGTCGGCGGAATCTGCGCCGCTGCGGGCAAGCGCCGGATGACCGCCGCCGGGCAGCGGGCGCTGGCGACGTACCGGAGGGAGTCGGGGGTCGGTCTACGGCGCGCCCGGTCCATCGGCCAACCGGCGGCGGTCCCCGCGGCGGTCGTCGTCGCGCTGACCGGTGCGGCCGCCCTCGCGGACGATCCGCTGCTGCGGGCCCAGTTGCTGGACGCGCAGAAGGTGCCCACCACATCGGGGGCGTCGGCCGACTCGGGTTCGTGGGGGTCGTCGGGGACCTCGGACTCCGGCGGCGGATCGTGGTGCGGAGGTGGCGGCGGCGGAGGCGGCGGTTCCGGCTGCGGAGGCTCGTCCTGCGGCGGTTCGTCCTGCGGCGGGGGCGGAGGCGGCGGCGGTTCGGGCTGCGGTGGGGGCGGAGGCGGCGGCGGTTCGGGCTGCGGTGGGGGCGGCGGTTGCGGAGGCGGCTGAGCCGCCACGCCGAAGGCCGCGTCACGGCCGGGAGACCGGCGGGTCTTTCCCCTCCCCGCCCCTTCCCGATACCAGGGGCTCCGCCCCTGGACCCCGGAGGTCAGGGGCGAAGCTACGCCACGCGGCGGAGCCGCATATCGGTGCCCGCAGGAAGGAGCGGAGCCCCGGGCTGGGGACTGGGGCGGGACCCCCGGCCGGGGACTGGGGCGGAACCCCCGCCCAGGGACTGGCGCGGAACCACCGCCCAGGGACTGGCGCGGAACCCCCACCCAGGGACTGGCGCGGAACCCCCACCCAGGGACTGGCGCGGAACCCCCACCCAGGGACTGGCGCGGAACCCCCACCCAGGGACTGGCGCGGAACCCCCGGCCGGGGGCTGGGGCGGAGTCCCAGTTGTGGGAAGGGGCGGGGAGGGGGACAGCCCACCGCAGGGGGCGTGATCCGTCGGACGCACCGTCACGGGTCTGCGCGGCGCGAGCCGCATGCGTGCGAGTCGTTCATATCGTGAAAACCGTGGCGCGGTCGTGGCCGGGTCGAGTAGAACTCGGCCATGTTGTGGGTCCTCTTCCTGCTCGTCGCATGGGGCGCGGCGGTCGTCAGTTGCACGCGGCTGTGCCTGGCGGCGGTGGCCGCCGCTCAGCCGATGGAGCCCGATCCGGGGGCTGACGCGAAGGGGCTGAGCCTGTACGAGGCGGCGTTCCTGTCCGGCGGGCCGCGGCGGGTGGGGGATCTGGCGCTCGTGACGATGTACCGGGAGCGGCGGCTGCTGCTCGCGCACACCGGCTGGGTCACCGTCGTGGATCCGGACGGGCGGGACGAGCTGGAGCGGGCCGTGATCAGCGCGATAGGGCCGGAGGGGCAGGCCCCGGTGCGGCCGGTGCGGGCCTCGCTCGCCACGGCCACCCCGGTGCGGGCGCTGGGCGACCGGCTGGTCGCGGCGGGGCTCGCGGTGCCCGCCTCGGCCCGTACGAATGTGGCGGTCGCGGTGCGGCATGTGCGGGCGGCCTGCGCGCTGGTGCTGGTGACGGCGGCCGCCGCGCTGCTGCTGGTGCCGCCCGCGGCGGGGCGCGGCCCGGCGGCCGCGTGGTTCGTGCTGCCGCTGCTGCTGACGGTGAGTTGTCTGCTGATCGCCCGGGTCGAGGCGCATCCGTACTCGCGGTGGGCCTCCCCCGCCGGTCAGCGGCTGCTGGGCCGGATCGACGTGCCCCCGCGGCGGACCCTCGCCCAGCGCTCCGGCGGCGACGCGGACGCCGGAGCCGACGACGGCGACGGCGACCTGCTCACCGCGCTCGCCGTGCACGGCACCGCCGCCCTCCACGACCCGGCGCTGCGCGCGGCCCTGAAGACGCATTGGGGTCATTGACCCCGACACCGCGGCCCGGTGCTTTACATGGTCATCCGGCGCGCCAAATATCCCTTTCATCGCGCGACACACGAAGGGATGGCCAGTGAGAGCAGCAGCGCTGTACGGCATCCTCGGGCCGCTGTCCCTGTCGCTGGCCATGAGCGCGCTGCTCGCGACGCCCGCCACCGGCCGCCCGCTCGCGGCGCCCACCGCCCCCGCCACGACGCTCACGACCCCCACCGCGTCCACCAGGTCCGTCACGGCCGCGGCCGGTGCGGCGGGCGCGCCCCCCCCCCCCCCCCCCCCCCCCCCCCCCCCCCCCCCCCCCCCCCCCCC
>NZ_JANIAA010000077.1 GCF_024505145.1 Streptomyces rugosispiralis | reverse complement strand
TGGTGGCCGAGCTGATGCGGCTGGCCTGGACGCGGACTATTGGGTTCGGAATCTGCGGGAGCGGGTGCGGTTCGCCGATGCCGTCGAGGCGCTGCTGATGGACGGGCATCGGGTGTTCATCGAGGCCAGCACCCACCCCGTACTGATCCTCGGCCTACAGGAGACATTCGAGCAGGCCGGTGTCGACGCGGTCGCCGTACCGACCCTGCGTCGCGATCACGGTGGCCAGGCCCAGCTCCTCCACTCCCTCGGCCAGGCGTTCATCGCCGGGGTCGAGGTGGACTGGAAGGCGGCGTTCCCGGCCGACCCCACCCCCCGTACCGTCGATCTGCCCACGTACGCCTTCCAGCACCAGCGCTATTGGCTCGACGGCCTCAGTGGCCGGGGTGCCGACCCCACCGATCTCGGACTGGTCGCCGCGGGCCATCCGTTGCTGAGCGCCGCCGTGGAGCTCGCCGACGGCCAGGGCCATCTGCTGACGGGACGGCTCTCGGCGCAGTCCCATGGCTGGCTCGCCGACCATGTGGTGGCGGACGCGACCCTGGTGCCCGGAGCCGCGCTGGTGGAGTGGGCGCTGCGGGCGGCCGACGAGGTCGGCTGCGGTGGAGTGGAGGAGCTGGCGCTCCAGGTACCGCTTGTGCTGCCGCCCAGCGGCGGGGTGCGCCTGCAAGTGGTCGTCGGCGGGCCGGGCGCCGATGGCCGACGCGATGTGCGGATGTACTCGCGCCCCGACGACGGCGCCGACCCGGCGGCCGGGTGGGTGTGCCATGCGGAGGGCGTGCTGAGCCCACCTCCCGACGGCTCCACGCCACTGGAGGAGTTGGGCGGGGCATGGCCACCGGCGGGTGCGAAGCCGATCGGCCCCGCGGACTTCTACCAGCACATCGCCGCGTCGGGATACGCGTACGGTCCCGCCTTCCAGGGGCTGCGCGCGGTGTGGCGGGACGGTGCGGACCTGCTGGCCGAGGTGGCGCTGCCCGAGGCCGCGGGGGAGCGGACGGGGTTCGGCATCCACCCGGCGCTGCTCGACGCCGCCCTGCATCCCGTTCTGCTGACCGATGGGTCACCGAACGACGCCGAGTCGGCCGGTGGCCGGGTGTGGCTGCCGTTCACCTGGAACGGGGTGTCGCTGTGGGCGGCCGGGGCGAGCACGGTACGGGTGCGGATCTCTCCGTACGAGCCGAGCGCGGAGCGGGAACGCACGCTGCGGGTGACCGTGGCCGACGCCCTGGGCGCCCCGGTGCTGAGCGCGGACGCGGTGGTGCTGCGGTCCGCCGACGCCGACCAGCTCCGTACGGCCCAACGGCCGGGCGTGGACGGGCTGTTCGTCATGGACTGGGCCCCCTTGCCGGTTCCCGCGCCGCCCAACGGCGACGGGCGGTCCACGCATCACCCCGCCGATGACGCCGACTGGGTGATTCTGGGACCCGAGGACCGGGCTCCGGCCGGGTCCGCCGCCGTATGCCATCCGGATCCGCGGGCGCTGATCAGCGCGCTCGACGCGGGCGCCCCCGCCCCCGCCGTCGTCCTGGCGCTCGGACCCGCCGAGGCGGTCCATGCCCGAGATGGTGGGATGGCGGCCGACGGGCTGGCCTCGGCGGAGCGGGTCCTGGAGCTGTCGCAGAGCTGGCTGGCCGAACCGCGCCTGGCCGAGGCCCGGTTGGTGGTGGCGACACGTGGCGCCGTCGCGACCGGCGACCCGGATGGCATCGACCCCGCGGCCGAGAGCGCGGATGTGGCGGGCGCCGCGGTCTGGGGTCTGGTGCGCAGCGCCCAGGCCGAGAACCCCGGCCGCTTCCTGCTGCTCGATCTCGACCCGCACGCCGAGGTGTCCGCCGGCCTCGTGACCGACGCCGTGGCGCACGCCATCGAGATGGACGAGTCGCAGTTGGCGCTGCGCGCGGGGCGGGCGTTGATGCCCCGGCTGGTGCGTGCCGCGCCGAGCGCGGGCCTGGCGGCCCCGGCGGGGCAGTCCGCGTGGCGGCTCGGGCTCGAGGGTGCCGGGACGGTGGACAGCGTACGGCCGGTGGCGTGCCCGGAGGTGCTGGAGCCGCTGCGGGAGGGCCAGGTGCGCATCGATGTCCACGCGGCGGGCGTCAACTTCCGCGATGCGCTGCTGGTGTTGGGGATGTACCCCGGGGACGCGGTGTTCGGTGGCAGCGAGGGCGCCGGTGTGGTGCGGGAGGTCGGCCCCGGCGTGACCGGCCTCGCCGTGGGCGACCGGGTGATGGGCCTGTTCGAGGGCGCGTTCGGTCCGCTGGCCGTGGCGGACGCCCGTACGGTCGTACCCATCCCCGAAGGCTGGACCTTCCGGCAGGCGGCCGCCGCCCCCGTCGTGTTCCTCACCGCCTGGTACGGGCTCGTGGAACTGGGCGGGCTCCGGGCGGGTGAACGCGTCCTGATCCATGCCGCGACCGGTGGTGTGGGAACGGCCGCGGTGCGGATCGCCCGGCATCTCGGCGCGGAGGTCTACGCGACGGCGAGCCCGGCGAAGCACGGGGTCCTGGAGGAGATGGGCATTGACGCGGCCCACCGGGCCTCGTCACGCGATCTGGACTTCGAGGAGGCGTTCCGGGAGGCCACCGGTGGCCGGGGCGTCGATGTGGTGCTCAACAGCCTCGCCGGTGAGTTCGTGGACGCCTCGCTCCGTCTCCTCCACGAGGGTGGCCGTTTGCTGGAGATGGGCAAGACCGACATCCGCGGCCCGGAGCTGATCGCGGCCGAGCACCCCGGCGTTCGCTACCACGTGTACGACCTGATCGCCGACGCCGGTCCGGACCGTATCGGCGAAATGCTGCGTGAACTGGGCGAGTTGTTCGCCTCCGGTGTGCTGGCGCCGCCTCCGGTACGGGCGTGGCCGCTCAGCCGGGCGCATGAGGCGCTGCGGTGTCTCAGCCAGGCCCGGCACACCGGCAAGCTGGTCCTGGACGTCCCCGCCCCGGTGGACCCCGAGGGCACCGTGCTCATCACCGGCGGCACCGGCACCATCGGCGGACGCGTCGCCGAGCACCTCGTCCGCGGCCGGAACATCCGCCATCTGCTGCTGGTGAGCCGCAGCGGCCCCGACGCACCCGGGGCGAAGGAACTGATGGCCCGGCTCGCCGACCTGGGGGCCGACGTACGCGTCGCCGCCTGCGACATCGGCGACGCCGCCCAGGTGGCCGAGGCCCTCGCGGGCATCGACCCGGCACACCCGCTGACCGGTGTCGTACACGCGGCGGGGGCGCTGGATGACGCGATGCTTCCCTCGCAGGATCCGAAGCGGCTGGCGCGGGCCTGGGCGGCGAAGGCCGCGGCGGCGGCCCATCTGCACACCGCCACCGCGCGGCTGCGGCTGGGCATGTTCGTCCTGTTCTCCTCCTTCGCCTCCGATCTCGGCACCCCCGGGCAGGCCAACTACGCCGCGGCCAACGCCTTCTGCGACGCCCTGGCGGCCCGACGCCAGGCCGCCGGGCTTCCCGGACTGTCGGTGGCATGGGGACTCTGGGCGGCCACCAGCGGTCTCACCGCACGCCTGGCCGACGCCGATCTGGCCCGGATCGGCCGTCTGGGCATCAAGGCCAACAGCACCGAGGAGGGGCTGGCGCTGCTGGACGCGGCCTGCCACCACGGCCATCCGCATCTGCTGGCGCTCCACCTGGACACCGGCTCCCTCGCCGCTCAGGTCCCGGGCACCCTTCCCACCCCGCTGCGGGCCCTCGCCACCGTCGGTGGCAGCGGACGGGCCCGGCCCACGGCGGCCGCCGGCGGACAGAACACCGACTGGGCGAGCCGGCTCAGGGGACTGCCCCCCACCGAACAGCACCGGCTGCTGCTCAACCTGGTGCGTACCCAGGCGGCCACCGTGCTCGGTCACGCCGATCCGGGTGTGGTGCAGCCGGAAGCGTCGTTCAAGGACCTCGGCTTCGACTCGCTCACCGCCGTGGAACTGCGCAACCGGCTGGCCGCGGCCACCGGACTGCGGCTGCCCGCGGCCCTCGTCTTCGACCACCCGGAGGCGGCGGTGCTGGCCGAGCATCTGCGCCGGGAGCTCTCCCCGGACGGTGAGCCGGGTGCCCCGGGCCCCGGCGTATCGCAGCCCCACCCGGTCCTGAACGAGTTGGTGCGGCTGGAGAACAGCCTGTCGGCCGTCGGCGTCGAGGACGTGGACTCCGGGACGGTCACCGCCCGGCTGGAGACCTTGCTGTCCAAGTGGAAGGCGATGTGCTCGTCGGCGCGGGCGGACGACGGCGATGCCGTGGAGCGGTTGCAGGTGGCGACCGCCGATCAGGTTCTGGATTTCATCGACAACGAACTTGGCCTGTCATGAACAACGTGGCGCGCCCTTCGCTGAAGGCCGGGTGATCCTCCGTGACGCACGCTAATGAAGAGAAGCTGGTCGACTATCTGAGGCGAGTGGCAGGCGATCTGCACGAAACGCGTCAGCGGCTGCGCGAGCTGGAGGACCGCTCCCAGGAGCCGGTGGCCGTGGTCGGCATGGCCTGCCGCTACCCCGGCGGGGCGGACACGCCCGAGGCGCTGTGGCGGCTCCTGGCCTCGGGCGCGCACGCGATGGGGGAGTTCCCCGACGACCGCGGCTGGGACCTGGAGGGGCTGTTTCACCCGGACCCGGACCACCCCGGCACCAGCCATGCCCGGGAGGGCGGTTTCCTCTACGACGCCGACCGCTTCGACCCCGAGTTCTTCGGGATCAGCCCGCGCGAGGCGCTGGCCATCGACCCGCAGCAGCGGCTGCTGCTCGAGGTGTCCTGGGAACTCCTCGAACGCGCCGGAATCGATCCCGTCTCGCTGAAAGGCACCTCGACGGGCGTGTACGCCGGGACCGCGCTGCCCGGCTTCGGCACCCCGCACATCGAGAAGAGCGCCGAGGGCTATCTGGTGACGGGCAACGCGCCCAGTGTGCTCTCCGGCCGGGTGGCGTACACCCTCGGCCTGGAGGGGCCGGCCGTCACGGTGGACACGGCGTGCTCGTCCTCGCTGGTCTCGATGCACCTGGCGTGTCAGGCGCTGCGGCAGGGCGAGTGCACCCTCGCCCTGGCGGGTGGGGTGACGGTGATGGCCATCCCGAACGTCTTCACCGAGTTCTCCCGGCAGCGCGGGCTGGCTCCCGACGGTCGGTGCAAGGCGTTCTCCGCCGACGCCGACGGCACGGCCTTCTCCGAAGGCGTCGGCCTGGTGCTGCTGGAGCGGCTGTCGGAGGCCCGGCGCAACGGCCACCGGGTGCTGGCGGTGATCCGGGGCTCGGCCGTCAACCAGGACGGCGCCTCCAACGGCCTGACCGCGCCCAACGGGCCTTCCCAACAGCGCGTCATCCTCCAGGCGCTGGCGAACGCACGGCTGTCCCCGGCCGAGGTGGACGTGGTGGAGGCGCATGGCACCGGAACCCGCCTCGGCGATCCCATCGAGGCCCATGCGCTGCTCGCCGCCTACGGCCCGGACCGGACCGAGGAGCGGCCGCTGTGGCTGGGGTCGGTCAAGTCCAACATCGGACACACCCAGGGCGCCGCGGGCGTGGCCGGTGTCATCAAGATGATCATGGCGATGCGGCACGAGACGCTGCCCGCCACCTTGAACGTCAACGAGCCCACGCCCCACGTGGCATGGGACACCGGCGCCGTACGCCTGCTCACCGAAGCCGTCGGATGGCCGCGTGGCGAACGGCCCCGCCGGGCCGCGGTGTCCTCCTTCGGCATCTCCGGGACCAACGCCCATCTGCTGCTCGAACAGCCCCCCGCCGACATGCCCGTCACGTCGGACGGGACCCTTGAGCCGACCGCCGCGGACACGGCGACGCCGGACCGCCGCGTGGTGCCCTGGGTGGTGTCGGCCCGTACCGGACAGGCGCTACGGGACCAGGCCGAGGCACTCGCCGCCCACCTCACCGCCCACCCCGGGCTGCCCGCGGCCGATGTGGGCTGGTCGCTGGCGCGCACCCGCTCGGCCTTCGAACACCGGGCCGTGGCCATCGGCGAGGACCGTGCCGAACTGCTGGCCGCCGTGCGGGCGCTGGCCGACGACCAGAGCCACCCCGGGCTGATCCGGGCCACGGCGGCGAGCCGCTCCGGCGGCACCGCCTTCATGTTCACCGGGCAGGGCAGCCAGCGGCCCGGTATGGGCCGTGAGCTGTACCGGACCTTCGAGGTGTTCGCCGCCACCCTGGACGAGGTCTGCGCCCATCTCGATCCGCTGCCCGGCCGGCCGCTGCGCGAGATCCTCTTCGCGGCGGAGGACACCGACCAGGCGCGGGCCCTGCACGGCACCGGTGTGACCCAGGCGGCCCTCTTCGCCCTGGAGACCGCGCTCTTCCGGCTCGTCGAGTCGTTCGGACTCACCCCCTCGTTCCTGACCGGACACTCCGTCGGCGAACTGGTGGCCGCGCATGTGGCGGGCGTGCTGTCCCTGCCGGACGCCTGCGAACTGGTGGGTGCCCGCGGCCGGTTGATGCAGGCGCTGCCTCCCGGCGGCGCCATGGCCGCCGTCGAAGCCACCGAGGAGCAGGTCCTCCCCCTGCTCGCGGGCCGTGCGGACCGCGTGGCGCTCGCCGCGGTCAACGGCCCCGCCTCGGTGGTCGTGTCCGGAGCCGCCGACACCGTCGACGAGATCGCCCGCACCCTGAAGGAGCGAGGGCACCGCACCAAGCGGCTCCGGGTCAGCCACGCCTTCCACTCGCCCCTCCTGGCCCCCATGCTCGACGACTTCCGCGAGGTGGCGCGGCGGCTCACCTACCACGCACCGCGCATCCCGGTGATCTCCAACGTCACCGGCCGGCAGGCCGACCCCGAGCAGCTCCGCGACCCCGAGTACTGGGTGCGCCACGTCAGCGAGCCCGTACGGTTCCACGACGGGCTGCGCACCCTGCACGGCGAAGGCGTGACGCGCTACCTCGAACTCGGCCCGGACGCCGTCCTCACCACCATGGCCCAGGACGCGCTGGCCGCCGGCACCTCCGCCGCCCCCGACACCGCGCCCGTGTTCGCCACCGCCCTGCGCCCGGGCCGCGACGAGGCCCGTACGCTGCTGACCGCGCTCGCCCTGACGCACATCGACGGCGGCACGGTCGACTTCGCCGCCGCCCTCCCCGAGGACGCGGGCCATGTCGACCTGCCCACCTACCGGTTCCAGCGGCAGCGGTACTGGCGGCCCGTCCCGAACGCCACCGCGGACGTACGCGCCGTCGGCCTCGGCGCCACCGGCCACCCGCTGCTCCAGGCCGCCGTGGAAACGCCCGACGGCGGGCTGCTGCTCACCGGACGGCTGTCCGCGCACACCCATGCCTGGCTCGCCGACCACACCATCGCGGACAGCGTCCCCCTGCCCGGTACGGCCCTGCTGGAGCTGGCCCTCCTCGCCGCCACGCACACCGGCTGCGAGCTGGTCGACGACCTCACCCTGGAGACGCCGCTGATCCTGCCCGCATCCGGCGCGGTACGGATCCAGCTCGCCGTCACCGCGCCCGACGAGACCGGACGGCGGACCGTCACCATCGCCTCACGCCCCGCCGGCGAGGGCGGCGACACCCTGGACGCCCCGGCCGCCTGGCACCACCACGCCACCGGCGTACTGGCAGACCCGGCCACGCCACCGCCCGACGACGAGCCGTCGGCCACCGCCTGGCCACCCGCCGGGGCCGTCCCGGTCGACGTGGCGGACCTGTACGAGCGCCTGGCCGTGCAGGGATACGCCTACGGACCCGCCTTCCGCGGACTGCACACCGCGTGGCGGCTCGGCGAGGAGATGTTCGCCGAGGTGCGTCTGGCCCCCGAACAGCGCGGCGAGGCCGAGGGCTACGGGCTGCACCCCGCCCTGCTCGACAGCGCCCTGCACCCGGTGGAGGAGCTGTTCGGCAGTTCCGGCGGCTCCGGCAGTTCGGGCAGTTCCGACGGCTCCCGCGGCTTCGGCGACGGCCACGTGCCGGACGGCGCCGAGGGGACCGTCCGGCTGCCGTTCTCCTTCGGCGGGGTGCGGCTCTTCGCCACCGGCGCCACCCGGCTGCGCGTACGCATCACCCCCACCGCCCCGGACACCATCACGCTGCGGCTGACCGACGACCACGGCGCGCCCGTGGCCACCATCGACGCCCTCGGGCTGCGGGAGATCCCCGCCGACCGCTGGCGCTCGGCCCGCGCCGCCACGGCCGACGCCCCGCTGTACCGCCTGGACTGGCAGCCGTATCCGGTCTCCGCCGACACCGCCCCGGCCGCCGCGAGTTGGGCGCTCGTGGGAACCCCGGACCAGGACCCGGACCAGGACCAGGACCCGGCCCTCCCGGCCCATCCGGACCTGGCCGCCCTGCGAACCGCGCTCGACGGTGGACAGCCCGCCCCCGACATCGTCGTCCTCGAATGCCCCGGCGCACCGGACACCTCACCACACCCGGACGAGACGCCCGCCCGTGTACGCGCGGCGGTCCATCACGTCCTCGACGCGCTGCGCGCGTGGCTGACGGACGAGCGGTTCAGCGGGACCCGGCTCGTCATCGCCACCCGTGGCGCCGTCGCCACCGGCCCCGGGGACGGGCCCGCCGACCTGGCCACGGCGCCCGTATGGGGCCTGGTCCGCGCCGCCCAGGCCGAGCACCCCGAGCGCATCCTGCTGCTGGACCTGGACGACGACCCCGCCTCGCGCGAAGCCCTGCGCACCGTCCTCCCGGCCGCCGTCGCCGGTGCCGAATCCGAGGTGGCGGTACGGGCGGGAACGGCCCATGTGCCCCGTCTGGTCACCGTCCGACCCGACCGGGACACCCCGCCCCGCGCCCTCGATCCGGACGGCACCGCACTGATCACCGGTGGCACCGGAGCGCTGGGGCGGCTGGTGGCCCGCCATCTGGTCACCGCACACGGCGCCCGCCATCTGCTACTGGTCAGCCGGCGCGGTGGCATCACGCAGGACATCGACGCGTTCGCGGACGAACTGACCGCGCTGGGCGCGGCGGACGTACGCGTCACCGCGTGTGACGCCGCCGACCCCGAGGCGCTGGCCGACCTGCTCGCCACGCTCCCCGAAGCCCATCCGCTGACGGCCGTCATCCACGCCGCGGGGGTGCTCGACGACGGTGTGGTCACCGCCATGACCCCCGAGCAACTCGACACCGTACTCGCCCCGAAGCTGGACGCCGCATGGCATCTGCACCGGCTGACCCGGGACATGGATCCGGCCGCGTTCGTGCTGTTCTCCTCCGCCGCCTCCATCATGGGCAACGGCGGCCAGGCCAACTACGCCGCGGCCAACATGTTCCTCAACGCCCTCGCCGAACACCGCCGTGCCGAAGGCCGGACGGCCCACACGCTGGCCTGGGGGCTGCTGGCGTCCGCCGGTGGCATGACCGGCCACCTGGACGACGCGGACCTCGCCCGGATGGCCCGCTCCGGTATCGCCCCCGTCTCCAACGAGCGGGCGCTGACGCTGCTCGACGCGGCGCTCACCACCGACCATCCCACCCTCGTCCCCGCGCGCTTCGACCTCTCGGCGCTGCGCACCCGGGCCGCCGCCGGGCCACTTCCGCCCGTGCTGCGGCGGTTGGTGCACGTCCCCGCGCGGGCCGCGCGGAACACCGGGGCGGGCTCCCTGTCCGGGCGGCTCGCCGGGCTGTCCACCGAGGAGCAGGACCGGCTCATCGGAGAGCTGGTACGCGACCAGGTGGCCACCGTGCTCGCCCATCCCGCACCGGAGGCCATCGACCTGGGCAGGGCCTTCCAGGACCTCGGCTTCGACTCGCTGACGGCGCTTGACCTGCGCAACCGGCTCAACGCCGCCACCGGGACCAGGATTCCGGCCACCGTCGTCTTCGACTATCCGACCCCCGACGCCCTGGTCGGCTTCCTGCGGGAGCGGCTGGTCGGCGCACCGGCCGGGACCCCGCTCCCGGCGACGGCAGCCGTCGTGGCCACCGACGACGACCCGATCGCCATCGTCGGCATGGCCTGCCACTACCCGGGCGGCGTCGGCTCCCCCGAGGCGCTGTGGCGGCTGGTGGCCGAGGGCGTGGACGCGATCGGGGAGTTCCCCGCGGACCGTGGCTGGGACCTCGGGGGCCTGTTCGACCCCGACCCGGACCACACCGGCACCAGCTACGCCCGCGAGGGCGGATTCCTCTACGAGGCACCGCGGTTCGACGCCGAGTTCTTCGGGATCTCACCCCGCGAGGCGCTGGCCACCGACCCCCAGCAGCGGCTGCTGCTGGAGACGGCGTGGCAGGCGTTCGAGAGCGCGGGCATCGACCCGGTGAGCCTGCGGGGCAGCCGCGGCGCGGTGATCACCGGAGTGATGTACGACGACTACGGCAGCCGCTTCCTGGGCCGCACCCCGGAGGGTGTCGAGGGCCGGCTGATGACCGGCAGCACACCGAGTATCGCCTCCGGCCGGGTGGCGTTCACCTTCGGCCTGGAGGGGCCCGCGGTGACGGTGGACACGGCGTGTTCGTCGTCGCTGGTGGCCATGCATCTCGCCGCGCAGGCCCTGCGGCAGGGGGAGTGCACCCTGGCCCTGGCCGGTGGTGTCACGGTGATGGCCACGCCGAACACCTTCGTGGAGTTCTCGCGACAGCGCGGACTTGCCCCGGACGGCCGCTGCAAGCCGTTCGCCGCGGCCGCCGACGGCACCGGCTGGGGCGAGGGCATCGGGCTGCTCGTCCTGGAGCGGCTGTCGGACGCGCACCGCAACGGCCGTGAGGTACTGGCGGTGATCCGTGGGTCGGCGGTCAACCAGGACGGCGCGTCCAACGGCCTGACCGCGCCGAACGGGCCGTCCCAGCAGCGGGTGATCCGCCAGGCCCTGGCCACCGCACGGCTCTCCCCGGCGGACGTCGACGTGGTGGAGGCCCACGGGACGGGCACCACGCTCGGCGATCCCGTCGAGGCCCAGGCCCTGCTGGCCACGTACGGGCGGGAACGGCCGGAGGGCCGTCCGCTGTGGCTCGGCTCCATCAAGTCCAACATCGGTCATACGCAGGCCGCCGCGGGCGTGGCGGGTGTGATCAAGATGGTGATGGCGATGCGCCATGGTCTGCTGCCCGCGTCACTGCACATCGATGAGCCGAGCCCGCATGTGGAGTGGGACGACGATGGAGTGCGGCTGCTGACCGAGGCGGTCGAGTGGCCGACGGGCCAGGGTCCGCGCCGGGCCGGTGTGTCGTCCTTCGGGATCAGCGGCACCAACGCCCATGTGATCCTGGAACAGGCCCCCGGCCGACGTGCGGAATCCGAGTCCGAGTCCGGGCCCGACGGCCGCCGGGTGGTGCCCTGGGTGCTGTCCGCGCGGGGCGCGGGCGCGCTGCGGGACCAGGCGCGGGCGCTGGCCGCGCGGCTGGCCACCGGCCCCTCGGCCTCGCCCGCCGAGGTGGGCTGGTCGCTCATCCACTCCCGCACCCTGTTCGACCACCGCGCCGTGGTGGTCGGCGAGAGCCACGCCGAACTGACGGCGGCCGTCGAGGCCCTGGCGGCCGACGAGACACACCCGGGCGTGGTGCACACGGGCACCTCCGCCACCGCGGGCGGCGCGGGCCCGGTGCTGGTCTTTCCCGGCCAGGGCTCCCAGTGGATCGGGATGGGCGCCGGACTGCTGGACGCCTCACCGGTGTTCGCCGCCCGGGTGGCCGAGTGCGAACGAGCCCTCGCGCCGCACGTCGACTGGTCGCTCACCGATGTGCTGCGCGGTGTGGACGGCGCGGGCGATCTGAGCCGGGTGGATGTGGTGCAGCCCGTCCTGTGGGCGGTGATGGTGTCCCTGGCCGCTGTCTGGGCGGGCCATGGGGTACGGCCCGCCGCCGTGGTGGGCCACAGCCAGGGCGAGATCGCCGCCGCCTGTGTGGCCGGGGCGCTCACCTTGGAGGACGGCGCCCGGATCGTGGCCCTGCGCAGCCGGGCGCTGCGCCAACTGGCCGGCGGCGGGGCCATGGCCTCCCTCGGTGTGGGACAGGAGCAGGCCACGGATCTGCTGTCCGGACTCGGCGACCGCGCCGCCGCCGTGGTCGTGGCCGCCGTGAACGGCCCCGCCTCCACGGTGGTGTCCGGCCCGCCGGAGCAGGTGGCCGCGACCGTGGCCGCCTGCCGTGGCACCGGCGAGCGCGCCCGGATGATCGAGGTGGACTACGCCTCGCACAGTCCCCAGGTCGATGAGATCTCCGACGAACTCTCCTTGCTGCTCAGGGGAGTTGAGCCGGTCGAGGCGCCCGCGTCCGGGGTGGTGTTCTACTCCACCGTGACCGGTGCCCGAGCCGAAGGCTCCGTCCTGGACACGGGCTACTGGGTGCGGAATCTGCGGGAGCGGGTGCGGTTCGCCGAGGCGATCCAGGCGCTGCTGGCCGCCGGCCACCGGGTGTTCATCGAGGCCAGCACCCACCCCGTCCTCACGGTGGGCATGCAGGAGAGCTTCGAGGAGGCGGGCGTCCCCGCCGCCACCGTCCCCACCCTGCGCCGGGACCACGGCGATCTCGCCCAGCTGGTGCGGTCGCTGGCCCAGGCGTTCACCGCGGGGGCCGACGTCGACTGGACCACCCTGTTCCCCACCGACCCCGCGCCCCGCACCGTGCCGCTGCCCACCTACGCCTTCCAGCGCGAGCGCTACTGGCTCGAGGGCACCGCGGGCCGTGGCGGTGACCCCACCGACCTCGGCCTGGTCTCCGCCGAACACCCGCTGCTCGGGGCGGCCGTGGAGCTCGCCGACGGCAGCACCCATCTGCTCACCGGACGGCTGACGGCCGGTGGCGGCGAGGGCTGGCTCGGCGAACACATGGTGGCGGGCGCCCGGCTGGTCCCGGGCGCGGCCCAGGTCGAATGGGCGCTGCGGGCCGCCGACGAGGCGGGCTGCGGCACGGTGGAGGAACTCGCCCTGCAGCTCCCGCTCGTCCTCCCCGACACCGGCGGGCTGCGCGTCCAGGTGGTGGTGGGCGAGGCCGCCGACGACGGACGCCGCGACGTACGGGTGTACTCCCGGCCCGACCGCGACACCGAAACCACCGCGGACCCGGTCTGGGTGTGCCATGCGGTGGGCGTACTCGGCCCCCACGGCGAACCGGCACCCCAGCCCTCCGGGGCGTGGCCCCCGCCGAACGCGGAGCCGGTGGACATCGACGGCTTCTACGAGCGCGCCGAGGCCGCCGGATACGGATACGGGCCCGCGTTCCAGGGCGTCCGCAAACTGTGGCGCGACGGCGCGGATGTGCTCGCCGAGGTGGCGCTGCCCCAAGCCGCGGGCGACCAGGCCGGATTCGGCATCCACCCGGCGCTGCTGGACGCGGCGCTGCACCCGGCGTCCCTCCTCAACCGGGCAGATCGGGTAGACCGGGTAGACCAGGCAGACCGGGCGGCCTGGGCAGACCGGCCCGACCAGCCCGAGGAGCAGCACGACGACGGCCGGGTGTGGCTGCCGTTCGCCTGGAACGGCGTAGCACTGTGGGCCGCCGGAGCGACCACCGTACGCGTCCGGCTGTCCCCGTGTGAGCAGGGCGCGGACGGCGAGCGGGCGCTGCGGATCGCCGTGGCCGACGCCGTCGGCGACCTGGTCCTCACGGTCGACTCGCTGGTGCTGCGCCCCGCCCGTACGGATGAGCTGCGGACCGCCGGCCGAGCCGCCGTGGACGGGCTGTTCACCCTGGACTGGACCCCGCTCCCCGAGCCGGCGCCCGGCGCGGACACGGGCCTGCCACAGCCGGTGGCCGGGGACGGCGGCTGGGTGGCGCTGGGCTCCGAGGGCCTGGACTGGGCCCCCTCGGGCGTGGTCCGCCACCCGGACCTGGAGTCGCTGGTCGCGGCGATCGACGCCGGGACACCCGTGCCCTCGGTGGCGCTGACCGCCGTACCGGCCTCGATTACGGCCGTGGACATCGTGGCCGCGGAGGCCGATGCCCTCGCGGCCGTACGGCGGACCCTGGACCTGCTGCGGGGCTGGCTGGCCGAACCCCGGCTGGCCGAGAGCCGCTTGGTCGTGGTGACACACGGCGCGGTCGCGGCCGGTGGCCCGGTGGCGGAAGACCCCGGATCCGGGGCCGTGGACACGGCCGGTGCCGCCGTGTGGGGGCTGCTGCGCAGCGCACAGGCGGAGAACCCGGACCGGTTCATCCTGCTCGACCGCGATCCGCACGGCGCGCCCGGCCCCGACGAGATCGGCGCGGCGGTGCTGGACGGTGTGCTGAGGGCCGTCGCCCTGGACGAACCGCAGGTGGCGGTGGGCCCCGGCCGGGTGTGGGCACCCCGTCTGCTGCGCGCGGGCGGCCCCGGCAGCGGCGGTCTGGTGGGCCCGGTGGCACATCCCGGGTGGCGGCTCGCCGTGGAGGGCGCGTCCACCGTGGACAATGTGACGCCCGTGCCGTGCCCCGAGGTACTCGAGCCACTGCGGCCGGGAGAGGTCCGGATCGCGGTGCACGCTGCGGGCATGAACTTCCGCGACGCGCTCATCGTCGTCGGGATGTACCCCGGAGGCGGGGTGTTCCGCGGCAGCGAGGGCGCCGGAGTGGTCGTGGACATCGGCCCGGAGGTGACCGGGCTCGCGGTGGGCGACCGGGTGATGGGCCTGTTCGAGGGCGCGTTCGGCCCGTGGGCGGTGGCGGACGCGCGCATGGTCGTCCCCATCCCCGACGGCTGGAGCTTCCGGCAGGCGGCCGCCGTACCGGTGGTGTTCCTCACCGCCTGGTACGGGCTGGTGGACCTGGCCGGGCTGCGGAATGGCGAAACCGTGCTGATCCACGCCGCCACCGGTGGCGTCGGCATGGCGGCGGTGCAGATCGCCCGCCACCTGGGCGCCGAGGTCTATGCCACCGCGAGCCCCGGTAAGCACGGGGTGCTGGAGGAGATGGGCATCGACCAGGCGCATCGGGCCTCGTCGCGCGATCTGGACTTCGCGGAGGTGTTCCGCGAGGCCACCGGCGGACGCGGTGTCGATGTGGTGCTCAACAGCCTCGCCGGGCCCTTCGTGGACGCCTCATTGCGGCTGCTGGCCGACGGCGGGCGGCTCTCCGAGATGGGCAAGACCGACATCCGCGACCCGGACCACCTCGCCGCCGTGCGCACGGGCGTCCGCTATCGCGCGTTCGACCTGGTCCCCGATGCCGGGCCGGACCGCGTCGGCGAGATGCTGCGCGAGTTGAGTGAGCTGTTCGCCGCCGGAGCGCTGCGACCCGCACCCGTACGGCCCTGGCCGCTCAGCCGGGCGCGGGACGCGCTGCGGCAGCTGAGCCAGGCCAAGCACACCGGCAAGCTGGTGCTCGACGTACCCGCCGCGGTCGATCCGGACGGCACGGTCCTCATCACCGGTGGCACCGGCACCCTGGGCGGCTACATCGCCGAACACCTCGTCCGCGCCTGGGGGATCGGCCATCTGCTGCTGGTGAGCAGGCGGGGGCCGGACGCTCCGGGCGCCCGCGACCTGGCCGCCCGGCTGGAGGAACTGGGCGCGCGGGTGCGCGTCGCGGCGGCGGACGTCACCGACGCCTCGGCGGTGGCGGAACTGGTGGCGGGGATCGACCCCGAACATCCGCTGACCGGGGTCATCCACGCCACCGGTGTGCTGGACGACGCGGTGGTCACCTCACAGACCCCCGAACGGCTGGCGCGGGTCTGGACGGCCAAGGCCACGGCCGCCGCCCATCTGCACACGGCCACGGCCCATCTGCGGCTCGGCATGTTCGTCCTCTTCTCCTCCGCCGCGGGCACACTCGGCAGCCCGGGGCAGGCCAACTACGCCGCCGCCAACGCCTTTTGTGACGCCCTCGCCGCCCACCGGCGGGCCGCCGGGCTGCCGGGTGTCTCGATCGCCTGGGGCCTGTGGGCCGACGCCAGCGGGATGACCGGACACCTGGCCGAGGCGGATCTGGCCCGGATGTCCCGTACGGGGGTGGCCGCCCTCGGCACCCGGCAGGGTCTGGCGCTGCTCGACGCCGCCGTGCAGCACGGCGGTGCCCATCTGGTCGCCGCCCAGGTGAACCCCCGCACCCTCGCCGGACTGCCCGCTGACAGTCTGCCCGCCACGCTGCGCGCCCTGGCCGCCACCGGCGGCGGTGGCGGCACCGGGCGGCGCACCGCGGCGGCGGCCGGGGAGGACCGGCAGGTCGACTGGGGCGCCCGGCTCGCGGGCCTGTCCACGGCCGAACGCCACCGCCTCGTGCTCAACCTGGTCCGCGGCCACGCCGCCACGGTGCTCGGACACGCCGACGTGGACGCCGTACAGGCCGAGGCCAGCTTCAAGGAGCTGGGATTCGACTCCCTGACCGCCGTCGAACTGCGCAACCGCCTCGCCGCCGCCACCGGTCTGCGCCTGCCCGCCGGGATGGTCTTCGACTACCCGGAAGCGGCCGGACTCGCCGACTACCTGCTGGAACGGCTGGCCCCCGGCGACGGGGCCACGCCGGGACGGGACGCCGTCGACCCGGTCCTGGGCGAGCTGGCCAGGCTGGACACCACCCTGGCCGCCCTCGACACCGACGACGAAGGCCGGCAGCGGATCGCCAAACGGCTGGGCGCCCTGCTGGCGAAGTGGAACGGCGGCGGGTCCGGCGACCCGGCCGGCGCGACCGGCTTCGACGCCCTCGAAGCCGCCTCGGACGACGAGATGTTCGAGCTCATTGACCGTGAACTGCCCTGATGGAGGCGCGGAACTGATGTCGGGTACCGAAGAGAAGCTCCGCCAGTACCTCAAGAAGGTCACGGCCGATCTGGGGCAGACGCGTCGGCGACTTCGCGAGCTGGAGGAGCGTTCCCAGGAGCCGGTGGCCATCGTCAGCATGGCCTGCCGGTTTCCCGGCGGGATCACCTCGCCCGAGGAGCTGTGGCGGCTGGTCGCCTCGCGCGGGGACGCGGTCGGGGAGTTTCCGACCGACCGCGGCTGGGACCTGGACGGGCTGTTCCACCCGGACCCCGACCACTCCGGCACCAGCTATGTCCGCCACGGCGGATTCCTGGACCGGGCCGACGGCTTCGACGCCACCTTCTTCGGCATCAGCCCGCGCGAGGCCCTGGCGGCCGAACCCCAGCAGCGCCAACTGCTCGAAGTCTCCTGGGAATTGCTCGAACGCGCCGGAATCGACCCCACCTCCTTGAAGGGCACCCCCACCGGGGTCTACGCGGGCGCCGGAATCCTCGGCTTCGGCACCCCGCAGATCGAAAAGAGCGCGGAAGGATATCTGCTCACCGGAAACACCCTGAGCGTCGTCTCCGGCCGGGTGGCCTTCACCCTCGGCCTGGAGGGACCCGCGGTGACGGTGGATACGGCGTGCTCGTCGTCGCTGGTGGCGATGCATCTGGCCTGCCAGGCGCTGCGCCAGGGCGAATGCACCCTGGCCCTGGCCGGTGGTGTGACCGTCATGACCACCCCGAACACCTTTGTGGAGTTCTCCCGCCAGCGCGGCCTCGCCCCCGACGGCCGCTGCAAGCCCTTCGCGGCCGCCGCGGACGGCACGGGGTTCTCGGAGGGCGTGGGGCTCCTGCTGCTGGAGCGGCTCTCCGACGCCCAGCGCAACGGCCACCAGGTGCTGGCGGTGCTCCGGGGCTCGGCCATCAACCAGGACGGCGCGTCGAACGGGCTCACTGCCCCGAACGGTCCCTCCCAGCAGCGAGTGATCCGCCAGGCGCTGATCAACGCGCAGCTGTCCTCCGCCGAGGTGGACGCGGTGGAGGCCCATGGCACGGGCACCACGCTCGGCGACCCGATCGAGGCCGATGCGCTGCTCGCCGCGTACGGCCGGGACCGGCCGGAGGACCGGCCGCTGTGGCTCGGTTCGTTGAAGTCCAACATCGGGCATACGCAGGGTGCGGCGGGTGTGGCCGGTGTGATCAAGATGGTGATGGCCCTGCGCCATCAACTGCTGCCCGCCACGCTGCACGTCGACGAGCCGACCCCGCAGGCGGACTGGTCCGGCGGGGCGGTGCGGCTGCTGACCGAGGCGGTGGAGTGGCCGAGGAACGAGCGGCCACGCCGGGCCGGGGTGTCCGCGTTCGGGATCAGTGGCACCAATGCGCATGTGATTGTGGAGCAGGCTCCTGACGAGGATGTGCCGGGGCCGTCCTGTGAGGTGGGTGGGGTGGTTCCGTGGGTGGTGTCGGGGCGGGGTGTGGAGGCGTTGCGGGGGCAGGCCGCGGCGTTGGCTGGGTGGGGGGGGGGTGTGTCCGAGGTT
>NZ_JANIAA010000076.1 GCF_024505145.1 Streptomyces rugosispiralis | reverse complement strand
TCCTTGGCCTTGCGGTGGTCGGACTCAGAGGACAGCAGTTGCCCCAGCTCGGGGCCGTGGTGCTTACCGTCGGAGTCGGTGAGGACTTCGGTGTATCCCTTGTCCACGCCGATTTTCCGGCTGCCGCAGGGACGCTTGGAGGAGGGCATCGTCTCGGCGTCGATGGCGTAGTGCACCTCGACGCGGCCGTTGCGGAGGATCATCCGGAGCGTTCCTGTGGGGGCGACCGTGGTGTTCAGCGGGATCGTGACGAGCTGCCGCCGCTCCAGGCCGGGCACCGCAATCCATATGTTGCCGCCCTCGGCGAGGGTGAAGGTGCGGTACTGGTCGGAGCGGACCACGATCTGATTGATGGTCTTGTTCCGCCCACGTCGCCAGTGCTTGCGCATCATCCGGGACAGGTACGCATCCTGCGTCCACTGGTCACGCTTCAGCAGCGTGAACAGGCGCGTCTTCTCCGCCTCGGTCACCTTCAGCTTGGCTACGGCGCGACGGACCGCCGGCAGAACTCCTCCATCGCCGTGATCTGGGAGGCGAGATCGTCCTTCTGCCCAGGTGAGGACACTCGGCAGTACACGACCGTCTTGCGCGCTGCCTCGTCGAAGCCCGGCTGCAACACCCGCCGCACATCGGCGTCGTTGAAGTACCGCTGACCGGATGCGGTACGACGCACCACGATGCGGCCCTCCCGCTCCCACCTGCGAACGGTGGAAGGGGAACGGCCGATACGCTCCGCGAACTCGCTGATCCGGTACATACCGACCATCATACGTAACCCTGGACAGCAGTAGGCAAGAATCAGGATGTCATACTCCTCGGTCAGCCCTTGATACCGGTCTGTGCCGCACATTGCACCAGCCAGCGCTTGAGGAACACGAAGTCCGGGACAAGTGGCGCGATCGATACGGCCGTTGCAGAAGAAACAGGTGCGGATGGACAAGAAGGCCAACGGCCAACTGCGCGCGGCAAGGGCCCCGACCGCAAGGTCAGAGTGCCAGAGAACTCTGGTGCACGCCGATGGCGTAGTCATTCCCACGAGGCCCCCGGGACGCGATTTCCGTGCGCGTCCCGGGGCGTTCCGATGCTCGCTCCCGGCCGTCCGGACAAGGCGGAGCCCTCAGCCGCACGGGGAGCGGAAGCCGGCGATCCGCCTCGTCTGTTCGATGGGCCGTCATTCGGTGTGCTGTCGCTCGCGCCGAGCCGCCGGCCGCCCGGCGGAGACGCTCTCCGGAGCGTGATCCCGGTCTGGGGGCCGGGGCGCGCATCCTGGGCAGACGTAGCGCGTGGTTGGCTGACGGGCGCTCCCGCCCCGGCCTCGCTGGCATTGGCCGACGCGCTGGCCCAGCTCGAACAGGACCTCGGCATGATGATCGACCGGCGCACTTTCCTCACGGACAGCAGTGGCCTCGCGCTGTCCGTCATCCCATCCGGAGGTCCCGGCTCCAAGGCCGTGCCCCCCGAGGCTGTGGCGTACTTCCGGCGCCAGCTCGATGACCTCTGGCGAGCCGACGCGGCACAGCGCCCGCGCCGGTTGATCCCGACCGCAGCCGCGCAATTCCAGATCGTCGCGCACCTGGCGACCAACAGTCGCGGCGACCTCCGCAGGCGGCTATGGCAGACGGCGGCGGCTTTCACCGGACTGATCACCTGGCTCTACCAGGATGCTGGTCAGCTCGATCAGGCATCAGCCTGGGGCACCCGCACGCTGGAGCTGGCCCACCGCGCTCACGACAAACAGCTCGTGGCCCATGCGCTGGCCAACCGCGCCATGGTGGACATGGACCTCGGTGACGGCCCCACAACCGTCGAGATGGCCAGTGCGGCCCTGGCTGATGAGAAGCGGCTGTGCGCCAAGGTCAAGGTCCAGGCACTTCAGCAGGCAGCACATGGACACGCCCTGGTCGGCGACCGCAGAGCCTGCGACCAGCTACTCGATCGAGCCAGCCGACTCATTGATCGAATCGATGACGATCAGCCATGGGGCGTCGCGACCAGAACCCCGCTCTACCTGGAGATCCAGCGAGCCACCTGCTACAGCCGAATGCAGCTCGGCGCCGAAGCCGTTCGGCTGTGGGACCAGGTCATGCCCTCTGCGGAGTGGCGGAACTCCGGTGTCTTCGCCGCCCGTCAGGCGGCCGCGCTGGCAGACAGCAGGCGCCCGGACGAGGCGGTAGCAGCCCTGGAGGCCGCGGTACACGTAGCGGAAGAGGTTGAGTCCGCACGGCTGCGCAGGGAATTGACGACCGCCTGGAAACGCCTGGCGCCGTGGCATCTCGCACCGCAGGGCCAAAAGGTGCGGGCGCTGTTCGACGGCATCGGGCTGCCAACCGCTCGCCGAGGGTAGAGGCACCACATGGCAGAACGAGACCCGCTGACAGCAGAAGAAGTCCAGACGCATCTGGAACGCTGGGAAGGCTGGTCCGGAGACACGAGCCGGATCGGCAAGACTTACCAGCTCGACTACTACACGAGCGTCAAGGTCATCAACGAGGTGGCCGAGGCCGCGCAGAAACTTCAGCACCACCCGGACATCGACATCCGATGGGAGCGGCTGCACTTCAGCATCACGACATACAGCGTCGGCGCGGTAATCACGCCGCTGGACTTCAAACTGGTGGCAGAGATCGAGCGCGTAGCGGCCGCACACGGAGCAAAAACGGTTTCCTAGCACTCCAGCTGCAACGCTGTTACGTGGCTGTGCACCTCCGGTGGCCGTCCCGCTGATGCCCATGCGGCATCGCTGCGAGTGGACTCGTTGGTCTCCCATACACGGTTTCGCTTCGCGCGGCGTTTGTCGGGGCATGAGGATGCTACTCGAACAGGATTCCCGCTTCCGGCGCGAGGCTCAGGGCCAACTCCATGTGCCCTGAGCCTTGCACGCTCGCGCCCTTGAGGCTCGCGCCTCCGCCAACATCGAAGAGCGACACCGCGCACGTAGGGCGCCCGGAACGGGTTTGGGGAGGGCATCGGCGGGGCCGGGACGCCGTAATGCCGTCGACCGTGTCCATGCGCGCCCATAGGCTTGGAGGCGTGAGCGACCTGCAGACGATCCATGGCGTCCCCGTCCTGATGTGTGCCCCCGAGGGCGAGGCCATCGGCGCCGAACGCGACGCTCTGGATCTCATCGGCAACGCCGGATACCAGGGCGCCCAGTGGGTCGTCATCCCGGTCGGGCGGTTCGACGAGGCGTTCTTCCGGCTGAGCACGCGGGTGGCCGGGGACATCATCCAGAAGTTCGTGCAATACGCCATGGGCCTGGTGGTCCTCGGCGACATCTCCCGTCATACGGAGGGCAGTTCGGCGCTGCGGGACTTCGTCCGCGAGTGCAATCGGGGACGGCAGACGTGGTTCCTGGCGGATGTCGAGGAGCTGCGGGAGCGGCTGAAGGGCTGAGGGGGGCTGCGGGAGGGGCTGAAGGGCTGAGGGGGCTGGGTGTCTCAGTCCGATTCGAGCACCGTGCGGACGACGGGCCCGGCGGCATCCCCGCCGTGCCCGCCGCCGGTGACCACGGCGGCGGCCGCCACATCGTTACGGTAGGCGGTGAACCAGGCGTTGGTCTCGGGCTGGCCGTCGATCTCGGCCGAACCCGTCTTGGCCCCGATGTCGCCGGTGAGCCCGGACATCGCCCGAGCGGCGGTGCCGCTGGTCGCGGTCAGCCGCATCATGGCCTTCAGCTGCGCGACGGTGGCCGGGCCGAGGCTGCGGTCGCTGGTGGCGATCTCCCGGTGGTCGACGGAGCGCGGCACGAGGACGGGCTGTTTGAAGGTGCCCGTCTGGGCGGTGGCCGCGACCGAGGCGATGGTGAGCGGGTTCATCTGGACCGTGCCCTGGCCGATCATGGCCGCGGCCTTGTCGTCGCCGCTTCCGTTCGGCACCTCGCCGTCGAAGGTGGTGACCCCCACCCGCCAGTTCAGCCCGAGCCCGAACACGGTCCGTGCCTCATGGGCCAACGCGCCGTCGGGCACGGCCCCGGCGAGCGAGACGAACGCGGTGTTGCAGGACGCCGCGAAGTCCTGGGCGAAGGTGGCGGCGGGGTTCTCGCTGTCCTCGACGTTGTGGAACGTCATGCCCTGTGCGTACGCGGCCGTCTTCGGGCACGGCACCGGGCGGCTCGGCCTGACCTTGCCCGACTCCAGCAGAGTGGCCGCGGTGACTATCTTGAACGTGGACCCCGGGGCCGTCTGCCCCTGCAACGCGGCGTTGAACTCGGCCTGGTCGGAGTTGGCCACCGCCAGGATCTCCCCGGTGCTGGGCTTGAGCGCCACCACGGAGGCGCCGTCGCGCGTGGCCACCGCCTTCTCCGCGCCCTTCTGCACCCCGGCGTCGAGGGTGGTGCGCAGTGTGCCCGGGGTGCCCTTCGTCACCACATGCAGCGTGGCCCCGGCGGTTCCGTCGGGCTTGACCGCCGAGACCTCCACGCGGGGCTTGCCACCCGCGTCCACCCCGTATCTCGCGCGCAGCGCGATCAGCACCGGGTCGAGCGAGGGATAGCGGCCCTGCCGCAGTTCCTTGCCGTCCCGGTCCAGCACCCGGACCGGCGGGTTGTCCGCCAGGTCCGTCCGTACGGACTCGCCGGTGGCCAGCTCGGGGTGGAGGACGGAGGGCTTCCAGTCGACCAGCGGCTTCTTGGTCGTCCGGCCGCGCACCACGGTCAGCCGTGATGTGTAGGTCCAGCTGGACCGGGCCTTTCCGAAGACCACCTCGGCCTTGACGGTGAACGGGACCGTGGTGCCCCGCGCCGTGCCCGGGATGGTCGTCACCTTCTTCACATGCCCGTCGTCGCGATAGCCGCTGAGGGCGCCGATGGCCGACTCGGCGTCGTTGGTGAGCCCGGACGCGAGCATGTCATTGCCGTCCGCCCAGGCGTCCAGGAATTCCCCCGCGGTCCGCCGGGTCTCGTCCCCGGTCACCGGGCCGTCATGGGCCGCGGTGGTGTCGCCGCCGGTCACACCCGAGTAGAGGTTGTATCCGCCGTAGCCGGCGATCCCCAGGAGCCCCACTGACAGCGCTCCTAAGACGACCTTGCCCACCGCCCGCATGGCGCCCCCCGATTTTCACCTGTGGTCGGCCGCTTTCACCTCCGTGGGTGGCGCGGGCCGCTGTGCGCTTCGCCCCCGAGCCGCTCAGGCGGCCTTCTCCACCTCGCCGCGCAGCGCCCGGGTGTAGACGTTCAGCAACCGGCTGTACTCGGCCCGTTCCGAAGGCCGCAGTGCCCGGCCTGCCCTGGCCCGCAGAAAGACGCGTATCGCCTCGTTGGCCTGGTCGGTGGCGGGGCTGGTCAGTAAGGCGGGTTGGTGAGTAGGAGTCGGACGCATGACCATAAGAGTAGAGGCCCCTACCGACAATGGCATCGGCGTAAACCGCCCAACAGCGGTGTTACCGGCGGTATGTGAGGAAGACCGCATCCCCCGCGCAGGTGTTCCCCTCCATGTCCCCATGGCATATGCCCCGCCACGGTAGGGGTATGCCTCCTGGGCTCCCCTGCGTTCCTCCCCTGCGCTCCTCCCCTGGCGTTCCATCAGCTCTGACCTGCGGACTCCGGTCCGGTGAGGATCACTTCGAGGGTGCGGGGGCCATGGACGCCTTCGACGCGGTCGAGTTCGATGTCGCTGGTCGCGGACGGTCCCGAGATCCAGGTCAACGGGCGCGCCGGGTCGAGGCGTTCAAGCGCTTCGGGGACGGAGCCCACGACCTGGTCGGTGACGCGGATCACGCAGATGTGGTGGTCGGGCACCAGGGTGATGCGGCGGCGGCCCTGGTCGGGGCCGGCGTCCAGGACCACGGTGCCCGTCTCGGCGATGGCCACCGCACAGCCCGTCACCACGCTGGAGACCGCGTCCAGGTCGTGCGGGGTCAGCTCCGCCGTGTCCGGAACCCGGCGTACCGCGTCCGGGACGGCGGACAGCCAGGAGTCGGGGAGGCCCGGGGGCACGGCCACGCTGGTCGCGCCGCGCTCGGCGAGGAGGCGGGCGATCAGGGCCGGGAGGGACGACGGGGCGTCGAGGGACGCCGGAGTGTCGGCGCGGTGGACGATCGCCCGGTAGTCGGCCAGGTTCTCCGCGAGGAGGTCCGCGGTCCGGTCGGCGGTGCGGTCGCCGTGGACGCGGTGGTAGGTGCGCTCGACCGGCACCTCGCCGGGTGTCTCGGCGCGCGGCACATCGGCCAGGGCGCGGCGGATGCGGGCCATGACCAGGGCGCGCGAGTCCTGGCCCCGGGCGCTTGGGGTTTGGGCGGCGGGGTTCCGGGTGGTGGGCTCGTGCGCGCCGGGGTGCTGGGAGCCGGGGTCTCGCGGGGTCATGTGGTGTCCTTCCTTCCCTCGGTGCGGCTCCCGGTGCTTTTCTCGGTGCTTCCCTGGGTGCGGCTCCCGGTGCTTCCCCCCGTGCTTCCCTCGGTGCGGCGCCCGGTGTCTCCCTCGGTGCGGCTCCCGGTGGCGCTCCGGCCCCGGGTGCGCTGCCACCAGTCGCGGAACGACTCCTCCGGCACCTTCGGCAGCTCCCGCGTATCGCTCCACGCCCGCCCCGGACCGGGCAGCCGCCGCGGATGGAAGCGGCGGGTGCGGGCGGCCAGCCGCTGGCCGGTGCGCAGCAGCCCGGGGTGGTCCAGGGCCCAGCGGGCGGCGCGCATCGCGGCGCGCTCGGCGGCGTGGCCCTTGGCGGGCTTGATGACCGTACGGGTGCCACGGACGGAGGCGGGGCCGCCCTCGACCACCCGCTCGCGCAGGTGGACCAGGATCTCCGGGATGTCGATGGCGACCGGGCACACCTCGTAGCACGCCCCGCACAGGGACGAGGCGTACGGGAGCGAGGCGTCCAGTTCGCTCTGGGTGCCCCGCAGTTGGGGGGTGAGGATCGCGCCGATCGGGCCCGGGTACGCCGATCCGTACGCATGGCCGCCCGCCCGCTCGTACACCGGGCACACATTGAGACACGCCGAGCAGCGGATGCAGCGCAGCGCCTGCCGTCCCACGGTGTCCGCGAGGGTGTCGGTGCGGCCGTTGTCGAGGAGGACGAGATGGAAGGCGCGCGGGCCGTCGGCGTCCGTGGTGCCGGTCCAGGTGGAGGTGTACGGGTTCATCCGCTCGGCGGTCGAGGAGCGGGGCAGGAGCTGGAGGAAGACCTCCAGGTCCTGGAAGGTGGGGACCACCTTCTCGATGCCGACGACGGAGATCAGCGTCTCGGGGAGGGTCAGACACATCCGGCCGTTGCCCTCGGACTCCACGACCACGAGCGTGCCGGTCTCCGCGACCATGAAATTGGCGCCGGAGATCCCCACCTTGGCGTTCAGGAACTTCTCGCGGAGGTGGAGCCGCGCGGCCTCGGCGAGATCGGCGGGCGCGTCGGTCAGCCCCTCCGGGGCCGGGCGGCCCCACTGGGCCATCTTCTCCGTGAAGATGTCGCGGATCTCGCCCCGGTTGCGGTGGATCGCCGGGACCAGGATGTGCGACGGGAGGTCGTCGCCGAGCTGCACGATCAGCTCGGCGAGATCGGTCTCGTACGCGGTGATCCCGGCCGTGGCGAGGGCGCCGTTCAGGCCGATCTCCTGCGTGGCCATCGACTTGACCTTGACGACCTCGCGCTCGCCCGTGGCCCGTACCAGCTCGGTGACGATCCGGTTCGCCTCGTCCGCGTCCGCCGCCCAGTGGACCTGGCCGCCGGCCGCCGTGACCGCGCTCTCCAGCTGCTCCAGATACTGGTCGAGATGGCGCAGCGTACGGTCCTTGATGGCCGCGCCCGCGGCGCGCAGCCGCGACCAGTCGTCCAGTTCGGCCACGGCCGTGGCGCGCTTGGCACGGATGGTGTGGGTGGCGTGGCGGAGGTTGGCGCGCAGTTGGGTGTTCCGGGTCGAGGCGTCGGCCGCCTGCGGGAAGGCGGGCATGCCCAGGTAGGTGGCCTGATGGGTTCCGCTCACCAGACGTCTCCTTCCGTGCTGGCCAGGATCTCGGCGAGGTGGACGGGGCGGACCGTGGAGCCCTGGCGGGCGAGTGTGCCGCCGATGTGCAGCTGGCAGGAGTTGTCGAGCGTGCACACCGCCTCGGCGCCGGTCGCCGTGATGTTGCGCGCCTTGTCCGCCCCCATGGCCGCCGATACCGCCGCGTTCTTGACGGCGAACGTACCGCCGAAGCCGCAGCACTCCTCGGCGCCCGGCAGCTCCACCAGGTTCAGCCCCTTCACCGCGGCGAGGAGCGAGCGCGGGCGGTCGCCGAGTTTCAGCATCCGCAGCCCGTGGCAGGTGGGGTGGTAGGTCACGGTGTGCGGGTAGTACGCGCCGACATCGGTGACCTTCAGGACGTCCGTGAGGAATTCGGTGAGCTCGTACGTCTTGGGGACCGCCTCGGCCGCCGCGTCCGCGAGGTCCTGGCCCCGCCCCTCGGCGGCGGCCTTCGCGCCCATCCGGGGGTAGTTGTCCCGCACCATCGCCGCGCATGACCCCGAGGGGGTCACCACGTATTCGTAGTCGCGGAACGCCGTGGCGTAGCGGCGCATCAGCGGTTCGGTCTCATGGCGGTAGCCGGTGTTGAACTGCGGCTGCCCGCAGCAACTCTGCGCCTCCGGGAAGCCGACTTCCACGCCGAGTCGCTCGAGGAGCGTGACCACGGCTTGGCCGGTGCGCGGATAGAGGGTGTCGTTGACGCAGGTGATGAAGAGCGCTACGCGCACGGTTCCTCCTTGTCGCCCTGACCGGTGGCGGCCTTGCCTCGGCCGGTGGCGGCCTTTCCCTGGCCGGTGGCGGCCCTTGTGACCTGTGGGTCTCCGAGCCGGGCGGCTGCCCGGTCCCACGCCGAATGATCACCTGTGGGCTCATACTGCCTCAGTGGCTGGGTGCTGTGAAGCAGGGCGCGCAACTCGGGCAGCCCACCGTTGATCACTCCGGCCGTCCGAGCCTGGACCAGTACGTTTCCGAGGGCCGCCGCCTCGGCCGGGCCCGCGATCACGGGGAGGCCGCAGGCGTCGGCGGTGAGCTGGCACAACAGCGTGTTGTGCACACCGCCGCCGACGATGTGCACGGCGCTGACCGTACGGCCGGACAGCCGGGTGGCGTCCTCGATCGCGCGGCGGTGGGCCAGGGCGAGGGAGTCCAGGACGCAGCGGGTGGTCTCGGCGGGGGTGCGGGGGATGGGCTGGCCGGTGCGGCGGCAGGCGTCGGCGATGCGGTCGGGCATGTGGTGGGGGGCGATGAAGGCGGGGTCGCCGGCGTCCACGACTGAGCGGAGCGGGGTGGTTTGGGCGGCGGCTTGGAGTAGGGCGGTGAGGTCTGTGCTGCTTGTGGTGCTTGTGCTGCTTGTGCTGCTTGTGGGGGTGGCTTCGGTGTTCCAGGTGCGGACGCACTCCTGGAGCATCCACAGGCCCATGATGTTGCGCAGATAGCGGACCGTGCCGTCCACACCCAGCTCATTGGTGAAGTTGGCGGCGCGGCTCTCCTCCGTGAGTACCGGTGCGTCCAGCTCGAGCCCGGCCAGGGACCAGGTGCCGGTGGCGATGTACGCGAAGTCGGGCGTGGTGGCCGGGACGCCGACGACGGCGGACGCGGTGTCGTGCGAGCCGACGGCGGTGACGGGGAGGGGGTGGGTGAGGCCCGCCTCGGTGAGAACGTCCTGGCGCAGGGTTCCGGCGGGGTCGCCCGGGTGGCGCAGGGGCGGGAAGAGGGACAGGTCGATGCCCAGGGCCTCTGCCACCGGGGTGGCCCAGTCGCGGGTGCGGGGGTCGATGAGCTGGGTGGTGGAGGCGTTGGTCAGTTCGGTGCCGGGCTCGCCGGTCAGCCAGTACGAGATGAGGTCGGGGATGAGGAGGAGGCGGTGGGCGGCGGTGAGGGCGGGAGTGCCCTGCGCCGCGATGAGCTGGTAGATGGTGTTGAAGGGGAGGTGCTGGATGCCGGTGGCGGCGTAGAGGGCTTGGGGCGGGAGCACGGCCGCGACCTTTTCGGCGGCGCCGGTGGTGCGGGTGTCGCGGTAGTGGACGGGGTTGGCGAGCAGGGTGCCGTCGGCGGCGAGCAGGCCGTAGTCCACGGCCCAGGTGTCGATGCCGATGCTGGTCAGGGTGGTATTGCCGGTGGTTTGTGCTGCGGCTGCCGTCAGCCCGTCGAGTACGCCCTGGTAGAGCGACAGGATGTCCCAGTGCAGGGTGCCCAGGAGGCGGGTTGGTTGGTTGGGGAAGCGGTGCGCTTCGTGGAGGGTCAGCCGTTCGGGGGCGACCTCCCCGACGATGACGCGGCCGCTGGACGCACCGAGGTCTACGGCGGCGAAGCGGTGTTCTGTGGTGGGCACGTGGACCTCGTGGTGGGGTGCGTGGGTGGTGGGGTGCGTGGGTGGGAGTGCGTGGTGGTTGCCCTGGTTCGTATCGGGCGGGGGCCGGGGCCTCCGGGGCGGGGCCCTGGACCGTATATTTACGGCGCCGACGGACGTTGAGCGTGGGGTTGGTCGGAGATAGGCGCCACAAATACGCCCCTGGCCTTCGGCATGGGGAACCCCGAGTGTCCAGGACCCCACCCCTCCGACCCCGTCCCCCTCACGCGCGTGTCAGCGCAGGAACGCCGCCGCGACACCGGCGTCGACCGGGACGTGCAGACCCGTGGTGTGGGTCAGGTCGCCGCCGACGAGGGCGAAGACGGCGTTCGCCACGTGGGAGGGGAGTACTTCGCGCTTGAGCAGGGTGCGTTGGGCGTAGAACTCGCCCAGCTTCTCCTCGGGGACGCCGTACACGGCCGCGCGTTGTGCGCCCCAGCCGCCCGCGAAGATGCCGGAGCCTTGGACGACGCCGTCGGGGTTCACGCCGTTGACGCGGATGCCGTGCTCGCCCAATTCCGCTGCCAGGAGGCGGACTTGGTGGGCCTGGTCGGCCTTGGTCGCGGAGTAGGCGATGTTGTTCGGGCCCGCGAATACGGCGTTCTTGGACGTGATGTAGACGATGTCGCCGCCCATGTTCTGGGCTGTGAATACGCGGGCTGCTTCTCGGGAGGCGAGGAAACTGCCTCGCGCCATGATGTCGTGCTGGAGGTCCCAGTCGGCGGTGGTCGTTTCGAGCAGGGGCTTGGAGATGCTGATCCCGGCGTTGTTGATGAGAATGTCCACGCCGCCGAAGTCCAGCGCCGCCTGATGGAACGCCGCCTTGATCTGCTCTTCCGAGGTGACGTCCACGGCGACGGCCGTGGCCTTGTCCGGGCCGCCGAGCTCTTGCGCCACGGCTTGCGCTGATTCCGTGTTGATGTCCGCGACGACGACGCATGCGCCCTCGGCCACGAGGCGCTGGGCGATCGCCTTGCCGATGCCGGACCCGGCGCCGGACACCAGGGCGATACGGGTGGCGAGGGGCTTCGGCTTGGGCATGCGCTGGAGCTTGGCCTCTTCGAGCGCCCAGTACTCGATGCGGAACTTCTCCGACTCCTCGATGGGGGAGTAGGTGGAGACCGCCTCGGCGCCGCGCATGACGTTGATGGCGTTGACGTAGAACTCGCCTGCCACGCGGGCCGTTTGCTTGTCCTTGCCGTAGCTGAACATCCCGACTCCGGGGATCAGCACGATCGCCGGATCCGCGCCGCGCATGGGCGGGGAGTCGGGGGTGGCGTGGCGGTCGTAGTAGGCCGCGTAGTCGGTGCGGTACGCGGCGTGGAGTTCCTTGAGGCGGTCGATCGTCTCGTCGAGGGGGGCGTTCGGGGGGAGGTCCAGGACGAGGGGGCGGACCTTGGTGCGGAGGAAGTGGTCCGGGCAGGAGGTGCCGAGGGCCGCCAGGCGGGGGTGTTCGGCGCGGGAGACGAAGTCCAGGACGGTGTCGCTGTCCGTGAAGTGGCCCACCTGGGGGCGGTCCGTGGAGGCCAGGCCCCGGATCACCGGGGCGAGGGCGGCCGCACGGGCGCGGCGCTCGGACTCGGGGAGGGTGGGGTGGACGACGGAGCCGAACGGGTCCGCCTTGCCGCGTTCGGCGAGGAACTCCTCGGCGGTGCGGATGACGCGGAGCGAGTTCGCCTCGCACGCGTCGGAGGTGTCGCCCCAGGCGGTGATGCCGTGGCCGCCGAGGATGCAGCCGATGGCCTGGGGGTTGGCCTTCTTGATGGCGGCGATGTCCAGGCCCAACTGGAAGCCGGGGCGGCGCCAGGGCACCCAGACGACCTGGTTGCCGAAACACTCCTTGGTGAGCGCCTCGCCGTCGGCCGCGCAGGCGAGGGCGATACCGGAGTCGGGGTGGAGGTGGTCGACGTGGGCGGCGTCCACCAGGCCGTGCATGGCGGTGTCGATGGAGGGCGCGGCCCCGCCCTTGCCGTGCAGGCAGTAGTCGAAGGCCGCGACCATCTCGTCCTCGCGGTCCACCCCGGGGTAGACACCGGTGAGCGCGCGAAGACGGTCCAGCCGGAGCGCGGCGAGCCCGGAGTGAGTGAGGGTGCCCAGATCGCCACCGGAGCCCTTGACCCACATCAGCTCGACGTCCTGGCCCGTGACGGGATCGGTCGCGGTGCCCTTGGCGGAGGTGTTGCCCCCCGCGTAGTTGGTATTGCGCGGATCAGCGCCCAACCGATGCGAGCGCCCCAACAGCGCGCCCGCCTCGGGATGCGGTTCTGCGGTCATGTCGTCCTCTGTGTGTGGACCAGTCTGAGGTGGTTATGCGAGGCACGCCCCACATGGGTGCGCCCGATGGGATCAGGTGGCGAGAGTGAAGGCCCCGGGGTGCGGCCCGGCGGGGTCCCGGGGCTGGGCCTCGAGCTCCAGGCAGGACTTTGGGGGTTGGGGCGGAGCCCCGGGGGAGTTGAGGCGGGGCGAGTGGATTGGGGGCGGAGCTCCGAGGCGGTCTCCGGAGCTGGGCCGGGGGCCGGGGCGGAGCCCCGGGTGCCTGGAGGCAGGGCGAGTGGGTTGGGGCGGAGCCCCGTGGGTTGAGGGCGGGGCCCCAGTGGGTCCGGGGCAGTGCCCCGGGATCCGGGGTGGAGCCCCAGGAGGTCCGGGACAGGACCCCGGGGGCCAAGGCGGAGCGGGGGTCGGGGGGCGGAGCCCCAGCGAGGCCGGGGCGCGGCCCCCAAGGGGGCCGGGGCGGAGCCCCGACGGGTCTGGGGCGGAGCCCCCAGGAGGGGGGCCGGGGGCCGCGCCCCCGGGTTCGGGGAGGGGCGGAGTGGGGGCTACGCACCCCACCCCGCCTGCTCTCCCCCCACCCGCTCCGCCGCGATCCGATCCGCCCACCCCGAGGCCCGGTACGCCGCCATCGGGTCGGGGGCGATGCCCAGTTCCTCGCGGACCTCGGCCAGCAGCGGCCGTACGTCGGTGTTGTACGCGTCCATCAGGACCGCGTTGGCACCCAGCACATCGCCCTCGCGCTGGGCCACGGCGAGCGCGTCGCGGTCGACCAGGAGGGCCTTGGCCGTGGCCTCCTGGACGTTCATCACCGAGCGTATGATCGCCGGGATCTTGGGCTCGATGTTGTGGCACTGGTCGAGCATGAAGGCGACCCCCGAGGTCAGCCCGCCGCCCCTGACCACCTCGTACATGATCCGGAAGAGCTGGAAGGGGTCGGCGGCGCCGACCATCAGGTCGTCGTCCGCGTAGAAGCGGGAGTTGAAGTCGAAGGCGCCGAGCTTCTTCTCGCGCAGCAGCAGCGCGACGATGAACTCGATGTTGGTGCCGGGCGCGTGGTGGCCGGTGTCCACGCAGACCTGGGCCCTGGGGCCCAGCTTGAGGCAGTGGGCGTAGGCGGTGCCCCAGTCGGGGACGTCCGTGGTGTAGAAGGCGGGCTCGAAGAACTTGTACTCCAGCAGCATCCGTTGGTCCTCGCCGAGGCGCTCGTAGACCGCGCTCAGCGCCTCGGCGAGGCGGTCCTGGCGGGCCGCGATGTCGTCCTGGCCGGGGTAGTTGGTGCCGTCGGAGAACCAGAGCTTGAGGTCGCGGGAGCCCGTGGCATCCATGATGTCGACGCACTCCAGGAGGTGGCCCAGCGCCTTGCGGCGGACCGCCGGGTCGGGGTGGGTGACCGAGCCCAGCTTGTAGTCGTCGTCCTGGAAGACGTTGGAGTTGATGGCGCCCAGCTTCAGGCCGCGTTCCTCCGCGTACTTGGCGAGCGCCCCGTAGTCCTCGACCCGGTCCCAGGGGATGTGCAGGGCGACCGTGGGGGCGACCCCGGTGACGGCGTGCACCTGGGCGGCGTCGTCCAGCTTCTCCTGGGGGGTGCGCGGGACGCCGGGCTGGGCGAACACCTTGAAGCGGGTTCCGGAGTTGCCGTACGCCCATGACGGCGTCTCGACCGCCTGGCTCTTGAGGGCCGCCTTCACGGCTGGAACGTCAGACATGAATCTCCTTCATGAAACGATTCAAGAAACCTAGCCGCGCGGTCGGCCACGCGTCAAGAAGTGGTGGGTCCCCGACCCCACGGCGAACACCGCGCAGCCGTCCGCCATGCGCAGCGGGCGGGTGCCGCGAGCGGTCACGTCCGCCGCGCGGTGTGCCGGGACCCAGATCTGGGCCGTGGTGTTGACGGGGATGGACACCGTGAGGGTGAAGTCCTCGCCCTGGGACCAGCGGGTGGTGACGGGGCCGTAGAGGGAGTCGTAGCGGCCCTCGGCGGAGCGCACCTCGCCGCCGGGGCGGGGCCGGATGAGGATCTCGCGGAAGCCGGGGGCGGCCGGGGCGATCCCGGTGATGTTCTGGTACATCCACTCGCCGACCGAGCCGTAGGCGTAGTGGTTGAACGAGTTCATCCCGACGTCCTGGAAGCTCCCATCCGGCTTGATCGAGTCCCAGCGCTCCCACATCGTGGTCGCGCCCCGGTCGATCTGGTACCCCCAGGAGGGGAAGGTGCGCTGGTGGAGCAGGCGGTAGGCGACGTCGGTGTGACCGGTCTCGGTGAGGGTCGGCAGCAGCCGGGGGGTGCCGAGGAAGCCGGTGGACAGATGCCAGTCGCGGTCCTTGACGAGGGCGACGAGGCGATCGGCCGCGGGCGCGCGGAGGTTCGCGGGGAGCAGGTCCATGGAGAGCGCCAGGACGTACGCGGTCTGGGTGTCGCCCTTGACCCTGCCGTCGGCGGAGACGTACGCGCGGTTGAAGGCCGCCTTGACGCGGGTCAGGAGGTCTTCGTACGGGGCCGGGTCCTCGCCCAGGACGTGGGCGGTGCGGGCGACGAGGTCGGTTGCGTGGGCGAAGTAGGCGGTGGCGATGACGTCCTTGGGGGTGTCCGCCTCGACGCTGAGCCAGTCGCCGTAGCCCTCGGCGGGCCGCAGCAGGCCGGTGCTGTGCTGTTCCAGGTAGCTGATCCAGCGCCGCATGGCCGGCCAGTTCTCGCGCAGCACCCGGGTGTCGCCGTACGCCTGGTAGAGGTTCCAGGGCACGGTCACCCCGGCGTCGCCCCAGCCCGCCACGCCGTTGCCGACGTCGCCGAGGTGCGGTGCCACATCGGGGAAGGAGCCCTGGTCGGTCTGGCCGTCGCGCAGGTCCTGGAGCCACTTGGTGAGGAAGCGGGCGGACTCCATGGTGTACGCGGCGGTGCTGGAGAACACGTTGATGTCGCCGGTCCAGCCGAGCCGTTCGTCCCGCGCCGGGGTGTCGGTGGGGATGGACAGGAAGTTGCCGCGCAGGCCCCATGTGATGTTGGAGTGCAGCTGGTTGAGCATGGCCGAGTCGGTGTGGAACGAGAGGGTGAAGGGGGCGGCGGTGTGCATCACCCGGCCGGTGATCGCGTCGGGGGAGGGCGTTCCGGGGTAGCCGGTGACCTCGACGTAGCGGAAGCCGTGGAAGGTGAAGCGTGGCTCGTAGGTCTCCCGGCCGCCGCCCTTGAGGGTGTAGGTGTCGACGGGGCGGGCGGTGCGCAGATTGGCCGTGTAGGCGGTGCCGTCGGGGCCCAGCACCTCGGCGTGGCGGATCCGGACCTTGTGGCCGGCCGGGCCGGAGACCGTGAGGCGGACGCTGCCGACCATGTTCTGGCCCAGGTCGAAGAGGTGCACACCGGGTGCGGGTTCGGTGACCCCGACCGGTTTGATCTCGCGTTCCACCCGGGTCGGGGCGTCGGTCTGGGCCACCACCTCGGCGGTGATGTCCGAGGCCGTGACGGCGGGCTGCCAACCGGTGTCGTCGAAGCCAGGTGAGGTCCAGCCGGGCGTCTCCTTGCGGGCGTCGTACTCCTCGCCCATCAGCAGGTCGGCGGTGAGCAGCGGGCCGGTGGCCGCGCGCCACTGCTGGTCGGTGGTGATGCGCTCGGTGCTGCCGTCGGCGTACGTGACCTCCAACTGGGCGAGCAGGGCGGGGTGGTCGCCGTACTGGGTCTGGCCGAACCACGCGATGTTCCCGGCGTACCAGCCGGGGGCGAGGGTCACCCCGAGGGCGTTGGTCCCTCGGTGGAGGGCGTCGGTGACGTCGTAGGTCTGGTACGCCACGCGCTTGCGGTAGTCGGTCCAGCCGGGCGCGAGCTGATCGCGGCCGACGCGGACGCCGTTGAGGTGGGCTTCGTAGAGGCCCAGGGCCGTGGAGTAGAGCCGGGCGCGTGCCACGGGTTTGGTGAGCCGGAAAGTGCGGCGGAGCTGGGCGGGGGACTGGAGGGGGAGCACCCTGCCCCATGGGCCGCCGCCCCAGGCCGCCAGTTTCTCGGCGGTGGCCCAGCCGCTGTCGTCGTAGTCCGGGTCCGTCCAGGTGGCGGGGGGTTTGGTGTCCGTCGTGTGCCAGGTGGCGTCCGTGTGGTGGCGGGTGGTGCCGTCGTCGGTGGTGAGCTCCAGGGTGGCGAGCAGTCCCGCCGGGCCCTTCTCGGCGTTGGTGGCCGCGACGGCGAGCGTGGCGGCGCCCTCGTCGAGGAATTCGGTGACGTCGACGGTGACCGGATGGCTCCATGCCTTGAGGGCGCCCACCGCCTCGCGGGCGGCGACCTCGGTGCCGTTCACATGGGCGGTGAAGCCGTCGTCGGCCGCCACCACCAGCCGGGCGTGGCGGACGGTGCCCGGGGCGTGGACGGGGGTACGGAACCACCGGGTGGCCGCCGGGGCCTCGGTGGCCGGATCCCCCTCGGGGAACCAGATCCAGGCGGCGCCCTCCAGGGACGGTGGCGCGGTCAGCGCGGCGGGTGCGGCGATCCAACGGGCCTGCCACTGGCCGGAGTTGAGCAGCCCGGTCTCCCACCAGGCGGGGGCGGACCACGCGGAGGGGCGGCCGTGGCCGTCCCAGACCCGCACCGACCAGTGGTAGCGGGTGCGCGGGCGCAGGGCCGGGCCGTCGTAGGGGACCAGGACCGACTGGCGCGATGTCGTCCTGCCGCTGTCCCAGACGTCCGGCTCGCCGAGCCGGTCGGGGGAGGTGGCGACCCGGATGTGGTACGCGCTCTGCAGCTGGTCGCGGGCGTCCGAGTCGAGGACCCAGCTCAGCCGGGGGCGGGAGGTGTCGAGGCCGAGCGGGTGGGGCGCGTACTCCACCGTGGTGCTCCGGACCCGCAGCCCCGCGCCGGGGCGTTCCTCGGCGGCGGCGGACGGGGTGAGGGCGGGCAGACCCGTGAGGGCCGTACCGGTGGCAGCGGTGGTGGCGAGCAGGTGGCGTCTGCTGATCATGGGCTTCCTCCAGGGACGACTGGATGGGAACGATCGATGAAAACGATTCAACCCAAGGCGCCTGGACCGTAGGGCCGGGGTTCAGGGTGCGTCAAGGGGGCTGAAACGATGTGGGCGTATCCCGTGCACACCCTCTTGACGGCCGCATAGGGCGCGGCTAGCTTCCCGGAATCCGGCATTGAAACATTTCATTTATTGCCCCTGCGTACGCGTCAGGAGACTCCGTGAGCCAGCCTGCTTCGACCGGTGTGCCGGTCCTCGCCCTCGAGGGGGTGAACAAATCCTTCGGCGCCGTACGGGCCCTCCGGGACGTCTCGCTCGAGCTCTTCGCCGGTGAGGCCCATGCCCTGGCCGGTGAGAACGGGGCGGGCAAGTCGACGCTCATCAAGATCCTCGCCGGGGTGCACCGGCCCGACTCCGGCCGGGTGCTGCTGGACGGCGAGCCGGTGGTCTTCCACGGCCCCGCCGACGCCCGTGACGTCGGCACCGCCGTCATCTACCAGGAGCCGACGCTCTTCCCCGATCTGTCCATTGCCGAGAACATCTTCATGGGCCGTCAGCCCCGCCGGGCCCTCGGCCGGATCGACCACAAAGCCGTACGGACCTCCACCGCCGCCCTGATGGCGCGGCTCGGCGTCGAACTCGACCCGGACCGGCCCGCCAGGGGCCTGTCCATCGCCGACCAGCAGATCGTCGAGATCGCCAAGGCGCTCTCCTTCGACGCCCGGGTGCTGATCATGGACGAGCCGACGGCGGCGCTCACCGGGAGCGAGACCGCCCGGCTCTTCTCGGTCGTCGAGACGCTGCGCGCCGAGGGCGCCGCCGTGCTGTTCATCTCCCACCGCCTGGAGGAGATCTTCGAACTCTGCCAGCGGGTCACCACCCTGCGGGATGGCCGATTGGTGGCCTCCGAACCGCTGGCCGGGCTCACCCAGGACGCCCTGGTCCGCCGCATGGTCGGCCGGGACCTGGCCGAGCTTTACCCCAAGCAGGACAGCCGGGTCGGCGAGACCGCGCTCGCGGTGCGGCGGCTGACCCGTGAGGGCGTCTTCCGGGACGTCTCCTTCGAGGTGCGGCGCGGTGAGATCGTCGCGCTCGCCGGGCTGGTCGGAGCGGGGCGCACCGAGGTGGCCCAGGCCGTCTTCGGCGTGGACCGGGCGGACGCGGGCGAGGTGCGGGTCGGCGGGGCGGTGCTGCGGCCCGGTTCGCCGACCGCCGCCATGGACGCCGGGCTCGCGCTCGTCCCCGAGGACCGGCGCCAGCGGGGGCTGGTGATGGAGATGTCCATCGAGCGGAACATCGGGCTGACCGGACTGGACCGGCTGGGCCGCGCGGGGCTGGTGAAGCGGGCGCTGGAGCGCGGCCGCGCGGCCGACTGGGCGGTCCGGCTCCAGTTGAAGTACGGCAGCCTCGCCGACCACGTCGGGGTGCTCTCCGGCGGCAATCAGCAGAAGGTCGTGCTCGCCAAGTGGCTGGCGACCGAGCCCACGGTGCTCATCGTGGACGAGCCCACGCGCGGGATCGACGTGGGCACCAAGGCCGAAGTGCACCGGCTGCTGTCGTCGCTGGCCGCCGACGGGCTCGCGGTGCTGATGATCTCCTCCGATCTGCCCGAGGTACTGGGCATGGCCGACCGGGTCCTGGTGATGCACGAGGGCCGGCTGGTGGCCGAGATCCCGCGCGCCGAGGCCACCGAGGAGTCCGTGATGGCCGCCGCGACCGGGCTCACGGATGGCGCCTATGGCGCCGGTGTCGTCGGTGGGGCCGGTGTCGCCGCCGCGACCGGGCCCCGCGACGCCGGGGCGGGCGGGTCCACTGATGCCACTGGCGCTAGCGGACCCACCGGCGCGGCCGGGTCGACCGATGCCCCCGGCGCGAGCGGGCATCCCCATGCCACCGGTGACACGGGCGCTGCCGGGCCCACCGGTGCGAGCGGGCCGACCGGCGTCACCGGTGCGAGCGGGCACTCCCACGCCACCGGCGCGAGTGGGCTCCCTCATGCCACCGGTGACACGGGCGCCGGCGGGCCCACC
>NZ_JANIAA010000075.1 GCF_024505145.1 Streptomyces rugosispiralis | reverse complement strand
TGGATCACGCCCGTCTGGAGTCGATCCGCGTCGTCATCACCCGGCCGTCCGAGACGTTCATCCGCCTCGGCGTGGTGGACCGGTCCCGCGATATCCCCTACCTGCGGACGGACTCAGGCGGCGACAACACCCGAGGCCGGGGGCTGCTGTTGGTCGATGCCCTCACGGACCGATGGGGGACGGACCGATACCGCTGGGGCAAGCAGGTATGGGGCGAGCTGAAGTGCGGTTGATCACCCGTAGCGTCCACTGCCCGCGTGGCCTCATCACGGCGTTCCGGGCCAGGCCGCAGGAGCGTTGCTAATGGCGGGCGGCGAGCGGACCGGGGTCGCCCCGCACGCTGAGGAGGCATGGCGGGCGGCCATCGAGCACGCTGCGGGCTGCCCGGCCTGCCGGACGCCCGGCGCCGTATGCGCGACCGGGGAGCGGCTGCTCAGCGTCTACGAGACGGCAGCACGGCTCGCCCGTTCGGAGGAAGTCGTATGAGGCACCGTCGGCAGTCGACCGCTACCCGGGCCGGGCTGCTTGCCTTCCGTGCCACTCGCATGGGCCTGATGCTCTGCGTGATTCCCGCGCTGCGGGTGCTCGCGGTCCGGCTCTGCTTCGCGAGCACCCCCACCCCATAAACCGGGTGGGTCGCTGGGCTCCGGGCCCCCGTACCGGACGACGGCCCCAGCGGCTCACCCTCCAAGCCCCCTGCGATAGGCGCAGCCCAGGCGTAGCCGCCGCAGGGCAGGGACTTCGGCCCCGACCGGGGAGCGGATCGCGCTGCCGCTGCGCGACCGGGCGACCGGGCGACCGGCGACCCGCGCCCGTCGGACGAGCCGCACCCGTAAGAGGCGTGCACCCAAGAGGCATGCGCCCAAGAGAGGCGTGCGTCACTCTTCCTGGACTGCGAACCGCATCAAATCAGCCACCTTGACCGAACCTTTGCCATTCACGGGGCACTCCTTGACCTTACGCGGGATCCACACAGGCAAGGCTCAGTTAAGTTAGGCCAGCCTTATTCGCCCGCCGTACGTCCGCCCTGTCCTGCCTGTCCCGCCTGTCCCGATTCCGTCTGGAGCCCGTATGCGAGCCGCTCGCACCTCCGTTGTCGCCGCGATATCGGCACTGACGACGATCACCGCCGTCGCCGGATGCGCCCAGAAGTCCGACGCCAAGGACTCGGACGCCATCCAGGTCACCGCCTCCGACAGCGCGTGCGAGGTCTCCAAGACCTCCTTCCCCGCCGGGCATGTGAAGTTCGCGGTGGAGAACAAGGGCTCCAAGGTCACCGAGGTCTATGTCTACGCCCCGGGCGACCGGATCGTCACCGAGCGGGAGAACATCGGCCCCGGCACCAGCACTTCCATCAACGCCGAGATCAAGACCGGTTCGTACGAGATCGCCTGCAAGCCCGGGATGAAGGGCCACGGCATCCGCCAGAAGGTGTCCGCCACCGGGAAGGGCAAGCCGGCCCAGCGCGACCCCAAGCTGGACAAGGCGGTGGCCGAGTACCGGACGTACGTCCAGAAGCAGGCCGACAACACGCTGCCCGTGGTCCAGAAGTTCGCCGACGCGATCAAGAAGGACGACCTCCAAGGCGCCAAGAAGCTCTACGCCCCCTCGCGCGTCGGCTGGGAGCGCACCGAGCCGGTCGCCGAGTCGTTCGGCGATATCGACCCCAAGGTGGATGTGCGCGAGGACGGCCTGGAGAAGGGCCAGAAGTGGACCGGCTGGCACCGGCTGGAGAAGTCGCTGTGGCAGGCCAAGAAGATCACCGCGGCCGACCATGACCTGGCCGACCAGCTCATCAAGGACCTGAAGGACTGGCAGAAGCGCGTCGGCACCGCCGACATCACCCCCACCGGCATGGCCAACGGCGCCAAGGAGCTGCTGGACGAGGTGCAGACCGGCAAGGTCACTGGTGAGGAGGAGCGCTACAGCCACACCGACCTGGTGGACTTCGAGGGCAACGTCGAGGGCGCCGAGACCTCGTACAAGCTGCTCAAGCCCGTGGCTTCGAAGAACGACCCGGAGCTGGCCAAGGAGCTGGACAAGCAGTTCGCGGCCGTCGCCAAGCTGCTGGACCAGTACCGCGAGGGCGATGGCTTCGTGTCGTACGACACCGTCTCGGAGTCCCAGCGCAAGAAGCTGTCCGACGCGGTCAACGCGCTCGCCGAGCCGCTCTCCCGGCTCGCCGCCGCCGTCGTCACCAAGTGAGGGGGCCGGACATGACCGACGAGGCCAACACGGCTCCCTCGCGTCCCTCGCGCGCGACCGGTACGGCTCCCTCCCGCCGGGCGCTGATCGGCTGGGGCGGCGCCGGGCTCGCGCTCGGCGCCGCGGCCGCCGGGGGCACCGCGGCCGCGCTCAGCGGCGGCTCGGACGACACCCGGACGGTGGCCGACAGCGGCGCCGCGGTGCCCTTCCACGGGGCGCACCAGGCGGGGATCGCCACCGCGGTGCAGGACCGGCTGCACTTCGCGGCGTTCGACGTCACCACCGACGACCGCGCCGAGCTGATCGCGCTGCTGAAGGAGTGGACGGAGGCGGCGGCCCGGATGACCCAGGGGCGCGCGGTCGGCGGCGGCGCGGTGAGCGATCTGGCGGAGGCCCCACCGGACGACACCGGCGAGGCGCTGGGCCTCAAGGCGTCCCGGCTCACCCTCACCATCGGCTTCGGGCCCACCCTCTTCCGGGACAAGAAGGGCAAGGACCGCTTCGGCATCGCCGACCGCCGTCCCGAGGCGCTGATCGACCTGCCCGCCTTCCCCGGCGACAACCTCGAACCGGCGCGCAGCGACGGCGATCTGTGTGTGCAGGCGTGCGCCGACGACCCGCAGGTGGCCGTGCACGCCATCCGCAACCTGGCCCGCATCGGCATGGGCAAGGTGGCCATCCGCTGGTCGCAGCTGGGCTTCGGCAAGACGTCCTCGACCACGCCGGACGCGCAGACCCCGCGCAACATGATGGGCTTCAAGGACGGCACCCGGAACATCGCGGGCACCGACACCGCCGCCCTGGACAAGCATGTGTGGGTGAGCGGCAAGGCGGGCCCGGCGTGGCTGGCCGGTGGCTCGTACCTGGTGGCGCGCCGCATCCGGATGCACATCGAGACCTGGGACCGCACCTCGCTCAAGGAGCAGGAGGACGTCTTCGGCCGGGACAAGGGCGAGGGCGCGCCGCAGGGAAAGCAGCGCGAGCACGACGAGCCCGATCTGAGGGCGATGCTGCCGGACGCGCATGTCCGGCTGGCGCATCCGGATTCCAACGGCGGGGCCCGCATCCTGCGCCGCGGCTACTCCTTCACCGATGGCACGGACGGTCTGGGGCGGCTGGACGCGGGGCTGTTCTTCCTCGCCTACCAGCACGACGTACGGGACGGATTCGTGCCCGTACAGCGGCGGCTGGCGCGCACCGACGCGCTCAACGAGTACATCCAGCACGTGGGTTCGGCGCTCTTCGCGATCCCGCCGGGCGTCCGGGACGCGAACGACTGGTGGGGCCGGGCGCTGTTCTCCTGACGGACTCCCCCAGAAATCCTCGACCACCTCCTCCAGGAACCCTCGACAAGGAAGGCGAACCCCGTGTTCGGCAATTACCTGATCGGACTGCGCGAAGGGCTCGAAGCCAGCCTGGTGGTCTGCATCCTGGTCGCCTATCTGGTCAAGACCGGGCGCCGGGAGGCGCTGCGCCCGGTGTGGCTCGGGATCGCCGTCGCGGTGATCCTGAGCATGTCCTTCGGCGCGGCGCTGGAGTTCGGCTCGCAGGAGCTGACCTTCGAGGCGCAGGAGGCGCTGGGCGGTTCGCTGTCGATCCTGTCGGTGGGCCTGGTGACCTGGATGGTGTTCTGGATGCGGCGCACCGCCCGCCATCTGAGGTCCGAGCTGCACAGCAAGCTCGACGCGGCGCTCGCGATGGGCACCGGGGCGCTGGTGGCCACGGCCTTCCTCGCGGTCGGCCGGGAGGGCCTGGAGACCGCGCTGTTCGTGTGGACGGCGGTCCGGGCGAGCAACGACGGTACGGCGGACCCGCTGATCGGCGTGATCCTGGGCCTGGTCACCGCGGTGGTGCTGGGCTGGCTGTTCTACCGGGGCGCGCTGCGGATCAACCTGGCGAAGTTCTTCACCTGGACGGGCGCGATGCTGGTCGTGGTGGCGGCGGGGGTGCTCGCGTACGGCTTCCACGACCTCCAGGAGGCCGACTGGCTGCCCGGGTTGCACTCGCTGGCCTTCGACATCAGCTCCACCATCGCGCCGGACTCCTGGTACGGCACGCTGCTCAAGGGCGTCTTCAACTTCCAGCCGGACCCGACCTGGCTCCAGGTGGGGATGTGGGCGCTCTATCTGGTCCCCACGCTCGCGCTGTTCCTTCGCCCCGGTAGGGTGTCGCCGTCCACAGCAGCCCCCACGAATCGGGAGCCGGAGCCCCATGACACGCAGGTCGCCCCGTCGGCAGCTGGCAGTTCCGACCGCAGCGGTGGTACTGACGCTGGGGATGACGCTCACGGGGTGCATGACGGTGCACGGCGAGCGGGAGAACATTCCGTCGGTGGACAAGGCTGAGGCGCCCAAGGCGCTCGAGCGGTTCACCGACACGTACAACAAGGCGTACCGGGAGCTGGATCCGGCGCTGGCGAGCCAGGTGGAGACGGGCCCGCTGAAGGCCATCACCACGGCCGACCTCAAGGCCCAGCACGCGAGCTCGCCCGACGGCAACCCCAAGTACCCGTCGCTGGAACTGTCCGACGTCACCTACCACATCCCCAAGCAGGTGGGCTGGCCGAAGTTCTTCGTCGCGGACACCGACAGCAACCGCGACGACAACCGCTGGCTGTTCGTCTTCACCCGTGACGGTGCCGACGAGCCGTGGAAGGCCGCGTATCTGTCGATCCTCGGCCAGGACGAGGTGCCGGACCTCGCGACCGACAAGGACGGCTGGGCCAAGCCGGTCCGGGCCGCGGGGCCGGCCCCGAAGCTGGCCACCCGGCCGGACAAGCTGAGCGCGGAGTACACGGACTACCTGATGACGGGCAAGGGCTCGGTCTTCGCCGACGGCCAGTCCACGTCGGGGCTGCGGGACACCCGGAAGAAGTACCTGCGCACGCCGAAGTTCTGGACCGAGTACATCGACAGCCCGGCGCAGGACGCGCAGGACGCCCCGGTGGGGCTGCGCACCTCGGACGGTGGGGCGATCGTGTTCTTCACCTCGCACCACCGGCAGAAGCAGACCATGGCGAAGGGGTTCCGGCCCAACCCGGATCCGCAGATCAAGGCGCTGATGACGGGGGAGGCGAAGAAGGCGGTGACGCTGACCCGCATCGCGGAGTCGGCGGTACGGGTTCCGGCGAAGGACGCGGCGGACCCGAAGGTGGTCTTCCTCAACCGCCTGGAGGGCGTGACCGCGGCGAAGGGCGAATAGGTAGCGGCCCGGGGGTTCGTTGTCAGGTGCGGGCCGGTGGGTGGGGTGTGCCCACCCGTTCCTCCCCCAGCTACCGCTGGGAGGTGCCCCCTCCGCGGAACGATTGCCCACACCCCTGCCTTACCGCCCCATGGGCCAGGCAGCCGTCTCCTGATCCTGATCCTCGCCCGCGAAGCGGGCACATGCATCGGTGAGCGTCTCGAGCAAGCTCAGCGGATCCGGCAGCGGCCGCTCCGGCCCGAGCACCCACCCCACATGCCCGTCCCCGGGCAACCGCGCGGGCGGCACCAGCACATAGCTCCCCCGGCAATGCCACCGCAGCCCCGGATGCTCATCCATGGTCTCCGGATGGCAGTCCAGCTCACACGGCCACCACTCGTCCTCGTCGTCGGGCGTACCCCGCGTGGCCGTGAAGAAGAGCATCCGGCCCTGCTGGAGATCGCCACTGCTCGTGGCCACGGGACCGACCTCGACCTCGGCCGCGCCCAGCCGCTCCAGGGCGAGCCGCCCCGCGTCCGCGGGTACGTCGAGCACATCGTGGACGATGCCGGTGGCGGTGATGAAGTTGGCCTGGGGATCGGCGCGCAGCCACTGCGTGACCTTGTCCGGGTCGGTCGTCGCCTGGGTCTGCCAGGCGAACGAGACGGGGTGGCGGGCCGGGGTGGGACAGCCGATGCGGTCACAGGAACAGCCGTAGCCGGAGGGGTGCGCGGCCGGCGCGAGCGGGAATCCCGCCGCCGCGGCGGCCATGAGCAGATCCTCGCGGACGCCCCCGGCGCCCGCTCCCGTGCCCTGGTCGCCGCCCGCTCCGCTCCTCGGCCGGCGCAGCCACTGGGAGAACCTGCCCTTGCGTTCCATCTACCGCCTCGCTTCACCGCCGGTACCGGCGGTACCGCCGGTACCCGATCAATGCTGCCACCATCCTGCTCCGGAAGTGGCCGGTGTCCGCATCCGGGGTGGGTGAGAGCACCCCGACCGGGTGTCGATATCAGGACATAAGGGGCGTCACGCCCTTAGCGTTCCGTTTATGATCAGCAGGCATTTTCTGACCGCCGTCGTGGTGCTCGGCCTCTCCATACCGGCGGCCGTCGCGGCCCACCCCACCGCTCGTCCGTCCGTACGACGCCTCGTAGCCCCGGCCGCCGAAATGCCCCCGGCCGCCGAACCGGCGCGCCTCGGCCTCCGGCCCGCGCTCATGACGCCGTCGTCCCGTGGACCCGCCGTCGTCTACACCGCGCACCGCGGCGGCGCGCTGGAGGTGCCCGAGAACAGCATGTCCGGGCTGGCCACCGCCTTCGGCCGGCATGACGTCCAGGTGCTGGACTTCGACAGCCGCATGCTGGCGGACGGCACGCTCGTGGTGATGCACGACGCCACGCTGGACCGCACCACCGACCGGACCGGGCCGGTGCGGGCCCTGACCGCCGCCCAGTGGCGGGACGTCCGGCTGCGCCCCGACCCCTCCCTGCGCGGCACCTGGCGGCCCGAGCGGCCACCGACCGTCGCCGAGGTGCTGGACCGGTTCGGCGGCCGGATCACCTTGATGGTGGAGGCCAAGGACCCGGCGAGCCTGCCGCGGCTGGCGAACATGATCCGCGACCGGGGGCTGGTCCACTCCGTCTACGTCAACAGCAACCGCCCCGAGGTGGCCCGCGAGGCCCACCGCAAGGGACTGCTGACCCAGCTGTGGCGGTCCGCCCGGCAGATGCGCACCGACACCCCGCGCGAGTGGCGCGGAGTCGTCGATCTGCTGGACGTCGACTACCGGGCGCGCGACCAGGACGTACGGCGGGCCGTCGCCTCCGGGATACCGCGGGTGTGGGCGCACACCGTGGACACCCCGGCGCAACGGGACCGGATGCTGCGGCTGGGCTGCGACGGCATCATCACGGACGCGCCGGGACGGCTGATCTCCACACCCGTACGGATGCCGCGGGCGCCTGGCGGGGGATGAATGGCGGTCCACGCCGGGTGGACGCGCGGGCCGGGCGGCGACCCGGGCCGAGCGGCGACCCGGGCCGGGCGGCGAAGGTAGCCCTGGGGACAGCGGGACCCCGTGAGAGACTCCCGGCCCGGACGGCGGCTCAGCGGACGCCCGGCGGCGCGGGCGGCCCCCCGGCCGCCGGTAGAATCGCCCGAATGCACGCCCCCGATGCCGCGCCCACCGACGAGACGCCCCACACCGCGCTCGCCGGACTCCTCGACGGTCTGCCGCCCCGCCAGGCGGCCCAGGCGGTCGACCGGCTGATCGGGCACTACCGGGGGCGCACCCCGACCGACGCGCCCGTGCTGCGCGACCGCTCCGACGTCGCCGCGTACGCCGCGTACCGGATGCCCGCGACCTTCGAGGCCGTGCGCGCCGCCCTCGACGCATTCCGCGCCCGGACGCCCGAGTGGGCCCCGGCCACGCACATCGACATCGGCGGCGGTACGGGCGCGGCCAGTTGGGCGGTGGCCGCCGCCTGGCCGCGGGCCGGGCACACCACCACGGTCCTGGACTGGGCCGAGCCCGCGCTGGACCTCGGCCGCGAACTGGCCCGGCAGGCGCCCTCCGAGGCGCTGCGCACCGCCCGCTGGCAGCGCCGGGCCATCGGCGCCGGCCTCGCGCTGCCGGACGGGACCGACCTGGTCACGGTCTCCTACGTGCTCGGCGAGCTGACCGAGGCCGATCGGCACGCCGTGGTGACCGAGGCGGCGCGTGCGGCGCGGGCCGTGGTGCTGATCGAACCGGGCACCCCGGACGGCTATCTGCGGATCCGCGAGGCCCGGGACCGGCTGCTGGCGGCGGGGCTGCGGATCGTCGCCCCCTGCCCGCACGGCGCGTCCTGCCCGATCGAGCCCGGCGCCGACTGGTGCCATTTCGCCACCCGGGTCCGCCGGTCCTCCCTCCACCGGCGGGTCAAGGGCGGTTCGCTGCCGTACGAGGACGAGAAGTTCAGCTATGTCGCGGCCGTACGGTTCGACGCGACGCCCGCCGGGGCGCGGGTGGTGCGCCGCCCGCAGATCCGCAAGGGCCAAGTGCTGCTGGACCTGTGCGGGCCCGAGGAGGGGCTGGGGCGCACCACGGTGACCAAGCGTCAGGGGCCGCTGTACCGGGCGGCCCGCGATGTGGCCTGGGGCGATGTCTGGCCCCCCGAGGAGGAGCCGCCCAGCTAAGCGCTCCGCTGGGAGTGCCCCGACCTGCCGTCGATCGCCCGCGGCGCCATCATGGCTGGTCGCGCCCACGCGACGCAGCCGCACATCGACACAGCCCCGCGCCCCTTCGGGGACACGCTCCTACGGGGTGTCCGGTGGACCACGCGGCAGAGCCGCATATCAATGCCTCAGCGCTAGGCTCGCGCTATGCCTACATCTGAGAGCGTGACGCTTCGGACGCTCGATGGCCTACACCTGGCCGGCACACTCGTGCGCCCCGATACACAGGCCTCGGCCGCTGTCGTGCTTGTGCACGGCGGTGGCGTCACTCGGTAAGAGGGCGGGTTCTTCACGCGCCTGGCCGCTGGAATGGCCGAGAGTGGTGTGGCATCTCTCCGGTTCGACATGCGCGGTCACGGCGAAAGCGAGGGTCGACAGGAAGAGCTGACCCTGGCCACGGTCCTGAATGATATTCGTGCAGCCATCACCTATATCCGCGAAGCCGCCAGCGCATGGGAAATCACGTTGCTGGGTGCCAGCTTCGGTGGCGGCATCTGCGCATACTATGCCGCTAAGCGCTCGGCAGATCTTTCGCGACTGGTACTGTTTAATCCTCAGCTGGATTACAAATGGCGCACCATCGACACGCGAGCCTATTGGGTCAATGATTCAATCAGCGAAGAGGCGGCGCAACAACTCAACGAACGCGTGCTCATCAGATCCGGCGGCGTGCCGAAATCCTCAAGACCCTCCCGTTCGCCGAGCCAGATCACCTGATCGACGCAATGGAGCACGCCCCGCTGACGGTCGACTGCGCGCGTGCCCGGGGCGAGCGCATCAGCCCGTACGAGGAACCCTTGCACCGCCCATTCACCCGACTGACCGAAGTGCTGGCCGAGCACGGGGCCCGCGTGGTCGTGACGGGACTCGGCGGGGACGAAATGGTGGCCCTCTCGCAGGACGAGTACCCGCACAAGTCCATGGGCGAGATCAGCGACGCGCTCCCCTGGGTCGGCCAACGAGCACGGGCGGCGCTCGAGTACGCGGACGACGGCATCGCACCGCCCGCCGCAGTCAACAGCATGACCTTGCTGTCTCTGGAGACCACGGCCCCCGTGCTGATGCGAGCCGGCATCTGGCCCCTGCGCCCCTTCGCCGACCCCGGCATGGTCCAACTCGGCGATCCCATGCACTGGCGCGAGCTCAAACAACTTCAGCGGCGACGCCTCGCCTCACTTGGGCTTAGCCCGGACGTCACCGAGTCCCGCGTGCGGGAGTCTTTCGCAGAAGTCGTCCAACACTCACTGACCACGCACGCCCGGCAGTTGTTCGCCCGGATACTCATCGACGGTTCCCCACTCTTCGATGAACAGCTGGTTGACCCTGATGGCCTGCGCCTGGCCGTGCGACGACTGGCCGAAGAGCCCTACCGCGAAGACGGTGACGCGCAGCTCCTCGAAGTGCTGGATCTGCACTTCGCCGCCCAAGCCTTCCTGTAAACCATGCGGTAACCACACCGGTTTGCCGCCGACCGACCCCAGGAGACACGGTGTTCGCAATGCGCCCGGCCGCGGCCGACGACATCCCTGCCGTAGAGAACATGATCCTCGCCCGCTCCGCGTGGTTGGAGGAGCGAGGCCATCCGAGCTGGCGGGAGAACGCTGCCGAACTCGCACGGCAGGCAGAGAACTCTGACGGTGATGTGTGGGTCCTCGCCGAGGACGGCGGACAGGTCATCGGGTGCACCACCGTGCAGGAACAGACCCCGCCCTGGGGCTGGACGCAAGACGAACTGAACGAGTCGGCCCACTACCTCTACTCGACAGTCACCGACCCCGCGCACTGTGCGAAGAAGCCGGGAACCGTCATGGGACTGTGGGCGGTGGACCGGGCCGCCCGGGAGGGGAAGGCATGGGTCCGTCGTGGCTGCAACTTCCCCGAATTGGTGAGGTACAACGAGAGCCAGGGCTTCAGCCTGGTGCACGAAGTGCAGCGCACGAAGAATCGGGTCTATCTAATGGCCCGACGGGCCGAGCGCATCGCTGACCTCGAAGAGAGGTTCCGGGCCCTGTAGCCGCTCCGCATCCGGGTTTCCCGAAACCTGGGCTCCGCCCCTGGACCCCCGGGGCCCGGGGCGGAGCCGCAGATCGATGCTTCGGGAACGGGGCGGGTAGGGGAACAGCCCGCCGCAGGCGTCACGGCCCCGCGGCCGACGACGGGGTGAAGGTGACCGGGAGGGAGACCAGGCAGCGGTACCAGAGGGAGTCCATCCACTGGAGCTCATCGGGCCCGACCGCCAGCTCCAGATCCGGCACCCGGTCCAGCAGCACCTCGATCGCCGTCTCCGAGATGATCTTGCCAAGGTCGGGCGCGCCCGCCGGGCAGCCGTAGTCGCCGCCGGTGAAGGACACATACGCGTTGTTCCCGGCGTACCCCGCCCCGGTGTCGGGCCACAGCAGCGGGTCCGCGTTGGCGGCGGCGAGGCCGAGGACGAGGAGGTCGCCGGCGCGGATGTGCTGGCCCCCGAGCGTGGTGTCCCGGGTGGCGAAGCGGCCGATGACGTTCTGGAGCGGGGAGTCCGCCCACAGCACCTCGTTCATGGCCTCGCCGATGCTGCGGCGGTTGCCCGCGAGGGTCATGGTGAACCGGTCGTCGGTGAGCATCAGCCGGACGGTGTTGCCGATCCAGTAGGACGTGGCGGGCATGCCCGCGGCGATCATCACCATCAGGTCCCCGACGAGTTGCTCGTCGGTGAGGTCCGGGGAGTTCTGGATGAACCGGGAGGTGACGTCCGGGCCCGGCTCCTCGCGCTTGGCCGCCACCAGGCGCCGTACCACCTCGGCGGCCCGCTGCTGGGCCGCCATGGCCTCGTCGTTGGAGAGCAGCGAGACGGTCACCGCCTCCGCCATGTACTCCAGCTGGTCCTCGGGCAGGCCGAACATCTGGCCCATGGCGAGGGCGGGCACCGAGTACACGTAGTCCAGGACCAGGTCCGCCTTGCCGCCGCCGACGAACTTGTCGATCAGCGAGTCGGCGAAGCGCTCGCAGTGCCGGCGCAGTTCGAAGGGGTCGACGCAGGCGAGGGCGTCGCTGACGGCCGCCGAGCGCCGCCGGTGTTCGTCCCCCTCGGTGAAGTGCATCATGGGGCTGTGGGCCACCCAGGGCATGAGGGGCCAGTCGGACGGCACCTCGTCCCAGCGGTTCCAGCGGCGCGAGTCGCGGCCGTAGGTCTCGACGTCCATGACGACCTGGCGTATCTCGCGATAGCCGAGGACGAGCCAGGCGGGGACGTCGGACTCCAGCAGGACCGGGGCCACCTGTCCGTGGTCGCGCCGCATCCGCTCATAGCTCTCGGCCGGATTCCGCAGGTACCGCTCCCCGTACAGCAGCGCGGGGGCGGCGGCGGAGGGGTCGGCGTGGGCGGGGCAGCCGGGGGGCGGCGCCACCGGGCCCGGATCACCGGGCGCGTCCTCCACGCCCAGCGGGGCCTGTGGGGCCGGGGAGTCCTGCGGGTCCTGGAGGTTCGTCACAGCGGTCTTCCTCATGGCGGTGGAGCAGCGCTGCCGTCCGGGGGTACACGGCAGTGGCAAAGGCTAACCAAGCGAACGGATCAGGCCAACTGTCCGGACACCACCGACCGGTGAGGGCCGGTCAGCCCAACGCCCCGGCCAGCGCCGTGGCCGCCGCCGCGCGGGGCGCGCTGTCGCCGGGGCGGCGGCGCGGATGCACCGTGGTGGCGAGCAGCACCAGATAGGCCCCGCGGGCCCGGTCCACCACCAGGCTGGTCCCGGTGAACCCGGTGTGCCCCGCCGCGCCCCGGCCCGCCAGCTCCCCCATGAACCACGGCTGGTCGACCTCGAAGCCAAGACCCGGCGCGGTCAGCATCAGCTCGGTGGACTCCGGGGACAGCACGGGCCCGCCCCCGGCCAGCAGCGCCCGGCACAGCACGGCCAGGTCCCCGGCGGTCGAGAAGAGCCCGGCATGGCCCGCGACCCCGCCCAGCGCCCAGGCGTTCTCGTCGTGCACCACGCCCCGCAGCATCCCCCGGTCCAGCTTGCCCCAGGGCCGCCGCTGGTCCTCGGTGGCCGCGATCCGGGGCAGCCAGGAGGCGGGCGGGTTGAAGCGGGTGTCGGCCATGCCCAGCGGGCCGGTGACCGTCTCCTGGACGAGCCGGTCCAGCGGCTGCCCCGCCGTCCGCTCCAGCACGCGCTGGAGCAGCAGGAAGTTGAGGTCGGAGTAGCGGCGGGCGGTGCCGGGCGGGGTGGCCGGCGGTTCGGCCGCGAGCCGGGCCAGCGCCCGCTCCCGGCCGTCCTCCTCGTACAGCGGCAGTTCGGGGATCAGCCCGGAGGTGTGGGTGAGCAGCTGCCGTACGGTGATGCCGTGCCCGGCGGCGGCCGTGCACTCCGGGGCGTACGCGGCCACCCGACCGTCCAGCGCGATCAGCCCGCGCTCGACGGCCCGCAGCGCCACGATCGTGGTGCACAGCTTGGTGAGCGAGGCGAGGTCGAAGATGGTGTCGCGGCGCACCGGCTCCCACCGCTCGCGCGGCAGCTCCACGCCCCGGTCGGTCCTCTCGTCGTACGCCGCGTAACGCACCGCCCAGCCGAAGCACTCCTCGGCCAGCGGGCCGGAGCCGGTCCCGGCGGCCAGCGCCACCCCGGAACACCACGGGCGCTCCCCCTCGGGAAGCGCCCTGACGGTCTCCAGCAGCCGGGTCAGACCACGGTCACGCGTCGATTCGTACGTCGCTGCCACGGACGGCAGAGTCCCATGAAGCAGGCCATGGCCGCGAGCGCGCAGCACAGCTGGACGACGGCCATCGGCACCGCGGTGGTCTCGCCCGCGATCCCCACCAGCGGGGAGGCGACCGCGCCCAGCAGGAAGGTGGAGGTGCCCAGCAGCGCGGAGGCGGAACCGGCGGCGTGCGGGGTGCGGTTCAGGGCCTGGGCGTTGGTGTTCGGCATGGCCAGGCCCATCGCGGACATCAGCACGAACAGGCTGGCCGCCACCGGGACCAGACCGGCCTTCCCGAAGACCCCGGAGGCCAGGACGAGCAGCGCGGCCGCCGCGACGGTGATCACGACCAGCCCCACGGTCAGCACCTTGTCCATGCTGACCCGCCCGACCAGCACCCGGCCGTTGAGCTGGCCGGTGGCCACGAGGCCGATCGAGTTCAGCCCGAAGAGCAGGCTGAACGTCTGCGGCGAGGCGCCGTAGATCTCCTGGACGACGAAGGACGAACCGGAGACATAGGCGAAGAGCGCCGCGAAGGCGAAGCTGCCCGCGAGCACATAGCCGGTGAAGACGCGGTCGGCGAGCAGCCCGCGCATGGTGCGCAGGGTCTGGCCGAGCCCCCCGTCATGGCGCCGCTCGGGCGGCAGCGTCTCGCCCATCCACCGCCAGACCACGAGGGTGAGCAGCGCGCCGATCACGGTGAGCACCACGAACACCCCGCGCCAGTCGGTGAAGCGGAGGATCTGGCCGCCGATGAGCGGGGCCACGATGGGCGCCACGCCCGAGATCAGCATCAGGGTGGAGAAGAAGCGGGCCATCGCGATGCCGTCGTAGAGGTCCCGGACGACGGCGCGGGCGATCACGATCCCGGCCGCGCCCGCGAGCCCCTGGAGCAGCCGGAAGCCGATGAGCAGCCCGGCGGTGGGGGCGAAGGCGCAGACGGCGGTGGCGATGACGTAGACCACCATGCCGATGAGCAGCGGACGGCGGCGCCCCCAGCGGTCGCTCATCGGGCCGACGACGAGCTGGCCGAGCGCCATGCCCATCAGACAGGCGGTGAGGGTGAGCTGGGCGGTGGCGGCCGAGCTGTGGAGCGCGTCGGTGACCTCCGGCAGGGCCGGGAGGTACATGTCCATGGACAGCGCCGGGAGGGCGGTGAGCCCGCCGAGGATCAGGGTGACGAGAAGGCTCGTACGGCGCTGCGCGACGAGCCCGGGAGAGGCGGCAGCGGAGGTGAGGGAGGCTTCGGGGGACGGGGTTCCGGGCAGGTCGGCCCGGGTGGGAGCGGCGGCCGGTTGGCCGGGCTGCTGCATGCGTACCTTCCATGAGTCGTTGATACGTTTCTATGCTCTCAGCGATTCGAATGGACTCGAACCTCTGGGGACAGGGGGGAACGGGGTCGGGATGGCCGGGACGAGCGGGGCGGGCACCGTGCGGTGGGGGATTCTGGCGACCGGTGGGATCGCCGCCTCGTTCGCCACGGATCTGCTGGAGATGACGGACGCGCAGGTCATCGCGGTCGGCTCGCGCCGGCCGGAGTCGGCCAAGCGGTTCGCGGAGCGGTTCGGGATACCCCGCGCCTACGGCGGCTGGGCGGAGCTGGCCGCCGATGACGACATCGATGTGATCTATGTCGCCACCCCGCACTCGGCCCATCGGGCGGCGGCCGGGCTGTGCCTGGAGGCGGGGCGCGCGGTGCTGTGCGAGAAGCCGTTCACGCTCAATGTCCGGGAGGCCGAGGAGCTGGTGGACCTCGCCCGGTCCCGGGGCCGCTTCCTGATGGAGGCGATGTGGACGTACTGCGATCCGGTCGTCCGCCGGATGACCGAGCTGATCCACGACGGCGCGATCGGCGAGGTCCGGGCGGTCCACGCGGACTTCGGGCTGCCCGGCCCGTTCGATCCCGACCACCGGCTGCGCGATCCGGCGCTGGGCGGCGGCGCCCTGCTGGACCTCGGCGTCTATCCGGTGTCGTTCGCCCAGTTGCTGCTCGGCGAGCCGGACGAGGTGCGGGCGGTGGGACAGCTCTCCCCCGAGGGCGTGGATGTGAACACGGGCCTGGCGCTGGGCTGGGACAGCGGCGCGGTGGCGCTGCTGTCCTGCTCGATCACCGCCGATACGCCGATGACGGCGGCGGTGACGGGCACGGCGGGGCGGATCGAGTTCCCGCGCGGCTTCTTCCACCCCGAGCGGTTCGTACTGCACCGGCCCGGCCGGGATCCGGAGGAGATCACGGCGGTGGACGGGCTGCGCTCCTACCAGCGGGAGGCGGCGGAGGTGATGCGTGCGCTGCGCGCGGGCGAGACGGAGTCCCCGATGGTGCCGCTGGACGGCACGCTGGCGGTGATGCGGACCCTGGACGCGGCCCGGGAGCGGCTGGGGGTGCGGTATCTGGGAGAGGACGCGGACCCGGAGGAGGGCGGGGCGTGAGCGGGGCGGTTCGGTGACGGGACGTGAGCGGGGCGGGCCCGTGACGAGGCGTGAGCGGGGCGGGCCCGGCGCATGGGGTGCGCGCCGGGCCCGCCCGCCCGTCAGACCTGCTTCAGGCCGGGGTTCCCGGCCTCGCTGACGAACGACGCCGCCGTGGTGAGCGGCGCGCCCTGGGTCGTGACCGCGGAAACAGTCTTGTAGTCGGCCCGTGCCCGCTCCTCGTCCAGCGAGACGGTCACATAGCCGCGCCGGCCGTTGTAGAACTTCATATGCGGGTTGGCGGCCATGTAGGTGGCCCAGTTGTCGGGCTTGTCGGCGCCGTCCTTGCCGCTGCTGATGGAGGTGCCGACGAACTCCACGCCCAGGGTCCGGGAGCCCTGGTCGTCGAAGTCCTTCTTGATGTCGAAGGCGTAGTGCACATGGACATCGCCGGTCAGGACGACGAAGTTGTCCAGGCCCGCCTTCTCCACACCGGCCAGGATCCGCTCCCGGGAGGCGGGGTAGCCGTCCCACGAGTCCATGGAGAGCTTGGAGCGCGCGGCCGTGGTGTTCTTCCGCTGGGAGAAGGTGACCTGCTGCGGCAGCACGTTCCAGGTGGCGGTGGAGCGCTGGAAGCCGTCGAGCAGCCAGCGCTCCTGGGTGGTGCCGGTGAGGGTGCGCGAGGGGTCCTCGGACTCCGGTCCCGGGTACTGCCAGCCGTCGCCGTACGCCTGGTTGGAGCGGTACTGGCGGGTGTCGAGGATGTCGAACTGGGCCAGCTTGCCGTAGTGGAAGCGGCGGTAGAGCCGCATATCGGCGCCGCTCGGCCGCTGCGGCATCCGCAGCGGCATGTTCTCCCAGTACGCCCGGTAGGCGGCCGCCCGGCGGATCAGGAACTCGTCCGTCGGGCCGTCGTTCTCGTCGACGTCGCCCGCGTAGTTGTTCTCGGTCTCGTGGTCGTCCCAGGTGACGTACCAGGGGAAGGCGGCGTGGGCGGCCTGGAGGTCCTCGTCGGACTTGTAGAGCGCGTAGCGCAGCCGGTAGTCCCCGAGCGTCATGGTCTCGGTGTTGAAGTGCGCGGGGAGGGTGCGGTCGGTGTACTTGCGGGCGCCGCCCGCGGCGTTGACCGCGTACTCGTACTGGTAGTCGCCCACGTGGAAGACGGCGTCCAGGTCCTCCTCCGCCAGATGGCGGTAGGCGGTGAAGTAGCCGTCGTGGTACGCCTGGCAGGACACGAGGCCGAAGCGGACCTCCTGGACCTTGGCGCCCAGGGCGGGGGTGGTGCGGGTGCGGCCCACCGGGCTGGTCCAGTTCCCGGCCTTGAACCGGTACCAGTACACGCGGCCCGGCTCGAGCCCCTTGGCGTCCACGTGCACCGTGTAGTTGAACTCGGCGTGCGCGGTGGTGGTCCCCCGGCGGGCGACGCGGCGGAACTTCTCGTCGCGGGCGATCTCCCACTCGACCTTGACGGTGCCCTCTTCGGGCAGCCCGTTGCCCGGCTCGTAGGGGCGGGGCGCCAGCCTGGTCCACAGCACGACGGCCTCGGGCAGCGGGTCGCCGGAGGCCACGCCGAGCGTGAAGGGGTCGTCGGCGAGGGCGTGCGGCGTCGCCTGCGCGGCGTGGGCGCTGGGCAGGTTGGTGGTGAAGGCCAGCGCGGCGGCGGCCCCCGTCACGGTGAGGAAGCGGCGGCGTCCCAGATGTGCGGCCGCGGCTCGTATGGCGCGCTGATGCGAGTCATGTGCCATGTGCTCTCCCCTGGCTCGTGGCGTCCCTGGCTCGTGGCGTCAGAGGAATTGGAGTGTCGGGGGGCGGCCGGGCGTTTGCGTGCACACGACATCGATATGACCGCTGGGTGAGGTCCGTTGCCGGAAGGGACCTTTACCACGAATCGGCGCACCCCCACGGCGAATCGGCGCACCCCCACGGCGAACTGACGTGGCGTACGCTGCGGCGCCATGAGCGACGGTCGTGTGTCTGTGGTGTCGAAAGTGGCGGTGGTGACGGGCGCGGGCTCCGGGGTCGGCCGGGCCGTGGCGCTCGAACTCCTCGAGGCGGGCTGGTCGGTGGTGCTGGCGGGGCGCCGCGAGGAGGCCCTGGCCGAGACGGCGCGGCTGGCCGGTGGCGGTCCCCCGGCCCCGGTGGTGCCGACGGACGTGGCCGACCCGGAGCGGGTGGACGCGCTCTTCGCGGCGGTGCGGGAGCGGTTCGGGCGGCTGGATCTGCTGTTCAACAACGCGGGCAGCTTCGGCCCGCGCGGCGTGCCGCTGGAGGATCTGGCCTACGAGGACTGGCGGTCGGTCGTGGACACCAACCTCACGGGGGCGTTCCTGTGCGCGCGGGCGGCCTTCCGGCTGATGCGGGATCAGGACCCCCGGGGCGGACGGATCATCAACAACGGCTCGCTCTCGGCGCATGTGCCCAGGCCGGACAGCGTGGCCTACACGGCCACCAAGCACGCCATCACCGGGCTCACCAAGTCGCTTTCGCTGGACGGGCGCCGGTACGGCATCGCCTGCGGGCAGATCGACATCGGCAACGCGGCGACCGAGATGACCGAGCGGATGTCCGCCGGTGTGCCGCAGGCGAGCGGGGAGGTGGTGGCCGAGCCCGTGATGGACGTCGCGGACGTGGCACGGACGGTGCGGCATATGGCGTCGCTGCCCCTGGAGGCGAATGTGCAGTTCGCGACGGTCATGGCGACGGCCATGCCGTACATCGGGCGCGGCTGACGGGTGAGGGAACGTCACCTGTCGTAGATAACCCTCCGGTTGTGGAGATAGTGTGAGGATGCGGGCAATTCACCCCATCGGCACAGCGGTTCCCGGACGCCTCCTCGCCACCCCCCGGACTGTTCGAGGACCGCTCGATATGGCAGGGTCGTTTCCCACCGCGCCACAACTTTCACCACCGCCCCACCACCGCTCCACCGCTGCCCCACCACTGCCCCACGCCACGCCGCTCCGCACCGCTCCCCACCGCTCCACACCGCCCCACACCGGCATCCGAACGAAGAGAGACCGCCGTGCGTTCTCTGCCGCTCACCCTGGTCGCCCGTCTGCTGCCCGTCGCCGTCCTCGCCGCCGCGGGGGTGGCCATGACGACGTCGGACGACTCGGACACGAGCGCCGCCCCGGCGGGCCCCTCCCCGCAGACCTCGGCCCCGGCCACCGGCGCCGCCGCGCCGCGCTACGCCAAGCCGCCCGAGGAGGCGTGCACGGTCCTCCCGGAGTCGATGATCAAGGACCTGGTGCCGGGCGCCAAAACGGCCGGGAACGAGCTGAAGTCCAGCAACCTCAACCGCCGTACGGGCTGCTCCTGGCACGCGCTGGACGACTTCGACTACCGCTGGCTGGACATCGCCTACGACGTCAAGAGCGTCGCGGGGAAGCAGAAGAGCGAGGGCGGCAGCCCGGTGCCCGGCCTCGGCGACAACGCGTCGGTGACCGAGAAGACCACCGAGGACGACGACCAGGGCATACGTGAGGCCGTGGTGACGGTCCACCAGGACAACGCGACGGTCACCGTGACCTACAACGGCGGCGATTTCGAGAGCCACAAGGCCGCCGACTCCGATGACATCCGTAAGGGCGCCATCGACGCGGCCAAGAAGGCGCTCGCCGCACTCGACGGCTGATTATCGCGCTCAGTCCTTGAAGCTCGCCGCTCACCCATGCACCAAGGGAACCAGACTGCCTCTGAACTGCGAAAACGTGGGTTCTAGGCAATCCACTCACTCACAGGGTTCCGGAGGCGGACCCCCCTTGGCGAATGGACAACGACGGAGCGGGAAGACCTGCCAAACCTGCGCACACTGGGCATCGAAGAGACAGAACTCAAAGAGCTTGGACTCGGTGGCCCTCTTCCCGTTCGGAGATTGACCTGCAGGGAGGAAAATCCTCAGCGCCGCAACTGAGAGCTTTTGTGCGGGTCAGGTTATGGCCTCAGTTCGGCCCGCAGAGCATCGACAAGGGCGACATACCGACCATCCATCGCATCGATCATGCCGTCTAGCCCTTCCTGTGCTACAGGCTCACCTATTATCGCAGCAGCATTCGCGAACATTTGTGCGACAAGTGATTTATAAGCTTCCCTTGTCGCGTCTGACGCAAGAAGATCGAGAGGGTTCCACACTTTATCTATGGCATGCCAAGCGCCTCGTCAGTCAAACAGGCTGAGTTCCAGCCGCTCATCTAGGAGTTCCTCAGCGGACATGTGCGGCCACGGTCTCGCCCAGCCACGTAAGTTTCGCATCCAAGGTTCAAGTTCCTCAATCAGGTTCAGCGAAGCTCGCAACCGCTGCTCGGCAAATGGACTACCATGCGAGAAGCTTCCGAGCGGGGCCTTATGTGACGACTGATGGAAGTTGATATCTCCATGCACATGCCCCGCCTGAACAACCGCCCCCTTGGAATTGCCGGAAAGATCC
>NZ_JANIAA010000074.1 GCF_024505145.1 Streptomyces rugosispiralis | reverse complement strand
GCATGCTGGACACCGAGGCCAGGGACCGCGGACGACGGGGGCCGCGCTACCTGCCCGAGACCCGGCCGCCCGAAGGATAGGCGTCAACACCAGCCTGTGGCCCAAAGACACGTTCGGCAAACGCAACGCAGGGAACAAGAGGAGCCTCGACTCGCGGCTGCCTGCATGCCGCATCGTCCTCCCGCTCCATGCCCCGCCAGGAGCGCTACCCCGCCGCGTAAGGCCAGGCACCCCACCAAGGGAAGGCATACCCTAGATAATCAAGAACGTATGACAGTTGCCCGACGCAGCAGATTTTTGCACCGGGGAGCGCACCATGGGCAAAAACGTCAGCTACCACCGGATCTATGACGAGACATCCCCCGAGGACGGCACCCGCGTACTGGTCGACCGGGTCTGGCCGCGTGGCATGCGCAAGGAGGACGCTCACCTCGACGAGTGGATGCGTGACATCGCCCCGTCCACCGAACTGCGTCACTGGTACGGCCACGTTCCTGAGCGCTACAAGGAATTCCGGCGCCGCTATCTTGCCGAATTGCGCGATGCCACACACCAGCAGGCGTTCAACCATCTCGACGAACTCGCCCGACAGGGCCCGGTGACACTGCTCACCGCCACCCGAGATATCGAACACAGCCAGGCAGCGGTCCTCGCGGAACGCCTTTCCCGTGGTGGGCAAGGGAAAGCCTGACCAGGCAGCGCCCCAACCGCGGCGGTCTGCCAGGAGCTCGCCCACAGCATCTTTGCGGCACGCGGCACAGGCGGAATGGTGACAGCGCCCATCCGGCGGAGAAGGCGCAGTGACGTCCTTATGGCCCCTGGCCAGCCCACGGAGGTGAAGGCGCAGTCTGCTCAGGCGCCGCTCGAACATCGTGGAGGCGTAGGTCGTGCTGCTGGCTTCTCTCGTACTCGTAGGAGCCGCTCCGGTGGCGGGTCTCGTCACGGCACACCGCTTCCAGGAGTCTGCGGCACGCAAGCTCGCAGCGGGTACCGCGTCAGGGGCTTGGCCAGGCGTCGGTCCGCTGGAGAGCGGGGGACGGTTGACACACACCGGTACCGCTCCCCTCCCGCGACAGAGGTCGGCCAGCACGACCACCAGGGTATGGGCCGCCGACCGCGGCACCTGGCTCGCACCCCGGCCGCCGAGCCAGGTGCAGGGCACCGTCATCGTCGGCGGGTGCGGCATCGGCGCCGCCGCGGGAGTCGGCCTGCTGTTCCTCCTCGCTCATGATCCAGAAAGGATCGACCGGATTCGCATGCGTGAGCGGGAACGCGGAGCCGAGTATCTCGTACTGCGACTGCATGCCGATCGGCCGCCAAGAAGGGAAGACCTAGCCATGTCAGTTACCGACCGTTACCTTCAGAACAACGAACTCTACGCCTCCCATTTCGCCGGGCCCCAGCAGATGACACCCTCCGAACATGTCGCTGTTGTGGCCTGCATGGATGCGCGTATGGACGTTTATGGAATTCTCGGTCTACAGGAGGGTGAGGCAAGTGTGATACGAAACGCCGGCGGCGTGGTTACCGATGACGTCATCCGTTCACTCGCTGTCAGTCAGCAACTGTTGGGAACCCGCGAGATCATCCTCATCCATCACACCGACTGTCGCATGCTGACCTTTCCGTCCTATTCGCTCGACCCCCCGATCCGTGGTGAGGACGGCCTTAAGCCCCTATGGCCGGAGGAGTCCTTCCACGACGTCGCCATCGATGTGCGCCGCTCGATCAGCCGCATCAAGTCGAGTAAGTACATCCCGCACCATGACGCGGTGCGCGGGTTCATCTTCGATGTCAGCACCGGGCGGCTCGATGAGGTGAAGTAGAGGTGTCTTGCCATCTGCCGACGCACCGGTGGACGGCGGATCTACCCCTGCGGACAGATACCGCCCAGACAGGCGACGACGCCGCGGTTGTGCCAACGGGGCCCAGTCCGGCCCGATCGTGATCGGCACGGACGGCTCCCCGCACGCTCGGCGTGCCATGCTCTTCGTGCGCGGAGGATGAGCATGCCTTCCGGAAGGTGTACGTCGCCTCCGCTGCGTCGTCACCCCGCAGACGGCCACCGCGTGGCAGCGTAGTCCGAGTTTCATCGGCGTCGATCAGGCAGGGGTGCGACCCCGGAGAGACCGGCCAGTTCGGCCGTGACCTGTTCCAGTTCGAGGGAGAGTTCAGCGATGATCATCCGCATGGTCTTGCTCCTCGCCTGCTCCTGGCGGAGCTCGCGCTTCAGATCGTCGACCTCGGATTTGAGTTTCCGGCTTTCATCAGCGAGTTCCTGCATCGCAGTCGGCGTGGAGTCCCGGGCCTTCGCGTTTGCCTGGAAGTCCTGAATGAGGTCCGTGTGCCGGTAGACGATGTCGCGCCGCAGGCTACTTTCGGTGATCAGTTCGGAAGCGGTCAGCTTCCCGGAGGGTGAACGCAGCGGTGTCCCGGCCAGGAGCCGGTCGGCTGCGGCGCGGATCGCGGCGCGGATGGCGGCGCGGTCGGCTTCGTAGTCGCGCGGTGGGCGTCCCATCACGACTCCTTCGACGAGGTGTTGCTGGCCTGGCCGTCGTGGTGTGCTGCGATGATGACGCGGCAACTCTCGGCCAGGGCGGCTGCCCGGTCCCGCAAGGGGCGCGGGCTGAGTGGGTCGGCTGCCGCGGCCTCCCACTGTGTGTGCAAACGTCGCTGAACGGCGATGTTCCGATCGATGTAGACGATGTTGGCGCAACTCGACCGGCATTCGCCTACGTTGGGGCCGTCTTCGGCTGGGAGCCCGGCGTCGAGCCGGGCCTTGCGGCAAGCGGCTGTCTCGCGCCGCGTGGCGGGGCCGGAGACGTGTTCGCCCTTCTCCAGTAGCTGGGCGTCCCGCTCGGTCTGTTCCACCACCAGCTCAAGGGTCTCCAGGTACACGTCGTCCATCCAAGAGGAGTCATTGATGCGATCGGGAACTCAGATGCTGCCGGAAAGCGGCTCAGTGCTGGCAGGCGCGCTCCTGCAGGTCGATGCGAACGTGGGCTTCGTGCGCGCGGTGGTCGACGGCTTGGTCGGCGGGCAGGTCTGGACGTCGGAATCCGAGGGAAGTGCAGCACATCACGTCGTGCATCCGTACGGCATGTCGCTGATCTGGGGCGACGGGGTCGATCGTGCGTTCGACGAGATCACCGTCCATTTGCGGGAGGGCCGGTATCGCACCCGCGACGAGTGGCTTCAGATCGACCCGCGGTGGGCGTCGCTGCCCTGGGAGGAGAAGCTCACCGCCTCCGGCGGAAGGTCCGCCGTCAGCGTCCACCGACGAGTCAACTTCGAGTTCGATCCCAACCTGTTCCGGGCGGGTCGAGACCGCATCGCGGTTCCGGACGGCTGGTCAGTTGTGCCGGCCGACGCGTCGGACTTCGCGCGGCCGGGGTCGGTCGTACCGGCGGAGTTCTGGGACGACGCTGAGGACTTCCTCGAGCGCGGCGGCTGGCGGGTGGAGAAGGACGAGTTCCGGGGCGCGCTTGCCTTCACATCGTTTCGCTTCGACGACGAGCTGGAGCTCGGCATCGAGACCCATCCCGATGCACGGGGACAAGGTCTCGCCACCGCCGCCGCGGCTCGCATGATCGAGGACCTCCTGGCACAGGGCATCATGCCCGTCTGGTCCTGCCGGGAGGGCAATCACGCCTCGGTCGCCCTCGCAACCAAGCTCGGCTTCCGCCCGGTCAGGATCCTGCCGTACTACGGTCTCACGCCGCCCATGTAGGCGCGCTCACCACATAAGACAACGTTCTGGACGTTCATGCGGCCTGCTCCTCGCGTTCGGCCAGGATGCCGTTCTCGAATGGTGCGCCGGCGCGGACCAGGGACACCAGGTGGGCTCCGGTGATCGCGCGCCAGCGTTCCTGGGCGGACTCGACGAGCTTGAACACCATCAGAGGGGAAGACCGGCACGGACTGCACGACGCGGGCCTTGGCGATCTCCTGGCGCAGCGCCGCACCGACGACGCGCCGGCTGTCGGCCTGCACGGTGCTGCTGCCCTTCAGGCACACGTCGTTGTGGGTGCGGCGCGAGTGCGCCACAGGATGCTGCCGGCGCTCCAGGGCCGTTTGCCGGATCCGGCCGGTGTCTACTTCCGGTCGGCCCGGGGTGGCGTGCCGGGCTGCAGGGAAGCCGTGTGATCGGGCCCACCGCAGGACATCGCCGGCCCGTACCCCCACGCACCAGCGTCCTGACTGGCCGCTGCTGAGGTTGAGTAGCGCGAACGCCGCGCCACTGCCGCCGTGTCGGCGCGGCAGCTCGGTCAGAGACAGCAGGAGCAGGTACAGGCACAGTGGCGAGCGCATGAGGCGGGGCTCGTCGGCACCGGCTGCGAGGAGGTCGGCGATGTTGTCGGGCAGGTGTTCCAGAGCCGCGATCATGTGCTCGCGCTCGGGGCCGCGGCGGGGCTTGGACTCCTCGACCAGGAGCAGACGCGGATCTGCCTGGGCACCCTCCGGGTGGAAGTGGGCGGCGGGCCAGTTGGCGACGGTGCCGAAGTTCTCCTGGGTCAGCGCGGTCAGCAGCAGGCAGAAGGCCGTCGCCTCCGCCTTGGTCAGGCACAGCCAGCCGGCTATCCCGCGAAAGCCGCCTGCCTTCAGCACCGCGGTCGTGTAGTCGCCCGTGCGCCAGCGCGGCAGGTCACCGGTGCGATCGAAGGTGTCGAGCAACGCACCGAGTTCTGCCTCCTCCTTGCTCAAATGAGGGTCGCCATTGCGCCATCGGGTCATCAGCCGCCGTCCGGTCTCGATCCGCTCCCGGCCCAGGCGGATGTCTCTGCGGGCTGCGGTCATGATCGCCTGCCAGTCGCCTTCCGTGTACGCGCCGGGGCGTTCCGCCTCGGGCTGCGTCACACGGATGTTGAACAGGGCCTGGCGGGCGCCCTCGGGCGGTTCCGGGTCGTTTCGCAACGCCGTGCGCAGCTGCTTGAAGGCAGAGTGCTGGCGCTTGGGGCGGTCGTCGTAGTGCTCTACGAACGCACGGACGTGCTCTTCGTCCAGCTCGGCCACGCGCGTTGGCGGTGGCTGATGCCTGGCAAGAACCTGGGCGAAGGCGCGCAGGGACTCGAACCCGCCGTTGGCGGTCCTCAGTCGCTTCGCCCGCACCGTAACCGTCTACGGCGTGCTCGGCGAGCAGCCGAGCCCGCTCGGAGCGTGCGACAGCGCATAGGCGACGTCGCGGTCCTCGTTGTACCCGCGCCAACCCGGCCGCCGCAGACCGTCGAATCCGTATCCGCGCAGACCGATGTTGCGCCACTGCTCGAAGCCACTCCGCAGCAGCCACTTCACCTGACGGCGTCGACTCGCCGCCGGCCTCAACGGGTCCCGCCCATTCCTGGCCAGCGGCTTCCCGGATCGGTCGACCAGCCCGGACGGCTTCGTGGAAGAGCGGGCCTGGCGAGGGACCGTGACAAAACAGTATGGGGACGCCCGGAGAACATACGGAGATCATTACTGGGCCTTGATGACGGGAGCGGACGCCGCCTGCTACGGGCCCAAGGAGTTGCCCGGCAAACGCAGTTGACCGTATGGGCTGCCCGAACTGGAATACCCGTTCCAGATCGGTGACCATGTGCTCCTCGAGCTTGACCACCGCCAAGCTGTTCGCTGTCCATCTCGGCGAGTTCCCGCGCGCGGCGGTGAGCGGCTGGAATGTCGCCGGGGGCGCCCTCGGCGACCGCCGCCCGGACGGCAGAAAGGACACGGCGCGAAGCCTTCGCAGCCGTCTGCGTCCAGACGGGCCGAAGAGCCATCGGCTACGCCGTCCGTGTCCGCTCGGGCCGAGGTCCGCCTGCCATTAACCCGGCGCCAACTCCCGGTGAACTCCGTACAACCAGCTCCGCCCTTCGACGGTCACACCGGATAACCCGCACCTGTCGACCGAGTGGGAGTCTCCGTGCCACACCGCTGCCGCATCCTGACCCATGCCATCGCAGCCGGCGCCGTGGTCACCGCCGGGTTCGTGTTCCCGTCCGGTGCCACCGCTGCCGCGCCCCGTAGTGCCACGAGCGACTTCAACGGCGACGGATATGCGGACCTCGCCGTCGGCGTCCCGGATGGGACCGTCGGCGGCCAGGCCAAGGCCGGGTATGTGAACGTTGTCTGGGGCGGCCCGAAGGGGGTCGGCGCCCATGGAAGCATCCGTGTCACCCAGGCCACTCCCGAGGTCCCCGGCACCCCGGAGGCGGGTGACCGCTTCGGTGCGTCCGTGGCCCTGGAGGACCTCAACGGCGACGGCATCGCGGAACTGCTCGTCGGCGTCCCCGGCGAGGACGTCACCGGCCGCGGTACGGACGCGGGCATGGTCATCGCCATAGGCGGCTCGACGGACGAGCCGGGACCGGGGGCGACGATCCTGACCGGGCCGTCGCCGTCGGCCGCGTACGGCAGATCGGTCGCGGCGGCCGAGCTGACCGGCGACGACAACAAAGAGATCGTGATCGGCGGCACGGACAAGGTCGTCGCTCGTGTCATCCAGGGTGAAGACAGCATGGTCACCACCGTCGTCGCCGCCCCCATGGGCGGCCGCGCCCCCGTCCTGACCACCGGCGACTTCGACAGCGACGGCACGGCGGACCTGGCCGTGGCGTACTGGAACGCGGGCAGCCCCAGTACGCAGTCTCATGTGCGCCTGTGGAAGTGGGACGCCGACCGGTCCGAGATGGCCAACTTCTGGAACACGGACAACGCCGGCGTGACCGCCCTGGCCGCCGGCGACTTCGACGGCGACGGCCACGACGACCTGGCCCTCGGCGAGTGCCGTGAGATCGCCGACGAGAACATCGATGACCCGTGCGGCCCCGAAGAACTCGCCAAGGGGGGCGGCATCCACCTCCACTACGGAAGTGCCGCGAGCGGCCCGTTCGGCAGCCGCGTCCAGACTCTCAACCAGGACACGGCGGGTGTCCCGGGCGTGGCCGAGGACGGCGACCGCTTCGGCGCCGCCCTCGCCGTCGCCGACGTCAACCGCGACGGCCGCGACGACCTGATCGCGGGCGCTCCTGGTGAGGCCATCGGAAGCAAAGCGGGGGCGGGCGCCGCCTGGCTGCTCTTCGGCAGCGCTCAGGGACTGCTCGACGCGGGCGGCGCTGCCACATCCGTGTCCTGGAACCAGGACACGCCCGGTGTCCCGGGTGTCGCCGAGGCGGGCGACGCCTTCGGCGCGGCGGTCGCCTCGGGGGACTGCGACGCCGACGGTGTACCGGACGTCACGGTCGGATCGCCTGGCGAGAACGCCTCCCTGGGCGCCGCATGGCTCTTCCGCGGCGGCTCGGCCGACGGCTCGGCGGCCTTCTCACCCCGCACGCTCGGCCTCCCGTACCTGTCCACGGCTCAGAAGTACGGCAAGCCGCTGAGCAGCCGCTGAGCGCGCCCTACGGTCGTCGTACCCAACCCCACGGCGTCGGCCCGCCCACCGGGCGGCGGCCGACACCTCCCTGCCCGGAGCGCTCGATGTACGCCTCTGCAACTGCCCAACGCAGAGGCGATGGCAGACCACGTGCCGCGGATGCGATGCCGCCGGCACGTTATGGCTCGGGCGGCGGTGCCCCCGGACGATCAGATCGGCCAGAGTGTCCCGAGACTCCATGAAGCCCTGCCACTTCTGCTGAGGCTTGAGCCAAGTGTCGAGCGCGGTGAGCACGGCTACGACAAGGGCCAACAACGGCACCCACCCGACCAGGAAGCCTCCTTTGCCGCCGCTGAGGTTCTGGTCGGCTGCCACGATGGCGCTGGCAACGATGAGCAGAATACGCGACAGATAGTAGGTGACCCCGTAGTTGACCGTCGCCACCCTCCACCGCCGCATCTCCCGGTGGATCTCGGCCGAGAGCCCCTCCTCCAGTCCGTTGGCCCTGGTCTCCGGCCCATCCGCGGCGCCCCCGACCGTCTGCTCGCTCACCTGTCTCCCCCGGTTCCGCCCACGGGCATCGCCAGCACGCGCTGTCGTGTTCTCCACTGCCCTCTACCCTTGGCCCATCACGCGTACGCACGCAGGTGACGGCACATCAGTAGGCCAGAGCCGCATAGACGATGCGGACGCGCAGCCCGCTGTCGATCACCTGGTCGGCCTCGTCCGGGGATGGCCGAGCTCCTGGGCAAGAAGCGCACTCGCTGCTTTGAGGATCTGGTTCGCCCGCCTCAACTCCGTTACGTCTGGGCGAAGTTGCTTCAACTCCTCGTGCTCCGCCGGTCGTCGCGTTCTCCGGCATCCGCCTCAGCTTGGCGGACCCAGCCGCGCAGGGCCTCCTTGTGGATGCCCAGGTCCTTCGCGACATGGGCGATCGGCCGGCCGGTGGAGCGGACCTCGCGGACCGCGCGCTCACGGTGCTTCTCGGGGTATCTACTGGGTGCTGTGTGGCCACGGGTGAGGAAGTCTTGGAGCTCGCGGTGGCGGAACTGGTAGGCGATCCCGGCGGTGCGCGTCAGACCCGTGTCGCAGCACCAGCCGAGGAAACGGCCGAGGCGCCAGGGCAGCGGTTGGCTGGACCACCAGCGGCGTGTGCGGAGTGGGAAAGCTATGTAGCGGACACCCGCAGCACCGAGGGCTGGACCGGCGCCGATCCCGAACAGGGGGCCGAACGCACGCCAGGGCCTGAACGATGAGTCGAGCGCGCCCTGGTAACCGCATCTGAACAGACGGTTGCAGAGGAGCGCGAGCACACGCCCTCAGCTCCGCAATCTCCGGCTCCCACTGGTGGGTTGGCCGACTCTCGCGCATATGCCCGAGAGAGGGGCCTATCCTGACCGGGCTACTTGACGATCATGGACGCGCCCCACCCCGGAGCCCGCATGTCTCACGAACTGCCCAATGCCTTGAATCTGCGTACGGACAAGGCGCACTCCGCCCGGATGTACGACTTCTACCTCGGTGGGAAGGACAACTACGAGGCGGACCGGGAAGCCGCCGGCAAGGTCGCGGCCGCGTACCCCGGCATCTTCGTATGCGCCAGGGAGAACCGTGCGTTCATGCACCGCGCCACACGCGTTCTCGCCCGGGACCACGGCATCCGGCAGTGGCTCGACATCGGCACCGGCATTCCGACCAAGCCCAATCTGCACGAGGTGGCACAGTCCGTGGCACCCGACGCCCGCATCGTCTACGTGGACAACGACCCGATCGTCCTCGTGCACGCGCAGACCCTGCTCAGCAGCTCCGGGGAAGGCCGTACCGCCTACATCAGGGCGGATGTCAACGAACCCGACGCCATCCTCCGGTCCCCCGAGCTCATCGAGACGCTGGACCTGAGCAAGCCCGTGGCCCTCAGCCTCAACGCGCTCATGCACTTCGTCACCGACGCCCAGGACGCGCACGGGATCGTCCGCCGCCTGATGGGCGCGCTGCCCTCGGGAAGCGCCCTCGCGCTCAGCCACTGCACACCGGACTTCGACCCCCAGACCTGGCAGAAGGTCACCGGCATCTACGACCGGGCCGGAACCCCGGTGCAGTTCCGTGACAAGGCCGCCGTGGCGGACTTCTTCGCCGGTCTCGACCTGATCGAGCCCGGTATCGCCGTCGGCCACCGCTGGCGGCCGTCCACCGAGAACGGTGGAGACGCCCCTGGAGACGCCCCGGCGCCGAGCGATGCCGACGTCAGTCTGTGGGTCGGTGTCGGCATCAAGCCATAATTGCCTTCCCCTCACCGTTGTCGTGGCCCTGCAACGGGGTGCCACGTCGTACTCGGCGCCGCCATCACCGCGGCCCTCGAGGTCACTTCAACGAGACGCCGGCGGTGCGACGGCGGGCTCCGGCTGATATCGGGGGCGAGTGCGAGAACTGCGGCAATGTGATCCATCTCCGCCGGGCCCGCCGCGGTGTGGGCCCGGCCGAGATGGACCGTGAGCTGCCCGGTCTTGGTGGCGGCGAACGACGGCGGGTTTCCGGGGACCGGCTCCGTGAGCGGGCCGCGACCGCGCCGCGGGGACTTCATGCGGCCGCGCGAGCAGGCCGCAGCCGGCTCTTGTGCAGCGATTGTCCCCGGGAAGACGGTCGCGAGGAGTGCCCTCTCCCTTCACCGGCCCGGCTCTGCGTCTTTCGGAAACGGCACAGCCCGCCGGGGGGTCTCCGCGGGAAGACCCCGTCAGCCGGCAGGTGTGCCGGGCTCCCGCACTCCGAGTCCGGCCCTCACGGGGCGGAGGGGCCGCGGTCCTGCTTGCCTTCCTCCTCGCGCCGCCCGTAGTCGTCGAGCAGCAGGTTCGTGGTGGCGTTGATGTGGCGAGTGAGCGCCTCGACGACGCCCGGTACGTCCCGTTCGATGGCGCGATCGCAGATGGTCTTGTGCTCTGCCGCGATATCGCGGTTGCTGTGCTCGGTCGGTGTGCGGGCCCAACAGCGGTAGACCTCCGCCACCTCGCGCAGCTGGGTGGCGATGTCCCGCAGCTGCCGGTTGGAGCATCCCTCCAGCAGGACGCGGTGGAAGCGGGCGTGGGCGTTCAGCCAGCCTTCGTTGATTTCGCCGGTGTCGCCGAAGAAGGGAACGCGGGCGAGATGGTGGTGCGCGGCGAGCAGATCGGACTCCCACTCGATGGTGCCGGCGGTGACGGACTCCCGGACGAGGTGGGTCTCGATGAACACGCGGGCCTCGGTCAACTCCTCCAGGCGCTCGGGTGAGACGGTGACGACCCGGAACCCCTGCTGCGGCGCGAAGGTCGCCAGCCCCTGGCCGACCAGCCGGGGGAGTGCCTCCCGCAGCACCCCGCTGCTGGCGCCGTACCTCTCCTTCAGCGCCTCCACCCGCAGACGTGAACCGGGTTCGTGCCGTCCGTTGAGGATGTCCGCGCGCAGCCGCTGGTAGATCTCCTCGGCGCGGGTCATGGAGCTGGTAGTCGCCATGTCGCAGATTCTAACGTACCTAGGTATTTTTCAAAAATCTCGAGATTTTCTTGACGTGTCGACTGGGAAGGGCGTTGACTCCAGTCATCCAGAAGCAGGAAGACCGGAGGCGGCGCGCTATGCGGACGACGACCAGAGCAGGACGGATGTGCCTGGTGACCGGAGAGGCGGTGATCGATGTCGAGCAGGCCAGTGCGGGCCGGTTCCCGGCTGATCCCGTGGCAGTGTTCGAGGAGTGGGACGCGTTCCGCTCCTGGGCCGCCGAGCTGGAGACCGCGGCTGCCCAGGCGCCGGCGGGGCCGGACGGCAGCGTCTCGCCGGCGCCGCGGCAGGTGTTCGCGATCGGCCTGAACTACCGCGACCACGCCGAGGAGGCCGGCCTGGCGGCGCCTGAGTCCCCGTCGGTCTTCACCAAGTTCGCCACGTCCCTCACCGGCCCCGACACGCGACTGCGGCTGCCCGGCGGCCGCGTTGACTGGGAGGCCGAGCTGGTGGTGGTGATGGGACGCCGGGCGGAGCACGTTGCCGCGGGGGACGCCTGGTCCCACGTGGCCGGGCTGACCGTGGGGCAGGACTACTCCGAGCGCGATGTGCAGTCCGTGGGCCCCGTACCGCAGTTCTCCCTCGGCAAGTCCTTCCCCGGATTCGCGCCGACCGGCCCGGTGCTGGTCACGGCCGACGAGTTCGCCGATCCGGACGACCTGGCGATCGAGTGCCTCGTCAACGGGGAGAGCGTCCAGAAGTCACGTACCTCTTCGATGATCTTCCCGGTCCCGGAACTGATCGCACGGCTGTCCGCGGTGTGCCCGCTGCTGCCGGGCGACCTGATCTTCACCGGCACCCCATCAGGAGTGGGACACGCCCGCACCCCCCAGCGCTACCTGCGGCCGGGAGACGAGGTCGTCACCCGTATCGAGGGCATCGGACAGCTCCGGCAGACCTGCGTCGCCGCCTGAGAGAGGGGCACCCCATGGCTTTGCACAGGCTTCAGTCACTCACCGTCGGAGTGCCGGATGTGGCCGAGGCGGCCGACTACTACGTCGACTTCGGACTCGAGCAGGTGGCACCCGGACGGTTCGCCACCGTCGAGGGCGGTGAGCAGTTCTTCCTCGAGCACTCTCCCGTCCGGCGGCTGCTGGGGATGGCGGTCGCCGCCGACGACGGCGACGACCTGGACCGGATCGCCGCGAACCTGGACCGGCTCCAGCTGCCGTGCGAACGCGACACCGGCTCGCTGCGCACCAGGGAACCCATCGCCGGTGTATCGGTCGAGGTCCGGGTCGCACCCCGGCTGACCCGGGTCACCGCCGCGGCCACCCCGTACAACGGCCCCGGACGCCCGGACCGCGCCGGCATCCGGGCGCCCGTGCTCTCCCGCACCGACCCGGTCCGGCCCCTGGCCCTGGGCCACGTCGTCATCGGTTCGGTGGAGCAGGAGTCGACCCAGCGGTTCTTCACCGAAGGGCTCGGTTTCAAGGTCAGCGACGTCGTCCCCGGCACGGCCGCGTTCATGCGCTGCTCCACCGACCACCACAACGTCCTGGTGCAGCAGGCGCCACTGAACTTCCTGCACCACACCTCGTGGCAGGTGACGGATGTCGACGAGGTGGGCCGGGGCGCCACGAGCATGCTCACCGAGCACCCGGAACGTCATGTGTGGGGGCTCGGCCGCCACCACATCGGGTCGAACTTCTTCTGGTACCTCAAGGACCCGGCCGGCAACTTCAGCGAGTACTACGCCGACATGGACTGCATCGTCGACGACCAGCTGTGGACGCCACGCTCCTTCGAGGGCACGCAGGCGCTCTATGCCTGGGGACCTCCGCCTCCGCCGTCGTTCCTCGCCCCCGAGGACCTGGCCGCGCTGATGACCGGTGCCCACACGGCCAACGGCTGAGAGGCCCCGGCACCGTGCAGCGCCGGGACACGCGGCCCCGCCCCACGCCCCGCCGGCTTCACACCGATGAGGCCCGAACCACCCCTCCTCGAACCACCCCTCCCAGAGCCGACCCGCCGTCGGCGCGCCGCACAGAAGTACCTCCGCCCTTTCCCGCAGCGCCGCGGTCAGCGGTCGCGACGGATGAGAGCGCCGAAAACGGAGTCGGAACATTGAGCACATCAGCGTTGGCCCGTCGGGGCGGCCGGTCGTCCCCGGGGCCTTCATCGTCGGCGGGCACCGCACTCGCGGTCGGCCTGGCAGTGATGACACTGGAGGGTTTCGACCTTGTCGCCTTCGGCGCGACGACACCGCTGCTTCTGGACTACCGCCCTTGGCACCTCTCCATCGCCTTCGTCGGCCTGCTCGGCAGCCTCACCCCCATCGGCATGCTCGTCGGCTCCTTGCTGGTCGGCCAGTTCACCGACCGGTTCGGCCGACGCCGCACGACGCTGATCAGTATCGGCGCCGTCAGCGCCGGGATGTTCGTCTGTTCCGTGGCATCCGTTCCGTCGCTGTTCGGCGCGGGCCGATTCGTCGTCGGGCTCGGTGTCGGCGCGATCTATCCGGCGATGGGCCCACTGATCTTCGAACTCGCCCCGGCCGGGCGGAAGAACCTGTTCTCGGGGATCGTGCAGTGCGGGACCGCCGTCGGCGGTTCCTTCGCGGCGCTTGTCGCCAACACCCTGCTCACTGGGCACAGCTTTCATCTGGAGTACCTGGTCGGCGGGATCGCCGGTCTGCTTCTGCTGCCCATGGCCTTCGCCTGGCTGCCCGAGTCCACGGAGTATCACCGGGCGGTCAGCGCGTCGGCCCCGGTCCCCGGCCGGGGCGGTGTGTGGCTCGTGCTGAAGCCGCCCTACCTCGGCACCACGGTGATGTTCTGCGCCATGGCGGCCCTGTCGTTCCTGCTCGTCTTCGGGGTGAACACCTGGTTGCCGCAGTTGATGCAGACGGCGGACTATCCGTTGCGGAACTCGCAGACCTTCCTCATCCTGCTGAACCTCGGCGCCACCGTCGGCGGGCTCGCCATGGCGCTCCTGGCCGACCGTGCCGGATCACGGGGGCCGATCACGGCCTGCTTCGTCCTCGGAGCCGCGGCGATCGTCGCCATGAGCGCCCGGCTTCCGCTGCCGGTGCTCTACGCCATCGTCATCGTCGGCGGTTGCGGCGCGGTCGGGGTCCAGGGGCTGATCAACGTGTACATCTCGCGTTCCTACCCGGTGACCGCGAGGGCTAGCGCGGTGGGCGTCGCGCTCGGGGTGGGCCGCGTCGGCGCCATCGCCGGCCCCACGCTCGGCGGCTGGGTTCTCGCGGCCGGCCTCCAACCCCGTTGGAACTTCACCCTCTTCGCCGTCCCCGCCGTCCTCGGCGCGGCCCTCACTCTGGCGGCCGGCGGACGAGCACAGCGGAATCAGGGCCGTCCCGCTCCCTCGCCGCGTGCCAAGGAGCCGACGGCCGGACACACACAATGAGAGAGCACACCATGAACACCTACGATGTCGCCGTCGTCGGCTGCGGCCCGGTGGGGCTGACCCTCGCACGGCTGCTGGCGATGAAGGGGCTGCGGGTCGCCGCCATCGACCCCAACCGGCTCGTCTGCCATCATCCGCGCGCCACCCATCTCGACGACGAGATCATGCGCCTGCTGCAGACCCTGGGCGCGCAGGACATGGAACACCGGTTCCTGCGCCAGACCGCCTGGACACTGCACCGGGGGAACGGGCGGGCCTTCCTGCGGCAGACGCTGCCCGAGGAGGAGTCGGACCAGGGCTGGCGCACCGACTACCAGTTCCACCAGCCGGACTTCGAGTCGCGGCTGCGGGGGCTGCTCGCGGCCGACGCGAACGTGGACCTCTGGTTCGGCTGGACGGCCGGCGCGATGGAGCAAGATGACACAGCGGTGCGGCTGACGCTGCTCGACCGGTCGACCGGAGCCGAAACCACGCTCACGGCCGGCTACGCCGTCGGCTCGGACGGCGCCAACTCCTTCGTCCGGCAGGCGATGAATGCTGAAGTCGAGGACCTCCACGGCACTCAGCGCTCCCTCATCATCGACATCCACCCCTTCGAACACCCCGCACGGCTCCCGGCGGACAGCGGATTCATCCTCTGTCAGGGGAAGCGGCCCGTGACCTACCTGCCGATCTTCCCGCCGATGCTCCGCTTCGAGTTCATGCTGCTCGACGAGGACGACGCCGCGGAACTCGAACGACCGCAGTCGGTGTACGACCTGCTGAGCCGCTGGCTGGAACCGGGCGGCTACCGGATCATGCGTACCGACACCTACGAGTGGCACGCCCGGCTCGTGCGCGGCTGGCGGTCCAACCGCCTGCTGCTCGCCGGCGACGCCGCACACCAGATGCCGCCCATGCTCGGCCAGGGCATGTGCTCCGGGCTGCGCGATGCCGCGAACCTGGCATGGAAGCTCGCCGCCGTCGTGAAGGGCGAGAGCCCCTCAGCGCTGCTCGATACCTACGAAAGTGAGCGCGCCCCGCACGTGCGCCCCTACATCGAGGAATCCGCCCGGCAGTCCAACCTGATCGAAGCGCTCGGTACGGGTGCGGTTCCCGAGCCGAACGGAACGCAGACGATCGAGAGGTTCCGGCCGCTGCTGGGACCGGGCCTGGTCACCCGGCCCGGCGGCGCCATCGGGCAGTTGAGCCCGCAGCCGCGCGGCGCGAGGGGGGAGCGGCTGGACGATGCGAGCGGATACGGTTTCACCATCGTCGGGAGCCCGGGGGTGACCTCCGCCGTGTCCGCGGACGTGCGGCAGATGTGGCGCCGGCTGGGCGCCGTGGTCGTCCCGGAGACCGGACCGGCCGTCGACCGCTGGCTGGCCGCCCACTCGGCGGCCGCGGCGATCATCCGTCCGGACCGCTACACCTTCGCGCTGGCCACCGACACGGCGGAACTGGAGCAGGCCACCCGCGACCTCGCGCGGACGGCATCGATTCAGGAGGCGGGGGCGTGAAGGAGTACGCGGCCGGGATGAGCTGGGGGGAGGGCCCCCGCTGCCATCGCGGCGCGCTGTGGCTGTCCGACACACAGGGCGGGAAGCTGTGGACCGACCACGACGGTCCCTGGCGGGGCATCCCGCTGGACGCGGTACCCAACGGCCTGTGGTTCCTGCCGGACGGGCGGCTGACCGGCGCCATGATGCATGAGCGGCGCATCGGAGTGTGGACCGGTGAGCGGTTCGCCACCTACGCGGACCTGAGCGCGGTGGCCACCGGTCCGCTCGGCGACATGGTCGGTGACCCGCACGGCAACCTCTACGTGGACGATGTCGGCTTCGCCGCGCACGCCGGCGAGCCGCCACGGCCTGGCCGGTTGGTGCGCGTCGCGGCGGACGGGTCGGTACGCGTGGCCACCGAAGACGTCGAGTTCCCCAACGGCCTGGCCCTCGTCGACGACGGTCGCACCCTGCTCGTCGCCGAGACCACCCGGCAACGGCTGACCGCCTTCACCGTCGCGGCCGACGGGGCGCTCACGGACCGGCGCACCTACGCCGACCTCGCCCATCTGGTCGGCGCCCACGCCCGGCCGGACGGTATCTGGCCGGCCCAGGACGGCGTCTGGGTGGCCACCACCACCGGACACGCCGTCGCCCTGGTCCGGGAGAACGAACTGGTCACCTCGGTGGACACCGGGGCGCTGCTGCCGATCGCGTGCTGCGGCGACGGCGGGAACCGGCTGTTCGTCACCCTCGCCGACACCCAGGGCCTCCCTCTGGGCGAGGCCATGGCCGCGAAGGCGGTGCACACGAAGGTCGCACTGCTGGAGGCCACGAAGGAGGGGGACGCCGGATGAGCGGGAAGCCGGACTGGACCCCGACGCCACAGGGCGTCGAACACTCCCGGATCACCGACTTCGCGCGGTTCGCCTCGCCGTGTGCCGGACGTGACCCGGGCGGTGACTACCACGCGCTGTGGGCGTGGTCGGTCGACGACGTGAACGGCTTCCGGGCCGCGGTGTGGGACTACTTCGGTCTGCCCGAGCGCCCGGCGGGGCCCGCGCCGGCGGCCGAGGCGCTGCCGGGAGGCGTGTGGTTTCCCGGCAGCACACTGAACCACACGGCCGAAGTCTTCCGCGACCGGACCGGACCGGACCGGCACCGACAGCGCCGTCATCACGGTGACCGAGGACACCGGCCCGGTGGCCATCACCTGGCATGAACTGCGCCGTCAGGTCGCCTCACTCGCGCAGGCGCTCACCGAACTCGGCGTGCGCATGGGCGACCGGGTGGGCGGCGGCTACTGGATGCCGCTGTTCGTCACCACCACCGACGGCATCGACGTCGATGCCGTGCTGAGCGAGAAGATCCGCGACGCCATACGCCACGGCGCCTCCCCCCCCGCCACCTCCCCGACGAGATCATCCAAGCCCCCGGCATACCGCACACCCGCACCGGCAAGAAACTCGAAGTCCCCGTGAAACGTCTGCTGCGCGGAGACGCCCGGCGCTCCGTGGTCGATCCCGGCAGCGTCGACAGACCCGAACTCATCGACTGGTACGCCCACATCGGCGCCGCCCACCGCACGCGGAACGGCACCGCCGCCGGCTCCGTCGCGTCCCGGCCACCGAACGGCCGCCGGCCGCCACACCACCACAAGGACATGTGACGAAGGAGTCCTGCCATGACCTACATCGCGCTGGAAGAAGCCTTCACCATCCCGGAGCTGTTCGCGCGCCAGCCCTCGACGCCCCAGAAGATCCAGGTCAGCTATCAGTATGCCAAGGACTGCCGACGCCGCCTGGCGGACTTCGAGGAGCACCGTCTTCCCGAGATGGACGCGCACGGCATCGACATCCAGGTCCTGTCGCTGAGCGTCCCCGGCATCCAGGCCGACACCGACGCCGGCGCCGCCGTCGACAACGCCCGGTTCGCCAACGATCACCTGGCCCGGACCATCGCCCGCCACCCGACCCGCTTCAAGGGGTTCGCCGCCCTGCCGCTGCAGGACCCCGCCGCCGCCGTGATCGAACTCGAACGTTGCGTCGAACAGCTCGGCTTCAGGGGAGCGCTGGTCAACGACCACACGCAGGGCCGGTACCTGGACCATCCCGCGTACGGGGAACTGTGGAGCGCACTGGAGGAACTCCGTGTGCCGTTGTACCTCCACCCCGGCTCACTGCCCCGCGACGACTGGCAGGTGATGCGCGGACGGCCGGAGATGTACGGGGCCAGTTGGAGTTGGCAGGCCGAGACCGGCGGCCACGCCATGCGGCTGATCTATGCCGGAGTCTTCGACCGGCACCCCGGTGCGACCCTGATCCTCGGGCACCTCGGCGAGTTCCTGCCGTTCCAGCGCTCCCGTTTCGACTCGCGCTACCGCTCGCTCAAGGTCGACGCGCCGCTTGAGCGGATGCCGTCGCAGTACTTCGGGAGCAACATCCTGATCACCACAAGCGGGGTACTGGCCCCGGAGGCCGTGCAGGCCGCCGTGCTGAGCATCGGGGCCGAGGCGGTCATGTTCGCGATCGACTACCCGTACGAGTCCACCGCCGAAGCGGTGGACTCGATCGAGAAGTGCGACCTTTCGCCCGAGGTGAAGGAGAAGATCGCCCATCTGAACGCCCGGCGCGTGCTGGGCATCTGACAGCAGAGACACATGGTCGCCCCACCGGTCACCGGCGCGGCGCCACGTCAGCTCACAGGAGGCAGCAGCAGGCCGCCCACGCCGATGCCACGGCCCTTATGTGCCCCGGAGACCGGCGGCAGGCCCGGACGCCACCTCGCCCTGGGGCAGGAGGGCCTCGACCTCGGCCGCCGGCCGGCCGGTGTGCAAGCTGAGCAGGTCGGTGATCAGGCCGTCCAAGGGCGGCCAGGGGATGGTGCCGTGGTCGTTGTAGAGGCTGACCAAACCGTGCAGGGCGGTCCAGAGCATGAGTCCGGCCTGCCACTGCTGATCCGCCGTGCGCCGTTCCCGTTCCCCGGTGGTGGCGGCCGCCAGGGAGGCGACGACGGCGCCGAGCAGCTCGGCCCCGGCGCCGTGGGCCGTCCCGGGGACGAGATCGGCGGGCATCCGGCCGCCGAAGAGGGTGCGGTAGTGGCCGCGCTGGTCGACTCCCCAGCGCACATAGGCCGCGCACCGGGCGACGAGGTCGGCCAGCGGGCTCGCGGCGGGCCGCGCGGCCTCGTCCATCAGCCGGGCCAGCTCCTCATAGCGCAGCCGCAGCACGTGCTGGATCAGTGCGCTCAGGTCGGGGAAGTGGCTGTAGATGCTGGCCGGCGCCACCCCGACCTCACGCGCGACCTGCCGGAGCGTCAGCGTCTCCGGTTGATCGAGAGTGGCCAGCAGCTTGGCCGCGGCGTCCACAAGCTGGGCCTTGAGCACCTGTCCCTGTCCGCGCGGGTTGCGGCGACGGGGAGCGGACCACTCCTGAGACGACACCTTCGCCCCCTTCCGGCCAGGGTGAATGGTTCAGCAACAGGTGTTCACCTTACAGGCCGTCGCACATTGACACCGATAACCAACAGTTGTTCACTTAAGTCACCAACGGTTGTTCAACCAAGGAGTGGATGATCATGCGCATCGCCGTACTCGGAGCCTCGGGCCGGACCGGCGGCACGCTCGTCGACCAGGCGCTGGAGCGCGGACACGAGGTCGTGGCCCTGGTCCGCGCGCCGGCCAAGGTCACCGTGCCCGCGCCGCGGCAGGTCGAGATCCGGCAGGCCGACGTCACCGCCCCGCGGAGCTTTCCCGACCTGACCGACGTCGACGTGGTCGTCTCGGCCATCGGCATCGGCAAGGGCGACGGCCCGGGCGCGCTGGTCGCCGGGGCCAGGAGGCTCGCCGCGGCGAACGTCCGCGCGGTATGGCTCGGGGCGCTGGGCTCGGGCGTATCGAGCCGGTCCGGCGGCTTGATCTACGCGGGGGTGATGCGGGTGTTCGTCGGATCGGAACTGGCCGAGAAGGCCGAGGCCGACGAGATCGCCCTGAAGGCCGGAGCCACCGTGTTCCACGCTCCGGACGTCACGGACGGCCCCCTCAGCCCCACCCGCCGCACCGTGCCGCTTACGGATCTGCGGCGCCCGCTGCTGCCGCCCAGGATCTCCCGCACCACGCTGGCCGCGCTGTTGCTGGACGAGGCGGAGACGGACAAGCACGGCAACGGCATCCTCGTACCCCTCGGCTGACCGCCGCTCGGACGCTGCGGCCTACGTCACCGGGATCGCACTGTCGGCGGGCGGCGGGCGGCGGGCGGCGGGCGGCGGGCGTGAGGATCGTCGTGGTCGAGGAGCGCCGGGGCCACCAAGTAGTTCCTGCGCACCGCGCACGGCCTGGACGCCGTGACCCTTCACCGTACGGATCCCGGTCCACCGCTCCCCGGTAGACGGCGTCTGGTCAGCACGTGGGGCGCACATGCGATCAAGTGGCCAATGGTAGGCGCAGGACCAGCCGGGCCCCCCGCCCATCGCCCTCCACCGCCACCCGGCCGCCATGATGCGTGGTCACGTCCCGCACGATGGCCAGTCCCAGCCCGGAGCCGCCGGCGTCCCGGCTTCGGGCGTCATCCAGCCGGGTGAACCGTTCGAAGACCCGCTCTCGGTCGGTGGGGGCGATACCGGCGCCGTCGTCCTGAACGCTCAGCACCGCCTCGCCACGCACGGTGTCCAGGGTGACCTCCACCCGGTGGCGGGCATGCCGGACGGCGTTGTCGAGCAGATTGCGCACGGCCCGGGACAGAGCGTCGGCGTCCCCGCGGACCCGGGCGGGGTGGACGCGACCGCGGCCGATGGCCACGCCGGGGCGGACGTGCAGGCGTCGCAGCTCGGCCCGCACCAGATCGTCCAGGTCGACATCAGCCGTGAGCGCGGTCCCGGGAGCGGCGTCCAGACGGGCCAGCCGCAGGAGGTCGTCGATGAGCCGGCCGAGTCGGACTGTCTCCTCCAGCAGATCGGGCAGCCGGGCCGAGAAGTCGACGCGGGGGTGGCGGACAGCGGTCTCGAGTTCGGCCCGTACGGCGGCCACCGGACTGCGCAGTTCATGCGCGGCGTCGGCCACGAACTGCCGCTGATGGGCGGTGGCCTCGTCGAGCCGGGCCAGCAGATCGTTGAGGGTGGCCCCCAGCCGTCCCACCTCGTCGGCGGTCGGCGGCAGATCCAGCCGGCGGTGCAGATCGGTGGCGGTGATGTCGGAGGCCTGGCGGCGCAGCCGTTCCACCGGCACCAGCGCCCGCCCGGTGATGTGCCATCCGGCGGCGGCGAGCAGGGCCGTCAGTACCGGGACGCCCACGGCCAGCTTGGCGACGAGTTCATCCACGCTGTGGTCGGCCTGGGTGGTGGCGAGCCCCACGTACACGGTCTTGGGGGCCTGCCTCGATCCGGTCGACACGACGGCGACACGGTAGGTCTCCTGGTCGCCGAGCGGCCCCCCGTGCGCGGTGCGCACCGACGGTCCGCCGCCGGGAACCGGTTTCAGCGTCCGGAACAGCACGGGTTCCCCCGTCACGTTTCCGGACGCCGTGATCACCCGGCCCCGGTGGTCGACGATCTGGGTCACGTCGTCACCAGCACCGGAGGCGGGCAGCGGTTGCGCCGCCCGGCCCTTGTCCAGGGTGGCTGCGATGATCAGCGCACGCTGCCGGGCGCTGTCGTCCAGGCTGCGGACGAGCGAGGCGCGTTGACTGACCACCAGCAGCGCGCCCGCCAGGCACAGGCCGAGCGCGGCGACGAGCGTGGCGGCGAGTGTCAGCCGTGTCCGCACGCCCAGGCCACGCCAGCGGGGGAGCCGGGTGCGCGTCCGTGACATCGCCGAGGCCCTGCGAGGGGCCAGGGGTATGGTGCGGATCCCCATGGGGTCACCGGTCACTGGCCGCGAGGCGGTATCCCGCCCCGCGTACGGTCTCGATGGACCGTGCTCCGAAGGGAGTGTCGATCTTGCGTCGCAGATAGCCGATGTAGACCTCGACGACATTGGGGTCCAGATCGAAGTGCTCGACCCAGACATGGGTGAGGATCTCCTGCTTGCTCACCACCTGGCCCTGGTGACGCGCGAGGTATTCGAGCAGCGAGAACTCCCGGGTGGTCAGCTTGACGGGGGTCCCGGCACGCACACAGGCGCGGCTCCCCGGATCAAGGAAGAGATCACCGACGCGCAAGATGGCGGGTCTGGGGCTGCGGCCGCGCCGGATCAGGGCGTGCAGCCGGGCGGTCAGCACGACATAGGAGAAGGGTTTGGTGAGGTAGTCGTCCGCGCCGAGGTCCAGCCCGTCGGCCTCGTCGTACTCGCCGTCCTTGGCGGTGAGCATCAGCACGGGGGTCCAGTCCTCCGCGGCCCGGAGCCGTCGGCACACGTCGTAGCCGTTGAGCCGCGGCAGCATGATGTCCAGCACGATGGCGTCATAGGCGGTCTCGCCCGCCTTGTGCAGCCCTTCCTCTCCATCGGCGGCGAGGTCCACGGCGAACCCCTCGGTGGTGAGGCCATGGACCAGGGCGCGCCCCAGCGTGGGATGGTCTTCGACAATGAGGACCCGCATGGCGCGCCTTTCTCTACCCCTTCTGTCCCGAATGTTCTTCTTCAGGGTAGGGGGACGTGGCGGAAACCAGCTGAGAGCCCGCTGAGAGCCCCGGAAGCGTTCCATGACCTCCGTCACCACGCCTCAGACTTCTCTCAGCGACGCCGATGCAGGGTGAGCGCATTCCGGTGGGAAGGTCCCCCGGTGCGAAAGTGAAGGTGATCATGAACACCCGCAAGAAGGCAGCAATTCTCGCCGCGTCCACGGCCGCCGCCGTCACGGCCGTCGTCGGAGGCGGTACGGCCATGGCGGCCACGCAGCCGTCCCAGCCCTCGTCCTCGGCGTCCACCACCACGCAGCAGCCCGCCCCTCCGAACCCCGCCACCTCCAAGGGCGCCGGTGGGCAGGGCATGGGCGTCGGTGGGCATGAGAAGAAGGGCGGGAGCGAGAAGAAGGGCGAGAGCGAGGAGCGAGGCGGCCAGGAGTCGGGCGACTCCGGCGGCCACGGCGACTCCGGCTCCCGGGCCAACCACGAGTCCGAGGGCAACGAGTAGGAGAGGTCTCGGATCCCATCCGAGGCGGGCGGTCGTGTTCTGTCGCCCGCGCCCCACCCGGCACGGGGGGGGTGGCCCTGCCGGGGAGAAACAAGGGGGGGGGG
>NZ_JANIAA010000073.1 GCF_024505145.1 Streptomyces rugosispiralis | reverse complement strand
CGACCGGCTCGATCCGCGCGCGGGCGTGATGCTGCAGGTGATCTGGTTCGACCTCGGCCCGGACACCCCCGGACGGCTCCTGCTCACCGTCCACCACCTGGTGGTGGACGGTGTCTCCTGGCGCGTCCTCGTGCCCGACCTGGCCGAGGCCTATTCCGAACTGGCCGCCGGCCGTGAGGTCGTGCTGGAACCGGTGCCCACGTCATTCCGGCACTGGGCCCGCGCCCTGCGGACCGAAGCCACCGGCCAACAACGGCTCGCCGAACTCCCCACCTGGACACAGCTGTTGGACGGTCAGGACCCCCTCCTCACCTCGCGGCCCGTGGACCCGGAGCGAGATCTCGGAGCCACCGTCCGGCAGCTGTCGGTGAAGGTGTCAACGGAGGTCACATCGGCACTGCTGACCAGCGTGCCGACGGCGTTCCACGCGGGCGTCGACGACGTACTGCTGACCGGCCTGACGGCGGCGTTGGCCGAGTGGCGGCGCCGCCGGGGCCAGGACACGGCCGGGGTGCTGCTGGACATCGAGGGCCATGGCCGGGTCCCGCTGGCGGAGGGTGTGGACCTGACGCGCACGGTCGGCTGGTTCACCAGCAGCTACCCGGTGCGGCTCGACATCGGCGTTGTCGACGTCATGGAGTTGCGCTCCGGCGGGGCCGCCGCGGGGCGGGCCATCAAACGCGTCAAGGAACAGCTCCGCGCGGTCCCGGGCGACGGCCTCGGCCACGGTCTACTGCGCCATCTCAACCCCGAGACCGCACCCGCCCTCGCGGCCCTGCCCACCGCTCAGATTGGCTTCAACTACCTGGGCAGGTTCCCCGGCCACCAGAACCAGGGCAGTCAGGGTCAGCAGCCGGCCGAACAACATGCCTGGCAGACCGCCGGTGATGGTGGCCGAGGTGGTGGCACCAACGACCGGATCCCCGTCATGCACGCCCTGGAGGTCATGGGCGTCGTCCACGACTTGTCCGACGGTCCGCGGCTCACCCTCATCGTGTCCTGGCCGTCCGAGTTGCTGACGGAGTCGGCGGCCCGGAGCCTGCTGGACGGCTGGGCCGCGATGCTCACCGGCCTGGCCATGCACACCACGGACGTCGACGGCGACACCGATATCGGTGGCCACACCCCATCCGACTTCCCGTTGGTGGACATCAGCCAGAGCGAATTGGACGAGTTCGAAGCGACAGCGCAGCAGATGGACGAAGGAGCTTGAGATGACCGACTCCGCTCTGGTGGGGGTATGGCCGCTGTCGCCGCTGCAGGAGGGCCTGCTGTTCCATGCGGTGTACGACGAGGAGGGCATCGACGTCTACGTCGAGCAGATGATCATCGGCCTGGAGGGCAAGCTGGACTCCGCGGTGCTGCGGGCGTCCTGGCAGGCACTGCTCGACCGGCACGAGAGCCTGCGCGCGGGTTTCCAGCGGCGCGCATCCGGGGCCCCGGTCCAGCTCATCATGCGCCGGGTGACCCTGCCGTGGCGGGAGGAGGACCTGTCCGGGCTGGACGCGGATGCGGCCCGGGTGGAGTCGGAGCGGTTGGGGATCGGGGAGCGGGAGCGGCGGTTTGATCTGGCGGTGCCGCCGTTGCTGAAGGTGTTGCTGGTCAAGGTCGGGCCGGATGAGTACCGGATGATGGTCACGCTGCATCACATCCTGCTGGATGGCTGGTCGTTGCCGGTGCTGATGCGGGAGTTGTGGACGTGTTACGAGGCTGGGGGCAGCGCGCACGGGTTGCCGCCCGTCACGCCGTACCGTGACTACCTCGCCTGGCTCGCCCGCCAGAACAAGGAAGAGGCCATGGCGGCCTGGCGGAAGACGCTGACCGGGGCGGACGAGCCGACACTGGTGGCCCCGGCCGAGTACAACGGGGCGCCGGCCCACTCCGCCATGGTGTCCGGCAGGGCGAGCAAGGAGCTTGACCAGGCACTGCGCGACCTGACGCGCCGCTTCCACGGCCTCACCCTGAACACGGTCGTCCAGGCCGCCTGGGCGCTCGTCGTCGGCAAGCTGACCGGCCGACGGGACGTGGTGTTCGGCGCCAGCGTGGCCGGACGGCCGCTGGACCTGCCGGGTATGGAGAGCATGCTGGGGCTCTTCATCAACACGCTGCCCGTACGCGTGCGCTTCGACCCGGCGCGGTCGGTGGCCGAACTGCTGACGGAGCTGCAGGCCGAGCAGGCGGCGCTGGTGGACTACCAGTACCTGAGCCTCAGCGATATCCAGCGGCAGGCCGGGCCCGGAGCCACGTTCGACACCATCATGGCGTTCGAGAGCTTCCCGTCGGGTACGAACGCCCGGAAACCGTCGGGCGACACACCATCGGGCGAGCGGAGCGAGCGACGTGGACCGGGCGGTCTGCGGTTCACCGAACATGGCCTCCGGGAGTCGATCAACTACCCGCTCGGCCTGGTGGTCGGCCCGAGCGGCGGCCTGGGCATGCGGCTGAGCTACCGGCCGGACCTGTTCGACGAGGAGACGGCTCAGGGGCTGGTCGACCAGGTGCTGCGGGTGCTGGGGCAGATGGCGGCCGATCCGGAGACGTTGGTCGGTCGGCTGGAGGTGCTGGGGGAAGCGGAGTGGTCGCGGGTGGTGGCGGAGTGGAATGCCACCGAGGCCACCCTGCCCGCGGGTTCGATCGTGGAGCGTATCGAGGCGTGGGTTGCGGCGGCGCCGGATGTGGTGGCGGTGCGATGCGGTGAAGTTGCGCTCTCGTATGGGGAGTTGGACCGGCGGGCGAATCGGTTGGCGCGGTTGTTGGTCGGTGTTGGTGTGGGTCGGGAGTCGCGGGTTGCGTTGTGTTTGGCGCGGTCGGTGGATGTGGTGGTGGCGGAGTTGGCGGTGTGGAAGGCCGGTGGTGCGTTCATTCCGTTGGATCCGGAGTATCCGGCGGACCGGTTGGGGTTTGTGATCGCGGACAGTGGCGCCGAGGTTGTCCTCGGTACGTCGGAGAGCTTGGCCGGGGTGCCGGTCGGTGGTGTCCGTGTTGTGCGTATGGAGGAGGCGGAGAGCTTTTCCGCAGAGCCGTTGGGGACGGTCATCGTTCCTGATCAGTTGGCGTATGTGATCTATACGTCGGGTTCGACGGGGCGGCCGAAGGGCGTGGCTGTCGCGCATGGTGGTGTGGTGAATCTGGCTGAGGCGATGCGTCCGGTGCTGGGGATGGATGCGGGTGTGGTGGCGTTGCAGTTCGCGTCGTTCAGCTTCGACGCCGCCGTCCTCGACATCGCGGTCACCCTGGCTGCTGGCGGAACTCTCGCGGTGGCGCGTGCGGAGGAGCGTAAGGATCCGCAGGCGCTGGCGGAGATGATCGGCCGGTGTGGGGTGCGGGTGGCGAGTGTGGTGCCGTCGTTGCTGGGGGTGCTGGATCCGGATGCCGTCCCGGGTGTGGAGAACTGGGTGCTGGGTGCGGAGCGGTTGAGTGCGGAGCTGGCTGGTCGGTGGTCGGCGGGTGCGCGGGTATGGAACACCTACGGGCCGACCGAGGCCACCGTCATCACCACCGCCACCGCGACCGCACTGAAAGCCGGGCTGGACGCGGCACCTCCTATCGGTCGGCCGCTGCCTAACAACAAGGTGTTTGTGCTGGATCCGTTCCTCCGGCCGGTGCCTGTTGGTGTGATCGGCGAGGTGTACATCGCCGGTGCCGGTCTGGCCCGGGGCTATATCGGTCGGCCAGGACTCTCCGCCGAGCGTTTCGTCGCCTGTCCGTTCGCCGTTCCGGGTGGCCGGATGTATCGCAGTGGCGATCTGGCGAAGTGGACCGCCGAGGGTGATCTGGTCTTCGCGGGCCGGGTCGATGAGCAGGTCAAGGTGCGTGGTTTCCGGGTCGAGCCCGGTGAGATCGAGGCCGTACTCGGCAGCCACCCGGCCGTGGCCCAGGTCGCGGTGGTGGTCCGCGAGGACGGGCCGGGGGACAAGCGACTGGTCGCCTACGTCGTCCCCAACGGGAAGCTGGACGTGGCGGCCGTACGGGAGTTCGCCGAGGACCGGTTGCCGGAGTACATGGTCCCGACCGTCATGGTGCTGGACGCGCTGCCACTCACCGTCAACGGCAAGCTGGACCGCACCGCCCTCCCCGCCCCCGATGCCACAGTCGCCGTGGCGGGCCGGGGTCCGGCCACGCCGACCGAAGAGATCCTCTGTGGGCTGTTCGCCGAGGTGCTCGGCGTGGAGCGGGTCAGTGCCGATGCCTCGTTCTTCGAACTCGGCGGCGACTCGCTCCTGGCGATGCGGCTCATTGCCAGGGTCCGGGCGGTGCTCGACACCCGGATCACCATCCGTGAGCTCTTCACCGCCACCACGGTCGCCCTCCTCTCCCGCCGTATCGAGGAAGAAGGCGACGCGGACGGTCGGGCGGCCCGTCCCGCGCTGGTGCCGTTCGCCCGGCCGGACTCCGTACCCCTGTCGTACGCCCAGCGCCGGATGTGGTTCCTCAACCGCCTCGAAGGCGTGGGGGAAGGCGCGGGCTACAACCTGCCGTTGGCGCTCCGGCTTTCGGGCGAGCTCGACAGAGTCGTTCTGGAGGCGGCGCTCGGGGATGTCGCCGACCGGCACGAGAGTCTGCGTACGGTCTTTCCCGAGACCGATGGTGAACCGCGCCAGCATGTGCTGACGGGCGAGGCGGGCCGGCCGCCGCTGATCGTGGTGGAGACCGCGGGGGAACACCTTGCGGAGGTACTCGGCGGCTATGCCGCTCGCGCCTTTGATCTGAGCGTTGATCTGCCGTGGCGGGCGCGGCTGTTGAAGACGGGTGCGTCGGAGTATGTGCTGTTGATCGTGGCGCATCACATCGCGGTTGATGGCTGGTCGATGGGTGTGTTGGGTCAGGAGATCGGGGTGGCGTATGCGGCGCGTCGGGCGGGTCGTGCGCCGGGGTGGGAGCCGCTGCCGGTGCAGTACGCGGACTATGCGCTGTGGCAGCGTGAGGTGCTGGGCACCCTCGAGGACCCGGACAGCGTGATCAGCGGCCAGCTCGGCTACTGGCGCGAGGCGCTGGCCGGTGCGCCGGAGGAGCTGGTCCTGCCCGTGGATCGGTCCCGGCCCGCCGTCTCCTCCTTCCGGGGCCGATCCGTGCCGGTCCGGGTGAGCCCGCAGGTCCACGCCCGGCTGGTGGCACTCGCCCAGCGCGGGCGGGCCACGATGTTCATGGTCGTCCAGGCGGCGCTGGCGCTGCTGCTGTCGCGGATGGGTGCCGGGAAGGACATCCCGGTCGGTACGGCGGTGGCGGGGCGCGGGGATGCGGCCTTGGACGGGCTGGTGGGGTTCTTCGTCAACACGTTGGTGTTGCGGAGTGATGTGAGTGGCGACCCGACGTTCGTGGAGTTGTTGTCTCGGGTGCGGGAGGCGGATCTGGATGCGTATGCCCATCAGGATGTGCCGTTCGAGCGGTTGGTGGAGGACCTGAATCCTGCGCGGTCGTTGGGGCGTAATCCGCTGTTTCAGGTGTCGTTGGGGCTTCAGGGGGCGCCTGCGGGTGAGGGGCGGCTGTGGGATCTGCCGGGGTTGCGGGTGCGTCCGCTGGAGTCGGCGGCGGAGGCTGCGGCGCGGGTGGATCTGGCTCTGGATTTGGCCGAGCACCGCGATGGCAACGGCGATCCGGGTGGGATTGACGGCGCGTTCCTGTATGCCACCGATCTCTTTGACGAACGGACGGTGGAGGGGCTGGCCGAGCGGCTGGTGCGGGTGTTGGAGCAGGTTGCCTCGGATCCTGCGGCTCGGGTGAGTGAGGTCGCCGTACTGGGCCCGGGTGAGCGGGCGCGGGTGCTGGAGGAGTGGAATGCCACCGAGCGGGATGTTCCCGTGGGGCCGTTGGCGGAGTTGTTCGACGAGCGGGCCGCGCTGTCGCCGGATGCGGTGGCGGTGGTCGGTTCGGGTGGTGAGGAGTGGTCGTACGGGGAGCTGAGGAAGCGGGCGGATCGGGTGGCCGGGGTGCTGGCCGCGAGGGGTGTGGGGCGCGGTGATCTGGTCGCCGTGGTGTTGGAGCGGTCGGCGGATGTGGTGGGGGTGTTGCTGGGGATCGCCAAGGCCGGGGCGGGGTTTGTGCCGGTGGATCCGGCGTATCCGGTGGAGCGGATCGGGTGGATGGTCGAGGACTCGGCGCCTGCGCTGGTTCTCTGTTCCGAGGAGACCCGGCGGCTGGTTCCGGCCGGGGTGGAGTGCCTGGTGTGGGATCCGTCGGATGTGGTTGCGGACCCCGCGCCCGCGGTTTCCGTCGGTGTCGATGACGTGGCGTATGTGATCTATACGTCGGGCTCGACGGGCCGTCCCAAGGGCGTGGCGGTGACGCATCGCGGCATCGGGAACATGGCTGCCGCGCAGATCCGCTTTGCGGTGGGTGCCGGTGCGCGGGTGTTGCAGCTGGCGTCGCTGAGCTTCGACGCTTCGGTGTGGGAGCTGTTCATGGCGCTGCTCTCGGGCGCCGCCCTGGTCATGGCGGACCCGGACAGGCTCCCGCCCAATGGGTCGTTGAGCGAGGTGGTGGCGGAGTTCGGTGTCACGCATATGTCGTTGTCGCCGTCGGTGCTGGCCGCGGTGGAGGAGTTGCCCGAGAGCCTGAGCACGGTGGTGGTGGCCGGCGAGGTGTGTCCGCCGGGGCTGGTGGAACGGTGGGCGCCGGGGCGTCTGATGGTGAATGGATACGGGCCGACCGAGGTCACCGTGTGCGCGACGCTGAGCACGCCGCTGGAGGCGTACGGCTCGGGCTCGGTGCCCATCGGGCGTCCGATCTCGAACACCGCCGTCTATGTACTGGATGAGCGTCTCCACCCGGTCCCCGTGGGTGTGCTGGGTGAGCTGTATGTCGCGGGTCCGGGGCTTGCGCGTGGCTATCTCGGGCGTCCCGGGCTGACCGCGGAGCGCTTCGTGGCGTGCCCCTTCAGGGACGGGCGGATGTATCGCACGGGTGACCTCGCCAAGTGGACCAGGGATGGCCAACTCGTCTTCGGTGGCCGTGCCGATGCCCAGGTGAAGGTGCGTGGCTTCCGTGTCGAGCCCGGCGAGATCGAGACCGTCCTCGCCGCCCATCCGAGCGTTGGCCAGGTGGCGGTCATCGCCCGGGAGGACCGTACGGGGGACAAACGCCTGGTCGCTTACATCGTGCTGGACGACGCGGCGGATGTGCCCGAATTGCGAACGTTCCTCGCTGACCGGCTTCCCGACTACATGATCCCGGCCGCGTTTGTGACGCTCGACGCACTGCCCATCACGGTGAACGGCAAACTGGACCGCGCCGCCCTCCCCGCTCCCGACTTCACCGGCGCGGCGACGGCAGGACGCGGGCCGGAGACGCCCACCGAGGATCGTCTCTGCGCGCTGTTCGCCGAGGTGCTCGGCCTGAACGAGGTGGGTGCCGAGGCGTCGTTCTTCGAGCTCGGTGGCGACTCGATCCTGGTGATGAAGCTGATCGCCCAGATCCACGCCGCCTTTGGCGCCGAGGTCGGCATCCGCGCGCTGTTCACCGCGCCGACGGTGGCCGACGTGGCCCGGCTGCTCGACGGTATGGAGGACGGCACCGACCACACCGACTCCGACGGCACCGGCCTGTTGCTGCCGCTCCGGACCGAAGGCGACCGGCCGCCCGTGTTCTGCGTCCACCCGAGCACCGGCCTGGGGCGCTGCTATGCGGAACTCACCGACCACCTGCCGCCGGACCGCCCGGTCTACGCGCTGCAGGCTCGCGGCTTCGGCAAGGATGAGTCACTGCCGCGGACGGTCGAGGAGATGGCCGTGGACTACGTGGCGAGGATCCGGACTGTGCAGCCGGCCGGGCCCTATCACCTCCTCGGCTGGTCGTTCGGCGGCACCGTGGCCCATGCGATGGCGGCGCTCCTCCAGCAGCAGGGCGAAATGGTGGACCTCCTGGTCAGCCTCGATGGCTACCCCGGCGCCGATGAGGTGGAGCCGACCGATGGGCACGCCGACGAGTCCGCCGAAGGACCCCGTGGCGGGCGGCGCAGGCGGGTGCGGACGCTCTCCGAGATTCAGAGGGTCAACGCCAACAACGTCCGGCTCTTCCAGCACCACACGCCCGGCGTCTTCCACGGAGATCTGCTGCTCTTCGTCGCCACGGAGGGGCGGCCCGTGACGGAGGAGCGACCCGTGACGGAGGGTCGGCCCGTGACGGCTCCCGCGGCGCCGGCTCCGGACAGCTGGGCGCCGTACGTCGACGGGCATATCGAACCGGTCCTGATCGCCTCCGATCACGACGGGATGCTCACCGGAGAGCCCCTCGAGACGATCGGTCGGCTCATTTCCGCGCAGCTGCTGACGAAGAATTAGGGAGAGGGTGGAGAGAGTATGGACGAGAAGGAAAACGCGGCCGCCGGTGAGTCGCCCGAGGGCACGCGCCGGCCGGGCAGATTAGGCATTCTGCTCGTTTCGCTGGGGGCCGCTCTGGCGATCGCGATGGTGGCGGGGGGATTGGGTTTCGCGCTCGGCTCCGACGATTCCCCGAAGTCCTCCGGCAGCGCCGGGGCGGGGGACAAGAAGGCCAAAAGCATGGCCTTCGTCGAATGCCTCCGGGACAACGGTGTGCCGGACTTTCCCGATCCCGCCGCGAACGGCTCCATTCTGCTCGACCCGAGCAGCGGCATAGACGTCAAGGGCGATGCGTACAAGAAGGCGGAGAAAGCCTGCGAACGGCTGATGCCCGAGGGCCGCCGGGCCTCACCGCCGCCCGGTGGGATGCCCGATCTGACGAAGTACGTGGACTGCATGCGGAAGAACGGAGTGCCCGACTTCCCCGACTCGAAGGGCGGCGGCTTCGCGCCCGAGGAGGCCGGGATCGACGTCAAGTCGCCCGAGTTCCGGGACGCCCACAAGGCCTGCCAGCGGCACCTGCCCGCAGGGGCGCCGGGGCCGGCGTAACCTCGCGCGCAACCGCGTGCGGTGCCCCGCCGGGTGCCCCTCTGCCCCGGTCCGCCGAACCACCCGTCCGGCGGCCCGGGGCCTCCGTATGCCCGGCGGCCCGGGGCTTCCGTATGCCCGGCGGCCCGGGACCTGCGGATCGTCGGCCGTAACCTCCACTGAAACCTCGGCGAAACCGCCCCCTCGCTAAAACAGGAGGTACAGGAAATCCCGAAGGAATGGGGACAGTGGCATGGTGGTTATCACGGAGCGGCCGTCGGATGGCAGTGCCGCACCCAAGAAGAGGCTGCGGCGCACCACCGCGCTGGCGGCGCTGCTGACCGGGGTCGCCCTGCTCGCCACTGCCTGTGGCGACAACAACGAACCCGATAAGAGCGTGGCAAGCGTGGGCTCCGGGAAGAACTCGCAGTCCAAGCAGCCGGATGCCGGTACACAAGCGGATGGGCTGAAATTCGCGGAGTGCATGCGGAAGAATGGCCTGCCCGATTTCAAGGACCCGAAGCCCGGTGAGGGCATGGGTGGCGGAATCGACCCGCAGTCGTCGGAGTTCCAGAAGGCCGAGAAGGCCTGCAAGCAGTACATGCCGGCCCCGCCCCCGCAGGAGGGTGGCGGCGGTCCGGGCGATGTGTGGCCGACCGAGGACAAGCTCAAGTACGCCAAGTGCATGCGGAAGAACGGCGTGCCCAGCTTCCCCGACCCGGACGAGAGCGGTGGCTTCAAGCTGGAGGTCGACCCGACCACACCGCAGTTCAAGAAGGCGGAGGACGCCTGCAAGCAGTACCAGCCCGAGTCGCTGCGCAACATGGAGCCCAACAAGCCCGGTGGGGGCTCGGCGTGAGTGCGACCCAGACCCCGACCGAGGACGAGCAAGCGAGCCCCCCGGAGCGGGAGGGCGCGCCACCACCGGCGCGGCGCAGGCGGCGCGGGCTGACCGCGATCGTGGTCGTGGCGATCGTGGTCGCGGGGGGCGCGGGCGTCGTCGTGGCCGATCCGTTCAAGAAGTCCGAGAAGGACTCGTCGGCCAGGACCAGCGCCCCCACCGGGCTGGCGAAGGTCACCCAGGGCTCCCTGTCGGCCCGCACTCTGGAGAACGGGACGCTCGGCTACGCGGGTTCGTACGACGTCGTCAACAACGCCAAGGGCACCATCACCAAGCTCCCCGCCGTGGGCGATGTGATCAGCCAGGGCGAGGTGCTCTACCGCGTGAGCGGCAAGCCCGTGGTGATGCTCCAGGGCGCCGCCGAGCCGGTCTACCGCGATCTGGCCTACGGCGCGGAGGGCGCCGATGTGCGGCAGCTCAACGCCGCGCTCGTCAGCCTCAAGTACGCCACCAAGGCACAGATCGACCCCGACTCGGACTACTTCAGCATGCAGACCTTCTACGCCCTCAAGGAGCTCCAGGAGGACGTCGGCCTGAAGAAGACGGGTGAACTGGACCTGGGGCAGGCCGTGTTCCTGCCGGCCGAGGAGGTGCGGGTCGTCAAGTCCGGTGCCGTACGCGGTGGCCCGGCCGGGCAGGGGCAGAACGTCCTGCAGGTCTCCTCGACCAAACGGCAGGTCACCGTCGAGCTCAACGCCAGCCAGCAGACCGGGGTGGCGGTCGGCGACAAGGTGACCATCACCCTCCCCAACGGCAAGTCGAGCGACGGCGAGGTGTCATCGGTGGGGAAGGTGGCCAAGCAGGCCGACGACAAGACCACCATCGAGGTGCAGATCAAGCCGAAGGACCCGAAGGCCACCGGCGGGCTCGACCAGGCGCCCGTCCAGGTGGCCATCGTCTCCGACACCGTGAAGGACGTGCTGTCGGTGCCGGTGAACGCGTTGCTGGCGCTCGCCGGAGGCGGTTACGCCGTCGAGGTCGTCGACGCGAGTGGCAAGCACAAGCTGATCTCGGTGCGCACCGGGATCTTCGACGACAGCGAGGGCAAGGTGGAAGTCAGCGGCGCCGGGCTCCAGGTCGGCCAGAAGATCGCGGTGCCCGCCTCATGACCGGCGTGGAGACCGAGACGCGGCCGGTCGACGTGCGGACCACCGGCGAGGCGGTGCTGCAGCTGGAGGACGTGACCAAGGTCTATCCGGGCGCCTCCCCGGTCGTGGCGCTGGACGGGGCCGGATTCACCATCCACCGGGGCGATTTGGTGGCCATCGTGGGCCCCTCCGGCTCCGGCAAATCGACCCTGCTGCAGGTCATGGGCACCCTGGACCGGCCGACCTCCGGCACGGTACGGGTCGTGGGGGAGGACGTGGCCGCGATGTCCGACCGGGCGCTGGCCGGGTTGCGCGCCACCCGGATCGGCTTTGTCTTCCAGCAGTTCTTCCTGGCCGAACACGCCACGGCGCTGGAGAACGTGGCCGACGGAATGCTGTACTCGGGCGCCCGGCGCCCGGCCCGGCTGTCGGCGGCCGCGGTGGCCCTGGACCGGGTCGGCCTCAGCCACCGGGTCCACCACCGGCCGTCGCAGCTGTCGGGTGGCGAGCGGCAGCGGGTCGCGATCGCCCGCGCCCTGGCCGGTGACCCGGCGATCGTGCTGGCCGACGAGCCCACCGGCAACCTCGACAGTGTCGCGGGTGCCGCCATCTTCAAGCTGTTCAAGGAGCTCAACGCCGAGGGCACCACCATCGTCATGATCACCCACGACCGGGAGCTGGCCGCCCGGCTGCCACGCCGGATCGAGGTGCTCGACGGCCACATCGTCGCGGACGTCATGTCGGCGGAGGACCCGCTGGACACCGAGAGGCGGCTGCCATGACCTCCACGGCCACCGCCCCCGGGCGGCTCCACCCCGCCGACCTGGGCCGGACCGCCAGTGTGGGCCTGCGTACCCGCCGGATGCGGGCCGCCCTGTCGGCACTGGGCATCGCCATCGGTGTCGCCGCGATGGTGGCGGTGCTCGGGCTGTCGTCCTCCTCGCAGGCCGGGCTGCTCGCCGAGATCGACAAGCTGGGCACCAATCTGCTGAAGGTCACTCCGGGCCAGTCACTGGGCGGCGGAGACGCCAAACTCCCCATCGAGGCGCCGGGCATGATCTCCCGGATCGGCCCGGTCGAGGCGGTGCAGAGCACCGGCAAGACCGACGCCGAGGCGTACCGCAGCCCGCACATCCCGAGCCTCAACACCAACTCCCTCTCGGTGAACGCTGCCAGCCTGCGCCTCCCGGCCGCGGTGCGCACCTCGATGGCCCAGGGCAGATACCTCAACGCCGCCACCGCGCGGCAGCCCGTGGCCGTCCTCGGCTGGGACGCCGCCAGCCGGCTGGGCATCTCCCGGGTCCACCCGGGCATGCGCATCTGGGTCGGCGGTCAGTGGTTCTACGTGTCCGGGGTGCTCAAGCCCGCGAAGCTGACGCCGGAAATCGACTCGGCCGTGCTGGTGGGCTATGAGGCCGCGAAGAAGTACCTGGACTTCGACGGCCACCCCTCCACGGTGTACGTACGGTCGGACACCGACCAGGTCAAGGAGGTCCGCAACGTCCTGGCCGCCACGGCCAACCCGCAGAACCCCAGCGAGGTCAGCGTCACCCAGCCGTCGGCCGCGCTCGAAGCCCGTGCCGCCGCGCGGTCGGCGCTGGACGGACTCTTCCTCGGGCTGGGGGCGGTGGCCCTGCTCGTCGGGGGCATCGGCGTCGCCAACACCATGGTGATCTCCGTGCTCGAACGCCGCTCGGAGATCGGCCTGCGGCGGGCCCTCGGCGCCACCCGTGGCACCATCCGGCTGCAGTTCCTCTCCGAGGCGATCCTGCTCGCCATGCTCGGCGGCGCGGTCGGGGTGGTGCTGGGCACGCTGGCGACGTTCGTCTACGCGGGTGTCAAGGGCTGGGAGACCGTCGTCCCGGTGCTCGCCTGGGCGGGTGGGCTCGGCGCGGCCGTGGCCATCGGCGCCATCGCCGGGCTGCTGCCCGCCCTGCGGGCGGCCCGGATGCCGCCCACGGAGGCGCTGCGCACGGTCTGAACCGAGCCGCCCGGCACCGTGGTGAATCCCCCGTCCCGGTGCCGGGCTTCGGGCTGCCCGAAACAGCGGGGCGGTGGACACGTACGCCCGTGGCCGCCGTGGTGGCAGGTGGCCCACGTCTCGCGTCCAGACGTCCAAGTGCACATTTCCGTACGGTAGTTGGCTCCCCGAGACTGGGTGGAACCGGTGACGGGGGAGGGCCTTGGCCATGAGTGGCAGTGCGCTGGAAGAGACCATCCGTGATGTGCTGATCGGCCTCGCCGTGGTCGTGCCCGCGGCCGTCGTCTGCGGGCGGATCGCCCAGCGGCTGCGGCAGCCGGCGGTGCTGGGGGAAATCGCCGCGGGCCTGATGCTGGGGCCCAGTCTGCTGGGGCTGCTGCCCGGGAATCCCACCGCGGTCCTGTTCCCGGACCAGGCCCGCCCCTTCCTCCAGCTGCTGGCCCAACTGGGCCTCGTGCTCTTCATGTTCGGGGTGGGATACCACCTCGATGTGGCGCAACTGCGCGGCCGGGGCCGTCAGGTGGTGTCGGTCTCGCTCAGCTCCGTCGCCCTGCCGTTCGCGCTGGGCACGGGCCTGGCCGTCGCCTTCGCGTCCTGGGGCTTCACCGAGCAGGGGCGGATGGGGCTGCTCGGCCCGGCGCTGTTCCTGGGCGCGGCCATGTCCATCACGGCCTTCCCGGTGCTCGCCCGCATCCTGACCGACCACGGTCTGGCCCGGGAGCGCATCGGCACCATGGCGCTCGCCTGCGCCGCCCTGCAAGACCTGCTGGCGTGGGGCGTCCTCGCCGTGGTGGTGGTCGTGGTGAACGCCGACGGCTCCTGGCCGCTCGCCCGGATGGCGCTGCTGTCCGCGCTCTTCGCCCTCGGCATGCTGTACGTGGTCAAGCCCGCGCTGCACTGGCTGCTGGCGCCCGAGCGGCTCTGGAACCGGGACAGCACACTGGTCCAGGGCGTGGTCTTCAGCGGTCTGCTGCTGTCGGCCTGGGCCACCGACGCGATGGGGCTGCACACCGTCTTCGGCGCCTTTGTCTTCGGCGCCGTCGTACCGCGCCGCCTGCTCGAGGCCCACGTTCCGGAGGTGCCCGCGCGCATCGAGCAGTCGAGCCTGCTGCTGCTCCCGGTCTTCTTCACCGTCACCGGGCTGTCCGTCAACTTCCAGGGGCTCGGTGGGCAGGGCCTGGCCATGCTGCTCGCCGTGCTCGTCGCGGCCTGCGCGGGCAAGTTCATCGGCGCCGCGGCCGCCGCCCGGCTCACCGGGGCCACCCCACGGCAGGCCACCACCCTCGGCGTGCTGATGAACGCGCGCGGGCTCACCGAACTCGTCCTGCTCAACGTGGGCCTGGGCCTCGGTGTCATCGACGGCCGCGTCTTCACCGTGATGGTGGCCATGGCCGTGGTCACCACGATGATGACCGGACCGCTGCTGCAGCGCCTGTTGCCGGCGCCCCCGTCGCGCACCGTCGGCCGCGGTGGCCATGGTGGCGAACACGGGGGCGCCGGTGGCGCGGCGGAGGCCGGGACGGGCCCACGGCCGCTGCCGCGCGACGCGGCCGGAAGCGGACAGCCGGATACGGCGCTCAGGGAGCCGTGACGACCGCGCCGCCACCCGCTCCCGCGGTGATCCTGCCGGGGCACAGCCCCCGTGCCGCGAGCCCGCTGAGGATCTGCGGCACGGCGGCGACGGTGGTCTGGTAACCGCCGTCGTGCATGAGGATGATGCCGCCCGCCCGCATGGTGGCGGCGGCCTGGACGATCTGCTGGGTGCCGGCCCCGTTCCAGTCCTGGGAGTCCACGCTCCACAGCACCTCGGTCAGCCCCAGCCGCGCCTCATCGGCCCTGACCTGCGCGTTGGTCTCACCGTAGGGCGGCCGGAACAGGGTGGGTGTCTGTCCGGTGACGCGCCGGATGGTGTTCTGGGCGCCCGCGATCTCGTTGTACGCCGCCGGTTCGCCGATCTGGGTGAGATGGGGGTGCGAGGTGGTGTGATTGGCGATCCACATGCCCGCCGCCTGCTCGGCCCTGAGCAGGTCCGGATACTGGTCGGCGTGGAGCCCCCAGATGAAGAAGGTGGCCTTCGCGCCACCCGCCCGCAGGGCGTTGAGCAGCGCCTGGGTCGACCCCGGATTCGGCCCGTCGTCGTACGTCAGACCCACGTAGCCATTGGGGCAGTTGGCCCAGGCCCGCTCGGCGGGTGCGGCGCCGTGGGTGGCCGCCGGGGACGGGGCGGCGGAGAACCCCGCCAGGGCGGCCGTGGCCGCGGCGATGAGCGCGATCCGCCGCGCCTTCCCCTTGCCTCTTGTGCCCGCGCGTCTTGCCGCGGCCTTTCCGCGTCCGGTCATGGTCCCTCCTGAAGTGCGGGTGTGGTCCCCTGCCGGTCGGCTAGGAGGCGGTGCACGAGCCGATGGTGGGGGCCGACCAGTCCCCGTTCGCCATGACCGTGAAGCCGAAGCTGGTGGCCGCCCCGGCGCCCAGGTCGCCGTTGCCGTTGGGCCGCATCGTCATGACCTTGCCACTGCCGTCCCAGCTGGGAGTGCCGTTCCAGGTCGTGGAGACGCTCTGCGCGGAACGCACGGTCACGGTCACCGTCCAGCCGCTGATGGCCGAGGATCCGGCGGTCACCGTCACCTTGCCGTTGAAGCGGTCGCCCCACCGCTGCGTCTCGGAGTACGACGCGGTGCACGACCTGCCACCATCGCCTCCGCCGCCACCGCCGGTGCCGCCCAGCGCGGTGAGCACCGCGGTGTAAGCGGGCTTCTTGGCGTAGTTGTCGTCGAACAGCAGCGGGGTGCCACTGGCGCGCCATGAGTACTTGTCGGTGACACCCCATACGGTGATGCCGGTGCAGCGGGACACGGCCAGACACGCCTGGGTGACCCGGCGGTAGCTGTCGGCCTGGGCCGTGCCGGAGCCCTCGATGTCCAGCTCGGTGATCTGCACATCGACGCCGAGGTCGGCGAAGCGCTGGAGGTTCTGCTGGTAGTCGCCGGGGACCGGGGACTGGCTGTTGAAGTGCGACTGGAAACCGACGCAGTCGATCGGCACACCGCGCGCCTTGAAGTCCTTCACCATGTTGTAGACGGCGTTGCTCTTCGCGTTCTGGCCGTCGGTGTTGTAGTCGTTGTAGCAGAGCTTGGCGCCGGGGTCGGCGGCACGCGCGGTGCGGAACGCCTCCTCGATGAAGCCGTCGCCGAGCTTGTCCTGGAACGGCGAGCTGCGCCGCGCACCGCTGTTGCCGTCCTGGAACGCCTCGTTGACCACGTCCCATGCGTAGATCTTGCCCTGGTAGTGCTGCATCACCTTGGTGATGTGGTTGTTCATCGCCGAGCGCAGCTCGGTGGCGCTCAAACCGCCCACCCAGCCGGGGAGTTGGGAGTGCCAGACCAGGGTGTGGCCGCGGATCTTCATGCCCTTGCCCTGGGCGTGGCCGACGATCTGGTCGGCGCCGCTGAAGTTGAACGAGTTCCGGGAGCTCTCGACGGCGTCCCACTTCATCTCGTTCTCGGGTGTGACGGCGTTGAACTCGGTGTCCAGTGTGGTGGCGTACGCGGATTCGCCGAGGTGGTTGGCGGCCACGGCGGCGCCGAAGTAGCGGCCCTTGGCGGCCGCCGCGCCGCCGAGGGTGCTCGCGGCGCTGGCGGGACCGGACAGGGCGAGGACACCGGCCGCGGTGAGGAGGCCGACGACACCGAGGCTGAACGCCCTTCGGACGCGTAACCGAGGACGGCGATCTCCGGGCTCCTGACGAGCCTGCTGGGAATCGATGACCATTGCTGTCCCTTCTTCGGAGGCGGGTGGCAGTGGTGTGCCGATGGGCAACGATCGATGCGGAGTATGCTGCGGGGCCGTCGCAACGTCAACGCTTCTTCCGGAATGATTCCGGTAGAAACTCTCGCCAGCGCTGATGCCGCATCGTCGCTGATCTGCTGCTCTCTGGTGTGTACGCGTGGTCATCGACGGCGCAAACGATCTCGCCCCATCGATCTCCGAAAAGTTTTCGGTGCCTCGATGACGTGTTTTCGGTCGTGGGTGCCCGCCTCCGTCAGCGACTGCAGTCAGGTGACGGATACCGCCCGTGAGCCACCCCGACGAGGATTCTGTTGCGAATCGACGTCTCATGAACAAGGCGAATATCCATGCAGCAGATAACCCTGGGCGATGTCACCATCACACGCGTCGAGGAATACTACGGATCCGTCGACCTGGCGCCCCGGGCCTTCTTCCCGGAAAGCCCGAAGGAGGTCTGGGAGGACAATGCCTCCTGGCTGGTCCCGGACTTCTACGACCCCGGCACCGATAACGTGCGGTCCGCGATTCAGACCTGGGTCCTGCGCAGCGAGGGCAAGACCATTCTCGTCGACACCGGGGTGGGCAACCACAAGCACCGGCCCTACGCACCGGTGTGGAGCTATCTGAACACCGACTTCCTGGGGAATCTCGCCGGGGCGGGGGTGCGGCCGGAGGACGTCGACATCGTGGTCAACACCCATCTGCACGTCGACCACGTGGGCTGGAACACCCGCCTCGACGGCCGGCAGTGGGTGCCGACCTTCCCGAACGCCACGTATCTCATCCCGGAGCGCGACTTCGAGTTCTGGAATCCGGAGAATGAGCACAAGCCACTGCTCGGCAGGGGTAATCAGAACGTTTTCGAGGATTCCGTCGCCCCCATTCGGGAAGCGGGCAAGGCGCTGCTGTGGGACGGCAGCCTCGATATCGACGCCAATCTGCGTCTGGAGCTCGCCCCCGGACACACACCGGGATCGTCCGTGCTCGCTCTCGATTCCCGAGGCGATCGCGCGCTCTTCGTGGGGGATCTGCTGCACAGCCCGGTGCAGATCGCGGCTCCCGACACCAACAGCTGCTTCTGCGAGGACCCGGCCGAATCCCGCGCCACCCGCCGCCGGGTCCTCGGCCGGGCGGCCGACCGGAACGCCCTGGTCTTCCCGGCCCACCTGGGCGGCCACGGCGCCGCCGAGGTGCGCCGCGAGGGCGGCACGTTCGCCGTCAAGGAATGGGCCGCCTTCACCCGCCTGTGACCGGTGTCCGGAGCGATACCGAGGAAGAGACGTCACGGAAGAGACGTGTCGCGGAAGAGACACCGAGGAAGAGACACACCACGCATGACGAACCACACCACCGCCCCCACCGTCGTGACGACCCACGGCGCGGTCCGCGGCCGCCAGGAGGAGCACGCCACCGTCTTCCGGCACATCCCCTACGCCGCCCCGCCACGCGGCGCCGCCCGGTTCGCCCCGCCCGCGCCGCACCCGCCGTGGGACGGTGTCCGCGATGCCACCGCCCCGGGGCCCACGGCACCGCAGCCGAGGCGCGACGCGTTCGGCGACCTCGACATGTCCCCGTACTTCGGGCAGGGCTGGGTCCCGGGCGAGGACTACCTGGCGGTGAACGTCTGGACGCCCGACACCGCGCGCGACGACCTGCCCGTGATGGTGTTCGTGCACGGCGGCGGCTTCGTGGCCGGGTCCACCCGGTCCGAGCTCTACGACGGCACCACCTTCGCCCGGGACGGCGTCGTCCTGGTCACCCTCAACTACCGGCTCGGGATACCCGGCTTTCTGCACCTCCCCGACGCCCCCGACAACCGGGGCCTGCTGGATGTGATCGCGGCGCTGCGCTGGGTCGGGGAGAACATCGCGGCCTTCGGAGGCGACCCGTCCCGGGTGACCCTCTTCGGCCAGTCGGCGGGCGCCACCCTCGTGGGCGCGGTGGTGGCCGACCCACGGGCCGAAGGGCTCTTCCAGCGGGCGATCATCCAGAGCGGCAGCGGTCTGGGGGCGTTCGGCCGCGCCCAGGCGAGCCGGGTCACCGGGGCCCTCGCCCGCGTCCTGGGGACCGCCGCGACCGCGGAGGCGCTGGCGTCGGTCCCCGACGAACGCTTCGTCGAGGCCATGCCCCAACTCGCCGGGATCGACCTCACGGTCGACGGGCGCTTCGATCCGCTGATCGGCCTGAGCACGTTCAGCCTCGTCCTGGACCAGCAGCCGGCCGAGGCCGTGGCCACCGGACGTGGCGCGGGCGTCGATCTGCTGCTCGGCACGACCGCCGAGGAGGGCAACCTCTATCTGGCCCCGGCGGGCCATCTCGCGTCCTCGACCGAGGAGGACGTCCACGCCACGGCGGCACGCTCGCACCCGGCCCCCGAGAAGCTGGTGGAGGTCTACCGCCGGGAACGGCCCGGGGCGTCCCCGGGCGAGCTGCGGGCCGCGATCATGACCGACGCCCTGTTCGGCGCGGGCACTCGGCGGCTCGCGACCGCCCACGCCCAGCACTCCTCGTCGCGTACCCACGTCTACGAGTTCGCCTGGCGGTCGGAGGCGCTGGACGGGCGGCTCGGCGCCTCGCACGTCATGGAGCTGCCGTTCGTGTTCGACCGCACCGAGCTGGCGCGGCTGCGTGGACCCGAGGCGATCCTCGGGCCCACCGCGCCCCCCGCCGGCCTCGCCTCCCGTGTCCACGCCACCTGGATCCGGTTCGCGAGGACGGGCGACCCCGGCTGGCCCCCGTACGACGGTGCGCACAGGACGACCATGCGCATCGCCGAGACCTGGACGCCGGTGGCGGACCCCGCCGCCCCGATACGGCAGGCCTGGGAATAGCGCCACCACCGGCGCGTCACCACGGGCCCGCCACCACGTACGACCCGCACCCCATCCGCTCCCGACGGCGGATGGGGTTCCGCGGGTCCGGTGTGTTTTCGGTCCCGGCAAGGGCTTGACCAGAGGCGAAGTGGCTCCTACATTCCTCACACCCTCGAGGTAGATCGATTAACCACTCGTTAACCGCCTGGTTGGAGACCCCCGCAGTGCACTCACCGCTGACTCGGCGCGGCTTCCTCGCCGCCGGTTCCGGCCTCGCCGCCGCGACCGTCCTGCCCGGCCTTTCCGCCTGCTCCGCGCTCACCGGCGCGGACTCCGATCCCGATACGCTCGTCGTGCACAGCCAGCTGGGCACCACCGCCCCGGGATCGCCCACCTACCTCGCGGCCCTCGACCGGTTCCGCACGGAGCATCCGGGACTCAAGGTCAAGAACCTCATCAACGGCGACGACCTCGCGCAGGTCTACGAGACCTCGCGGCTGGCCCGCAAGGAGCCGGACGTCGTCATGGTCAACCTCTACGACAAGACGCTGGCGTGGACGGACGTCGGCGCCACGGTCGACGTCAAGGGCTATCTGGACGACTGGGGGCTGCGGGAGCGTGTGCTCCCGCAGGCGCTCGCCGAGTGGACCGACGCCAAGGGCAGGGTGCGCGCCTTCCCCTACTTCGCCACCAACTGGCCGATCGCCTACAACCGGGCCCTGCTGGACCGGGCGGGCGTCGACGCGATACCCACCACGGGCGACGAGCTGATCGCCGCCGCCCGCAAGCTGCGCGCCAAGGGAATCGCGCCCGTGACCGTCGGTGGCAACGACTGGACCGGGCAGAAGCTGCTCGCCCAGATCATCCAGACGTTCCTCACCGAGGACGAGGCCCGGCACGCCTACACCACGGGGGACTTCGGCGGCAGGGGCGCCCGGGAAGGCATCGAGTACTTCGTGACACTGCGCGACGCGGGTGTCTTCGCCGACAAGGCCCAGGGCCTCACCTCGGACTCGATGACCACGCAGTTCAACACGCAGGCCGCGGCGATCGAGTCGGCGATGTCCTCGGCGCTGGCCAAGGTGCCCCCGGAGGTGGCCCGGCACACCGAGGTCGGCGGATGGCCGCTGACGGACGGCGCCGCGCACCAGAAGCCCACCATCCTGCGCACCTACACCCTGATCGGGTTCTGGATCAGCCCGAACGGCATCAAGAAGATCGACGCGGTCGAGAAGTTCCTGCGCTTCATGTACCGGCCCGACACCGTCGCCCGGTTCATCAAGGAGAGCGGCCGCGACATGGCGCTGCGCTCCGACACCGTCAGCACCGATTTCCCACTGGTCGCCGCGGCGCAGCGGCTGGGCTCGACGGTGAGCCAGGCGCTGCTGCCCGATGTGTATGTGCCGCCCGCCGCCGCCCAGCCGCTGATCACCGCGACCAGCACCTCCTTCACCCGCGGCACCAGCGCCGCGAAGGTCCGCGCCGCGCTCGAGACCGCGTACCGCTCCGCGTGAACCGCCCGCCCGTTCGCTCATATCCCGAGCCCGACTCCACGGGAGCCACCTCATGACGACGCTGACGTCGCCCCCGGGCGGGGCCGCGATCCGCCACCCCGCACCGCCCACCACCACAGGCCGTATCGGCACACCCCGGCAGGGCGGCACGATCCTCGCCGTCCCGGCGCTGGTCTGGTACGCGGTCTTCATGATCGGCCCGGTGATCGCCATCTTCGTGATCGCCGCCCTGCACTGGCCGGGCATGCTCCAGCCGGTGTCGTTCGCCGGGCTCGGCAACGTTCGCACGGTCCTGGACGACCCCGTCTTCTGGGACGCGGTGCGCAACACCGCCGTCCAGCTGGCGGTGGCACTGCCGATCATGATCGTGTGCGCCTACATGCTGGGCTACTACGTGGCGCAGAAGCCACCCGGGCACCGGGTGATCCGCTATCTGCTGTTCATCCCCGGCCTGATCTCCACCCCCGCCAAGGCGATGGTGTTCTACGCGGCGCTGTCGCCGGACGGGCTGGCCAACGGCGCGCTCGAGTCGGTGGGGCTCGGCTCGCTCACCGACGCCTGGCTCGCCTCGCCGTCCACGGCCCTGGCCTGTCTGATCGCCCTGGACGTGTGGAGCGGGATCGGCTTCACCGCCGTCCTGTTCGCCGCCCGGCTCGACAGCGTCCCCGACGACCTCGGCGAGGCGGCGCAGCTGGACGGGGCCGGGCACTGGCGGACCATGTGGCGCATCCACTTCCCCGTGATCCGCGACTACGTCGGCGTCGTCACCATGCTGCAGTTCCTGTGGACGCTCTTCGGCTCGGCGCAGCATGTGCTGCTGCTGACCCAGGGCGGTCCCGGCAGCTCGTCCACGACGCTGTCCTTCCTCGTCTACCAGAAGGCGTTCATCGCGGCCGACCTGGGCTACAGCCAGACCGTCGGCGTCATCCTCTTCCTGGCCGGGCTCGTCGGGCTGCTCGCCATCCGCCGCGCGTTCCGCCAGAACTACTGACCGTAAGGCGGCTCACCATGAAACTCGGCAAGCGCTGGCTGCCCGCACACATCCTGGTGTGGACCTACGCGGTACTGCTCATCGTGCCGCTCTACTACTTCATCGCCTCGGCGTTCAAGAGCAACGAGGAGATCTTCGCCCATCCCTTCGCGCTGCCCGAGTCATTGGGCTTCGGCAACTTCCGTACCGCCTACGACAGCGCCGACCTGGGCACGGCCGTCGTCAACTCCGCCCTGGTGACGGTGCTGGCCCTGGCGCTGACCCTGCTGCTGGCGCTGCCCGCCGCGTTCGCGCTCGCCCGCTCGACGGGACGGCTCGCCTCGGCGATGGAGAAGGTCTTCTCGCTGGGCTTCCTGATCCCCACGTTCGCGGCGCTCTTCCCCACCTTCCTGCTCGCCGCCGCCACCGGGCTCTTCCACACCCGGCTGTTCATGGTCTTCTTCCTGCCGGCGACGGCGATGCCGCTGTCGGTGGTGATCCTGGTGCAGTTCATGCGGACCATCCCCAGGGAGATGGAGGAGGCCGCCCGGATGGACGGGGCGTCCACCTACACGGTGCTGCGCCACATCTACATACCGATGTGCCTGCCCGGCATCGCCACCGTGCTCCTGCTGAACTTCCTCACCTTCTGGAACGAATACCTGTATTCGCTGGTCATCATCGGCCCCGACCCCGAGCAGCGCACCGTGCAGGTGGCCCTGCCCACCCTCAAGGCCATCACCGGCACCGACTACGGTGTCCTCACCGCCGGTACCGTCCTGACCCTGATCCCCGTATGGGTCGTCTACACGGTGCTGCAGAAGCGCATGCAGCAGGCGCTCATCAACGGGGCGGTCAAGGCGTGAGCACGACCGCCGCGAAACCGGGACGGCGCCCCACCATCAAACAGGTGGCGGCCGCCGCCGGGGTGTCCACCGCCGCCGTGTCCCAGGCGTTCAACGACAAGGGCCGGCTGTCGGAGGCCACCCGGCAGCGCATCCTGGACACCGCGCTGGAGCTCGGCTGGTCGCCGAGCGCGTCCGCCGCCGCCCTGCGCAGCGCCCGTACCCGCACCCTCGCCCTCGTCGTCCGGCGCCCCACCGATGTGCTCGGCGCGGACCCGCACTTCAGCGAGCTGATCACCGGTATCGAGGGCGAACTGGCCCCGCGCGGCTACGGTCTGCTGCTGCACCTGGTGGCCGGGGCCCAGGAGGAGAACGCCCTCTACAAGCGGCTCGCGGCCGAGGGCCGCGTCGACGGCGCCGTCCTGACCGACGCCCGCGCCGACGACCCGCGCCCCGCCCTGCTGGCCCGCCTCGGCCTGCCCGCCGTGCTGCTCGGTCCCCCCGACCGCGCCGCCGCCGTGCCCCGCGTCGGCCTCGGCCACCAGGACGCCGCCGTCGAGGAGGTCGTCCGCCATCTGCTCAGGCTCGGACACCGGCGGATCGCCTATGTGGCGGGCCCCGCCGACCTGAAGCACACCCGGCTGCGCGGCGGTGTCTTCGGAACCGCCCTCCGGCAGGCGGGCCTGCGGCCCTACGCGGTCCTGCACACCGACTTCACCGAGGTGTCCGCCGTCGCCGCCACCCAGGCCCTGCTGGACGCCGCCGACCGCGCCACCGCCATCGTCTACGCCAACGACTCGATGGCGATGTGCGGCATCGGCGCGGCCCAGCGCGCCGGGCTGCGCGTCCCCGACGACCTGTCGGTCGTCGGCTACGACAATCTGCCGCTCGGCCGCTGGCTGCACCCCCGGCTGACCACGGTCGACCAGCAGGTGCAGCGGGTCGGCGCGGCCGCCGCCCGGCTGCTCCTCGCGCGCTGCGGCGAGGACGTCGAGGAGACGGCGCTCGACGGCCGGCCACGGCTGGTCATCCGCGAGTCCACCGGACCCCCCCCCCCCCGGCCCCCCCCCCCCCCCCCCCCCCCCCCCCCCCCCCCCCCCCCCCCCCCCCCCCCCCCGGGCCCGCCCCCCCCCC
>NZ_JANIAA010000072.1 GCF_024505145.1 Streptomyces rugosispiralis | reverse complement strand
GCTGGAGGAGCGCAACGTCACGACGTTCGTGGAGCTGGGCCCGGACGGTGTGCTCACCGCCATGGCCCAGGACTGCGTGTCCGACTCCGCGTCGGACGCCGGGTTCATCTCGGCGCTGCGCAAGGACCGTCCCGAGGCCGAGGCGCTGACCATAGCCCTCGCCCGCGCCCATGTGCGCGGAGTGGCGGTGGACTGGGCCGGATACTTCGCCGGTCGGGACGCCCACCACGTTGACCTGCCGACGTACGCCTTCCAGCACGAGCGGTTCTGGCTGGAGCCCGGCGCGGCGTCCGTGGGTGATGTGGCCTCGGTGGGCCTGGAGCTGGCGGGGCATCCGCTGCTCGGCGCCGCCGTGCCGCTGGCGGAGACCGATGGGCTGGTGTTCACGGGACGGCTGGGTGTGGATACGCACCCGTGGCTGGCCGACCATGTGGTGCGGGGCGCGGTGGTGCTGCCCGGCACGGCGTTCGTGGAGCTTGCCGTCCGCGCCGGTGACCAGGTCGGCTGCGATCTGCTCGACGAGCTGACCCTGCACGCCCCGCTGGTGCTGCCCGAGCGCGGTGGCGTCCGGCTGCAGCTCACCGTCGGCGCGCCCGATGGCGCCGGACGGCGGTCGCTGACCGTCCTGTCCCGCGCGGAGGACGCCCCGGCCGAGGAGCCGTGGACGCGACACGCCGACGGTGTGCTCGCCACGGGCGCGCCCCGGCCGTCGTTCGCGCTGACCGCGTGGCCGCCGCAGGGCGCCGAGGCGGCCCGTACCGAGGAGCTGTACGCGGCGCTCGCGGACGGCGGGCTGCGGTACGGCCCGGTGTTCCAGGGGCTCATGGCCGCCTGGCGGCGCGGGGACGAACTCTTCGCCGAGGTACGGCTGGACGAGTCCGCCGCCTCCGACGCGCAGGCGTACGGTCTGCACCCGGCGCTGCTCGACTCGGCGCTGCACGCGCTCGGCTTGGACGGTCTGGGCGACGGCGACGGCGACGGCGACGGCCAGGGGCGGCTGCCGTTCGCCTGGAGCGGCGTGTCGCTGTACGCGAGCGGCGCCTCGGCGCTGCGGGTGCGGCTGGAGCTGCGCGGCGCGGACGCTGTCCGGCTGGAGATCGCGGACGCCGCCGGTGCGCCGGTCGCGGCCGTGGACTCGCTGGTTCTGCGCGCCGTGTCGGCGGAGCAGGTGCGGGCCGCGCGGGCGGCGTACCACGAGTCGCTGTTCCGCGTGGAGTGGACCGAGCTCCCGGCCGGGGCGGGCGCCGCCGCGCCCGGCGGCGGTCGCTGGGCGGTGCTGGGCACGGACGCGTTCGGGTTGGGTGCCACGGCATACGCGGACCTCGCGGAGCTGGGCGAGGCCGTCGATTCCGGAACGGCGCTGCCGGACCAGGTCGTGGTTTCCCTGACATGGCACGGTGCGGCAGTTCAAGCCCGTCCGGCGATTGAGGACACGCCCGAAGGGCGTACCCACCCGCACGCAGACGGCCCGGCACTCGAATGCCCGGATGCGGCATCTCCAGCCCGTCCGGCGCTTGAGGACCGGGGGCAAGGGGCGGAGCCCATCCACGCGGCGGAGCCGCATATCGATGCTGCGGGAAGGGGCGGAGTGGGGGAAAGCCCCTCGCCCGCCACCACGGCGCATCAGGCCACCACCCAGGTGCTGGGCCTGCTGCAGCAGTGGCTGGCCGACGACCGCTTCACGGACTCAACGCTGGTCCTGCTGACCTCGGGGGCCGTGGCCACCGAGACCGGTGAGCCGGTGACGGACCTCGCGGGCGCCGCCGTACAAGGTCTGCTGCGCACGGCGCAGGCCGAGAACCCGGACCGCTTCGTCCTTCTGGACATCGACGGCCAGGACGCGTCGCTCGCGGCGCTTCCGGGCGCGCTGGCGGCGGGCGAGGAGCAACTCGCCGTCCGCGCGGGCGTGGCCCGTATCCCGAGGCTGGCCAGGGTGCCGGTCGCGGACGAGACGGCGGCGGTGGCCCTCGACCCCGCGGGCACGGTGCTGGTGACCGGTGCGTCCGGTTCGCTGGGCGGGCTGGTGGCGCGGCATCTGGTGGCCGAGCGTGGCGTACGGCGGCTGCTGCTGGTGAGCCGTCGCGGCGATCAGGCGCCGGGTGCGGAAGAACTCGCCGCCGAGCTGGCCGAGTTGGGCGCCGAGGCGCGCTGGGCGGCGTGTGATGTGGCGGACCGGGACGCGCTCGCCGCGGCCCTCGCCACCGTCCCCGCCGAGCATCCGCTGACGGCGGTCGTGCACACGGCCGGTGTGCTGGACGACGGTGTGATCGGCTCGCTCACCTCCGAGCGCGTCGACCACGTCATGCGGCCGAAGGTGGACGCGGCCTGGAACCTCCACGAGCTGACCCGCGACCTCGACCTGACCGCCTTCGTGCTGTTCTCCTCCGCCTCGGGCGTGTTCGGCACCCCGGGCCAGGGCAACTACGCGGCCGCCAACGCCTTCCTGGACGCCCTGGCCGCGCACCGCCGCGCCGAGGGTCTGCCCGCCGTCTCGCCGGCCTGGGGCCCCTGGGCGGGCGCCGGTATGGCCGGTGGCCTGGACGAGGCCGACATCGCCCGGATGCGGCGCGCCGGGCTGCCGCCGCTGTCCCCGGCGGAGGGCCTGGCGCTCCTGGACGCCGCGCTCACCACGGACGAGGTGGCACCGGTCCCGATGCGCGTGGACGCCGTGGCGCTGCGCGCCCAGGCCGCGGCGGGCGCGCTGGCGCCGCTGCTGCGCGGGCTGGTGCGGGTCCCGGTGCGCCGCGCGGTGGACACCGCCGCGGGCGGCGGTTCCGCGCTGGCGGAGCGGCTGGCCGGGCTGAGCGCGGCCGAGCAGGACCGGCTGCTGCTGGACCTGGTGCGTACGCAGGTGGCGGCCGTCCTCGGCTACGCGGGCCCGCAGGCCGTCGAGGAGGGCCGGGCGTTCAAGGACCTGGGCTTCGACTCGCTGACCGCCGTCGAGCTGCGCAACCTGCTGCGCGAGGTCACCGGGCTGCGGCTGCCGCCGACGCTCGTCTTCGACTACCCCACCTCGACCGCCCTGGCGGGCCATCTGCGCCAGGAGATCGTCGGGGACCCGGCCGACGCGGTCGTGCCCGACCGGGTGGTCAGCGCGGTGGACCGCGACGACCCGATCGCGATCGTCGCCATGAGCTGCCGCTTCCCCGGCGGGGTGCACTCGCCCGAGGAGCTGTGGCGGCTGCTGGTGGCCGGTGACGACGCCATCACCCCGTTCCCCGCCGACCGCGGCTGGGACCTCGCCACGCTCTACAGCGACGACCCCGACCTCGAGGGCACCAGCTACACCCGCGAGGGCGGCTTCCTGCACGACGTGGCCGACTTCGACGCCTCGTTCTTCGGGATCTCGCCGCGCGAGGCGCTCGCGATGGACCCGCAGCAGCGGCTGCTGATGGAGACCACCTGGGAGGCGTTCGAGCGGGCCGGGATCGACCCGGCCGCGCTGCGCGGCAGCCGTACCGGCGTCTACATCGGCTCCAACGACCAGGACTACCTGACCCTGTGGCTGAACGAGCCGCAGGGCCTCGAAGGCCACCTCGGCACCGGCAACTCCTCCAGCGTGGCCTCCGGCCGCCTCTCCTACGCCTTCGGGCTCGAAGGCCCCGCGGTCACCATCGACACCGCCTGCTCCTCCTCGGTGGTGGCGCTGCACCTGGCCGCGCAGGCGCTGCGCAACGGCGAATGCTCGCTCGCGCTCGCCGGTGCCGTCACGGTCATGTCCACCCCGGGCGCGTTCCTGGAGTTCAGCCGGCAGCGCGGACTGGCCGCCGACGGCCGGATCAAGGCGTTCTCCGGTGACGCGGACGGCACCAACTGGTCGGAGGGCGTGGGCCTGTTCCTGGTGGAGCGGCTCTCCGACGCCCGCAGGAACGGTCACCCGGTGCTCGCCGTGCTGCGCTCCACGGCCATCAACCAGGACGGCGCCTCCAACGGTCTGACGGCGCCGAACGGCCCGTCCCAGCAGCGCGTCATCCGGCAGGCCCTCGCCAACGCCGGTCTTTCGGCCACGGACATCGACGCCGTCGAGGCCCACGGCACCGGGACGACGCTCGGCGACCCGATCGAGGCCCAGGCGCTGCTCGCCACCTACGGCCAGGACCGGCCCGAGGACCGGCCGCTGTGGCTGGGCTCGGTGAAGTCCAACATCGGCCACACCCAGGCCGTGGCGGGCGCCGCCGGCATCATGAAAATGGTCATGGCGATGCGGCACGGTGTGCTGCCGCGGACCCTGCACGTCAGCGAGCCGACCCCGCACGTCGACTGGACCGCGGGTGACATCGAGCTGCTGACCGAGGCCCGGCCCTGGCCGGAGACCGGCCGTCCGCGCCGCGCGGGCGTGTCGTCGTTCGGCTTCAGCGGCACCAACTCGCACGCGATCATCGAGCAGGCCCCGGCCGCGGACGCGGTCTCCGCGCCCGCCCCGGAGCGGCCCCTGCCCGTCCTCGCCTGGCCGGTCTCGGGCCGTACCGAGGACGCGCTACGGGCCCAGGCCGCACGGCTGCGCCCCTATGTGACCGCCGCCGGGGCCGACGGGCCGCGCCCGCTCGACCTCGCGTACTCCCTGGCCACCTCGCGTGCCGCCCTGGAACACCGGGCCGTGCTGCTCGGCCGGGACGGCGACCTCCTCGGTGACCAGCTCGCGGCGCTGGCCGAGGGGCACGGTGCGGCGGGGCTCGTCGAGGGCTCGGTGGCCGGTGGCAAGCTGGCGTTCCTGTTCACGGGGCAGGGCAGCCAGCGGCTGGGCATGGGGCGTGAGCTGTACGACGCCTTCCCGGCGTTCGCGGAGGCGCTGGACGAGGTGTGTGCGGAGCTGGACCGGCATCTTGAACGGCCGCTGAAGACGGTGCTGTTCGGGGAGGACGCCGAGGCGTTGGACCGGACGGGGTTCACTCAGCCCGCGTTGTTCGCGGTCGAGGTGGCGTTGTTCCGGCTGGTCTCGGAGGCGTGGGGGCTGAAGGCGGACTTCCTGTCCGGGCATTCGATCGGTGAGCTTGCTGCCGCGCATGTGGCGGGTGTGCTCTCGCTCGCGGACGCCGCGAAGCTGGTGGCGGCGCGTGGCCGGTTGATGCAGGAGCTGCCCGCCGGTGGCGCGATGATCGCGGTGCAGGCGTCCGAGGACGAGGTGGTGCCGCTGCTGACCGAGGGCGTCAGCATCGCGGCCTTGAACGGCCCGTCGTCCGTGGTCATCGCCGGTGATGAGGACGCGGCTGTCGCGATCGCCTCTGGTTTTGAGGCGCGGGGTCGTAAGACCAAGCGGCTCACCGTGAGCCACGCGTTCCACTCCCCGCGCATGGACGGCATGCTGGACGCCTTCCATGAGGTCGTGCAGGGACTCACGTACGAATCCCCGCGTATCCCGATCGTCTCCAACCTGACGGGCGAGCTGGTCTCCGCCGAGGAGATCACCAGCCCCGACTTCTGGGTGCGCCACGTCCGCGAGGCGGTCCGCTTCCTCGACGGCGTACGGACCCTCGAAGCCCAGGGCGTCACCACCTACCTCGAACTCGGCCCCGATGGCGTCCTGACCGCCATGGCCCAGGAGTGCGTCACCGACGCCGACGCGGCCGGTTACGCCGCCGCGCTGCGCGCGGACCGCCCCGAGGCCGAGACCGTCACCACCGCGCTCGCCCAGGCGTATGTCCGGGGCGCCGAGGTGGACTGGGCCGGGTACTTCGCCGGGACCGGCGCACACCGCGTCGACCTGCCGACGTACGCGTTCCAGCGCCGCCGGTACTGGCCGGACACCGCCGTGGCGTCCGGGACCCCGGCCGAGGGTGCCGTGGACGCGGTGGACGCGCGGTTCTGGGAGGCCGTGGAGCGCGAGGACTGGGAGTCGCTCGCCGGTGAGCTGCGGGTCGAGGGCGACCAGCCGCTCAGCGCGGTACTGCCCGCCCTGTCGTCGTGGCGCCGCGCCCAGCGCGAACGGTCCGCCGCCGACGGCCACCTCTACAACGTGGTGTGGAAGCCGCGTCCGGGGGGCGGCCCGGCGGGCTCCCCGGCCCCGTCCGGCACCTGGCTGACCGTCGTCCCGGCGAGCCACGCCGACGACCCGCGGATCACCGCCGTGGCCGACGATCTGACGCGCCGCGGCGTGCGGGTCGTCACGCTGGAACTGGACGCCGTGGACACCGACCCCGCCGCCGTGGCCGACCGCCTCGCCGCGGCGACGGCCGACGGCCCGGTGGCCGGGGTGCTGTCCCTGCTGGCGCTGGACGAGCGGCCGCATCCGGAGCATCCGGCGGTGCCGGTCGGCCTCGCGCTGACCGGTGCGCTGGCCGAGGCGCTGGCGCGCCGGGGCGACGACGCCCCGGCGCGGCTGTGGTGCGCCACCCGGGGCGCGGTCTCGACCGGCGGCGCCGACCGGCTGGCCGGTGCCACCCAGGCCCAGGTCTGGGGCTACGGCCGGGTGGTCGCCCTGGAACAGCCCGAGCGCTGGGGCGGTCTGGTGGACCTGCCGGAGACCGTGGACGAGCGGGCGCTCGACCGGCTCGCGGCCGTGCTCGCCGGGTCCGACGACGAGGACCAGGTGGCGATCCGCGCCACCGGGGTCTTCGTACGCCGCCTCGTCCCGGCCCCGCGCACCGCGGCCACCGCGGCCGCCGAGCCCTGGACGCCGCGCGGCACCGTGCTGGTGACCGGTGGCACGGGCGCCCTGGGGCGGCATGTGGCCCGCTGGCTGGCGGACCACGGCGCGGAGCGGCTGGTGCTGCTCAGCCGCCGTGGCCCCGACGCGCCGGGCGCGGCCGAGATCGTGGCCGAACTGTCCGGCACCGACACCGCCGTGACCGTCGAGGCATGCGATGTGGCCGACCGCCACGCGCTCGCCGCGCTGGTGGAGAAGCTGGCCGCCAACGGCACGCCGGTACGGGCCGTGGTGCACTCGGCCGGGATCTCCCAGGAGCCCGGCACCGGCACCGAACTCCCCGAGTTCGCCCGGATTCTGGCGGCCAAGACGACCGGCGCGGTCCACCTCGACGCCCTCTTCGGCGCGGACGCCGACCCGCTGGACGCCTTCGTGCTCTTCTCCTCGATCGCCGGGGTGTGGGGCAGTGGCGGCCAGGGCGCGTACGCGGCCGGGAACGCGTTCCTCGACGCGCTGGCCGAACAGCGCCGGGCCCGCGGCCTGCCCGCCACCTCGGTGGCCTGGGGCCCGTGGGCGGACGGCGGCATGGCCGCCGAGGGCGACGCCGAGGAGCAACTGCGCCGCCGTGGACTGCCGCCGATGGCGCCGGAGGTGAACATGGTCGCCTTCCAGCGGGTGCTCTCCCGCGAGGAGACCGCCGTGACCGTGGCCGATGTCGACTGGGAGCGTTTCGCCCCGGCCTTCACCGCCGCCCGCCCCCGCCCGCTGATCGACGATCTGCCGCAGGTGGCCAAGGCCCTGCGCGGCAGCGGCAGCGGCAGCGGCAGCGGCGACGGCGAGCCGGCGGATAAGGCGGCCGACGGCGTATCCGTCCTGCGCGAGCGGCTCACCGGGCAGTCCGCGGCCGAGCGCGAGGACACGGTGCTGGAGCTGGTCCGCACTCATGTGGCCAGCGCCCTCGGCCACGCCTCGGCCGACGAGGTCGAGGCCGGACGCGCCTTCAACGAGCTGGGCTTCGACTCGCTCACCGCGGTCGAACTGCGCACCCGGCTCGGCGCGGCCACCGGCCTCAAGCTGCCCGCGAGCCTGGTCTACGACTACCCGACCCCGGCCGCGCTCGCCGAGCACCTGCTGACCGAGCTGGTCCCGGACGGACCGGGCCACGGCACCGGCCACGCCCTGCCCGATGTGGACCTCGACCCGCAGGACGCCGAGCTGCGGCGCACCCTGGCCACCATCCCGATGAGCCGGATCCGGGAGGCCGGGCTGATGGACACGCTGCTCAGGCTGGCCGATCCACAAGCCGCCACTTCCGACCCCAGCCGCGCCGAGGACGAGGCGGAGTCCATCGACGAGATGGACGTCCAGCACCTCATCGACATGGCACTCGACCTCGACAGCCTCGACGGCAACGATTCCTGACGCGGGCCCAAGCACGGAGTACACGATGACAACCCCCAACGAAAAGCTCGTTGACGCGCTGCGGGCCTCGCTGAAGGAAACCGAGCGGCTGCGGAAACAGAACCAGCAGCTCACCGACGCCTCCCGGGAACCGATCGCGATCGTCGGCATGAGCTGCCGGTTCCCCGGCGGCGTCGGCAGCCCCGAGGAACTGTGGCGGCTCGTCGCGGACGGCCAGGACGCCATCTCCGGCTTCCCCGACGACCGCGGCTGGGACATCGAGTCGCTGTACGACCCGGATCCGGAGCGCGAGGGCACGTTCTACGCCCGCGGGGGCGGCTTCCTGTACGACGCCGGCCGGTTCGACCCGGGCTTCTTCGGGATCTCGCCGCGTGAGGCGCTGGCGATGGACCCGCAGCAGCGGCTGCTGCTGGAGACCTCGTGGGAGGCGTTCGAGCGGGCCGGGATCGACCCGGCGACGATGCGGGGTTCGCGCACCGGTGTGTTCGTCGGCGCGTCCACGCAGGCGTACGGGGCGGGGGAGTACGACCTGCCGGAGGGCGTCGAGGGCCATCTGCTCACCGGAACCGCCTCCAGCGTCGCGTCCGGGCGGCTCTCCTACGCCTTCGGGCTCGAGGGCCCGGCGGCCACCATCGACACCGCCTGCTCCTCGTCCTCGGTCGCGCTGCACCTGGCGGTCCAGGCGCTGCGGCAGAGCGAGTGCTCGCTGGCGGTGGCGGCGGGCGCGACCGTGCTGTCATCGCCGGATGTGTTCGTGGAGTTCAGCCGTCAGCGCGGACTCTCCGCCGACGGCCGCTGCAAGTCCTTCGCGGCCTCGGCGGACGGCACCGGCTGGTCCGAGGGTGTCGCCGTGCTGCTCGTCGAGCGGCTGTCGGACGCGCGCAGGAACGGCCACCCGGTGCTCGCGGTGGTGCGTGGCTCGGCGGTCAACCAGGACGGCGCGTCGAACGGTCTGACGGCGCCGAACGGCCCGTCGCAGCGGCGTGTCATCCGGCAGGCCCTGGAGAACGCCCGGCTCGCCGCCGCCGACGTGGACGCGGTGGAGGCCCATGGCACGGGTACGACGCTGGGCGACCCGATCGAGGCCCAGGCGCTGCTGGCCACGTACGGCCAGGAGCGGCCGGAGGGCCGGCCGCTGTGGCTCGGCTCGCTGAAGTCGAACATCGGCCACACCCAGAACGTCGCCGGTATCGGCGGCGTCATCAAGATGGTCATGGCGATGCGGCACGGGGTGCTGCCGCGGACGCTGCACGTGGACGAGCCCACCCCGCATGTCGACTGGTCGGCGGGTGAGGTGTCCCTGCTGACCGAGGCACGGCCGTGGCCCGAGACCGGCCGGCCGCGCCGGGCGGGTGTGTCGTCGTTCGGTGTGAGCGGCACGAATGTGCACACCATCATCGAGCAGGCGCCGGAGGAGGCGGAGGCCGCGGGGGCGCCTTCGGGTGCCGTGGCTCCGGGTGTGGTGCCGTGGGTGCTCTCGGGTCGGGGCGCGGGTGCGCTGCGTGCTCAGGCGGAGCGGTTGCTCGCGCGCGTGGAGGCGCGGGGCGAGCTGCGGCCGGTGGATGTGGGGTTCTCGCTGGCGACCGGGCGGTCGGCCTTCGAGCACCGTGCGGTGGTGGTTGCTGAGGGCCGGGACGGGCTGCTGGCCGGGCTGGGTGCGCTGGCTGACGGGCGCGGCGCGCCGGGTGTGGTCGAGGGTTCGGTGGCCGGTGGCAAGGTGGCGTTCCTGTTCACGGGGCAGGGCAGCCAGCGGCTGGGGATGGGCCGTGAGCTGTACGACGCCTTCCCGGTGTTCGCGGAGGCGCTGGACGCGGTGTGCGCGGAGCTGGATCCGCATCTCGCGCGGCCGTTGCGGGATGCGTTGTTCGGGGACGACGCGGCGGTACTGGATCGGACGGGGTTCACTCAGCCCGCGCTGTTCGCGGTCGAGGTGGCGCTGTTCCGGCTCGTTGAGGCGTGGGGTCTGAAGGCGGACTTCCTGTCCGGGCATTCGATCGGTGAGCTGGCCGCCGCGCATGTGGCGGGTGTGTTGTCGCTGGCGGATGCCGCGAAGTTGGTGGCCGCCCGTGGGCGGTTGATGCAGGAGCTTCCGGCCGGTGGCGCGATGATCGCCGTCCAGGCGTCCGAGGACGAGGTGGCGCCGCTGCTGACCGAGCGGGTGTCGATCGCCGCGCTCAACGGGCCCACTTCCGTGGTCATCGCGGGTGATGAGGACGCGGCGGCTGAGATCGCTTCCGGTTTCGAGGCGCAGGGCCGTAAGACCAAGCGGCTCACGGTCAGCCATGCGTTCCATTCGTCGCGTATGGACGGCATGTTGGCCGCGTTCCGCGAGGTCGCGGAGGGGTTGTCATACGAGGCTCCGAAGATTCCGATTGTGTCGAATCTGACCGGTGGCGTGGTGTCCGCCGAGGAGATCACGACCGCCGACTTCTGGGTCCGCCACGTCCGCGAGGCCGTGCGCTTCCTCGATGGCATACGGACCCTCGAGGCGCAGAACGTCTCCACATTCGTGGAGCTGGGCCCGGACGGTGTGCTCACCGCGATGGCGCAGGAATGTGCGATCGGTGAGGACGCCGCGTTCATCTCGGCGCTGCGCAAGGACCGTCCCGAGGCCGAGGCGCTGACCACGGCCGTCGCCCGCGCCCATGTGCGCGGAGTGGCGCCGGACTGGGCCGCGTACTTCGCCGGTACCGGCGCGCACCGGGTCGACCTGCCGACGTACGCCTTCCAGCGCGAGCGGTTCTGGCTGGAGCCGGGCGCGGTGTCCGTAAGCGATGTGGCCTCCGTGGGGCTGGAGTCGGCGGGGCATCCGCTGCTGGGCGCCGCGGTGCCGCTGGCGGAGTCCGATGGGCTGGTGTTCACGGGGCGGCTGGGTCTCGACACCCATCCGTGGCTGGCCGAGCACACGGTCCGGGACGCGGTGGTGATGCCGGGTTCGGCGTTCGTGGAGCTTGCCATCCGGGCCGGTGACCAGCTCGGTTGTGACTTCCTCGACGAGCTGACCCCGCACGCCCCGCTGGTGCTGCCCGTACGCGGTGGTGTCCGGCTGCAGGTCACGGTCGGCGCGCCGGACGACGCCGGGCGCCGCTCGTTCACCGTCTCCTCCCGCGCGGAGGACGCCGCCGCCGACACGGCGTGGGTGCGCAACGCGAGCGGTGTGCTCGCCTCCGGCGCCCCCGGCCCGTCGTTCGACCTCGCCGCGTGGCCGCCGAACGCCGCCGAGGCCATCGAGCCCGAGGCGCTCTACGCCCGGCTGGCCGAGGACGGGCTGCGGTACGGCCCGGCGTTCCAGGGGCTCACGGCCGCCTGGCGGCGCGGGGACGAACTCTTCGCCGAGGTGCGGCTGGCCGACGACGCCAAGCCCGGTGCCGAGGAGTTCGCCGTCCACCCGGCGCTGCTGGACGCCGCCCTGCACGCCCTCCACGGCCGCGACGGCGCCCAGCTGACCGATGGCTGGCAGGGCGTCTCCCTGTACGCGGAGGGCGCGTCCGCGCTGCGCGTACGGATCGCGCCCGCCGGGGCCGGCACGGTGTCGCTGGCGCTGGCCGACGCCACGGGTGAGCCGGTCGCCGCCGTGGACGGCCTGCGCTGCCGTCCGCTGCCGGACGACCTCACCGGTGACGCGGACGTGGCACGGCAGAGCCTGTTCCAACTCGACTGGGTGGCCCCGCAGACCGCCTCCGCAGGTCCGGACGCCGCCGCTCGCCGTATCGTCCTGGGCGAGGACCCGTTCGGGCTGGTCGCGGCCGGAGTGGCCGCCGACTCCGCGCCTGATCTGGCCGCGCTGGGCGCGTCCGTCGAGGCGGGCGACACCGCCACTCCGGAGCTGGTCCTCGCGTCCTTCGCGCCCATATCCGGCGACGCGAACGAGGCCGCGAACGGCGACGCGAACGAGGCCGCGAACGGGGACGCGGCCGAGGACGTGGCCGAGGCCGCACACCGAGTGGCGCGGCATGCGCTGGCCCTGGTGCAGGGCTGGCTGGCGGATGAGCGGTTCGCCGATGCGCGCCTGGTGTTCGTCACCCGGGGCGCGATGGCCGCCGACGCGGAGGAGGGCGTCACGGATCTGGCGCACGCGCCTCTGTGGGGCCTGGTGCGCTCCGCCGAGACCGAGAACCCGGGCCGTTTCGTCCTCGTGGACGTAGACGAAGCGGCTGAAGCCGCCGAAGCCGCTGGGTCCGTCGAGGTGGCTGGGTCCGCTGGCGCCGCCGAGGTCCTCGGTACCTTCGCCGACGTGCTCTCCGACGCGCTGGCCACCGGCGAGCCTGAGCTCGCCCTCCGCGCGGGCCGCGCCCTCGCCCCCCGACTGGCCCGCGCCTCCGCCCCGGCCGCGGGCTCGGACCCGGTCCTGGCCTCGGGTTCGGCCGCGGGCTCGGCCCCGGTCCTGGGCGCGGCCCCGGTTCTGGGCTCGACCCCGGCCGCGGGCTCGGCCGCGGCTCCGAACGCCAACTCCCTGCCCGCCGCACCCGCGTTCGACGCCGACGGCACCGTGCTCATCACCGGTGGCACCGGCGCCCTCGGCCGGCTGCTCGCCCGCCACCTCGTGGCCGAGCACGGCGTACGCCACCTGCTGCTGACCAGCCGCCGTGGCGCGGACGCCGATGGCGCCGCCGAGCTGGCCGCCGAACTCCGTACGCGGGGCGCCGAGGTCACCCTCGCCGCCTGCGACGCCGCGGACCGCGACGCGCTCGCCGCGACCCTGGCGGCCATCCCGGCCGAGCATCCCCTGACGGCCGTCGTGCACACCGCCGGTGTGCTGGACGACGGCACGGCCGCGACCCTGACCCCCGAGCAGCTGGAGCGGGTGCTGCGTCCCAAGGTGGACGCGGCGTGGAATCTGCACGAGCTGACCCGCGACCTCGACCTGTCCGCTTTCGTGCTGTTCTCCGCCATCGCGGGCACGCTGGGCGGCGCGGGCCAGGCCAACTACGCCGCGGCCAACGTCTTCCTCGACGCCCTCGCCACACACCGGCACGCGGCGGGCCTGCCCGCCACCTCGCTGGTGTGGGGCCTGTGGGCCCAGTCCGGCGGGATCACCGGCGGACTGACCGAGACCGATCTGCTGCGGCTGGCCCGCAGCGGCATGGGCGCCCTCAGCGACGACGAGGGCATGGCGCTCTTCGACGCCGCCCGCCGCACCGGCCGTACCCTGCTGATCCCGGCCCGTCTCGACCTCGCCGCGCTGCGCTCCGCCGCCGGATCCGGCCCGGTCCCGGCGCTGCTGCGCGGGCTGATCCGGACCACCGGCCGGCGCACCGCCGCGGGCGCGCTCGCCGCCGGTTCGTCCCTGGCCGAGCGGTTGCGCACGCTCTCCCCGAACGAGCGCCGCCGGACGCTGCTGGACCTCGTACGCGGTCATGTGGCCACGGCCCTCGGCCACGCCTCCGCCGACGCCATCGAGGCGCGCCGGGCCTTCAAGGAGCTGGGCTTCGACTCGCTCACCGCCGTCGAACTGCGCAACCGGCTCTCCGCCGCCACCGGGCTCAAGCTGCCCACCACGATCGTCTTCGACCACCCCAACCCCACCGTCCTCGCCGACCATCTGCGCGCCGAACTCCTCGGCCCGGACGAGCACGAGGCCGAGGCGGAGGAGACGGCCCCGGCACTGGCCGCCACCGCCTCCCTCGCCGACGACCCGATCGCCATCGTCGCGATGGGCTGCCGCTACCCCGGCGACGTCCGCTCGCCCGAGGACCTGTGGCAGCTCGTGGCCACGGGCTCGGACGCCATCACCGGATTCCCCGTCAACCGCAACTGGGAGAGCCAGTGGGCGGCGGACGGCGACGAGGCCGACGCGGGCCCGTCCGACTACGCCCGCGCCGGTGGCTTCCTGCACGACGCGGACCTCTTCGACGCCGCGTTCTTCGGGATCTCGCCGCGTGAGGCGCTGGCCATGGACCCGCAGCAGCGGCTGCTGCTGGAGACCTCGTGGGAGGTCTTCGAGCGCGCCGGTATCGACCCGGACTCGCTGCGCGGCCGCTCGGTCGGCGTGTTCGTCGGCGCGGCCTACAGCGGCTACGACGCGGGCCTGGAGCAGGCCGGTTCGGAGGTCGCGGGCCATGTGATGACGGGCAACGCCGGCAGCGTCATGTCCGGCCGTATCGCCTACGCCCTCGGCTTGGAGGGCCCGGCGGTCACCGTCGACACGGCGTGTTCGTCGTCGCTGGTGGCGCTGCACTGGGCGATCCAGGCGCTGCGCCAGGGCGAGTGCACGATGGCGCTCGCGGGCGGTGTCACCGTGATGACGACGCCCGGCCACTTCACCGAGTTCAGCCGCCAGGGCGGCCTCGCCGCCGATGGCCGCTGCAAGGCGTTCGCGGCCGGTGCGGACGGCACCGGCTGGGGTGAGGGCGTCGGCATGCTGCTCGTGGAGCGGCTGTCGGACGCCCGGCGCAACGGCCACCAGGTGCTGGCCGTGGTGCGCGGCTCGGCCGTCAACCAGGACGGTGCGAGCAACGGCCTCACCGCGCCGAACGGCCCGTCCCAGCAGCGCGTCATCCGCAAGGCGCTGACCAGCGCCGGGCTGACCAGCGGCGATGTGGACGTGGTCGAGGCGCACGGCACGGGTACGACGCTGGGTGACCCGATCGAGGCGCAGGCGCTGCTGGCCACGTACGGCCAGGAGCGGGCCGAGGGGCAGCCGCTGTGGCTCGGCTCCATCAAGTCCAACATCGGCCACGCCCAGGCGGCGGCCGGTGTCGCGGGCATCATCAAGATGGTGCTGGCGATGCGGCACGGTGTGCTGCCGCGGACGCTGCACGTGGACGAGCCGTCGCCGCATGTCGACTGGACGGCCGGTGACATCGCGCTGCTGACGGAGCGGATGGCGTGGCCGGAGACCGGCCGCGCCCGCCGGGCCGCGGTGTCGTCGTTCGGCATCAGCGGCACCAACGCGCACACCATCATCGAGCAGGCCCCGGCCGTCGCCGCCGAACCGGTGGCGGGCGCCGAGCGGGACGGCTCCGGTGTGGTGCTGCCGTACGCGCTCTCGGCCAAGGGCACCGACGCCCTGCGCGCCCAGGCCGAGCGGCTGTACGCCCACCTGATCGCCCAGCCCGACCTCGCACCCGCCGACATCGCCCACACCCTGGCCACCGGCCGCGCCGCGCTGGACGCACGCGCGGTGCTGGTCGCGGACGGCAGGGACGACCTGCTGGCCGGTCTCGACGCGCTGGCGCGGGGGGAGTCCGCGCCGGGTCTGGTCCAGGGCGCGGTCGCCGAGGGCGAGACGGCGTTCCTGTTCACGGGGCAGGGGAGTCAGCGGCTGGGGATGGGGCGTGAGCTGTATGACGCCTATCCGGTGTTCGCGGAGGCGTTGGACGCGGTCTGCGATGAGCTGGACCAGTACCTTGAGCGGCCGCTGAAGGGCGTTCTGTTCGGGGAGGACGCCGAGGCGTTGGATCGGACGGGGTTCACTCAGCCCGCGTTGTTCGCGGTTGAGGTGGCGTTGTTCCGGCTGGTCTCGGAGGCGTGGGGGCTGCGGCCGGACTTCCTTTCCGGGCATTCGATCGGTGAGTTGGCTGCCGCGCATGTGGCGGGTGTGCTGTCGCTGGCGGATGCGGCGAAGTTGGTGGCGGCGCGTGGCCGGTTGATGCAGGAGCTTCCTGCGGGTGGCGCGATGGTCGCCGTTCAGGCGTCGGAGGACGAGGTGGCGCCGCTGCTGACCGAGGGCGTCAGCATCGCGGCCTTGAACGGCCCGTCGTCCGTGGTCATCGCGGGTGATGAGGACGCGGCTGTCGCGATCGCTTCCGGTTTCGAGGCCCAGGGTCGTAAGACCAAGCGGCTCACCGTGAGCCACGCGTTCCACTCGCCGCGTATGGACGGGATGCTGGAGGCGTTCCGCGAGGTGGCGCAGGGGCTGAGCTACGAGGCCCCGCGCATCCCGATCGTCTCCAACCTCACCGGCACCGTCGTCTCCGCCGAGGAGATCACCAGCCCCGACTTCTGGGTCCGCCACGTCCGCGAGGCCGTCCGCTTCCTCGACGGCGTACGGACCCTCGAAGCCCAGGGCGTCACCACCTACCTCGAACTCGGCCCCGACGGTGTCCTCACCGCCATGGCCCAGGAGTGCGTCACCGACGCCGACGCGACAGCCTTCGCCGCCGCGCTGCGCAAGGACCGCCCCGAGGCCGAGGCGCTGACCACGGCCGTCGCCCGCGCGTATGTGCGCGGTGCGGCGCCGGACTGGGCCGGGTACTTCGCCGGGATCGGCACGCACCGCGTCGACCTGCCGACCTACGCCTTCCAGCACCGCCGCTACTGGCCCGAGGAGCCGGTGGCGAGCCTGGCCGCCGCCGCGGGTGTCGACGGCTGGCGGTACCAGGTGGCGTGGAAGCCGCTGTCGCTGGGCTCCGCGGCCCGGCTGTCCGGGGTGTGGCTCGTCGTCGCCCCCGCCGAGGACGCCACCGCCGACGCGTGGACGGACGGTGTCGTCCGTACGCTGGCCGAGCGGGGCGCCGAAGCACGGCGGCTCGACGTGGCCGACGAGGACCGCGCGTCCATCGCCGAGCGGCTGCGTACGGCGGCCGACGGCGGCGCCGTGGCCGGTGTGCTCTCGCTGCTGGCCACCGGGGACACCGACGCCCTGCTGCCCACGGCCGCCCTCGTGCAGGCCATGGGCGACGCGGCGATCGACGCGCCGTTGTGGTGTGCCACCCGGGGCGCCGTCTCGACCGGGCGTCAGGGCGAGCCGGTGGACCCGGCCCGCGCCCAGGTCTGGGGCCTGGGCCGGGTGGCGGCCCTGGAACTGCCCGACCGCTGGGGCGGGCTCATCGACCTCCCCGAGACGATGACCGACCGGGTGCTGTCGCGGCTCGCGGTGGTGCTCGCCGGGGCCGGGGACGAGGACCAGATCGCCGTCCGCGCCTCCGGGGTGTTCGGCCGCCGACTGGCGCGGGCCACCGCACGGCAGGTGCCGGAGCCCGAGGGCTGGAGCGCCCACGGCACGGTGCTGGTGACGGGCGGTACCGGCGCGCTGGGCGGCCAGGTGGCCCGTTGGCTGATCGACAAGGGCGCCGAGCACGTGGTGCTCACCAGCCGCCGTGGCCTCGACGCACCCGGCGCCGCCGAACTGCGCGATGAACTCGCCGCTACCGGCGCCCGGGTCACGGTCGCCGCATGCGATGTGGCCGACCGCGAGGCGCTGGCCGGGCTGGTGGCCGGGCTCCCGGCCGAGCTGCCGCTGACGGCGGTGGTGCACGCGGCCGGGGTGCTGGACGACGGCGTTCTGGAGTCGCTGACGCCCGAGCGCTTCGCCTCCGTCCTGCGCGCGAAGGCCGAGGCCGCGCTCGCGCTGGACGAGCTGACGCGCGATCTCGACCTGTCCGCGTTCGTGCTGTTCTCCTCGACCAGCGGCACCGTGGGCGCCGCCGGCCAGGCCAACTACGCCGCGGCGAACGCCTTCCTGGACGCGCTCGCCGGGCGGCGGCGCGCCGAGGGCCTGCCCGCCACCTCGATCGCCTGGGGCCCGTGGGCCGCGGGCGGCATGGCCGCCGACGAGGCGCTGGAGCAGCGCATGCGCCGCGCCGGGATGCCACCGATGGACGCCGATCTCGCGATCGACGCCCTCCAGCGCGCCCTCGACCTGGGCGACGCGGCCGTGACCGTGGCGGATGTCGACTGGGACCGGTTCGCGCCGGGCTTCACCGCCGGCCGTCCCAGCCCCCTGCTGGCCGACCTGCCCGAGGTGCGCCGGGCCGCCGTCACCGCGGCCGGCGAGGCCGCGCCCGCCGAGACCGCCTCCGCGCTCGCCCGGCGGCTCCTCGGCCTGCCCGAGGCGGAGCGCCACCGGGCGCTGCTGGATCTCGTACGGACCCATGTGGCGGAGGTCCTCGGCCACGCCGACGTGTCCGACATCAGCGCCGAACGGGCCTTCCGCGAGATCGGCTTCGACTCCCTCACCGCCGTCGAACTGCGCAACGGCCTCAACGCCGCCACCGATCTGCGGCTGCCCGCCACCCTCATCTACGACTACCCGACGCCGCTCGCCCTCGCCGACCACCTCTTCGCCGAACTGCTCGGCGGGCAGGTGGCGGCCACGGGTGGCGCGTCGCCGGTGGCGGGCGTGGCGGCCGACGACGATCCGATCGCGATCGTCGCGATGAGCTGCCGCTTCCCGGGCGGGGTGCGCACCCCCGAGGAGCTGTGGCGGCTGCTGGTGTCCGGTACGGACGTCATCTCGGACATGCCCGCCGACCGCGGCTGGGACCTCCACACGCTCTACAACCCGGACCCGGACGTCGAGGGCACCTCGTACGTCCGCGAGGGCGGCTTCCTGCGGGACGCCGCCGACTTCGACCCGGCGTTCTTCGGCATCTCGCCGCGTGAGGCGCTGGCCATGGACCCGCAGCAGCGGCTGCTGCTGGAGACGTCGTGGGAGGCGTTCGAGCGGGCCGGGATCGACCCGGCGACGCTGCGCGGCTCCACCGCCGGTGTCTTCGTCGGCACCAACGGCCAGGACTATCTGTCCCTGCTGCTGGGCGACTCGCAGGGCCTCGAAGGTCATATGGGCACGGGCAACGCGGCCAGCGTGATCTCGGGCCGGCTCGCGTACACCTTCGGCCTCGAAGGCCCGGCGGTCACCATCGACACCGCCTGCTCCTCCTCGCTGGTCGCCCTCCACTCGGCGATCCAGGCGCTGCGCGGCGGTGAGTGCTCGATCGCGCTCGCTGGCGGTGTGACCGTGATGTCCACGCCCGGTGTGTTCGTGGACTTCAGCCGTCAGCGCGGACTCGCGGAGGACGGCCGGATCAAGGCGTTCGCGGCCGGGGCGGACGGCACCGGCTGGGGTGAGGGCGTCGGCATGCTGCTCGTGGAGCGGCTGTCGGACGCGCGGCGCAACGGCCACCCGGTGCTCGCGCTCGTGCGCGGCACGGCGGTCAATCAGGACGGTGCGTCGAACGGCCTGACGGCGCCGAACGGGCCCTCGCAGCAGCGGGTGATCCGGCAGGCGCTGGCGGGTGCGGGGCTTTCGGCGTCCGAGGTGGACGCGGTCGAGGCCCATGGCACGGGCACCCGGCTGGGCGACCCGATCGAGGCGCAGGCGCTGCTCGCCACGTACGGCCAGGACCGGGCGGAGGGGCAGCCGCTGCTGCTCGGCTCCATCAAGTCCAACATCGGCCATACGCAGGCCGCGGCCGGTGTCGCCGGTGTGATGAAGATGGTCCTCGCCATGCGGCACGGGGTGCTGCCACGCACGCTGCACGTGGACGAGGCGACCCCGCATGTGGACTGGTCGGCGGGCGACATCAGGCTGCTGACGGAGGCGCGGGAGTGGCCGGAGACGGGCCATCCGCGTCGTGCGGGCATCTCCTCGTTCGGCTTCAGCGGCACCAACGCCCACGCGGTGCTGGAAGAGGCCCCGGCGGCTGACGCCGTTGAGGCCGTCGCGGACGCCGATGAGGGCGCTTCGGCTCTGCCGGTGCTGCTCTCGGCCCGTACGGAAGACGGGCTGCGCGCCCAGGCCGCGCGGCTGCACGGCCATCTGACCGCGCGGACCGAACTCCGCACGGCCGACCTCGGCTACGCGCTCGCCGTGGGCCGCTCGGCCTTCGAGGAGCGCGCGGCGCTCGTCGCCGAGGACCGGGACGGACTGCTGTCCGGCCTGGAGGCACTCGCCGAGGGCCGTACGGCGGCCGGGCTCGTGCGGGGCTCGGTGGCCGGTGGCCGGGTGGCGTTCCTGTTCACGGGGCAGGGCAGCCAGCGGCTGGGGATGGGCCGTGAGCTGTACTACGCGTACCCGGCCTTCGCGGAGGCGTTGGACGCGGTCTGCGATGAGTTGGACCGGTACCTTGAACGGCCGCTGAAGACGGTGCTGTTCGGGGACGACGCCGAGGCGTTGGACCGGACGGGGTTCACTCAGCCCGCGTTGTTCGCGGTTGAGGTGGCGTTGTTCCGGCTGGTTTCGGAGGCGTGGGGGCTGAAGGCGGACTTCCTGTCGGGGCACTCGATCGGTGAGCTGGCCGCCGCGCATGTGGCGGGTGTGTTGTCGCTGGCGGACGCGGCGAAGTTGGTGGCGGCTCGTGGCCGGTTGATGCAGGAGCTTCCGGCCGGTGGCGCGATGATCGCGGTGCAGGCGTCGGAGGATGAGGTGGCGCCGCTGCTGACCGAGCGCGTCAGCATCGCAGCGCTCAATGGGCCGTCGTCCGTGGTCATCGCGGGTGATGAGGACGCGGCGCTGGAGATCGCTTCCGGTTTCGAGGCCCAGGGCCGTAAGACCAAGCGGCTCACCGTGAGCCACGCGTTCCACTCGCCCCGCATGGACGGGATGCTGGACGCCTTCCGTGAGGTGGCCGAGGGGCTGTCGTACGAGGCTCCGCGCATCCCGATCGTCTCGAACCTGACCGGTGGCGTGGTGTCCGCCGAGGAGATCACGACCCCCGACTTCTGGGTCCGCCACGTCCGCGAGGCCGTGCGCTTCCTGGACGGCATCCGCACTCTCGAAGCACGCAGCGTCACCACGTTCGTCGAGCTGGGCCCGGACGGGGTCCTGACCGCGATGGCGCAGGAGTGCGTCACGGACTCCGCGTCGGACGCCGCGTTCATCTCGGCGCTGCGCAAGGACCGTCCCGAGGCCGAGGCGCTGACCACGGCCGTGGCACGGGCACACGTCCGTGGCGTGGCCGTGGACTGGGCGGCCCTCTACGCCGGGACCGGCGCCACGCGTCCGGCGCCGGACGAGCTGGCCGCGCTGCCCACGTACGCCTTCCAGCGGCAGCGCTACTGGCCGAAGGTCTCGTCGCTGTTCCTCGGCGACGTGGCCGCCGTCGGACTCGGCCAGGCCGAGCATCCGCTGCTCGGTGCCAGCGCCGAACTGCCCAGCGCGGACGGGATGTTGTTCACCGGGCGGCTGGCGCTCTCCACGCACCCGTGGCTCGCCGATCACACGATCATGGACACCGTGCTGCTGCCCGGCACCGCGTTCGTGGAGCTCGCGGTCCGCGCCGGTGACCAGGTCGGCTGTGAGGTGCTGGAGGAGCTGACCCTCGAAGCGCCGTTGGTGCTGCCCGAGGACGGCGGGGTCCAGCTACGGCTGTGGGTCGGCGCGGCCGATGACACCGGCCGCCGCCCGCTGGAGCTGCACTCCCGGGCCGAGCACCTGTCGGCCGAGGAGCCGTGGACCCGGCACGCGTCCGGTGTGCTGGCGTCCGGCGGTGCGCCGGAGGCGTCGTTCGAGCTGAGCGCCTGGCCTCCGGCGGACGCCGCCGAGGTCGAGGTCGGTGACCGTTACGCCGAGCTGCGGGACGTCGGTTTCGCATACGGGCCCGCGTTCCAGGGGCTCCGTAGGGCGTGGCGGCGCGGCGGAGAGGTGTTCGCCGAGGTGGCGCTGGACGAGGGCACGGCCGAGGAGGCCGCCGCGTTCGGGCTGCACCCGGCGCTGCTGGACGCCGCGCTGCACGCGCTCGGCCTGGCCGGGCTCGGCGGCACCGAGACCGAGGGGCGGCTGCCGTTCGCCTGGACCGGGGTGTCGCTGTACGCGAGCGGCGCGGCCACGCTGCGGGTGCGGATGGCCGCCGTGGGCGGCGACGGCGTCCGGCTGGAGATCGCGGACGCCGCCGGCGCGCCGGTCGCGGCCGTGGACTCGCTGGTGCTGCGCCCGGTCTCGGCCGAGCGGTTGGAGAGCGCCCGCACGGCCTACCACGAGTCGCTGTACCGCGTGGAGTGGACGGCGACGCCCGCCCCCGCGGACTCGGCCGACGGCCGCTGGGCGGTGCTGGGCACGGACGCGTACGGGCTGGGCGCCACGGCGTACCCGGACCTGGCCGCGCTGGGCGAGGCCGTCGATTCCGGAACGGCGCTGCCGGAGTACGTAGTGGTCCCGCTGACAAATCAAGCCCGTCCGGAGCCCTCCTTGGACGGCGCGCCACTCGAGGACGGCGCGGCACTTGAACGCCCGGGTGCGGCAAATCAAGCCCGTCCGGCGATTGAGGACACGCCCGAGGGGCGTCTACACCCGCACGCGCACGGCGCGGCACTTGAAGGCCCGGCTGCGGCATTCCCAGCCCGTCCGGCGCTTGAGGACCGGGGCCTTGGGGCGGAGCCCCGAGTTACGGGAAGGGACGGGGTGGGGGAGAACCCCACCCAAGCCGCACACGACGCCACCACCCAAGCCCTCCACCTCCTCCAGACCTGGCTGGCCGACAACCGCTTCACGGACTCAACACTGGTCCTGCTGACCTCCGGCACCGTGGCCACCGAGACCGCCGAACCGGTGCCGGACCTCGCGGGCGCGGCCGTACGCGGCCTGGTGCGCTCCGCACAGGCCGAGAACCCGGACAGGCTCCTCCTGATCGACCTCGACGGCCACGACGACTCGCGAGCCGCGCTGCCCGCCGTACTCGCGAGCGCCGAGGCCGAGGTCGCGGTGCGGGAAGGCGTCCTCAAGACGCCACGCCTGGCCCGTGCCGCGTCGGCGCCCGACAGCCAGGCCCCGGAGTGGAACCCGGACGGCACGGTGCTGGTCACCGGCGCGTCCGGTTCGCTGGGCGGCCTGTTCGCCCGGCACCTGGTGGCCGAGCGTGGCGTACGGCACCTACTCCTGGTGAGCCGCCGTGGCGACCAGGCACCGGGTGCGGAAGAACTCGCCACCGAGCTGGCCGAGTTGGGTGCCGAGGTGGCATGGGCGGCGTGTGATGTGGCGGACCGGGACGCGCTCGCCGCGGCCCTCGCCGCCATCCCCGCCGAGCACCCCCTGACGGCGGTCGTGCACACCGCCGGTGTGCTGGACGACGGTGTGATCGGCTCGCTCACCCCCGAGCGTGTGGCGCACGTCATGCGCCCGAAGGTGGACGCGGCCTGGAACCTCCACGAACTGACCCGCGACCTCGACCTCGCGGCGTTCCTGCTGTTCTCCTCGGCCGCCGGTGTGTTCGGCGGTCCGGGCCAGGGCAACTACGCGGCCGCCAACGTCTTCCTGGACGCCCTCGCCCAGCACCGCGCCGCCCAGGGCCTGCCGGCCACCGCGCTCGCGTGGGGCCTGTGGGCCGGTGGCGGCATGGGCGACACCCTGGACGAGGCCGACATCACCCGGATGCGGCGGGCCGGAGTGCCCCCGCTGCCGGTGGCGGAGGGGCTGCGGCTCTTCGACGCCGCGCTGACCGTCGACGAGGCGTCGCTGGTGCCGATGCGTCTGGACCTCGCGGCGCTGCGCAACCAGTCCGCGATCTCGCCGCTGTTGCGCGGTCTGGTGCGGGGCCCGGCGCGGCGCGCGGTGGACGCGGTCGCGGCAGGTGGCGAGTCCGGTCTTGCCGGGCGGCTCGCCGGGCTGAGCGCGGCGGAGCAGGAGCGGCTGCTGCTGGACCTGGTCCGGGCGCAGGTGGCCACGGTGCTCGGTTACGCGGGCGCGGAGACCATCGGCTCCGGCCGGGCGTTCAAGGAGCTGGGCTTCGACTCGCTGACCGCCGTCGAGCTGCGCAACCAGCTCAACTCGGTCACCGGGCTGCGGCTGCCCGCGACGCTCATCTTCGACTACCCGGACCCGCGGGTCCTGGCCCGCCATCTGCGGACCGAGCTGGTGGGCGAGGAGTCGGCGGAGGTGCACACCCCGGTCCCGGTGGCGGCCGTCACCGAGGACGAGCCGATCGCCATCGTCGGTATGAGCTGCCGCTACCCGGGCGGGGTCACCACCCCCGAGGAGCTGTGGCGGCTCGTCATCGGCGCCACCGACGCCATCTCCGACTTCCCCGTCGACCGCGGCTGGGACCTCGACGCGCTCTACAGCGACGACCCCGACCAGGTGGGCACCAGCTACACCCGCGAGGGCGGCTTCCTGCACGACGCCGCCGACTTCGACCCGGACTTCTTCGGGATCAACCCGCGCGAGGCCATGGCGATGGATCCGCAGCAGCGGCTGCTGCTGGAGACCTCGTGGGAGGCGTTCGAGCGGGCCGGGATCGACCCGACGGCCGTGCGCGGCAGCAGGACCGGTGTCTTCGCGGGCGTCATGTACCACGACTATCTGACCCGGCTCACCGCCGTCCCCGAGGGGCTCGAGGGCTACCTCGGTACGGGCGGCGCGGGCAGCATCGCCTCGGGCCGGGTGGCGTACACCTTCGGTCTTGAGGGCCCGGCGGTCACCATCGACACGGCGTGTTCGTCGTCGCTGGTGGCGCTGCACCTGGCCGCGCAGGCGCTGCGCAACGGCGAGTGCTCGCTGGCGCTGGCCGGTGGTGTGACCGTGATGGCCACCCCGGACACGTTCATCGACTTCAGCCGTCAGCAGGGGCTGTCCACGGACGGCCGCTGCAAGTCGTTCGCGGCGTCGGCGGACGGCACGGGCTGGGCCGAGGGCGCGGGCATGCTGCTCGTGGAGCGGCTGTCGGACGCGCGGCGCAACGGCCACCGGGTGCTGGCCATCGTGCGCGGCTCCGCGATCAACCAGGACGGCGCGTCCAACGGCCTGACGGCGCCCAACGGCCCGTCCCAGCAGCGCGTCATCCGCGACGCGCTCACCAGCGCCCGGCTCACCACCGCCGATGTCGATGTGGTGGAGGCGCACGGCACGGGTACGACGCTGGGCGACCCGATCGAGGCCCAGGCCCTGCTCGCCACCTACGGCCGCGGCCGGCCGGAGGGGCAGCCGCTGTGGCTGGGCTCGCTGAAGTCCAACATCGGCCACACCCAGGCCGCCGCGGGTGTCGCGGGCATCATCAAGATGATCATGGCGATGCGCCACGGGGTGCTTCCGCGGACCCTGCACATCGACGAGCCCACCCCGCATGTGGACTGGTCGGCGGGCGACCTCGAGCTGCTGACCGAGGCCCGGCCGTGGCCGGAACTCGGCCGACCGCGCCGGGCGGCCATCTCGTCGTTCGGCGTGAGCGGTACGAACGCCCACACCATCCTGGAACAGCCCCCGGCCCCTGCCCCCGCCCCCGAGGAGACCCCCGCGACCGGTCGTCCGGTGGCGGAGCCGCCGACGGTGCCGTGGGCGCTCTCGGGCAAGTCCGAGGCCGCCCTGCGCGGCCAGGCCGAACGGCTCCTCGCCCACCTCGCCACCCACCCTGAGCTGAACCCCACGGACGTCGGCCACTCGTTGGCCACGGGCCGGGCGGCGCTGGAGCGGCGCGCGGTGGTCATCGGCGAGAACCGCGCCGGGCTGCTGTCCGGCCTGGAGGCGCTGGCACGTGGCGAGTCGGCGGCCGGGCTGATCCAGGGGACGGTGGCAGAGGGCGGC
>NZ_JANIAA010000071.1 GCF_024505145.1 Streptomyces rugosispiralis | reverse complement strand
GGCGGTGATGTCCGGTCTCAGGGCGATGGCGACACCGCCGAGCAGCACCACCGGCAGGCCCGCGACCAGGGCCAGAGTGCTGACGCGCGCGGCCGTGCGCAGCCCTCCGGGCGGCCGTAGCCCTCCGGCCGCGCGTAACGGCTTGGCCCTCTCGGCCTCGACATCGCCGTGCATCGCCCCTCCCCCGGGCCCCGGAGCGGGACCCGGGGGCCACCTTAGCGGGGGCCGGAACGGGCGGAGGCATTACACCTGGCCACCACCCGATACGCGTTGGACATCTTGCCGAGCCCCGCCAGCGGTTTGAGCAGCAACCGGTCGAGGGTGGTCGCGACCACGAGGGCGGGCACACCCGCCAGCAGGATCGCGCAGCGCAGCAGCCAGCGGAGCCGACCGGGCGGCCTGGCCAGGGAGGGGGCGTCATCGGGCGGGGCGATCGCGTTGAGCGCCAGCCAGACGGCGCCCAGCAGGTCGACGGTGTCCGACGGTCCGCGGTGCTGTTCGTCGATCACCGTGAAGCCCAGCGCGGTCAGTTCGTCACGGAGGTTGGCCACCGGAACGAAGTGCAGATGCTGGGGCTGGAGCCAGGGGAGCCAGAACCGGCCGAAGAGCCGGCCGAACCAGCACTCCGGGTCGGGCACCTCGATCAGCAGATGGCCGCCGCGCCGCAGGGCGTGGCGGGCGGCGCGGAGTTCGGCGCGGGGGTCCGTACTGTGCTCCAGGTAGTGGAACATGCTCACCACGTCGTAGCTCCCGGCCAGCCGCTCCTCGGCCAGTTCGGGGAAGCTGCCGCGGATCGCGCGGTCGATGCGGCCCGTGCGCTCGGCCAGTTCGACACCGGCGGTGAAGTCGAGTCCGTCGAAGCGGGTGCCGGGGAAGACGGTACGGGCCACCTCGGGGAAGTGGCCGTGTCCGGTGCCGACATCGAGCCAGGTCTTCGGGGGTTCGGCGGAGGGTTCCCGGAACATGGCGCGCCGCCGGTAGGCCTTGTCGCGGCCGGAGAAGACGTTGCCGAGTTCGATCTCCCCCATCCCGTCGTAGAAGTCGCGGTAGTAGAACTCCAGGCCGTCTTCGTTCAGCCGTGGATTCTGGAAGACATGGCGGCAGTCCCGGCATCTGTCGAGCCGGAAACGGCCGGGTTTGCTCTGATACCGGTCCTTGGTGCGCAGCCGCCGCACCAGCCGCGTGGAGCCGCACCACGGGCAGTCCGTGCGGCGGGGTTCGAAGAACCGCTCGGTGCCCCGCGCCAGATCGGCCTGGTAGCGGGGGCGCAACTCGGCGACGGTCTCGGCGCGCGACGGCTTCTCCGGTGCGCGGGGTATGGCACTCTCGCGGCTCATCGTTCCCCTTCCGGGTTCACGGTGGCGTGGGTGGCGGCGCTCGCTGTGGCCAGCCGCTCCAGGTGGGTGGCGGCCGCGGTGGCGCCGCCCGCCGCGCGGAAGGACGCGCCCACGCGCTCGGCCGCGGCGCGGTAGCGCGGTTCGTCCAGCACGGCGTCGAGCGCCTCGCCGATGGCCGACGCCCGCGCCCTGCCGAAGCGCACCCGGATGCCCGCGCCCGCGTCCACCACCTGGGCGGCCACCACCGGCTGGTCGTCCCGGATGGGCGCCACCACGAGCGGCACGCCGTGCCAGAGGGTTTCGCAGACGGTGTTGTGGCCCGCGTGGCAGACGACCGCGTTCACCCGTCGCAGTAGCGGGAGTTGCGGGACGTAGCGGCGCACCAGGACGTCGTTGTCGTGCGGCGTGTCGGGGGCGAGTACCTCGTCGGGGTCGACGATGACCGCCTGGAAGCGGCCGGCCCGCGCCCGTACGGCCGCCAAGCACTCGGTGAGGAAGCGCGCCCCGGCGTCGGCGTTCGCGGTGCCGAGCGTGATGAGGACGGCGGGGCGCGTGGGGTCCAGCCACTCCCAGGGGAAGTCCGCCGTGGCCGGTCGCTCGGCGATCGACGGGCCCACATAGTGGATGCGGTCGCCCGCCCGTGCCGGTCGTCCGGCCAACTCCTCGGTGGTGAAGGCGAGGACGAGATCCGGTGCGAACCGGGGATCGGCCGTGCCGCCCGGGTCGCCGATCCGGCCCCGCACCTCGTGCAGCAGACCGTCCAGCCAGGCGTCGATCTTGGGCATCCCGTCCAGCGCGCCCGTGAACTCCGCCGAGGTGGTGGCGGATGTGGCCCAGCGCACCCCCAGCCGTTCGGCCACCAGCGCGCCCGCCACGGTCTGCTGGTCGGCGACCACCACATCGGGACGGAACTCCTCGATGGCCGTGGCCACGCCCGGAGCCATGGCCTCGGCGAGTGGCACCAGGAACCGCTCCCACAGGAACTTCAGCGCGGCGGGGCCGCGTACGTCCGGTGGCCGGCCCGCCCCGCCCTCGCCGAGCACCGGCCCGGCACAGCGGTAGACCGTCGCCCCCCGCCCGGTCAGCCGCTCCACGACCTCCGGCATCCCCGCCCAGGCCACCTGGTGCCCCCGTGCGGTCAGTTCGGCCGCGATGCCGAGGGTGGGGTTGACGTGGCCGACGAGCGGTGGCACGACGAAGAGAAAGCGGCGGGGTGTGCGGGGTGAGACTTCCGGACCTCCGCTCGGTCCGCTCGGTTCGCTCGGTTCGCTCGGTACGCTCATCAGGCATCGGCCTCCAGGGCCGCCGCCGCGGTACGGGTGGCCGTATGGCCCCCGTGTTCGCCCTCGCGTTCACGCTCGTCGATCCAGGACAACAGCAACTCACGGATGCGTGTGGGCGCCTCGGCGAGGACCGAGTGGCCCTGCCCCGGCAGGACGACGGTCCGGGTGCCGGGCAGTACCGACTCCAACCAGCGCTCCTGCCCGGCGAGTTCGGAATCGGCGCCGTAGACGGCCAGTACCGGGCAGCTCACCGCGCGGACCTGCTCCTCGCTCACCACCCGGCTCGCCGGTACGTCCTCGGCGATGGTGGTGGTACGGACCAGGCGGGCGGCCGACTTGGCCAGCCGTGCGGTGTGGGCGCCCCGGTGGGCGCTGACCCAGGCCAGCGACTCGGCCTCATGGACGACCAGTTCCTCCTCGACACGCCGGAGGATCCCGCTGATCTCGGTGAGCCAGCTCTCGGTGGCGGGCTTCGCCTCGATCACCGCGATACCGGCCACCCGCTCCGGATGGCGCATGGCGTAGGCGAACGCCACCGTTCCACCGAAGCAGTTGCCCACGAGATGGACCGGACCGGTGATCCCCAGTCGGTCGAGCAGCCGCTCCAGATCGGTGACGAAGGTGTCCAGCCGATAGCCGGAGCCGGGGCGCTCACTGCGGCCGTGTCCCCGCTGGTCGTACATCACCACCTCCAGTCCGGCGGCGGCGAGGTCCGGGGCCACCGTGAAGTACCAGCTGGCGAGGGAGTCGGTGAGCAGACCGTGGATGAGGACGGCGGTGGCGGTGGGCGGACGGCCGTCGGGCGGGGACAGTCGCTGGACATGCAGTCGGACGCCGTCCGTTCGGGTATGCGGGCCGTCGTGGTCGGTGGCGTGGTCGGTGTCGATCATCGCCATGGGTCAGCGCTCCCGAGCGGCCACGACGTACTCCACGAGCTGTCCCACGGTGAGGTCGATGATCTCGTCGAGCTCGAGGTCGGCCACGAACTCGGCGAAGTTGACCTGTCTGCCGTACCGGGTTTCCAGGCTGCCGGCCAGCGTCACCAGGTCGATGCTCTCCAGCTCCAGATCCTCGGTGAAGCGGGTCTCCATGGTGACCTCGATATCGTCGAGGCCGTATTCGTCGAGCATCGTCCGGAGCATCGCGGATATCTCCGCGAGCACGGCCGGTGCGTCGGCCGGTACGTCGGCCGGCACGTGGGCCGACGCGCTTACCGGCGCCTCGGCTGGTGCGTCCGCGGCGGGTGGCGGGGCGGTCTGATTGACGGTGGTCACTGATCGCTCTCCTCGTCCTGTTCCTGGTGGTCCGGGCCGGTCGTCCAGGCCACGGCGTAGTCCCGGTCGGGCAGTCCGGGCGGGTTGGCGAAGGTGATGGTGTGGACTTCGTAGCGGCGCGGGGGTTGTCCGGGGGCGGTGGCCGCCACCTCGACGATGAGCCGGGCCGACGGCGTGCCGGGCTCGTCCGTGCCCGGCCGTACCCCGGCGATGGTCAGGTCCCGCGGCCGCTCGCCGAGTCCGCTCCCCTCCGCCGTGGCGACCGCCTCCTTCGCCACCCGGAAGGCGGTGGCCCAGCGGGCGCGTGATCCCCCGCTCGCGGCCGTCACGGCGGCGAGGAGTTCGCACTCCGGCCGGGCGAGGGCGACGGCCGCGTCATCGTCGTCGGTGAGCTCTTCGAGTGCGATACCGGGGCTTGTGTCGCCGTTCGCGTGGCGCGGTGCCACCAGAGCGACCCCGGTCTCGGCCCGGTGTGCCAGCGAGAGCGCCAGTTCGGGCAGGGTCCGGCCGTGCACGCCGACGGCGTACGGACGCCCCTGGGCGTCCTCGCGGATCCCGATCTCGGCGGGGAACACCGGGCCTTCGCCGTGGTCCCAGAGCCACCGCCGTACGGCGTCCTTGGCCGCGATCCTGCCCAGCAGCCACTGTCTGCGGCCGCGTGGCGGCTGGTGTTCATAGGCGGCGCGCTCATCGCTGCCCAGGTGGTTACGCATGATCAGGTCGCGGGAGGCCAGGTCGGGCCAGCGCTCATGGAGCAGTACCCAGCCGCCCGGCTGGGGCCGGGACAGCGTGTTGCGCTGCGGAAAGCGCTCCACGGGCCGGGTCTCGGGATGGTTGTCGAACCGGCGGTCCTGCCATCCGGACAGCTCCGCCCACACCTCGCCGCCGATCAGCAGCTGCGCCTCGGCCTCGAGCGCGGTATCGGTCAGCGAGGTGATCCTGATCAGGCACTCCACCGGTGTGCCGGGGGCCGGATACGGGCCGAAGAAGCGCATCAGCCGCATGCCGACCGGGAAGACCACGGTCCGTTCGGTCCGGGTCGCCATGATCCAGTAGCCGAGGAGCTGTCCGACGTTGTCCAGCAGGGCCCCGGGCACGGGGGGTGTGGTGATCGTGCCCCGTATGTGCGATGCGCCGATCGCGGTGAGTCGCGTGAGCCCCTGGAAGGCCGGGCCGTGGAACATCCAGCGCTCGGCGTAGATGAGTTGTGCGGTGTGGTCGGGAGCGCGCTCGGTGGCGGGGTCGACGCTCCAGCGCGCGGGGCGGGTGCCGGGGTGGCGGGCGGCCACTTCCACGGTGGCGCGGGCGCTGCGGCCGAAGGTGGCGGTGTAGTGGGCCGCCCCTGCGGTGGGGGTCGCGGTGACCTGGACGGTGGTGGGTGGGGACGCCGTCACCCACTGGTCGAAGCGGGCGCCGTGTACGGCGACGGCCACGAGGTTGTTGCCCGCCGCGCGCTCCACCGTGTCCATGAGGTGCTGGACGATCGTGGTGGCCGGGACCACGGGCCAGCGGTCCGACTCATCGGGCCAGCCGGGGCGTTGGGGGAAGAAGCAGTGGTCACGCAGGTAGGGCATGGTCTCGGTGGAGACCCGCAGACGGTGGGTGTGCGGGGTTGGTGGACGGCTTGCCGCGATGACCGCTGTCGCGGTGGCGGCGGTCTCACTGAGCAGGGCATCGAGTTCGACCGTCCAACTCGGTGGTGGGCAATCCTTCCTCCCCCGGCCACCGCCGGGAGGTGCCCCCTGGGCGGTACGGGCGGGCACCATCCGACCCGCACCCGGCGACGGCGGCCGAGTACCACGGTGCGGCCCCGTTCCCCAGGGCACCGCACGCGACAGCTCGTCGCGCAACTCCTTCAGGCGCGGCTCGCCGAGCGAGACCAGCGAACCGCTCAGGTCCAGCCGCACCGCGGGAAGCGCTGAACTCGCGCCCGAGGCTTCACGTGACAGCGCGGGATCCACCTCCGCCCCCTCCGCCCACAGCGCCGTGGCCACGCGCCGAAGTTGGGACACCCCGTCCCGGTGGGGCGAGTTGGCGGCCACCACCAAATGGTCACGCCCCTGCAGCGTGTCGCCGATGAGCGACCCCAACTGCCCCGTGCCAACCTGTACGAACGCACGGAACCCCGCCTCGTACAGCGCCTCGGTCAGCAGCCGGAAGCGCACCGGCTCCAGCAGATGCCGGATGAACAGCTCACGCACCTCCGCCTCGGTCGCCGGATACGGTGCGGCGGTCGTTCCGGACCAGACGGGGGTCCTGGGCGGCAGGAGCAGCTCGAAGCGTTCCGTCACGGCGCGGATGGGGTCGAGGTAGGGTGCCAGCATCGGGGTGTGGAAACCGGACTGGAAGGGCAGGACCTGCGCGATCACGCCCTCGGCGCGCATGGCCCGGACGAAGTCCTCGACATCACCACGCGGCCCGCACACCATCGACTGGCCGGGCGCGTTGTCGTGCGAGAGCACGATCCGGCCGTCCGCCCGCCCGGTGAGCGCGTCGGACACCCGCCGCGCACCCGCGCCGAGGACGGCGAAGGCCAGGCCGGGCACTCGCAGCGCGTCCGGGTCGAAGGAGTCGAGGAAGGCGTCGACCTCCTCGCCCGCGTAGAGGCCGCCCACGGCCAGCGCGGTCCACTCCCCCACGCTGTGCCCGGCCACCGCGTCCGGTACCACCCCCATCCGCCGCAGCGCCGCGTCCAGCAGCCGCCCGACGCCGAAGACGCCGACACCATGGCGGCCGATGTCGCCCACGCGCGCCGCCTCGCGGAAACGGTCCCCGGCCGGACGGGAGAGCCCGAAGTACTCGGCGACACCGTCGACACGGGGGACGAACTCGGCTTCGAGGCCGGGGAAGACAAAGGCGAGCTTCCCCCTCGGCGCCGGGCCGCCCGCCCCGAGCAGTGGCGCGGGGGTGAACCAGATGTCGCTACGGCCCCGCCACGGGCGGCCCTTGGCCACCATGCGCCGGGCGAGCGCCAGCCGTTTCGTGGTGGGGTCGACGATGCCCAGGCGGGTACGGGCGTCCCGCCCCGTCACCGTCGTCCGTACCGTCGTATCGTCCGCCGCCAGCAGCTCAGCCAGCCGCTCGGGGGTGTCCGCGGCCAGCGCCAGCACTCGCTCCGGTTCGATGACACTGGGCGTGGCGCGCCGCGTCTCCGGCACCGATGGCGGCTGCTCCAGCACCACATGGGCGTTGATTCCGCCGAAGCCGAAGGCGTTGATGGCGGCGCGCCGTACCGGCGCGTCCCAGGCCTCGGCCGCGTCGAGCACCGAGAAGCGGGTGGCCGCGAGCGCCGGATGGGGGTCGTCGCAGTGCAGGGTGGGCAGCAGCCGGCCGTGGTGGACCGCGAGGGCGGCCTTCACCAGGCCCGCGACACCGGCGGCGGGCATGGTGTGACCGATCATCGATTTCACCGAGCCGATGACGGCCGTCTCCCCCGGCGTGCCACCGGGTCCGAACACCTCGGCCAGCGTGGCGAGTTCGGCCGCGTCCCCAGCGGGTGTCGCGGTGCCGTGCGCCTCCAGCAGCCCGATGGCACCCGGCTCGCGCGGATCGAGGCCCGCGGCCCGCCACGCCTGCCGTACGGCACGGGTCTGACCGCCCGGGTCGGGGTTGACCAGACCGGTGGCGCGGCCGTCGGAGGCCACGCCGGTGCCACGGATCACCGCGTAGACGCGGTCGCCGTCGCGCAGTGCGTCGGCGAGCCGTTTCAGGACGATCACACCGGTGCCCTCGCCGATCAGCAGACCGTCGGCCGCGCGGTGGAAGGGCCGGATCCGCTGACTCGGCGACAACGCGCGCAGCTGCGAGAACACGCTCCACAGGGTGATGTCGTGGCAGTGGTGCACCCCGCCCGCGAGCATCACATCGCACCGGCCCGAGGCCAGCTCCCCCACCGCCTGGTCGACGGCGACGAGCGAGGAGGCACAGGCGGCGTCCACGGTGTACGCGGGGCCGCGCAGATCGAGCCGGTTGGCGATGCGCGAGGCGGCGAGGTTGGGCACCAGGCCGATGGCCGCCTCGGGCCGGTCGGGGCCGAGCCGTTCGGTGAACGCCGCCCGTACCCGGTCGAGTTGGCCGGGCTCGAGGTCGGGCAGCAGCTCGCCGAGGGTCCGTACGAGCTGGTGGGCGGTGCGCACCCGCTGGTCGAGCCGGACAAGACCGGGGGTGAGATAGCCACCCCGCCCCAGCACCACGCCCACCCGCTGTCGGTCGGGCAGCCGGTCCTCGCCGCCCGCGTCGGCGATGGCCGCCGCCGCGACACCCAGGGCGATCAGCTGGTCGGGCTCGGTGCCGGACACCGAGTTCGGCATGATCCCGAACCGGGCGGGCTCGACCCTGGCGAACTCGTCGACGAATCCGCCTCGTCGGCAGTACACCCGGTCGGGCGCCCCCGGCGTGTCGCCACCGCCGTCCGGGGCGTAGAAACCGGCGTCCCACCGCCCGGCCGGAACATCGCTGATCGCGTCCACGCCACCGACCAGGTTGCGCCAGTACGTGTCCAGGTCCGGCGAGCCGGGCAGCAGCACGGACATCCCGACGATGGCCACCGGCGGCTGCCGGCGCGACTGCTCGTCCGTCACGCTCACCAGCCCGAGGCGGTGTAGACGACGGACTCCGTGGACTCCTCGCCCCAGGCCAGCTCGCGCAGCAGCGCCAGCGTGCCCTCCTCGGGGTCGATGAGCGAGATGCCGCGCCGGGCGTACTCGCGGCCGAGCTCCGGTGTGACCATCCCGCCATGGGCTCCGTCCGGTGCCCAGGGGCCCCAGTGCACGGTCAGCGCCCGGCGGCCGGTGCGGTCCCGCCAGCCTGCGCCCAGGGTCTCCAGCGCGTCGTTGGCCGCCGCGTAGTCCACCTGGCCGCGGTTGCCGAGGACGGCGGCGATGCTGCCGAACAGCACGGCGAACGCCGGGGGTTCGGGCAGTTCGGCCAGCGCGTCCAGCAGCGTCCTGGCCCCCTCCACCTTGGTGCCGTACACCCGCTGGAAGGACTCGGCGGATTTCTCCGCGATCAGCCGATCCTCGATCACACCGGCTCCGTAGACCACACCGTCCAGCCGTCCGTGGTCGGCGTGGATCTGCTTCACCGCCTGGAGCACCGCTTCGGAGTCGCGGACGTCCAACGAGCGATAGCGGACACGGGCGCCGAGCGCGGTCAACTCCTCGACAGTGGCGGCCACTTCGCGCCGCGCCAGGATCCGGGCGGCCTCGCGCCGGATCTCGGCGGGCCCCAGCCCACCCCGGGCCGCGAGCGCCGCGCGCAGGGAGGTCTCGTCGCGGGCCCCGGCGGTGGCCGGGTCCTCGGGGCCGACGGGCTCCGGCGTACGGCCGAGCAGCTCGATCCGGCAGCGGGCGGCGGACGCGAGGGTGGCGGCGAACCGCGCGGTGATGCCCCTGGCTCCGCCGACCAATGCCACCACCGCGTCCCGGTCCAGCCCGAGCGCGGCGGCCTCCGCCACGCCGTCCCCGGCGGGCCCGGCACCCGAACCGGCGAGCGGGCCCAGCGGCGTCTCCACGAGGTCCAGCCGATGTCGCCGCCCTTCCGCGGTACGCACGACGACGGGCGTACGGTCGAGGGCGAGCAGTTCGTCGAGCAGCCCGTCGGCCACGGCGTCGCCGGATCCGGCCGCCTGGGCGGGCCCGGCCACGTGGACGGTTCCGGCCCCGTCGGCGGACCCAGTCGCATCGGCGAGCCCGATCGCCACGGCGGGGAACTCCACCAGCCGGGTGATCGTGTCCGGGTATTCCCTGGCCACCGTACGGAACACTCCGCGCAGCCCAGCCGTGCGCGCGGCGAGCGGGTCGGTGCGGCGGAGCGCCAGGAGCCACTGCGGGGCGCGCCGCAGGGCGGACCGGAGAACCGTGAACACCTCCGGCAGCATCGGCGCGCCGGAGGCGGCCAGCGGATCGAGCAGCAGCACACCGTCCACTCGGCCGTCGTCCTCGGTGAGCTGATGGCCGGCGGCGAGGATGACGGCCTCGGCACCGCGCTCGCCGAGGCGGGCGGCCACCGCCTCGGCCACTCCCGCGCCGTCCCCGCCGAGCAGGGCGAAGCGCCGACCGGCCAGCTCGGGCGGCGCGGACGCGCCGGAGGCCGGTGCGTCGAGGGGCACGGGCACCAGCCGCATCCGCTTGGGCGCCACACCGGGCACGGCCACGGACACCGGCTCCGCCACCCGCGTGGCCACCGGCTCCGGTTCATCAGCCGGTGCGGGGGTCGCGGGGGTCGCGGGGGTCGCGGGGGTCGCGGGCGCGAGACGGGCGGTGAGCCAGCCGGTGACGGCTGCGGTGGTACGGGCCTTGGCCAGCTCCTCCAGCTCCTCATCGCCCAGAGTGGCGGTGTCCGCGCCCGCGACACCGAGTCGCCGCGCCAACTCGCCCGCGATCTCGGCGCGTTTGATGGAGTCGATGCTGAGATCGGCTTCGAGATCGAGGTCCGGTTCGATCATGTCGACCGGATAGCCGGTGCGTTCGCTGATGATTTCGGAGACCGCGCGCAGTACATCCGGCCCGGTGGCGGGGGCGGACGGGGTCGCGGGCGGGGCCGGGGCCACGTCGGCGACCAGGGGCGGGGCCTCCGAAGTGGCGGCCATCGGGGCGGCGGCCACCGGGGCGAACTCGGCCGGCCGAGGCGTAGCCGGGGCGACTGGAGAAGGGGGCGCCGCACGCCCTTCGCCCGCCCCCGCTCCGAAGTACGTGAGGAGCACATCGCGCTGGGCGGCGATCATCTCCCGGCTGGTCCTCAGAAACTCCGAGATCAGGGCGTCTCTGTCGCCGTACTCGCCGCCACCCGTCCGATCCGTCTGGCTCACCGTCGCCTCCACGACACGTCGGGCCGGTGCCAGCGCACCGGGCAGGAGCTCACCGTCCGCGGTGCGGACGAGGTGTCCGTCGACCGTCCAGCCGGGCCGCTTCGGTGGCGGGGCGGAGCCCGCGGCCACCGCGTCCCGGCCGTGGAACAGCCAGGCCGTACGCACCGGAACGCCCGCGACGGCCAGCCGGGCGAGGGTGTTGAGAAGGCCCCACGGCCCAGCGGCGCCGGACCGCCGTCCCTCGCAGGCGAGGGCCAGATGCGGGCGGCCGTCGAGGATTTCGCCCACCAGCCGGGTGAGCACCGTCCCCGGACCGGTCTCCACGAAGATCCGTGCGCCCGCCGCGTACATGGCCTCGATCTGCGCCATGAAGCGGACGGGCGCGCCGATCTGGGCGGCGAGTTCGGCGCGGATGGCATCCGGCTCCGCGCCGTGCGGTGCGGCGGTGCGGTTCGCCCAGACGGGGAACTCCGCCTCGCGCACGGGATGGCGGGCCAGCGCCTCGGCGAACCGCGCACTGGCCCCGGCCACCAGCGGACTGTGGAAGGCGCAGGCCACCGGGATCCGTTTGACCGAGTGCCCGGCCTCCCGCAGCAGCCGCACCGCCTCCTCGACCTCCCGCCGGGGGCCGGAGATCACGGTCTGCCGTGGCGCGTTGTGGTTGGCGGCCACCACGCGCCCGTCCAGCCCGGCCGCCCGCAGCACCGGCTCGACCTCGTCGGGAGCCGCGGTCACGGCCGCCATGGTGCCGGGTTCCTCCCCGTCGGCCTCGGCGGCGCCGAGGATGGCGGCGGCCCGCTCGGCGCTCAGCCGCGGCAGCGTACGGGGGTCGAGGGCGCCCGCGGCGCACAGCGCGACCAGCTCGCCGTAGCTGTGTCCGGCCGCCATGTCGGGCCGGACCCCGGCCGAGGTCAGCAGGGTGTACGCGGCGAGCCCGACGATGCCCAGCGCGGGCTGGGCCACCCGGGTGTCGGTGATCGCGGTGCGCTGCGCCGACTCCCCGGCCTTGTCGAAGGCGGCGGGGGGATACAGCGCGTCGGCGTAGCCGCGTCCGTGGCGCAGATGGCGCTGGAGCTCGGGGAAGGTGACGAAGGCGTCGGCGAACATCCCGGGCCGCTGGCTGCCCTGCCCGGGGAACAGAAACGCGATCTTCCCGCGTCCCCGCTCGCCCTCGGATTCACCGCTGTCCCCGCCAGCCCCGTTCTCCTCGGTCTCCTCGATCTCCTCGGTCTCCTCGATCTCCTCGGGCGCGTCCGGAGCCGTGTACAACCCGTCCGCTCCGCGCGGCCCCCGGTCCGGCGGATCGCCCGCGAGCGCCTGACGTAATCGTGCGGCCAGGTCGTCCAGATCCGAGGCCACCACGGCCACCCGGATCGGTTCCCGGCCGGCGTCGGCCCGCCGGGAGGCGGTCAGCGCGAGGTCGCGCAGCCGCCACGGCCGACCCGCCGCGTCATTGGCCATGAGCTGGTCGAGTGTCTCCTGGACCACCCGCAGCGCCGCCGCCCGGTCGGCCCCGCGGAAGAGGAACAGCTCGGCGGGCCAGGCGTCCAGCCCCCGTGCGGGTGGCGCTCCGCGGCCGTGTGCCGCGAGCACCACATGGAAGTTGGTCCCGCCGAAGCCGAACGCGCTGACCCCGGCGACCCGTTCGGCCGGCGCGGCGGCCCATGGCCGGGCCCGGGTGTGGAAGGCGAAGGGGCTGCGGTCCGCGTTCCATGCCTCATTGGGCCGGGTCAGATGAAGGGTCGGTGGTGTGATGCCCGTGTGCAGCGCCATCGCGGCCTTCACCAGCCCGGCGAGTCCCGCGGCGCATTTGGTGTGGCCGATCTGGGACTTCACCGAGCCCAGCGCACACGCCCCGGGTGCGGCCCCGGCCTCGGTGAACACCTCGCCCAGGACGGCGAGTTCGGTGCGGTCGCCGACGACCGTACCGGTGCCGTGCGCCTCGATCAGGCCGACGTCGGCGGGTGAGACGCGGGCATTGGCGTAGGCGCGCTCCAGTGCGGACCGCTGTCCCTCGGGACGCGGGGCGGTGAGCCCGAGCGAGCGGCCGTCGCTGGAGGAGCCGACGCCCTTGATGACGGCGTAGACGCGGTCACCGTCCCGTTCGGCGTCGGCCAGCCGTTTGAGGACGACACACGCGACGCCCTCGCCGAGCGCGATCCCGTCGGCCGAGCTGTCGAAGGTCCGGGAGCGGCCCGTCGGGGAGAGGGCGTGCACGGAGGAGAAGAGCACATAGTCGTTGATGCCGTTGTGCAGGTCGGCGCCACCGCACAGCACGAGGTCGCTGGTGCCCGCGGTCAGCTCCTTGCAGGCCACGTCCACGGCGGCCAGCGATGAGGCGCAGGCCGCGTCCACGGTGTAGTTGGCGCCGCCGAGGTCGAGCCGGTTGGCGATCCGCCCGGAGATGACGTTGGCGAGCATGCCGGGGAAGGAGTCCTCGGTGAGCCGGGGCAGTTGGTCCGCCAGGGCTCGCGGCACCTCGTGGACATAGGACGGCAGGACGGCGCGCAGCGTCTGGGCGTTGGACAGATCGCTGCCCGCCTCGGCGCCGAACACCACGGAGGTGCGGGAGCGGTCGAAGGTCCGGCCGCCGTCGCCGGGGTCGCCGTATCCGGCGTCGTCCAGGGCCCGGCTGGCGGCCTCCAGGGCCAGCAGCTGTACGGGTTCGATGCTGCCGAGCGAGGCCGGCGGGATGCCGTAGCGCAGCGGGTCGAAGGGGATGGGTGGCAGAAAGCCGCCCCATTGGGAGGCGGAGGCGCCGTCCTTGTCGCCCGTGTAGTGGACGGCGGGATCCCAGCGCTCGGCGGGCACCTCGGTGACGGCGTCCACACCGCCCACCACATTGGCCCAGAACGAGGCGAGGTCGGGCGCCTGCGGAAACATGCACGCCATGCCGACGACGGCCACGTCCAGCGGCGCGGGCGCCTCGGCCGCCGCCGGGGCGGTGGCCACGCCCAAGCGCTCGCACACCACCTCCGCGCGTGCGGTGAGGAAGTCGGCCGCGCCGGGGCCCACCGCATGGTGCAGTGCGGCGATCGTGGTGGTGGCCGAGCGCATCACGGCCACCTGCCCGGCCATGAACATCCCGTCGCCGAGCTGGCCTTCCTCGTCCACCGGGGCCAACGCGCCGTCGGGGCCGCGGTCCACGCCCTTGCTGGCGATCCTCAGCCGTCCCACGTTCAGCCGCTCCAGCCGCTCCCAGACCTCCCGGTCCGGCAGGCCCTCGTTCCGCAGCCGCTCCTTCACGGTGTCGAAGCTCTCGGTGAAGGGGCTGGGCACGCAGCGTGTGGCGTGGCCGGGGGCGGTCTCCAGCAGCACGGTGTGTTCGGCGGCCACCACCTGGCGCTGGAAGAGCGGCTGTACGGCGCCGTGTGCCACCGCCTCCTCGGTGAACAGATACGCGGTGCCCATGAGCGATCCGGCGGCGACGCCGCGCCGGGTGAGCGGGGCGGCGAGCGCGGCCACCATCGCGGCGGATCGTTCGTCGTGCACTCCCCCGGCGAAGAAGATCTCGATCCCGGCGCCGTCGGTGCCATCCGTCGCGTCGGCGCCGTCGCCGCCCGCCGTGTGACGCGGATCGTGTGCCGCCTCGTCGAGGAAGTCCTCGACGACGGCGATCTGGGCCTCCCACAGCGGGAAGCTGCCGCGCGGCCCCACATGGCCGCCGCATTCGGAGCCCTCGAAGACGAACCGTCGCGCCCCGGCTTGCAGGAACTGGCGCAGCAGCCCCGGCGAGGGCACATGCAGAAAGGTGGCGATGCCGTCCCGCTCCAGCGCCTTGGCCTGGGACGGCCGTCCGCCCGCGATGATCGCGTGGCTGGGGCGGATCTCCCGTACGGCCTCGAGCTGGGCGTTCCTGATCTCCTCGGGTGCGAAGCCGAGCACACCGACGCCCCAGGGGCGTCCGTCCAGCGCGGCCGCGGCCTCCGCCAGCATGGTGCGCGCCTGCTCGCGTCCGGCCAGGGCGAGCGCGATGAACGGCAGCGCGCCCCCGGCGGCGACGGCGGAGGCGAACGCGCCCTGGTCGCTGACCCGGGTCATCGGGCCCTGTGCGAGGGGCAGCCGGGTGCCGAGGCGGGCGCTCAGCGGGGCACCTGGGCGCAGCGCCGAGACGACGGCGGAGCCGTTCCGTACGGCCTCGTGCGCGGCCTCCCGGACGGCGTCCGTGATGCCCCGGACCGTGCGGCCGACGTCGCGCCACCGCTCGGCGAACCGCGCGGCCAGAAAGCCGTCCTGACCGACCGTCAGGTCCGGTCCGGTGTGCGGGGAGCGCCCCCGGCGCCGCAGGACGCGGTGTCCGTCGAGGACGGTGGTCTCGGAGCCGTCCATGGAGCGGATGGCGGCGGCGCGGTCCTCCGGGAGCCCGGATTCGGCGAGCAGGGCCAGCTGGGTGTCGAGCACGACCCCGGCCGCGCCGCCGAGTACGGACGCGGCCGCGGTGCGCGGGCCGATGCCGCCGCAGGCCCACACCGGTAAGGACACCCGGGGGTCCGCGAGGAGCCGCTGGAGCAGGACGAAGGTGCCCAGCGGCCCGATCCGGCCGCCGCTCTCGCTCCCCCGGGCGATCAGCCCGTGCGCACCGGCGCGGATGGCCTCGAGCGCCTCGTCCAGGTCGGTGACCTCGGCCAGCACACGGCAGCGGTCGGCGATGGCCGCCACCGGCCAGGGCGAGTCCACGCCGAGCACCACCGTATGCGGACCGGGCGCGCCACCGGGTGAGCCACCCGTGGGGGCGGCGGCGGGAGGGGCGTCCAGGAGGTCCGCGGGGGTGAGGCGGCAGCCCGCCGCGACCCGCACCCCGTACCGGCCGTCGGCCGTCCACTCACCGATGTCCTCCCACGACTGGAGGGCTTCACGGCCCGTTGTTCCCAGGTCGAGGACGCCGAGGCCGCCCGCGCGGCTGACCGCCGCGGCGAGTCTGGCGTCCGGTTCCCCGAACGGAGTGATGCCGATGACAAGATCGCCTGCATCCACGGCGGCTGACATGTTTTTCTCCAAAATCGCTAGCGCGGCAGGAAATGGAGATAATTCGGGCAAGGCATGTCGAACGTATGGCATGGCAATCTCGCGAAACGGCGCCGACTGAAATTAGCCACGTCATTACTGAAGAGTCAACAAGCAATCGTTCACGCCCTTGCCGCGACAGGCTGAATCTCGCCAGGCGCGAGTACATCGGCCGCGGCGCCACCTTCTCTCCCCCTGTTAAACGTTCATATATTTCGTGTGAACGAGATCGTTTTCGAAGGTAGGCCGCGGCGCATGAGTGAACCTTGAATGCGCCTTAACGTGCGCGGACACCGGCTCCTCATTTCGCTGTCGCGAATTGAAGGTGCGGAACGGAGCGGCGGGGCGACCCGGCCTGGGGGCCAAGCGGGTGCGCCCCGCCCTCGGGGAGGGCGCCGAGGGGCTCGGTCTCAGCGCGGTTCCGGAGCGGTCTCGGCCCGCTTCCGGGGGGGGCTCGGTCTCAGCCCGCTTCCGTCGCTTCCCCCGCCGCGGATGTCGTCTCGAGCACCTCCCGGACCTCGTCAGCGGCGATGTCCCGCAACTCCTCGCCGACCAGCAGCCACCGGGAGATGCCGATCGACTCCAGGAACGGCAGATCGTGGCTGGCGACCACGAGCGCGCCCTGATAGGAGTCCAGCGCGCTCGTCAGCTGGCGCACACTGGCCAGGTCGAGGTTGTTGGTCGGCTCGTCGAGCATCAGCAGTTGCGGGGCCGGTGCGGCGAGCATGGTGGCCGCGAGGGCGGCCCGGAAGCGTTCACCACCGGAGAGGGTGCCCGCCGGCTGCTCCGCACGCGCGCCCTTGAAGAGGAACCGCGCGAGCTGGGCGCGGATGTGGTTGTCGGTGACACCGGGCGCCCGGCTCGCCACGTTCGCCGCCACGCTCAGCCCGTCGTCCAGGACGTCCAGCCGCTGGGGGAGGAACCGCAGCGGTACGTACGTCCTGGCCTCCCCCGAAAGCGGGGCGAGTTCGCCGGTGAGGGTGCGCAGCAGGGTGGTCTTACCAGCTCCGTTGCGCCCGACCAGCGCGATGCGTTCGGGCCCGTGCACACGCAGGGTGGCATCACGCAACGCGCCGTACTGGGGGCGCAGTTCACTGAGGCTGAGCACGGTGCGGCCCGCGGGCACGGCGGTGTGCGGCAGGCTCACCCGGATCTCGGCGTCGTCGCGGACCGCGTCCGCGGCCTCCTCACGCCGCTCGCGCGCCTCGTGGAGGCGGTCTTCGTGCAGATCGCGGAGCTTGCCGGCCGACTCCTGCGCGGCCCGCTTGCGGGCACCGGCGACGATCCGCGGGGCCCGCCGCTCGATGTCCATCTTCTTGCTGTTCCGCTGACGGCGGGCCAGTTTGATGTGGGTCTCCTCCAGTTCGCGCTTTTGCCGCCGCACATCCGCCTCCGCGACCCGCAGCATGCGCGCGGCCGCCTCCTGCTGGGTGGCCAGCGCCTCCTGGTAGGCGGACCAGCCGCCGCCGTACCAGGTCACCGACCCGGACCGCAGTTCGGCGATGCGGTCCACCCGCTCCAGCAGTTCACGGTCGTGGCTGACCACGACCAGCACACCTGAGCGCCAGGAGTCGACGGCGTCGTAGAGCCGGCGCCGTGCGAACAGGTCGAGGTTGTTGGTGGGTTCGTCGAGCAGCAGGACGTCGGGGCGCTCCAGCAGCAGGGCGGCCAGGCGCAGCAGTACGGTCTCCCCGCCGGACAGATGGCCGACGGTGCGGTCCAGTTCGACACCGCCGAGCCCGAGTGAGCCGAGTGTGGCCAGGGCCCGCTCCTCGACATCCCAGTCGTCGCCGATCGTCTCGAAGTGGGCCTCGTCGACGTCTCCGGCCTCGATGGCGCTCAGGGCGGCGCGCCGCTCGGCGATGCCCAGGGCCTGGTCCACGCGGAGGGTGGTGTCGAGGGTGATGTTCTGCGGAAGGTAGGCGAGGCTGCCGCCGACGGTCACCGAACCCTCGGTGGGACGCAACCGGCCGGCGATCAGCCGCAGCAGGGTGGACTTCCCACTGCCGTTCGTGCCCACGAGGCCGGTGCGGCCCCGCCCGATGCCGACCGATAGCCCGTCGAAGACCGACGTGCCGTCCGCCCACTGGAAGGACACGGCCGAGCAGGTCACGGAAGCGCTGGGGGTGGGGGATGCTGCCATGGTGTTCTCGCATTCGTAAGCGCTGTGAACAAGGGGCTACGTATGCGAGCACCACGCGGCGACCAAGCCGGGAAAGGGGGTGCGGCCCTCCGAAGGGTGAGGGACTGCGTATGCACCGAGGTCGCATCCACGCGGGTCACGGGCGGCAAGAAGGCCGGCTACGGCGTGACGGGCTACGGCTTGTGCCGTACCGCGCGATGATCGCGAACCTCAGATACGCAACGTCCACCTCTATCGGAGACAACAGGACCCGGGCAGTATACCCCAGCCGTGGTGTGTGATGTCGTGGCCGCGGCCCGGCGGGGGCCTCGCCGCCACCTTCCTGCCAACCTTTTCCGCTCCCCCGCTCCCGCGTACGGCCGCCGTTACGATCACCCGGGTGACCTGGCGGCGCATCCGCACCGAGGCGCGCCGCCCGTTTCGGATCGCATGGATCATCGGAATCGGATCAAGGGGCGTGAGAAGTGAACAGCCGGTTGAGCATCGCGGCCGTGTCGGCCGTCTCCCTGGTGGCGCTCCTGGGCGGCACGACGGTGGCGACGGCGCAGGAGTCCGACCCGGCGCCGAAGTCCTGTGACGGTGTCCGGCTGACCGGCGAGCTCCCCGCCCCGGCGCCCGGCCAGGCCGTTTCGGGGCAGATCACCATTGGCGCCGACTGCGAGCCGGAGCGGGTCTCCGTCCAGCACGGCCCGGCGTCGGCCCGCTCGGCTCGCACCGCGACCGCCGCCGGGAACGCCGCCGCGGCCACCACCGCCAAGGCCACCACCGCCGCCGGCCATCAGCTGCGCGGCTGGAACGAGATGTACGACTGCTGCAACATCCGGATGACCGGCCTGTACACCGCCTCCTCATGGGACACGGCGAACGGCCGCATCACCACGGGCGGCACCACGGCCACCCAGGAGTGGAACCGCGAGCCGTGGGACGCCGGTTGGTCGCTCACCTCGCAGACCGCGAAGGACGACTGCGTCACGGACTGCGCCGAGGTCAACTCCGAGGCGCATGCCGACTTCGCGTACCAGGGTGTCTTCGACCCGACGGGTGACTGGTACGACAACACCCACCACTCATACGTCCAGTTGAAGGCGGACGGGACGGCGAGCTGCCGCTTCGATGTGGAGCTGCGGCACACCTTCGTGGGGTGGAACTGGCGGTACGGCTGCGAGTGACCGCACCGGGTGCGATGGCACACGGCGCGGCCCGCCCTGTGCCATCGCCCGTCAGGCGTGGTGCGGCGTCACGATGCCGCGGCGCATCCGAGCAGTATCCGGCCGAGCTGGCGCGGCTGGGAGAACATCGGCCAGTGGCCGGTGTCCATCTCGACCAGCCGCCAGTGCTCGCTCTTCAGCAACTCGGCCACGGCGTCCATCGGCTCATCGCCGTCGAGCAGACACTTGATGTACGTGGCCGGAAGCCCGCCGAGCCGGCCCGCCAGGACGGCAGGCTCGGACAGTGCGGCGCCCGGATGTGGCGTGGAACCGGCCACGATCCGTGCGATCTGCTCGTCGGTGAGCCCCTGGCCCTCGAAGTCGGGCTCGGTCAGGGGCGCCCAGAAGCCGTCGTTCGCGGCCATCGACGCCTCCACCATGGCCCGGCCGCTGGGCCAGGCCGACAGGAACGACTCACCGTCCACCGGGACGTTGGAGTCCACGAACACCACATGGGCCAGCCGGTCGCCGATGCGCTCGGCGGCCTGACCGGCCGGGATACCCGCATAGCTGTGCCCCACCAGGACCACATCGCGCAAATCGAGGCGCTCGATCTCCCCGACGATGTCCTGGACATGGGTCTGCTGCCCGGCGGGCACACCCTGCTCATCGGCGAGTCCGGACAGCGTGAGGGCATGGGCGCCGTGTCCGGCCGCCCGTAGCTCCGGCACCACCTCGTCCCACGCCCACGACCCCAGCCATGCACCCGCCACCAGTACGAATTGCGTCATGGCGGCAAGGTAGCGCGGGGGTCTGACAACGGCCTCAAAGGATGTCGAGGGGTACGGGCCCCGTGGGCGGTGGGAAGGCGCCGTCCAGCGCGGCCAGGTCCTCCGACGTCAGCTCGAGATCCAGCGCGGCGCGGTTCTCCTCGACATGGCCGACCCGCCCGGCCTTGGGGATCGCCATCACCCCCTGCCTGAGCACCCACGCCAGCATGACCTGCGCGGGCGTCGCGTCATGGGCCTGCGCGACCTCCCGCAGCGCGCCGGTGCGCGGCAGGCGTCCCTGCTCGATGGGCGAATAGGCCATCAGGGGGATGTTGCGCCGGTGGCACCAGGGCATGAGGTCGTACTCGACACCGCGCCGGGTGAGGTTGTAGAGCACCTGGTTGACGGCGACACCGTCGCCACCGGGGATGGAGACGAGATCCGTCATGTCAGAGGCGTCGAAATTGCTTACGCCCCAGTGGCGGATCTTGCCGCTCTCGGCGAGTTCGGTGAAGGCTTCGAGGGTCTCCTCCAACGGGATCCTCCCCCGCCAGTGCAGCAGATAGAGATCCAGCCGGTCCGTGCCGAGCCGCCGCAGGCTGTCCTCGCAGGCCGCGATGGTGCCACTGCGGTCGGCATTGCCAGGGAGCACCTTGCTGACCAGGAACACATCGTCGCGGCGACCGGCAATCGCCTCTCCGACGAGTTCCTCGGAGGCGCCGCTGCCGTACATCTCGGCCGTGTCCACGACCGTCATGCCGAGGTCGAGTCCACGCCGCAGCGCCGCGATCTCATCGGCGCGGCGCCGGGGGTGGTCACCGATGCGCCAGGTGCCCTGGCCGAGCAGCGGGATCCGCTCCCCCGAGGGCAGCGGGACGGTGTCCGGTGCGCTGGTCATCTTGCCCGCCTCCCTGGTTCTCCGGCTGCCTCCCACGGTAGGCCACGCCACGCGCCGTGCGACGTCCGCACCGCGTGGCACTGGGGGCAGTCGCGGCTCCCTCCGCGCCGAGGGGCGGGCCGAATGTGCCGACCCGCCCCCGAGTGACTCCATGAAGAGAACCGGGAAATTCCGGCGCCGAGAACTCAGGATTTCCGGCGCCGAGAACTTACGCGGTTCCGGGACGCCGCGCGGTGGCGATCAGATAACCCAGCTCGGGCATTTCCATGTTCTCGCCCTCTGCGGGCTTCAACTTGTTGAAGACCTCCGGGTCGACCTTGGACGCCAGTTGCTCCATGTTCTGGGCCATGGCCTCACCGAGCCGCCGAACCGACTGCTTGGTGGTGCTTTCGCTGACGTCGAGCAGTTCCGTACAGCGCAGCCCGGCCTGGCGCAGCATCGCCGGGTACGTCTCGAAAGACGCGGGCGGCTGGGTGAGATACCGCTGGAGAATGTTCTCGATAACCGGCCGCCGCTCCTCGGATATCTCCTCGCGCTCGTAGTTGTCGGTGAGCGCCAGCCGCCCGCCGGGGCGCAGGACGCGGGCGGCCTCCGCGAGCGCCGCCGTCCGGTCGGGCATCTGCATCACGGATTCCAGCATCCAGACGGCGTCGAAGGAGCCGTCGTCGAAGGCCAGGTCCATCGCGTCGGCGTACTGGAAGGTGACCTTGCCGCTCACCCCGGCGGCCTCGGCCAGCTCATTGGCCTTCTCGACCTGCTTACGGCTGACGCTGATGCCCACCACCTCGGCACCCGTCTTCTGCGCGAGCCTGATCGCGGGCCCGCCGAAGCCGCAGCCGATGTCCAGGACCCGGGAGCCGGCGCCGATGCGCAACCGGGCGATCATCATGTCGGTGAGCCGGTCGGCGGCGTCCTCCAGGGTGGTGCTGTCCTCCTGGCTGTTCCAGTAGCCGACATGGATGTTCGGGCCGTACAGCGAGGCGTCGAACATGCCCACCAGCTGGTCGTAGAACTCGCCGACCCGCTCGCCGACCGCGCTGACATTGGACGTCATGATGTTTCCTCCCGCAGTTATGGAAAGGTTTTCGGCGACATCAGAAATCCGCGAGCGCCTTCCCCGTTTTTTCTTCCGCGCTTCGAATGAACGCGAGCCTATCAGGATGTCAGGCAATGCGAATCACACGTTCTCCGCCAGCCAGTTGAGGACCGCTTCGGCGGCCACGCCGGCGAAATCCTCCATCATGGTGAAGTGGTCGCCGGGAACGTCGATACGGGTGAGCGTGGCACCCCATGCCGATTCCTCGTCGTTCCCCTCCCCGGACCCCGGAAAGGATTCCTCCGCCTTCACCGTGAGAATGGGCGCGTGGATCGGCGTCGGCCCCCAGTCGGAGAAGAGGCGCAGATAGCCGCCCATCGCGGTCAGCCTGCCCTCGTCCACCACGCCGAACATCTTTTCCCGGTCGAACATCTTGCCGGACAGATTCGTCTGGATCCACGGCAACGCCTCGCTGCGCGGCAGATACGTGTCCAGCAGGACGACCGCCGAGGGCGCGCTGCCACGCGCCTCCAGCCACCCGGCCACCGCCTGGGCGATCCACCCGCCGGACGAGCGTCCGACGAGCACGAACGGCTTCTCCCCGACACAGCGCAGCACCGCCTCCGCCTGCATCTCCACGACCGCGTCGACGCTCGCCGGAAGCAGTTCCCCCTTGCCGAAGCCGGGCTCGGGCAGCACGGACACATCACCGCGGCCCCGGAACCCGGCCGCGAAGCGGGCGTACTCCCGAGGTCCGGAGATGGCGACCAGCGACGGGAAGCACACCAGCCCCGGCGCCGTACTGCCCTTGGAGAGCCGTACCAGCTTGGGCGGGGTGGTCAGCTCCGCCGCCGTACGGAACGACGGGCGCAGCCGGGCCGCGGCCATGAGCAACTGGGTGCCCGCCACGTACTGTTCATCGGCGCACGCCTGCCGGTACAGCGCCTCGATCGTCGAGCCGGTCGTGGTTTTGGCCGTATCGGCGGTTGTGGCCTGTTGTGCCGTTGCCGTTGCCGACGCCTCGCGCCGGGGTGCGGAGTCCGGGGCGCCGGGGACCAGTTGGGCGCGCAGATGGGTGGCGAGCGCCGCGGGTGTGGTGTGGTCGAAGAGCAGCGTGGCGGGCAGGTTGAGACCGGTGGCGAGGTTGAGCCGGTTGCGGATCTCCACCGCGGTGAGCGAGGTGATGCCCAGCTCGAGGAAGGCGTGGTCGTCCTCCACCAGGTCCGGTGAGTCATGGCCGAGCACGGTGGCGGCATGGGTGCGCACCAGCTCGGTCAGAACCTGGGCCTGCTCCCTGGCCGGCAACCCGTGCAGGCGCTGCCCGATCGGCTCCACTCCCCCGGCCCCGGTGGCGGAGCCGGATGCGGCGTTATGGGCGGTACGGCGGGCCGGGACCCGGACCAGCCCGCGCAGCAGATGCGGGACGCCGAGCGAGGCCGCCTGCACTCGTAGCGCGGCGATGTCGAGCCGCATGGGCACCAGGAGCGGGTGGACATCGGTGACGCTTTCCAGGTGCACGTCGGTGACGCTTTCCGGCCGGCCGCCGCCGCTCGCACCGGCGCCCTCGCCCGGGGCGGTGTCCCCGAGCCGGGCAGCCCCCGCCTGCGCCTGTGCCGTCGCCGCGTCGAAGAGCGCCAGGCCCTCCTCGGACGACAGTGCGGTCACCCCCGCCCGGTTGAGCCGTTCGACGTCGCTGTCGTCCATGTGCCCCGTCATGGCGCTGCGTTCGGCCCACAGCCCCCAGGCCAGGGAGACCGCCGGCAGCCCCCGCGCCCTGCGCCGCTGCGCCAGCGCGTCGAGGAACGCGTTGGCCGCGGCGTAGTTGGCCTGACCGCTGCCACCGAACACGCCCGCCGCCGAGGAGAACAACACGAACGCGGACAGCGGCAGGTCCTCCGTCAGCTCATGGAGGTTGATGGCGGCATCGGCCTTGGGCCGCAGCACCGTGTCCACGCGCCCGGGGGTCAGCGACCCGATCACCCCGTCGTCGAGCACACCGGCCGCGTGCACCACCCCGGTCAGCGGATGCTCGGCCGGTACGGTGGCCAGCAACCGCGCCAGCGCGGCGCGGTCGGCCGTGTCGCAGGCGGCCAGGGACACCGATGCCCCCGACGCGGTCAGCTCGTCCACCAGCTCGGCGGCGCCGGTGGCCTCGCCGCCCCGGCGGCTGGTCAGCAGCAGGTGGCGTACGCCGTGCTCGGCCACCAGGTGACGCGCCACCAGCGAGCCCAGCACCCCAGTGGCGCCGGTGATGAGGACCATTCCCTCCGGATCCCACAGCGGGGTGGCCGCGGCCTCGCCGTCCCGCTCCCCGCCCGAGGTGGACGCGGTCGCGCGGGCCGCCGGGACCCTGGCGAGCCGTGGCACCAGCACCGCGCCGCCGCGCACCGCCAGCTGCGGCTCGTCGCCCGACAGGGCCCGCGGCAGGACGGCGAACGACGCCTCCTGGTCGTCCAGGTCGAGCAGCAGGAACCGGTCGGGGTTCTCCGACTGCGCCGACCTCACCAGTCCCCACACCGCCGCGCAGGCCGGATCGGCGAGCGGCTCCGCGGGCCGGACACCAACCGCCCCACGGGTGACCAGCACCAGCCGGGACCGTCCGAACCGCTCATCGGAAAGCCACGACTGCACCAGCGCGAGCGCCCGGTGCGCCACGGCGCGGACCGCCTCGGTGCGGAACTCCTCGGCGCGGACCACCTCGGCGCGAACCACCTCGGTGCGGAACTCCTCGGCGCGAACCACCTCGGTGCGGAACTCCTCGGCGGACGGAGAGAGGGAGGACAGGGAGGCGAACACCAGATCCGGCGCCGTTCGCCCCGCCTCGATGGCCTCTCCCAGGGCGGACAGATCCGCATGCGTCTCGGCCAGGGCACCGGCCGTGCCCGCCGACTTCAGCGCCGCCGACAGTCCGGTGTCGCCTTCGGCGAGCACGGCCCAGCGGCCGGGAGCGCCGGACGACGGGGGCGCCGCTGCGGGCGCCGTCCACTCCAGGCTGAAGAGCGACTCGTGGAAAGCACCATGCGCCGCACCGAGCTGGTCGCGGGCGACCGCGCGGGTGACGAGCGAAGCCACCGAGGCCACCGGCCGCCCCGACTCGTCGAGCGCGGTCAGCGACACCGCGTCCGCCCCGGCCGGGGCCAGCCGCACCCGCAGCGCGGACGCGCCGGTGGCATGTAGTGCCACTCCGCTCCAGGCGAAGGGAAGCCGGACCCGTCCGGTGCCGGACCCCTCGTCCCGGCGGACGTTGCCATCGGGCTCGGGGAGGCGGACGAAGCCACCGAACGCCATCGCGTGCAACGCCGCGTCCAGCAGGGCCGGGTGGAGGCCGAAGCGTTCGGCGTCCCGCCGTGCCTCCTCCGCCAGCCGGACCTCCGCGAAGACCTCGTCGCCCTTGCGCCATACGGCACGCAGGCCCTGGAAGGACGGCCCGTAGCCCAGCCCGGTCCGTGCGAACCGTTCGTAGAGCCCTCCGACATCCACCGCCTCCGCACCCGCCGGTGGCCATACCTCGGGCTCGGTGGCGCGATCGGCCGCCGCCGAGGCGCCTCCGCTGCCGAGCACACCGCTGGCATGCTGTGTCCAGGGGCCGTCCTCCGTCTGCGCGTACACGCCGACCGAACGCCGCCCCGCCTCGTCGGGACCGCCGACGGCGACCTGCAGCCGGACCGTGCCCTGCTCCGGCAGCACCAGCGGTGCTCCCAGGGTCAGTTCGTCCACCTGGTCACAGCCGACCGCGTCACCGGCTCTCATCAGCAGCTCCACGAAGGCCGTCCCCGGAAGCAGCGTGACATCCGCCACCGAGTGGTCGGCGAGCCAGGGATGGGTGCGCGGCGACAGCCGACCGGTCAGCAGGAAACCGTCGGAGTCGGGCAGCGGCACGGCGGCGCCCAGCAAGGGATGCCCGGCCGCGTCCAGCCCCACCGATGCCACATCACCGGCGGTCTCGATGGCCTCGGACTCCAGCCAGAAGTGGGTGC
>NZ_JANIAA010000070.1 GCF_024505145.1 Streptomyces rugosispiralis | reverse complement strand
CCGACGCGCCCTAGAAGACGGACCAGCCGGTCAGCGTGGTGAAGTGGTCCAGAGCCGCCACCCCGGCCACCGAGTTGCCACGGGCATCCAGTCCCGGACTCCAGACGCACAGCGTGCAGCGCCCAGGCACCACCGCGACGATGCCGCCCCCGACCCCGCTCTTACCGGGCAGCCCGACCCGGTAGGCGAAGTCGCCCGCCGCGTCATACGTACCGCAGGTGAGCATGACCGCGTTGACCCGCTTGGCCTCGCTGCGCGACAGCAGCCGCGAACCGTCCGCGCGCAGCCCGTGCCGGGCGAGGAAGCCGCCGGCCAGGGCGAGATCGCGGCAGGGGGCACCTCCCAGCGGTAGCTGGGGGATCATCTCGATCGAGCACTGCCAGAAGTAGTGCTCCAGGACGGTCGGCACGGGGTTGTCGAGGTTGCCGTAAGCGGCCATGAAGTGCGCGAGGGCGGCATTACGGTCGCCATGGGCGGTCTCGGAGGCGGCGACGTCCTGGTCGAAGGCGAGGTCCGGATTGCCGCTCTCGGCGCGCAGGAAGTCCAGCATGGTGGTGCTGGCGTCGCCGGTAAGGGTGTGCAGCCGGTCGGTCACGACGAGCGCCCCGGCGTTGATGAACGGATTGCGCGGGATGCCGTGCTCGTACTCCAGCTGCACCAGGGAGTTGAAGGGGTTGCCCGAGGGCTCCCGGCCGACCCGCCGCCACAGCTTCTCGCCGTCGTCGGCGAGGACCAGCGCGAGGCTGAACGCCTTGGAGATGGACTGCATCGAGAAGGGCCGCTCCCAGTCGCCCACCCCGGTGCCCCGGCCGTCGACGTCGGCGAGGGCGATCCCGAAGCGGTCCGCGTCCACCGAGGCGAGCGCCGGGATGTACTGGGCCACCCGACCCCGGCCGATCTGCGGCTCCACATGGGCCGCGACCTCCTCCAGCACTGCCTGGTAGTCCATGGTGCGGTGCGTCTCCTGTTGCGAGGTCGTACGGATGAACCGGTCCGCACGATAACGCGCCCCCCACCATTGATCACCCCATGTGTTTATGAGTGTGCGACGGGTAAGCAACCGGGTGAACGAGGCGGGCCGCGACCAGGGTCCGCCACAGAACCAGAACGGAGGCGGGGCATGGCCTCACCCATGTCCGCGGGGGACTTCCTGGCGGCGCTGACGAACGAGGGCTTACAGGTGACGCAGGTCGGCGACTGGCAGCACCACAACCGGAACCACAAGGGGCCATGGGGCCCGGTGCACGGGGTGATGATCCACCACACCGTCACCTCCGGCACCGAGGAGACCGTGGCGATCTGCCGGGACGGCTTCGAGGGGCTGCCCGGCCCGCTGTGCCACGGCGTGATCGCCAAGGACGGCGGCGTCCATCTGGTCGGCTACGGTCGCGCCAACCACGCCGGGCTGGGCGACGACGACGTCCTGCGGGCGGTGATCACCGAGAGGGCCCTCCCGCCGGACAACCAGGCGAACACCGACGGGAACCGCGCCTTCTACGGCTTCGAATGCGAGAACCTGGGCGACGGCGAGGACCCGTGGCCCGAGGCCCAGCTGGACGCTATCGCGCGGGCCGCGGCGGCCGTGTGCCGCCATCACGGCTGGACCGAGCGCTCGGTGATCGGCCACCTCGAATGGCAGCCGGGCAAGGTGGATCCGCGCGGCTTCACCATGGCCTGGATGCGCGACCGGATCCGCGAGCGGCTCAAGTAGGACGCTCACCTACGGGGTGTCCGGCGCGTGGCTGGGGCGGGGAGGGAAAGCAGCCCGCCGCGGGCGCCACGCCCCGCCGGACACCCCCTGGCGCCGATCCGACCCGGATCCGGATCGGATCCAGATCGGATCCAGATCGGATCCAGATCGGATCCGGACACAACGGGCGGCCGCGGAGGGGCCGGGGCTCAGGCCCCATCCTCCGTGGCCCCCTCCCGGTAGAGCGCCGCCTCCTCCAGGTCCAGCCGCCGCAGCAGCGACCGCAGCATCTCCTCGTCGATCCGCCGGGCGTCCCGCAGGTCCACGAACACCGCCCGCTCGGCCTCGATCATCTCCCGGGCCAGCCGCCGATACGTGTCGTCCGCCGATTCGCCGGTCACCTCGTTGACCGCGCCCAGCCGCTCCCACACGGCGTTGCGGCGCTGTTCCAGCACCGTGCGCAGCCGGTCGGCGAGCGGCGACGGCAGGGCGTTGCGCTCATCGGCGAGCAGTTCCGTCAGCCGGCGCTCGGCGGCCAGCGACGCGGTGTTCTGCGCCTGGGCCTCGGCGAGGGTCTCGGCGTGGGGGTCGCGGCCGGGCAGCCCGAGCAGCCGGATCAGGGACGGCAGGGTGAGCCCATGGATCACCAGGGTGCCGATGACGGTGGTGAAGGTCAGGAAGAGGATCAGATTGCGGGCCGGGAAGGGGGCGCCGCCGTGCACGGTCTCGGGGATCGAGAAGGCGATGGCCAGCGAGACCACGCCGCGCATCCCGGCCCAGCCGACGATGACCGGCGCGGTCCAGTTGGTGCCGGGCTCGCGCTCGCGGATCCCGGGGAAGAGCACGCGCGGCACGAACGTCGCCGGGAAGACCCAGACATAGCGGGCGGCCACCACGGCCAGGAAGACCAAGGCCGCGTACCAGGCCGCCTCGCCCGCGGTGTACTCCCCCAGGCCGCCCACCACGACCCGCAGTTGCAGCCCGATCAGCGCGAACACCGCCGACTCCAGTACGAAGTCGATCATGCGCCAGACCGCCGCCTCCTGGAGCCGGGTGGCGAAGTCGACCTGCCAGGAGTGGTGTCCGAGATAGAGCCCGACCACCACGACGGCCAGCACACCCGACGCCCCGAACTGCTCGGCGACGGCGTAGGCGACGAAGGGGATGAGCAGCGAGAGGGTGTTCTGCAGCAGGGCGTCCCGCAGCCGGGTGCGCAGCCAGTGCAGCGGCACCATCAGGATCAGACCGACCACGACACCGCCGATGGCCGCGAAGGCGAATTCCCGCAGCCCCTCGGTCCAGCTGACGCCCTCCCCCACGGCCGCGGCCACCGCCACCCGGTAGGCGGTGATCGCGGTCGCGTCGTTGAACAGGGACTCGCCCTGGAGGAGCGTGGTGAGCCGGGAGGGCAGCCCGATCCGGCGGGCGATGGCGGTGGCGGCCACGGCGTCCGGCGGCGCGACCACCGCGCCCAGCACGAGGGCGGCGGTCAGCGGGAGCTGCGGGATCAGCAGATGGGCGACCACGCCGACCGCGACCGTCGCGAAGAGCACATACCCGACGGAGAGCAGCGCGATCGGCCGCAGATTGGCCCGCAGATCGAGGTACGAGCTGTCCAGCGCGGCGCTGTGCAGCAGCGGCGGCAGCACCAGGGGCAGCACGATGTGCGGGTCCAGGGTGTAGTCCGGCACCCCGGGCACGTACGAGACGGCGAGCCCGGCCGCGACCAGCAGCAGCGGCGCGGGCACCGGGGTCCGGCGCGCCGCGCCGGCGACCACCGCGCTGCCCGCGACCAGCATCAACAACGGCAATACATCCATCGTCCGGCCCTGTCTCCGTCGGCCGTCCCGACGGTCGTCCATGTGCTCCGCCCATGCGGCGTTTTAGTCTGGCAATCATGAACGAGTGCCCGCATGTTCCCGCACTGCCGCGTCCCGAACCGGAGCCGCGGTCCGACACCTGTCCCGAATGCCTGGCGGTCGGCAGCCACCCCGTCCAGCTGCGGATGTGCCTGGTGTGCGGCCATGTGGGTTGCTGCGACTCCTCGCCGTACCAGCACTCCACCCGCCATTTCGAGGGGACCGGCCATCCGGTGATGCGCAGCTTCGAGGAGGGCGAGGACTGGCGCTGGTGCTTCGTGGATCAGCTCATCGTGGGGTGAGCCGCCGGTGTGTGCCGGGTCCCGGCTCCGCGGACGCCCTGGTCTTGGCGTTTTCCGCGCAATGTCGGAGATCGACTGCCGCGTTTGTCGGTGCGGCCCGCTAGCCTTCACCACATGATCCGATCAGCGAAGCCGTCCGACGTTCCGGCGATCCATGCGATGATCCGCGAGCTGGCGGACTACGAGCGGGCTCCGCAGGAGGCGAAGGCCACCGAGGAGCAGCTGCGCGAGGCGCTCTTCGGGGCGCATCCCGCGGTGTTCGCGCTGATCGCCGAGGAGGCAGGTGGCGCCGGAGAGCCCGCCGCTCCGGTGGGGTTCGCCCTGTGGTTCCGTAACTTCTCCACCTGGACAGGCACCCATGGCGTGTATCTGGAGGACCTGTACGTCACCCCGCGGGCCCGCGGGGGCGGCCACGGCAAGGCGCTGCTCGCCGAGCTGGCGCGGATCTGCGTGGAGCGGGGATATGCCCGGTTCGAATGGTCGGTGCTCGACTGGAACGAGCCCGCGATCGGCTTCTACGCCGCGCTCGGCGCGGAGGCGATGGACGAATGGACGGTGCGCAGGCTCTCCGGGGAGCCGCTGCGAGCGCTGGCCGCTCAAGCCATGGGCACCGCCGTGACCAGCGATTTCCTGAGTGAGGCGACATCTCTTTCGAATTGAGACCGCAAACCCTCTAGCCACGCTGCGTACTCATGTGCTTACTATGAGTGATATCGCGGCCTTGTGGGCCGGGGTTCACCCGTGATGGGGGCCGTGCATCGTCCGGGCGACACCGAACCGCAGATCGCGATAGCGTCGCAGCCAAAGTACATACAGCGCCGACCCGTATCACCCTCCACCATAAGGGTTCGGGGCCGACGCTCCAATCAGCTCAGCTCAATCAGCTTGTGTCACCTTGGAGGTGAGGGTGTCCCAGATCGCAGGCGAGCCCGGGACCCAGGACTTCGTGGAAGTCCGGCTGCCCGCTGCGGGTGCCTATCTGTCGGTGCTGCGGACGGCCACCGCCGGCCTGGCAGCCCGCTTGGACTTCACCCTCGACGAAATCGAGGATCTGCGTATCGCCGTTGACGAGGCATGCGCGATCCTGCTGCAGCAAGCCGTGTCCGGCAGTGTGCTGAGCTGCGTCTTCCGCTTGATCGACGACGCACTCCAGGTGACCGTCTCGGCTCCCACCACCGACGGTCGCGCCCCCGAGCGCGACACCTTCGCCTGGACGGTGCTCTCCGCACTGGCGGGCAAGGTGGACTCGACGGTGGCCGAGGACCGAACGGTCAGCATCAGCCTGTACAAGGAGCGCGGCGCCGGCCCCGGACAGCCGTGACGGAACAAGGGGGCTCCGTGAGCACTGCATCATCGCGGGGAGTAGGTACCCCGGCCATCCCGCACCCGCCGGCCCGGCCGCATCCCGCGGACTCGGAGGCGGCAGGAGACCGACCAGAGCGGGCGGACCACATGGATCAGCACGAGCAGGTGCATCAGCAGCACGATCCGCAGGACCGGAGTGGCGCGCGGGCGATGTTCGCCGAGCTGCGACGGCTGCCGGAGGGCTCCGCCGAGCGGGCCGAGCTGCGCAACAACCTCGTGCGTATGCATCTGCCGCTGGTGGAGCATCTGGCCCGGCGCTTCCGCAACCGCGGTGAGCCGCTGGACGACCTCACCCAGGTCGCCACCATCGGACTGATCAAGTCCGTGGACCGGTTCGATCCGGACCGCGGTGTGGAGTTCTCCACCTATGCGACACCCACGGTCGTGGGTGAGATCAAGCGCCACTTCCGCGACAAGGGCTGGGCGGTGCGGGTGCCGCGCCGGCTCCAGGAGCTGCGGCTGTCGCTGACCACCGCCACCGCGGAGCTCTCCCAGCGCCATGGACGCGCGCCGACCGTCCATGAGCTGGCCCAGCATCTGTCCATCTCCGAGGAGGAGGTGCTGGAGGGGCTGGAGTCCGCCAATGCCTACAGCACCCTGTCCCTGGACGTCCCGGACACGGACGACGAGTCCCCGGCGGTCGCCGACACCCTCGGCGCGGAGGACGAGGCGCTCGAGGGCGTCGAGTACCGCGAGTCGCTCAAACCCCTGCTGGAGGATCTGCCGCCGCGCGAGAAGAAGATCCTGCTGCTGCGCTTCTTCGGCAATATGACGCAGTCGCAGATCGCGCAGGAGGTGGGCATCTCCCAGATGCATGTCTCCCGACTGCTGGCCCGCACGCTCGCGCAGTTGCGCGACAAGCTGCTGGTCGAGGAGTAGCGAGCGACGCGCTACGGGGTGGCCGGCGTTCCTTTTCCCGCCCCGCCCCTTCCCGCAGCATCCGTTTGCGGCTCCGCCGCGTGGCAGGGGCTTCGCCCCTCGCCCCCGGACGCCCTTCGGGCGTGTCCTCAATCGCCGGACGGGCTGAAATCAGCCCCTCCGGCGTTTGAGGAGCCGTCCAGCCCCTCCGGCGTTTGAGGAGCGGGGTCTGGGGCGGAGCCCCAGTTGTGGGAAGGGGCGGGGAGGGGAGCAGCCCGCCGCAGGCGCCAAGGCACGCCGGGCACGCCGCAAGGGTGAAACCGGCTACGCGTCGCGGGGACCGATGCCGAGTGCCTCGGTCGCCGTCGGATTGATGAGCAGCGCCAGGACGGCGAGAGCCGCGACGGCGGTGGCCACTCCGGCGGCGATCAGCCCGCCGCCGTTCTGCACCAGCGTCCAGGCCACCGGCAGCGCCATCAGCTGAGTGATCATCGCGGGCCCGCGGCTCCAGCGGCGCCGCAGCCACAGCCCACGGGCCGCCAGCAGCGGCAGCAGGGCCAGCGCCAGCACGGTGACGCCGAGCATCTCCGCCTGCTCGGGGCTCTCCGGATTCCCGGTCAGCCCCATGATCAGTACATAGACGCCGAAGCCCAGCAGCACCACGCCCTCCGCGGCGGCCAGCACCGCGGCGGCGGTCAGCCGGGCGGGGCGGGGCCCGGTGGGCGCGGCGGCACCGGCGTCGGCGGCACCGGCACGGGCACCGGCGGCGTCCGCCGCCTTGGCGGCCCCACCCTCGGCGTCCGGCCGACCCGTGGCCTTCCGCGCCGTGGCCCTCTGCGCCTGCTTCGCGGTAGCGGACTTCGCCGTAGCGGACTTCTTACTGCTCACCCTCGCAGCCTAGCCGTCCTCGAGGCGCCCGGACCCTACCCCCCTGGGGCCGGTCGTCCCGGATGGGTAGGCTGGCGCGCATGCGCGCACTCCTCGTGGTCAACCCGGCAGCAACCACCACCAGTGCCCGCACCCGGGATGTTCTGTTCCACGCGCTCGCCAGCGATCTGAAGTTGGACGTGGCGACCACGGAGTACCGGGGGCACGCCCGCGACCTGGCCCGGCGGGCGGTCGACGGCGGCACTCATGAACTGGTCGTGGCGTTCGGCGGCGACGGCACCGTCAACGAGGTCGTCAACGGACTGCTCCACCATGGCCCCGCCCCGCAGGAGCTGCCCCGGCTCGCGGTCGTGCCCGGTGGCTCCACCAACGTCTTCGCCCGCGCGCTCGGGCTGCCCAATGACGCCGTCGAGGCGACCGGCGCTCTGCTGGACGCCCTGAGAGACGGCACCGAGCGCACCGTGGGCCTCGGACTCGCGGGCGGCACCCCGGGCACCCGGGACGAGTCGGTCCCGGCCCGCTGGTTCACCTTCTGCGCCGGGCTCGGCTTCGACGCCAGCGTCATCGGCCGGGTCGAGCAGCAGCGCGAGCGCGGCAAGCGGTCCACCCACGCGCTCTACATACGGCAGATGGTGCGGCAGTTCATGGGGGAGCCGCACCGGCGGCAGGGCACCATCACCATCGGGCGGCCGGGCGAGGACCCGATCGAGGAGCTCGCGCTGTCGATAGTCTGCAACACCTCCCCGTGGACCTTTCTGGGCAACCGCCCGGTCTACGCGGCGCCCCAGGCGTCCTTCGACACCGCCCTCGACGTGCTGGGACTCGCCAAACTGTCGGCGCCGGCGATGACCCGCTACGCGACCCAGCTGCTGATGTCGACGCCCGAACGCGGGCCCCGCGGGAAGCATGTGGTAGCGCTTCACGACCTGACGGACTTCACCTTGCAATCCCAGGCGCCACTGCCGTTCCAGATGGACGGTGACCATCTGGGACTGCGTACGAGCGTGACGTTCACAGGCGTACGCCGTGCACTGCGTGTGATTGTGTGAGTGAGACCGCAAAAAGTCCTTCCAGTCGAACGTTTACCCTGGACTCCACCCACCGGAAGTACGGCTGTGATCGAGCCGACACCAAGGAATCAAAAAAAACTTTCCGGAAGGGGTTGTATCCGTCGCCGAGGTTTGCGAGTCTCTTCTTGGCGATCGGGACGGCCTTCTGAAAGGCCCCCTTGAGAGCCCGAACCCCCTCCTCATTCCACAGGACCGCACCAGCCCCAACTGGTTCGGCGGCCCTGCCCTTGCGGGGGGATTCGTGAAAGCGTTCACATTCACAAGCAACGAGCCCGCAATACGAGGAGATGGAGCAGCCATGGACTGGCGTCACAACGCCGTTTGCCGCGAGGAAGACCCCGAGCTGTTCTTCCCCATCGGCAACACCGGTCCTGCGCTGCTGCAGATCGAGGAAGCCAAGGCCGTCTGCCGCCGCTGCCCCGTCATGGAGCAGTGCCTGCAGTGGGCGCTTGAGTCCGGTCAGGACTCCGGCGTCTGGGGTGGAATGAGCGAAGACGAGCGCCGCGCGATGAAGCGCCGCGCCGCTCGCAACCGGGCACGCAACGCCAGCGCCTGAAGCCCGCACCCCATGGCCCCCGAGCCGCAGCGCGTAGAACCCCCGATGCGCACAGCAAATTGAGCTTTGAGCCCCGGACCGGATGGGTCCGGGGCTCAGTGCTTTCCGATAACAGATCGCTCTCGGACTCGCAACGCGCTCAGTGCTTCTCCTCACCCACCGGGAAGTCCAGCATCACCCGGGTGCCGCGCTCCGGAGCGGGCACCATGTCGAACGTTCCGCCCAGTTCCCCCTCCACCAGGGTGCGGACGATCTGAAGCCCCAGGTTTCCGGCCCGCTGGGGGTCGAACCCCTCGGGCAGCCCGCGCCCGTCGTCCTGGACGACCACCGCCAGCCGGCTCTCCTCACCGCTGCCCCCGCGCACCGCCGAGACCTCGACCGTGCCCTGCTCCCCCGGTCCGAAGCCGTGCTCCAGCGCGTTCTGCAGCACCTCGGTGAGGACCATGGACAGCGGGGTGGCCACCTCGGCGTCCAGGATGCCGAACCGCCCGGTGCGGCGGCCGGTCACCTTTCCGGGCGATATCTCGGCCACCATCGCCAGCACCCGGTCGGCTATGTCGTCGAACTCGACCCGCTCGTCCAGGTTCTGCGAGAGGGTCTCATGGACGATCGCGATCGAGCCGACCCTGCGCACCGCCTCGTTGAGCGCCTCCCGCCCCTGCGCCGAGTCCATGCGGCGGGCCTGGAGCCGCAACAGGGCCGCCACCGTCTGGAGGTTGTTCTTCACCCGGTGGTGGATCTCCCGGATGGTGGCGTCCTTGGTGATCAACTCGCGCTCGCGGCGGCGCAGTTCGGTGACGTCCCGCAGCAGCACCAGCGAGCCGATGTGCAGCCCCTTGGGCTTGAGTGGAATGGCCCGCAGCTGGATGACCCCGTCGCCGCCCTCGACCTCGAACTCCCGGGGCGCCCAGCCGCTGGCCAGTTTGACCAGCGCCTCGTCCACCGGGCCGCGCACCGGGGCGAGTTCGGCGGTGGTCTTGCCCAGGTGGTGGCCGACGAGATCGGCGGCGAGACCCAGCCGGTGGTAGGCGGAGAGCGCGTTGGGGCTCGCGTACTGGACCACCCCGTCCGCGTCGAGCCGGATCAGCCCGTCGCCCGCGCGCGGTGAGGCGTCCATGTCGACCTGCTGATTGGGGAACGGAAACGATCCCGCGGCGATCATCTGGGCGAGGTCGGACGCGCTCTGGAGGTAGGTCAGCTCCAGCCGGCTGGGGGTTCGTACGGTCAGCAGATTGGTGTTCCGCGCGATCACGCCGAGGACCCGGCTCTCCCGCCGGACCGGGATGGACTCCACCCGGACCGGCACCTCCTCACGCCACTCGGGGTCGCCCTCCCGGACGATCCGGCCCTCGTCCAGGGCGGCGTCCAGCATGGGGCGGCGGCCGCGGGGGACGAGATGGCCGACCATGTCGTCCTGGTAGGAGGTGGGCCCGGTGTTCGGCCGCATCTGGGCCACGGAGACATACCGGGTGCCGTCGCTGGTGGGGACCCACAGCACAAGATCGGCGAACGAGAGGTCGGAGAGCAGCTGCCACTCCGAGACCAGCAGGTGGAGCCACTCGAGATCGGAATCGTCGAGTGCGGTGTGCTGGCGTACGAGGTCGTTCATGGAGGGCACATTGTGAGCCTACCCTCACCGGTGGATTAGCCTATTCGCGCATAAGCATGGACAGACAGCAGTGGTCTAGTCCAGAATGTCGAGCACTGCGATCTTCCGCTCTCCCCGCACAGGAGGGCGGATCGAGGAACCCGGAGCGCTCTGCCCTGACCGCCCGGGAGTCCTCATCAGGTCGGCCGCTCGGCCGACGCAACTCCGGGCTGCGGTGCCGGGCGGGTTGAGGGTCCCGCCCTGGCGCCGCGGCCCGCGGGTGTCACACCCCCCGCGGCCGCGGGTGTCACACATGGCTCCCGCGCCTCTTCGAAGGCGGCGGGAGCCTTTTCGTGTGCCTCAGCGGGTCTCCGTCACCTTCGCCAGCGCCCGCGGCGCGTCCGGGTCCTGCCCGCGCGCGATCGTCACCTCGTACGCCAGCATCTGCAGCGGCAGGATCTCCAGGATCGGCTGGACCTCCTCGGCGACCCCGTCCGTCGGCAGCGCGAACCCCGCCGAGGCCCGCTCCACCTCCGGCGCGCTGCCGATGACCACCAGGTCCGCGCCCCGGCCGCGCAGCCGCTCCAGGACCGGCTGCAGCGCCTGGCCGCCCTTGCCCTCGGTGACGATGGCGATCACCGGCGAGATGTTGTCGACCATGGCCAGCGGGCCGTGCAGCAGATCGGCGCCGGAGTAGGAGAGCGCCGGGATGTAGCTGGTCTCCATCAGCTTCAGGGCGGCTTCCTTGGCGGTCGGGTAGCCGTAGCCCCGGGAGGTGAGGACCATCCGCTCGGCGAAGCGGTAGCGCGCCGCGAGCTGCCGCACCTCGTCCTGGCGGTCCAGGATCTGCTGGGCGAGGTCGGGCAGCACCTTGGCGGCCGCGCCGTCGCCGCCGCGCAGCCCCTCCACGAAGAGGTAGAGGGCGAGCAGTTCGGCGGTGTAGGTCTTGGTCGCGGGCAGCGCCTTCTCCGGCCCGGCCAGGACGTCGATGTGGAATTCGGAGACGGCCGCGAGCGGCGAGTCGGCGTTGTTGGTCACCGCGAGGGTGATCGCGCCCGCCGCGCGGGCGGCCTCGGTGGAGGCCACCAGGTCCGGGGAGCCGCCGGACTGGCTGACGGTGATCACCAGGACGTCGGTGAGGTTCGGCTGGGCGCCGTACGCGGTGGTGGTGGACATGGAGGTCAGCCCGCACGGCTTGCCGAGCAACACCTCGAGCAGGTACTTCGCGTACAGCGCCGCGTTGTCCGAGGTGCCCCGGGCGGTGAGCAGGACGAAGCGCGGCTTGCGGGCGGCGATCCGCTCCGCGACCTCGCGGATCCTCGGGGCGCCCTGGTCGAGGATGCGGCGCAGCACGGCGGGCTGCTCGGCCATCTCGCCGGACATGATCCGGCCCGGCTGGTCGCTGCGCTGGGCCGTCGTCGTGGCGGACATGCTGGGTGCCTCCAGGTGGCTTAAGTGCCGGGCTGGGCCGAGGGGGCTGAGGGGTCAGTCCCCGGGGTGGTCACCGGCGCCGTTGCCGACGATCACTTCCGCGGCCGCCCGTCCACACACCCGGGCGGCGCCATGGGTCGCGATGTGCAGCGCCCCGGCGGGCGGCGCCTGGGGCACCCCCATCTCCACGACGACCGTCTCCGGCCGGGCGGTGAGCAGGGCGTCCAGCGCGTCGGCCATCCAGGGGTGGCGGTGGACATCGCGGACCACAGCGACGATCCTACGGTCCCCCGCGGTGTCGAGCATATTTTCGATCAGGCCATGAACGCCCAAGGTGTCGGCGTCCTGCCGCCCGTAGGTGGCGGCCCCGGTGCCGGGACGCAGCCGGGCCAGTTCGGCGCCGACGCCCCAGGGGGTCTCCTCGCCGACGGCGATGTTGGCCACCGGGGTGAAGGCGGCCACGTAGGCGGGTCCGGTCACGGGGTCGTACGAGGACCCGGCCGGGGTGACCCGGAGCGCCCGGCGCGCGGCATCGAGCCCCACCCCCGCGGCGGGCTCGATGCCGTGCGCCGCGCGCGGTCCTCCGGAGCGCCGCGTCCACTCCCCCAGGGCGCGCACCCGGGCCGCCGCCTCGGCCAGCCGCTCCTCCGCCAGCCGCCCCTCGATGACGGCGGTGACCAGCGCGTCGCGCAGCCGCAGCACGGTGCCCTCGTCGGCGAGTCCGCCGCCCACGCAGATGGCGTCGGCGCCCGCGGCGATGGCCAGGACGCTGCCGCGCTCGATGCCGTACGCGTCGGCGATGGCCCGCATCTCCATGCCGTCGGTGACGATCAGCCCGTCGAAGCCGAGCCCGCCGTCGGCCACCGGCCGGCGCAGCAGGCCGTGCAGCGCGGCGGGGCTGAGGGTGGCGGGCAGGTCGGGGTCGAGCGCGGGCAGCAGGATGTGCGCGCTCATCACGGCCTTGGTCCCGGCGGCGACGGCGGCGCGGAAGGGCACCAGTTCACGGGCGGTCAGGGTGTCCAGACCGGCGTCGATGCGCGGCAGGGCGTGGTGGGAGTCGACGGCGGTGTCGCCGTGGCCGGGGAAGTGCTTGGTGCAGGCGGCCACCCCGGCGCCCTGGAGGCCCTCGATGTACGCGGCGGTGTGCCGGGCGACGAGCCCCGGTTCGGCGCCGAAGGAGCGCACGCCGATGACGGGGTTGTCGGGGTTGGAGTTGACGTCGGCGGAGGGCGCCCAGTTGAGGTTGACGCCGCATTCGGCGAGGCGGCGGCCCAGCTCGCGGGCGACGGCGCGGGTCAGCTCCGGGTCGTCGACGGCGCCGAGCGCCAGGTTGCCGGGGAAGGAGGAGCCGGCGCGCACTTCCAGCCGGGTGACGTCGCCGCCCTCCTCGTCGATCGCCACCAGGACGTCGTCGCGCTCGGCGCGCAGCTGGGCGGTGAGGGCGCCCAGCTGCTCGGGGGTGGCGATGTTCCGGCCGAACAGGCCGACGGAGGCGAGCCCCTCACCGAGCCGCCGCAGCACCCAGTCGGGGGCGGAGGTCCCGGTGAAGCCGGGCTGGAGAACCGTGAGAGCGTCGCGGGTGAGGGTGGCCGAGTCGTGTGCGAGGGTCGTCATAAACCGGGATCATCCCTTCACAGCGCCGGAAGTGAGCCCACCGACCGCCTTGCGTTGCAGAAACAGGAACAGGAGGAGGATCGGGATGGCGAACAGCGACGCCGCCGCCATGGTGGCACCCCAGTCGTCGCCGAAGGCGGTCTGGAAGCTGGACAGCCACAGCGGAAGCGTCTGGGCGCCCGGGTCCTTGTTCAGGATGAGCACGAGCGGGAATTCGTTCCAGGCCGTGATGAAGCCGAAGAGCGAGGTGGCCATCAGGCCGGGGGCGAGCAGCGGGAAGATCACCCGGATGAACGCCTGCGGACGGGTGCAGCCGTCGACCATCGCCGACTCCTCCAGCTCCTTGGGGATCGCGGCCACGTAGGCGCGGAGCGTGAGGATGGTGAAGGGCAGCACCATGACCATGTAGAAGAGGGTCAGCGGAAGCAGGCTGTTCAGCATGTCGCCGTCGCGCACCAGCATGTAGATGGCGATGACCAGGACCTCCCAGGGCGCCATCTGCGCGATCATGAAGGTCACCAGGAAGCCGCGGCGCCCCTTGAACCGCATCCGGGCCAGGGCGAACGACGCGAGCAGCGCGATCAGCAGGGAGAGGCCGACCGCCGAGAGGGTGACGATGAACGAGTTGCCCACCAGCGTCCAGAAGTTCTCGGCGTCCATGGCCTTCTGGAAGTGTTCGAGGGTGCCTCCGGTCGGGAACCACACCGGGTCCTCGGAGATGATGTCCGAGGTCGGCTTGAGGGCCGTGGTGAACATCCAGTAGACGGGGAACACGAAGCCGAGAAAGAGCACGACGGCGGCCGCGTTGGGCCACAGCCGGGCGAGTGGCGAGCGCTTCACAGCTCGTCCTCCTCTTGCCTGAGCACGATCCGGAGGTAGTAGGAGGTCAGCGCCAGCAGGACCGCGATGGTCAGCAGCGAGATCGCGGCGCCCATGCCGTAGTGCTGGTTGCCGACGCCCTCGATGAAGGCGTAGACGGGGAGGGTCTCGGTGAGCCGGTCGGGGCCGCCCTCGTTGATCGCGAAGACCTGGGTGAACGCCTTGAAGACCCAGATGACTTCGAGGAACGTCGTGGCCAGCAGGAACGGCTTGAGGAAGGGGAAGGTCACCGAGGTGAAGCTCTTCCAGCCGCCGGCGCCGTCGAGCGCGGCCGCCTCGTAGAGCTCGCCGGGGATGGTGGTGGTCGCGGCGTAGAGGTTGATCGCCACGAAGGGGATCGACCCCCAGACGATCAGCACGGTGATGACGAAGAACGTGGAGAACTGGCCGCCGGTCCAGTTGTAGTGCGCCATGGAGTGCCAGCCGAGCGCGTCCAGCACCCAGTTGACCACTCCGAAGCGGGTGGCGAAGAGCCACTGGAAGACGGTGGTGGCGGCGATGGTCGGCATGGCCCAGGCCAGCACCAGACCGACCGAGAGCAGCAGCCGCATCTTGCTGCCGAGCCGGGCCAGCAGCAGTCCGATCAGGGTGCCGAACAGCATGATCAGCACCACGTTGACCGCGGTGAAGATCACCGACCGCAGGGTGACCCGCCAGAAGTCCTCGCTGGTCAGCGCCTCGCGGTAGTTGTCGACCCCGTTCCACTCGGTGAGGTGCTGGATCAGCTGCCGCATATTGAGGTTCTGGAACGACAGCAGGCCGTCCTTGACCAGCGGCCAGCCCAGCAGCAGCGCGGTGGCCGCCAGCGCGGGCAGCAGCAGGAGGTACGGGGCGGCGCCGGTCAGCCGTGCGCGCCCGGCGGCGCCCGGGGCCGGGCGGCGGGTGCCCGGCGGGGGCCCGCCCCGGCGGACCCCGGCCGCCACCGGGCCGGGGTCCTGGCGTTCGGTCGCTACCGCCATCGGGCTCAACGCTCCTGGCTGAGGCGCTTGTTCAGCTCGTCCTCGACCGACTTGGCGGCCTCGGCGGGCGACTTACCGGTGAGCACGGCGGTCATATAGGTCTTGACGGGGTTCGGGGCGTTCTCCACCGCGGCCCATTCGGGGATCAGCGGGGTGGTGCCGCCGGTCGCGGCGGCCGGGGCGGCCGCCTGCCCGGCGGGGTTGCCCTTGAGCTGCGCCTGGAGCGACTCCTTGTTGGGGATGACACCGCCTTCCTTGGCGAGCTGTCCCTCGTAGGTGTCATTGAGCGCGATCTTCAGGAACTCCTTGGCCAGTTCCTGCTTTTCGCTGCCCGCGGCGACCGCGAGGTTGGAGCCGCCGAGGAAGACGCCCTCCGGCTTGCCCGCGGTCTCGCCCGGGATGGTGAAGTAGCCGATGTCCTTCTCGATCTTCGGGTTGGCCTTGATGGCGATCCCGGCTTCCCAGCCCATGCCGATGAAGGCGCCGGTCTTGCCCTTGGCGAAGACCTCGCCCTGCTGCGGGGTGGCCTCGTCCTTGTCCTTGGGGGCCTTGCTGAAGGACTGGTACTGCTTGTAGATGTCCATGGCCTTGCCGACCTTGGGGTCGGCGAGGTTGGAGACCCACTTGTCGCCGTCCTTCTTCACCAGGTCGGCGCCGGTGCCGATGGTCAGCCCGTCGAAGAAGTACCAGTTCTGGCCCGGGAGGTAGATGGGCTCGGCGTCGGTCTTCTTCTTGATGGCGTCGAGGTCCTGGAAGAACTCGGTACGGGTCTTGGGGGTGTCCTTGATCCCGGCCTCGGCCCAGATCTTCTTGTTGTAGAGGACGACCCGGTTGGCCGCGTACCACGGCGCCGCGTACTGCTTGCCGTCGTAGACCGCGGACTTGTTGATCGACTCCGACCAGTCGGCGCCGATCGACTTCTTCAGGTCACCGAGTTCGGCCAGGCCGCCGGTCTGCGCGTAGGACGGGGTCTGGGTGTTGCCGATCTCCAGCACATCCGGCGGGTTGGACTCCGAGAGCGCGGTGGTCACCTTCTGCTGAATGCCGTTCCACTGCTGGATCTCGAACTTCAGCTTGGCGCCCGTCTTCTTCTCGAAAGCGGCCTTGACATCCTTCGTCCAGCCGTCCGGCGAGGAGCCGTCCATCACCCAGACGGTGAGCGTCTGGCCCTTATAACCGTCCGCTCCGGCCTTGTCGTCATCGCCGTCGGACCCACAGGCCGCGACGGATACCAGCATTGCCGCGACACCCGTCGCCGCTATGAGCCCACGCTTCACAGCACTCTCCTCAGAAGGCCGGATCAGGGGTTTAATGGTCCAGACCAGTGCCCGCAGCTTGGCCTAGACCTTTTGGGGTGTCAAGGGTGTATAAGAGTCACTGGAGGCTCCGTTACCGGACCGACACTTCCCGACATCCGGACCGACGGACCGCCCGGAGCCGGGACCGTGCCACGATGTGAGGCGCTGGATTCTTCAGGAGACCGGTGACGGCGATGGATGCCGGTGACGGCAGTGGACCAGGAGTCGGAAGGGCGCGCGATGGACACCGAGGGGGCAACGGCGGCAGCGGCGGCCACCACGACGGCCGAGAGCGACGGCAACGGCTCCAATGGGGCACGCACCGCGCGCGTCCCGAAGTACTACCGCCTCAAGCGCCACTTGCTGGAGATGACCGAGACCCTGCCACCGGGCACCCCGGTCCCACCGGAGCGCACCCTGGCCGCGGAGTTCGACACCTCGCGCACCACCGTGCGCCAGGCGCTCCAGGAGCTGGTCGTCGAGGGCCGCCTGGAGCGGATCCAGGGCAAGGGCACGTTCGTGGCCAAGCCCAAGGTCTCCCAGGCGCTGCAACTCACCTCGTACACCGAGGACATGAAGGCCCAGGGCCTGGAGCCCACCTCCCAGCTGCTGGACATCGGCTATGTCACCGCCGACGACCGGCTCTCCGGGCTGCTGGACATCGCCGCCGGCGGACGGGTGCTGCGCATCGAGCGGCTGCGGCTGGCCAGCGGTGAGCCGATGGCGATCGAGACCACCCATCTGTCCGCCAAGCGCTTCCCCGCGCTGCGCCGCAGCCTGGTGAAGTACACCTCGCTCTACACGGCGCTGGCCGAGGTGTACGACGTCCGGCTGGCCGAGGCCGAGGAGACCATCGAGACCTCGCTGGCCACCCCGCGCGAGGCGGGGCTGCTGGGCACGGACGTGGGGCTGCCGATGCTGATGCTCTCGCGGCACTCGCGGGACGCGGCCGGGGAGCCGGTGGAGTGGGTGCGGTCGGTCTACCGCGGGGACCGCTACAAGTTCGTGGCGCGGCTCCAGCGGCCGAACGACTGAGCAGCGCTTCGGGCCGAGTCGCGCCACGGCCCGGTGGCGCGCCATCAGTCGGGCGTGATACGGCTGACCGGCTATCTTTCTCATACCGATATACGGACGGGTAGTGACTGCCGCCCGGCCCCGGGCTTAGATTTCCTGCGCATTACACAAATGATCAGCTGTGATCCAGGTGATCGACTGCGACGCAGGTGATGAGCCGAGGGGACTGGAGCCCGCCACATGTCAGACACGTCCGCTTCACCCGGCAGGAGACCGGTCGTGACGCCCACGCGCGTCGTGGCCGCTCTGTGCCTGATCGCCCCGTTTGTCGGGATGCTCTGGGTCGGTTCGTACGGCAAGGTCGAGCCGACCTTCATCGGGATCCCGTTCTTCTACTGGTACCAGATGCTCTGGGTGCCGATCTCGGCCGCGCTGACCTCGGTCGCCTACGTCCTGGTCCGCCGCGAGCAGCGGGAGCGCAAGGGGGGTGACTCCGCATGAACGACGGAGTGAACGGCGTCGCGCTCGCCGTCTTCATCTTCTTCTTCGTGGCCGTCACGGTCATGGGCTTCCTGGCCGCGCGCTGGCGCGCCGCCGAGAACGCCAACAACCTCGACGAGTGGGGTCTTGGCGGCCGCAGCTTCGGCACCTGGATCACCTGGTTCCTGCTCGGCGGCGACCTGTACACCGCGTACACCTTCGTCGCCGTCCCGGCCGCGATCTACGCGACCGGCGCGGCCGGGTTCTTCGCGGTCCCGTACACCATCCTGGTCTACCCGCTGATCTTCACCTTCCTGCCCCGGCTCTGGTCGGTGTCCCACAAGCACGGGTACGTCACCACCTCGGACTTCGTCCGCGGCCGCTTCGGCTCCAAGGGTCTTTCGCTGGCCGTCGCGATCACCGGCATCCTCGCCACCATGCCGTACATCGCCCTCCAACTGGTGGGCATCCAGGCGGTGCTGGACGTGATGGGCGTCGGCGGCGGGGAGAACACCAACTGGTTCATCAAAGACCTGCCGCTGCTGATCGCCTTCGGTGTGCTCGCGGCGTACACCTACTCCTCGGGGCTGCGCGCCCCCGCGCTGATCGCGTTCGTCAAGGACACCCTGATCTACATCGTCATCGCGGTGGCGATCATCTACATCCCGATCAAGCTGGGTGGCTTCGACGACATCTTCAGCGCGGCGAACGACAAGTTCACCAAGGCGGGTGCGGGTGGGCTCGCACCCGCGGCGGAGGGTCAATGGGCGTACGGCACGCTGGCCCTGGGCTCGGCGCTCGCGCTGTTCATGTATCCGCACTCGATCACGGCGACGCTCTCCAGCCGCAGCCGTGAGGTGATCCGCCGCAACACCACGATCCTGCCGCTGTACTCGCTGATGCTGGGGCTGCTGGCGCTGCTGGGCTTCATGGCCATCGCCGCCGGGGTGAAGGTCGAGAACGGCCAGCTCGCCATCCCCCAGCTCTTCGAGGACATGTTCCCCGACTGGTTCACGGGCGTCGCCTTCGCCGCGATCGGCATCGGCGCGCTCGTCCCGGCGGCCATCATGTCGATCGCCGCGGCCAACCTCTTCACCCGCAACATCTACAAGGACTTCCTGCGGCCGAACGCCACGGCCGAGGAGGAGACCAAGGTCTCCAAGCTGGTCTCGCTGCTGGTGAAGGTCGGTGCGCTGATCTTCGTGCTGGGCATGGACAAGACCGTCGCGATCAACTTCCAGCTGCTGGGCGGGATCTGGATCCTGCAGACCTTCCCGGCCCTGGTGGGCGGCCTGTTCACCCGCTGGTTCCACCGCTGGGCGCTGCTGGCGGGCTGGGCGGTCGGCATGGTCTACGGAACGTGGAAGGCGTACGACACCCCGAGCGGCACCCAGAAGCACTTCGGCAACACCGCCGATGTGCCCGGTATCGGCGAGATCGGCTACATCGGCCTCACCGCCTTCGTGCTCAACGTGGTGGTCACGGTGGTCCTGACGCTGATCCTGCGGGCGGTCAAGGCCCCCGACGGCGTGGACGAGACGTCCGCCGCCGACTACAAGGCGGACGCGGGCGACCCGGGCGTCCAGACCGACCTCCCGCCCGCCACGGCGGGCGCCCCGGGCGGCCACTGACGCCTTGGCGGCGGGCCGCGCGCTGATGTGACGGCTGAACGGGCCGTCGGCTCCCCTCTCGGGGGCCGGCGGCCCGTTCGTGTGGTCGCGGGGTACCGGGATGCCGGGTGCGGGGCTTACGGGTGGTACTTCTCCTCGACCGTCTCGGCACCGGCGGACTTGGTGCTCAAGGTGACGCGGACGGTCACGCTGCCGGTCTTCGCGGCCTTCTCCAGATCGTCCGCGGTGCACTTAGTGGTGCCGTAGCCGTCCTCGCCGAGGGCCACGTGGCCGGACTCCTCGCCGCAGATCGCGGCCGCGCCGAAGATCTGGGTAGCGTTGGAGACGTAGAACGCCTGGTCGGTGCTGCCGTCCTCGGGATGGACGATCAGCTTGCCGGGCGCGAGGTACTGCAGCTTGCCGACGTACGTGTGGTGGTTGCCCGCGTTGGCGACGCCGCCACCGGAGGAGGCGGACCCGCCACCGGTGCCGCCGCCGTTCTGGCCCTGCGGGCCGGAGCTGTCCGAGGAGGAACCGCCCGTGGCAGAGCCCTCCTTGGCAGTGCCGCCCGTGGACTGGGCCGTGGCCGAGGCGTCCTGCGAGGCGGGCGCGGCGGAGGAGCTCGAGGAACCGGCGGACTCGGAGTCGTCGGGACCGCAGGCCGTGGCCCCCAGGCCCAGCGCCGCGGCGGCGACGATGGCGGCGGCGATGCGACGGCCGGCACGGCCGCGGAAGCGCTTGGTGGTGGCGGTGTTCATGGTGGTGCTCCTGTTGTTTCTGTTCTCTCGTCTCGCTCCCGGACGACCATCAGCTTCGGATATTGGATTGGCGTTCTGCTAACGGACGGCTAATGCGCTGGTGGCAGAGGGACAAGCGGGACCGCGACCCCGCCCGGGTGAGTCCCGTCCGGGTGAGTACGGATACCTACGCCGTGATGGGTGACGGCACGGATCCGGACCGCCGGGGCCGGGACCTACCGTCCGGTGTATGACCGAAAGTGAGGCGCCCGCCAGAAAGGGCGGCAACGGGTGGCGCGTCGGCTGCACCAGCGTGCTGGCACTGGCCGTGGCCGGACTCGCGGGGCTCGCGTACGCGAGCGTCGACTCCACCTATCCCGACGTCGACCCCGAGAAGCGGGCGCGGCTGCTCGCCGGGTACTCCCGGGACGCCTACGCCGCGCTCGGCATCGACCGCACGATTGAAGGCGGTTACGTCGATGTCGACAACCACAACGGCTTCGACTCCAACTACTGCTACCCGGACGGCCTGTTCAGCTTCGCCGACCCGCCCGTGGAAGGCGCGTACCAGCTGATCCACGGGTGGTCGATCGGAAAGGTGGACCGGGCGGAGGCGCTGCCCGCGCTGCGCAGGGTGCGGGATCACCTCAAGGCGGAGGGGTGGCGCATCACGCGGTTCGGGAAGGACGAGCAGCTCGAGGAGTGGAGCGTCGAGGCCGAACGCGACGGCGGCTTCAGCACCGGGATCACCTGGGAGGCGGAGTTCCACCGGCTCGGCGGAGGCAGCGGTGGGCCCTGCGCGATGGATCCCGGCTGGCCGAAGAAGAAGCGGGAAGAGGAGAAGGAGCAGGGATACAGCGGTTCCTACGACGGGCCGACCCTGAACTTCTCCCCGGCGCTCACCCCTGCCGGGACGCCGGACGGGCGTTAGGCGGCGATCTCGAAGGCGTCGCACGGCTGTTGCGGTGCGATTTCGAACCAGAGCAGCTTGCCGCTCCGCCCGAACAACTCGTCGGCGAGGGCGTAACCGCCCCAGTTGTCGGCGCAGATCCGGACGATGAGGAGGCCACGGCCGTAGGTCGCCTCGGTGTTCGCGGCGGCCTCGGCGAGGGCGGACGAGCGGTCGAAGAGGGCCGGGGGCTTGTCGAACGGCGGCGGGATGTCCGGGTTGGTATCCCACACGCTGATCCGCAGACGCCCCTCCTCCACGGCGCGGATGCGCATTTCGGCTGGGCCGGTGGTGTGACGGTAGGCGTTGGTGACCATCTCGCTCGCCACGAGGGTCGCGGGGTCGGTGAGATCGCCCATCCCGTGCCGGGCGAGGACCGCACGGAGGGTAGTGCGGGCGATGCCTGCGGCGCGGGCGTCATGGGGCAGGCGGAGTGAGTAGGACCAGGGGATTTCCGTTGCTGCGGTGGGCATGAAGTCTCCGGTTTGTGCGAGGAGTTGGACTGTGTCCCAGCACAAACCGTAGCCCCGTCCGCATAAGATATTCGACGACACTGATAGAAGTGCTTGGAATGCCACCCATGTGAGTGACGCGCCTGTTGCGCATGAGCAGAGAGAATCGGCGAATGCCTCAGAGAAGTGTTCCGACAGCACGCCAACTCCGCCTCGGCACCGAGCTGCGCAGGCTCCGGGAGCGCGCCGGTTTGACGTCGACCGAGGCCGGGCGGCTGCTCGGCACCAATCAGACGGCCATCAGCAACATCGAGGCGAGCCGGTTCGGAGTCAGCGCGGAGCGGCTGCGAGCGCTGGCGCGGAACTACTCGTGTGGGGACGAAGCCCTGATCGCGGCGCTCATCGACATGGCGGTGGAACGCAAGCGGGGCTGGTGGGAGGAGTACCGGGAGACGCTCGCCGCCGGACTGCTCGATCTCGCCGAGCTCGAGCACCACGCCGTGGAGCTGCGCTCGGCCTACATCGCGCACATGCCTGGTCTGCTCCAGACCATCGACCACGCCCGCGAGATCTTCCGGCAGGCGGTCCCGCCGTTGACTCCGCCGGACGTCGAGCACCACGTTTCCCACCGCGTGAAGCGGCAGGCCATCCTCTACCGGGACAAGCCCACGCCCTATACGGCGATCGTCCATGAGGCCGCTCTACGGATGCGCTTCGGTGGACCGGACGTAGCACGCGGACAGCTCCAACACATCCTTGACATGAGCGAGCACGCCCACATCACGGTGCTGGTGATCCCCTTCGAGGCGGGGTCGTTCCCGGGTTCGGGCCCGTCGATCCTTTATGCCACCGGGCCCGTCCCACAGCTGGACACCGTGCAGCTCGATACGGAGCATGGCTCCGAACTACTCGACGCCCCTGCCCAGTTGGAGAGGTACCGCATCGTGCTGGAACGCATGGAGGCGGTGGCCCTCACCGAGCCGAAGTCGCGCGACCTCGTCCAGAGCATCATCCGAGCCCTGAAAGGGAAATGAGTTGGCCACCCGCGATTGGCAGAAGTCCTCGTACAGCTCCACCGGCAACGCCTGCCTCTACGTCTCCGCACCCGGCAACGCCACCATCCGGCTCCGCGAAAGCGACGAACCCGAAACCATCCTCACCACCACCCCCACCGCCCTGGACGCCCTCATACGCAGCGCCAAGGCAGGGCTGCTGGACCACCTCGGCACAGCGTAAGGGCGGGCGACGTCCCACTACCGTGTGCCCCAAGCGGCCCTCGCGGGGCCGGCGGACCGCCGGGCAGAAACGGAGCACGGGGCCCCGGTCGCCGAGGGCGTAACCATCTCGGCGGCCGGGGCCCGTTCCGGATGTGCGTGTCAGACGTAGGTGAAGCCGCCGGGGACGGTGACGGTGCCGAAGGCCGTCACCAGGGTGACGGTCGCGGTGCCGACCGCCCCGGGCGGGGTGATACCGGCCACCGTCGTGGGGGTGGCGGTCACACCGGTGGCGGGGACGCCGTTGAACAGCACGCCCAGCACACCGCCGAGGTTGGTGCCGGTGATGGTGAACGCGGTGCCGCCGGCGGCCGGTCCGGTGGCGGGCGTGATGGCGAGGGGCACCGGTGCGGGCGGCGCGACGAAGTAGGTGAAGCCGCCGGGCACGTTGCCGCTGCCGCCGGGGCCGGTGAGGGTCACGGTGACGTTGCCGCCCGCGGCCGGGCCTGCCGGGGTGACGCCGATCAGGCTGGTCCCGGCGGGGTTGATGGTCAGGATGGTCGAGGGGCTTCCGCCGAAGGTGACGCTGGTGACGCCGGTCAGATTGGTGCCCGTGATCACGTACACGGTGCCGCCGGTGGTCGGGCCCACGGTCGGGGTGATGGCGACGGCGGTGGGCGGGGCCGGTGCCACGTAGGTGTAGGGCAGGCCGTTGCTGGTCCCGGCGGCCGTGGTGACGGTGACCTGGACGGTCCCGGGCGCGTGCGGCGGGGCTATCACCACGATGCCGTCGTAGCCGGGGTTGCCGCCGCCTCCGGGCCAGCCGCCACCGCCCCAGCCTCCGCCACCGCCGCCCCAGCCACCACCGCCGCCACCGCCGGGGTTGTCCTGGTAGACGATGGTGGCGGGCGTGCCGCCGAAGGACACTCCGGTGACGCCGCGCAGGTTCTGCCCGAACAGCCGGACGTAGTTGCCACCGGCGGCGGGGCCCGAGTCGGGCACCACGGCGAGCAGCGTCGGCGGTCCCACCGGCGGCCAGTAGCCCGCGGCGGCGGCAGCGGTGGTGGCGGCGGTCGCGAGAGCGGTCGAGGTCATGGTCGGTCCTCCCTGGGAAGGTTCGGGTTCGGTGAGGTGCGCCGATGGCATGCCGACGGACGTGGGCAGACCGCCGGTGAACGCCTCGTCGCCACCGCGCGGTCGAGACAGGCCGCACCGGAGGAACGGATGAGCGACGGGCGGCCGGTCGGGGGCGCGGGAGCGGTGCGCGGATGAGGGCGGAGCCATGGGCGGACGCCCGGCTCCTGGAGTGGCCGACGAGGTATGGGGCGGCCTCGGTGGCCACGTTTCCAGTTATCCACGCCCCTCGGCGCCGCTCAAGGGCTCACAGCGGCCATCACTCGTTTGGCGCATCAAGGCGCGCAAAGCGCCGAGCTTGTATGACAAGCGCTCGGCTATTCGGGCGAATGCATGCCAAGGGGTATGGCTTGCCGCCGCCCGTCATGCCTCTAATGGGTGATATCGGCAGCGCCGACCCATCAGTGACAGCAGCCGTTGCCGACCCCCGTATGACCACCCGGGGAGGAATCGATCCGATGAGCCTCGCCGCGTTCCTTCTCGCCCTCGGCACCACCTGCCGGATCACCCGCTTCATCACCAAGGACACCCTGGCGGCGGGGTTCAGGATCTGGGTCGCCGACCGCTTCGGCGACGACTCCCGCCCCACCTACCTGGTGAACTGCGGCTGGTGCACCAGCACATGGGTGGCCGCCGCCATCGCCGTCTACGCCTCCTTGCTGCACACCACCGCGTGGTTCCACCTCCCGGCCACCGCCCTGACGCTCTCCTATCTGGCCGGTGTCGCCTCGCGATGGCTGGACTGACCTCCACGCACACAACGACCCCAACGAACCCGACGACCCCAACGAACCCGACCCCGACGTCCCCGAGGGAAAGGAACGGCAACCATGGCCTGCAACTGCGGCGGAGGAGCGGCTCAATGGCCGCCTCAACCCGTTGTCGTCTATGAGCTGGCGCTGCCGGACGGCACGGTCCGGCGCTACGTCACCCACCAGGAGGCCGACGCCGCCAACAAGCGCGCGGGCTCCACCGGAGTGATCACCGCCGTCACCCAGTGACACCGGGAACCCCGGCCTGCGGCAGACTACGGGCATGGACATCACCATCAGGCGCGCACGGGACGCGGAGCTGGACGGAATCGGGGAGCTCACCGCGCAGGTGTATCTGGGGGACGGCCTCCTGGACTTCGGGGACAGTGATCCTTATCTCGCCACCCTGCGCGACGCCCGCCGCCGGGCCGCCGAAGCCGAACTGCTGGTCGCGGCGGACGCGGCGAGCGACGAGGTCCTGGGCGCCGTGGCGTTCGCCGTGCACGGCGGGGCGTACGCGGAGCTGGCCCGCCCCGGCGAGGGCGAGTTCCGGATGCTGGCCGTCCGCCCCGAGTCGCGCCGCCGTGGCGCCGCCGAGGCGCTGGTGCGGGCCTGCCTGGACCGGGCCCGCGCGCTGGGCCTGCGGCGGATCGTGATCAGCAGCCAGCACTCGATGACCGCCGCCCACCGCCTGTACGAGCGGCTGGGCTTCACCCGTGCCCCGGAACGCGACTGGGCGCCCCTGCCCGGGACGGACCTCACTCTCTGGGCCTTCACCGTGGAGCTGTGACGCCCGGCGCCGCCGGAGTGTTTCACGGGGAAATGGCCGCCGCTCAGCGGGAAATGCGGGCGGCGGCCAAAGCAGCGGTGGTCGCCGCGGCCAGGCCGTCCAGATACCCCTCGGGGAGGGGCGATCGCATGGTGCTCAGGCGCCAGTAAAGAGGGCCGCTGGCCAGGTCGAGAGCGAGGTCGACATCCGTATCGGCGGCCAGCTCTCCCCGGTCGACCGCATTGCGGATGACCACTTCGGCGACCCCGCGCTGAGAATCCCGCACCGCCGCTTGCAATGCCTGAGCCATATCCGGGTTACGCGCGGATTCCGCGAAAAGGTCCGGGACGATTTGCGCGGCCATCGGATGCCAGAGAACCCGGGCCGTCGCTTCCAGCAGAACCTTTATGTCGCCTTGCAGAGAACCGGTGTCCGGTGTCGGCAGGCCCTGCTTCGCCAGGGCGGAGACGACCTCGAGAACGATGGGAAGTTTCGAACGCCAACGCCGGTAGATGGCCGCCTTCCCCACCCCGGCCCGGCGCGCCACTCGTTCAATCGACATACGCCCGTAGCCGACGGTCGCCAGCTCCTCGAAGACCGCCGCGCGGATGGCGTCCGTGACGTTCTCCTGGAGTACCGCGGCGCCCGCGGGGATACGCCGAGGCTTCGTTGGCTCCTTCTCCATGCCCTGAGCCTACTCGACGGCGGAACGGTTGCGTTCCGGCGTCTCCTGGTCTAGGTTACGCAACGTCGGAACGCATCCGTTCCGACGTAAGTGCTGAGGCCGGCCGCGGTCCTCAGCCGCAGTCCTCACGCGAGACCAGCTCGCCCGAAAGGTGTCCACGTGAGCCAGCTCCTCGTTCCGGACAGCGAACGGATCCACCCGCCGGAGAATCCCGCCGCCCTGGCCGCCGCCCATGGCCTCACGGTCAGCGGCGCCCGGGTGGGCCTCGGCGAGTACATCCGTCAGCTGTGGGGCCGACGCCATTTCATCCTGGCCTTCTCGTCGGCCAAGCTCACCGCCCAGTACAGCCAGGCCAAGCTGGGTCAGGTGTGGCAGGTGGCGACCCCGCTGCTCAACGCGGCGGTGTACTTCTTCATCTTCGGCATGCTGCTGAAGAGCAATCGGGGCCTGCCGAACGACACATACATTCCGTTCCTGGTGACGGGTGTGTTCGTT
>NZ_JANIAA010000069.1 GCF_024505145.1 Streptomyces rugosispiralis | reverse complement strand
GGCCCCGGCGAGGGTCGCGGCGTTCAGATCGGAGAGGGCGTCGCCGACCATGTCGATCAGCATCGCGTCGTCCACGGGCGGTTCGGCGGCGGGGGCGGCGGGCCGGGCCGGCACATGGGGTTCGGAGTCCCGCAGGGCGCTGGGGACCTCGGGCGTCTTGGCCGGTGCGGGGGCGGCCGCACCGGTGGCCCGGCCCGGCGTCTGATCGCCCGACGGCGGCCAGCTCACGGTCGGGCGCACCTCGCCATTGGCCAGCCGGGCGCTCTCGATGATGTCCACGGCCGCCGTACGGAACATCTCGCGCCGCCGCACCCCGCGCGCCGCCGCGACCGCCTGCTCGGCGCCGTCGGCGCGGCCGACCGCGGCCAGCACCTCCTGCTCCAGATGGGCCCGGCCGCGCGGGCGCAGGCCCCCCGGGTCGCCGAGCAGGGCGACCGCCTCGGGAGCGCGCAGCAGCAGATCGGGGGCGAGCCGCCCGGCGGAGAGCACCCGGGCCAGGTTCTCGGCCGCGGCGCCCTCGTCGCGCAGCAGCCGCAGGTACCAGGGGGTCTTGCCCAGCGCGTCGGAGACCTTGCGGAAGCCCAGCAGCCCGGCGTCCGGATCGGCGGAGTCGGCGAACCAGCCCAGCAGCACGGGCAGCAGCGTCCGCTGGATCGCCGCCTTACGGGTCACCCCGGACGCCAGGGCCTCCAGATGGCGCAGCGCACCGGCCGGGTCCGCGTACCCCAGAGCGGTGAGCCGCTGACCGGCCGCCTGGGAGCTGAGCCGGATCTCGCCGGGCTGGAGCTGCGCGACGGCGTCCAGCAGCGGCCGGTAGAAGAGCTTCTCGTGCAGCCGCCGCACTTCGCGGGCGTGCCGCCGCCAGGCGGTGCCCAGCTCGGTCACCGGCTCGGTGCGGAACCCCAGCGACCGGCCGAGGCGGCGCTGGTCGGCCTCGCCCTCGGGCATCAGATGGGTGCGGCGCAGCCGGTAGAGCTGGAGGCGGTGCTCCATGGTGCGCAGGAAGCGGTACGCGGCGTCCAGCGCGGCGGCGTCGGTGCGCCCCACATAGCCGCCGGCGGCCAGGGCCGCGAGCGCGTCCAGGGTCGTACCGCTGCGCAGCGACTCGTCGGACCGCCCGTGCACCAACTGCAGCAGCTGGACGGCGAACTCGACGTCGCGCAGACCGCCGGGGCCCAGCTTGAGTTCGCGGTCGACCTCGGACACGGGGATGTTCTCGACCACACGGCGGCGCATCTGCTGCACGTCGGGGATGAAGTTCTCGCGCTCGACGGCCTGCCAGACCATGGGCGCGAGGGCGTCCACGTACGCCTGGCCGAGCGCGGCGTCGCCCGCCATGGGGCGTGCCTTCAGCAGCGCCTGGAACTCCCAGGTCTTGGCCCAGCGCTGGTAGTACGCCAGATGGCTGGAGAGGGTGCGCACCAGCGGGCCATTGCGCCCCTCGGGGCGGAGGTTGGCGTCGACGGGCCAGATGGTGCCCTCGACGGTGACGTCGGAGCAGACGCGCATCAGCCGCGAGGCGAGCCGGGTGGCGGCCCGTACCGCCTCGTCCTCCTCGACGCCGTCGACGGCCTCCGCCACGAAGATCACGTCCACGTCGGAGACGTAATTGAGCTCGCGGCCACCGCATTTGCCCATGCCGATCACGGCCAGCCGGCAGGCGGCGGCGTCCCGCGGCTGCTCCTCGGCCGCGATCTCCAGCGCGGCCCGCACCGTGGCGGTCGCCAGGTCGGCCAGCTCGGCGGCCGTCTGGGTGATGTCGGTGGTGCCGCACACATCGCGGGCGGCGATGGCCAGCAGCGCCCTGCGGTAGGCGACGCGCAGCGCGTCGGCCCGGGGCATCCCCGCCCCGGGCGCGCCCCAGACGCCCTCGGCGAGGGCCCGCTCGAACTCGGGGGTGGCGGGGTGCAGATCGGCCGACTCGTAGGTCACCAGGGCGTGCCAGTCGCCCGGGTGGCGGGCGAGGTGGTCGCCCAGCGCCTCGGAGGCGCCGAGCACCCCGAGCAGCCGGTCGCGCAGCGGTTTGGCGGTGACGAGGGTGTCCAGCAGGGCCTGCCGGGACCCGGCCCGCTGTCCGCCGTCCTCCTTCTCCTCCGCGTCCTCCTCGGGCAGCGCCTCGACGAGCCGTACCAGCCCGAGCAGCGCCAGATCGGGGTCGGCGGTCGCGCCGAGCGCCTCCAGCAGCACCGGGTCGCTCCGCACCGCGGCCAGCTCGGGCGCGTCCAGCAGCCGCTGCGCGGCCGAGGCGTCGATGAAACCGTGCCGCAGCAGCCGGGTGATATTGCTGCTCCTGCGTCCCTGCGGTACGGCCATCCCGCCGCCTCCCGTCCCTGGTCGACTCCGCGCCGCTCGACCGCGCACACCCGTGATCAAAGGCGCCGCTGACGAGCCTAAGCGACCCCGAGGGCGAAGCGGCAGGTCCGGGCCGGGGTCAGGCGCCCACGAAACGGCCCCGCGGCTCGCCGCGAAGATGCCCCGGCGGAAGCCGGCGCCCATGGGCGACCAGCAGGAGGTCCTGGGCGGCCCCGGTCAGCTCGGCCCCGCTGCCGTACGACCAGTCCAGATCGTCGGCGCGCAGCCGGACCCCGTCGAGGTCGGCCCCGAAGAACTTCAGCCCCCTCGGGTTGACCGTCCCCAGCAGAACGCGCAGCCGGTCCCCGGGCACCCGGCGTCCGAGCCCGAGCGCGACGGTGATGTCCAGCCCGTGGATCACATCGTGCCCCAGCGCCGCCTCGACCCCGCCCACCGGCGGCTTCCAGGGGTGGTCGGCGTGGTCCCGGAGGTACCCGGCCAGTTCCCCGGCCGAGGCGGCGGCCGCGTCCTTACGGGCGAGCCGATCGGTCATCCGGTGCAGGCCGCCACGCGCCTTGACCAGCTCCCACACCACCGCGGGCAGCGGATACCGAAACCCCATCGACATATGCGCCGCCACCTCCCGCACCCGCCACCCCGCACACAGACTGGGCGCCTCCCACTGCTCCTCCGTCAGCCCGTCCAACACCCCCGCCAGCTCCCGGCGTTCGGCCGCGATCGCTCTTCTGAAGTCCACGAGGTCCATGAGCTCAAGGGTTTCGGCAGTTCAGCCATAAGTCCAAGAGCTCATGGTTCTCGCAGCCAGAAGCGACCGTTATGGAGCGCCTGAGAGACTCAGAGAACGGGGAGGTTCTTCCGCAGTTCGAACGGGGTCACCTCGGAGCGGTACTCCTCCCACTCCTGCTTCTTGTTGCGCAGGAAGAAGTCGAAGACATGCTCCCCGAGTGTCTCGGCGACCAGTTCACTGCGCTCCATCAGGTCGATCGCCTCGCCCAGGTTCTGCGGGAGGGGCTCGATGCCGAGGGAGCGGCGTTCGGCGTCGGAGAGGGCCCAGACGTCGTCGTCGGCGCCGGCCGGGAGTTCGTAGCCGCCCTCGATGCCCTTGAGGCCGGCGGCGAGGAGGGCCGCGTAGGCCAGGTAGGGGTTGGCGCCGGAGTCCAGGGAGCGGACCTCGACGCGGGTGGAGCCGGTCTTGCCGGGCTTGTAGAGGGGGACGCGGACGAGGGCCGAGCGGTTGTTGTGGCCCCAGCAGATGTACGAGGGGGCCTCGCCGCCCGCGCCCGCGGTGCGCTGCGAACCGCCCCAGATCCGCTTGTACGAGTTGACCCACTGGTTGCTCACGGCGGAGATCTCCCCGGCGTGGCGGAGCAGCCCCGCGATGAAGGAGCGGCCCACCTTGGAGAGCTGGTACTCGGCGCCGGACTCGTAGAAGGCGTTGCGGTCGCCCTCGAAGAGGGAGAGGTGGGTGTGCATGCCCGAGCCGGGGTATTCGGAGAACGGCTTCGGCATGAACGTGGCCTGGACGCCCTGCTCCAGCGCGACCTGCTTCATGACCAGGCGGAACGTCATGATGTTGTCGGCGGTGGAGAGCGCGTCGGCGTAGCGCAGATCGATCTCCTGCTGGCCGGGGGCGCCCTCGTGGTGGGAGAACTCGACCGAGATGCCCATCGATTCGAGCATGGTGATCGCCTGGCGGCGGAAGTCCATGCCGATGTTCTGCGGGGTGTGGTCGAAGTAGCCGGAGGAGTCGGCGGGCGTCGGGCGGCTGCCGTCCACCGGCTTCTGGTTGAGCAGGAAGAACTCGATCTCGGGGTGGGTGTAGAAGGTGAACCCGAGGTCGGAGGTCTTGGCGAGGATGCGCTTGAGGACGAAGCGGGGGTCGGCGAAGGACGGTGAGCCGTCCGGCATCAGGATGTCGCAGAACATCCGTGCGGTCCCGGGGGCCTCGGCGCGCCAGGGCAGGATCTGGAACGTGCCGGGGTCCGGCTTGGCGATCATGTCTGACTCGTAGACCCGGGCGAAGCCCTCGATCGCGGAGCCGTCGAATCCGATGCCCTCGTCGAAGGCGCCCTCGAGCTCGGCCGGCGCGACGGCCACGGACTTCAGGAAGCCGAGCACATCGGTGAACCAGAGCCGCACGAACCGGATGTCGCGCTCTTCGAGCGTACGGAGCACGAACTCCTGCTGCTTATCCATGGTCCCCAATCCTTGCAGGTCAAACGGCTCTTTGCGCGGGCGCGGGGCACCTTCCGCAGCCCCAGTATCACGCGGCGGGATTTCACGGAGGTTTCGTCCGGTCTCCCCAGTCTCCCCTCACCTCACCACGATGGGTGCATCGTACTTTCACCCGGCCGGTCCCGGACCCGACCGTTCTGCCCCCTCCGTGGCGCCTGCCGGGGCTCCATACCCCTTGGGGGTAGGCTGCCGATTATCACGATGATCAAACGGTCAGATGATGATCTGAACGGTCAGATGGAGGCGGCGATGCACCGAAGCCTCTCACCCCTGAGCCGATCGCTGACGCGGCGCATAGAGCGGCGCGTCGGCCGCCCGCCCTCCCGGTGTGGCGGTGGACGCGCCGACCCTCACGCATCCGGCACACATCAGCATTGGGGTACTGACTCATGCACGAAAAGACTCGCCGTGCCGTGCTCGGCACGGGCTTCGCCGCCGCGGGCAGCCGTCTGCTCGCCGCCTGCGGCTCCCCCGGCCCCCGCCCCCGCACCGAAGGCCCCGACGGCGCGGACGGCAACACGACGGGCGCCCCCGCCAGGCCCGGCGCGCCCGCGCACGACGCCCCGGCGCAGTACGTCTCGCCCCACGGCCCGGAGGTCGCCGCGACCGAGCGGCGGCGGGGCCCCGGGCCGGTCCGCACCTTCCGGCTGACCGCCACCGCGACCACCCTGGACATCGGCGCCCGCAAGGTGAAGTCCTGGGCGTACGAGGACCAGGTACCGGGCCGGGAGATCCGGGTGACCGCGGGCGACACGATCGCCCTCACCCTCGCCAACAACCTGCCGCAGCCCACCACGCTGCACTGGCACGGCGTCCGGCTGCGCAACGACATGGACGGCGTCCCCGGGGTGACCCAGCGGGCGATCAAGACCGGCGCCGCCTTCGACTACCGCTTCACCGCGTTCTACCCGGGCACGTACTGGATCCATCCGCACTCGGGCGTCCAGCTGGACCGGGGGCTGTACGCACCGCTGATCGTGGAGGATCCGAAGGAACCGCTGACGTACGACAAGGAGTGGGTCGTCGTCCTGGACGACTGGCTCGACGGGGTGGGCGGCCGCACCCCGGACAAGGAGTTCGCGCGACTCAACGCCGGTAAGGGCGGCACGGTCGGCCATGGCATGGACGACGGTTCGATGAGCGGCGGCTCGACGGACGGCGACGGCGGGCACGGGGCCAAGGCCACCGCCAAGGGCAAGGCGACAGCCAAAGCCACGGCCACGGCCAAGGGCAAGGCGACAGCCAAGGGCAAGGCGACAGCCAAGGGCAAAGCCACGGCCAAAGGCACCGCCGCCGCCGGCGCCAAGCACGACCGGGCCCGGTCCGCGGCGCGGAAGAAGGCCGCGCCCATGGAGAGCCGGCTGCTGGGCGGCCACGCGGGCGACGTGACGTACCCCTACTACCTGGTCAACGGCCGCAGCCCCGAGTCCCCGCAGGTCTTCCGCGCCAAGCGCGGCGACCGGGTCCGCATCCGCATCATCAACGCGGGCGGCGACACCGCCTTCCGCGTCGCGCTCGGCGGCCACCGGATGACCGTCACCCACACCGACGGCTACCCCGTCGTACCGGCCAAGACGGACGCGCTGCTGCTGGGCATGGGCGAGCGCTACGACGTACTGGTCACCGTCAAGGACGGGGTCTTCCCGCTCGCCGTGATCGCCGAGGGCAAGGGGCGGTCCGCGATGGCGGTGCTGCGCACCCGTGGCAAGAGCCCGGTGAAGTTCCCGCGCCCCAAGGAACTGGACGGCGAGCTGCTCACCGCGGACCGGCTGAAGGCGGCGGAGGACGTCCGGCTGACGCCCAAGGAGCCCGACCGCATCATCCGGATGCGGCTCACCGGCTCGATGCGGCGCTGGGACTGGGCGATCAACGGCCGGCCGTACGACCCCTCGCAGCGCTACCCGGTACGGGAGGGTGAGCGGGTGCGGATCACGTTCGTCAACGGCACCGACATGTGGCATCCGGTCCATCTGCACGGCCACACCTTCGCGCTGCCGGACGGTGGCCCCCGTAAGGACACCACGGTCCTGCTGCCGCACCACAAGGTGAACGTGGACCTCGACGCCGACAACCCGGGGCTGTGGATGCTCCACTGCCACAACGTCTACCACTCGGAGTCCGGGATGATGACCATCCTCGGTTACCAAAAGTAGCCGCCGTGGGAAGGCAGGGCCCGGTCCCCGGAGGCGACGGGGCCGGGCACGATGCGCCCCGGCACGGTTCGCCCCGGCACGATGCGCCCCGGCACGGTTCGCCCGACGTGAGAAGGGAGACACCCCCGGCTATCGCGTCAGACAGACGATTACACTGGGCCCGTGCCTCAACTTCGCCTCGCTCTGAACCAGATCGACTCGACCGTCGGCGACCTCGACGGCAACACCGAATCGATAATCCACTGGACCCGGCACTCCGCCGAGCAGGGCGCCCATCTGGTGGCGTTCCCCGAGATGGTGCTGACCGGCTACCCCGTCGAGGACCTGGCGCTGCGCTCGTCCTTCGTCGAGGCGTCACGCACCGCGCTGCACGCGCTCGCCGAGCGGCTGAACGCCGAGGGGCTGGGCGAGGTGCCGGTGGTCGTCGGCTATCTCGACCGCAGCGAGCGCGCCCGGCGCTACGGCCAGCCGGCCGGGTCGCCGCAGAACGCGGGCGCCGTGCTGCACCGGGGCGCGGTCGCCCTGACCTTCGCCAAGCACCATCTGCCGAACTACGGCGTCTTCGACGAGTTCCGCTACTTCGTGCCCGGCGACACCCTGCCCATGGTGCGCGTCCACGGCATCGACGTGGCGCTCGCCATCTGCGAGGACCTGTGGCAGGACGGGGGCAGGGTGCCGGCCAGCTGCTCGGCGGGGGCCGGGCTGCTGCTGTCGATCAACGCCTCGCCGTACGAGCGGGAGAAGGACGACACCCGGCTGGACCTGGTGCGCAAGCGGGCCCAGGAGGCGGGCTGCACCACCGCGTACCTGGCCATGATCGGCGGCCAGGACGAGCTGGTCTTCGACGGCGACTCGATCGTCGTGGACCGGGACGGCGAAGTCATCGCGCGGGCCCCGCAGTTCGCGGAGGGCTGTGTGCTGCTCGACCTCGATCTGCCCGCCGCCGACCCGGACTCGGTCCCCGAGGGGATCGTGGACGACGGACTCCGCATCGACCACCGCACCCTCTCCGCCGACCCGCTGCCTCCTTACGAGCCGGAGCTCGCGGGCGGCGAGGCCGAGCGGCTCGGGGACGACGAGGAGGTCTACACGGCGCTGGTCGTGGGGCTGCGGGCCTATGTCGCGAAGAACGGTTTCCGCAGTGTGCTGATCGGGCTCTCCGGCGGGATCGACTCCTCGCTCGTCGCCGCCCTCGCCTGTGACGCGGTCGGCGCGCAGAACGTGTACGGGGTCGCGATGCCCTCGCGCTACTCCTCAGACCACTCGATCGACGACGCGGCCGAGCTGGCGCGGCGCACCGGGCTCAACTTCCGCACGGTCCCGATCGCCCCGATGTTCGACGCCTATATGGGCTCCCTGGGGCTGACCGGGCTGGCCGAGGAGAACCTCCAGTCGCGGCTGCGCGGCACGATGCTGATGGCGATCTCCAACCAGGAGGGCCACATCGTCCTCGCCCCGGGCAACAAGTCCGAGCTGGCCTGCGGCTACTCCACGCTCTACGGGGACTCGGTCGGCGCGTACGGCCCGATCAAGGACGTCTACAAGACCTCCGTCTTCCGCCTGTCGAAATGGCGTAACCGTGCGGCGGAAGAGCGGGGCCAGACCCCGCCCATCCCCGAGAACTCGATCACCAAGCCGCCGAGCGCCGAGCTGCGCCCCGGCCAGGTCGACACCGACTCGCTCCCCGACTACGACGTCCTCGACCGGATCCTGGAGCTGTACGTCGACCGCGACCAGGGGCGTACCGAGATCGTGGCGGCGGGATACGACGACGCGCTGGTGACCCGGATCCTGCGGATGGTGGACACCGCCGAGTACAAGCGCCGGCAGTACCCGCCGGGCACGAAGATCTCCGCGAAGGGCTTCGGCAAGGACCGCCGGCTGCCCATCACCAACCGCTGGCGGGAGCACGGCTGAGGCTCTTGGCACGGCTGAGGTTCTTGGCACGGCTGAGCCTTTTGGCACGGCTGAGCCTTTGGGGCGGCTGCGCCTTTGGGGCGGTGTGGCGCGCGGCGCCCTATGACCGCGCCTGGGTGTCCAGGAACGTCCTGATCAGGCCGAGCCACGCGGCGGGCGCCTCCGCGAACGGCAGATGGCCGGACTCCAGCTCGGCGAGGCACGCCCCGGGAATCGCGTCCGCCACCTGGCGGTGGTGGTACGGCGTGGCCATCGCGTCCCGCGCCGTGGAGATCACCAGGGTGGGCACCCGGATCCGGCCCAGGTCCTCGCGGACGTCGATCCGGCCGACCAGCTCGACCTGGTCGATCGCGCCGGGCGGCACCGAGGCACGGGCGCCCTCGATCACCATGGCGAGTTCCTCCGGCGTCATCCGGTCCAGATAGGGCGCGCCCGCGCCGATGAGCGCGGTCCAGCGGGCGGTCGCCTCCTGGTCGCCCGAGCGGAGATGGCGCAGCCAGTCGTCCACCAGGAGCCGCATCCGGGCGCTGGGGTGGGCGAAGGTCGCGGTCAGGACGAGGGCGGTGACCCGCTGCGGATGGCGGGTGGCGGCGCGCAGGGCGACCGGGCCGCCGAGGGAGTATCCGGCGATGGCGAAGGTGTCCAGGCCCTCCTCGACGGCGGTGGCCACCAGCTGGTCGGCCAGGGTGTCGAGGTCCAGCGGCCCGCTCGCGCGGGGGGTGCGGCCCGAGCCGGGGTAGTCGGGGCCGACGACGCGGTGACGCTCGGCGAGGCCGTCCAGGATCGGGCCGTAGTTCCCCTCGACGGAGCCGGTCCCGCCATGGGCGAGCAGCAGTCCGGGGCCGCTGCCCCGAACGATGCGGGCCAGGGGTGAGGTGCTGGTCATCAGGTGTGTCCTTACGTCCGGCGGCTGACGGCTGATGACGGGACGCTAAAGCCTCACATCGATGTCAAAGTCAAGCGCACCAGGCCCGGAGCGCTCCGGACATCGAAAAGGCCCCCGCCGCGGGGCGGGGGCCTCACCCCGTAGGGGCGCGGGGCGGAGCTCCGGCCCGGCGGGACCTGGGGCGGAGCCCCGGTTACGGGCAAGGAAGGGGCGGGGAGGGAAGGGGCGGGGGGGGGAAGGGGGGGGGGGGAAAGGGCGGGGAGGGGAACAGCCCGCCGCAGGCGGCACGACCCGCCGGGCACCCCCGACTCAGCGCACCTCGGACATCTGCGGCATCGACTCGCTGCTCGCGACAACCCGCGACCCACTCACCGGACCCCGGTCGCTCAGCCCCGCGATCAGCGCGATCCCGAGACCGATCACCGCGAGCACCGCCCCGACCAGCGTCGGCGAGGTCCAGCCCCAGCCCGCCGCGATGGCGACACCACCGAGCCACGCACCACCGGCGTTGGCCAGGTTGAACGCGGAGTGGTTGGAGGCGGAGGCCAGCGTCGGGGCGTGCTGGGCCTTGTTCATCACCAGCATCTGCAGCGGAGTGGTGGTCATGAAGCCGACCGCACCCAGCACCACGACCGACAGCAGCGCCGCCCACTTCACATGCACCGTGAAGTCGAAGACCACGAGCATGGCGGCCAGCGCCGCCAGCGAGCCGTAGAGCGTCGGCCGCAGCGCCCGGTCGGTCAGCGGACCGGCGACCAGGGCGCCCAGCGTCATGCCGATGCCGAACAGCGCCAGCACCAGGGTGACCGTCGACTCACCGAACCCGGTGACCTCGGTCATCATCGAGGCGAGGTAGCTGTAGACGGCGAAGACACCGGCGAAGCCGAAGACGGCGGTGAGCAGCCCCAGCAGCACCTGGCGGTCGCGCAGCGCGCCGAGTTCCTGGCGCAGCCCGCCGTGCTGCTCGTGGGAGATCTGCGGGACGAGCCGGGCGAGCGCGGCCATGGCGACCACGCCGATCGCGGCGACCACCAGGAAGGTCGCGCGCCAGCCGAGGTTCTGGCCGAGCAGGGTGGCCACGGGGACGCCGACGATGTTGGCGATGGTCAGCCCGAGGAACATGGTGGCGACCGCGCGGGCCCGCCGGTCCTCGGTCACCAGCCGCGCGGCGACCACCGCGCCGACACCGAAGAACGCGCCGTGGGGCAATCCGGCGAGCACCCGGCCCGCGATCAGCAGCCCGAAGTTGGGGGCGAGGGCGGAGGCGAGGTTGCCCACCGTGAAGAGCGCCATGAGCAACACGAGCATCCGCTTGCGCGGGATACGCGACCCGAGGGCGGTCAGCAGCGGAGCGCCCACCACGACGCCGATGGCGTAGGCGGAGACGAGGTATCCGGCCGTGGGCACCGAGGTGTCCAGATCATTCGCGACATTGGGCAGCAGGCCCATCATCACGAATTCGGTAGTACCAATGCCGAAGGCGCTCACAGCAAGGGCGAGCAGGGCCAGGGGCATGAGAGACCTTTCAAACGAAGGAGAAACGTGCAGGGATGCATATGTTCTCTAGCTGAACAAAGTCTCTCACGCAGAATGTTCCCGAGGAGATCCCCAAGATGAACGGCACGTAAGATCTCGCCGGGCGCCCCGTGAGCTATGTCACCCGGAGCCATGCCACCCGGGGCTACGTCACCCGCGAGCCATGCCACCCGGGGCTACGTCACCCGCGAGTCATGCCACCCGCGAGCCATGCCACCCGGCCCCGAGCCACCCGGCCCCGAGCGACGGGCGGGCTCAGTAGTCGACCGACGCCGCCAGCGGAAGGTGATCGCTGCCGGTCCTGGGCAGCGCCCACGCCGAGACCGGATCCAGCCCCCGCACCATGATCTGGTCGATCCGCGCCATCGGGAACGAGGCGGGCCAGCTGAAGCCGAAGCCGTCGCCCGCCGCACCCTGGGCGGACCGCATCTGCGAGGTGACGGGGGCGAGCGCGCGGTCGTTCATGGTGCCGTTCAGATCGCCGAGCAGGATCACCTTCTTCAGCGGCTCCCGGGCGATGGCCTGGCCCAGCGCCTCGGCACTGTCGTCGCGCTGCCCGGCGGTGAAGCCCGCGTTGAACTTCACCCGTACCGAGGGCAGATGCGCCACATAGACGCCGACCTCACCGCGCGGGGTGGTGACGGCGGTGCGCAGCGCCCGCGTCCAGCCCAGCTTGATGTCCACCGGCTTGGTGCCGGACAGCGGGTACTTGCTCCACAGCCCCACCGTGCCCTGCACGGTGTGGTAGCGGTAGGTGCCCGCCAGGGCCCGCTCGTACGTCGGCACGGCCGAGTTCGTCAGCTCCTCCAGGGCCACCACATCGGCGCCCGAGGCGGCCACGTCCTTCGCGGTGCCGGTCGGATCGGCGTTCTCCGCGTTGACGTTGTGGGTGACGACGGTCAGCTCACCGCCGCCGCCGGACTTGTCGGAGAACATCAGCCCGCCGAAGAGGTTCAGCCAGACGGCGACGGGCAGCACCAGCGCCAGCACGGCGCTCGCCGACCGCCGCACCAGGCCGAGCACCAACAGCACCGGCAGGAACAGGCCCAGCCACGGCAGGAAGGTCTCCAGCAGCGAGCCCAGGTTGCCCACCCGGTTGGGGATGTCGGCGTGGAAGATCATGACCAGGGCGAGCAGGACCGCCGTCGCCGCCAGTACCAGTCCGCGCCGCCAGATGCCGCGGTCGTTCCGGAGCCGGTCGAACAGGCGGCCGATCCGGGAACCCGACCGCTGGGGCGCGTCCCCGGGCTGTCCCGTCTCCTGCGTGTACGCCTGCGTCATTCGCTGTCCCTCACTGCCTCAACTGCCGCGCCTTGGACTACGACCCTAGGTGATGACCAGGGCTTTTCCTGACGCCCCCGGTTGGGGTGCTCCCCCTTCCGAGGACGAGGGGACGACGGCCCCGAGTTCCACATCCCGGCCCGGGAGGGGGTGTTGTGACACAACAGGCACAAACCGCTCAGCGGCGCGGGGAGACCCCTTCGAGGACGGTGTCGACAATCCGTTCGGCCAGCCCCTCGGGCAGCTCCTTCCACTCGTGGAGCATGGCACGGGCGAGCATCGGGCCGGTGAAGAGGTCGGCGAGCAGTTCCAGATCCACATCGGCGCGGATCTCACCGCTCTCCCGCCCCCGCCGCAGCACGGCGCGCAGGCTCGCGCGGCGGGCCGCTATCACGTTCTCGTCGTAGGCCCGCCACAGCTCCTTGTGCGCGTGCATCTGGGTGATGACGCTGCGCAGCAGGGCGGAGTTGCGCTTGGCGAGCCCGCGGCGGCGCATGAACTCCAGGATGGCGACGAGGTCGTCGCGCACCGAGACCCCGGCAGGATCGGGGCTGGGCTCCTCAAGGGAGCGCAGCACATCGAGCATCAGCGCGTCCTTACCGGGCCAGCGGCGGTAGACGGTGGCCTTGCCGACCCCCGCCTCGCGGGCGATCCCCTCGATCGAAAGACCGCCGACCGAGGCGCCCTCCTCCAGCAGCCGCAGCGCGGCCTCGATGATCGCGGCGTCGGTGGCGGGGCTGCGGGGACGGCCGCGGAGCCTGGGCGCGGAGCTCTCCGATGCGGTCATCGGTCGGCCGACGCCTCCTCCCGCGACCGCGGCCGCCCGTCGTCGGGGGCCTTGCCGGAGCCCTCCTTGCCGGGCAGGAAGGCCAGGACGACGAGTGCGCCGAGGACGGCGACGCCCGCCGAGCCGAGGGCGGTGATGTGCATGGCGTGGACGAAGGCGTCCTGGGCCGGGCCCACCAGCGCCTGGCCCTTGGGCCCCAGCTTCTCGGCGACCCCCATGGTGGCCTCGACGGACTCGCCCGCCGAGCGCTGTACGGAGTCGGGCAGTCCGGGCACGGCGGCCAGGGTGTCCCCGATCCGGTCGCGGTAGGCGGTGGAGAGCACCGAGCCCAGCACCGCGACCCCGAGCGCGCCGCCGACCTGCCGGAAGGTGTTGTTGAGCGCCGAGCCGGAGCCGGCCTTCTGGCGCGGCAGCGCCTGCATGATCCCGGTGGTCACCGGCGGCATGATATGCGCCATTCCGGCGCCCTGGGCGAAGAACAGCACTTCGAGCACGACGATCGGGGTGTCCACGCCCAGCAGCAGGAATCCCGACATGGCGGCGGCCACCAGCAGCATCCCGCAGGTGCACACCGCGCGGGCGCCGAACCGCTCGACGACCAGCCGGGCGCGCGGGGCGAAGATCAGCTGTGCCACGGCCAGCGGCAGGATCAGCAGCCCGGATTCGAGGGCGCTGTAGCCGCGCACGCTCTGGGTGTAGAAGACCATGAAGAAGGTCACGCCCATGAGGGCGAAGAAGACCAGGGCGACGGCGGCGATGGCGGCGGAGAAGGCGGGGTTGCGGAAGTAGCCGACGTCGATGGCCGGGTGGTCGCTGCGCTTCTCGTGCACCACGAACAGGGTCAGGACGACGAGCCCGGCGGCGATCGAGCCCAGCACCTGGGCGTCGGTGAAGTCGGCCAGCTGGCCGCCCTTGATGATGCCGTAGACCAGCAGGACGAGCCCGATGACGGACAGCAGCACGCCCAGCGGGTCCACCCGGCCGGGCGCGGGGTCCCTGGAGTCGGGGACGAGCGCCACCATCGCGATCAGTCCGACGATCACGATCGGCACATTGACGAAGAAGACCGAGCCCCACCAGAAGTGCTCAAGCAGCACTCCGCCGGTGATCGGGCCGATGGCGATGGCCAGGCCCACCGCGGCGACCCAGATGCCGATCGCCTTGGCCTGCTCCTCGCGTTCGAAGACATTGACCAGGATGGCGAGGGTCGCGGGCATCACAAAGGCGGCGCCGAGACCCATGAGCGCCCGGAAGCCGATGAGTTCACCGGGCGATCCGGAGAAGGCGGCGAGCACCGAGCCCACGCCGAACACCGCCATCCCGCCGAGCAGGACCTTCTTACGGCCGATCCGGTCGCCGAGGATGCCCGCCGTGAACAGCAGCCCGGCGAAGACCAGCGTGTAGGAGTTGATCGCCCACTCGAGCTGGCTCTGGGTGGCGCCGAGCCCGGTGGGCTTCGGCGAGGCGATGGTCTTCATCGCCACGTTGAGTATCGAGTTGTCGAGGACGACGACCAGCACGCTGAACATCAGGACGACGAGGATCGCCCAGCGCCTGCGGTGGATCGCCTCGGGGACACCGGACCCGGCCGGCGCGCCCTGGGTGCTGGGTGGGGTTGCCATGCGGTCCAGGCTAAGCGACTTACGATACGAGACCGTCTCGTATCGGAAAATCTTTGCGCGGCTTTGGAAAGGTGGTCAAGGCCACCCGCCCGCGCGGTCCGGGCCCACTTTCGCCCCGGCAGGAGCCGTGCCAGCATGGGGTTGGTCCGGGGACGCCGTCAGGGCGCCTCGAGATGATGAACAGGAGCCGTAGCGATGACGCACGTCAGTCCTGCGCGAAAGCCGTCCGAGAAGGCGCTCTACGGGGGCACGGGCTCCCGCCGCATCACCGTCCGTGACATCGCGGCCGCCAAGGAGCGCGCCGAGAAGTGGCCGATGCTCACCGCCTACGACGCGATGACCGCGTCCGTGTTCGACCAGGCGGGCATCCCGGTGCTGCTGGTGGGCGACTCGATGGGCAACTGCCATCTGGGCTACGAGTCCACCGTGCCGGTCACCATGGACGAGATGACGCTGCTCTCCGCCGCCGTGGTCCGCGGCACCCGGCGCGCCCTCGTCGTCGGCGACCTGCCCTTCGGCTCGTACCAGGAGGGCCCGGTCCAGGCGCTGCGCAACGCCACCCGCCTGGTCAAGGACGCGGGCGTGGGCGCGGTGAAGCTGGAGGGCGGGGAGCGCTCCGCCCATCAGATCGAGCTGCTGGTCCAGTCCGGCATCCCGGTCATGGCGCACATCGGCCTGACCCCGCAGTCCGTCAACGCCTACGGCGGCTACCCCGTCCAGGGGCGCGGCGAGGAGGCGGCCCAGCAGTTGCTGCGGGACGCCAAGGCGGTCCAGGACGCGGGCGCCTTCGCGGTCGTGCTGGAGCTGGTCCCGGCCGAGCTGGCCGCCGAGGTGACCCGGTCGCTGCACATCGCCACCGTCGGCATCGGCGCCGGTCCGGACTGCGACGCCCAGGTGCTGGTGTGGACGGACATGGCGGGCATGACCGACGGCCGGGTGCCGCGCTTCGTCAAGCAGTACGCACAGCTGCGCCAGGGCCTGGGCGACGCGGCGCGGGCCTTCGCGGAGGACGTCGTCGGCGGGGCCTACCCGGCCGAGGAGCACTCCTTCCACTGAGCACCACGCCTGAGCACCACGCCGTCAGGCCTCACCAGCCACTGCGGTACAACGACAGCCCGCCGATCTTCCCCCGTCGGCGGGCTGTCTGCCGCTTGTCGGCGGTCTGTCGGTGACGGCTGACATCGTGGGCGGCATGACGCGACGGGAACAAAGGATCAGGGACGGCAACGCCGTCGAAGTTCGGGGGCTGGTCAAGCACTTCGGTGACACCAAGGCCGTCGACGGAGTGGATCTGGACGTGCCGGAGGGCACCGTCCTGGGGGTGCTGGGCCCCAATGGCGCCGGTAAGACGACACTTGTCCGGTGTCTGTCCACCCTGCTGGTGCCGGACGCCGGCACCGCGGTGGTGGCCGGGTACGACGTGGTGCGCCAGCCCCGGCAGTTGCGCCACACCATCGGGCTGACCGGGCAGTACGCGTCGGTCGACGAGAAGCTGCCCGGCTGGGAGAACCTCTACATGATCGGGCGGCTGCTCGATCTCTCCCGCAAGGAAGCCCGTGCGCGGGCGGACGCCATGCTCGAGCGGTTCTCGCTCACCGAGGCCGGCAAGCGGCGGGTGCGCACCTACTCCGGCGGTATGCGCCGCCGGCTCGACCTGGCCGCGTCCATGATCGGCCGGCCCTCGGTGCTCTATCTGGACGAGCCGACCACCGGTCTGGACCCGCACGCCCGTAACGAGGTGTGGGACGAGGTCAGGCGGATGGTCGGCGACGGGACCACCGTGCTGCTGACCACCCAGTACATGGAGGAGGCCGAGCAGCTCGCCGACCATCTGACGGTGATCGACCGGGGCAGGGTCATCGCCGACGGCCGGGTGAACGAGCTCAGGGCCAAGATCGGCGGCCGCACCCTCCAGATCCGTCCGTCCGACCCCGGTGAGCTGCACCGCATGGTCGGCGCCATCACTCAGGCGGGGCTCGACGGCATCGGCGGCGCGACCGCCGATGTGGAGGAGGGCCTGGTCAATGTGCCCATCGCCAGCGATGAGCAGCTGACCGCCCTGATCGGTCTGCTCGGCCAGCGGGGTTTCGCGATCGCCGGGATCGACACCCATCTGCCCAGCCTGGACGAGGTCTTCCTGGCCATCACCGGCCGGAAGACGTCCACACCGCAGGACGACAAGAAGCTGGAAGAGGTCTCCGCGTGAGTACGGCCACGATGACCGCGCCCCTGCGGGGAAAGAGCGACGGCCGGATCGGCCTCCGCGCCAATCTGCGCCACATCGGCGCGCTGGTGCGGCGCAACGCCATGCAGATCAGGTACGAACCGTTCGCGATGTTCGACGCCCTGCTGATGCCGATCGTCTTCGCGCTGCTGTTCACCTATGTCTTCGGCGGCGCGATGACGGGCGGCAACCGCTCCGAGTACGTCAACTACTTCATCCCCGGTCTGATGGCGATGGGCGGGCTCAACATCGCGATGTCGATCGGCAGCGGCGTCAATGACGACTTCAACAAGGGCGTCATGGACCGCTTCCGCACGCTGCCCATCGCCCGCTCCTCGGTGCTGATAGCCAAGCTGGTCGTGGAGTGCGGCCGGATGCTGGTGTCCACCCTCGTCCTGCTGATCATGGGCTTCATCATGGGCTTCGAGCTCAAGACAGGGCCGCTGGAGCTGTTGGCCGCGGTGGTGCTGGCCCTGGTCTTCGGGTCCTCGCTGACCTGGATCTTCATGCTGCTGGGGATGTCGTTGCCCACCCCGCAGGCGGTCAGCGGCATGGGCTTCCTGGTGATGATGCCCCTGCAGTTCGGCTCGTCCATCTTCGCCCCGACCGCCACCATGCCGGACTGGCTGCGCTCCTTCACCGAGTACAACCCGCTGTCCCGGCTCGCGGACGCCGCACGGGCGCTGACCAGCGGCCATGGCGCGGTGGCCGAACCGATGATGGTGACCCTGCTGTGGTCGCTGGCCATCACGGTGATCGTGGCGCCGCTCGCGGTGCGCAAGTTCCGCAGCAAGACGAGCTGACGGTCCGCGGACCCGGACGACCGGCCGGGCGCGTCCTACGAGGGGGGGACGCGCCCGGCCGGTCGTGGTCGCTCCCGCCGGGCCCCGGGCGGGCCCGCCCAGAGCAGCGCGGCCTCCGCTCAGAGCAGCGCGGCCTCCGCTCAGAGCAGCGCGGTGGCCTCTTCCAGCGTGAGGCCGGTGCCCTCGGCGTAGGCCCGCTCGTACGCGGCGGCCCCGAGCTCGGCCCGCGCCGCGGCCACGGTGCGCTCCCGGCCCGTCCGTTCGGCGGCGGACTTCCGGTAGTACTGATCCTTGCGCAGCACGTCGTACACCCCCACCAGCCGCGCCGCGATCCCGGCCCGCTCGGCACCGCCGAGGCGGCTCAGCGCCTCGGCCCCGGTGAGCAGTTGGCCCACCGGGATGTGCGGCGCGATGAGGTCCGTCATCCGGCCGGGCGTCTTCTCCAACGCACCGCGCACATGCTCCAGGGCGTCGCCCGGCCGGCCCTCCAGCAGGTCGAGCCAGCCCAGCATCCCCTCCACCATGCCCGCGAACAGCCGCAGCTCCCGGCCCTCGAACTCCCCGTGCAGCGTGAGCAGAAGGGCCCGCGCCTCCGCGAGGCGGCCCGTGGACCCGTAGCGCAGCGCCAGATGGATCCGGGCGTACGACAGCGCCTCGGCGCCCACGTGCTGCCGCTGCCCGACCACCTCGTGCAGGATCCGCTCGCCCTCCACGGCCTCCTCCTCGTCGCCCAGCTCCACGAAGACCCCGGCCAGCCGGGAGCGGAGGAACTGCACCTGCTCATGGGCCCCGAGCTCCTGGGCGCAGCGGATCGCCGCACGGTAGTCCGCGGCCGCGGCCGCGCCCTCGCCGCGCTGTCCCCGGGTCTCGCCGCGGCCGGCCAGCGCCTCCGCCGTGCCCCATACGTCACCGATCCGGCGGAAGATCTCCAGGGCCTCGTCGGCGTCGCGGATCGCGCCCTCGTGCTCGCCGCTGCGCTCGTTGTCGATCCTGGCCCGCAGCTGGAGGCTGAACGCGAGCTCCCATGCGTAGCCCAGCTCCCGGCAGGTGCGCACCGCCTCGTCGGCCATCCCCCGCAACAGGGCGAAGTCGCCCTTGAGGAACACCGCGAAGAACCACAGCACGCCCGGCAGACGGCAGATCTGGGGCAGCCCCGGCCGGTAGGCGGAGACGATGCCCTCCACCTCGCGCTGGATGTCGCCGCCCACCACGGCCTGGAGATCGCCCTCGATGTTGGACAGCGCGAACAGCCGCACCCCGCGCCGCGCCTCCTCCAGCAGCTCGGGCTCCATCGGCGGCGGGGCGGCGATACAGCTGACGTACAGCGGCGGCGCGGGCGTCACGGGCGGTGTGAAGGGGTTCGGCCCGAGTTCGGCCGCGGCGGTCGCCCAGTGGCGGGCCTCGGCGCGGTGGCCGCGCAGATGCCAGAACCAGCCGAGCGAGAGCACCAGGCACAGCGCCTCCTGCTCGTCGCGGGCGGCCACGGCCCGGCGCAGCGCGGTGCGCAGGTTCTCGTGCTCGGTCTCCAGCCGGAGGAGCCAGTGGCGCTGTTCGGGCCCGCGCAGCAGCGGGTCGGCGGTACGGGCCAGCTCCCGGTAGGCGATGAGGTGGCGGCGTTCGACCGCTCCCCGCTCGCCGGATTCGTCCAGCCGCTCCGCCGCGTACTCGGCGACGGTCTCCAGCAGCCGGTAGCGCATCTCCCCGTCCGCCCCGGGTTCCGTTCCGGGCGCGGTGACGACAAGTGATTTATCGACAAGGGAACCGAGCAGGGCGGCCACGTCGCGGGGGTCCACGGCCCCGGTGTGCTCGTCGGCGTCCCCGCACACCGCTTCCGCCTCCGCGAGTCCGCAGCCGCCCGCGAAGACGGACAGCCGGGCGAGCACGGTGCGTTCAGGGGCGTCGAGCAGGCCCCAGGACCAGTCGACGACCGCGCGCAGGGTCTGCTGGCGGGGCAGCACCGTACGGCTGCCGCTGGTCAGCAGGCGGAAGCGGTCGTCCAGCCGGTCGGCGAGCTGCCGCGGGGTGAGCAGCCGCAGCCGGGCGGCGGCCAGCTCGATCGCCAGCGGCAGTCCGTCGAGGCGGCGGCAGATCTCGGCGCACGCCGCCGGGTCGTCCTCGGTACGGAACCCGGGCCGGGCCGCCGCGCCCCGGTCCTGCAGCAGCCGCAGCGCGACGGGGTCGGGCAGCGGCTCCACCGGACGCACCAACTCGCCCGGGACGGCCAGGGGTTCGCGGCTGGTGGCCAGGATGGTGACCCCGGGGCACTGGGCGAGCAGGGACTCGGCGAGGTGGGCCGCGGCCGCCACGAGGTGTTCGCAGTTGTCGAGCACGATCAGCATCCGGCGCCCGGTGCAGTGCTCGATGAGCCGGGCGCGCGGATCGTGCAGGGTGGGGTCGGCGGCGGCGCGCAGCCCGTCGGCCGCCGCGCCGAGGATGACCGTCTCGCGCGCCCCGAGCGCGCTGAGGACCGTCTCGGGAACGGTCTCGGGGTTGTCCACGGGCGCGAGCTCGGCCAGCCACACCCCGTCCGGCCAGCCGGGCGCGACCGACTCGGCGGCCTCCTGCGACAGCCGCGTCTTCCCGGCCCCGCCGGGCCCGAGGAGGGTGATCAGCCGGTGCTCGGCCAGATCGCCGCGCAGGGCCGCCAGATCGGTCTCGCGCCCGACGAAGCTGGTCAGCCGGGCCCGCAGATTGCCACCGCCGTTGCGGGCGGAACCGGCCGGTACGGGCTCCGGCGAACCGGAACGGGGCGAACCGGGGCCCGGTGACCCGGGCGCCGCCTCCCCGGTCGCCGTCAGCAGCTCGGCGTGGAGTGCCCGCAGCTCCGGCCCCGGATCGGCGCCCAGCCGCTCGGCGATCTCCGTACGGATCTCCTCGTACGCGGCCAGCGCCTCCGCCACCCGGCCCACGTCCCGCAGGGCGCGGATGCGCAGCGCGTGCAGCGGCTCGTCCAGCGGGTGGGCGTCGCAGAGCCCGGTGAGGGTGGGGAGGGCGTGGTCGGCGCGGCCGAGGGCGAGGTCGGCGGCGAGCCGGGCGCGCCGCGCGTCCAGCCGTCGCGCCTCGGCGCGGGCGGCGGGCGCGGTGGCGTCGGGCAGATCGCTGAGCGCGGGCCCGCGCCACAGCGCGAGGGCCGCGTCGAGCAGATCGACGGCCCTGGCCGGAGCGCCGTCGGCGAGGGCGCGGGCGCCCTCCTCCGCGAGCCGTTCGAAGCGGTGCAGATCGACGTCGTCGGGGTCGGCGCTCAGCCGGTACCCGCCCGGAACGGACTCCACGGCGTCCTTGCCGAGCGCCCGCCGCAGCCGCCCGACCAGTGCCTGCAGCGCGCCGTGCTCGTCGGCGGGCGGATCGGTGTCCCAGATCTCCCCGATGAGCGCCCCGGTGGTCCGCGCCCGACCGGGCGCCAGCGCGAGCGCCGCCAGCAGCGCACGCAGCCGCGCCCCGCCGACGTCCACGGGGGTGCCGTCGTCGTGGCGGGCCTGGGTGGTGCCGAGGATGCCGTAGCGCACGGGCCCATTCTGATGGATGACCCGCCGGGCGGGGCATCGGCCTCGGACGGGCGGGAGCGGTGACGAGTCGCGGGAACGGTGAGACGTCGCGGAAACGGTGCCGGGACGAGGGTGGGCGGCGGCGGGCGCGTGGCGCTGATCACATCCGGCCCACCCGGCCCGGAACTCCGCGCACACTGTCCGTCGTTTCACCCTCAGCGCTCACCAGCCCGTATGGAGACCCCACCCGATGACCACCGCAGTCAGCCGCCGTGACCGGCGCATCAGCCCCGTCTTCCTCGGTCTGTTCGCGATCATGGTCGTATCCGCGTGGGCCGTGTGGACGGAGTACTCCGCGAGCCCCGGGTTCGCCGTGTTCCTGTTCGTCGTCTCGGGCTGGATCGTCTCCCTCTGTCTGCACGAGTACGCCCATGCCCGCACCGCGCTGCACGGCGGGGATCTGACGATCGGCGCGAAGGGGTATCTGACCCTCAACCCGCTGAAGTACACCCATGTGGCGCTGAGCATCGTGCTGCCCGTGATCTTCGTGATCATGGGCGGGATCGGGCTGCCGGGCGGGGCGGTGTTCATCGAGCGGCACCGGATCCGGGGGCGCTGGAAGCACAGCCTGATCTCGGCCGCGGGGCCGCTGACGAACGTGCTGTTCGCGGCCGCGCTGACCGCGCCGTTCTGGCTGGGCGCCACCGACCGGGTGCCGGAGCTCTTCCGCTACGCGCTCGCCTTCCTGGCGCTGCTCCAGGTCACGGCGGCGATCCTGAACTTCCTGCCGGTGCCGGGCCTGGACGGGTACGGGGTGATCGAGCCGTGGCTGTCCCACCGCATCCGGCGCCAGGTCGAGCCGTACGCGCCGTTCGGGCTGCTCGCGGTCTTCGGGATCCTCTGGATACCCGAGGTCAACCAGGCGTTCTTCGACGCGATCGACGCGGTGATGCGGGCCCTTGGCGTATCGGCCTGGGACACCTACTGGGGGCAGGAGTTCTTCCGCTTCTGGCAGGGGGAGCCCAATATCGCCGGATTCGGCTCCTAGGGGGCGCCCGCGGCGGGCCACGCGGCGGAGCCGCATATCGATGCTGCCCCCGCCCCGCCCCTTCCCCCAACTGGGGCGAAGCCCCTGCCACGCGGCGCAGGCGCCCCCGTGGCCTCAGCCCGCCGCGCCCGTGCTGCTCTCGCGGTCGGCGCGGGCCTTGCGGAGGTAGTACCAGGCCATATTGGACGAGATACCGGCGATCAGGATCCAGACGACACCGAGCCAGCTCCCCCGCGCGAAGGACACGACGGCCGCGGCGATCGCGAGCACGCAGACGGCCAGGGTGTAGAGGGCGAGGCGGGGCATGGGGTCGGCTCCTGTCGGGGGGTGTGGCACTCCCCGCCATTGTCCCCCATGCGCCGCCGGAGGGGCCGGGCGCCCCGGGCGCGGGCACCCCGGGCACCCCGGACACCCCGGGCGCGGGCGAACCCGCGGGGCCGTCCTCAGACGTCCGTGACGCGCAGGCCCGCGTGGGCCTTGTAGCGGCGGTTGACCGAGATCAGATTGGCCACCAGGGACTCCACCTGGTGGGCGTTGCGCAGCCGGCCCGCGAAGACCCCGCGCATGCCCGGGATACGGGCCGCGAGCGCCTGCACCACGTCGGTGTCGGCGCGCGACTCGCCCAGGACCATCACATCGGTGTCGATCTGCTCGACCTCCGGGTCCTGGAGCAGCACGGCCGAGAGGTGGTGGAAGGCCGCGGTGACCCGGGAGTCCGGCAGCAGGGCGGCGGCCTGCTCGGCGGCGCTGCCCTCCTCCGGCCGCAGCGCGTACGCGCCCTTCTTGTCGAAGCCCAGCGGGTTGACGCAGTCGATGACCAGCTTGCCGCCGAGCTCCTCGCGCAGCCCCTCCAGCGTCTTGGCGTGGCCGTCCCACGGGACCGCGACGATGACGATGTCGCTGCGGCGCGAGCACTCGGCGTTGTCCGCGCCCTCGATGCCGAGCTCCGCGCCGCCCAGTTCCCGCGCCGCGGTCTGTGCGCGCTCGGCGGCGCGCGAGCCGATGATCACCTTCTGACCGGCCCTGGCCAGCCGGTAGGCGAGACCGCGGCCCTGGTCGCCGGTGCCGCCGAGGACACCGACGGTCAGGCCGGACACATCGGGGAGGTCCCAGGGGTCCTTGGCGGGGGCCTTCTTCGCGGGGGCGTCGGACGCGGAGTTCGGGGCATCAGGAGTAGTCATGACAGTGATCCTGTCACGCACCGGGGCCACCTTCATGGTGACGTCTCTTACGCTTTGACACTCCCCTCCGTCAGCCCTGTGCGCCAGTACCGCTGGAGTACGCCCATGAGCACCATCAGCGGCAGAACGGACAGGAACGCCCCGCCGACGGTGTACTGGTACAGCTCCGGCTGCCGGTCCGCGTACCCCTGCCAGGACGTCAGACCGAGCTGGATCGGATAGAGATCGGAGTCGGAGAGCATGACCAGCGGCAGAAAGAAGTTGTTCCAGATGTGCACGAACTGGAACAGGAAGACGGTCACCAGCGCCGGGGTCATCAGCCGCAGCCCCAGGGTGGAGAAGATCCGGGCCTCCCCCGCGCCGTCGATCCGCGCCGCCTCCAGGAGGGAGTCCGGGACCGCGGCGGCCGCGTAGATCCGGCACAGATAGACCCCGAACGGGCTGACCACGCTGGGGATCAGCACGGCCCAGTAGGTGTTGGCCAGGCCGATCTCGCTGAAGAGCAGATAGAGCGGGAGGGCGAGCGCCGTGCCCGGGATCAGCACTCCGGCCAGGATGACGTTGAAGATGCCCTCCCGGCCGGGGAAGCGGTACTTGGCCAGGGCGTAGCCGGCCGCGGCCGACAGCAGGGTGGCGGCGAGCGCGCCGACGCCCGCGTACATCAGGCTGTTGGCGAACCAGCGGGCGTAGATGCCGTCGTCGTAGGTGAGCACCCGGTGCAGATAGTCCAGCGGGTGCGGGTCGTGGAACCAGAAGCCGAAGGTGCCGAAGAGATCGCTGCTGGACTTGGTGGAGGAGACCACGAGCCAGTAGACGGGGGTCAGGAAGTAGATGGCGGCGACGGTGAGCAGCGAGACGGTGATGATCCGGTGCCGCAAGGGGGGTTCAAGACCCTCCCGGCCCTTCGCCGCGCGGCGGTGGCCCGCACCGGGCCGGGCGCCGGGCGGGACCGCCTCGGGTCCCCGTCCGGGCGCGGCCCCGTCCGTGGGCCCGCCGGGCTCGTCGGGCTCGCCGGGCTCGTCGGCGACCACGCCGCCGGTCGGGTCGTTCGCCTCGCTCATCCGCTCTCGCCGTCCTTCCCCCGCTGTCCCACGAGTCTCAGGAAGCCGAAGGACAGGACGCAGGCGACGAGGGCGAGCAGCACCGCCTCGGCCGCCGCGATGTGCTGGTTGTTGCTGGTGAACGCCTCGTTGTAGGCGGCCAGATTGGGGGTGTAGCCGGAGTCGATGGAGTTGCTCAGCGGTTTGAGCACCTTCGGTTCGGCGAAGAGCTGGAGGGTGCCGATGAGGCTGAAGACGGTGGTGAGCACGAGCGCGGGCCGGATCAGCGGGAGCTTGATGTGCCGGGCCACCTGCCAGGCACTGGCCCCGTCGATCCGCGCCGCCTCGTACAGCTCGCCGGGCACGGCCTTGAGCTGGGCGATCAGCACCAGCATGTTGTAGCCGGTGAACTGCCAGGTGACGATGTTGGCGATGGACCACAGGACCGCCCCGCGGCCCAGGAAGTCCACGTTCCAGCCCACCGAATCGGCCATCTCCACCAGCGGGCTGATCCCGGGGACGTAGAGGAACCCCCACAGGATCGAGGCGATCACACCGGGCACCCCGTACGGCAGGAAGAAGGCGGTCCGGAAGAAGCCGACCCAGCGCGCGGACGCCGCGTCCAGCAGCAGCGCCAGCCCGGTGGCGAAGGCGATCATCACCGGGATCTGGACGGCGCCGAAGAGCAGCACCCGCCCGAAGCCCGCCGTGAACCGGTCGTCCTCCAGGGCGTGGACGTAGTTGGACAAGCCGGCCCACACCTGCTTGGTCTCCCCGCCGAGCCCGAGCGGCCCGGTGCGCTCGACCTTCAGCAGGCTCTCGTAGAGGGCGTAGCCGATCGGCGCGACGAAGCACAGCAGGAAGAGCGCGAGGAAGGGCAGCAGGAACCCCGACGCCGCCCGAGCGCTGCGCGCCTCGGCCCTGGTGAGGCGGCGGGGGGCTTCTCTCATCCGCCTCACCCGGCCTTCACCTGGAGGCCCTTTTCCTTCAGATCGGTGATCGTCTGGCTCTGCACCTTCTTCAGCACGGAGCGGAAGTCGGACCCGTCCCCGATGGCCGCCGTGAAGGCGTCGCCGAGCCGCTGGTACAGGGTGTCCGTGGCGGGGCCCCACTTCCAGCTGGTGTCCACGCCCTTGCTCGCCTCGTCGAAGACCTTGCTGTACTCCTGGCCGCCGAAGAAGTCCTTGTGCACATCGAGCTGGGAGGTGGTGTACCCCTTCTTGGCGCCCGGGGTGCCATAGCCGTTCTCGATCAGCAGCTTGATCGACTCGGGGTCGGTGTTGAGCCAGATCGCGAACGCCAGCGCGTCCTTGGGGTACTTGGTCTTGGCGAAGACCGCGGTGGTGGAGCCGCCCCAGTTGGCGTAGGCGGCGTCGCCCTTCTTCCACTGCGGCATGGGCACCACGCGCCATTTGCCGGCGGTCTTGGGGGCGTTGCCGACCAGCAGGGCGTCGCCCCAGCTGGCGCCGAGCCAGGAGGCCATGTCGCCGGTCTGGACGTCCTTGTACCAGGCGTTCTGGCGGTCCGGGATGGTCTTGATGAGCTTCCTGCGGACCAGCCCGTACCAGTAGTCGGCGACCTTACGGGTGGGCTCGTCGTCGATGGAGACGGTCCAGGTGTCGCCCTCGGCGCCGAACCAGCGCGCCCCGGCCTGCCAGGCGAGCCCCGCGAAGCGGTTGCCGTTGGTGGCCGAGAAGGTCTCGATCCAGGCGCCCTTCTTACGGATCGCGCCGGCCGCCGCCTCGTACTCGTCCCAGGTGGTGGGCGGCTCCACGCCCCACTTCTCGAAGAGGTCCTGACGGATGAACAGGCCCATCGGCCCTGACGCCTGCGGCACGGCGTAGACGGCCTTGCCGAAGACGGACTGCTGCCACTGCCAGCCGATGAACTTGTCCTTGTGGTCGGCCACCCCGTACTTGGTCAGGTCCAGCAGCCCGTTGTCGACGAGGAAGCTGGGCACGACCGGGTACTCGATCTGGCCGAGGTCCGGCGGATTGCCCGCCTTGATCGCGGCGTGCATCTTGGCGTACTGGGCGCCGTCGACCGCCGAGACCTTCTCGACCTTGACCCGCACCTCCGGGTTCTTGCTGTTCCACAGGGCGACGGGCTTGTCGATGCCCGGCACCCAGGACCAGAAGGTCAGGGTGATCTTCTCGCCCTTCTTGCGGCCCTTGGGCTCATCGCCCCCGTCGTCGTCCGAGCCGCAGCCCGCGAGGGCGAACCCGGCGGCCGCTGCGGCCGCGCCGCCGAGGACCGCGCGGCGCGGTGTGCCGTGCGTCCAGGTGTTCCGGTTTCTTGCGGTGTCGCTCATACCAGCTCCTCCGTCGGAATGCGCCGGAATGTGATGGTCGAGTAGGCGCTGAAGTCGCCGGTCTCGTAGAGCAGTCCGACCGTGGCGTCGTCGAGCCGGACCAGATCGGAGTAGGCGGCGGGCAGGCCGT
>NZ_JANIAA010000068.1 GCF_024505145.1 Streptomyces rugosispiralis | reverse complement strand
GGACGCCAGAAGCTCATCCAGCGCCTCGGGCTCACCCGAAACCACAACAGACGACGGCCCGTTGACCGCCGCCACCGAGATCCGCTCCTCACCCCACGACGCGATCCGCTCCCGCACGTCCGCCACCGGAAGCGCCACCGACACCATGCCGCCCTTGCCCGCCAGCACCCGGCCGATCGCCTGACTGCGCAGCGCCACCACACGCGCCGCGTCCCGCAGCGACAGAATCCCCGCCACGCACGCCGCCGCGATCTCACCCTGCGAGTGGCCGACCACGGCCGCCGGGACGACACCCAGCGAACGCCACAGCTCGGCGAGGGACACCATCACGGAGAACAACACCGGCTGGACCACATCCACCCGCTCCAGCGACGGCGCACCCTCCACACCACGCAACACCTCCACCAACGACCAGTCGGTGAACTCCGCGAGCGCGGCGGCGCATTCGTGGATACGGGACGCGAAGACGGGCGAGGCGTCCATCAACCCCACCGCCATCCCGGCCCACTGCGACCCCTGCCCCGGGAACACGAACGCCGTCTTGCCGGCCGTTCCGGTGCCCTGGACCAGTTGGGCCGCCGCCTCGCCCCGGGCGAGTGCCGTGAGGGCGCGGGTGAAGTCCTCGCGGTCCGTGCCGACCAGCACCGCGCGCTGGTCGTGGACGGCGCGGGTGGTGGCCAGGGAGTAGCCGACGTCGGCCGGGCGCGGAGCGGGGTCGGCGTCGAGGTGGGCCAGCAGCCGCTCGGCCTGGGCACGCAGCGCCGCCTCGCTCCTGCCGGACAGGATCCACGGCAGCGGACCGGGCTCGTCGGGTGCGGCGGCGTCGGCGGCCGTGGGCCGCTCGGCCGGGGCCTGCTCGATGATGGTGTGCGCGTTGGTGCCGCTGATGCCGAACGAGGACACCGCGGCCCGGCGCGGACGGCCGGTCTCCGGCCACTCCGTCCGGTCGGTGAGCAGCGACACCGCGCCCGCCGACCAGTCCACGTGCGGGGACGGCTCGTCCACGTGCAGGGTCCTGGGCAGCACGCCGTGTTCGATGGCCTTGACCATCTTGATGATCCCGGCGACACCGGCCGCGGCCTGGGTGTGGCCGAAGTTGGACTTCACCGAGCCCAGCCAGAGCGGCTGGTCCTCGGTGTGCTCCTGGCCGTAGGTGGCGAGCAGCGCCTGCGCCTCGATCGGGTCGCCCAGCGTCGTACCCGTGCCGTGTGCTTCGACGACGTCCACATCGGCGGCGGACAAGCGGGCGTTGGCGAGGGCCTGCCGGATGACGCGCTGCTGGGACGGGCCGTTGGGCGCCGTCAGACCGTTCGACGCGCCATCCTGGTTGATCGCACTGCCACGCACGATCGCGAGCACCGGGTGGCCGTTCTTACGCGCGTCCGACAGCCGCTCCACCAACAGCATGCCCACGCCCTCGCCCCAGGCCGTGCCGTCGGCCGCGGCGGCGAAGGGCTTGCAGCGGCCGTCGGTCGCGAGGCCGCGCTGCTTGCTGAAGGCCACGAAGGTGCCGGGGGTGGCCATGACGGTGACACCGCCCGCGAGGGCGAGCGAGCATTCGCCGTTGCGCAGCGCCTGCACCGCCATGTGCAGGGTGACCAGCGACGACGAGCACGCCGTGTCGACCGTGACCGCCGGGCCCTCCAAACCGAAGGTGTACGACACCCGGCCCGAGGCGACGCTGCCGGAGCTGGCGGTACCCATGTAGCCCTCGAGGCCGTCGGGGGCGCGATGCAGCAGAGTGCCGTAGTCGTTGTACATGACGCCGGTGTAGACACCGGTCCGGCTGCCGCGCACCGTCGCCGGGTCGATCCCGGCCCGCTCGAACGCCTCCCAGGTGGTCTCCAGCAGCAGCCGCTGCTGCGGATCCATCGCGAGGGCCTCACGCGGCGAGATCCCGAAGAAGACGGGGTCGAAGTGGTGGGCGTCGTGCAGGAATCCGCCGTTGCGGGCGTAGCTGGTGCCCTGCTGGTCGGGGTCGTCGTCGTAGAGCGACTCGATGTCCCAGCCGCGGTCGGTGGGCATGTCGGTGATGGCGTCGGTGTCCTCGGCCACCAGCTTCCACAGATCCTCGGGCGAGGTCACCCCGCCGGGGAACCGGCAGCTCATCGCCACGATCGCGATCGGGTCGTCGTCGTGGGCGGTGGCGGCGGCCACGGGTGCGGCCGCGTCCTCCTGGCTGCCCTGGGCCTCGGCCCGCAGATACGCGGCGAGGGCGGCGGGGGTCGGGTAGTCGAAGATCAGCGTGGCGGGGAGCCGGACGCCGCTGACGGCGGTCAGGCGGTTGCGCAGCTCCACGGCGGTGAGCGAGTCGAAGCCGACCTCGCTGAACGCGCGCTGGGGCTCGACCACTTCGGGCCCGGCGTAGCCGAGTACGGCCGCCACCTGGGTACGGACCAGGCCGAGGACGATGGCCTCGGCCTCGGCGTCGGACGCCGCCCCGGCCAGTCGCTGGGCGAGCGCGCCATCCTTCGCGGCGGCGGCCTGGGCGGCGCGGCGGGGCGGGACGCGGACGAGTCCGCGGAAGAGCGGCGGCAGCATTCCGGCGCTCGCCTGGGTGCGAAGGGCGGCCAGGTCGAGGGGCATGGGGACCAGCAGCGCGTTGTCCGTGGCGTCCGCCAGGTCGAACAGCTCCCGGCCCTGGTCGGCGGTGATGGCGGCGATGCCACCGCGCTGGAGGCGGGCTAGCTCCGCCTCGTCCAGGTCTCCGGCCATGCCGCCGGGCTCGGCCCACAGGCCCCAGGCGAGGGAGGTGGCGGGCAGGCCCTGGGTATGGCGGTGCTGGGCGAGGGCGTCCAGGAAGGCGTTGGCCGCCGCGTAGTTGCCCTGGCCGGCACCGCCGAAGACGCCTGCGGCGGAGGAGAACAGGATGAAGGCGTCCAGGTTCGCGTCCTGGGTCAGCTCGTGGAGGTTCCACGCCGCGTCCGCCTTGGGGCGGAGGACGGTGGCCAGGCGCTCGGGGGTGAGGGACGCGATGACGCCGTCGTCCAGGATGCCTGCGGTGTGCACGACGGCGGTGAGGGGGTGTTCTGCCGGGATGGCGGCGAGGGTTGCCGCGAGGGCGTCCCGGTCCGCTACGTCGCAGGCGGCCCAGTGTGCTTCGGCGCCCAACTCTGCGAGTTCTGCGGTGAGTTCGGCGGCACCGGGGGCGGTTTCGCCTCGGCGGCTCACCAGTAGGAGGTGGCGTACGCCGCGCTCGGCCACGAGGTGGCGGGCGAAGAGGGTGCCCAGGGTGCCGGTCGCGCCGGTGAGCAGGACCGTGCCGTCCGGGTTCCACTCGGGGGTTTCGGTCTCCGGCCGCGTGGTGGCGCGGGCCAGGCGGGGGGCCTTGACCGTGCCTTCCCGGACCGCGAGTTCCTGCTCGCCGGACGCGAGGGCGGCGGGGAGGGCGGCGAGGGAGTCGGGGTGGGCGTCGAGGTCCACCAGGGTGATGCGGCCGGGGTTTTCCGACTGGGCGGAGCGGATGAGGCCGTGGGCGGCGGTGTGGGCGAGGTTGTTGGTGGCGTCGGTGAGGATGACGAGACGGGTGTTCGCGAAGCGGTCGTCCGGCAGCCAGGTTTGGAGCAGGTTCAGCGCCTGCGCCGTGGTCTGGTGCGCCGTGGTGGCGGGGTTTTCCCCAATCCCGCCCCTCCCCGTAACCATGGGCTCCGCCCCTGGACCCCGGTCCTCAATCGCCGGACGGGCTTGATTTGCCGCACCTGGGCCTTCAGGTGCCGCGCTGTCCCCTGTCAGGGAAACCACGACGTGCTCCGGCAGCGCCGTTCCGGCAGCGACCGCTTCGGCGAGCGCACGCAGATCCGGGTACGCCGCGATCTCACCGCCGAGCGTTCCGAGACCGGGAACCTCGGGGCCCACCACCGCCCAGCGGTCGGGGGACACCTGCTCGGACAGGGACGGGGCCGGGGTCCAATCGACGCGGAACAGGGCGTCGGAGGCGGTGCCCGGAGCCGTCAGCTGATCCTGGGAGACCGCGCGGAGGGCCAGGCGGTCGACCGACGCCACCGGGGCGCCCGTCACGTCCGCGAGTTGGAGGGACACCGTGCCGTTTCCGGCCGGTGACAGGCGGACGCGTACCGTGTCGGCGCCCACCGAGTGGACGCGGACGCCGGTCCAGGAGAAGGGGAGTCCGCCCTGGCCCGGGTTCTCGGTCAGGTCGCTGAGGCCGATGGTGTGCAGGACGGCGTCCAGCAGGGCCGGGTGGAGGCCGAAGAGGGCGGCGCCGGGTTCGGTGTCCTCGGGGAGGGCGACCTCGGCGTAGACCTCGCCGTCGCCGCGCCAGGCGGCGCGCAGGCCCTGGAAGGCCGGGCCGTAGCCGAAGCCCGCCTCGGCCAGGCCCTCGTACAGGCCGTCGGTCTCGATACGCTCCGCCCCGGCGGGCGGCCAGGCGCTCAGGTCGAACGAACCCTCCGCCGTGCCCGCCGCCAAGGCGCCCGTGGCGTGCCGCAGCCACGGCTCGTCGTCTCCGGCCTCGTCGGGGCGGGAGTGGAGGGCGAGGGTGCGGCGGCCGGTGTCGTCCTGGGCGCCCACGGCGATCTGGAGCTGGACCCCGCCCCGCTCGGGCAGGATCAGCGGGGCCTCCAGGGTGAGCTCCTCGACCAGATCGCATCCGGCCTGCTCACCGGCGCGCACCGCCAGTTCCACGAACGCGGTGCCGGGCAGCAGCACCGCGCCCATGACGGCGTGGTCGGCCAGCCAGGGGTGGGTGTCCAGCGCGAGCCGCCCGGTGAAGAGGAAGCCCTCCGCGTCCGCCAGGGAGACGGCCGTGCCGAGCAGCGGATGGTCGGCGGTGCCGAGGCCGAACGAGGAGACGTCGCCGTAGGCGGTGCCCGCGTCCAGCCAGTAGTGCTCGCGCTGGAAGGCGTACGTGGGCAGCTCGACGCGCTCGGCGCCGGTGCCCGCGTAGTACGCCGCCCAGTCGGGGGCCGTGCCCCGGGTGTGCAGGGTGGCCAGGGCGGTGGTCAGGGTCTCGGCCTCGGGGCGGCCGGACCGCAGGGTGGGGGCGAACGCCACCTGCTCGGACTCGCCCGCCAGGCACTCCTGGCCGAGCGCGGACAGCACACCGTCCGGGCCGAGTTCGAGGTAGGTGGTGACGCCCTGCGCATCCATCGCGCGCATGCCGTCGAGGAAGCGCACGGCCTCGCGGACATGGCGGACCCAGAAGTCGGCGGTGGCGATCTCAGCGGCGGGCGCGATGCCGCCGGTGAGGTTGGAGACCACCGGGATCTTCGGGGCCTCGTACGTCAGGCTCTCCGCGACCTTGCGGAACGGCTCCAGCATCGGGTCCATCAGCGGCGAGTGGAACGCGTGGCTGACGGTGAGCCGCTTGGTCTTACGGCCCTGGGCCTCGAAGCCCGCCGCGATCTCCAGCGCCGCGTCCTCGTCGCCCGCGATGACCACCGACGTCGGGCCGTTGAGCGCTGCGATGCTCACCCGCTCGGTGAGCAGCGGCGCCACCTCGTCCTCGGACGCCTGGACGGCGATCATCACGCCGCCGCCCGGCAGCCGCTGCATGAGGCGGCCCCGGGCCGCCACCAGCAGGGCGGCGGCGTCGAGCGAGAGCACCCCGGCGACATGTGCGGCGGCGATCTCGCCGATGGAGTGGCCGGAGACCACGTCCGGCTTCAGGCCCCAGGACTCGACGAGGCGGAAGAGGGCCACCTCGACGGCGAACAGCGCGGGCTGGGTGAAGCCGGTCCGGTCCAGCGCGGCGGTGTCGTCCCCGAACAGCACCTCCTTCAGCGGCCGTTCGAGACGCGGGTCGAGCGCGGCGCACACCGCGTCCAGCGCCTCCGCGAAGGCCGGGTACGTCTCGTACAGCTCGCGGCCCATGCCGAGCCGCTGGCTGCCCTGGCCGGTGAAGAGGAACGCCAGCTTGCCCCGGGTCTCCACGCCCTGGACCACTCCGGCGGCGGGCTCGCCGGAGGCGAGCGCGGCGAGCCGGTCGAGGAAGGTGGCGCGGTCACCGGCGATGACGGCGGCGCGGTTCTCCAGGGCGGCGCGGGTGGTGGCCAGGGAGTGGCCGAGGGAGACCGGGTCGAGATCGGGGCGTTCGGCCACGTAGGCGTGGAGCCGGGCGGCCTGGGCGCGCAGCGCGTCCTCGCCCTTGCCGGAAACCAGCCACGGCAGGAGGGGGAGAGTGCGGGGCTCGGCCGTCTCCTCGACCGCGGCCTCCGTCGCCGCCGTGCCCTCGCCGGGGGCCGCCGCGGTCTCCTCCTCGTCCTCGGGGTCCTCCGCCGGGGGCTGCTCGATGATCAGGTGGGCGTTGGTGCCGCTGATGCCGAAGGACGACACGGCGGCGCGGCGCGGACGGCCGGTCTCCGGCCACGGCCGGCCCTCGGTCAGCAGCGAGACGGCCCCGGCCGACCAGTCGATATGCGGCGACGGCTCGTCGATGTGCAGGGACTTGGGCACATAGCCGTGCTCGATGGCCTTGACCATCTTGATGATCCCGGCGACACCGGCGGCGGCCTGGGTGTGGCCGACGTTGGACTTGATGGAGCCGAGCAGCAGCGGCCGTTCGGCGGGCTTCTCCTTGCCGTACGTGGCGAGCAGCGCCTGCGCCTCGATCGGGTCGCCGAGCGTGGTGCCCGTGCCGTGGGCCTCGACCACGTCGATCTGGTCGGCCGTCAGCCGGGCGCTGGCGAGCGCCTGGCGGATCACGCGCTGCTGGGAGGGGCCGTTGGGCGCCGTCAGGCCGTTGGACGCGCCGTCCTGGTTGATGGCCGAGCCCCGGACGACGGCCAGCACCTTGTGGCCGTTGCGGCGGGCGTCGGACAGCCGCTCGACCAGCAGCATGCCCGCGCCCTCGGACCAGCCGGTGCCGTCCGCCGACGCCGCGAAGGACTTGCAGCGGCCGTCGAAGGACAGCCCGCGCTGGCGGCTGAACTCGGTGAAGGTGCCGGGTGTCGACATCACGGTGACACCGCCCGCGAGCGCCAGCGAGCACTCGCCGTTGCGCAGCGCCTGCATGGCCAGGTGCAGGGTCACCAGCGACGAGGAGCACGCCGTGTCGACGGTGAGCGCGGGCCCCTCCAGGCCGAAGGTGTACGCCACCCGGCCGGAGGCGATGCTGCTGGAGCCGCCGGTGCCGAGGTAGCCCTCGACACCGGGCGGCACGGCGCGCAGCCGCGAGGCGTAGTCGTGGTACATGACGCCCGCGAAGACACCGGTACGGGTGCCGCGCACGGAGGTGGCGTCGATGCCCGCCCGCTCGAACACCTCCCAGGTGGTCTCCAGCAGCAGCCGCTGCTGGGGGTCCATCGCGAGGGCCTCGCGCGGATTGATGCCGAAGAACGCCGGGTCGAAGTAGTTGGCGTCGTGGAGGAAACCGCCCTCCCGGACATAGCTGGTGCCCGCGCCGTCCGGATTGTCGTCGAAGAGCCGCCCGATGTCCCAGCCGCGGTCGGTGGGGAACTCGGAAATGCCGTCCCCGCCCTCGGCCACCAGCCGCCACAGGTCCTCGGGCGAGCCGATCCCGCCCGGGTAGCGGCAGCTCATGCCGACGATCGCGATGGGCTCCTGGTCCTCCGACTCCACCTCTTGCAGGCGGCGCCGGGTCTCATGCAGGTCGGCGGTCACCCGCTTGAGAAAGTAGCGGAGCTTTTCCTCATTCATACGTGCGTTTCCCTCTCGAGGAATCCGGAAGGCCTTGTCACTTCACGCCGGCTACGGTCACTTCAGGAGATCCCGAATTCCTTGCCGATGAAGTCGAAGAGGTCGTCGTCCGTGGCGGACTCCAGCTCCTCGGCGACTCCGGCGCCGTCTTCCGGTCCTCGGTTGTCGTTCCATTGCGCGAGCAGGGCCTGCAGCCGCGCGGTGACCCTGCTCCGGCCCTCGTCGTCCGGGGCGGCTCCGGCCAGGGACTTCTCCAGCCCGTCGAGCTCCGCGAGCAGCGAGGTGACCGCCGTCGCGTCGTCCGGCAGGATCTCGCCGCGCAGATACTCGACCAGTGCGTTGGGCGTCGGGTAGTCGAAGACCAGCGTCGCCGGGAGGCGGACTCCGGTCGTCGCGTTGAGACGGTTGCGGAGTTCGACCGCGGTGAGCGAGTCGAAGCCGACCTCGCTGAACGAGCGGGCCGGGTCGACCGTCTCCGGGCCGGGGTAGCCGAGGACGGCCGCCACCTGGGTGCACACCAGCTCCAGCAGCACCTCCTCGCGCTCGGGCCCGGAGAGCCCGGCGAGCCGCTCACGCAGCGCCTCGGCACCGGCCGCGGCGGCGGCCGCGGACTCGGCGGCACGGCGGGCCGGGGCCCGGACCAGGCCGCGGAAGAGCGCGGGCAGCATGCCGCTGCCCGCTTGTGCCCTGAGTGCGGCCATGTCCAGCGGCAGCGGTATGAGGAGGGCCCCGTCCGAGCCCTGTGCGGCGCCCTGTGCGGCGTCCTGCGCGGCGCTCTTCGCGACGCCCTGTGCGGCGTCGAACAGCTCCATGCCGCTCTCGGCCGTGAGCACGCCGACCCCGCCGCGCCGGATGCGGGCGATCTCGGCCTCGTCCAGTTCACCGCCCATGCCTCCGGCCACCGACCACAGGCCCCAGGCGAGGGAGGTGGCGGGCAGGCCATTGGCGCGGCGGTGCTGGGCCAGGCCGTCCAGGAAGGCGTTGGCCGCCGCGTAGTTGCCCTGGCCGGGGCCGCCGAAGACACCGGCGGCCGAGCTGAACAGGATGAACGCGGACAGGTCCGCGTCCTGGGTCAGCTCGTGGAGGTTCCACGCCGCGTGTGCCTTCGGACGGGCCACGGTGGCCAGGCGCTCGGGGGTGAGCGAGCCGATCACTCCGTCGTCCAGGACGCCTGCCGTGTGGATCACGGCGGTGAGCGGGTGTTCGGCCGGGATGGACGCGATGACCTCGGCGAGGGCGCTTCGGTCGGCCGCGTCGCAGGCCGCCCAGTGGGCTTCGGCGCCCAGGTCGGTGAGTTCGGCGGTGAGTTCGGCGGCGCCGGGGGCGGTTTCGCCACGGCGGCTGAGCAGGAGCAGGTGGCGTACGCCGTGGTTGGTGACCAGGTGCTTGGCGAGGAGGGTGCCCAGGGTGCCGGTGGCGCCGGTGAGGAGGACGGTGCCGTCGGTGTTCCACTCGGGCGCTTGGTTCTCCGTCGCCTTCGCCACGGTGGTGGCTCGGGCCAGCCTTGGCGCCCGGGGGGCGCCGTCGCGGAGGGCGATCTGGGGTTCGCCCGTTGCCAGGGCGGTGGCCACGGTGTCTTGTGGCTTGCCCTTGCCGTCGGTGTCCACGAGGACGATGCGGTCCGGGTTCTCCGCCTGGGCGGAGCGGGCCAGGCCCCAGATGGCGGCTTGGGCCGGGTCGGTCGTCGGCTCGTCCGTACCGGTGCTTACGGCTCCCGAGGTGAGGATGACCAGGCGGGCGTCCGTGAAGCGGTCGTCGGCCAGCCACTGCTGGAGGAGGGCCAGGGCGTGGGTGGTGGACTGGTGTGCCGTGTCGGCGGGCGAGGGGTTTTCCCCAGTCCCGCCCCTTCCCGTAACCATGGGCTCCGCCCCTGGACCCCGGTCCTCAAACGCCGGACGGGCTTGGTTTGCCGGACGGGCTTGATTCGCCAGGTCGGCCACGACGTATTCCGGGAGCCGGGTGCCGGAGGCGATCGCCTCCGCCAGCGCGTCCAGGTCCGCGTACGTCGGGAGGCCCAGGGTGTCGGGGCCCACCGCCGCCCAGCGGTCGGGGGTCACCTCGGTGGACTGGGCCGGGACCGGGAGCCAGTCCAGGCGGAAGAGGGAGTCGGACGGGCTGCCGGGGCGGGCCGCGCCCAACTGGTCCGGGGAGATCGTGCGGAGGGCCAGGCCCGCTACCGATGCCACCGGGGCGCCCGTCGTGTCGGCCAGTTCCAGGGTCACCGTGCCCGTGGCCGTGCCGTCCAGCCGCACGCGCAGGGCCGAGGCGCCCACCGCGTGCAGGGAGACTCCGGTCCAGGAGAAGGGCAGGCGGCCCTGGCCGTTGCCCTCTTCGGCCGCGCTCAGGCCCAATGCGTGCAGTGCGGCGTCCAGCAGCGCCGGGTGCAGCCCGAACGCGCCCGCCTCGGACTTGCGGTCCTCCGGCAGGCTCACCTCGGCGAACACCTCGTCGCCGCGTCGCCAGGCGGCCGTCAGGCCCTGGAAGACCGGGCCGTAGGCGAAGCCCGAATCGGCCAGACCCTCGTACAGGCCCGCCACCTCGATCTTCTCGGCCTCCGCGGGCGGCCAGGCGGTCAGGTCGAACGAACTCTCCGCCGTGCCCGCCACCAAGGCGCCCGTGGCGTGGCGCAGCCACGGTTCGTCCGTCGGCGCGCCCTCCGCGCGCGAGTGCAGCGTGAGCGCGCGGCGGCCGGTGTCGTCGGGGGCGGCGAGGGAGAGGCGGAGCTGGACGGCGCCCTGGTCGGGGACGATCAGGGGGGCTTCCAGGGTGAGTTCGTCCAGGCGGTCGCAGCCCGCGTGGTCCCCGGCGCGCAGGGCCAGCTCCACGAAGGCGGTGCCCGGCAGCAGCACCGTGCCCATGACCGCGTGGTCGGCCAGCCAGGGCTGGGTCTGCAGGGAGAGCCGTCCGGTGAAGGCGATGCCGTCCGAGTCGGGCAGTTCCACGGCGGCGCCCAGCAGCGGGTGGCCCGCCGCGTGGAGGCCGATCGCGGTGGCGTCACCGCCGACCGGGCCGGCGTCCAGCCAGAACGAGCGGCGCTGGAAGGCGTACGTCGGCAGATCGACCAGCTTCGGGCCGTACGGGGCGTACAGCGGACCGAAGTCCACCGCGGCGCCCCGGACATGGGCGGCGCCAACGGCCGTCAGCAGCGTCTCGGCCTCGGGGCGGCCCTTGCGCAGCGCGGCGGCGAAGGCGGCCACGTCGGCGTCGGCCACGCAGTCCTGGGCCATGGCGGTCAGGACACCGTCGGGGCCCAGTTCGAGGTACGTGGCGACGTTCTGCGCCTCCAGGGTCCGCACCCCGTCCAGGAAGCGGACGGCCTCACGGACGTGGCGCACCCAGAAGTCGGCCGTCATGATCTCTTCGGCGGCGACCACGCCACCGGTCAGGTTGGACACGATCGGGATGCGCGGAGGCTGGTACGTCAGCCCCAGCGCCACCTCGCGGAAGGCGTCCAGCATGCCGTCCATGTGGGGCGAGTGGAACGCGTGGCTGACGGTGAGCCGCTTGGTCTTGCGGCCCTCCGCCTCGAAGGCCGCCGCGATCTCCAGCGCCGCGTCCTCGTCGCCCGCGACCACGACCGAGGTCGGGCCGTTGACGGCCGCGATGCTCACGCGCTTGCCCAGCCGCGGGGTCACCTCGTCCTCGGACGCCTGGACGGCGATCATCGCGCCACCGGCCGGCAGCCGCTGCATCAACCGCCCGCGGGCGGCCACCAGCTTCGCGGCGTCGGCCAGCGAGAGCACACCGGCCACATGGGCCGCCGCCAGTTCGCCGATGGAGTGGCCGGAGAGGAGGTCCGGCTTCACGCCCCACGCCTCGACCAGGCGGAACAGCGCCACCTCGACCGCGAACAGCGCGGGCTGGGTGAACCCGGTCCGGTCCAGCTCCTCGGCGTCGTCCCCGAACATCACCGTCTTCAGCGGCCGTTCGAGGTGCGGGGCCAGCGCGTCGCACACCTCGTCCAGCGCCTCGGCGAACGCCGGGTAGGCGTCGTACAGCTCACGGCCCATGCCGAGCCGCTGGCTGCCCTGGCCGGTGAAGAGGACGGCCAGCTTGCCGCCCTCGGCCACCGCGCCCTCGACCAGGCCGGTCGTGGTGCGGCCCTCGGCGAGGGCGTCGAGCCCGGCCAGGAAGGCGTCCCGGTCCCGGGCGAGGAGGGTCGCCCGGTGCTCGAACGGCACCCGGGACGTGGCCAGGGAGTGGCCGATGTCGGCCAGGGGCAGCTCGGGACGGTCGGCCACATGGGCGCGGAGCCGGGCCCCCTGGGCGCGCAGCGCCTCGGGGGTCTTGGCGGACAGCACCCACGGCAGCGCGGACGGCAACAGGGACGGCAGCACGGACGGCTCACCCGGCGGAAGCGCCGAAGCCTCCGCGTCCTCGGCCTCCGGCACCTGCTCGATGATGGCGTGCGCGTTGGTGCCGCTCATGCCGAACGACGAGATACCGGCCCGGCGCGGACGCCCGGTCTCCGGCCACTCCCGCGCCTCGCTCAGCAGCGACACCGCACCCGCCGCCCAGTCCACATGCGGCGACGGCTCATCGATGTGCAGCGACTTCGGCAGCACACCGTGCCGCATCGCCTGCACCATCTTGATGATGCCCGCGACACCGGCCGCGGCCTGCGTATGGCCGAAGTTGGACTTGATCGAGCCCAGCCACAGCGGCCGATCCTCGGTCTTCTCCTTGCCGTACGTGGCCAGCAGCGCCTGCGCCTCGATCGGGTCACCCAGCGTCGTACCCGTGCCATGCGCCTCCACCGCGTCCACCTCGGACGCCGACAGACGCGCGTTCGCCAGCGCCTGCCGGATCACCCGCTGCTGCGAGGGACCGTTCGGCGCCGTCAGACCATTCGACGCACCATCCTGGTTGACCGCCGTGCCCCGTACGACCGCCAGCACCTTATGGCCATTGCGCCGGGCGTCCGACAGCCGCTCCACCAGCAGCATGCCGACACCCTCGCCCCAGGCCGTGCCGTCGGCGGCGGCGGCGAACGGCTTGCAGCGGCCGTTCCTGGCCAGACCGCGCTGGCGGCTGAACTCGGTGAACACGTCGGGGGTGGTGATGATGGTGACACCGCCCGCGAGCGCCATCGCGCACTCGCCGTTGCGCAGCGCCTGCGCCGCCAGGTGCAGCGCCACCAGCGACGACGAACACGCCGTGTCGACCGTGACGGCCGGGCCCTCGAAGCCGAAGGTGTACGCCACCCGGCCGGAGGCGATGCTGCTGGAGCCGCCGGTGCCGAGGTAGCCCTCGACGCCCTCCGGGACGGTGTGCAGCCGCGACACATAGTCGTTGTGCATCTGGCCGACGAACACGCCGACCTGCTTGCCGCGCAGCGCCCCCGGGTCGAGGCCCGCCCGCTCGAAGGACTCCCAGGAGGTCTCCAGCAGCAGCCGCTGCTGGGGGTCCATGGCGAGCGCCTCGCGCGGGTTGATGCCGAAGAAGGCCGGGTCGAAGTGGTGGGCGTCGTAGTAGAAGCCGCCCTCGCGGGCGTACGAGGTGCCGGGCCGGTCCGGGTCCGGGTCGTAGAACGCCTCGAGGTCCCAGCCCCGGTCCTCCGGCAGCCGGGCGATGCCGTCCCGGCCCTCGGCCAGCAGCTCCCACAGGTCCTCGGGGGTGCGCACATCCCCGGGGAAGCGGCAGCTCATCGCGATGATGGCGATCGGGTCGTCCTCGTCCGTCACGGCACCCGCCGGGCCCTCCGCCCGCGCGGGGACGGCCGCGGCCGCCTCGGAGCCGAGCAGCTCCTCCAGCAGATATCCGGCCAGCGCGGTCGGCGTCGGGTAGTCGAAGACGAGGGTGGCGGGCAGCCGCAGCCCGGCGGCGCCGCCGAGGCGGTTGCGGAACTCCACCGCGGTCAGCGAGTCGAAGCCGAGGTCCTTGAAGGCCCGGCTCGCCTCCACCGCGTCGGGCGAGTCATGGCCGAGCACCACGGCCACCTGGGCGCGCACCAGGTCCAGCAGGGTCTGCTCGCGCTCGGCCGCGGCCAGCCGGACCAGCCGCTCCACCAGCGAGGAGCCGTCCCTGTCCGCGCCCGACTCGGCGGTGCGGCGGGTCGTACCGCCGCGCACCAGACCGCGCAGCAGCGGCGGCACCATCTCGATGGGCGCGCCGGTGAGCGGCGCCAGGTCGAGCTGCATGGGCACCAGGAAGGCGTCGCCCACCTCCTGGGCGGCGTCGAACAGCGCCAGGCCCTCGGCGGAGGAGAGCCCCAGCACCCCGGAGCGGGTCATCCGGGACTTGTCGGTGGCCTCCAGCTCACCGGTCATCCCGCTGGCCTCGGCCCACAGGCCCCAGGCCAGCGAGGTGGCGGCGAGGCCCTGGGACTGGCGGTGGCGGGCCAGGGCGTCCAGGAAGGAGTTGGCCGCCGCGTAGTTGGCCTGGCCGGGGCCGCCGAAGGTCCCGGCCGCCGAGGAGAACAGCACGAACGCGGCCAGGTCCTGGTCGCGGGTCAGCTCGTGCAGGTTGACGGCCGCGTCCACCTTGGGGCGCAGCACCTTCTCCAGCCGCTCCGGCGTCAGCGCGTCGATCACCCCGTCGTCCAGCACACCGGCGGTGTGCACGACGGCGGTCAGCGGACGCCCGGAGGGGATGTCGGCCAGGACGGCGGCGAGCGCGTCCCGGTCGGCCGCGTCGCAGGCGGCGATGGTGACCTCGGCGCCCAGCTCGCGCAGTTCGGCGGCGAGTTCGGCCGCGCCCGCGGCCTGCTCACCGCGGCGGCTGGTGAGCACCAGACGGCGTACGCCGCGCTCGGTGACCGCGTGCCGGGCGACCAGGCCGCCCAGGGTGCCGGTGCCGCCGGTGATCAGCACCGTGCCGTCCGGGTTCCACGGGGCGGGCACGGTGAGCACGACCTTGCCGATATGGCGGGCCTGGCTGAGGTAGCGGAACGCGTCCGGGGCCTGCCGCAGGTCCCACGCGGTGATCGGCAGCGCCCGCAGCGCGCCCTGCCGGAACAGCTCCAGCAGCTCGCTCAGCATCTCCTGGATGCGGTCCAGGCCCGCCTCGGTGAGGTCGAACGCCTGGTAGGAGACGCCGGGGTAGGTGGCCGCGACCTCCTCGGGCGCCCGGACGTCGGTCTTGCCCATCTCGACGAACCGGCCGCCGCGCGGCAGCAGCCGCAGCGACGCGTCCACGAACTCCCGGGCCAGCGAGTCCAGTACGACATCGACGCCGCGACCGCCGCTGACCTCGCGGAACTTGTCCTCGAAGGCCAGGTCGCGGGAGGAGGCGATCCGGTCGTCGGCCAGCCCCAGCGAGCGCAGCGTGTCCCACTTGCCCTGACTGGCGGTGGCGTAGACGTCCACACCCCAGTGGCGGGCCAGCTGCACGGCGGCCATGCCGACACCACCGGCGGCGGCGTGCACCAGGAGCGACTCCCCGCCCCGGAGGCCGGCCAGGTCGCGCAGCGCGTAGTAGGCCGTCATGAAGACGATCGGCACGGACGCGGCCTGGGCGTACGACCAGCCCTCGGGCATCGGCACGACCATGCGGCGGTCGACGACCACCAGCGGGCCGAAGCCACCGGGCAGCATGCCCATCACCCGGTCGCCGGGCGCCAGGTCGGTGACGCCGGGGCCGGTCTCGAGGACGACTCCCGCGCCCTCGCTGCCCATCAGGCCCGCGTCACCGGGGTACATGCCGAGCGCGTTGAGCACATCGCGGAAGTTCACACCGGCGGCCCGGACCGCGACCCGCACCTGCCCGGCCTCCAGCGGCGCGGCGGCCTCCGGGCTGGGCAGCAGGGTGAGGTTCTCCAGGGTGCCCTTGTCCTGGATGTCCAGCCGCCAGGCCGGCTCGCCGGGCGGCGGCACCATGGGCCCACTGGCGGCGGTGCGCGCCAGCCGGGGGGCGTGTACGGCGCCCCGGCGCAGCACGAACTGCGGCTCGCCGGAGGCGAGCGCGGCGCCCAGCGCCTCGTAGGAGGCGTCGGTGCCGTCGAGGTCCACCAGCACCAGCCGGTCCGGGTTCTCCGACTGCGCCGAGCGCACCAGGCCCCACACCGGGGCGTGTGCCAGGTCGTGGGTCCCGGCGTCGCCCGCGGTGGCCACCGCGCCCCGGGTGACCAGCACCAGCTGGGACGCGGCGAACCGGTCGTCGGCCAGCCACGCCCGGACGAGCGCCAGCGTCCGCTGGGTGGCGGTGTGGACGGCGGCGGTCACCTCGTCCCCGGTGGCGTCGCGCGGGTCGAGGTACGCCAGGACGTACGCGGGCGCCTCCCCGGCCGCGGCCAGCGCGTCCAGGTCGGCGTGGATCGCGGCACCGGAGGTCAGCGGGGCGGGCGCGCCCGCACCGAGCACCGTCCAGGACGCGGCCGGGCTCTCGGTGGACATCGGCACGGTGGCCCAGTCCAGCCGGTACAGCGACTCGTGGTACGCGGCGGAGCGGCCCTCGGCGAGCTGCCCGGCCGAGACCGGGCGCAGCGCGAGCTGCTCGACCGAGGCCACCGGGGCACCGGTGCCGTCGGCCAGCTCCAGCGACACACCGTCGGCACCGGCCGGGGTCAGCCGGACCCGGAGCGCGTCGGCGCCCACGGCGTGCAGCGACACCCCGCTCCAGGAGAACGGCAGCCGCCCCTGCTCATCTCCGCCCGCGCGGGCGAACGTGCTGTGCAGCGCGGCGTCCAGCAGCGCCGGGTGCAGCCCGAACCCGCCCGCGTCGGCCTTGCGGTCCTCCGGCAGCCGCACCTCGGCGAACACCTCGTCACCGCGCAGCCAGGCCGCCGTCAGCCCCTGGAACATCGGGCCGTACGCGAAACCGCCCTGCGCCAGGTGGTCGTAGAGCCCCTCGACCTCGGCGGGCTCGGCGCCCTGCGGCGGCCACGCCGTCAGGTCGAACGAGGGCCGCGGGCCGGCGGCCACCAGCACACCGCTCGCATGCCGGAGCCACGGCATCTCGGCGGGCGCGTCCTGCGCCCGCGAGTACAGCTCCAGGGTGCGGTGCCCGGCCGGCTGCGGGGCGCCGACCACGATCTGCAACTGGACCGCGCCGCGCTCGGGCAGCACCAGCGGCGCCTCGATCGTCAGCTCGTCCAGCCGGTCGCAGCCCACCTGGTCACCGGCGCGGATGGCCAGTTCGACGAAGGCGGTGCCGGGCAGCAGGACGGTGCCCATGACGGCGTGGTCGGCCAGCCACGGGTGGCTCTCCAGCGACAGTCGCCCGGTGAACAGGAAGCCGTCGGAGTCCGCCAGCGGAACGGCCGCGCCCAGCAGGGGGTGGTCGGCCCGGTCCAGACCCGCCGACTCGACGTCGCCCACGAAGCCCGCGGGGGACGTCAGCCAGAAGCGGCGGTGCTGGAAGGCGTAGGTCGGCAGGTCGACGCGGTGGGCGCCGGTCCCGGCGAAGTACCCGGCCCAGTCCGGGGTCACACCGCGGACGTGCAGGGCGGCGAGTGCGGTGGCCACGGTCTCGGCCTCGGCGCGGTCCTTGCGCAGCGCGGCGGCGAAACCGGCCACATCGGCGTCGGACTCGGACTCGGACTCGGCGAGGCAGTCCTGGCCCATGGCGGAGAGCACGCCGTCGGGGCCGAGTTCGAGGTAGGTGGTGACGCCCTGGGCCTCCAACGTCCGAACGCCGTCGAGGAAGCGGACCGCCTCGCGGACGTGGCGCACCCAGAAGCCGGGGCTGGTGATCTCCTCGGCGGAGACGACGCCACCGGTGAGGTTGGAGACGATCGGGATGCGCGGAGCCTCGTAGGCCAGCCCCTGCGCGACCTCGCGGAACGCCTCCAGCATCCCGTCCATGCGCGGAGAGTGGAACGCGTGGCTGACCGTGAGGCGCTTGGTCTTACGGCCCTGGGCCTCGAAACCGGAAGCGATCTCAGCCGCCGCGTCCTCATCACCCGCGATGACGACGGAAGTGGGCCCGTTGAGGGCGGCTATCGAGACGCGCTCGGTGAGCAGCGGCGCGACCTCGTCCTCGGACGCCTGCACCGCGATCATCGCGCCACCCGCGGGCAGCTCCTGCATCAACCGGCCACGCGCCGCCACCAGCTTCGCCGCGTCGGCCAGCGACAGCACACCCGCCACATGCGCGGCGGCCAGCTCACCGATGGAGTGCCCGGAGAGGAAGTCGGGCCGCAGCCCCCACGCCTCCGAGACCAGCCGGAACAGCGCCACCTCGATCGCGAACAGCGCGGGCTGAGTGAACCCGGTCCGGTCCAGCTCCGCCGCGTCGTCCCCGAACACCACGGTCTTCAGCGGCCGTTCGAGATGCGCGTCCAGTTCGTCGCAGACCGCGTCGAACGCCTCCGCGAACACCGGGTAGGCGTCGTACAGCTCACGGCCCATGCCGAGCCGCTGGCTGCCCTGGCCGGTGAACAGGAAGGCCACCTTGCCATCCGCCACCGAGCCCTGGACCAGCCCCGCGGCCGACTCGCCGCGCGCCAGCGCCTCCAGGCCCGAGATCAGCGCCGCGCGGTCCGAGCCGACCACGACCGCACGGTGGTCCAGCGCGGCGCGGGAGGTCGCGAGCGAGTACGCCAGGTCGGTCGGGGAGACGTCCGGCCGCCGCTCGAGGTCGGCGAGCAGCCGCTCGGCCTGTGCCCGCAGCGCGTCGGCGTTCTTGCCGGACACGGTCCACGGCAGCACGGAAGGCCGGGCGGCCGGAAGCGCGGAGACCTCCGCCGGTTCGGTCTCCGGGGCCTGCTCGATGATGGCGTGCGCGTTGGTGCCGCTGACGCCGAAGGAGGAGATACCGGCCCGGCGCGGACGCCCGGTCTCCGGCCACTCCCGCGCCTCGCTCAGCAGCGACACCGCACCCGCCGCCCAGTCCACATGCGGCGACGGCTCATCGATGTGCAGCGACTTCGGCAGCACACCGTGCCGCATCGCCTGCACCATCTTGATGATGCCCGCGACACCGGCCGCGGCCTGCGTATGGCCGAAGTTGGACTTGATCGAGCCCAGCCACAGCGGCCGATCCTCGGTCTTCTCCTTGCCGTACGTGGCCAGCAGCGCCTGCGCCTCGATCGGGTCACCCAGCGTCGTACCCGTGCCATGCGCCTCCACCGCGTCCACCTCGGACGCCGACAGACGCGCGTTCGCCAGCGCCTGCCGGATCACCCGCTGCTGCGAGGGACCGTTCGGCGCCGTCAGACCATTCGACGCACCATCCTGGTTGACCGCCGTGCCCCGCACGACCGCCAGCACCTTATGGCCATTGCGCCGGGCGTCCGACAGCCGCTCCACCAGCAGCATGCCGACACCCTCGGCCCAGCCGGTGCCGTCCGCGTCCGCGGAGAAGGACTTGCAGCGGCCGCTGGCCGAAAGACCGCCCTGGCGGCTGAAGTCGATGAAGGTGTCCGGGGTGGACATGACGGTGACACCGCCCGCGAGGGCCATGGTGCACTCGCCGTTGCGCAGCGCCTGCGCGGCCAGGTGCAGCGCCACCAGCGACGACGAACACGCCGTGTCGATGGTGACCGCGGGGCCTTCGAGACCGAAGGTGTACGCCACCCGGCCGGAGGCCACGCTGCCCGCCGTACCGGTGCCGAGGTAGCCCTCCAGTCCCTCCGGCAGGGCGGTCAGCCGGGAGAGGTAGTCGTGGTACATGACGCCCGCGAAGACGCCGGTCTTGCTGCCGCGTACGGTCGCCGGGTCGATCCCGGCCCGCTCGAACGCCTCCCAGGAGCTCTCCAGCAGCAGCCGCTGGTGCGGGTCCATGGCGAGGGCTTCGCGCGGGTTGATGCCGAAGAAGTCGGGGTCGAACTCGCCCGCGTCGTAGAGGAATCCGCCCTCGATGGTGGCGCTGGTGCCCGCCTGCTCGGGGTCGTCGCCCAGCAGCCCTTCGAGCTGCCAGCCGCGGTCGGTCGGGAAGCCGGAGATGGCGTCCACCGAGCCGGTGACGAGCTGCCACAGCTCCTCGGGGCTGCTGACCCCGCCGGGGTAGCGGCAGCTCATGCCGACGATGGCGATGGGCTCGTCGTCGGCGACGGCCACGGTGGCGGCCGGGGCCGCGGCGGCCTCGTCGGCCTGGTCGCCGAGGATCTCGGTGCGCAGGAAGCCGGCGAGCGCGGTCGGTGTCGGGTAGTCGAAGACGAGGGTGGCCGGGAGCCGTACGCCCGTGACGGCGCCGAGGCGGTTGCGCAGCTCGACGGCGGTGAGCGAGTCGAAGCCCAGCTCCTTGAAGGCGCGTGCCGAGCCGACGGCCTCCGGGCCCGCGTAGCCGAGTACGGCGGCCACCTGACCGCACACGATCTCCAGCAGCAGCCGGTCGCGCTCGGGCACGGACAGCCCGAGGAGCCGGTCGGCGAGCCCGCCGGGGGCCGCGCCGCCGCCCGCCTCGACCACCCGGCGGCCGGGGGCCCGCACCAGGCCGCGCAGCAGCGCGGGGACCATGGTGGCATCGGCGTGGCGCAGCGGCGCCAGGTCCAGGTGCATGGGGACGAGCGTGGGGTCGCCCACGGCGAGGGCGGTGTCCAGGAGGGCGAGGCCCTCCTCGGAGGAGAGGGCGGCCACTCCGGCGCGGGTGATGCGCTGGATGTCGGTGTCGTCCAGGTCGCCGGTCATGCCGCTGCGCTCGGCCCACAGGCCCCAGGCGAGGGCGGTGGCGGGCAGCCCCTGGGCGCGGCGCCGGTGGGCGAGGGCGTCCAGGAAGGCGTTGGCGGCCGCGTAGTTGGCCTGGCCGGGGCCGCCGAGGGTGCCGGCGGCGGCGGAGAACAGCACGAACGCGGAGAGGTCGAGGTCGCGGGTCAGCTCGTGGAGGTTCCACGCGGCGTCCACCTTGGGCGGCAGGACGCGGTCGACGCGCTCGGCGGTCAGCGAGCCGATGACACCGTCGTCCAGCACACCGGCCGTGTGCACCACGGCGGTCAGCGGGTGCTCGGCCGGGACGGCGGCCAGCACCTCGGCGAGCGCGTCGCGGTCGGCCACGTCGCAGGCGGTGAGGGTGACCTCGGCGCCCGACGCGCGCAGCTCGGCGACGAGTTCGGCGGCCCCGTGGGCGTCTCCCCCGCGCCTGCTGAGCAGCAGCAGGTGGCGTATGCCGTGCTCGGCCACCAGATGGCGGGCGACCAGCCCGCCGAGGGTGCCGGTGGCGCCGGTGACCAGGGCGGTGCCCTCGGGGTCGAGGGCGGGGGCGGTCCGCTCGGGGTCGGAGGCGACCTTGGCCAGCCGCGGTACGACCACGGTCCCGGCGCGGACGGCGAGCTGCGACTCACCGGTGGCCAGGGCGGCGGACAGCACGCGGTACGACTCGTCGGTCCCGTCGGCGCTGTCGAAGTCCATCAGCACGAAGCGGTCCGGGTTCTCGGACTGCGCCGAGCGCAGCAGGCCCCACAGCGGGGCGTGGGCCAGGTCCCCGGTGTCGGCGTCGGCGGAGGTGGCGACGGCGCCACGGGTGGCGATCACCAGCCGGGAGCCCTCGAACCGGGCGTCGGCGAGCCAGCTCTGGACCAGCTCAAGCGCGCGGTGCAGGGCCTCGCGCACGGCGGTCCCGACGGGAAGCCCGGTGTCATCCGCGAAGAACGGCGCGACGACGGCCCGCGGCACCGGGGCCCCGGCGTCCACGGCCGCGCCGAGCGCGGCCAGGTCGGCGTACCCGGCGGCGGTGGGCAGGGCGAGGGCCAACTCGGGGTGGCCGTCGCCCAGCACCGCCCACTGCCCGGCCACGACGGTGGTGTTGGCGGGGACCGGCGCGTGGGTCCACTCGACGCGGAACAGCGCCTCGTGGAAGGCGCCGCGCGCGGCGTGCACCTGGTCGGGCGAGACGGGCCGCAGCAGCAGCGAGTCGACGGAGGCGACGGGCGCGCCGCTCTCGTCGGTCACCAGCACGGCCACCGCGTCCTGACCGGCGGGCGAGAGCCGGACGCGCAGCGTGGCGGCGCCCACGGCGTGCAGCCGGACCCCGCTCCAGGAGAAGGGGAGGCGGCCGTGCTCGGTGTCCTCCAGGAGGGAGCCGATGCCCACGGCGTGCAGGGCCGCGTCCAGCAGCGCCGGGTGCAGCCCGAACAGCTCGGCCTCGGCGCGGGCGCTCTCGGGCAGCCGCACCTCGGCGTACACCTGGTCACCGTGTTGCCAGGCGCCCTGGAGCCCCTGGAAGACCGGGCCGTAGGCGAATCCGGTCCCGGCGAGCCAGTCGTAGAGACCGTCCACGGGGACTTGGGTGGCACCGGCCGGGGGCCAGGTGGTGAGGGTCTCGTCGGGGGTGGTGGCGCCGGTGCCGAGCACACCGGTGGCGTGGCGGGTCCACTCGCCCTCGCCCCAGGTGCCGTCGGGGGCCTCCTCCAGCCGCGAGTGCAGGGTCAGCGAGCGGCGGCCGGTCTCGTCCGGGGCGCCCACGGACACCTGGAGCTGGACGCCGCCCTGCGGGGGCAGGACCAGCGGGGCCTCGAGGGTGAGCTCCTCCAGGACGTCCGCGCCCGCGTGGTCACCGGCGCGGATGGCCAGCTCCACGAAGGCCGTGCCGGGCAGCAGCACGGTGTCCATGACGGCGTGGTCGGCCAGCCAGGGGTGGGTCTGGAGGGACAGCCGTCCGGTGAAGAGGAATCCGGCGCCGTCGGCGAGCGACACGGCGGCGCCGAGCAGCGGATGGTCGGCGGAGCCGAGCCCGGCGGCGGTGACGTCGCCGGTCCACGGTCCTGGCGGCTCGGGCCAGTACAGCTCGCGCTGGAAGGCGTAGGTGGGCAGTTCGACGCGGCGGGCGCCGGAGCCCTCGAAGACCGCGGCCCAGTCGACGGCCACGCCGTGGACATGGGCGCGGGCGAGGGCGCCGGCCAGGGCGATGGCCTCGGGGCGGTCGCCGCGCAGCACGGGCACGAACGCGGCGCCGTCGCCGGTGACGCAGTCCTGCGCCATGGCGGAGAGCACCCCGTCGGGGCCCAGCTCCACGTACGTGGCGACGTCGTACTCCTCGAGCCGGCGGATGCCGTCGGTGAAGCGGACCGCCTCGCGCACGTGCCGGACCCAGTAGTCGGGCGAGCAGATCTCGTCGGCGGAGACCGAACCGCCGGTGAGGTTGGAGATGATGGGGATGACCGGCGGGGCGTAGGTCATCTGCCGCGCGACCTCGCGGAAGGCGTCCAGCATGCCGTCCATGCGCGGCGAGTGGAACGCGTGGCTCACGGTGAGCCGCTTGGTCTTGCGGCCCCGCGTCTCGAAACCGGAAGCGATCTCCAGCGCCGCGTCCTCGTCGCCCGCGATGACGACCGACGTCGGCCCGTTGAGCGCGGCGATCGACACCCGCTCGGTGAGCAGCGGCGCCACCTCGTCCTCGGACGCCTGGACGGCGATCATCGCGCCACCGGCGGGCAGTTCCTCCATCAGCCGGCCGCGCGCGGCCACCAGCTTGGCCGCGTCGGCCGGCGAGAGCACACCGGCCACATGCGCGGCGGCCAGTTCGCCGATGGAGTGGCCGACGAGGAAGTCGGGCTTGACGCCCCACGTCTCCAGCAGCCGGAACAGCGCCACTTCGAGGGCGAACAGCGCGGGCTGGGTGTAGCCGGTGCGGTCCAGCAGGCTGCTGTCGTCGCCGAACATCACCTCGCGCAGCGGCCGCTGGAGGTGCTGGTCCAGCTCGGCGCACACCTCGTCCAGGGCACGGGCGAAGGCCGGGACGGCCGCGTACAGCGCACGGCCCATTCCGGCGCGCTGGCTGCCCTGGCCGGTGAAGAGGAACGCGACCTTGCCCTCGGCGACCTCGCCCCGGACGACGCCGCCGGTGGGGGTGCCCTCGGCGAGTTCGGCCAGTCCGCGCAGCAGTTCGTCGCGGCCGTCCGCGCCCGCGAGGACCACGGCCCGGTGGTCCAGCGCGGCACGGGTGGTGGCCAGCGAGTGGGCCAGGTCGACCAGGCCGAGGCCCGGGTCGCCCTGGATCCGGGCGGTGAGCCGCTCGGCCTGGGCGCGCAGCGCCGGTGCGCTCTGCGCGGACACCAGCAGCGGCACCTGCCCGCCGATACCGGTCCACTCCGCGTCGCCGGGGACCTGCGGCTCGCGGTCCTCGGCGGGGGCCTGCTCGATGACGGTGTGGGCGTTCGTACCGCTCACACCGAAGGAGGAGATGCCCGCGCGGCGCGGCTGGCCGGTCTCCGGCCACGGGGTGTTCTCGGTGAGCAGGGAGACGGCGCCCGCGTCCCAGTCCACGTCCCGGGAGGGCGCGTCGACGTGCAGGGTCCTGGGCAGCACCCCGTGCTCGATGGCCTTGACCATCTTGATGATTCCGGCGACACCGGCGGCGGCCTGGGTGTGCCCGAAGTTGGACTTGATCGAGCCGAGCCACAGCGGACGGCCCTCGGCCCGGTTCTGCCCGTACGTGGCGAGCAGGGCCTGCGCCTCGATGGGGTCGCCGAGGCTGGTGCCGGTGCCGTGCGCCTCGACGGCGTCCACCTGGGCCGGGGTGAGCCGGGCGTCGGTGAGGGCCTGGCGGATGACGCGCTGCTGGGACGGGCCGTTGGGCGCCGTCAGGCCGTTGGACGCGCCGTCCTGGTTGATCGCGGAGCCGCGGACGACGGCCAGCACCTGGTGGCCGTTCTTACGGGCGTCCGACAGCCGCTCGACGAGCAGCATGCCCACGCCCTCGCCCCAGCCGGTGCCGTCCGCGCCGTCCGCGAACGCCTTGCAGCGGCCGTCGGGGGCGAGGCCGCGCTGGCGGCTGAAGTTGATGAACGCACGCGGGCTGTTCATCACCGTGACACCGCCGGTGAGCGCCAGCGAGCACTCGCCGTTGCGCAGCGCCTGGATGGCCAGGTGCAGCGCCACCAGCGATGCCGAGCACGCGGTGTCGACGGTGAGCGCGGGGCCCTCCAGGCCGAAGGTGTAGGAGATCCGGCCGGAGATGACGCTGGCGGCGTTGCCGGTGAGCAGATACTGCTCGACGCCCTGCGGCAGCGTGTGCATCAGCTCCGGGTAGTCCTGGCCGTTGGTGCCGACGAAGACACCTGCCTTGCTGCCGCGGAGCGTGGCCGGGTCGATCCCGGCCCGCTCGAACGCCTCCCAGGACGTCTCCAGCAGCAGCCGCTGCTGCGGATCCATGCCGAGGGTCTCGCGCGGGCTGATCCCGAAGAACCCGGCGTCGAACTCGCCCGCGCCGTCGAGGAACCCGCCCTTGTCGGTGTAGCTGGTGCCCTGCTCGTCGGGGTCGTCGGCGAAGAGCGCGTCGACGTCCCAGCCACGGTCCGTGGGGAAGTCCGCGATGGCGTCGCCGCCCGCGGCCACCAGCTCCCACAGCTCCTCCGGAGACGTGACGCCTCCGGGGAACCGGCAGCTCATTCCGACGATCGCGATCGGCTCAGGCTCCTGCGACTCGACCTCGCGAAGACGCTGCCGCGTCTGGTGCAGATCGGCAGTTACCCGCTTGAGGTAGTCGAGGATCTTGTCCTGATCCGCCATTGGAGTCTCACCCATGCTTCTCGTCACAAACCTTGCGCCCGCGGACCTTCAGATCCTTAGATTCCGAGTTCCTTGTCGATGAAGGCGAAGACCTCGTCGGGCGTCGCCTCCTGCAACTTCTCCGTCACGGTGCCGCCGTCGCCGTCGGCCGCCTCGGCATCGGCCGTACGGGGCTCCGCCCACTTCGCCGCGAGGTCCCGCAGCCGGGCCGCGATGTCGTCCCGTGCCTCGCTGCCGGGGTCCAGGACGGACAGCGCGGACTCCAGCGCGTCGAGCTCCGCGATCCCGGGCGCCGCGGCCGTACCGCCGTCGCCCACGATCCGGCCGCACAGGAACTCGGCGAGCGCCGCGGGGGTCGGGTAGTCGAAGACCAGCGTGGCGGGCAGCTTCTGCCCGGTGGCGGCGGTCAGCCGGTTGCGCAGCTCCAGCGCGATGAGCGAGTCGAAGCCCAGCTCCTTGAACGCCCGCCCGGCGCCGACCTCGTCGGTCGAGGGGTGGCCGAGCGCGGCGGCCGCGTTGGTGCGCACGACCTCCAGGACGACCAGGGACTGCTCGGCCCGGGAGATCCCGGCCAGCCGGTCGCGCAGCGCGTCGGCCGGGGACCCGTCGGAGGCCGTGCCGGGCTCACCGGCCGGGCCGCCGGTCTCCCGCAACTGCTTGACCTCGGGCAGTTCGCCGATGAGCGGGCTGGGGCGGACCGCCGTGTAGCCGTAGGCGAAGCGGTCCCACTGGATGTCGGCGACGGCCACGACCGTGTCCGCGTGGTCCAGGGCCCGCTGGAGCGCCGTGATCGCGGCGTGCGGGGCCATCGCCGGGACGCCGCCCCGGTCCAGCCGCTCGCCGATGGCGCCGTCGGCGGCCAGGCCCGTCTCACCCCAGCGGCCCCAGGCCACCGAGGTGGCGGGCAGCCCCGCCGCGCGGCGCCGCTCGGCCAGCGCGTCCAGATAGGCGTTGGCCGCCGCGTAGTTGCCCTGTCCGGCGTCACCGAGGGTGCCCGCGATACCGGAGAACAGTACGAACGCGGACAGGTCCAGATCGCGGGTCAGCTCGTCCAGATGGCGCGCCGCGTCGGCCTTGGGGCCGAGGACGGTGGCGAACCGCTCCGGGGTGAGCGCGTCCAGGACGCCGTCGTCCAGGACGCCCGCGGCGTGCATGACCGCCGTGAGCGGCCGGTCGGCCGGGATGGCGGCGAGCAGCGTCTCGACGGCCTTGCGGTCGGCCACGTCGCACGCGGCGATCGTGACCTCGGCACCGAGCCCGGTCAGCTCGTCCCGCAGTTCGGCGGCGCCCGGGGCGTCCAGGCCACGGCGGCTGGTGAGCACCAGGTGCTCGGCCCCGTTGCCGGCCAGCCAGCGCGCCACATGGGCGCCCAGGGCGCCCGTACCGCCGGTGACCAGCGTCGTACCGGACGGCTTCCACGACCGTACGGCGGGCGCGCCGGCCAGCGGGGCGTGGGCGAGCCTGCGGGCGAACACCCCGGCCGCGCGCACCGCGAGCTGGTCCTCGCCGTCGGTCCCGGCGAGCACCCCGGCGAGCCGGGCCAGCACCCGCTCGTCGGGCGCGCCGGGCAGGTCCACCAGACCGCCCCAGCGCTCCGGGTACTCCAGGGCCGCGGTCCGGCCGAGGCCCCAGACGAGCGCCTGCTCGGCGGATTCCACCTGGTCCGTCCGGCCGACGGCGACCGCGCCCCGGGTGGCGCACCACAGCGGCGCGTCCACCCCGGCGTCGCCGAGCGCCTGGATCAGCGCGGCGGTGCCGACCAGCCCGGCGCCGACCCCGTCGGTGCCGGGCGCGGTGCCCGTGTCGAAGGCGAGCAGCGACAGCACACCCGAGACGGCTCCGGCGTCGGCCAGCTCCTCGCGGACCAGGCGGGTCAGCGACGCGCGGTCCGACTCCACGGCGGCCGGGGTGATCTGCCGCACCTCGGCGCCGCGTTCGGTGAGCATCCGCACCGCGCCGAGCGTCCAGTCGTCGATGGCGGCGGACTCGGGCACGGCCAGCAGCCAGGTCCCGGACAGCCGCGGGGCCTGTGCCTCGGTCAGCGAGGTCCAGGTCACGCGGTAGCGCCAGCCGTCCACGGTGGACTGCTCGCGGGCCTGCTTGCGCCAGGACGCCAGGGCGGGCAGGACGGCGCCGAGCGAGGACCGCTCACCGTCGTCCCCGAACGCGAGGGTGTCGGCCAGCGACTCCAGGTCCTCGCGCTCGACGGCCTCCCAGAAGCGGGCGTCCACGGCGTCGGACGGCGCGCCCGACTCGTCGGCCGGGGTGGCGGCAGGCTGCGGCCAGTAGCTCTG
>NZ_JANIAA010000067.1 GCF_024505145.1 Streptomyces rugosispiralis | reverse complement strand
GGCGGCGGGAGACCCGGCGTGGCGCGAGGGGCCTGCCCGGCACCGCGGGCAGGCCGAGTGCGACCGGTTCCGCCGCGCTCATCCCATCTGGTTCCGCCGCGCTCATCCCGTCACCCATGGCTTCCCGCGGCGGTCTCCCGGGCGGCGCGCAGCGACTCCTTGAGGGAGCCCATGGTCGCCAGGACCGCGGTGGGCTCATAGCCGCAGTGGGCCATGCAGTTGTCGCAGCGCGGATCCTTGCCGCGGCCGTAGCTGTCCCAGTCGGTCTCCTCCACCAGTTGGCGGTAGGTCGGGACATAGCCGTCGCTCATCAGATAGCAGGGCCGCTGCCAGCCGAAGAGGGAGTAGTTGGGGATGCCCCAGGCGGTGCACGGGAAGTCCGTCTTGCCCTCGAGGAAGTCGAGGAAGAGCGGGCTGTGGTTGAGCCGCCAGCGGCGTCGGTTGCCCCCGGCGAACGCCTTGCGGAACAGCTCGCGGGTCTGCTCGACGCCCAGGAAGTGCTCCTGGTCGGGCGCCTTCTCGTACGCGTAGGCGGGCGAGATCATCATCTCGTCCACCTCGAGCTCGTCATTGAGGAAGTCGAGCACGTCGATGACGGTCTGCGGGGTGTCGGTATTGAAGAAGGTGGAATTGGTGGTGACCCGGAAGCCGCGCCGCTTGGCCTCCTTGATGGCCTCCACCGCCTCGTCGAACACCCCCTCCTTCGCGACCGATTCGTCATGCCGCTCCCGCAGTCCGTCGATGTGCACCGCGAAGGCGAAGTACGGGGAGGGCTTGAAAAGATGCATCTTCTTCCGCAACAGCATCGCGTTGGTGCAGAGGAAGACGTACTTCTTCCGCGCCACGAGCTGCCGTGCGATCTCGTCGATCTGCGGGTGCATCAGGGGCTCGCCGCCCGCGATGGACACCATCGGCGCGCCCGACTCCAGCACCGCGCCCACCGCCTGGGCGACCGGCATGCGCTGCTTGAGCACCCCGGCCGGATGCTGGATCTTCCCGCAGCCCTCGCACTTGAGGTTGCACGCGAACAGCGGCTCGAGCTCGACGATCAACGGGAACTTGTCCCGCCGCTTGATCATTTTCTGTTCAAAGAGATACGTCGCGACCCGGATGGTCTGGCGGAGAGGCATGGCCATCTAGCTCACCTCCTGGGAGCAGCGAAGAACGGTGCCAGTGAAAGAAAGCGGGAAGAACGGTCCGGAGAACCCGGAAAGCCGATATTCCACCGCGTAGCGTGCCGATTCGGACGAGTTCATGTTCTGGAGCGTCCACGACCACCCGGACGGCCGCAACCGGACGGACGCCGTGGCCGACGGCGGTGCGCAGGGTCGCGGCGGACTCCATGTCCACCGCGATGGCGCCGGTGCTGTGCAGCGCGGCCCGCTCGGCGCCGCGCACCACATGGCCCGAGCCCACGACCGGGCCGATGTGGACGGCCCGGCGGGGGCCGCCGGGTAGGGGGTGTGACAGGGCGTCGGCGAGGATCCGGGTGCCGGTGCACAGGGTCCGGCCCGCCGGATCGCGGGTCTCGTCGGCCACCACGAGGTCCCCGGGGTGCATGCCCGGGGCCAGTCCGGCGCAGAAGCCGGTGGCGACGACGGCGGTGGGCCGCCCCCCGGGCTCACCGGGGGACCTCCCCGTCAGCGCCCGGCTCACGGCGCGCTCGGCGGACCGCGGCCCCATGCCCGTGCGCAGCACGGTCACGGCCCCGGCGGCGGCGCCCGGGTCGGCGCCGCGCAGGGCGAACCGCTCGATGCCGAGCGCACAGGCGATCAGCAGCGGCGCATCGCCGGCCGCCGCGGCCGGATCGGCGGACATCAACTGCTCCGCGGTCGCGCCCCGGTGGGCTCGCCGTGGACATACCGGCCCAGTGCCGTCACCGGGAAGACCTGCCGGTACAGGTGGTAGTTGATGGAGAAGTCCCAGGGGAAGCCGGTACCGGTGAAGTACGGCTCGTCCCAGGAGCCGTCCTGCCGCTGGGTCTGGGCGAGCCAGGTGACCCCGCGCTCGACCGCCGCACCGTCCCGCTCCCCCGCCGCCAGCAGCGCGAGCAGCGCCCACGCCGTCTGCGAGGCGGTGGAGGCGCCCCGGCCCATCCACTCGGCGTCGAGGTAGGAGCGCTGGTCCTCGCCCCAGCCGCCGTCCTCGTTCTGGACGCTCTCCAGCCAGCGGACGGCCCGGCGGACCGCCGGATGGGAGGCGGGGACGCCCGCGGCGATCAGCGCGGGGACGACGGAGCCGGTGCCGTAGACGTAGTTGGTGCCCCAGCGGCCGAACCAGGCGCCGCTCGGCTCCTGCTCGGACAGCAGCCAGGAGATACCGCGCCGGGTGCGGGCGTCGTACGTCCGCCCCTCATGCGCCAGCATCTCCACGACATGCGCGGTGACATCGGCCGACGGCGGGTCGATCACCTCGCCGAAGTCGCAGAACGGCAGCTTGTTGGGTAGCGGGCTGGTGTTGTCGACGTCGAACGCGCCCCACGCCCCGTTCTTCGACTGCATGCCCAGGGTCCAGCGCATGGCGCGCCGCACGGCCGCCTCGATCCGCTCGGGCTCGGGGTGGTCGACCCGGCGCAGCGCCAGGATGACCTCGGCGGTGTCGTCGATGTCCGGGTAGTTGTCGTTGTCGAATTCGAACGCCCAGCCGCCGGCGGGCAGTCCGGGCCGCCGGACCGACCAGTCGCCGGGCCGGTCGATCTGCTCGGTCAGCATCCAGTCGGCGGCCTTGACCAGCGCCGGGTGGTCCGGGGCGAGACCGGCGTCGGCCAGCGCGATGGCGGCCAGGCAGGTGTCCCAGACCGGGGACTGACAGGCTTCGATCATCCGGCTGCCGTCCTCGCGCCACACCGCGAACCGGTCCAGCGACTCCAGGCCGGCGCGCATCACGGGGTGGTCGAGGTCGTAGCCGAGCAGATGGAGGGCGATGACGGAGTAGACGGCGGGTGGCTGGATGCCGCCCCAGCAGCCGTCGTTCTCCTGCCGCTCCACGATCCAGCGAGCGCAGGAGCGCAGCGCGGCCCGGCGCAGCGGGCGGAAGGCGACCTTGTGGTAGGCGTGCAGCGCCCGGTCCAGCCGCTGGAAGGCGCCGTCCCAGGAGGCGACGGGGGCCAGTGGCCGCGGCGGATTGGGTCTGCGGGGGTCGGTGTGGAGTTCGTCGAGGGGGAAGGGGGCCGGGCGTACCGGGCGGGTGGCCGAGACGATGGTGAGGGGCACGATGGTCTGCCGGGCCCAGCAGCCGAAGTCGTAGATGTTGAGCGGAAGCCACTTCGGGAAGTAGATGATCTCCGGTGGCAGCTCGGGCAGGTCCTCCCAGCGCCACCAGCCGAAGAGGGCGAGCCAGATGCGGGTGAACACCCGGCTGCCGGCGATCCCGCCCCGGGAGCGCACCCAGGCGGAGGCGGCGGCCATATGGGGCGCGTCGGGCTCGTCGCCGGCCAGCCGCAGGGCGACATACGCCTCGATGGTGGCGGATAGCTCGGGCGGACCGCCGTGGAAGGTGGCCCAGGTGCCGTCGGTGGCCTGCTGGGAGCGCAGATAGCGGGCCGCGGCGGCGAGGGTGTCGGGGTCCTGGATGCCGAGGAACTGGCGGAGCATCAGATCCTCGGCGTCCATGGTGACGTTGGTCTCCAGGTCGCCCTTCCACCAGCCCCGCTCGTCCTGGCGGGACAGCAGGTGGTCCACCGCGCGGACCGTCGCCTCACGGGCGACGCTTAATGTCTTGGACTCGGACGACTCGGAGGGTTGGACGGTCGGTGTCGCTGTCATGGCTTCCCCTCTGCAGTGTGCTCATCTGCCGTCTTTGGGGCTTCCGTCGGCCGGCGCCCCGGCTGGGTGCCGGCCGGCGACTGCGAACTAGCGGTCCATGGCGATCATCTCTCTCGTACGACGACGAAGTCGGCGAGCGCCACGAACCGGGCCCTGATTTCGGCGGGCATGTCCACCGAACCCAGTGCCTCCATGGCGGTCGCATGCTGTCTGCGGGCCTCCTGAGAGGTCCAGTCCCGGCCACCTGCTTGCTCGATCAACGCCGCGCGCACGGCGAATTCTTCCTCCGAGAAGTCGGCGAACTCCTCCTCCGGCTTGTGCGCGTCGGCCGCGAGGATCTGGGCGAGCCGCTCGGAGTCGGGGCCGCCGGCGTCCAGCGCGGCGACCACGGGGAGGGACTTCTTGCGCTGGCGCAGATCGCTCCAGGTCCGCTTGCCGGTGGCCTCCGGGTCGCCCCAGATGCCGAGCAGGTCGTCGACGGCCTGGAAGGCGAGGCCCAGGTGGTAGCCGTAGCGCTCCAGGGTGTCGGCGGTGCGGTCGTCGGCGCCGCCGAGCACGGCGCCGATGGAGGCGGCGCAGGCGAGCAGGGCGCCGGTCTTGTTGCCCTCCATCTCCAGGCACTCCTCGACGGTGACCCACTCGCGGTGTTCGTAGGAGATGTCCTGGGCCTGGCCGTCGATCAGCTTCCGGGTGGCGGCGGTGAGCCGGCGGGTGGCCCGCCCGGCCTCGGCGGTGCCCAGCTCCAGCAGTATCTCGTTGGCCAGCGCGAACAGGGCGTCACCGACCAGGATGGCCTGGGCCGGGCCGTGCACCTTCCAGACGGTGTCGCGGTGGCGGCGCTGCTCGTCCCCGTCCATGAGGTCGTCGTGGAGCAGCGAGAAGTTGTGCACCAGCTCGACCGCGACCGCGCCGGGCACCCCGGCCTCGGGGGCGGCGCCCGCCGCCTCGGCGGACAGCAGGGCGAGCGCGGGGCGTACGGCCTTGCCGCCGTCGCCCTCGGCCGGGTTGCCCTCGGCGTCGATCCAGCCGAAGTGGTACGCGGCGACGGTGTTCATGGGCGGGGCCAGCCGGTCGACGGCGGCGCGCAGCACCGGCGTGGCGAGCGTACGGCCGCGGTCCAGCAGCGCCATGACGCCTGCGGTGTCGACACCTGGGGTCGCCGGGGTCACGGTCTCTCCTCTGTTCTTGGTGGTGGTGCTCATGCCGCCTCCTTGGGCGTCCCCCCGCCCGGGGCGGGGAGAGGGTTCACATGCGGGCGGCCTAGGTCGGTGAGGGCCGCGCGGGCGGCGGAAAGACCGCTGCGCACGGCGCCCTCCATGGTCGCGGGCCAGCCGGTGGCGGTCCACGCACCGGCCAGGTAGAGGCCGGGCGCGTCGGTCGGGGCGGAGGGCCGGAGGAGGCCGACGCCGGGGACGGGGGCGAAGGTGGCGGTGCGTTCCCGGGTGACGAAGAAGTCGCGCACCCGCGCCCCCCGGGCGACCGGCAGCAGCCGCTCCAGCTCGGGCAGATAGCGGGCGCGCAGTTCGGCCACCGGGCGGTCGATGTCGTCGTACGCGGCGGACTGCGACACGGCCAGGTACTGGCTGTCCCCGGCCCCGGGCGCGTCCCTCAGCCCCGAGGCGTCCGTACGGTCGAAGACCCACTGGACGGGGGAGCCGATCGCGGCGAAGAAGGGGCGGCGCAGCACCGTGCGGTCGTAGATCACATGCAGATTGAGGATGGGCGCGGTGCCGATGCGCAGCAGCCGGCCGGGGTCCTTCAGGGCGCCGTCCGGCAGCAGGGCGTGCGCCTCGCGCTGCGGTACGGCCAGCACGAGGACGTCCGCGCCGTCCGCCTCGGGCCGCGGCTCCTCCCCCGGCCGCCCGGCGGTGGCCGCGCTCCAGCGGCCCTCCGGGGTGCGGGTGACGGCGGTCACCCGGGTGCGCAGGCCGGTCCGGACTCCCGCCGCGTCCAGGGCGCGCTGGGCGCGGGTGTGGTGCAGCTCGCCGAGCGGGGCGCGGGCCCAGCCGATGTCGGCGGCGCCGGGCCGGGAGAGCAGCCCGGTCTTGAAGACCATCGCGGCCAGGCCCAGCGAGACATGGGGCGCGGTGGCGTTGAGCGTGGCCACGCCGACCAGGTCCCACAGCGCCTCGACGGCGCGCGGCGACTGGCCGTGGCGGCGCAGCCAGCCGGCGAAGTCCACCCCGTCCAGCGCCGGGTCCTCGGGGTCCAGCCGCCCCAGTGCGAGTGCGGCGCGGCCCACCTGGGCGCGCTCGGCGAGGGAGAGATGGGGGTAGGTGGCCAGGCTCGCGGAGAGATGGAGCGGCACCGGCAGGGCGGTGCGGCGCAGCCGGCCGAGCCGCCGCCCGTCGCGCCCCCGGGCGTCGAGGACGGGGACGTCCAACCGGCCCTGGAGCGGGGCGAGTCGGGCCGCGCCGACCCGCTCCAGGAACCACTGGTAGGCGGCGCAGCAGCGCAGATACACATGCTGGCCGTTGTCGACGCTGAGCACGCCCGCCGGGGAGGAGCGGTGGAAGGAGAAGGCGAGGCCGCCCAGGCGGGGGCGGCCCTCGACCAGGGTGACCCGCAGCCCGGCGTCGGCCAGCGCGAGCGCGGCCGTCGTACCGGCGAGCCCGCCGCCGATCACCAGGGCGCTCCGCCCGGCGGGGCGTGGCCCGGCGGCCGGGGCGGGGTCCAGGGTCGAGTGGGTCACACCGGCCTCCCGGTGCCGCGGCGCTCGACGGCACGGGCGTCGAGCCCGGCCAGCCCGCGCACCGCCACGTACGCCTTCTCATGGCCGGGCAGCGAGACGCGGCCGCGCAGGACGGCCGCGGGGTCCTTGGCGATCCGGTCCAGCAGCCTGCGGTAGATGCCCGCCATGGCGGACACGCACGCCCCGCTGCGCCGGTCCAGCAGCGGCAGCAGCCGGAAGCCCTCGGCGAACAGCGCCCTGGCCCGCCGCACCTCGAAGTGGACCAGACCGGTGAAGTCGGCGTCCGGGGGTGCGGTGGAGCTGCGGAACGCGGCGGTGCAGCCGAATTTGGCCAGGTCGTCGGCGGGCAGATAGGTGCGCCCGGTGGCGGCGTCCTCGCGGACGTCGCGCAGGATGTTGGTCAGCTGCAGGGCGAGCCCGAGGGTGTCGGCGTAGTACGGGGCGCGCTCGAGCTCGTCCTCGCTGTGGCCGGCGCCGGGGGCGGTCCCGAAGACGCCGAGCGACAGCCGTCCGATGGCGCCCGCCACACAGCGGCAGTAGACCTTGAGGTCGTCCCAGGTCTCGTAGGTCTGCCCGGCCACGTCCATCAGCACGCCGTCGATCAGCTCGTCCAGCGCGTCCAGCGGGATCGGGAAGCGGTGTGCGGCATGGGCGAGGGCGACGGCGACGGGGTCGGTGTCGTCCTCCTCGATGCCGCCGCCCCGCGCCCGGTCCAGCAGGGCGCGGGTGTCCGCCAGCCGGGCGCGCTTGGCCTCCGGGTCGAGGGGGCCGTCGCCGATGTCGTCGATCCGGCGGGAGAAGGCGTACAGGGCCGACATCGCATGGCGCTTCTCCGTCGGCAGCAGCCTGATGCCGTAGGCGAAGTTGCGGGCCTGGTGGCCGGTCACGGCCTCGCAGTAGCGGTACGCCGCGAGCACTGGCGCGGACGCGTGCGGAGATCCCTTCACGGTCCGGCTCACCCCTCTCTTCGCAGTGTCGCCCCCACCTCGCGCAGCAGGCTGAGCTTGGTGGGCCTGGGCGGTCCAGGGAGTACGTCATGTCCCGCGGCCGCGACCGCCCGCAAGGCGGCCCGCCCCCCGGCCACGAATCCGGCGAGCAGCACCTTGAGCCTGCCGTGGACGCTACCCACCAGGGGGGTGCCTTCATTCAGCAGGGCAGCGGCGCGTTCCGCCTCCTTCGCGACCAGCGCACGCAACCGTACGCCGCCCCTGGGGGCGGCGAGGTCGGCCTCGGTCACACCGAAGCGTTTCATGTCCTCGGCGGGCAGGTAGACGCGGTCCCTGCGGAGGTCCTCGGCCACGTCCTGAAGGTGCTCGATGATCTGCAGGGCGGTGCAGATGGCGTCCGAGCGGCGGATCCGCTCGGGGCTCGCGGTGCCGGTGATGCCGAGGACGAGCCGTCCGACCGGGTTGGCGGACAGCTCGCAGTAGTCGAGGAGTTCCTGGTAGGTGGCGTACCGCCGGACCCGCTGGTCCTGGCGGTTGGCCTCGATCAGCCCCAGGAAGGGGCCTTGGTCGAGCCCATGGCGGTGGACGGTGGGGCGCAGGGCCCGCAGCAGCGGATGGCGCGGTTCCGCGGCGGGCTGGAAGACCCGGCGGAGGTCGGCCTCGAACGCGTCCAGCATCGCGAGCGCGTCGTCCGCCCGGTCGCGGTCGAGACCGAGCAGCTCGGCGTCGGCGCCGCCGGGGGCCAGATCGCCGTCGCCGATGTCGTCGACCAGCCGGGCGTAGCCGTAGACGGCCATCAGATCGGTGCGCCAGGCGCGGGGGAGGAAAAAGGGGGCCACGGGGAAGTTCTCGTGGGCGGCCTTGTCGAGCACGGCGCGAGCGGCTTCCTGCCCGCCGCTCCGGCCGCCCGACGTGGTATGGGACCCGCTGCGCTCGTCCTCGACGGTCACCGTGGACAGCCAGGCGTACGGGCGAGACCCAGGACGCCACGTGGGTCCCGGTGACCGGGCCCCCCGGTAGCGCTGGAGATGGGCCGTGTAGCCAATGCCGTCACATCCCCCGTTCTACACCGGTTACCAGGGTCGGCACGATCCGGACACGCCGCTCCGTCTTGTCAACGGGCCCGGGCCCCTAGCCCCCGAACAGGCGACAAGGGCCCGGCTCCGGCATGATCCGGACGGGCATTGCCACAGCTTACGCCCCCCGGTGTACACATGTACGGAGCGATACCCCGATGTGACCTTCGACGGGGCGCCGGGCGGGTGACCGGCGAACGCCCCCGGGCCGGTGTCCGGGGGCCTTCGGATGACTTCAGACGACCTCTTCGTAGAACTCCGAGATGTCCAGCACCCGGCACAGGTCGCGGAGCTCGAACTCGAAGAAGTACTGCCCCTCGGAGAGCGCGAAGGACATATGGCCGAGCGCCTCCATGGAGATCACCCCGTACAGCCGCACCCAACATCGGAGCATCACGGCGATGGCTCCCGGGGGCATGTCGACGTCCTGGTCCTCGCTGAGCGCGGTGAGGGTGCGCGCGAGGCCGGGGTCGAGCTCCCCGACCTCGGGGGCCGGGAAGCCCCGCACCCGCCACAGGTCGGCGACCAGATCGGAGAAGACCGAGCCGAAGACCCAGCTCATATGGCGCTCGGGCTTGGTCTCCTCGCGGCCGAGCCCCGGGGCCCAGGGGCCGAGGATGAGCCCGAACTCATGGGGGTGCTTGATCGCCCAGACGCGCAGCGCGCGGGCGCCGCTGATCCACCGGCGGCCCGGCTCCTCCTCGGGGTGCTGGCCGAGGACGCCGCGCATGAAGCGGGCCATCTCCTCGAAAATGTCCACACGCAGCTGAAGGATCAGCGCATCCCGGCTACTGAAGTAGCGGTAGACGGCCGGCGCGGTCATGCCCATCTCACGGGCGATGGCCCGGATGGTCACGTTTTCCGGGCCCTCCTGAACCAGGAGCGTCCGGGCGACGTCCTTGATTTCACGGATGGTCGCGATGCGCAGCCGCTCGCGCCGTGAGTACGGTGCGACGTGCGCTTCCCCTGGCGACACGCGTCCCCCTCCCTGATGCTGCGCCGCTCGACAACCCGGCGTACACGCACACGATACAGCGCCTCCGTTTAGTGAACAGCGGCGGCGACAGTGCCTCTGGTTCAACTGCTAGCCCCCTGACCCTGCCACAGATCCGCGGGGTTGCCCCGCCGGATGGCTCAGCGACCACCATCCGGGTCACCCGGGGACGCGGGGGAGCGTCCGTACATACGTCGGACATTCATTCGGAGGCATTGTGCGCGAGCGCTCTCGGGAGCGGACGGGGGGCGGTGGACGGCCACACTGGGCGCCACCTGGGAGTAAACGGCCGTAGCGATCGTGAAATGAAGTTCTTGCCCGCCCCGGCGCACCCGGGGATAGGGTCCGCCCCACCCCTTCCACCAGGAGCGTCAAGAAAACCGACCGGTCGGCGCGGTGGTTTTCCGGCCCGGCCCGGGGCCGGATTCCATGGCTCGCCGGAGGGTGTCGTCCCGGTGCCGGAGCGCTGCCGCGCGGTCGGCCCCGGGCCTCGTCCTTCGCGTCCCGCCGCACATCTTCCGCATTCCCGTCCGCGGCGCCGCGGGACGCGTTTTCCCTGAAAAGCGCCCGCGCCCCCGGGATATTGATCCACCGCCACGAACCCCTGCTTCTGACGGTGTGGCGGGTTTCCCGGGCCGGGGCGGGTGGGCGAAATCGGGAAAGGCGACGGCGCCGACCCGGCCCGGAACTCCGATTCCGCTTACGCTCTCGCGGGCTACGGGTGACGGGGGCAGACGGCGGGGGCGGCGGGAGCGGTCCGGCGGGACGGGCGGGGCGCGGCGGTGGATCGCTCGCGCGGAGTCACCGTCACCATCACGTCCTCGAGCGGCCGCAGCGAGATCACCGGTGAGCCGTACCGCAGTTCGGTCCCCGGGATCCGGCTGATCCGGAAGCGCTGGTTCACCATGGACACGATGACGCGCAGCTCCAGCAGCGCCATGAAGTTGCCGACGCACTGCCGGGGCCCCGAGCCGAACGGGAGGTACGCCATCCGCGGCCGCTCCTTGATGGCCTGCGGGGTGAATCGGTACGGGTCGAAGGCCAGTGGGTTCTCCCAGTGGCGCGGGTTGTGGTGGGAGACCAGCGGGGACATCAGGATCGAGGAGCCCGGCTCGATGTCGTAGCCGCCGAGGGTATCCGCCTCGACCGCCGCCCGGGGGAAGATCCAGATGGGCGGGTGCATCCGCAGACTCTCGTCGACGACCATCTTGGTGTACGTCAGCCCCTCGGCGCTCTCCGCGTCCGGCAGCCCGCCGCCGAGCACCGTGGCGATCTCGGCGTCCAGCTCCTCCTGGACGCCGGGATGAGCGGCGATCGACAGCAGCGTCCAGCACAGCGAGACGGCGGTGGTCTCATGGCCGGCCAGATAGACCGTGAGCAGTTCGTCCTTGATCTGCTGTTCGGTCCAGGGCTCACCGGTCGCCGGGTCGGTGGCCCGCTCCATCAGCGCGATCAGCGGCCCCTCCCCCGTCTCCGCGTAGCTCCGGCGCACATCGGCCACGATGCGGTCGAAGACCCGGTGGATTCTGAGGATCTTGCGCCGGCGGTCCGTCGGCACCCAGGAGGGCAGCATCTCGGTGGCGGTGCCGCGGCGGAACATCACCTCCACCACATCGTCCACGATCGTCTTCAGCAGGGCCGAGTCCGGCTTGATGTCGTAGGCGAACAGCGAGCGGGAGAGGGTGACCAGGGTCAGCCGCAGCATGTCGGTCATCAGGTCGACCGGCTCACCGGCGGCGGCCTTGCGCTCCCAGGTCTCCAGCATCTCCTCGGTGGCCCGGACGATGTTGGGGATGATGTCGGTGATGGCGTTCTTGAGGAAGACCGGCTGCACCGCCCGCCGGTGGGCGCGCCAGAACTCGCCGTCGGTGGTGAGCAGTCCCTTGCCCATGACGACGCCGAACTGCTCGTAGAGCGGGCCGCGGACGTAGTTGCCGTTGTTCTCCACCAGCACCCGGCGCACCGCCTCGGGCTCGGTCACCTGGTGCACCAGGAAGGGGCCGAGCCGCATCCGGACGATCTCGCCGTGGTCGCGCTGCAGGCCGAGCAGGAATTCGGCGGTGTTCCGCTTCCAGGGGCCCAGACTGCCCAGCAGCGGGGCGCCCTTGGGGCCGGGTGCGATGCGCGGCGCGGAGGTCGCTGTGGTCATCGGTGGTCTCCTTGCTTTCGCGGCCGCGGCCCGCGGGGCACCGGAAACAGGCGGCGCACGAAGAGATGGTCGAAGAGGACGTCGGAGGTGAGGCGCCGCAGGGCGATCGTGCTGTGGGCGAGGAGTCCGACGGGGTAGCGGGCGCGCGGCCGGGAGCCTCGGGCGCCCTTGGCCACCACCTTCGCCACCCGGCGGGCCACATCGTCCGACTGGATCGCGAAGGTGCCCGCCAGGGTCCGGCGGCTGCCGGTGTAGATCGCCTCGAAGTACTCGGCGCTCTCCCGGCGGAAGGTCTCGTAGGTCCGGCTCACCGGCCGCAGATTGGCCACGTAGGTGGCGCCGAAGCGGGTGGTGCGCACCGGGCCCGGCTCGACGAGGACGACCCGCACCCCGAAGTCGGCCACCTCGTTCCGCAGGGAGTCGCTGAGCGCCTCCACGGCGTGCTTGGTGGCGTTGTAGAAGCCCGAGCCGGGAACGGCGTAACGGCCGAAGATGGAGGAGATGTTGACGATGGTGCCGCCGCCGTGGGCGCGCATCGCGGGCAGCACCAGCTGGCTGAGCCGGACCAGGCCGTACACATTGGTCTCGAACTGCTCGCGCACCTCGGCCAGGGAGGCCTCCTCGATACAGCCGGACATGGCGTAGCCCGCGCTGTTGACCAGCGCCCCGACCGCGCCGTACTCCGCCTCGACCTTGGCGACCGCGGTGGCCATGGACTCCTCGTCGGTGACGTCGAGCGCCATGGTGCGGATGCTTGAGCCCGCCAGCTCCGCCAGCGTCTCGGGCCGCCGCGCGGTGGCGTACACGGTGTGCCCGGCCCGGTGCAGCCGCAGCGCGCACGCGCGGCCGATTCCGGAGGAGCAGCCGGTGATGAGGACCGGGAGGCCGGCCCCGGAGCCCGGGGCCGGCTCATGGCCGGTCACGCGGGGGGCGCGTCGAACGCCCCGAGCTGGGTGGCGAGGTCGTAGGAGTCCATGGAGAACCAGCTCTCCACGATCTTGCCCTCGTCGTTGAACTCGTCGATGACGATGCCGGGGATCTCCAGCTCGCGGCCCTGCGCCGGGATGAGGCCCGCGTAGTCGTCGCCGGTGTGGGTGCCGCGCGCGGTGAACCGGCTGACGACCTTGTTGCCGTCCAGGATCCAGTCCTCCACGGTGACGTGGAGGTCGGGGAAGGAGGCGCGCTGCAGCCGCACCCACTCCTTCAGGTGCTCCACACCGTCCTTGCCGTTGGCGGCGGTGCCGTGGCTGATGTGGTCCTCGGTGGCGCCCTCGTAGATGACGTCCAGGTTGCCCTTGTTGAGGCACTGCTCGTAGTAGCGCTCGAGGACGGCCTTGTTCTGCTCGGGAGTGGACATGAAGTGCCTTTCTATTCCGTCGTGTTTCCCAGCGGGCCGGAGAGTCCCGAGACGGTCGCCACGGGGTCCCCGGAGTCTGCGTCGGTGATCCGCCAGACGCCGAGCGAGGGATCGCCCTCGACACGGGTGGGTCCGCGCTCGGCGGAGTGCGCTGCGATCCGGCCGAGGACCAGGGGGTCGGCGGTGACCGAGAGGCCGTCGCCCTGGGTGGTGCACCGCCGCACCACGTTCTCCAGCGCGGCGATCGGAAGGACCGTCCCGGGCACGTACGGCGTCGCCCACAGGTCGGCCGGCAGGCAGCGCGGGACCTCGGCCACCAGGCGGCCCTCCGGCGCCACGGTCCATGCGGAGAGCGGCAGCACGGCGCCGCGCCAGTGCAGGAAGGGCGGCCCGGAGCGGAGGGTGGTGGTCTGCTGGACGTCGGGGCGCGGCGGGGCGGGCGGCCGTGGCGCGCCGGTCTCGTGGACGATGCGCAGGCTCGCCTCCGGGCCGTCCGCGGTCCCCTCGTGGCGGTAGCGGACCTCCACGATCCAGTCGTGCCCCTCATGGAAGCCGCGGATCTCGCGGACCAGCCGGATCACGGGGCCGTCGAGGCGCAGCAGCGCCAGCGGCACCACGATCTCCTCCAGCGCACCGGCCCGCAGCGCCGGGAAGTCCTCCGGGACGATCCATTCGGCGGCCCGCAGCGCGTTCTCCAGCAGCAGGGAGGGCGGCAGCGCGGGAGCGCCGTCGATCCGGAAGTCGCCGAGCGCGGGGGTGTCCCGGGGGTTGAGGACGACGCGTGCCGTCAGCCGGGCGTGCGGCTGGTAGGAGGTCACCTCGCCGAGGTGGAAGATCTTCGGAAAGGCGGTGGCGAAGCCGGGCAGCGCGGGCACCACCGGATAGCCGATGGCCTGCCCCGGATCGATGGCCTTGCCCAGCGGCCCGACGAAGGTGACCTCGCCCTCGGATCCCGCCAGCAGTTCGGCCCGCCAGCGCTCAAGACCGTCCGCCACGTCGATCGCGGCCATGTAGCGCAGGGTGGCGGCGAAGTTGGCGATCAGCCCGATGCGGTCCCAGGTGGGCCAGGCGAGCGTCATCACGGGGAACGCGGCCCGGCGGGCGGCCCACTGGCCGAGCCGCGCCAGACCGTCGTTGGCCGCCGCGTATTCGAGCTGGCCGACCATGCCGCCGAGCCGTCCGGTGAGGGAGCCGACGCTGCAGAAGAACTTCAGGTCGCGGTGGCGCACCTCCTCGAAGACGTTGAGGAAGCCCTCGATCTTGACCTCGACGGTGCGCAGGATCTCCTCGTCGGTCTTCTTCGGCAGCCGGGCGGAGGTGTCCACCCCGGCGTTGTGCACCACCCCGGCGAGCCGGCCGCCCTCCAGCGCGTCCTCGCGCCGGATGAGCCCGCGGACCTGGGCGCGGTCGGTGAAGTCGCAGCGCGCGTACTCGATGCGCAGCCCCTCCTGCCGGGCGGAGGTCACATGGGTGGCCAGCTCCCACAGCCGGCGGACCCGGGCCAGCCGGCCGCGGACCACGGCGGGCGACTCGCCCTTGGCGCGGCCCGCCCAGACCTGCTTCTCGTACGCCTTCCACCCGGCCTCGTCCACGCCGAACCAGGGCTCGTCCCCGCCGGGGAACGGCTCCCGGCCGGTCACCACGACCCGTACGCCGTGCCGGGCGGCCAGCGACCGGGCCAGTTCCCAGCCGATGCCGCGGCCGCCGCCGGTGATCAGCACGGTGTCCTCGGGGCCGAGGGTGAGGGCGGGCGCGGCCACGGGCCGGTCCTCGGGGGTGAGGGTGTACCGGCGGCCGTCGCGGTAGCCGACCTCGATCTCACCGGTGCGGCGGCCGAGCTCGGCGGCGACGATGCCGGGCAGTTCGGCGGAGGCGGCCAGGTCGATGTCCACGACGCGGGCGGCCACGTTGGGGAACTCCCGGTGCAGGGTCTTGGCGAGCCCCGCCCAGATGCCGCCGAGCGGCTGCTCCAGACCGTCCCGAGGATGCTGGCCCATCCCGCCGCCGAGGTAGCTGACGGCGAGATAGCACAGCCGGTCCGCGGCGGTCTCGGCCGCCCAGTCGTCGTAGGCGCCGCGCAGCGCGGTCACGGTCTCGGTCAGCGCCCGCCGCCAGACCCCGGCGGAGGCGGCCCGGTCCGGGTCGTACGCCCGGCCCACGGTGAGGTCGACGATGGCGTCCACCGGACCGGGTCCTTCCGGCTCCCGGCGCACCAGCGCGCCGCGCTCCTTCAGCTCGCGCTCCACCCCGGCGGCGATGTCCTCCTCGCCGCCGATCAGCAGCACCCGCAGCCCGGCGAGCCGGGGGTGCGGCCCGGCGGGGCGGGGCAGCTCGGTGAGCCGCCACACCATCCGGGTCACCGGCTGGACCGGCGCGTCCTCCTGAGCCACGGTCATGTCCGGTCCTCCCCCTCCGGTGCCCGCTCCAGGGGGACGGCCTCGCCGGTCTCGGCGTCGACGTAGCCGATGAGGGTGGCCCGCATGTCCTTCATCTGGAGCAGCATCCGGCCGTCGGGCCGCACCGCCACGAAGCGGTTGCTGATGGTGTCGGCCGTCAGATCGAAGCCGGGCGGGGTGACGAAGAGGTCGATCTCCTCCCCGGACGCGGCCAGGTCGTGGTCGCTGGTCTCCTCGTACAGATCGATCCGGCGGATCGACAGCGGCGCCGCCACCGGCACCAGATGCCCGTCGACCAGGTCCAGCACCCCCACCCGGGCCAGCCCGTCGAGCAGGATGCCCGGCACGGTGAAGCGGGACCACACCGGGTCGCCGGGCGTGATGCCGGGCGCGTAGCGGGCGCGCTTGCCCCGGGGGTGGATCCGGGTGTCGGTGGTGGAGACGAAGGGGCCGGTCAGCCGCACCGGGGAACCGGGCTGGTGGTACGGGTCGGGCACCGGGGTCTCCTCCCCGGCCGGCCACTCCTCCCAGCGTGGCGCGGTGGGCGCCTCGGTGTCGAGCAGCACCCGGGCCAGGAAGTGCACCCGGTCCTCGACCAGGACCACCCCGCTGGGCGCGACCACGTCCTCGGTGATCCGCACCTGGACGACGGTCACCTCCCCGGGACTGTCCACCAGTTCGGCGCGGATGCGCCTCGGACCGGCCGGGATGTCGCGGTAGACCCGCAGGAAGTGCTCGAACCGCAGATCCTCGAAGGCGATCACCCGCTTGCCGGGGACCAGGGCCCGCGCGGCCTCGGCGGCCAGTTCGGTGACGAAGGTGCCGGGCAGGGTGGCCTCGCCGCGCACCGTGTGGTGTTCGAGATAGCCGTCGGTGTCCAGGTCGAAGGGGCACTCGTAGACCACCGACCGCTCGTCGGACGCCACCAGCCGGCGCAGGAAGAACCCGGGCCGCTCCGCCTCACCGGTGACCGGCCGCGCCGCCCCGCCCGTGGTGCCCAGATAGCCGGGGTAGAAGCGCTCCACCGTGGCACGCTCGGCGTCGCCGAGGTGGACGACGGAGGGGCGCCGCACGGGGGCGTGGAGCTCCTGGACGAAGTGGTGGATGCCCTCGGCGATGGCCATGTTGCTGTACGAGCCGGCGCGCTCGTAGTACGCCTTGGTCAGCTCGTTGGCGCCCATGCCGACGCCTTCCCACAGCGTCCAGCCGATGGTGAACTCGTCCGTCCGCGAATCGGTCGCGCTGGTGTGGGTCGCGGCGGCGGCCAGGAAGTCGTTGGCCGCGGCGTAGTCGGCCTCGCCCAGTTGCCCGAAGTAGCCCAGCAGCGAGCCGAAGTTGCACCACAGCCGGGGCGGCGCGGTGCGCAGGGCGCGCTTGAGATGGCGGTAGGAGTCCACCTTCAGATCGCGGATGGAGCTGAACTCGGCGAAGCTCTTGTCCTTGATCAGCCCGGAGCGCTGCAGCCCGGCGGCGTTGACCAGCAGATCGATCCGCCCCCGCTCGTCCAGCACCCGGCCGATCGCCCGGTCCACCGCCGCGCCGTCGCGCATGTCGCAGGCGAGGTAGGTGACCCGTCCGGCGCCGCTGTGGGCGGCCATCTCGTCCAGGTTCCGCTTCGCCCAGCGGGCGTTGACCATGCGGTCGAAGGCGCGGTTGATGTCGGCCACGGTGCGGCCGTCGCGGCGGGCGATCTCCGTCTTGATGTAACCGGCGCGGCGGGCGGCGAACTCCCCGTCGGTGCCCTGGTACGTCTCCGGCGGATAGTCGTCGAGGGAGTTGCTGCCCAGGACGTAGATCCGGGGCCGGAAGTGCTCGGCGACCGCCTTGACCACCTCGGCGGTGATGCCCCGGGCGCCCCCGGCGACCACCACGACCGAGTCCTGGCCGAGGACGGCGGGAGCCCCCGCCGCCAGGTCGTTCGGCTGGTCGGAGAGCAGATACGCCTTGCGTACGCCGTCGAGGTCGAACACCGCGGGGAAGACCCGCTCGGCCGCGCTCTCCTCCTCGGCGCGGGCCATCGCCTCGGTGAGGTCGGTGGCCGAGGTGCACAGCGCGAAGGCGAGGCAGGCGTCGCGCTCCAGGGCCGCGGTCTTCCACAGCCCGGTGAAGAGCCCGGTGTACGGATGCGGGGTGCCGCCCGGCGCGGCGCCCAGCAGCAGCGCCACGGCCGAGGAGCCGGGGTCGCCGAGGTCGTCGTACAGGTGCTGGAGGGTCAGATAGGCGGCGTCGTGCAGGGCGGTGAGGGCGGGCGCGGGCCCGTCCGTGACCGCCCGGCCGAGGTCACCCACCACCCTGAGATGGGTGACCCCGGGGCCCGCGCCCGCCAGGGCCCGGCGGACCGACTCCTCGGTGACCTCGGGCAGGTGGTGCCAGCCGGGGCGCGGGGCCGCGAGCGGCGCCGTGGACAGGACGGTGAGGTCCGCGTCCGGCGGCGCGGCGGCGGCGAGCGGGTCGGGGGCGTCGGTGAGCACCACCGCCCCGGCGGGGAGGAACGGGACGCGCTCGCGCACGGGGCGCGCGGGCAGCTCGGTCAGGACCGGCACCTGGCGGCGGACCCGCACGAGGGTGCCGTCCGCGAGCCGTCCGTCGGTGGCGAACGGGGCGGGCAGCGCGGCCGGGACCGCCTCCGGGCCCTCGGACTCCGGACCGGTGGCCTCGGGGCCGTCACCGGGGATGGTCAGCCGGAGCCGGGCCCCGGCGGCGCCCTCGCTCTCGTCGGTGGCGATCTCCACGGTCCCCGAGGGCCGGTGCAGCGCTCGGAGGACGGCGAGACCACCGGCCGCGCCCAGGTAGCGGGCGTGCTCGGGCGCGGGCGCACCGCACAGCAGGATCTCGTCCGCGGCCACGTCCCCGCGACCCGCCTCGACGGCGCCGAGCGGCTCGTCCACGTACGCGAGCACCTCGAGCCCGGCGGCGCGGGCCCGCTCCTCGGTGGTGAGGGCGAACAGGAAGGCGCCCTCGGCGAGTTCCCGGGCCTCCGGCGGCAGCAGCTCGCCGATCAGCGTCCGGTACTCCGGGAGGCTGTTGCCGTTGATCCCGCCCGCGAGCGCGAAGTCCAGCTCACCGGTGCGCAGATAGCGGCCCGCTGAGGTGATGGAGGAGACGGCGGAGGCGAAGCCGGAGTCCATCGTCATGTTCGGGCCGTTGAGGTCGAAGTAGTTCGCCACCCGGGCCGAGATGATGTTGGGCATCTGGCCGGGGAAGGAGTCCTCGTTGGAGGCCGGGATCATGCCGCGGACGCGCTCGCCGAGCCGCTCCAGGACACCGGGCACGGCGTCGGAGGGCAGTTCGCCCAGCGCCTCGGCGATGTCGTCGAGGTAGCAGCGGTTGGCGTAGAGCATCGCGGCGCGGGTCGGGCCCATATGGCCGACGAACACCCCGGTCTTGAGCGCCCGCTCCTGCCAGAAGTCCGGCATCTGGTCGCGCAGTTGATGGGCGCACTCCACGATCATCAGCTGGCAGCGGTCCAGGGCGCGGATGGTCTTGGGGGGCAGCCGGACCTTGCTGAACGGCGGCGCCGGGTACTCGTCGCCGAAGCTGTCGCGGGGGCGCGGACCGCCGCCCAGCCAGCGGGTGACCTCCTCGCGCCCCGCCAGCCCCGGCAGATGGGCCGACCAGCCGACGATCGCCACCCGGCTGCCGGTGTCCGGGACCTTGGTGACGGTCGCGGGGGCCCGGTCGGTGGCGGTGGCGTGCGCGACGGCGGGGCGCGCCCGGTGCTCGGAGACGATCAGATGGGCGTTGGTGCCGCCGAAGCCGAAGCCCGACACCGCGGCCAGCCGCGGGCTGTCGGACCGCTCCGGCCAGCCCTTGTGCTCGGGGGTGATCTCCAGTCCGGTCTCGGCGAGCCGGAAGTCCTCGCGGGGCCTGGAGAAGCGGAACTGACCGGGGATGGTGTGCTCGGCCAGGCCCAGCAGGTTCTCGATGAGCGAGACCACGCCCGCCGCCCAGCCGGTGTGGCCGATCAGGGACTTGTTGGAGGTCACCGCGGCGGGTCCGGCGGTGCCGTAGTACTCCCGCAGCGTGGTGAACTCGGCGAGGTCACCGGCCGGGGTGCCGGTGGCGTGGGCGTTGACCCAGCTCACCGCACCGCCCTCGACCTCGCCCGCCTCCAGGGCGCGCCGCACCGCGAGGCTCTGACCGGCGGCGTTGGGCGCGTAGATGGCCTTGCCCTTGCCGTCGGACGACGAGCCGAACGCGCGGAGCACGCCGAGCACCTCGTCGCCGTCGGCCCGTGCCCGGCTCAGCCGCTTGAGGACGACCAGCGCGGCGCCGTCGGCGAAGATCACGCCATCGGCGTCCTCGTCCAGCGCGTGCACCTCACCGCGCTTGGAGAGCCCCTGGAGCTTGGAGAAGAGCACGGTGCCGCGCGGCGCGAGGGCGAAGGCGCCGCCGCAGACGGCGATGTCCTGCTTGCCCATCAGCAGGCCCTTGGCCGCGATGTCGATCGCGTACAGCGACGAGGAGCAGGCGGTGTCCACCATGTGCAGCTCGGTGGAGGGCGGCAGCAGACCGCGCATCGCCAGCTCTCCGACGCGGTGCGGCAGGAACCGCGAGCGGTCCTGGCCGGCGCGCCAGTAGCGGCGGTTCAGGGCCGCCTCGATGTCGCCGCCGAGGGCGGTGCGCTCGCCGTCGTCCAGCGACAGGTCCCCGAGGATGTCGTGGGTCATCCGGGTGACGCTGTCCAGCACCCCGGCCTCTTCCAGGTGCTGGCTGCCGTCGGGGGTGTAGCCGACCACGAAGGAGCAACGGTCGGAGTCCTGGTGGCGCACCCCGTCCAGGGCCTGGACCAGGCTGTGGCGCAGCCACATGGTGGTCAGCTCGTGGTCGTCCGCGCCCTCGGCCATGCTGTCGACGGAGCCGGGGGCCGCCTGGAAGTCGGTGATGAAGACGCAGCGGTCGGCGTACGCCTTGTCCTCGGCGGCGGTGTCGACGGCGTGGAAGTTCTCATGCCGCCAGCGGTCCCGGGGGATCTTGACGAACAGCTCGTCACCGGTCGTACGGAGCTTCCAGAACTCCTCGGGGCTGTTCGCCCCGGCGACCGCCAGGCCCATGCCGACGACGGCGATCGCGTCGTCGGGGACGTCGGGGGGCAGGTCGGCGGTGGGCGCGTCCAGGGCCTGCGGCCGTACGGGGTCCGGCTCGGGCGCCAGGACGGGCTCGGGGGCCACGACGGGCCGGGGCGCGACCGACTCCGGCTCGGGGGCCACGACGGGCTCGGGGGCCACGACGGGCTCCGGCTCCGGTGCGGCCTCCTCTCGAATCTCGTCCCGTATCTCCTCCCGTACGGGAGCCGCGGCGGGCGGTGACATGAGGGCGGCGCCCAGCGTCAGCCCCCCGTCGGCGAGCACCACCTGTCCGGTGATCCACCGCGAGGCGTCCGAGGCCAGGAAGGCGACCACGTCGGCGAACTCCTCCGGGGTGCCCAGCCGTCCGAAGGGGGTCGCCCTGGCGATCACCTCCTGCATCTCCCGGGCCCGCGGGAACTTGTCCGCGACCTCGCTCTCCAGCATGGCGGCCGATGCGGTGTTCACCCGGATGCCCAGCGGGGCGTACTCCACGGCGAGATAGCGGGTGGCCGCCTCGGCGGCCGCCTTGGCGGGGGCGCAGGCCGCGTAGTTGGCCATCACCATCTGCGAGCCGCCGAGCGCCGAGACGGTGACGATCGACCCGCCGCCGCCCCGTGCCATCAGCGGGGCCGCGGCGCGGGCGCAGCGCAGTCCGCCCTTGTAGTTGGTGTCGATGGCCTTGGCGATGTCCTCGTCGGTCACCTCGGCCAGGGGCAGCAGGGCCCCGTTGGCGGCGCTGTTGACCAGGATGTCCAGCCGCCCGTGGCGCTCCTCGATATCGGCGAACATCCGGTCGACCTGCTCCTGCCGGGCCACCGAGGCTCGGGCCAGCTCGACCCGGGCGCCGTTCGCCACCAGTTCGTCCCTGGTGCGCTTGGCCTGGTCGTGCGAGTGGAAGTAGTTGAGGACGATATCGGCGCCGCGGGCCGCGAGGGTCCGCGCGATCGCCTTGCCCACGCCCTTGGAACCCCCGGTGACCAGGGCCACCTTCCCCGTGAGGTCTTTCATGGGAACGACTGACTCCTTCTGCGACGAGGGGGCGCTTCAGCCCGTGGCGGAGGCCGGTGTGTGGGCCCCTTGGTCGTTGAGCTGCTGGAGCACAAAGTCGGTGATCTTGCCCATGGTGTTGTAGGTGGCCAGCCGGAAGCCGGACTCGCGCGGCGGCAGCCCGTAGCGGTTGGAGACCCTGGACAGGAGTTCGACCTGCTTGACGGAGTCGACGCCCAGCTCGGCCTCCAGCTGCACCTCGTCCTCGAAGACGTCCTCGGGGTATTCGAGCGCCTCGGCGTAGAGGGTCCGCAGCTCCCCGAAGAGCTGGTCGCGGCCGTACCCCTCGGGCCGTGAACCGGACGCGGACGGGACCGGGGCCGCCGGGGCCTCCGGTGCGGGCGCGGGAGCGGCCTCGGCGGCGGGCTCCGGCTCGGCGGCCGCCGCGGGCTCCGGCTCGGCCTCGGACTCGGTGCCGCGGCCCTCGGTGGACTTGCGGAAGGCGTCCAGTTCGGTGCGGACCAGCTCCAGCACCATCTGGCCGCGCTCGCTCCAGTACGCCGCGAAGACGTCCGCGGGCACCGAGGGGGCCAGCAGCTCGGCGAGCCCGCCGCGCTCGGGCGACGCCAGACCGGCCTCGCGCAGCGCGTCGAGGGTCTCGTCGAGCGCGAGCCGCCCGCCGATCAGGGCCAGCGTGGGCAGCGACCGCGCCTGGGAGCCGTCGGTCACCTTGGCGACCAGCTTGGAGAGCGCGGCGCGCCCGCCCGCCTCCACGAACACCTCGGCGCCGGTCTCCCGCAGGTGCCGTACGGCCGCGGCGAACCGCACCGGCCGGGTGAAGTGCTCGGCCAGCAACTCGGCGAGGTCGTCGCCCGGCTCGTAGTAGCGCTGCAGGATCGGCGAGTAGACCGGCCGGTTCAGCGGACGCTGGTCCAGCTTCGTCACGTACGCGGCGAACTCGGGGGCGGCGGGGGCGAGCGCCGGGGTGTGGAACGGGAAGGGGGTGTCGATCTCGATGGCGCCCACGTCCAGCTGCCCGGCGATCGCCACGACCCGGTCCAGGATTCCGGCGGGGCCGCTGACCACGGTCTGCTCGTCGTGGTTCTCGGTGGCGACGGCCAGCAGCGGCTCGTCCAGCAGCTCCAGCAGCTTGCGGGTGCGCTCGGCGCTCGCGGCCAGGGCCACCATGCGGCCGTCGACCCCGCCCTGCCGCTCGATCACGGCGACGCGCCGGGCGACGATCCGCACCCCGTCCTCGACCGAGAAGGCCCCGGCCGCCACCAGGGCGGTGATCTCGCCGAGGCTGTGCCCGGCCAGGACGTCGGGGGCGGCGCCCTGGGCGGCGAGGATCTCGTAGGCGGCCAGACCGGCGCCGTAGATGGCGACCTGGGAGGCCCACGGGTCATGGTCGAGCAGATCGCGCAGATCGGCCTTGCGCTCGCCGAAGAGCAGCTCGGAGACGCGGCTGCCGTAGAGCTCCTCGGTCACGGTGTCGAGCCGCTCGAAGACCCGGCCGATCTGGGGGTGGCGCTCCTTGGCCCGGCGGAGCGCCTCGCCGTCGAAGCCGCCTTGTCCGGGGAAGAGGAACGCCGTCGTGACGCCGGGGGACGGATTGCTGGACATGCCGATGCCTCCATGGCTGTGGTGGTGACGGTGGGTGAGGTGCGCCACCCGCGCGGGTGACGCGGCGCTGTGGGCGGCCCATGGCCGTTATGAGGTCGCGGCCGTGCCCGGTGGGCGTGGCGCGAGGGAGCCCGGCCCCTAGGGCCTGTCTGGGGTTGTGATCTGGATCACCCCAGACAGGCCCTAGGCCACGCGGGCGACCGGGGAGTCGAGCAGGAAGGTGCCCATGCTCCCGAGGTTGGCGGCGATCAGCCGGTCGGCGAGCCGGGTCGCCGGGGGCAGGTGCCGGGGGGCGCCGCGGACGAGCCAGCGCACCATCCGGATCTTCCAGCCCGGCTCGGAGCCCGGCGGGATGTGGTCGAAGAGGGCGTGGATATTGGCCGGTGAGTAGAACTCGGCGGGCGGGACGATGGTGGCGAACATCCCGACCATGCCGCTGCCGTGGTGCGGGCTGCGTGCCATCGCCCGGATGAACTCCAGCTCCTCGCGGTTGTAGTCGGCGATCGCGGCGTGGTCGCGGGTGTACTGGAAGTGGCCGCTCACCAGGGCGTCGCGGCGCCGGGCGTACCCGGCGAGGGCGGGGGCGAGGTCGCGGTCCCCGGCCAGGGCCGGCCGCACGGCCTCCACCAGCAGTTCGGCACCGCGCAGCGAGTCGGTGATACCGGCGGCGGTGATGGGGTCGCGGGTGTAGCCCGCGTCGCCGACCAGGGCCCAGCCGGGGCCGTGGCAGTGGCGCAGGAAGTTGGGGACCGCGCCCGTCATCCACTTGTCGACGCGCCGGGTCTCCCGCAGCCGCGCCGCGAACTCCGGATCGACCTGCTCGAAGGCGGAGACGACCGTGGCGTCGCGCTCCCCGTCCGCGGACGCCTTGAAGTCCTTGACCGGCAGGGCCAGCCCGACGATGGTCAGACCGTCGTGGGTGGGCCAGGTGAAGGCGTGCTGATGGCGGTGGCGGTAGGTGCGCACCTTGCCGTCGTGCGGCAGATCGGCCCAGTACGACCAGTGGCTCTTGTTGAGCACCGGGTGGGAGTCGTACTTCCCGGCCCCCACCAGCCGGGCGACGGTGGAGTTCGAGCCGTCGGCGCCCACGACCAGCCGGGCGTGCTCGACGATGGGAGTGCGGTCCTCGGTCTCGGCCCGGACGCCGACGACGGTGCCCTGGGCGTCCGTCAGCAGCTCCCGCAGCGCGACCTGTTCCCGCAGCTCGGCCCCGGCCTTGACGGCGGCCTCCAGCAGGATCTCGTCCAGCTTGCGGCGCTCCGGGGAGTACGCCTCGGCCACGCCCTCGACGGCGGGCAGCTTGGCCATCAGCTGAACCGGGCCGCTCTGCAGACCGTACGAGTGAATGGGCGGGCAGCCGGTGGCCGCCACCTCGTCCAGCAGCCCCCAGCGCTTCAGCCGGAGAATTCCCGGAGGGTGGACCAAATTGGTGGCGGCCCCCTTACCGCCGGGGAATTTCGCCCGGTCGAGAAGAAGGACCCGGTACCCCGCTCTCGCCAGGAGCATCGCGGTCGATGCCCCGCTGATGCGCGCTCCTACCACAATGACGTCGTACATAGCGTCCCCCATACCCAACGGTCACCCGGACTCCGGGGACCGCTGGATCATCTTGTTCGCTCTGACTTCGCTCTGCCGAATTTAGTTGCGCGACTGGCTCGGGAGGTTTCCCGGGCGTGAATCCTCGACGGCTCCCGAAGAAATCACCTTCGTTTCGGCCGGCGCGGTGCGGCCGCGCGGTGCCATGAGAATGGCAAGACAGCCGGCGGCGGCGATTCCGGCGCCGATCCAGGCGGCGGGCCGCAACCCGTCCACGAATTCCTGGGGCGAGCCGTATCCGCCCAGTGTGGTGAATACGGAGGTGAGCACCGCGACGCCGAGTGCGCCGCCGAGCTCCCGGAAGGTGTTGTTGGCGCCCGAGGCGATTCCCTGGTCGCGGGGTGCGACGACGTTCATGGCCATTTCCGCGACGGGCGAGAAGAACAGGCCCAGGCCGATTCCGCCGAGCACCAGACCGGGCACCTGGTCGGCGTAGGCGGTGTCCGCGCTCACCACGGACGCCAGCCAGCCAAGACCCGCGGCCTCGAACAGCAGGCCCGCGGCGACCACCAGCCGGTTGCCGAGCCGGGCGGTCAGCAGCGCCGCCAGCGGGGCGACGACGACCGGCATCGCGGTCCACGGCAGCATCTTCACGCCCGCCTCCAGCGGCGAGAAGCCCTGGATGTTCTGCATGAACTGGGTGAGCAGGAAGACCAGTCCGAACATGGCCGCGAACATCAGCAGACTGGCCGCGTTGACCGCGCTGAACGCGCGGTTGCCGAACAGCCGCATCGGCAGCATCGGTTCGGCCGTGCGCAGCTCCCAGCCGACGAAGAGCGCGAGCACCACCAGACCGCCGGCCAGGAAGCCGAGCACCCGGCCGCTGGACCAGCCGTGTTCGGTGGTGGACACCAGCGCGTAGACCACGCCGAACACCCCGAGGCTGACCAGGACGGTGCCCACCGGGTCCAGCGAGGTGTCCGGGCGGGTGGACTCGGCCAGCTTCCACAGGCCGAGCGCCAGCACCAGCACGCCGATCGGCACATTGACCCAGAAGATCCACTCCCAGGAGATCTTCTCCACCACGGCCCCGCCGATCAGCGGGCCGAGCGCGACCGCGAGCCCGCTGAGGGCGCCCCAGACGCCCAGCGCGACACCGCGCCGGCGCTCGGGGACGGCCACGGTCAGCAAAGTGAGCGTCAGCGGCATCACCACGGCCGCCCCGAGGCCCTGTACGGCCCGCGCGGCGATCAGGGCGTCCGCGCTGTCGGACAGCGCCGCGGCGGCGGAGGCCCCGGTGAAGACGACGAGGCCGGCCAGGAACACCCGGCGGCGGCCGAACCGGTCACCGGCGGCCGCACCGGCCATCAGGAAGACCGAGAAGGTGAGGGTGTAGCCGTTCACCGTCCACTCCAGGTCCTGGAGGCTGGTGCCCAGGTCCTTCTGGATGGCGGGCAGCGCGGTGATGACGACGAGGTTGTCCAAGGCGGCCATGAAGACGGTGAGTCCGGACACCACCAGCGTCCACACGGGGTTCATTCCGCTCGGGCCGGAACGGTCAGTCATGAATACCTTTCCTATGACGGCGCGATTGCTGTGCGACAGGTTGGTTCACGTCGATATCCGGCCGACGGATAAACGGGCGGGCGGGGCAACGCTAACCGGCCACGCCGCGCCCCGGAACTGTACTTTGGTACAGGTGGCGGTAGCTGAGCGCGACCAGACCGGCCTGTAGCCGCGATTCCACCTGCAGTTTCGCGAGTATTGACGCCACATGCGCCTTCACCGTGCGCTCGGTCACCTGCAGTCGCAGCGCGATACGACGGTTGGACCAGCCCGCGCCGAGCAGCGCAAACGTCTGGCTCTCCCTGACCGATAACAACGGCACACGTTCCAGCTCCCGCGCCCAGTTGGGTGCGGGAATATCGGGCACGACGGCAAGACCGCCTCTGTCGGACACGGTGACATTTCCCCCTGGTTAGGCGGATCTTCGAACCGCCGATCATGCAAGAATCAGACTTGATTGCCCTCTTGATTATTGCGGCCGCACGCCCGTACGAGTCAAGGATTTCCGGCCCTTTCTCGCCTCGCGAGAAAGCGCTGGTGAAGCGCGGAGAATGCGCTTCACGTTTACTCCTGTTACCGTAAATTTACTTCATTCTCGAATCGTTGCCATCCGAGCCACCGGGACGGCCCCGCCCCAGGTCGGCGAGTGCCGCCGCCGTCCGCTCCACCGCGTCGATGACGGTCACCGGACACCGCGTCATGATCTGTTTGGGTTTCATCACCAGCACCGAGCCCATCACCAGCCCGTCCCAGGTGACCGGCGCCGCGCACTCGTTCCAGCCCGCCGCGCACTCCTCGTGGCCCAGCGCGTACCCCCGCGCCCTGATCCGGTCCAGCGAGGCCAGGAGCCGCACATCGTCCTGGTAGGCGCCGGGACCGGCCTCGGCGGGCACCGGCCGGTCCAGCACCTCCGACTGGATGGTCTCCGGCAGATACGCCAGGATGGCCCGCCCCGCGGCCCCCACCCGCAGCGAGTGCTCGACGGTCTGCACCGCGCGCGGCGTCATCCCCAGCTCCGTCAGATCGGAGTCGCCGACGGCCATGTCGACGCACTGCCGGTGCGCACCGCCGAACGGCGCCAGCAGATAGAGGAAGGCCAGCCCCCCGGTGGCCCGGCGCAGCGCCTCCAGGAGGGCATGGGCGGCCTCCGGCGCGGGCGAGTGGGCCAGGGCCTTGAGACCGAGCTGCGGGGCCGCCGAGCCCAGCCGGTAGAGCCCCCGGCCCTCGCGGACGAAGATGCCCTGGTGCACCCCGGACTGGAGGATCCGGTAGACGGTCGAGTCGTCCAGATCCGCCGCTCTGGCCAGCGCCCCGGGCCCATGGGCCCGTCCGCCGAGCTGGGTGAAGGCCCGCTGCACGCGGAACACCCTCTCGGCATGGCTGCTTCCGCCCACGGCACCGTTGTTGGCCACCCCGTCAACCCCCGTGCAGATTCCCCCGTCGCCCTGCCCAACGTGCCACGGGTCCACACTCATTCCCCATGCGGGGCACCAGGTCCGCTTGTGGACAACAAGGCCCCGCCGGGTTGCCCGGCGGGGCCTGATGCTCTATGAGACGGTGTTCGCCGAGGG
>NZ_JANIAA010000066.1 GCF_024505145.1 Streptomyces rugosispiralis | reverse complement strand
CACGGTGATCGTCCGCACGACGGAACGCTGGTCCACCCCTCACGGACCTGCTCGTCAGGACAGGTCCGTCAGGCGCTGGCGCGGGTGACCAGATGGGCGGGCAGGATCAGCGGGGTGGGGTCCTGTCCGCTGATGAGCGCCACGAGCATGCGCGCCATCTCCCGGCCGAGAGCCGCTATGGGCTGATGGACGGTGGTGAGGGGCGGATCGGCGATCTGGGCGACGGCCAGGTCGTCGAAGCCGACCACTGCGACATCGGCGGGGACCCGTCGGCCGGCCCCGCGCAACGCGCGCAGCGCTCCCGCGCCCATGTTGTCGTTGGCTGCGAACACCCCGTCCACGTCGGGGTGGTTCGCCAGCAGCGCGGCCATGGCGGCGGCTCCGCTGGGCTCGGTGAAGTCCCCCTCCTGCGGCAAGAACGGACCGAGGCCGGCCGCCAGCATGGCGTCCCGGTAGCCGCGGTACCGGGCACGTCCGACCTCGGTGTCCAGACGCCCGCAGATCGCGGCTACGCGAGTCCGGCCGCGCGAGATCAGGTACTCGGTCGCCTCGCGCGCTCCACCGACGTTGTCGACGTCCACGTACCACCGGGGAGTTGTACCGACCGGGCGTCCGCCGAACACGACGGGTATCTCCGCCTCCTCGGCCATACGGGCCAGCGGATCGTCCTCACGCAGCGCCATCAGCATGGCGCCGTCGGCACCCTTGGACCGAAGGAGCTCCCCCACCCGCTTGCGACTCCGGTCGGAAGCGGCCAGGCACAGCATCAGATGCAGGTCGGCCTCCTCCAAAGCGGCCGACGCTCCCACGATCACCTGGGCGAAGAACGGATCCGCGAAGATCGACGGATCCTCTCCCGAGACGACCAGGGCGGCCGCTCCTGTCTGGCGGGTGGCCAGAGCACGGGCGGTCGGATTGGGTACGTAACCGAGTTGCCTGACGGCCCGCTCGACCGCCTCGCGTTTGGCACGGCTGACGTGCGGTGCGTTGTTGATCGCGCGGGAGGCCACGGAGCGGGAGACGCCGGCGAGTTCGGTCACCTGGTCGAGCGTCGGCTGCCGACGCGGCGCGACTTCCGCCATGAGTCATGAGCCCTTCCTCTCGATCGGACGGGATGTCTCCCCCGGCTCATGCCGCTGCCACCCGCCCGGTGGGCGACGGAGGACGGGTACGGAGCCATCAGGGACCGGAGAGCTGGGAGCGCTTCCAATTACGGGACTGTAGAGCCTCGTCCTCGCCCTGTGAAGGCCGAGTTGTACGTCGACCCTTGACAGCTTGACCAGTCGGCAACACGATACCGACCACACCCCAGGTGCTCTCAGTGCTGTTGGGAGCGCTCCCAGTGGGAGCGCTCCCAATACTCGCTGCCGACCTTCGGCCCTGTCGTCCCTGCCGGAGGAGAGTCGTCGGCACAAGGGGGCGTTGTACCACCGCACTTCCTCAGCGCGTCGCTCGCTCGTGACCAAGAGCGTCCGACACATCCCTGTCAGGAAACCGAGGTACAGTCATGCGCCACAGACTCCGCGCCCTGATGGCAGCGCTCTTCGCTCTGCCGCTGGCGCTCGCCATCGCACCGTCCGCCCACGCGGCCGACCCGACCACCATGACCAGCGGGTTCTATGTGGACCCCGACTCCAGCGCGAAGAGGTGGGTCGCCGCCAACCCCGGCGACGGCCGGGCGCCCGCGATCAACGCCTCCATCGCCAATACCCCGATGGCCCGCTGGTTCGGCTCCTGGAGCGGCACCATCGGCACCGCTACCGGCGCGTACGCGGGCGCCGCGGACCATGGGGACAAACTGCCCATCCTCGTCGCCTACAACATATACAACCGCGACTACTGCGGCGGGCACTCCGCGGGCGGGGCCGCTTCGCCGTCCGCCTACGCGACCTGGATCGCCCAGTTCGCCGGCGGGATCGCCAACCGCCCGGCTGTCGTCATCCTCGAACCGGACTCTCTCGGGGACTACGGTTGCATGACCCAGGCTCAGATCGACGAACGCGAGGGCATGCTCACCGGCGCCCTCGCCGAGTTCAGCCGCCAGGCCCCCAACACCTGGGTCTACCTCGACGCCGGCAACCCGGGCTGGGCGGACCCGGCGACCATGGCCCGGCGCCTCCACGAAGCCGGCCTCCGACAGGCCCACGGCTTCTCCCTCAACGCCTCCAACTACTTCACCACGAGCGAGAACACCGCCTACGGCAACGCCGTCAACCGTGAACTCAACGCCCGCTACGGCTACACCAAGCCGTTCGTCGTGGACACCAGTCGCAACGGCAACGGCTCCAACGGCCAGTGGTGCAACCCCTCAGGCCGCCGCATCGGCACCGCCACCCAGCTGGGCGGAGGCGCCGAAATGCTCTTGTGGATCAAGACCCCGGGCGAGTCCGACGGCAACTGCGGCGTCGGAGCCGGCTCCTCGGCCGGACAGTTCCTCCCCGAGGTCGCCTACAAGATGGTCTACGGCTACTGATCCAGGACTCCCGTGGCCTGGCTCATCCCTGCCCCGCGCAGCCAGGCGATCTCCCGCGCGAGCCCTGGCGGCCATGTCAACACCATCCACGAACCGGCCTCGCTCCGGCGCCGAAGGTCTGTCCATCCGCCCAGGCCCGGCGATTCGATCGGCTTGACCTGTGGCGTTTCATCCATCAAGCCCTGCGAGACATTCCAGCGTTGCCCGCGAATCGTGCGAGAGGTATTGACGCCGCTCACCGGTCCCCTACCATCCAGATTGCTCGATACTTCGACCGTTGTTCGAAATCGCGGACACATCGCAACTGCTCCACTCGCACAGCAGGACACTTCCGGGCCACGTCCACCGGAACGGCCGAGCCGCAAGGAGCACACCGCTTTGCAGATGTCATGGATTCACCAGCCCTCCTCCCGTCGTCGCGCGACGGCGACCGCCACCGGCCGCGTCCAGGGCACCACCTCCACCGCAACGGTCCAGCTCGACCACTCCGCGGTGCGGGACGGCGACCCGGGCGGGTGGCGAAGGTCAGCGGGGTGACCATGGACAACAACCGGCGCCGGCCACGAGCTCGTGAGCGAGGCCCGTTCCGGGCAACCGCATCCGGCTGCGCACGAACCCGTCCGGACAGCCTCCGACGGGGCCGGCCGGAACCACTCACTCAAGAATCAAGAGGTCCTCATGCACGGAGGAAGTTTCAACCGCAAACGTCTGTCTGTGATGCTCGGCGCCTCGGTCGCGGCCCTGGCCTCGTTGGCGGCGACGCTCGTCGCCAACCCGGCTCAGGCGGCCACCAGCGCGTGTTCTCTTCCGTCGACGTACCGGTGGACGTCGACGGGTGTGTTGGCGCAGCCGGCGAACGGGTGGGTCTCACTGAAGGACTTCACCAACGTGATGTACAACGGCAAGCACCTGGTCTACGCGTCGAACGTGTCGGGATCGTCTTACGGCTCGATGAGGTTCAGCCCCTTCACGAACTGGTCGGACATGGCGTCGGCCGGCCAGGCCGGAATGAGCCAGGCCGCGGTGGCGCCCACGCTGTTCTACTTCGCGCCCAAGAACATCTGGGTGCTGGCGTACCAGTGGGGTGCGTGGCCCTTCATCTACCGCACGTCGAACGACCCCACCAACCCCAACGGCTGGTCCTCGCCGCAGCCGCTGTTCACCGGTAGCATCTCCGGCTCCGGCACCGGCCCGATCGACCAGACCCTGATCGGTGACGGTCAGAACATGTACCTGTTCTTCGCCGGTGACAACGGCAAGATCTACCGAGCGAGCATGCCGATCGGGAACTTCCCGGGCAGCTTCGGCTCGTCGTACACAACGGTCATGAGCGACTCGACGAACAACCTGTTCGAGGGGGTGCAGGTCTACAAGGTTCAGGACCAGAACCAGTACCTCATGATTGTTGAGGCGATCGGGGCGAAGGGGCGCTACTTCCGCTCGTTCACGGCCTCCAGCCTGAGCGGTTCGTGGACCCCGCAGGCCGGCAGCGAAAGCAACCCCTTCGCGGGCAAGGCCAACAGCGGTGCCACCTGGACCAACGACATCAGCCACGGTGACCTGGTCCGCAGCAACCCCGACCAGACCATGACCGTCGACCCCTGTAACCTGCAGTTCCTCTACCAGGGCAAGTCCCCCTCCGCCGGCGGCCCCTATGACCAACTGCCCTGGCGGCCGGGTGTCCTTACCCTGCAGCGCTGACCTCGCGCTTTCATCGGGCGGGCCACCCGCCTGTGGGCACCCCGCAGCCTGCGCGGGGGCCGCCTCGGGCGGTGGTCCGACCCGCGACAGGCCGGATAGCCGAAACGGCCCCCGGGGAATCCGACGGGCCGTCACGAAGGATCGGGCCCAGGTGTTGTTCCGAAGCGCGTCGTAGATGGCCGTGACGTGGGTACCGCTTCGGTCGGAACCGATGATGCCGGGGGGCCATCCTGTTCATCAGGTAGCAGATCGTCATGCGCCGATCGAGGTCCATGATGATCATTGACCCGCCCCAGCCTCCCCAGAAGCAGATCTTTCCGTCAGGGATCCAGGCGATGGTGTCCTTCTTGGGCAACGCATGCCGACTTGGGCAACGCATGCCGACGCCCCAGCGCAGCGGGATGCCAAGGACCACGTCCACGGCGTTGGCCTGTTCGTTGCAGATGAGATCGATCGTGTCCGGGCCGAGCAGGCGGATGCCGTCGACCTCACCACCGCGGGCGATCGCCGACAGCACACGTGCGACGGAGCGAGCATTCCCGTGCCCGTTCACCGCACCCATGTCCGCGCGGCGCCGGCCCGGTGTGTTGGCATCGTTCGCCGTTCGCGATCCGGTCCCAGTCCTCCTCGGCGGCACCGATCTGGAAGTCGGCACCCAGCGGCCCGGCGAGCTCCTCGGCGACGAACCGCTTCAGGGGCTTTCCACTCACGCGCCGGATGACCTCGCCGAGCAAGTGACCGAAGTTCGTCATGTGGTAGCCCGAGGCCGCTCCCGGCTCCCACCACGGGGCCTGAGCGGCCATCCGGGCCGTGGACTTCTCCCAGTCGTAGAGGTCCTCGAGCACGGCTGGCTGATCGAGACCGGCGCCCCCGGAGGTGTGACCCGCGCCCCGGCCGCACGACTGCGCGCTCCATCCGCCGAAACAGCGACGGAACACCTCGCCCTCGGTCGCTTCGGCGCCACCGCGACCCGTGAGCCAGGCGGCGAGCGCGTAGGGCGGTCCGGTGAGCGCGCCGCCCGCGGGGGCCACGCCATAGCCGTCTGCCGGCTGACGACCGTGGCCGACCAGGCACCGTCCGGAACCTGGCTGGCCTGGCTGCCGAGGGGGAATCGTGTGGCTGTCTCGGTCAGCAAGGGCGTACCGGCCCACGGATCGTTCCAGGGACCGGAACGCCACGGTGGGCTGACCAGTGCAAAAGAAACATGGGATGGATCGGCTTCCGATTGAGACAGACATGCCTATTGACAGTGTGAGGGACCAGTGGAATCACTATGGGACATGGGATGTCTGAGGGTACGGACACGGCACAGTCAGAGCCGTTCCGCGAAGGCGACCTCCGAGTCGCTGACCGCCGGGGGCACCAAGGCGTACTCGCTGTACATCAACCCCGGGAACAGCTACTGGCGGGACGGTCACCTGACGGGCGTGCCGACCGGTGCCGCACCCGAAGGGGCGTACATGGTGACCAGCGGCACCCACGTCAACAGCGACTGCCCGGCGGCGGCGCCAACCTGAGCGGCACCTTCTACGCAGGAGCCATCGTCGCCGGCTACCCCTCCGATGCGACCGACAACGCCGTACAGGCCAACGTCACGGCGGCCGGCTACCGCTGAACTCCCTTCACGTCCGCGGGAGGTGGCGGCCCCCGTCCAGCACGCGCGCCGCAACGCAGCGGCGCCCCACCGCAGGAGGAACGGATGAGGACGAGAGCGAGACCCGACCGCCCTACCACACGCGGTACCAGGTGCTCGTCAGCGACATCTACGGCGCGAACGGCGACCAGCCGTCGAACACGAGGTACCCGTGCGACGACGGCGACTGCTCCAACTGGGTCGGCTGCGGTGGCGTGCACATCACCGTGCACCGCATCCCCGGCCGGGCACCGCTCGGTGCCCCGCAGATCGTGCACGACCAGAACGTGAGCGCCTCGGGCGGCTCGATCACCGTGCCGTTCACGTTCCAGGGCTCGCACGACGCGTTCGCCGTCTGTCTGACACCCGCCTCGTCCAGCGGCGGCGGCTTCGGCGTGTACGGCGACTCCGGCAGCACCGGCGCCGCGATCGACCAGTGGACCCGCAACGGGCGACCCTTCATCCTCGGCTGACCGCGGCTGAACGGACGCCCGTCCGCGAGCGGCCTCCGGCAACCGTGGAGCCACGGCCACCACGAGCAGCGCGAGTCGTACGAGCACAACACAGCCACCGCGCCCCATGGCGGACCCGGCGGCCACGGGACGCCTCCGACCTGCGAAAGGAATCCAGCGTGTCAGCATTCAGATGGCTGGTCCGGCGTCTGCGCGCCTCGACGGCCGTGCTCACGGGCCTCGTCCTGGCCGCCGGCGGCCTCGTCGGCACGGCTGCCGGGCCGGCCCAGGCAGCCACCTCCGTCACGATCAACGGCGCGTCCGGCGGCCGCACCTTCGACGGCGTCGGCGCGATCAGCGGCGGGGGCGGCAACAGCAGACTCCTGATCGACTATCCCGAGCCCGAGCGCGGCCAGATCCTCGACTACCTGTTCCGGCCCGGCTACGGTGCCTCCCTGCAGATCCTCAAAGCGGAGATCGGCGGCGATACCAACTCCACCTCGGGGGCCGAGCCGAGCCACCAGCACACCCGGTCCGACCTGAACTGCGACCGGGGCTACGAATGGTGGCTGATGGAGCAGGCCAAAGCGCGCAACCCGGACATCAAGCTGTACGGGCTCGCCTGGGGTGCGCCCGGCTGGATCGGCGGCGGGAACTTCTGGTCCACCGACATGATCAACTACCTGCTCTCGTGGCTGGGCTGCGCCAAGCAGCACGGGTTGAGCATCGATTACCTCGGCGGGTGGAACGAGCGAGGCTACAACGTCTCCTGGTACGAGCAGTTGCGCAGTGCGCTGGTCAGCAACGGCTACGACAACATCAAGATCGTCGCGGCGGACTCCGACTGGGCCGTGGCGAACGACGTCAACTCCGACCCCGCGTTCGCCGCCGCGGTGAACATCATCGGCACGCACTACCCCTGCGGCTACCGGTCGTCCCAGTCCAACTGCTCGGTGCCGTCGGCCGCCACATCGTCCGGCAAGCCGCTGTGGGCCAGCGAGAACGGCTCGGACGACTACAACGCGGGAGCCCCGGCCGTGGCCCGCGGCATCAACCGCGGATACATCGACGGCCGGATGACCGCGTATCTCAACTGGCCGGTGGTCGCCGCGATCACACCCAACCTGCCGTACCCCACCATGGGGCTCGCCCTGGCCGCGCAGCCGTGGTCTGGGCACTACAGGATCGGCAAGAACGCCTGGGTGATGGCACAGACCAGCCAGTTCACCAGCCCGGGGTGGAAGTACCTCGACGCCTCCAGCGGCTACATCGGCGGCAGCCGGAACAACGGCAGCTATGTCTCGCTGAAGTCCAAGAACAACTCCGACTACTCCACGGTCATCGAGACGATGGACGCCGACGGCGCCCAGACGCTGAACTTCACCGTCACCGGAGGGCTGTCCACCGGAACCGTCCACGTCTGGTCGACCGACGTCAGCTCCAACAACCCGGCCGACTACCTCGTGCACGCCACCGACGTCACGCCGTCCGGCAGCGGTTTCAGCCTGACCGTGCAGCCCGGTCGCGTCTACACCCTGACCACCACGACCGGTCAGGGCAAGGGCACCGCGACCGGCCCTGCCCAGGACACGATGAGTCTGCCGTACAGCGACTCCTTCGACGGCTACGCCACCGGCACCGAGGCGCAGTATCTCATGGACTGGCAGGGCGCCTTCGAGGAGGTGGGTTGCGGCGGCGGCCGCAGCGGCAAGTGCGTGCGCCAGATGAGCCCGCAGAAACCGATCACCTGGGACGCGCTGTCCGATCCGCACGCCTTGCTCGGTGACGTGGGCTGGAGCAACTACACCGTCTCGTCCGACGTGATGCTCGAACAGCCCGGATACACCGAGCTGATCGGCCGTGCAGGCGCACAGGACTACAACAGCACCGGGGGGCTCAACGCCTACCACCTGCGGGTGAGCGACACCGGGGCCTGGTCGATCCTGGACTCCGACACAGGCGGCAACGTCTCCACCCTGGCCCGCGGCACGACCGCGGCGCTGGGCACCAACCGGTGGCACGCCCTGGCCCTCACCTTCTCCGGCACCACCATCACCGCCGTCATCGACGGTTCCACGGTCGGTTCCGTGAACGACCGCACCTGGGTCGGCGGGCAGATCGGCTACGCCACCGGCCAGGGCGAGACGGCGCAGTTCGACAACCTGTCCATCACCCCCGGCAGCGGCGGAGACGGCGGCACGACCGGCGCGATCGTCGGGGCCAGCTCCGGGCGCTGCGTGGACGTACCGAACCAGTCGCAGACGGGCGGCACCCAGGTGGAGCTGTGGGACTGCAACGGCGGCAGCAACCAGAAGTGGACGAACACCTCGGACGGTGAGCTGCGGGTGTACGGCAGCGACTGCCTCGACGCCGCGGGCCAGGGCACCACCCCCGGTACCAAGGTGGACATCTGGGACTGCGACGGCGGCAGCAACCAGAAGTGGACGCTCCACGTCGACGGCACGATCACCGGCGTCCAGTCCGGCCTGTGCCTGGATGCCACCGGCGCGGGAGCGGCCAACGGCACCTTGCTGCAGCTGTGGACCTGCAACGGCGGCAGCAACCAGAAGTGGACGCGCGACTGATCCGGTGACCGGCCGACGATCACCGACTACCGCACCTGCTCCGTCATTCTCCCGAGAGGCCCCCATGTCTTCCTCTTCCCTGCCACTCAGCCGGCGCCAACTGCTGGCGGCGGCCGGCGCGGCCACGGCCTTCGGCCTGCTGCGGTTCGCCCCCGAGGCCGCCGCGACGGACGGCCCCGGAAGCTACACCGCGAGCTGGTCCTCCGTGGACCAGCACCCCCCGGCCCCGGCCTGGTTCCAGGACGCCAAGTTCGGCATCTACTACCACTGGGGCGCCTTCAGCGTTCCCGCGTTCGGGAACGAGTGGTATCCGCGCAACATGTACATCGGCGGCTCCGCCGAGAACAGACACCACATCGCCACCTACGGCGACCCCTCGGCCTGGCCGTACCACAACTTCATCGACGGCGCCCGCGACAAGACCGGCAACCGCGTGCAGTTCGCCCCCAAACTCGCCTCCCAGGGCGGCAACTTCGACCCGGACGCCTGGGCGCGGCTGTTCAAGGCCGCGGGCGCCAGGTTCGCCGGGCCGGTCGCCGAGCACCACGACGGCTTCTCCATGTGGAACAGCCGCTCCAACCCGTGGAACTCGGTCCAGCACGGTCCCAGACTCGACCTGGTGGGGCTGCACGCGCAGGCCATCCGCGGGCAGGGGCTGAAGTTCATGACCGCGCTGCACCACGCCTACCACTTCAACGGCTACTACGACCACGTACCGAACCAGTCGGACCCGACGCTGCGCATCCTCTACGGCCAGCAGGGCTCGGCCGCGGAGAACAAGCTCTGGTACGACAAGCTGATCGAGGTCATCGACGGCTACCAGCCGGATCTGGTCTGGCAGGACTTCGATCTGAACCTGGTGCAGGAGTCCTACCGGCTCGAGTTCCTCGCGCACTACTACAACCAGGCGGTCTCGTGGAACAAGGACGTGGTCGCGACCTACAAGGACGGCCTCAACAACAAGGGTGAGGTCTTCGACTTCGAGCGCGGCGGCCCGGCGGGGCTGCTCACCCCCTACTGGCTGACCGACGACAGCATCTCCTCCTCCAGCTGGTGCTACACGGAGGGCATCGGCTACTACTCGACGCAGGCACTGCTGCACTCGCTGATCGACCGGGTCAGCAAGGGCGGCAGCATGCTGCTGAACATCGCCCCGATGTCCGACGGCACCATCCCCTCCGGGCAGCGGTCCATCCTGCTCGCCATGGGCGACTGGCTCGGCCGTTTCGGAGAGGCGGTCTACTCCACCCGCTCCTGGACCAGTTACGGCGAGGGCCCCACCAAGATGGGCGGAGGCTCGTTCAGCGGACCGGTGGCCGGCAAACCGCAGGACGTCCGGTTCACCCGCAGCCGGGACAACAAGGTCCTCTACGCCACCGCGCTGGGCTGGCAGGGCGGCACCATGACCATCACGACACTGAACTCGAACCAGATCAACGTCAGCAGCCTGACCGGCGCCAAACTGCTGAACAACACCGCCGGCGCCTACATCGACCTGCCCGCTCCGGTCCAGGACGCTTCCGGCCTGCACCTCACCATGCCCTCGGCCAACCCACCGTTCAGTGCCCTGGCGTACACGGTCAAGCTCACCTTCTCCGGTGAGATCCCCGTCCTGGGCGCGCCGGGTGGCTCGACGACCTGGGTGAAGATCACCAACGTGACCAGCGGACTGGCGCTCGACAGCGGGGGCGACGTCGCCTCCGGATCCAACCTCAAGCAGTGGAACTACGACGGGAGCACCAATCTGCAGTGGCAGCTGATCGACCTCGGCAACGGCTACTACCGCATCATGAACCGCACCAACGGCATGGCCGCCGACAGCTGGGGCAACTCCGCCAACGGCGCTCCCGCCCGCCAGGAGGTCTGGAACGGCGGCAACAACCAGCAGTGGTCGCTGAGCAGCCTCGGCGGCAACCGCTACCAGATCATCAACCGGGCCACCGGCACCGCCCTTGACGGCAGCGGCAGCACCACGGCCGGCTCGACCACGGTGATGTGGACACCGAACTCCAGCACCAACAACGAATGGACCATCACCGGCGTCTGAACGATCCCACAGGCAGTGCGGACGCCGATGTGCACGGCGGACCGGGGATCGTGTCTCTTGGTTACGGCACCGTGCCGGTGGTGGAGAAGTTCTTCCGCCTCCAGAGCCGAGCCGCACTGCCGCCATCGAGGCGGGCACCTCGCACAACCGGGCGGCAGTTCCGCCTCGCCAGGCCCGCACGCCTCCGCGCTGCCTCACCTGCGCTGATCACTTCACCGCACCTCCCGCGCGTACGGCGCGACGGTGATCCGGTCGATCAGCGGGGCGCAGCGGGAGCGGAGCAGCACCCCGGGGAAGGTGTCCGAGGCGTAGGTGGTGCCGCCGAAGTTCGGCAGTTCCCCGGAGCGGAAGGTGATCGGGTTCTGCCCCTTCCCGAGGTGGACCGGGACGGTCAGCTCGCAGAAGTCGTCCTGGTGGATGGTGTCGGGGAGGCTGACGCGTCGCGTCTCGACGCCACCCACGGTGATGTCGGGGTGGCGTGCGAGCGGGTCCGGGTTGTGCCGATCGCCCTCGGCATCTACCACTACATCGGGAACAACAACCAGGAGTGGAACGCCATCATGGCCACCGCCGTGGTGGCTTCGCTGCCGACGACGGCCATCCTCGTCCTCGCCCAGCGTGACGTCGCCGCCGGCGTGACCGCCGGCGCGATAAAGGACTGACCCGCGCCGATCGCCGGCGCCCCCTGCTGAAGAAACGAGTAACCCCCTCATGACCGCCGCCCGATCCGGCCCGGCCTTCTCCCTCCACGACATTCCGTTCAGCACCCGCGGCTCCTGGTTCGGCATCTCTTGCGTACTCGCGGACAACGAGCGTGCCGAAGACCTCCACCTCGTGTCGCACCAGAACGGCATGCAGGCCGTCCTGCGGCTCCCCCCTTCGTCCCGGGCAACGGGCAACCGGGCCGTCACTCGTATCGAGACGAGGCCCGGCCTGCTCCGCTGGACTGGACGCCAGGGCACGATCGACTGCTCATCGGGGGTTTTGCTGCTCAGTACGACGCGGGTGCCGCGCTGATGGGTTTTGATCTCGGCGAAGACGGATTCGACCTCCCAGCGTTCGCAGTAGAGCGCGGCCAGCTGCCGGGCCGGATGGCGTCGGGTATCCAGCAGGGTAGTGACCAGCCGGTAGCCGTCAGATGTGTCTTTACTGACCTGGCCCTTGAGCTGGTAAGCCAGAACCCGGACGGTGACCGGCTCATGCCGGGCAGGGCCGCTGCTCGCCCGGATCTGTGACAGCCATGACCCGTCCCGGAACTGTTTGAGGACCGGCAGGACGCGGTTGGCGGGCACTCGCCACAGCAGGTCGGCGCCGGTGGCGGTGAAGGCCTGCCACAGAGGGACACCGAGGAACTCACGGTCGGCCAGGACGAGCCGGCCCGGGCCGAGTGACCGTGGCAGGCGGCTGACCAGGGTGACTTCCCCGGTGCGGCAGCCGGCGAGTTCCGCGTCCAGCACCGCGTGGCTGCCCACCTCCACCAAAGCAGCCATCCGCACCTGCGGGAACGCGCTCCTGCCGGACCCGCGGCCGTTGCCCGGACGTCCGAACGCGGCCTCGTTGGCTTCGCTGTCCGCGACGTCCCAGCAGGTTGCGTCCACCGCCAGCAGCCGCAAGCCCCGCCGGAACGCACCGGGTGTCGCCTCGGTGGCCATCGGCTTGGCGGTCGTGGCGAACAGCACTCGCAACGGCTCACAGCCCAGCCGCTGCCGGGCGCGGAACAGCGAGGACTTCGCCGGCACGTGCCAGCCGCCCAGCAGCCCTTGGCCCCGCAGCCCCTCCACCAAGTGCCGCATCGCTTCCAGATACGGAGCCGGAGAGAAGAGCGCCAGCCCCAGCACGAAGTACACCACCAGTCGCGCGGGAAGCAGCCGTCTGCGTTGCTCAGCGCACCCGCAAGCCGTGACCACGCGATCCACCAACCCGGCGGATACACCCAGGTCAACAGCCCCAGACCCGATAACTCAGACACACGCGCAGACACCCGAACCACCCCCTGGGACCACCCCAGGAACCCACGCCCAAGGCCTAAAACAACGGCATTGGGACTAGGTGAGGGCCGCTTGCCAGGAGGTGCCGTTGCTGGTGGCATCGCCTCGCAGGCGGTCGCGGGCGGCGGTGTCGCCGTACAGACCCCAGCGGAACCAGTCCAGGAAGGTGTTCTTGGTCTGGGCGTAGTACCGGTAGTCCGGTGTCAGGTACTGGCCGTGGTCCGCCCCGACGTGAGTGAGGAACGCCTTGGGCGACGGGAGCTCCGCGTATGCGGCGTGCGCCGAGTTGTAGTCGCAGGTCGGGTCGTGGTCACCGTGGATGAACAGCACCTTGGCGTGGAGGCCGGCGGGGTTGCCCATGTCCACGCAGGCGACCGGGACGGCGGCGACGATGCGGTTGTCCGGCCAGGCGGTGAGCAGGCCGTGGGTGGTCATCCCGCCCATCGAGTGGCCGGACACACCGACACCGGCACGGGTGTCGATGTGTCCGGCGAACGGGTCGCCCCCGGTGGTGTTGAGCGCCAGTGTCCGGGTGAGGACCTCGGAGACGTCCTTCGACCAGTTGCCGTTGTAGACGCTGCCGATGTTGGTGTTGTCGGAGAACGAGGGGGCGGGGCAGATGAAGCCCGCGGCGGCCAGATCGTGGGTCTGCGAGGAGTAGCAGTCGAAGTTGCACCCCATGCCATGGCTCCATTCGGCGATGGGAAAGACGCCGTTGGCGATGGGCGCGTTCGGGATGGGGTTGCCGCCCGGATTGCCGGAGGCCGGATAGAAGATCTTCGTGGTCAGTTGGCGGTTGCCGCGTGACCAGTTGAACTGGCGCACGCCGATGGCGAACTGCGCGGTCGGGGCCTGCCGCGGTGAGGCCACCCGTGGTGTCAGGGTGCCTGCGGCCGCGCTGCCGCCGAGCAGGGACGTGCCCACGCCGGCGGCCGCGGCCGCGCCGAGACCCAGTAAGGTACGCCGTCGCATCGACATTGGTGACTCCTTGTTGTTGTCGGGATGAGCGGGCCACGCAGGCGCGGCGGTGCACCGGCGTGAGGGGAGCCCCGCAGGGGGGTGCTCAGAGGTTGGGCCGTCTGTTCGGCCCCTGGCCCACGAGACAAGCGCCGGGGCGCTCAGCAGGTGTTGTTGGTCTGGGTGAGGAGGCCCAGGCGATAGGGGAGCTGGGAGTAGTCGCCGCCGGAGTCGGGGTCCGTTCCCTGGTACAGGAACTATGCGTGGCAGATACCCCCAAGGAGCGTCAGTCCGGCGGTGACGCGACCACCATCGCCGGAGGCGCGACCCCAGCGGCAGGCCGAAGGGGTCGCCGTGCACGGTGGTGATGGTCGTCGCGTGGTGGCCGGCCCGGCATTGTCGCGCCCGAGACGGTGGGGAAGACGCGCCTGTTGATCGTCATGACATGACCTTCCGGCGGCAAGTGCGGAGGCGGGAGCGCGGGCACGGGATGGGCAGCGGGGGCGCACCGATACATCCCATGTCCCTCTAGGGGTCCCATGGGATCTTTGGGGCTGTCAAGAGACTTGACGTCGAACGATACGGTGCCCTGCCGCGGAACTCGGGACGACAGCCCTGCGGCATGGGCGGCGGGAGAGGTCAAACATCACATGTCGCCGACGACTGCGCCCCGCGGGACCACCACCGGACTGCGGTTTCCCTCGCGATCTCCACACCGGTCCGGTGTGCGGTATTGACAGCCCTCAGAGCTCCCCTATCATCCATCTCTGTCCGATGTTTCGAAAGTAGTTCGAGATATCGAACCACCACTTCTCGCGCCCCACACCATCCGGCTGACCCGCGGCTTGCGAGAAATGTCATGTCCCTGATCAGATGCCCAGGAGGAGACGGTGCAGTCTTCGTTGGTTTCCGTGCCGGGCGGGGTGTCCCCGGGACGGCGTTCGCACACCGCCTTGGCCACGGGCTCGGCGCTGATGTTGATCGCGGTACTGGTGGCGGTGTTCGGCCGACCAGGGCCGGCGTCCGCCGTCGGCACCGGCCCCTGTGACATCTACGCCTCGGGCGGCACGCCTTGCGTGGCCGCGCACAGTACGGTGCGGGCGCTCTATGGCTCGTACGCCGGCAAGTTGTACCAAGTCAGGCGCTCGTCCGACAACGCGACCCGGGACATCGGCGCCCTGACGGCAGGCGGCGTCGCCAACGCCGCCGCCCAGGACTCGTTCTGTGCGGGTACCTCATGCGTCATCACCTGGGTCTACGACCAGTCCGGGCATGGCAACAACCTGGGCTACCAGGGGCCGGGCGGAGTCGGCGGCTCCGACACCGCCGCGAACGCGACCGGCGAATCGCTGACGGTCGGGGGCAGCAGGGCCTACTCGCTGTACATCAACCCCAAGAACAGCTACTGGCGGGACGGCCACACGACGGGCGTCCCCACCGGCAGCGCACCCGAGGGGATGTACATGGTGACCAGCGGCACGCACGTCAACGGCGGCTGCTGCTTCGACTACGGCAACAGCGAGATCACCCGTAAGGCCGACGGCCCCGGGGCCATGGACGCGATCAACTTCAGCACGCAGTGCTGGTTCGGCGGATGTTCCGGGAGCGGCCCATGGGTCCAGGCAGACCTCGAATGGGGCCTGTACTCCGGGGGCAGCCAGTCCTGGAACCCGAACCAGAGGGCCTTCACCAGCAAGTTCGTCACCGCGACACTGAAGAACAACGGGACCAGTCGGTTCGCGATCAAGGGCAGCAACGCGCAGTCCGGGAGCCTGACCACGCTGTACGCCGGCTCCCTCCCCGGTGGCTACAACCCCATGAAGAAGCAGGGGGCCATCATCCTGGGCAGCGGCGGTGACTGCTGCAACGGCAACACCAACCTCAGCGCCGGCACGTTCTACGAAGGAGCCATCGTCTCCGGCTACCCCTCCGACCAGACGGAGAACGCCGTGCAGGCCAACATCACCGCGGCCGGCTACCGCTGAACCGGGGCGCTTCCCCGGCCCCGATGACCGCTGCCCTCCTCCGTGGCCATCCGCGTCGGAGGTCACCGAGCACCACCGGGTGCGGCGGCCGTCATGCCGGGCCGGCCGCCTCCCCGGGCATCCGTCGGCCGCCGCATCGCGCGGACCGCAGGCGATCGCCTCTCCGCACCCTTCCTGGAAGGAACCATCTCGTGTCGAAACCACGCGGACGACTACTCCGCTTCCTCACGGCTGCCGCGCTGATCGGCACCGTCTTCACCACGGCCTCAGCCCACTCGACCGCCCAGGCCGCCCCGGGCAGTCCGGCGCTCACCCCACCGCTGGGCTGGAACAGCTGGAACAGCTTCGGGTGCGGGATCACCGAGGCACAGGTCCGCCAGGCCGCCGACGCCATGGTCTCCTCGGGCATGCGGGACGCCGGTTACCGGTACGTGGTGGTCGACGACTGCTGGTTCGACCCGCAGCGCGACACCGCGGGCAACTTGCGGGCCAACCCGACCAAATTCCCCAGCGGGATGAAGGCGCTCGGGGACTACATCCACGGGAAGGGCCTGAAGTTCGGCATCTACCAGGTGCCCAACGAGCGCACGTGCGCGCAGGGCGTGGGCAGTTACCCGGGGTCCACCGGCAGCAAGGGGCATGAGGTCCAGGACGCCCGCACGTTCGCCTCGTGGGGTGTGGACTACCTCAAGTACGACTGGTGCTCCTCCGCCGGCACCCGGGACGAGCAGGTCGCGCGGTTCACGCTCATGCGCGACGCGCTGCGCGCCACAGGGCGCCCGATCGTCTACAGCATCAACCCCAACAGCTTCCACGCCATCACCGGCGACACATACAACTGGGGCGAGGTCGCCGACCTGTGGCGGACCACCGAGGACCTGCTCGACATCTGGCAGAACGGCAACACCAACAGCTACCCGATGGGCGTGGGCAACGTCGTGGACGTCACCGCGCCTCTGGCCGCGCAGTCGGGTCCGGGCCACTGGAACGACCCCGACATGCTCGTCGTCGGCCGCCCCGGGCTGTCGCTGACCGAGTCCCGCTCCCACTTCGCCCTGTGGGCGCTGATGGCCGCGCCACTCATGGCGGGCAACGACATCCGCACCATGTCAGCCGATGTGAGCGCGGTCCTGCGCAACCCGCGCCTGCTGGCGGTGAACCAGGACCCGCTGGGCGCGGGCGGGCGCAGGGTGCGCGACGACGGGGACACCGAGGTGTTCGCCAAGCCCCTGTCCGACGGCTCGGTTGCCGTGGGCCTGTTCAACCGGGGGAACGGCACGGCGACGGTCAGCGCCACGGCGGCCCAGATCGGACTGTCCGGCGGGTCGTTCACCCTCACCGACCTGTGGACCGGCGGCACATCGAGCACATCCGGACAGGTCTCGGCGAGTGTGCCCGCACACGGTGTCGCCGCGTTCCGGGTGACCGGCGGCACTCCGCTGGCCGCCGCCACCTCCCGGCTGCGCGGTGACGCGTCCGGCCGTTGCCTGGACGTGGAGAACGCCTCGACCGCGGCCGGGGCGAGGGTAGTGATCCGGGACTGCCACACGGCCGCCGGCCAGCTGTGGACCACCTGGGCCGGCGGGGAGATACGCGTCTTCGGCGACAAGTGCCTGGACGCCTACGACCAGGGCACCACCAACGGCACACGCGTCATCACCTGGCCCTGCAACGGACAGGACAACCAGAAGTGGACACTCGAGGCGAACGGTTCGATCCGCAACGTCCACGCCGGTCTGTGCCTGGACGTCGACCAAGCCGGCACGGCCGGCGGAACCCCACTGATCCTGTGGACCTGCAACGGTCAGGGCAACCAGCGGTGGACCCGCGGGTGAGCGGCGCCGCACACCGGTCGGCCGGCCCCGGGCCGTCCACCACCCGGCCACCGGCCCACCCCCTTCCGGGCCGTGATGATGCCCGCCGCCGTGCCATCGGCTTGTAGTCCACCCGGCTCCTCCAGGAGGCGCTCATGACCCCGGCACGACCTCGACCCACCCGTACGAGACTTGCCCGAGCGGTCGCCTGGGCGGCGAGTCTCCTGCTGGCCTTCGCCCTCGCGCCCGCCGCGGTGTTTCCCACGCAGGCCAAGGCGGACAACCCGATCGTGCAGCACATCTACACCGCCGACCCCGCACCTTTGGTTCATGACGGCCGCATCTACCTCTACACCGGGCACGACGAGGACAACTCGACCAACTACACCATGAAAGAGTGGCGGGTGTGGTCCACCGCCGACATGGTCAACTGGACCGACCACGGCTCTCCCCTCAGTGTGGCCTCCTTCAGCTGGGCGTCCGCCAACGCCTGGGCGGGCCAAGTCGTCAGCCGCAACGGAAAGTTCTACTGGTACGTGCCGACGACGGAGCGCGCGACCGGCCGCATGGCCATCGGCGTGGCGGTGTCGGACAGCCCGACCGGACCGTTCCGCGACGCCCTCGGCCACCCGCTGGTGGCGAACGGCGAGATCGACCCGACCGTCTTCATCGACGACGACGGCCAGGCGTATCTGTACTGGGGAAACCCGAACCTGTGGTACGTCAGGCTGAACCCCGACATGATTTCCCACTCCGGCAGCCCGGCCAAGATCCCGCTCACCACGGCGGGCTTCGGCACACGCACCGGTGATCCCAACCGGCCCACGCTGTTCGAGGAAGGACCCTGGGTCTACAAGCGAGGCGGCCTGTACTACATCGTGTACGCCGCCAAGTGCTGCTCGGAGTTCATCGCCTACTCCACCGCCCCCGGTCCGACCGGACCGTGGACCTACCGCGGAACGATCATGCCCACGCAGGGCGCCAGCTTCACCAACCACCCGGGCATCGTCGACTTCAAAGGCACTTCCTATTTCTTCTACCACAACGGCGCGCTTCCGGGCGGGAGCGGCTACACCCGCTCGGTCGCTGTGGAGAAGTTCTCCTACGAGCCGGACGGCACCATCCCGACGATCAACATGACCAGTACCGGGGCGCCCCAGGTCGGCACACTCGACCCCTACATCCGTCAGGAGGCCGAAACGATCGCCTGGGAATCCGGGATCGAGACCGAGCCGTCCAGTGAGGGAGGCATGAACGTGGGGTACACCGAGAACGGCGACTACATCAAGGTCAAGGGTGTTGCGTTCGGCGCGGGCCCGTCTTCCTTCACCGCCCGCGTGGCCTCGGCGACCGGCGGCGGCGCCATCGAACTGCGTCTGGGCGGCCCCAACGGAACGGTCGTGGGCCGGTGCGGTGTGCCGAACACCGGCGGCTGGCAGACCTGGACGACGGTGTCCTGCCCGGTCAGCGGCCTCACCGGCACGCAGGACCTGTATCTGCGGTTTGCGGGCGGCAGCGGCTACCTGGTCAACGCGGACTGGTGGCGGTTCACTACCGGCGCCGCCACTGCCCTGCCGGGGCGGCCAGGCGGGTGATGGCCGACGGGCCGGCGCGGGCCGCGCGACCGCCCCGTCGTGGTGGCGGTGAGCGCGCCGGGCCCGCCTGACCGCGTGCCGCGGGGCCGGCACCGGTTCCGCGGATCAGCCGAAGACTCCGCGCTGGACCTCGCGGCGGTAGTCATCGAGCGTGTTGTCCAGGTGGACCGTGGCGGCCTCGGCCGCCACCTCCGGGCCGCCCTCCCGGATGGCCCGGTACATGGCGGCGTGCTCCTCCACCGCTTCCGCGGCATGACCGCCGAGCGTGCCGTGCAGTCCGATCGTGCTGGACTGACGCTGCAGTCGGCGTGCCTCACGCACCGCCGCGACGAGGAACGGGTTGTGCGCGGCGGTGGCGATGCCGATGTGGAAATCGTCGTCGCGCGGTCGAACAGCGCACGCCAGCCCGTCAGGTGTCCCTCGCGGCACATCTCGGTGGCGGTCTCGAGGGCGCGCGGCTCGGCCGGAGTGGCCCTGGACGCCAAGCCCTTCTCCGTGGGTATCCGCTCGCCCGGCTCCAGTCGCAACTCGGCGATGAGCTCAAGGATCTGCTCGGCGACCAGCTCGTATCCGGGACGGTAGGGGCCCGTCGGCCCAGCGTCGCGTGGCTCCTGGGGCGGCTTGCCGTCTGCCGCCGCTCCAGACTTCTCGTCCAACGGCTTGCCTCCTTCGACGCGGGGGCACATCACTCCGTCGGTGGCTGGTTCCCCCGCCACGTCACACTGCGGCACAACGTGATCCAGGACGCCGGCGTGTGGGCCTTCACCAACGCCAGCGGAACCAACGACAGCACGTTCTCGGAAAACTGGTACAACACCGGTGCGACCCAGGTGGCGACCGGTGCCCCGCACAACAATGTCCTGAGCGGCAAACGTCAAGGTGAGCGGCGGGAACTGGCCGTCGGCGGCACGCCAGGTCATGGAACAGGCTGGCATCGAACCCGGGCTGCGCGCCGACGCCGGGCACTCCGCGTTGGCGCCGAACGGCGCCGCCCCGAAGCACCGGACCTCCTGAATCCCGCTCGGCTGGATGCGCGGCACCATGGACGAGCCAGGTGCTCAGTCCGCCACTACCTCCCGTCGCCGGCCTGACCCGGCCGGCCTGCGGTCGCGTCGTGACCGAGGTGCTGACGCAGCCACTGCTCCGTCGTGCTCACATGCATCAGCGCCGCGGCCTCGGCCAGTGGGGCGTCCCTGCGCTGCAGGGCGGCGTAGATCGCCTCGTGCTCGGCGATGGTCCGGTCACCGGCGTGGTTGTCGACCATGCCGCGCCAGACCCGGCCGCGCACGGTGCGGCTGGAGATGCCCTCCAGCAGCGTGGCGAGGGTGCTGTTCCCGGCGGCTGCGATCACCGCCCTGTGGAAGGCGGCATCGTGCTCGTTGAGCAGCTCGACATCGTCGCGGGCGGCCCTCATCGCGTCAAGGTGGTGCCTGACCTCGACGAGGTCGTCGTCGGAGATCCGGGTGGCGGCCAGGCTCGTAGCAATGGGCTCGAAGAGCCTGCGGACTTCGGTCAGTTCCAGCAGGGTGTCACCGTGGAGCAGTTCCACCGCCGAGCCCAGCCCCTCCAGCAGCAGCGCGGGCTCCAGACTCGTCACATAGGTCCCGTCGCCCCGCCTGACATCCAGGACCCGCGCGACCACGAGCGCCTTGACCGCCTCACGCATCAGGTTCCTGGACAGACCGAGCTCCGTGGCCAGCTGCTGCTCGGGCGGCAGCTTGGCGCCCGGCGGCAGTTCGCCGGACTGGATCAGCTCCCTGATGCGGGCGATTGCCTTGTCGGTCAAGGACATAGGCGGACTCCACACTCCCTGCTGGCGGCATGCCACGCTAACAGGACCTCCCATGTCCCAAAAAGGGAAGGGAAGTCCTTCCTGAGCGCCCAGCTGCGGCGGATGGCGCGGTCGGTGCGGACTTGGAAGTCGGCCCAGCCCAGTTCGTCCTTGACTTGCTTGTAGCTCTGCTCGATCCAGTTGCGGATGCCGTAGATCCGCACGATCTCGGCGAGGGCGGCGGCCGGGTGGTGGCTGTCGGCCTGGCGTGTCGAGTTGGGGCGGGGCAGGTTGGTGGCCAGGTACCAGGTGGATTTCTCCGGCAGGGTGTCCGGGTCGGTGGTGGCCACCACCAGTCGGGTGGTGGCGTCCGGGCCCCACCAGCCCAGGGACGCGTCGGCGGCACACCAGGTGGTGGTGTGCCCGTCGCGGAAGGTGCGGGTCACCGCCGTCCAGTCGCCCGGCCGGTCGGGGCCGTGCCAGGCCAGCTCACGGGCGGCGAAACCGGATGCGGATCCCGGAGATCAAAGATCTGCTCCTCCTGCTGGGCGCGTCGAGGAGCTGCCGGGGCAGAGCGAATGCCTGGACCCGACCGCGACCGACGACCCGCTCACCCTCTTCCACCGCACGCTCGCCGAATCCGGCGACGCCTATCTGCACACCGACCAGTACTTCAACGTCCGCAACACCGAGGCACACGCAACCGGCACCGGCCCCGAGATCGTGAAGGATCTGGACGGCAACGCCCCGGACTGGTTCATCGCCTGCGTGGGCACCGCGGGGTCCTCCACCGGCGTCGCCCGGGTGCTGCGCGAGCATGACCCACGAGTGAGGGTCGTCGGACTCGTCGCGGCCAAATCCGACTTCATTCCCGGCATCCGCACCCTGGACGAAGTGCATGAGGTCGGCCTGTTCGACCCCGGTACCTACGACACCATCGCGTCCGTCCGCGCGGATGAGGCCATCGACGGAATGCTCGTCCTCAACCGCCGTTGCGGCATCATGGCGGGGCCCACCGGCGGCGCGGCGTACACGGGTGCCGTGCGCCACTTGCGCGCGTACGACGACGAGCCGACCGGAGAAAACGGTCGCAGGACCGCCGTGTTCATCGTCTGTGACCGGGTGGAGAGCTATCTGAGCTACGTCCGGCAGCGGCGTCCCGAGCTGCTGGGCCGGCCGCGCCGAGCGCACTCCCTCGCCGAGCTGTCCGACACCGAGGTGCGCGCCGCCCCGGCCGTCGCGGTCCCCGACGCCCGCGCCTGGATCGAACGGGAGCAGCCGCTCGTGGTCGACCTGCGCAGCCCGTACGCGTACGCCGCGCTGCACATCGACGGCTCGGTGAACATCGTGGACGAACTGTTCGAGGAGCTGGTGCACGGTGGGCTGCCCTTCAGCCGCAGCCGGCCGGTGCTGCTGGCGTGTCCGGTGGGCGAGCAGTCCGCGCGGTACGCGGCGCTGCTGACCCGGATGGGCCATCCCGACGTCCGCAGCCTCGCCGGCGGTATCATCGCCTGGCGCGACGCCGGCACACCGCTGGTACGGGAATGACGTGACTGCCGTGCCGGAGGAGCTGGAAGAGCTGCGGGAGTGGCAGAGCCGGCTACGAGCCCAGTTCCCGATCACCACCGGCCACCCCGAGCCGGTCTACCTGGACAGCGCGGCCACCACGCAGAAGCCGCAGCCCGTACTCGACGCCGCCTGGACCTACCTCACCACCACCAATGCCAACGCCGGGCGCGGCACCTACCCCTGGGCCAATCGGACCACGGCGCTGGTCGAGCACACCCGGGGCCGGATCAAGGAATTCCTGTACGACCCGGCCCCCGGGCTGTCGTCGACACACTTCACCAGCGGAACCACCGACGGCCTGAGCACCATCGCCCACGACTGGATCCCCGCGTACCTCGCCGACGGGGACGAGATCGTCGTACCCGAAGCGGACCACCAGGCGAACATCGTCCCCTGGCTCGAGGCACAACGGCTGCTGGCCCGCCGGGGCGTGGACGTGCGCGTCGTCCCGATGCCGTACCAGGCGGGTTCCGGCGACTACGACCACCGCGCCTTGGCCGAACTGGCCGGGGCCCGGACCCGGTTCGTCGCCGTCACCCACGTCCACCATGTCTATGGCGGGGACATGAACGTCCACCGCGTCCGCCAGGCGGTGGGCCCGGAGGCGGTGATCTGTCTGGACGCCGCCCAGAGCGTCGGCCACATGCCGGTGTCCGTCGCCGACCTGGACGTGGACTTCGTCGTCTTCTCCGGGCACAAGGCGCTGGCGCTGCCGAGCACGGGTGCGGTATGGGCACGTCACGCGCGCGGTCCGGCGTTCCGGCCCGGGGGATGGAACGGCACTCCGAACACCGTCGGCATCGCCTCGCTGACGGCCGCGCTCGACTGGCTGGACGCGGCGGGCCTCGGCCGGATCGAGGGTTGGACGGTCGCACTTGCTGCCCGGCTCACCGATGGGCTGCGGCATCTGGACGCCTATGAGGTGCTGGGCTGCCAGACCAGCCTCGCCGCGGATTCGGCCGTGCAGCGGCGCCGGGGCATCGTCGCCTTCCGGCACCGCGAGATCGCCTCCGGCGACCTGGGGTTCATCCTGTTCAGCCATGGTTTCATGGTCCGCTCCGACAGCCACTGCCAGGGCAGCGCGGGAGAGAAGACCGGCTCCGTGCGGGCGAGCTCGCACCTCCACAACACTCCCGAGGAGATCCATCGGTTGCTCGCCGTGCTGCGCACCCTGCAGTGAAAAGGGTGAAATCTTCAGCCAGATGTGAATGGAAACCGTTTCCAGATATAGGTTCGGGCGTATCCCTGGCAGACGATGCGGAAACGGCAGAGGTGGTACGACCCGATGGGGCTGAGCATGGCCGCGGCGGAGCGATGGGTACAACGCTGGGACCGCCAGCAACAGCGCTATGCCATCGACCGCGAGGAGCGGTTCACCGTCATCGCCGACGTCGTGCAGCAGGCCACGAACGGCCGGCGGCGGCCCCTGGTCATCGAGTTCGGCTGCGGCCCCGGCTCGCTCACCGCGCGGCTGGCCGGACGGCTGCCCGAGGCGGAGGTCATCGCGGTGGACATGGACCCGCTGCTGCTGGAGCTCGCCCGCACCCGCCACGCCGACGCGGCCCGCTACGTCGAGACGGTCATCGGCGAGGCCGGATGGATCGACGCACTGGGCCTGGACGGGCCGCCGCACACCGCCGTCTCCACGACGGCGCTGCGCTACCTCGCCGAGGACTCCTTGCGGCGTACGTACCTCCAGCTCGCGGACTTGCTGCGCCCCGGCGGTGTCCTCGTCAACGCCGACCACTTTCCCTCCGACGACACGCAGCCGACGCAGATCGCCGCCCATGTGGGAAACCGGCGGGCCGAGCGGCTGCGCGCCTTCGCCCACGAGGACTGGGAGTCCTGGTGGGCGGCCACCGCGAGGGATCCGGAGCTGGCCGGGCTGCTCACCGAGCGTCGCGGAAAGCAACCGTCCGCACCTCACGGAGGCGGCGGCCACAACGGTCTGTCCCTGTCCCGGCACGTAAAGCTGCTGCATCAGGCGGGCTGCGCCCAAGTCGGCCCGGTCTGGCAGTTCGGGAGCAGCCACGTTCTCGTCGCCGTCCGGTAGCGCGGCGCGATGGGCCGACCAGGTCTCGGTGATCGGAAAATGGCATCGGCAGTGGTCCGGATGCAGAATGCCAGAGGAAGACGAGGAAGGGGGGAGAAGGAAGGGCCCTCATGACCGCCTCCACGCACACACCCCACACCGACCACGCCCACGAGCACGGCAGCAAGTGCGGCCACGTCGCGGTACCGCATCAGGACCACACCGACTACGTCCACGACGGCCACCTGCACCGCACGCACGACGACCACGTCGACGAGTGCGAAACCGCTGGTCACAGCGTCCACGAGGGCCACGACCACCAGCACCGGGACGGCTGCGGCCATGTCGCCGTCCCGCATGGCGACCACGTGGACTACGTCCACGACGGACACCGGCACGCCCAGCACCAGGACCACTGGGACGACCACTGACCACTTCCGCCCCGTGCCGGTCAGAGCCGTGGCCACCCCGGTACGTTGCCCCGTACCGCCCGCGATGTCACTGTGCGACCCCGCCGGGGCCGCACGGTGACGAGCGTCGCGAGGTAGACGGCAGTGGCGACGGCCAGGATGGTGAAACTGGGCGGCAGCCGCGGCGCGGCATAGCTCAGCCCCAGCCCGGCCCACATCTCGGCCACCGCCAGTCCGGCCGACAAGGCCAGGGCGTGGTACGGGCGGGCGGTCAGCAGGTGGGCGGCTCCGGCGGGGGCGGCGAGCAGGCCGAGCGACAGCAGGGAGCCGACCGCCTGGGTGGCTTCGGCGGCGCAGGCCCCCACCAGAACCAGGAACGCCAGGCCCAGCGCCCGTACGGGCACACCGCGCGCCGTGGCCACCGCCTCGTCGACCGAGGCGAACAGCAACGGCCGTGCGAGCAGAGCCACGGCCGCGCAGATCGCGGCGGCCGCCAGCAGCGCCACTTTCGCCTGGCCCGCCGACAAGCCGAAGATCGAGCCGAACAACACGCTCACCCCCGCGGTGCCATGGGCGGCGCCGCGGGTGCTGTAAAGGGTGAGGAAGAAGGCGCCCAGGCCCAGGATCCAGGCGAAGACGCTGCCGATGGCCACATCGTCGGAGCGGCCCCGGCTCCCGAGCGCGCCGATCAGCACGGCGAACACCACGGTCGCCGCGAACAATCCCAGCCGCAGGTCGTAGCCGAACGCGAGCGCCGCCAGCCCACCGGTGAACGCCACATGACCCAGCGCGTCGCCGGTGAACACCTGAGCGCGGAGCACCAGAAAGTACCCCACCAGACCCGCCGCCGCGGCGATCCCCGACCCGGCCAGCAGCGCATGCGTGAAGTACGGGTGGTCGAAGGCGGTGAACACGCTCACACCGCACTCCCGGAGAGGCGGGCGGACGCGGGGGCACGCCGGGCGAGGACCTGTGCGAGGACGCGTGCGAGCCGGGCGAAAACGTAGACGCCCAAGGCGAAGGTGGTCACGAAGAACCCGATCGGGTACGGCGAGTAATACGCGGCGATCAGCCCGGTCCACGTCACGGCCAGCCCCACCAGCACCGAGACGGCCAGTCCCACGGCGGGCCGGGCGGTCAGCTGCTGGGCGGTGGCGGCGGGCATCACCAACAGGGCGAAGACCAGCAGAGTGCCGGTGATCTGGCTGGTCGCCGCGGTTGCCGTACCGAGCAGGACGAGGAACGCCACGGACAGGACACGTACCGGAACCCCCCGTACGGCGGCGACATCGGGATCGACCGAGGCGAACAGCAGCGGCCGCGCGATCACCGCCAGCATGGCCAGCGTCGCCGCCGCCACAGCCGCCAGGACGGTCACCTGCGTGGCGGTGATACCGAGGAAGCTCCCGAACAACAGGGAGTTGATCCCGCCGAGGAAGCCCTTGTAGAGCGCGACGAAGAGGAACCCGCAGGCCAGCCCGAACGCCTGGACCGTCCCGGTCAGAGCCGCCTCCTGGCCGCTGCCGCTCTGCCCGGCGCGCGGGATGGCGGCGATGACCAGGGCGGCGCCGACGCAGAAGGCGAAGTATCCGACGACCGGGGCGATGCCCAGCAGGGTGGCACAGGCCGCGCCCGGGAAGCTGACCTGGGCGAGCGTATGGCCGGCGAAGCTCTGCCGGCGCAGCACCATGTACCAGCCGATGACACCCGCGAGGACGGCGACAACAGTACCGGCCCGGAAGGCGTTGACCATGAACGGAAACGCCCACATCGCCCGCAGATCGGTCACCGGATTCCACGACCAGACCGGATAGGTGTCAGTCAAGCTCATGGTGGTGACCATGGCCTCCCCCTCCCTCTGTGCCGTGCCCGCCTCCGACGACCACCAGCCGCCCGTCACCCGCGCGCAGCACCTCCACCGGCGCGCCGTAGAGCCGCGAGAGTGTCCGCGTGGTGATGACCTGCTGTGGCGGGCCCGCGGCAGCGCCGCCCTCGGCGAGGTACAGCACCCGGTCCAGCCAGGGAAGGATCGGGTTGACGTCGTGCGCGACCATCACCACGCTGACCCCCTCCGCACGGCAGATCCGCCCGAGGAGCGCCGCCACCCCACCCTGATGGGACAGGTCCAGGCTGTCCAACGGCTCGTCCAGCAGCAGCAGTTCGGGCCCGCGGACGAGCGCCTGGGCGATCAGCAGCCGCTGCTGCTGCCCCCCGGAACACTCCCCGAGCGGCCGACGGGCGTACGCACTCGCCCCAACGAGCTCGATGACCTCGGCGATACGGTCCCGAGCCGCCCGGCGCCGCGCGCTGAACCGTAGCGGCAGCGGCAGCGGAACACCCCAGCGGTCGCCGTCCAGGCCCATGCGCACGACGTCGATGCCGCGGATCCGCAAGGACGGGTCGACGTTGCGGCGCTGCGGCAGATAGCCGATCCGGTGCCCGGCACGGCCGGGAGCCTCGCCCAGGACCCGTACCTCGCCCGCGGCGGTCGGCAGGATCCCGAGAACCACCTTGATCAGGGTGGACTTGCCGACACCGTTCGGTCCGAGGACGGCCGTGAACTCCCCGGCGCCAACCTCCAGATCCACCCCAGACCACAGGGTACGTCCACCGACTCGTACTGCCGCGCGGCGCAGGGACACGACGCCCTCACCGCCTTCGCGGTGTCCGGTGGTGGTGGCTTGCGGTGGTACGCGGTGCCGCGCCACCTCCGGTATCCGGGCCATTGTCCCCACCGTCCTTACTTCTTACCCGTCGCCTCGGCCAGGGCCTTCTGGATGCCCTTCAGCTGACGGACCTGCCAGTCCTGGAACGAGGCACCCGCCGGGGTGAGGGTCTCGGTGACCGTAGCCACCGGGATACCGGCCGCCTTGGCCTCCTTCACCTGGGCCCGCACATCCGGGGTGGAGTTCTGGCTGTTGTAGACGTAGATCTTGATCTTCTTGTTCTTGATCTGCTGGTCGATCGTGGTCTTGTCCTTCGCCGTGGGGTCGGTGCCCTCGCTGATGGCGTCGAGGAAGGACTCGGGGGTGGCCATCTTCAGGCCGAGGCCCTGGGCGAGCGGCGTGACGATGGACTCGGAAGCGCCGACGGACGTACCCGCGTAAGTGGACTTGATGCCGGACACCAACCGGCTGTAGGGGGCCAGGGTGGTGTCCAGATAGGTCTTCTTCCGCGCGTCATAGAAGGCGGCGTGGTCCGGGTCGATCTTCTTGTAGTCGGCGGTGATCTTCTCGATCACCTTGTGGACGTCGGCCGGGGCATACCAGCGGTGGGGGTTTCCGCCCGGCCTGACGCCGACCAGGTCACCGATCTTCAGCTCGGTGCGGTCGCCGCCCGGATTGGCGGAGAGCAGCTTGTCGGCCCACGCGTCGTAGCCGATGCCGTTGACGATCGTGTACCGGGCGGTGGCGACGGCGCGACCGTCGGCGGCGGTCGGCTCGTAGTCGTGGGGGTCGGCGGCGGGGTTGTCGATGATGCTCTTGACGTGCACGTGGCTGCCGCCCAGCTGCTGCGCGATGCTGCCCCAGAAATTCTCCGCCGCCACGATCTGGATCACCTTGCCGGACGCCCCCTTGCCTGATGCGGAGCCATCGGACGCGTCCGAGGAAGCGGTGGAACAGGCGCTGGTGCCGGCGAGCACAGCGATGACGGCGGCACATCCGGCGAGGGCGCGGGGACGTATGCGGTGGGCTATGGCAGATCTCATGGCAGGGGACTCCTCATGGGCGGAACGAACACCATGAGGCTAGGTGAAAATGATTTCCAGAACCACTCATCACCGCCCGAGGTGAAAATCATTGCCAGAACTTGACCCCGCCCCGCCGCGCAAACGGCGACGCTCCACACCTCATCCCCCCTTCGCCGACGGCAACTTGACAGGGAAGCCGCGATCCGGGAAGTCTTCAAACCTCGCACATGACATTCATATTCACCTGGAGGTGATGCGCAGCCATGCGCACCGCGTTCGTCGGCAAGGGCGGAAGTGGCAAGACCACGCTGTCCGCTCTCTTCGCCCGGCACCTGGCTCGCTCAGACGCTCCCGTCGTCGCCATCGACGCCGACATCAACCAGCATCTGGGGGTGGCGCTGGGGCTGGAGGAGGACGCACTGCGCGAGGTCGTCCCGCTCAGCACTCGCCTCGGCGGGATCAAGGAGTATCTGCGCGGCGACAACCCCCGTATCGCCTCCGCCGACGCCATGGTCAAGACCACTCCCCCGGGACGCGGCTCCCGCCTGCTGCGGCCGCTCGGACCCGACCCGGTGCACACCCGCCACGTCCGGGACATCGCGGGGGTCCGGCTGATGACCACCGGCGTGTTCACCGAGGAGGACCTGGGTGTCGCGTGCTACCACTCCAAGCTCGGCGCCGTGGAGCTGTATCTGAACCACCTCGTGGACGGACCCGGCGAGTACGTCGTGGTCGACATGACCGCCGGTGCGGACTCCTTCGCCTCCGGGCTGTTCACCCGGTTCGACATGACCTTCCTGGTGGCCGAGCCCACGCGCAAGGGGGTGTCCGTCTACCGCCAGTACAAGGACCACGCCGCCGAGTTCGGCGTGCCACTGGCCGTGGTCGGCAACAAGGTGACCGGCGAGGACGACCGGCTCTTCCTCAAGGAGCACGTCGGCGACGACCTGCTGGTCTGCTTCGGCCACTCCGACTGGGTCCGCGCCCGCGAGCAGGGCCGCCACACCGGGGAGCTGGAACCCGAGCACCGCCTGGCGCTGGAGGAGCTGCGCATCGCGGTGGACAGCCGCGCCAAGGACTGGGAGACCTTCCAGAGGCAGGCGGTCGAGTTCCACCTGCGCAACGCCCGCGCCTGGGCCGACCGCGCCACCGGCCAGGACCTGAGCACCCAGGTCGACCCCGACTTCCAGCACGGGCCGGCAGCTCTGTCCGAGGCACTCATCGACGCCTCCACGGCATCGAGCTGAACACCCCCGCCCATCCACATCCGCAACCCAGTCGATAGGACCCGCATCCCATGTCACTGAACGTCGCACCGGAGCTCCTCGCCCAGGCCGAACAGGGCGAGATCCAGGAACGGGACTTCGTCGCCACCGTCCGCGAGTCGCTTCCGTACGCCTACAACCTCATCGCCGGCCTGGCGGACAAGCTCCGCGAAGGTGACGCCGAGTTCGCCGACAACCAGACCCCGCCCCCGTCGGAAGCCGAACGCGGACAGCTGCTGCGGGCCCTGGCCAGCAACGCCATCCGCGGCAGCCTGGAACGCCACTTCGGCATCACCCTGGCCTTCATGAACTGCCACCGGGTGGCCGCGTTCCGGCCCGGGACCGAAAACGGCAGCACGTACGAGAAGTTCACCTCCACGCGCTCCCAGATCCTCAACCAGTCACCCGAGTTCCGCGACTGCTGAGCCTCCCAGCGCATCTGAGCCCCGGGCCGGCGGCCCGGGGCTCAGATGCGCTGCCGCCCCTTCAGCGACCATCCGGGGTGACCACCACATCGTGGTACGGGTCCTTGGGCTCGGGAACGCGTTCGACGGTGGAGACGTCGAGGGCCGGACTGGCGTCGTCGGTGCCCAGCTTCCCGGTGGGGTGCCAGGCGCCGGTGACGGTCACCCAGGTGTCGGCGGGCGGACCGGCGGGCCCGTGTACCCGCACCTTGCGCACTTGCGCATCGGCGGCGCAGCAGCTGATGACCAGGCGGCTGACGTACCAGGCGCCGTGGCGGCCCGGGGTGACGAAGCCGGTGAGGCGCACGGTGTGGCCCTTCAGAGTGCGGTCGGTGTCCCAGACCGCCCGGGAGCTGAAGTCGTTCAGCGACATCTCGACAACGCCTTTGTCGGGGAGGGCCGGGAAGAGGCTCTCACCGGTGGCGGAGGCGGGGGCCCTCGGGGTCTTGGCGTCGTCGCGGGAGGCGGTGTACGAGCCGAGCGCGGGCGGCGCGAGGAACAGGATGGTCAGGGCCGGTACGTACAGCAGCCAGGCGACCTTCGGGCCACCGCCCCCGTGGGTATGGCCGTGGCCGTGGCCGTGGCCGTGGCCGCCGCCATTGCTCTGGTCGC
>NZ_JANIAA010000065.1 GCF_024505145.1 Streptomyces rugosispiralis | reverse complement strand
AGCACCTACCTCGAACTCAGCCCCGACCCCATCCTCACCACCGCCACACACCACACCCTCCACCACCACACCACCAAAAACCCCACCAACCACCCAACCCCCCTCATCACCTCCACCCTCACCCACAAACAACCCGACACCCACGCCCTCACCCACACCCTCGCCCGGCTGCACACCGCCGGTATCGACGTCGACTGGACCAGCTGGTACCCCGCCACCCCCACCCCCCACACCATCGACCTCCCCACCTACGCCTTCCAACACCACCACTACTGGCTCGCCCCGCCCGTTCCGCGCGCCGACGGTCGTCTCAACGGCCACCACCCGGCCGAGGCCAGGCTCTGGGACGCCATCGAGGAGCTGGATGTCGACTCCCTCACCAGCACACTCCAACTGGACAAGGACAGCCCCGGCATCGATGCCCTGCTGCCCGCCCTCCCCGTACTGTCCGCCTGGCGACGGCAACACCGTGAACGCTCCACCATCGACTCCTGGCGCTATCGGGCCACATGGAAACAGCTTCCGGACTCCGCCACCGCGCCGACGCTCAGCGGGACCTGGCTGCTGCTCGTGCCCGCCGGGCTGGAGGAGCACCCGGCCGTCGATGCCACCGTCCGGGCGCTGGACACCCATGGCGCCGCCCATGAAGTCCTGTCGCTCGACGGTGCGGACGCCCGACGCGACGCCCTCGCCCCGCTGCTGTCACACCTCCCCGACGGCAGCACACCCGAGGGCATTCTGAGCTTGCTCGCGCTCGACCAGACGCCCCACCCCGACCACCCGGCCGTCCCCACCGGGCTGGCCGCCACGGTCGCCGTTGTCCAGGCCCTCGGCCAGACGCCGCTCATCGCGCCCCTGTGGTGTGTCACCCAGGGTGCGGTGGCCGCCACCGCCACCGATCCACTCCCCCACCCGCACCAGGCCCAGCTCTGGGGTATGGGCCGAGTCGCGGCGCTGGAACACCCCCACCTCTGGGGCGGTCTCATCGACCTCCCGGCCGACGTGGACGCCCGTACCCCCGCCCGTATCGCCGCCGTACTGACGCCCGGCCAGCCCGAGGACCAGGTGGCGATCCGCGCCACCGCCCTGGCCCGCCGACTGGAGCGCGCCGCCTCCCCGGACACCACGCCCACCGCGTGGCGGCCCACCGGTACGACCCTGATCACCGGTGGCACCGGTGGGCTCGGCGCCCATGTGGCCCGCTGGCTCGCGCGCCAGGGCGCGCCCCGTCTCCACCTCGTCAGCCGCTCGGGACCCGACGCGCCCGGCGCCACCCAACTCAGCGAAGAACTCACCGCGTTGGGCGCGACCATCACCGTCACCGCCTGCGACGTATCCGACCGCGCCGCGCTCCAGCAGCTTCTCGGCACCATTCCCGCCGAACACCCCCTCACCGCCGTCGTCCACGCCGCCGGGCTCCCGGAGAACACGCCGCTCGCCGAACTGGACCTTCCAGGGATCGAGGCGGTGCTGCGGCCCAAGGCGCTCGCGGCCGCCCATCTCCATGAGCTCACCGAGGATCTCGACCTGGACGCCTTTGTGCTCTTCTCGTCCGGCGCGGCCGCGTGGGGCGGTAGCCGACAGCCCTCGTACGCCGCCGCCAACGCCTATCTCGACGCCCTCGCCGAGCACCGCCGCGCCCGTGGGCTCCCCGCCACCAGCCTCGCGTGGGCGCCGTGGAGCGATGCGGGCATGGCCGCCGACGAGGCCGTCGTCGACTACTACCACCGGCGCGGAATGCGCCCCCTGGACACCGACCTCGCCATCGCCTCGCTCCAGCACTCCCTGGACCACGGCGACACCACGATCACCATCGCGGACATCGACTGGGCGAGGTTCCCGGCCGGTTTCACCGCGCAGCGGCCCAGCCCACTGCTGTCCGACCTGGCCGCCACGGACGCGTCGCCCGGCATCGATGCCGCCCCGGACGCCGACGCGGCGTCGAGCGGCTCGCTTCAGCGGCAGTTGGCCACCGGCACCCCCGCCCAGCAGCATCAGCTCCTGCTCCATCACCTCCAGACGCATGCGGCGGCGATCCTCGGCCATCCCACCATCGACGCGATCCCACCCGCCCAGCCGTTCCAGGAGCTGGGGTTCGACTCCCTCACCGCCGTCGAATTCGGGCATCGGCTCTCCGCCGCCACCGGTCTCGACCTTCCGCCCACCCTGGTCTTCGACCACCCCACCCCCAAGGAGCTGGCCGACTATCTGCGCGAGCGGCTCGTCGAGGGGCAGCTCACCTCCGAGGGACATCTGCTGTCGGAGCTCGACCGGTGGGACGCGGCATCGGAGCCCTCGACGGTGGACGAGGCGGCCCGTCGCCGGATCACCGGGCGACTGCGGCTGCTGCTGGCCAAGTGGAGCGACACGGAACGGGAAACGGAGCGTTCCGCGGCCCACAGCGAGCTCGAGACGGCGACGGCAGAAGACATTTTCGACCTCATCTCCGACGAGTTCGGAAAGTCCGACGAGCTCGGAAAGTCGTGAGCCCGATGACCCCCATCCTCCGCGACGCGCCAAGGAGCCTCCGCTAGATGTCGAACGAAGAGAAGCTGCTCGACCACCTCAAGTGGGTTACGGCCGAGTTGCGCCAGACCCGTGAGCGGCTGCGGGAGGCCGAGTCCGCCGAGCCGGAGCCCATCGCGATCGTGGGCATGGCCTGCCGCTATCCGGGCGGGGTGCGATCGCCGGAGGAGCTGTGGCGGCTGGTGCGGGACGGCGAGGACGCCGTCTCCGGGTTTCCCACGGACCGGGGTTGGGGCGTTGAGGAGCTGTTCGACCCGGATCCCGAAAGCTATGGGAAGTCCTATGTGGACCAGGGCGGATTCTGTTACGACGCGACCGCCTTCGACGCGGCCTTCTTCGACATCAGCCCCCGCGAGGCCCAGGCCATGGACCCCCAGCAGCGGCTGCTGCTGGAGACCGCGTGGGAGGCGTTCGAACGCGCCGGGCTCAACCGGGCGTCGCTGGGCGGCAGCAACACCGGGGTGTACGCCGGGGTGGGTTCGCACGACTATCTGTCGGTCATCGGCGACATCACCAGCGAGGTGGAGGGCTATGTCGGCGCCGGGAACCTCGGCAGTGTGGTGTCCGGGCGGGTGGCGTACTCGCTCGGTCTCGAGGGTCCGGCGGTCACGGTGGACACCGCGTGTTCCTCGTCGCTGGTCGCCATCCACCTGGCGTGTCAGGCACTGCGCAACGGCGAATGCGATCTGGCCCTGGCCGGTGGCGTGGCCGTGATGGCGACGCCCGGCGCGTTCATCGAGTTCTCCCGCCAGCGTGGCATGGCCCCGGACGGCCGCTGCAAGCCGTTCGCGGCGGCCGCCGATGGTACCGGGTGGGGCGAGGGCGCCGGCTTGATCGTCCTGGAGCGCCTGTGTGAGGCGCAGCGCCGCAACCGCCGTGTCCTCGGGGTGATCCGGGGTTCCGCGGTGAACCAGGACGGGGCCAGCAATGGTCTGACGGCGCCGAACGGGCCCTCGCAGCAGCGGGTGATCCGGCAGGCCCTGGCCAACGCGCAGCTGTCCACCGCCGAGGTGGACGCGGTCGACGGACACGGCACCGGGACCACGCTCGGCGACCCGATCGAGGCGCAGGCGCTGCTGGCCACGTACGGTCAGGGCAGGCCGGAGGACCGGCCGCTGTGGCTGGGCTCCATCAAGTCAAACCTGGGGCATACGCAGGCCGCCGCCGGTGCGGCCAGTGTGATCAAGATGGTGATGGCGATGCGGCACGAGTTGCTGCCGGCCTCGCTGCACATCGACGAGCCGACGCCACACGCCGACTGGGCGTCGGGTGCGGTACGGCTGCTGACCGAGCCGGTGGCGTGGCCGCGTGGCGAGCGGACGCGCCGGGCCGGTGTGTCCGCGTTCGGGATCTCCGGTACAAACGCGCATCTCATCCTTGAGCAGGCCCCCGAACCGGTCGAGTCCGCCCCCGCGCCGGACACGTCGGGGGATGGTGTCTCGGCGGGTGGTGTAGTGCCGTGGGTAGTATCCGGACGCGGCGCCGAGGCGCTGCGCGGTCAGGCACGGGCGCTGGCCGAGCGGGTGGCCACCGACCCCGAGGCATCACCGGCCGACGTCGGCTGGTCACTCATCGCCACCCGATCCGTCTTCGACCACCGCGCCGTCATCGTCGGCGAACACCGCGACGAACTCCTGACCGGACTCAACGCCCTCGCCACCGGCGACACCCACCCCACCATCATCGAACCAAACACCACCACCAGCGGCCGCCCCGGAACGAGCGGCATGGGCCCGGTCCTGGTCTTCCCCGGCCAGGGCTCCCAATGGCTCGGCATGGGCGCCGGACTCCTGGACACCTCACCCGCCTTCGCCACCCGCATCACCGAATGCGAACAAGCCCTCACCCCCCACATCAACTGGTCCCTCACCGACGTCCTCCGCGGCGGAGTCAACACCACCGACCTCGCCCGCGTCGACGTCGTCCAACCCGTCCTATGGGCCGTCATGATCTCCCTCGCCACCGTATGGGACCACCACGGCGTCACCCCCACCGCCGTCGTCGGCCACAGCCAAGGCGAAATCGCCGCCGCCTGCGTCGCCGGAGCCCTCTCCCTCGACGAAGGCGCCCGCATCGTCGCCCTCCGCGCCCACGCCCTCCGCCAACTCACCGGACACGGCGCCATGGCCTCCCTCACCCTCAGCCAAAAACAAGCCCAAGAACTCCTCACCAACCTCGGCGAAACCGCCGAAGGGGTGGGCATCGCCGCCGTCAACGGACCCGGATCCACCGTCATCTCCGGACCACCCGACCAAGTCACCCACACCATCACCACATGCGAACAAACAGGCCACCGCGCCCGACTCATCGACGTCGACTACGCCTCCCACAGCACCCAAGTAGACGAAATCGCAGACGAGTTGAGGGAGCTCCTGTCGGGGATCGAGCCCGTCCAGGCGGAGGTGGCGTTCTACTCGACCGTCACCGGCGCCCGTATGGACACCAGCAAGCTCGACACCGCCTACTGGGTCAACAACCTCCGCGAACGAGTGCGCTTCGCCGACGCCATACGAGCACTCCTCGACGACGGCCACCGCGTATTCATCGAAGCCAGCACCCACCCCGTCCTCACCATCGGCATGCAGGAGACCTTCGAGGAAGCCGGTGTGCCCGCGGCCGCGGTGCCGACCCTGCGCCGGGACCACGGTGACCACGCCCAGCTGATGCGTTCGGTGGCGCAGGCGTTCACCGCAGGGGTCGAGGTCGACTGGACCCGCTGGTTCCCCGCCGACCCCGCACCCCGCGCCATCGACCTGCCCACCTACGCCTTCCAGGGGCGTCGGTACTGGCTGGACGGGCGGGGTGGCCACAGTGGCGACCCGGGCGACCTCGGGCTGGGGTCCGCCGAGCATCCGCTGCTCGGCGCCGTCGTGGAACTCGCGGAGGGCGGCACCCATCTGCTGACCGGCCGGCTGTCGCCGCGGACCCATCCGTGGCTGAACGACCACCGCGTGCTGGACACCGTCCTGCTGCCGGGCACCGCCTTCGCCGAATTCGCCCTGCACGCGGCCGCGCGGACCGGCTGTGACCATGTGGCGGAGCTGACCCTGCACGCGCCGCTGGTGATTCCGCAGGGCGAGGCGGTCGATATGCAGATCGCCGTGGCCGCTCCCGATCACACCGGCGAGCGTCCGATCACAGTGCATTCACGGCCGGCGACCGACACGGGCGACACGGCCTGGACCCGGCATGCCACCGGGGCACTCGCCACCTCCGTCGCGTCCAACTCCCTTGCCCTGGAAGGCGCCTGGCCGCCTCCCGGGGCGACACCGCTGCCCGTCGAGGACTTCTACCGGCAACTCGCCGACCATGGATACCACTACGGACCGTCCTTCCAGGGCCTCACCGCCGCGTGGCGGCTGAACCGCGATGTCTACGCCGAGGTGTCCCTGCCCGAAGGGGAGCGCGAGGGCGCGGCCGCGTACGGCATCCATCCCGCCCTGTTCGACGCCGCGCTGCACGCCCGTGCCCTCGGTGTCGCCCCCGACTCCGAGGACGCGCACCGGATCCTGCTCCCGTTCACCTGGAGTGGTCTGCGGCTGCGCGCCACCGGCTCGGACACCCTGCGGATCCGCATCACCCCGACGGCGCCGGACCGGCTCACCCTGCTGGCGGCCGATCCCACCGGCGCGGCGGTGGCCGTCGTGGACGATCTGATCCTGCGCCCGGTGCCGGACGGGCAGTTGGGGCGGGCGCGGGCGGCGGGCAGGAACTCGCTGTTCCGGCTGGCCTGGACGCGGATGACACCGGCCGAGGGCGCCCCCGCGTGCCGTTCGGCCGTGATCGGCCATCCGGATGGCGGTCCCCTGGCCGATGCGCTGTCCGGCGCCTCCCACCTCCCGGATCTCGCCGCCTTGCGGGCTGCCGTGGCGGATGGGGTCCCGGCCCCCGATGTGGTGTTCGCCTTCTTCGGCTCCCCCGCCGGTGGCCGGGGCGATCCGGTGGAAAGCACCCATGAGCTGGGCAGGGAGGCCCTCGGGGTGCTGCGTGAGTTCATCGCCGCGCCCGAATTCACCGACGCCCGGCTGGCGGTGGTCACCCGTGGGGCGGTCGCCCCGCAGAGCCATGGCGATGTCCACGATCTGCCCGCCTCCGCCGTATGGGGTCTGGTGCGCAGCGCCCAGTCGGAGAACCCCGGCCGGGTCCTGCTGCTCGACCTCGACGCACGGGACGCCTCGCTAGGGGCCCTGGCCGACGCCGTCGCCTCGGGCGAGCCCCAGTTGGCACTGCGCGACGGGGTGGCGTACGTACCGCGGCTGGTCCACGACGACGCGGCCAAGCGGCTCACCCCGCCGGAGGGGTCGGCCACATGGCGTCTGGGGCTGACCGGCCACGGCAGCCTGGACCAGCTGGCGCTGGTCGACTGCCCGGACAACACCCGCCCGCTGGCCCGGGGCGAGGTCCGGGTGGCGCTTCGGGCCGGCGGGGTGAACTTCCATGACGTCGTCGTGGCGCTGGGCATGGTGGAGGATCCGAGGCCACTGGGCGGCGACGGTGCGGGCGTGGTCGTCGAAGTGGGGCCCGGGACCGATGAGTTCACGGTGGGCGACCGGGTCATGGGCCTGTTCAACGGCACCGGTCCGCTGGTCGTCACCGACGTACGGATGATCACCAGGATCCCCACGGGGTGGTCCTACGCGCAGGCGGCCACCACGCCGTCCGCCTTTCTCACGGCCTACTACGGACTCGCCGATCTCGCGGGGCTGCGGGCCGGGGAGAAGCTGCTGCTGCACGCCGCCACCGGTGGGGTGGGTCTGGCGGCCGTGCAACTGGCGCGCCACTGGAAGGCCGAGGTGTACGCCACGGCGGGACCCACGAAGTGGCACGCCCTGCGGGAGCGCGGCTTCGACGACCGTCATATCGCCTCCTCGCGCACCCTCGACTTCGAGGAGCGGTTCCGCGCCGCGGCCGGATCCGTCGATGTGGTGCTCAACTCCCTGGCCGGTGACTTCATGGACGCGTCCTTGCGGCTGCTGGCCCCCGATGGTCGCTTCATCGACATGGGCCGGACCGACATCCGCGACCCCGAGGAGGTCGGCGCACGCCATCCGGGGGTCGTCTATCGCGCGTTCGACCTGGTCGGCGGCGCGGGTCCGGACCGTATCCAGCGGATGCTGGCCGAGTTGTCGACACTGTTCGAGAACGGGACGCTGCGGCCGCTGCCCACCACGCTGTGGGACATCCGCCGGGCCCCCGAGGCGTTCCGCTACTTCAGCCAGGCCCGCCACATCGGCAAGATCGTGCTGACGCTTCCCACCGCCCTCGACCCGGAGGGCACGGTCCTCATCACCGGTGGCACGGGTACCCTCGGCGCCGCCACCGCCCGCCATCTGGTGGCCCGCCACGGCGTACGGCGGTTGCTGCTCATCAGCCGCCGGGGCCCCGATGCCCCGGGGGCCACGGAGCTGGCGGCCGAGCTGACCGAGCTCGGCGCACACGTTTCCATCGTGGCGTGTGACGCGGCCGACCGGGCCGCCCTGGCCAAGCTGCTGGAGACAGTTCCCGACCGCCATCCGCTCACCGCCGTCGTCCACGCGGCCGGGTTGCTGCGCGATGCCACGGTCGAGGCGCTCACGCCCGATCAGCTCGATGAGGTGCTGCGGACGAAGGCCGACGCGGCGTGGAATCTGCATGAGCTCACCCGTGACGCCGGGCTGTCGGCGTTCGTGTTGTTCTCCGCGGCCGCCGGGCTGCTGGGCGCCGCGGGGCAGGGCAACTACGCGGCGGCCAACGCCTTCCTGGACGCGCTCGCCGTGCACCGGCATGCCCAGGGCCTGCCCGCCACCTCCTTGGCCTGGGGATATTGGGCCCGGACCACCGGGATGACCGGGGGGATGACGGACACCGACCGGGCACGGCTCGCGCGGGCCGGGATGGTGGGGCTGGAGACCGAACAGGGTCTCGCACTGCTCGACATCGCGCTCGACAGCGGCCTGCCGACGCTGGCGCCCATCCGGCTCGACCTCGCCACCATGCGACGTGAGGCCCACGCCGACGATCTGCCGCCCCTCTTCAGGAGCCTGGTGCGCGGCGCCACCCCGCAGGCGGCAAGCGGAGCCGTCGCCTCGGGCGGGGCGGCACCGGCGGAGGCGTTCGCCGCCATGTCCGGGGAGGAGCGGCAGCAGGCGCTCCTCAAGCTGGTGCGCAATGCCACGGCGAGGGTGCTGGGCCATGACACGGCGGATGCCATCCACCCCGCCCAGAACTTCCGGGAGTTGGGCTTCGACTCGCTGACCGCCGTGGAGCTGCGCAACCGGTTGGGCGCCGCCACCGGTCTGCGACTGCCCGCCACGCTGGTCTTCGACCACCCCACGCCCACCGCGGTGGTGCGGCTGCTGGAGGAGTTCCTGGTCCCGGCCGGGGTGGCGGCCGCGGACTCGCTCCTCACCGGCCTCGACTCCCTCGACGCCGCCTTGACCGGGGGGATCGCCGACCGGGAGCAGCGGGCCCGGATCGCGGCGCGGTTGCGCGAACTGCTGCGCAAGGCGGACGGCCCGTGGCAGGACGCGGATGGCGACGACGACGCCGAGGAGGATCTGGCGTCGGCCAGCGACGAGGAGTTGTTCCAGGCGCTCGACAACGAGCTGACCGTCCCCTCCGACGACAGTCTCCGATGAATCAGGACCGCTGGGCCAGGACCGCTGGACCAGGACCGCTGGGCCAGGACCGCTGGACCAGGACCGCTGGACCAGGACCGCTCAATCAGGACAGCCGTGACGATCGGGTTGATGCGATATGACGGATGACGAGAAGCTCCGCAGCTATCTCAAGCGGGCGACCGCCGATCTGCGTCTGGCCAGGCGGCAGTTGCGCGAGGTCGAGGACCGCGCCCGGGAGCCCATCGCCATCGTCGGGATGGCCTGCCACTTCCCCGGCGATGTGGCGACCCCCGAGGACCTGTGGCGGGTGGTGGACGAGGGCGTGGACGTCATCTCCTCGTTCCCCGAGGACCGTGGCTGGGACCTGGAGAACCTCTACGACCCGGATCCGGAGCACGCCGGCACCAGCAGCGCCCGCGAGGGCGGATTCCTGCGCGACGTGGCCGATTTCGACGCCGAGTTCTTCGGGATCAGCCCGCGTGAGGCCGCGGCGATGGATCCGCAGCAGCGGCTGCTGCTGGAGACGGCGTGGGAGGCGTTCGAACGCGCGGGGCTCACGCGGGAGGCGCTGAGCGGCAGCGCCACCGGGGTGTTCGCCGGGGTGGACTCGTACCACTATCTGTCGCTCATCGGCCAGACGACGAGCGACTCGGCGGGCTATGTGGCCACCGGAAACCTCGGCAGCGTGGTCTCGGGCCGGGTGTCGTACTCGTTCGGTCTGGAGGGGCCCGCGGTCACGGTGGACACGGCGTGCTCGTCGTCACTGGTGGCCACGCATCTGGCGGTACAGGCGCTGCGGCAGGATGAGTGCTCGCTGGCCCTCGCGGGCGGGGTGACGGTGATGGCCACGCCCGGTGGGTTCACCGAGTTCTCGCGTCAGCGTGCGCTCTCCCCGGACGGGCGGTGCAAGGCGTTCGCGGCGGCGGCCGACGGCACGGGCTTCTCCGAGGGCGTCGGCCTGGTGCTGCTGGAGCGGCTGTCCGACGCCCGGCGCAACGGGCATCGGGTGCTTGCCGTGATCCGGGGCTCGGCGGTCAATCAGGACGGGGCCAGCAATGGTCTGACGGCGCCGAACGGGCCCTCACAGCAGCGGGTGATCCGGCAGGCCCTGGCCAACGCGGGGCTGTCGGCGTCCGAGGTGGACGCGGTGGAGGCACACGGCACGGGTACGACGCTGGGCGATCCCATCGAGGCGCAGGCGCTGCTGGCCACGTACGGAAAGGACCGGCCGGAGGGACGTCCGCTGTGGCTGGGCTCCATCAAGTCCAACATCGGGCACACCCAGGCGGCCGCCGGGGTGGCGAGCGTCATCAAGATGGTGCAGGCACTGCGGCATGAGGTGCTGCCCGTCTCACTGCACATCGACGAGCCGACACCGCATGTGGACTGGGGCGCGGGCGAGGTGCAGCTGCTGACCGAACCGGTCGAGTGGGCGGCGAACGGACGGCCGCGCCGTGTGGGTGTGTCGTCGTTCGGGATCTCCGGTACGAACGCGCATCTCATCCTTGAGCAGGCCCCCGAACCGGTCGAGTCCGCCCCCGCGCCGGACACATCGGGGGATGGTGTCTCGGCGGGTGCTGTAGTGCCGTGGGTAGTATCCGGACGCGGCGCCGAGGCGCTGCGCGGTCAGGCACGGGCGCTGGCCGAGCGGGTGGCCACCGACCCCGAGGCATCACCGGCCGACGTCGGCTGGTCACTCATCGCCACCCGATCCGTCTTCGACCACCGCGCCGTCATCGTCGGCGAACACCGCGACGAACTCCTGACCGGACTCAACGCCCTCGCCACCGGCGACACCCACCCCACCATCATCGAACCAAACACCACCACCAGCGGCCGCCCCGGAACGAGCGGCATGGGCCCGGTCCTGGTCTTCCCCGGCCAGGGCTCCCAATGGCTCGGCATGGGCGCCGGACTCCTGGACACCTCACCCGCCTTCGCCACCCGCATCACCGAATGCGAACAAGCCCTCACCCCCCACATCAACTGGTCCCTCACCGACGTCCTCCGCGGCGGAGTCAACACCACCGACCTCGCCCGCGTCGACGTCGTCCAACCCGTCCTATGGGCCGTCATGATCTCCCTCGCCACCGTATGGGACCACCACGGCGTCACCCCCACCGCCGTCGTCGGCCACAGCCAAGGCGAAATCGCCGCCGCCTGCGTCGCCGGAGCCCTCTCCCTCGACGAAGGCGCCCGCATCGTCGCCCTCCGCGCCCACGCCCTCCGCCAACTCACCGGACACGGCGCCATGGCCTCCCTCACCCTCAGCCAAAAACAAGCCCAAGAACTCCTCACCAACCTCGGCGAAACCGCCGAAGGGGTGGGCATCGCCGCCGTCAACGGACCCGGATCCACCGTCATCTCCGGACCACCCGACCAAGTCACCCACACCATCACCGCATGCGAACAAACAGGCCACCGCGCCCGACTCATCGACGTCGACTACGCCTCCCACAGCGCCCAAGTAGACGAAATCGCAGAGGAATTGAACGAGCTTCTGGCCGGGGTCAAGCCGGTGCCGGGACAGGTGGCGTTCTACTCGACCGTCACCGGCGCCCGTATGGACACCAGCAAGCTCGACACCGCCTACTGGGTCAAGAACCTCCGCGAACGAGTGCGCTTCGCCGACGCCATACGAGCACTCCTCGACGACGGCCACCGCGTATTCATCGAAGCCAGCACCCACCCCGTCCTCACCATCGGCATGCAGGAGAGCATCGAGGAGGCGGGAGTCGAGGCGGTCACCATCCCGACCCTGCGGCGCGACCACGGTGGCGCGGCCCAGCTGATGCGTTCGGTGGCGCAGGCGTTCACCGCAGGGGTCGAGGTCGACTGGACCCGCTGGTTCCCCGCCGACCCCGCACCCCGCGCCATCGACCTGCCCACCTACGCCTTCCAACGTGAGCGGTACTGGCTGGACGGCGAGGGCGGACCGGGTGGCGATCCGGCCGATCTGGGGCTGACGGCCGCCGGGCATCCACTGCTCGCCGCCGCCGTGGAACTCGCCGACGGCACCACTCACGTGCTCACCGGCCGGATCTCCACGCGGTCCCATCCATGGCTCGCCGAGCATGTGGTGGCGGGTGCGGTGCTGGCGCCGGGCGCGATGCTGGTGGAGTGGGCGCTGCGGGCGGCCGACGAGGTCGGCTGCGGCGGGGTGGAGGAGCTGGCGCTGCGGGTTCCGCTGGCGCTGCCCGAGTCCGGTGAGCTGCGGGTGCAGGTGGTGGTGGGTGCCGCGGCGGAGGACGGGCGGCGTGAGGTGCGGATGTACTCGCGCCCCGACCGCCCCGACCGCCCCGACCGCCCCGACCGCCCCGACCGCCCCGACCGCCCCGACGGCTCCAACGGCTCCAACGGCGCAGGCCACGCCCTGCCCCTGGACTCCGGCCCCGACGCGGGGTGGGTGTGTCATGCGGTGGGCGTGCTCGCGCCCGCCGCCGACGCCCCCGCACCGGTGGAGGGCCTGGGCGGAGCATGGCCGCCGCCGGGCGCCGAACCGCTGGACGTCGGCGCCTTCTACGAGCAGGCGATGGCGGCGGGGTACGGATACGGCCCGGCGTACCAGGGGCTGACGGCCGCGTGGCGCCAGGGCGGCGACGTCCTCGCCGAGGTGTCATTGCCCGATGCCGCCGGAGGCCGGGACGGATTCGGCATCCACCCGGTACTGCTGGACGCGGCACTGCATCCATCACTGCTGATGGACCGGCCCGAGGGGCAGGAGGACGACGGCCAGGTGTGGCTGCCGTTCGCCTGGAACGGCGTATCCCTGTGGGCCACCGAGGCGGCCACCGTACGGGTCCGGCTGTCGCGGGACGAGGAGCGGCGGTCGCTGCGGCTGACGGTGGCGGACACGGTGGGCGCGCCGGTGCTGACGGTCGACTCGCTCGTGACCCGCCCGGCCGCGACGGACCGGCTGCGCACGGCCGCGCGTGCCGTGGACGGGCTGTTCACCCTGGACTGGACGCCGCTGCCCGCCCCGGCCACCGCGCCGTCCCCGACGTCGGTGGTCGGCGACGGCGGCTGGGTGGTGCTGGGCGAGGACCGGCTGGGGCTGGCGGAGCCGGCCCAGGCGGGCACGGGCGACGCCGCGGCGTGCCATCCGGACCTGGAGGCGCTGGTCGCGGCGATCGACGCGGGCGAGCCCGCCCCCGCCGTGGTCCTGGTCCATCCGTACGCCGCCGAGAGCGGCCACGGGGACGGGCTGGGGGCGACCGAGGAGTTGCTGGGGCTGGTGCAGTCCTGGCTGCGGCGCCCGGCGCTGGCCGACACCCGGCTGGTGGTCGTCACACGGGGCGCGGTGGCGGCAGGCGATCCCGGCGAAAGCTCCGACAACGCCGAGAACGCCGACAATGCCGACAACACCCGCGCCACCACACTGGACCCGTCCGGTGCCGGGGCATGGGGGCTGATCCGCAGCGCCCAGTCGGAGAACCCGGGCCGGTTTGTGCTGCTCGACCTCGACGAGGGCCGGGAGGGCCACGAGGGCCGGGAGGGGCTCGCGGAGGCCGTGGTGCGCGCGATCGACGCGCACGAACCCCAGGTGGCGCTGCGGGACGGACGGGTGCTGGTGCCCCGGATGGCCCGTGCGACGGCCGCGACCGGCCCGGCCGTCGACGGCCAGGACGAGGAGGACACCACCGGACTCGACGCCGAGGGCACCGTGCTGATCACGGGTGGCACCGGCACCCTGGGAGCTCTGGTCGCCGAACACCTGGTGCGCACGTGGGGAGTCAGGCATCTGCTGCTGGTGAGCCGGAGCGGTCCGGAGGCCGCCGGAGCGGATGAACTCACCGTCCGGCTCACCGAGTTGGGTGCTCAGGTGCGCATCTCCGCGGCCGATGTCACCGATCCGGACGCGGTGGCCGATCTGGTGGCCGGGGTCGATCCCGCGCATCCGCTGACCGGTGTGGTCCACGCGGCCGGGGTGCTGGACGACGCCGTCCTCACCACGCAGACCCCGGAGCGGCTGGCGCGGGTGTGGCGCCCGAAGGCGACGGCCGCGGCCCATCTGCACGCCGCGACCGCGGGGCTGCCGCTGTCCCTGTTCGTGATGTTCTCCTCCACCGCGGGCACGCTGGGCGCCTCCGGGCAGTCCAACTACGCGGCGGCGAACGCCTATTGCGACGCCCTGGCCGCCCGGCGCCGCGCCCTCGGCCTGCCGGGGCTTTCGGTGGCGTGGGGCCTGTGGGCCGACGCCAGCGCGATGACCGGGCATTTGGGGGAGACGGACCGGGCCAGGATGAGCCGGTCGGGCATCGGGGCGATGTCCAGTGAGCGGGCGCTGGGGCTCCTGGACGCCGCCGTACGCCACGGCCACCACCACCTGATCGCCATCGACCTGGACGTACGGGCCCTGGCGGGCCGGCCCGCGCTCACCCTGCCCGCTCCCCTGCGGGCGCTCACCGGTGGCGGTACGGCCCGGCGTACCGCGGCCACCGCCCGGCCGCACACCGACTGGGCCGGCCATCTGGCCACGCTGCCGGTGCAGGAGCAGCGCCGTACGCTGCTCAATCTGGTCCTCACCCATGCCGCGGCGGCGCTGGGCCACTCAGACCCGGGACGGATCCAGACCGAGCGCGGCTTCCTGGAACTCGGCTTCGACTCGCTCACCGCGATCGAACTGCGCAACAGGCTGACGGCCGTGACCGGGCTGCGGCTGGCCACCACCCTCATCTTCGACCACCCGAATCCGGCCGCGCTCGCCGCGCAGTTGCATGCGGAATTGGCGCCCGAGGATGTGGATCCGCTTCCCCCGATGCTGGGTGAAATCGACAGGCTGGAAAGCGCGCTGCTTTCCGTGGCCCGGGACGGGACGGCGCATGAGGCGCTGCTGAAGCGCCTTCAGTCCACGCTGTCGAAATTGGCCGCCCTGCACGCCGCCCGGCACGGCGGCGGCACGGCGGAAGGCCAGGCGGCCGGCCGTATTCAGGACGCCACGGCCGACGAGATCTTCCAGTTCATCGACCAGGACCTGGGCCGAAGCGAAAGCGACGGAGAGCATGCACATGGGGGCACACGGTGATTGATGAGCGAAGCCGGAAGAAGCTCATTCTCGAGCACAGCCGCCGGATGAACGCCGCGGATGTCGACGGGCTTCTCGCACTCTACGCGGACGAGGTCACGTTCGAGGATCCGGTCGGATCGGGGCGCAGGACCGGGCGGGACGCCCTTCGTGCGCATTTCGAGGAACTCGCCGCGGCGGGTATCTCCGAGATTCCCGGTGAACCGGTCTCGGGGCAGGACGGGGTGCATGTTCTGGTGCCGGTGACGGCCACCATGGACTATCTGCCCAAGGGCCCCGGCTTCGCCGAGCGCGGCTGGCTGACGGCCCCGGACGCCCCGGAGAACTCCCGCATCACCTGGGACTACGTCCTGATGATGCGCGCGGGGGCCGGTGGCCTCATTCAGGAACTGCAGATGTTCTGGGGGAGGTCGGACCTTGGCATCGCCGGCTGATCCCCCACGATCCCCGCACCGCACAGGAGGCGTTCATGGCCGATGAGGCGACCCTCAAGAGGATGGCGCTGGAATACGCGCGGCGCATGAACGAGGGCGATGTCGAGGCCGTATTGGAGCTCTTCTCGGACGACATCGTCTTCGAGGACCCGGTCGGCGCGCCCCCGCTCATCGGAAAGGACGCGCTTCGCGAGCACATCGCCTGGTCCATCGAATGCCAGGTGCACGAGACCCCGGGCCGTCCGGTCACTTCCATGGACGGCCGCAGGGTGGCGGTGCCGACCACGGTCACGGTGTACGCGCCGGCCAAACTCACCTTCAGCATCATCGGCGTGATCGAACTCGGTGATGACGGTCTGGTCCATCACGCCCAGGCGTTTTGGGGCATCACGGATACCAAAGTGGGCGACGGCCCCGAACTCACCGGTGTCGCGCATTTCATGGCGGTCACCCAGAACCTCGCCAAGATGGTCCAGGCCAAGGGCAGCCCCAGTCCGATGTAAGGCCGTAAGCGGTGAAGGGACGAGAGCGAAAACCATGACCGAACCCACACACGGAATCGTTCTGGGCGGCGGCTGGGCGGGAATGCTGGCTGCCCATGTGCTGGCCCGCCATCTGGAGCGCGTCACCGTCGTGGAGCGCGATGTGCTGCCGGACGGCCCCCGGCACCGCAAGGGGTCGCCGCAGGGACGCCATGTCCATGTGCTGTGGTCCAGCGGTGCGCGCATCGTGGACACGCTGCTGCCGGGCATGATCGACCAACTGCTCGACGCGGGCGCCCGCCGGATCGGGTTCCATCAGGATCTGGTGACCTTGACGTCCCACGGCTGGCAGCACCGCTTTCCGCCGCGGCAGTACGCCCTGATGTGCACCCGCCCGTTCCTGGACTGGAAGGTCCGCGACCGGGTACTGGCCACCGGGCGGATCGCCGTGCGCGGGCGCACCGAGATCCTCGATCTGGTGGGCGACGCCAAACGGGTCACCGGAGTCCGGGTGCGCGACCTGGACACCGGGGCGGGCGAAACCCTGGAGGCCGATCTGGTGGTCGACGCCTCCGGACGCGGTTCCCGGCTCCGGCACTGGCTGTCGGCGCTGGAGGTGCCGCCGCTTGAGGAGGACATCGTCGACGCGGGCATCGCGTACGCCACCCGTGTGTACCAGGGTCCGCCGGGCGCCGCGGCCGGATTCCCCGCCGTCAACGTGGCCGCCGACCACCGGCTGCGCGAGCCGGGCCGGTTCGGGGTGGTGTATCCGCAGGAGGACGGCACCTGGATGGTGACCCTGTCGTGCACCCGGGGCGCCGGACTGCCCACCCACGACGACGAGTTCCTGCCGTACGCGCGGACGCTGCGCCATCCGCTGGTCGCCGATCTCATCGCGCTCGCGAAGCCGCTGACCTCGGTGGCCGTCTCGCGGGTCGGTGCCAACCGGCGGCTGTATCCGGAGCGTCTTGACATCTGGCCGGAGGGGCTGCTGGTGCTCGGGGACGCGCTGGCCGCGTTCAACCCGATCTACGGCCACGGCATGAGCTCCGCGGCTCGCGCGGCCGCCGCACTGGACGCCGAGCTCCAGCGGTCCGGGATCGCCGGGGGAACGACGCACCGGGCCCAGCAGGCGATCAGCGCCACCGTGGACGACCCCTGGATCATGGCCGCGTCCAAGGACGTGGAGTACGTCAACTGCCGGATGAACACCACGGATCCGCGGCTGACGGGCGGCGCCGTGGCGCGGCAGCGCTTCTCCGATCTGATCGCCGACCGGTCGATCCGCTCCTCGGCCGTGTGTGATGTGGTGACCGACGTCATCAGCCTGACCGCCCCGCAGTCCGAGCTGGCGTCCAGCGGCTTCCTCTCGCTGATGCAGAAGGACCGGGTCCTCCCGGAGCTCACCGAGCCACCGCTGACCGCCGATGAGCTCGCGCTGGTGGATCTGAGCCCGCGCAGCACAGTGGGTGCGGGCGGCTCATGAGCAACGAGGAAAAGCTCGTCGACTATCTCAAGTGGACCACGTCCGAGCTCCATGAGACCCGGCGGCGGCTGCGGGAGGTCCAGGAGGACCTCGCGGAGCCGATCGCCATCGTGGGCATGGCCTGCCGCTTCCCCGGCGGGGTGCGTACCCCGGCCCAGCTGTGGGACCTGGTGGCCGACGGGCGGGACGCCGTCTCCGCCTTCCCCACCGACCGGGGCTGGGACCTGGAGAACCTGTACCACCCCGATCCGGAAAACCACGGCACCTCGTACGTCCGGGCCGGCGGCTTCATCTATGACGCGGCCGACTTCGACGCGGAATTCTTCGACATCGGCGCCCGGGAGGCGGCGGCCATCGAACCGCAGCAGCGGATGCTGCTGGAGCTGGCGTGGGAGGCGGCGGAGAGCGCGGGCGTCGATCCGCACACACTGCGGGGCAGCCGGACCGGTGTCTATACGGGGGTGATGTACCACGACTACGCCTCGCGTCTGGACGAGATCCCCGAGGGTTTGCTGGGCCATGTGGGCAACGGCAACGCGGGCAGTGTGTCCTCGGGCCGGGTGGCGTTCACCCTCGGTCTGCAGGGCGCGGCGGTGAGCCTGGACACCGCGTGTTCGTCGTCGCTGGTGGCGATGCATCTGGCGGCCGGGGCGCTGCGGCGGCGCGAGTGCACGCTGGCGCTGGCCGGTGGCGCCGCCATCATGTACACCGCGAGCGTGTTCCAAGTGGCCTCCAGTCAGCGCCAATTGTCGCCGGATGTCCGGTGCCGGTCGTTCGCGGACGCCGCCGACGGCATGGTGTACGGGGAGGGCGCGGGTCTGCTGCTGCTGGAGCGGCTGTCGGACGCGCGGCGCAACGGCCATCCGGTGCTGGCGGTGATCCGCGGCTCGGCCATCAACCAGGACGGTGCCAGTACGGGCATGGCCGCGCCCAACGGCCCCGCCCAGCAGCAGCTGATCCGCGACGCGCTCGCGAACGCCCGGCTGTCCACGGGGGACGTGGACGCGGTCGAGGCGCATGGCACGGGTACCGCGTTCGGCGACTCCATCGAACTCCAGGCGCTGCTCGCCACGTACGGGCAGGACCGTCCGGACGACCGGCCGCTGCTGCTGGGATCCATCAAGTCGAACATCGGTCATACGCAGGCCGCCGCCGGAATGGCCGGTGTGATCAAGATGGTGATGGCGATGCGCCGGGGTGTGCTGCCGCGTTCGCTCCACATCGACCGGCCGACCCGGCTGGTGCACTGGCGCAAGGGCGCGGTGCGGCTGCTGACCGAGCGGACGGACTGGCCCCTGGTGGACCGGCCGCGGCGGGCCGGAGTGTCCTCCTTCAGCGCCAGCGGCACCAACGCCCATGTGATTCTCGAGGAGTTCACCGAGTCGGCGGAGGTCGCCGCCGCCGACGGTGGCGCCCGCGACCCGGGGGTGGTGCCGTGGGTGCTGTCCGCGCGGAGCGCGGCGGCGCTGCGCGACCAGGCCCGTGCGCTGGCCGCGCATATGGGGGCCGCTCCCGGGCTGTGCCCCGCGGACGTTGGTTGGTCGCTGGTGACCACGCGGTCGGTGTTCGACCACCGGGCGGTCGTGGTCGGCCGGGGGCCGGACGAGCTGAGGGCGGGGCTGGCCGCGCTGACGGCCGGTGAGCCGCATCCCTCGGTGGTGGGGCCCGATGTGGCCCGTACCGGCACGGCGGCTTCGGTGGGCGGGACGGTGTTCGCCTTCGGCGGCGAGGGCGGTCATCCGCCGGGAACGGGCGCCGAGTTGTACAACCGGTTTCCCGTCTTCGCCAGGGCCTTCGACGAGATCGGTGAGCTGCTCGGTGTGCGGGGGGAGCGCGACGCGTCCTCCCGGGCCGGGCTGTTCGCCCTCTACATCGCGCTGTCCAGGTTGCTGGCCTCGGTGGGGGTGCGCCCCGACGCGGTGGTGGGCCGTGGGGTCGGTGAGATCGCCGCGGCGCACATCACCGGTGCTCTCGATCTCGCCCACGCCTGCCGGCTGGTGGCCACCGACGCCGATCCGGGCCCGGTGGAGTACGAGCGGCCGCCCATGCCCTCGCTCGATCGGGCCGGTGCGGTGTGGGAGCTGGGGCCCGGGGCGATGCTGCCCTCCGCCCCGGCCGCGCTGGTGCTGTCGCCCTTCCGTGGCGAGGGGTCCGAGGTGCGGGGGCTGATCCGTGGCCTGGCCCGTACGCACACCATGGGCGCCACCGTGGACTGGGCCGCCCTGTTCGACGGCGGTTCGGCTCCCCGCACCGTCCCACTGCCCACGTACGCCTTTCAGCGACAGCGCTTCTGGCTGGCGAACGAGGCTCCGGCGGATGCCGTGCCCGCGGTGGAGTCCTGGGCGGAGGCCGCGTTCTGGGATGCCGTGGAACATACGGACGCGGCGGCCCTGACCCGGGCGCTCGAGGTGCCCGCCGAACGGCGGGAGGTGCTCGCGGAGATCCTGCCCGCCCTGGCCACCTGGCGGCGGCAGCGGGAGTGGCGCTACCGCATCGCGTGGAAGCCCCTCCCCGACCCGCCGACACCACGGCTGACCGGCACCTGGCTCGTCGTGGCATCCGGCGACGGCGGGGACGGCACCACGGTGGCCGCCGTGACCACCGCGCTGCGCGACCACGGCGCCGAGACCGTCACGTTCGCCCCGAACACCACGCCGTCCCTCGCCGGGCGGCCGGTCGCGGGGGTGCTCTCCCTGCTGGCGCCGGAGGACGCTCGGCCCCCGGCCGACGACGGGCCGGGCCCGGGGCTCGCCACGACGGTGGGGTTGTTCGAGACGCTGCGGCGGGCCGGGGTCGAGGCGCCGGTGTGGCTGGCCACCCGCGGTGGCGTCAGCGTCGACGTGGGCGATCCGCTGTCCCGCCCGGAGCAGGCCGGGTTCTGGGGGCTGGGCGGCGCGCTGGCGATGGAGCGTCCACGCCGGTGGGGCGGGCTGGTCGAGCTGCCGGAGAAGTTCGACGACCGCGCGGGACGGCGGCTCGTGGGCGTGCTGGCCGGTGCGTACGGCGAAACGGAGGTGGCCGTACGAGGCGACTGCTGTTTCGCCCGGCGCCTGGTGCGCGACGTCCCCACGGGTCTCCCCGCCCCCGCCCGACGGCTCCGGGGAACGGTCCTCATCACGGGCGCCGCCACCGCCCTGGGCGCCCACACCGCCCGCTGGGCGGCCGCGGACGGCGCCGAACACCTGCTGCTCATCGACAACACCGCGCCACCGGCCGCCGAGCTGCTGGCCGAGCTCGGTGACGCGGGCGTACGGGTGTCCGTGGCCACCCTCGATGTGGCGGACCCGGAGGCGCTCGGCGCGGCCGTGGCGGGCATCCCCGCGGAGTTCCCGCTGACGGCCGTCCTGCATCTCACGGCGCCCCTGGCCGCCGAGGCCGGGCAGCTGGAGGTGGCGCGGATCGAGCGCGAGTGGGCGGCCACGGTGGCGGGCGCGGTGAACCTCCGCGCCCTCGGCAGCGACCATGAGCTGTCGGCCCTGGTGCTCGGATGCTCGGTCGTGGGAGTCCTGCCCAGCCCGGGTCTGGGCAACCAGGCGCCGGCGCACGCCTATCTGAGCGCGCTCGCCCAGGAGTGCAGGGCCCAGGGCGTCCCGGCGACCTCGGTGTGCTGGGGCTCGATCGACGACCCCGACACGGCCGTCGGCGCCGCCAAGCAGCTGCGCACCAACGGGCTGCCCGCACTCCCCCAGCGCTCGGCGGCCGCCCTGCTGCGGCAGGCGGTCATGGCGGACACGGCGTCCGTGGTCATCGCGGACATCGACTGGGCCTGGATGACCGCACACGGCTCCGAGCTGGGAACACATCGGCTCTTCGCCGACGTCTCCGGCCCTTCGAGCACGCCGCATACGCACCGCGGTCGGTGACCGACGCCGACCGGCCCCAACCAGGCGGGAGTACCCATGAACGCTCACACCAAAGTCAACAACCACACCCCCGGCGACGCCACCGAAGCCCAAGGAGACGGATCCGCGATGCAGACGGACAAGAGCGAGACCGCACTCGACGGGGCGGCGCTGCACCAGGCGCTCGCCATCGCCACGGCCGAGGAGCGCGAGGACATCTTGCGCGAGACCGTACGGACGCAGCTCGCCGACATCCTGGCGCCCACCGTGGTGGACGACGACAGCAACTTCCTGGAGAACGGGCTCACTTCGCTGACCGCTCTCGAGCTCACCCGCAATCTGATGACGCTCACCGACGTGGAGATCCCCCTCGTCGCCATCCTGGAGTACCCCACCCCCACCCGGCTCGGCCACTACCTCGCCGAGGCGTACACCGCGGTCAACTCCGGTGACGGCGCCACGGCCTAGTCCGGCCCGCGGGGCACAACGCCGCGCGGGAGGGGGCCGATCCCCCTCCCGCGCGGCGTTTTCGACGATGTGGACCAGGCGTGTCAGAAGGCGCACTCCACATGCTTGATGGCCTCGACGAAGCTGGCCACCAGCCGCCGGGGCTCCCCGACCGTGCGGATCTCCGGGAGCCGGCCGAACAGCTCGCGGAAGAGCACCGTGACCTCCATCCGGGCGAGATGGGCCCCCAGGCAGAAGTGCGGTCCGACCGACCCGAAGGTCATATGGGGATTGGGGTCCCGGGTGATGTCGAACTCGTAGGGGTCGGGGAAGACGTCCTCGTCCCGGTTGGCCGACCAGTAGAAGAGCAGCAGCTTGTCGCCCTCCGTGAAGCGGTGGCCGTTCACCTCGCAGTCGCGCCGGACGGTGCGCCGCATCCAGTTGATGGGGGTCGCGACCCGCAGAATCTCCTCGACCGCGCCCGGCGCGTAGGTCTCGAAGTCGGAGAGCAGCAGCTTCCGCTGCTCCGGGTGGTCGCTGAGCAGCACCAGACCGCGCGAGATGGCGTTGCGGGTCGTCTCCATTCCGGCGACGACGAGCAGGATGAAGAAGGACGAGAGCTCTTCGGGGCTGAGCCGCTCACCGTCGATCTGCGCCTGCACCAACCGGGTGATCAGATCGCCCGTGGGGTTGCGGGTGCGGTCGGCGGCGAGCCGTGCGATGTAGTCGGCGAGTTCATGGGAGGTCTTCAGCAGGGCGGCGGTGGCCTGATCGGCCCGGGGAACATATTCGGGGTCGAAGGTGCCGACGATGATATTGGACCGGTCGTAGATGAACTCGTAGTCGTCGTCGGGAATCCCCATCATCCCGCTGAGCACCGCGATCGGCATGATCGCCGCGACCTTCCGGACGAAGTCGCCGGGCCCTTCCGCGATGAGGTCGTCGACAATCTTCCGGGCCGCCTTGTGAGAGGCCGTCTCGAACTCGGCGGCCATTCCCCGGCCGAACGCGCGGGAGACCAGCCGACGCATCCGGGCGTGCTGGGGATTGTCCATATTGATCATCGATCCGAAGAAGTGGTTGAACTCCTCCGGCAGATCGATGATGCTGATCGCGGTGGGCACGGAGCCGAAGTCCTGCGGGCGCCGGCTCACCTCGGCGATATCGGCGTGCCGCACCATCGCGTAATAGCCGGAACCCTGCCCGAATCCGGGCATGACCGGCTCGCGGAAGAGAACGGGCTCCGGCCGTCCGCGCAGCGCCGCGAAGGCGGCGTCGCGGTCGCCGTAGGGCTGTGCCCAGAAGGACAAGTCGGTGAGGTCGATGTTGTCGATGTGGGCGAACCTGGATTCCGGGGGATACACGGCGCCTCACTTCAGCTCGGAGTCTACGGTCGGCAAGGAAGGTGGGTCGGCATGAGAGTATGAATCGCCCGGCCAGCCAGCATCTCGCCGCCCGCTAAAGCGCCGCTAATTCGCGCGGACCTCACATCCTCAGCGGTCGAATCGGATTGGGCGGCCCGGCTAGAATTCCGCCATGGATCTTTCCGTGCCCGTCACCGACGATGTGAAATTGCATTTCCGGCACCGGCCGGGAACGGCGTCGCTTCCCTTTCTCCTGGTCCATGGCATGGCGTCGAGCGCCCGGCTGTGGGACGAGGTCGCCGACCATCTGGCCGCCGCGGGCCATGCGGTGTACGCGGTGGATCTGCGCGGCCACGGGGACTCCGACACCCCGGAGGCCGGATACGACATCCCGACCGCGGTCGCGGATCTGGTGGCGGCGTCCGCCGCCCTCGGGCTGGACCGGGTGGTGGTGGCCGGTCACTCCTGGGGCGGCAATATCTCGGTGCGGCTGACCGCCGAACACCCCGAACTGGTCGCCGCGCTGGCCCTGGTGGACGGCGGCTGGCTGGAGCCGGCCAAGGCGTTCCCCTCCTGGGACGCGTTCGTCGGGGCGCTGCGCCCGGCGTCCTTGGAGGGCGCCACCGTGCAGAGCGTGCGCGACTACTTCCGCGCCATCCACCCGGACTGGTCCCCGGCGGCGATCGAGGCGGCGGTGGACACCATGCGGGTGAACGCGGACGGGTCGCTGTCCCGGCGCATGTCCACCGAGCAGCACATGTCGATCCTGCACAGCATCTGGAACGAGCCGCCGAGGCCGTGGTACGCGGCCATCGACGTGCCCACCCTGCTCATGCCCGCCATCCCCAAGGGCGCGGACGCGAAGTGGGCGGACCGCATCCGCTCCCGCATCAGGGAGACCACGGCCGATCTGCGCCATGCGACGATGCGCGAATATCTCGACTCCGAGCACGATCTGCACGCCCAGCACCCCCGGCGGGTGGCCGACGATCTGCTCGAGCTGGCCCGCGGCCTGTCGCCGGTCGGCAGCGCCCGCTGACCGGCCCGGTCCCTAGGCCCCCCGCAGGGTCTCCGCCCGCTTCTCGATCGCCGAGATCAGCGCCCCGACCGTGGCCTCGAAGATCTGCTCGTCCGTCACCTCGGCGAGTTCGGCGCTCAGGCGGGTGATGTTCGGGAGCGCCTGCGGGTCGACCAGCCGGTACTCGCGGGTCCAGGCGGACTCGTCGGCCGCGCGGACCTCCGCGTCGAACAGGAAATAGGCGGCCTGCTGACCGACATAGGCCAGGAGTGAGTCCGCGACCATGCGGTAGTGGAGGGCCGCCTCTGCGCCCTCGAGTCCGGCCTCCATGACGGCGCCGAGGATGAGTTCGACGACCCGGAACTCGTTGGGCCGACGGGTGGTCCGGCTTGCCATGGCCGAGCCCACCACCGGGTACTTGAGGGCGACCGCGAGCGATCCGTCGGCGAGCGCCCGGATGCGCCCCTTCCAGTCGAGACCCTCGGGGATGCTGTCGAGCACCTCGCCGAGCGTGCGGTCGGCGACGGACAGCAGCAGTTCGTCCTTGTCGCGAAAGTGCCGGTAGATCGCGGTCGGGTCGGCACCGAGCTCCTCGCCCAGGCGCCGGACGGTGAAGGCGTCCTCGCTGCCGCGGGCCGCGATGCGCAGGCTCGCGTCGATGATCGCGTCGGGCGTCAGCTGACTGCCTGCGCGCTTGCTCCGGGCCGTGTTGGCGGGTGATTTCGGCATGGTGCGGCCAGTGTATCGATCCAAGAAACGATCAGCGCAATACCGTTGACAACAGCGTTGCGCTGCCGTTCACTCCTCCACAACAACAAGCCAGCGGGTGAGCCCGCCGAGCCGGAGGTCGCTTGGATGACACACCGCAGCCAACGGGCCGACACCGTTTTCGTGGGTGGCCGGGTCTTCACCGGAACCGGAACAAGCCCCACCCCGGTGGACGCCGCCGTCGCCGTGGCGGGAGGCCGGATCCTCGCGGTCGCCGACGCGAGTACCGCGTGGTCGCTCGCCGGCCCCGCCACCGAGGTCGTCGACCTGGAGGGCGGGCTGCTCGTCCCCGGGTTCCAGGACGCCCATGTCCATCCCGTGGTGGGCGGATCCTTGATGCTCGGCTGCGACCTGGGTGAGCGGAGCACCGCCGAGGGCTGTCTCGCGGTGGTGGCCGAGTACGCCAAGGCCCATCCGGACGCGGTCTGGATCCGCGGCGGCGGCTGGTCCATGGACAGCTTCCCCGGGGGTACGCCGACGCGCGGCATGCTCGACGCGGTGGTGCCGGACCGGCCCGTCCTGCTCACCAACCGCGACGGCCACGGCGCCTGGGCCAACACCCGCGCACTCGACCTCGCCGGGGTCGACCGCCACACCGCCGATCCGGCGGACGGCCGGATCGAGCGGGAGCCGGACGGCACCCCGGCCGGCACCCTGCACGAGGGCGCCGTGGAGCTGGTGGCCCGCCATATGCCGGTCGCCACACCGGAGGAGGCGTACGCCGGTCTGCTCGCCGCGCAGGAGTACCTCTTCTCGCTGGGAGTGACCGGCTGGCAGGACGCCATGATCGGCGCCTTCCCCGGCAACCCCGACAACTTCGACGTCTATCTGCGCGCGGCCCGTGAAGGCTCGCTGCTCGCCCGCGTCGTCGGCGCCCTGTGGTGGGACCGTGAACGCGGCATGGAGCAACTTCCCGAGCTGGAGGAGCGCCGCCGCACCGGACAGGTGGGACGCTTCCACGCCACCAGCGTGAAGATCATGCAGGACGGCGTGGCGGAGAACTTCACCGCGGGAATGCTGGAGCCCTACCTCGACGGCTGTGGCTGCCCCACCGCCAACTCCGGCCTCAGTTTCGTCGAACCCGCCCTGCTCACCAAAGCGGTGTGCGCGCTCGACCGCTCCGGCTTCCAGGTCCACTTCCACGCGCTCGGCGACCGCGCCGTCCGCGAGGCCCTCGACGCGCTCTCCGCGGCCCGCACCGCCAATGGCGTCAATGACAACCGGCACCACATGGCCCACCTCCAGGTCGTCCACCCCGACGACATCGGACGCTTCGCGAGCCTGGGCGTGGCCGCGAACATCCAGGCGCTGTGGGCAGCGCACGAACCGCAGATGGACGAGTTGACGATCCCGTTCCTGGGCCCGGAGCGGGCCGCCCTGCAGTACCCGTTCGGGGATCTGCGGCGCGCCGGGGCCCGCCTGGTCGCGGGCAGCGACTGGTCGGTGAGCAGCCCCAATCCGCTGTGGGGCATCCACGTCGCGGTCAACCGCACCGTGCCGCCCCCGGAGGAGACCCCCGGCGCGCGGTACGCGCCGTTCTACCCCGAGCAGGCCCTGTCCCTGGCCGAGGCGCTCACCGCGTACACCGCGGGCAGCGCCTGGGTGAACCACCTCGACGACGTGACCGGCACGATCGAGGAGGGCAAGTACGCGGATCTCGTGGTGCTCGACCGCGACCCGTTCGCGGGTCCCTCCCAGGAGATCGCCGACGCCCGGGTGCGCCGGACCTATATCGACGGTCGGCTCGTGTTCGCCGCGACCGACTGACGTATCCCCTCTACTTCACCGAGCCCACCCCGGACGGAGGCCGCCGATGCCCATAGGGAGCGCGGGAACGAGACGACGGACCCGACCATTGCGGCGCACCGTGGGGATCCTCCTCGCGGTGGCCGCGGTGCTCACCACCGGTGCGTGCAGCGGCACCGCGCACTCGGCCAAAGGCGGTGGTACGGGTGCCGCGTACCACCTCACGGACCGAACTCCGGTACCCGCGGGCGCACTTGACTCCTTCAGCTGGTCGATCTACGCCGAACCCACCTCGATCGACTACGCCTATGCCTTCGACTACCCGCCCAACCAGATCCTCTCCAACGTCTGCGAGAGCCTGCTGCGCTGGAACCCGGATCTGACGACGTCGCCGAACCTCGCGTCCTCGTACCGCAATCCGACGCCCACCACCTGGGTCTACCGGATCCGCCCCCATGTGCGCTTCCACGACGGAACGGTGCTGACCGCGCACGACGTCGTCGCCTCGCTCCGCCGCCACCTCGACCCGGCCGTGGGCAGCGCCTGGGCCAATTCGTTCCGCAATGTGAAGTCGATCGTCCAGTCCGGTGAGCTGGAAGTCACCGTCAGGCTCAAGAAGCCGGACTCGACCTTCAACCAGGAGATGGCCGCCACCCCCGGCACCGTCGAGTCCGCCGCCACCCTCGCCGAGGAGGGCAAGGACTACGGCAGCCCCAAGGGCGGCGTGAACTGCACCGGGCCGTTCTCGTTCGGGTCCTGGAACCCGGGCCAGTCGCTTGTGCTCAAGAAGTTCGACGGCTACTGGAACCCCAAGCTCAAGGCCAGGGCGGGCCGGGTGAAGTTCGTGTTCCTGAGCGATGCGACGACCCGCGTCAGCGCCTTCCAGAGCGGTGAGGTGGACGGCGGCTGGATGGTCCCCACCGACTCGTACGCCCAACTCGGCTCGTCCCAGGCGGGAAGGCTCTACTTCGGCCGCAACACCACCGTCGCCGATGAGGTGGTCGGCGATCTCAAGGGCCCGCTGGGCGACACCCGGGTGCGCAGGGCCCTGCTGATGGCCATCGACCGCGAGGGCATCGTCAAGGCCGGGGCCGGCGGAGTCGGCGAGGTCGCCGACTCGCTGGTCACCGACAACGTGTGGAACAACGCGCCCGCCGCCACCCGTAAGGCCGTCCTCGAGGACCTGACGCGCTACCCGTACGACCCGGCCAAGGCCAAGAAGCTCGCGCAGCGGGCCGGAGTGCGGGGCCGCCGGATCGTCATCGCGACCAGCCCGCTCGACTCGCAGTCGACCATCACCACACAGGCCGTCGCCCAGGCGGCCGAGGACATCGGGCTCGACCCCAAGATCGACACGCTCCCCCCGGAGAAGTACTCGACGCTCTTCACCGACCCCGCCGCCCGCAAGGGCATCGACCTCTTCCTCACCTTCTGGTACACGTCGATCACCGACCCGCTGGACATGTACACCTCCCTGGAGACCGGCGCGTCCACCAACTACGGCGGCTGGTCGAACAAGGACTTCGACCAGGCCGTCGAGCGGGCCATCGGCACCTATGAACCGGCCGCGCACGCGGCGGCCAACGCGAAGGCGCAGCGGATCGCCCTGCGGGAACTGCCCTGGCTGCCGCTGCACACGCAGCCCGTGAGCGTCTTCCTGGGCAACCGGATCACCGGCGTCCAGCCGTCGATCGCCTATCTGTACTACCCGTGGGCGGCCGAGATCGGAGCAAAGGGATGAATCGCACGGCGACACGGGCACTCGAGGGTCTGCGCAGACTGGCCGGGATGGCCACGACCCTCCTGGTCACCTCGTTCCTGGTGTTCTCCTCGCTGTACCTGGCGCCCGGCGACCCGGCGAGCTTCCTGGTGCGCGGCCGCAGCGCGAGCCCGCAGGAACTCGCCGAGATCCGCCGCCAGTACGGTTTCGACCAGCCGTTCCTGGTCCGGTACGGGCACTGGCTGGACCATGTGCTGCACGGCGACTTCGGCCGGTCCTACATCTTCCACCAGGACGTCAGCTCGGTCATCTGGTCGCGCCTGCCGGCCACGCTGCTGCTGGTCGCGGTGTCGGCACTGCTGATCGCGGTGGTGGGCATCGCGGCGGGCGCGGTCGGCGCGCTGCGCCGCGGCACGCGGACCGACTCCGTTCTGATGCTTCTGGTGACGGTGGGGGCCGCCGCCCCCGCCTTCGTCGTCGCGGTGCTGCTGAGGTCGCAGTTCGGGGTGCGGCTCGGCTGGTTCCCGACCATCGGCAACGGCACCGGCGTACTCGACCGGCTGCATCACGTCGTGCTTCCGGCGGTGGCCCTGTCGGTGACGTTCATGGCGCTGGTGACCCGGGTGACGCGGTCGGCGATGCTGGAGGAGCTGGGCCGTGAGCACGTCGAGGTGTCGGCGAGCCGTGGCACACCGCGCTGGACCGTGATCCGATGTCATGTGCTGCGCAACGCGCTCGGCCCGATCGTCACCGTCTCCGCGCTCCTGATCTCGGGGATGCTGGTGAGCACCTCGATCGTGGAGACCGCGTTCGGGATGTCGGGCGTGGGGTCGCTGCTCGTGCAGTCGGTCAACCAGATGGACTTCCAGGTGGTGCAGGCGATCGTGCTGCTCGTGGTGGCGGCGTTCGTCGTGGTCAACGCCCTGGTGGACGTGGCACATCCGCTGATCGATCCGCGGGTGGCGGCAGCGGGGAGCGCACGATGAGCGTACAGATCCCAGGTGTGCTGCGCGGTCCGGTGGCCCGGCTGCGGTCCTTGGGCGGCGGGTGGCTGCAGAACCTGTGTCTGCTGCTTCTGGTCCTGTTCGTCCTGGTCTCGGTGTTCGCGCCATGGCTCGCACCGCAGGATCCGACCTACGGCGATCTCGGCTCGGGGCTCGTGGGCCCGAGCGCCGAGCATTGGCTGGGTACGGACCAGGGTGGGCACGACACGTTCTCGGCCCTCGTCGAAGGGAGTCGTACGAGCCTGGTCGGGCCGCTCACGGTGGTGCTGTTCTCCACCGTCACGGGCATCGCCGTCGGCCTGTTCACGGCCTGGCGGGGCGGCTGGGTCGACACCGTGATCGGGCGGCTGATCGACGTCCTGTTCGCCTTCCCCGCGCTGCTCGTCGCGATCCTCGCGGTGGCGGTCTTCGGCAAGGGGATGACGGCACCGGTGATCGCCATGTCCCTCGCGTATACGCCGTACACCGCCCGGCTGGTGCGCGGTCTCGCCCTTCAGGAGCAGGCCAGGCCCTATATCGCCGCCTACCGCGTGCAAGGGCACTCCGGGGTGTTCGTCGCGGTCCGCCGACTGCTGCCGAACATCGGCCCGACCGTGCTCGCCCAGTCGACCGTCAACTTCGGCTACGCGCTGCTCGACCTCGCCGCCCTGTCCTTCCTCGGTCTCGGCGTTCAGCCGCCGACGCCCGACTGGGGCGCGATGATCAACCAGAGTCAGGCCGCGGTGCTGCAGGGTCAGCCGCTGTCGTCGATCGTGCCCGCTGTCGCGGTCGTCCTGGTCGTCGTCGCCTTCAACGTGGTCGGAGAGAACTTCGGCGACCGGCTCGCGGGGAGGAAATCCTGATGGCGCTGCTCGAGTACGAGGCCCTGAGCATCACCCTGCCCGGCATGGCCCGCCCGGTCCTCGACGGCGTCGGTCTGACCGTGTCCGCCGGTGAGGTCGTCGCCCTGGTCGGAGAATCCGGCTCCGGCAAGTCGGTCACCGCCCGCGCCGCCCTCGGCCTGTTCCCGGCGGGGGCCGAAGTCGAAGGCCACGTCCGGGTCGACGGAACGGACCTGGTGAGTGCCGACGCCCCCGGTCTGCGGACCATCCGTACGACCAAGGCGTCGATGATCTTCCAGGACCCCCGGGCGGGCATCAACCCGGTGCGCCGCATCGGTGACTTCCTCACCGAGTCGCTGCGCGTCAGCCACGGCTGGACCAGGGACCGCGCGAACACCCGGGCCGCCGAACTGCTCGCCGCGGTCGGCCTCCCGGACCCCGCCCGGCACCTGAAGCAGTATCCGCACCAGCTCTCCGGCGGGATGCTCCAACGCGTCATGATCGCCGGAGCGCTCACCACCGAACCCCGGCTGCTGCTGTGCGACGAACCGACCACCGCCCTCGACGTCAGCACCCAGGCCGAGATCATGGCCATCCTGGGTCGGCTGCAACGCGAACGCGACCTGGGCCTGCTCCTCATCACCCACGACATCGAACTCGCGGCCGCCGTCTGCGACCGCGTCTATGTGATGTACGCCGGGCGGATCGTGGAGACGGCGCCCACCGCCGAACTCTTCGCGGCGCCCCGCCACCCCTACACCGCGGGCCTGCTCGGCTCCTCCCCGCCCCTGTCGGCGCCGAACGGCCCGCCCGCCCGGTTGACTCCGATCCCCGGGGCCCCGATGGGTCTGCTCGACTCCGCCCCCGGCTGCTCCTTCGCGGCCCGCTGCCGCTTCGCCCGGCCCGGCGTCTGCGACCAGTCACCACCGCCCCTGGAGCGGCACGGCGCGGCCCTGGTCGCCTGCCACCGCGCCGACGACCTCACCTCCGTGCCCGACGCGCTCGCCGCGACGGCCCCCAACTCACTTCGGCTGGAGGACGGTTGACCAGCGAGACGGACACGCTGCTCCACGTGAGCGGCCTGCGCAAGACCTACCGGACGGGAAAGGCGGAGGTCGTCGCGGTCGACGACCTGTCGTTCTCCGTACGGGCCGGCGGCGCGCTCGGCATCGTAGGAGAGTCGGGTTCCGGCAAGACGACCACGGCCCGGATGCTGATCGGCCTCGAACGCCCCGACGCGGGACGGATCCTGGTCCAGGGCGAGCCGCTGACCGCGACCGTACGGGGCAGGGCGGCCCGCCTCGCCCGCGCCAAGGCGGTCCAGATCGTCTTCCAGGACCCCTACCTCTCGCTGGACGCGCGCATCAGCATCGGCGCGACCATCGACGGGGTGCTGCGGCTGCACGGCATGACGGACCGGGCGGACCGGGCCGACCGCACCAGGGAGCTGCTCGCCCAGGTCGGCCTCGGGGAACGCGAGGCGGCCGCGCTCCCCCGCAAGCTCTCCGGCGGCCAGCGCCAACGCGCCGCGATCGCGAGGGCGCTGGCCGTCGAACCCGCCGTGCTGGTGCTCGACGAGGCGGTGTCGGCCCTCGACGTATCCGTACAGGCGCAGGTGCTCAATCTGCTGTGGGACATCCGCCGCGACACCGGCATCGGCCTGGTCTTCGTCAGTCACGACCTGGCCGTCGTGCGATACGTGTGCGACGAGGCGCTCGTTCTGTACCGGGGGCGCACGATGGAACACCGGCCCGTCGCGGACCTTCTCTCCGACCCCGGACACCCTTACACACAGCTTCTGCTGGCGTCCGTTCCCCGACCGGGCTGGGACCCCGACTCGATCAGCAGCCGCCGCCGGGAGCACGGCGGTTGACCCACCGGCGGTCGCGGGCCCGGGGCCCCCGACCGCCGGTCAGACCCCCCCCTCGCGGTCGGTGAGGGCGAACACCTCGT
>NZ_JANIAA010000064.1 GCF_024505145.1 Streptomyces rugosispiralis | reverse complement strand
CGCCCCACCAGCAGCGATACTGTAGCGGGTGTGACCCAAGATCGGGGGGAGAGCAGGGAATGAATAAGCGGAACGGGTTAGCAATGCGCCGGGTACGGAGTCTGAGAATCAGACACGTTTTCTCGCGGCGCGCGGCCGGTCAGCGCCGATGGCCGCGGCCACGCTGGATGGTGGCCGCGGCCATCGGCGGTGTGGCCGTCGCGGTGGCCACGTTCCTGGTCGTCGACAGCGGCTCCGGCCCCACCGGTCCGAAGGAATTGACCTCGGATCAGGCGGGCCGGCTGGCGGTCACGCGGTTCCTCAACTTCCAGGCGGGTGGACGGGCCATGACGATCAACGTGCCGGGCACCGCCGGTGAGCTGACCATCACCGGATCCATCGACTACCGCGGCAAGATCGGTTACGGCGTGGTGCGCGGCACCGGGCGCGATACGTCCAGCGACGGGCTGATCCAGTGGACGGCGGCCAATGTGCTCGTCCACCCGATGACGAACGCCCCGGCGAAGGCACCGGCACGGCCGCCGGGGTCGGGCTGGTACAGCCGTCCGCTGCAAAGGCGCGGCAGTTCACTGGACAGTTCGCTGGCCATCGCGCTGAAGCTCGGCAGCGACCGGCCGGACAACGCCGAACTCCTGCCGCAGAACGGTGCCGCCTGGGTGGGACGGGACCGGTTGGACGGCCATCAGGTGGACATCATGACCGGGCCGAGCGCCGCCCGTGCCACGACCGGTACGGCGGGGACGTCCGGTCCGGCGGGTGCCGTGCGCTACTGGATCGGCTCGGACGGCACCATGTACCGGGTTCGTGTCGGCGTGGCGTCCGCGTCGGAGCCGGTGGTCATCGATTTCGACACCCACAAGTACGTTCCGGTCCGGCCGGTCCCCGGAGCCACCCCGACGCGGTAGCCGCCGCTCAGGACGTCGGCACCCGCGCGCCCGCGGCGAGCAGTGACGCCGACGGCAGCCGGAAGCCCGCCGTGTCGTCCGGTAGCGCCGGAACGGCCGGAACAGCGGTGGCGCCCGCGGTCGTGGCGTTCGGGAACTGCGGCTGTCGCCTGGGCGCCGCCACCTCGGTGAACGGGATACCGCCGGGTGCCGTCGGCTTCGTCCAGGTGCCGGACGGCGAGGCCGACCGGGCGGGACGCGGGCAGGACGCGGTCGTCGCGAGCCGGGCGGGCACCGTCGTCCGTAGCTCATTGCCACGCAGACAGTTGCCCCGTCCCTTCGTGGCGGTGGGGAACGTCCAGCCGACGTCAACGCCGTTGGCGGCGAAGGTGTTGTCCAGGATCCGGTTGCCGTTCGGCGGCATGTCAGCGGTTGCGGTGATCACCAGTCCGGCGTTGCTGTTGCCGGTGACTCGGTTGCGGACGAACTGGTTGCCGGTGCCGCCGTCGACGCCGATGCCGATGCCCCACCCGCCGTCGGCCTGTTCGGGGGTGGCGGCCTGCTGGTTGGCCGCGATCAGGTTGCCCGCGATGACGGCGTCCCGCTGCGGGAGCAATTTCTCCTGGTGGTCGGAGTTGGTGGTGAGCCCGACCCGGTTGCCGACGAGGCGGTTGCCGACCACGTACATGTCGCCGCTGGCATTGGTGCCTTCGTAACCGACCGCGTTGAGTTCGGCGATGTTGTCCCGCACCACGATGCGACAGGGCTTGCACTGTCCGACATAGATCCCCGAGTCGGCCGAGCCCGAGGTGTACGAGTGCTCGATGACACCGTTCTGCGCGGAGAACGCGTAGATGCCGTACAGCCCGTTGCGGGTCGCGGTCACATGGGAGACCAGGAACGACTTCAGGAAGGTGACGGGCTCGTCGCCGGTGTCGTAGCCGCCGGACTGCCCCGGCGCCCCGGCGGCCGCCTTCGCCGAGCCGGTGACCAGGACCCCGTTCTGTGTGTTGTTCCGCACCGTCAGGTTCTCCACGGCCACCCCGGGAGCGGCGACGACGATGCCGTTCGGCTGCCGCAACCGCCCGTCGATGACGACCTTGTCCCGGGACTTGCCGCGAAGAGTGACGCGAGGCTTCGATATCTTCACCGACTCGTGGTACACGCCCGGCGCGACCAGCACGAGATCGCCGGGCCGAGCCAGCGACACCGCGGCCGAGATGGTCGGGGCGTCGGCCGGTACGTTGATCGTCACATGGGCACCGGACGGTCGTCGGCCGTCGTCCGGCCCGTCATCGCCCCCGCCGCAGCCGGCCAGTAAGGGTGCCAGTGTGCCGAGCACCGCGGCCATCAGGCGAAGACGGAGACGAGGCATGGCCTCATCCTGGCACGGACGCGTCGGGGTCGCAGGTGCTGATACGGATATGGCACAGTTCACACTGTGTGCCAAGCCGACTCCCGCCCGTCACGCCGCTCGTTCCTCGGTGCCACCGGCGCTGTGACCGCCGTCGGCCTCTCCGCCGGGTGCCAATCGAGTTCCGCCCCGCCGGACCGGTCCGATGCCCCCGCGCCGACCCCGCCGGTGTCACCAACGGGCCGGTACCAGGCGGGCATCACGCTTCCACAGCCGGCCCAGCGGAACCTGCTGGCCGTGGTGGCCGACCTCGTCGACGCCGCGCCCGTCGGTCCGTTGCTGGCCGAACTCGGCGAGGCCATCCGCGCACTCACCGAGGGGACCGACGCACGGCTGATGGGGCTGTCGCCGGGCGATCTGACCGTGACGATCGGAGTGGGCCCCCGGCTGGTGCGCACGGTCGATCCCGACCTGCCCGGCGCCAAGGACCTCCCACGGTTCTCCCGCGAGCGGATCGCCCCCGGGGCGCGCGGCGGCGATCTGCTGATACAGATCTGCGCCGACGACGCCCTGGTGATACCGGTCGTGGCTGCCGCGCTGCTGGAGCAGGCCGGCGACCGGATACGGGAACGCTGGCGGCAGTCCGGGGTCCGCGGCGCGAATGTGCCGGTGGCCAAGGGCCGTGCCGCGCCACGAAACCTCTTCGGTTTCGTCGACGGCATCGTGGGCCCCCACACCAAGGCCGAACAAGAACGCGACCTGTGGCTGTCCGGGCCGGCTCCGGTCGCGGGCGGCACCCTTGCCGTACTGCGACGCATGGACCTCGACCTGCCGCGGTTCGCCAAGCTGTCCGTCGCCGGGCAGGAAGCCGTCTTCGGCCGGCGCCGGGCCACTGGTGTGCCCCTCTCCGGTGGCACCATCGCCTCGGGCCCGGACCTCGGCGCCAAAACGCCGGACGGGCGCTACCTCGTCCCGGTGGACGCCCACGCCCGCAGGGCGCACGCCACCGCGGTCGGCGTCGGCCTCATGCTCCGCCGCTCCTACAGCATCGACGGGCCCGCCCCCGGCCTGCTCTTCGTGAGTTTCCAGAACGACATACGGACCTTCACCAACACCCTCACCCGTATGGACAATTCCGACGCCCTGCTGGATTACACGACCACGACCGCCAGTGCGAGCTTCCTGATACTTCCCGGCTTCGACGCACAACACCCGCTCGGTTCCCGGCTCTTCCGCTGAACGAGTCGGCCGCCTCGGCACCATCCCGGCCGTCGGGAGCTGATCACGCGCGAGGGGCCGGCCCGTCCGCCGCGCTCGGGCCGGGCCGCCCGTCCGGCGCCGCCTCGTACAGCTCGTACCAGATGCATTTGCCGTCGCCGCGCGGATCCACTCCCCAGTTGTCGGCCAGCATCTCCATCAGCAGCAGACCGCGCCCGGAGGAGGCCAGCTCGCCCGGGCGGCGGCGGTGCGGCAGCTCGTCGCTGCTGTCGGCGACGTCCAGCCGCAGCCGCCGGGCCCCGTGCCGCCCGCTGACCTCGGCCACCAGCAGGGCGTCACCATCGGTGTGCACCAGCACATTGGTGACCATCTCGGAGAGCATCAGCACGGCCGACTCGACCTGGTCCGGGTCCGCCCAGTCGTGCAGCATGTCGCGCAGTTGCCGCCTCGCGCCCGCTATCCGCTCCGGCTCGGCCTGCGCGACCGTGACCGCCGTACGCCGCACCGGCGCCGAACCGGGCCCGACCAGGCACACCTCCGCCTCCCTGCGGATCAGCAGCAGCGCTATGTCGTCCTCGCGCCGGTCCGCGAGCGGACCCGTGGTGTGGTGGGAGGGCGGTCCGTGCACCGCCTGCACCAGGGAGTCGGCGAGCGCCTCGAGGTCGCCCGCGTCCAGGCCGTGCGCGGTGAGCCGGCCGGAGCCCGCGGCCGGGGCGGCGGGCCGCTCGAAGACCTCCCGGATCCGGTCCCAGCCGGTCTCCAGATCGTGCCCGCCGGTCTCGATCAGCCCGTCGGTGCACATCAGCAGCGTCTCGCCGGGCTCCAGCACCACCCGGGTGGTCGGATAGTCGGTGTCCGGGTCGATGCCCAGCGGCAGCCCGCCCGCCGTGGGCCGGAGCATCATCGTGCCGTCGGCCAGCCGGACCGCCGGGTCGGGATGGCCCGCCCGCGCGATGTCCAGGGTGCCCGCCACCGGGTCCACCTCCATGTAGAGGCAGGTGGCGAACCTCGGGTCGTAGCGGCCGTCCGGGCCCTCGGGCTCGGCGAGACCGGCCAGGAAGCGGGAGGCGCGGGACAGCACCGCGTCGGGGTGGTGGCCCTCGGAGGCGTACGCCCGGACCGCGATCCTCAGCTGCCCCATGATCCCGGCGGCGCGCACATCGTGGCCCTGCACATCGCCGATCACCAGCGCGGTACGCCCCGAGGGCAGCCCGATCACGTCGTACCAGTCGCCGCCGACCTGGAGTCCGCCGCCGGTCGGCACATAGCGCGCGGCCACCGTCAGCCCCGGGATATCGGGCTTGCTGGCGGGCAGCATCGAGCGCTGCAGCCCGTCCGCCAGCTCCCGCTCGGTCTCCTGGAGCGCGGTGCGGGACAGCGCCTGGGCCAGCATCCGGGCGATCGTGGTCAGCACCGAGCGCTCATCGGGCGAGAACGACACCGGATGGGCGAATCCGGCCATCCACGCGCCGATGGTGTGGCCCGCGACGATCAGCGGCAGAAACGCCCAGGACCGGCGGATCCGGGGGCGGCCCGGCGACCACGTGGCCGGAAACCGGCCGCGGTACTCCTCCGGTGTGGGCAGATAGACCGCCCGGCCGGTGCGCACCACCTCCGCCGCCGGATGGTCGGTGCTCAGCGCGATGTCGTGCAGGGGACGGTCGGCGCCCGCCCGCGGCCCGTGGTGGCCGATCACCGAGATCCGCTCGCCCTGGACGCCGAAGACCGCGAGCCCGTCCGGGGAGAAGCCCGGCATGGACAGCCCCGCCGCCACCCGCAGCACCTCGGCGGTGGACATCGCCTCCGCCAGCGCCCGCCCCGCGTCCAGCAGGAACGCCTCGCGGTTGCGGCGCCAGTCGCCGGTGATGGGCGGGCCGCCGACCGAGGTGCCCGGCAGCGGGTCGGGGACCTCCTGGAGGGTGCCGAGCAGGTGGTAGCCGTCCTCGCTGCCGCCCCGCGCCATCGGCCGGGAGCGGGTGCGCACGGTCCGCAGTACGGTGCCCTTCTCGTCCACGATGCGCAGCCGGGCCTCGGCCAGGGTGCCCTCGGCCACCGCGAGCTGGACTATCGCCTTGACCTCGAGCCAGTCCGCGGGGTGGAAGCAGGCGCGGGCGGCGGCCTCGGGCAGGGTGACGGCCTCGGCGGGCAGGCCCACCAGCCGGGCGGCCTCCGCGTCATAGCTGACGGCGCCCGAGACACTGTCCCAGCGCCATAGGCCGGTCGCTATGGCGGCCAGCAGGTCCTCGGTGCGCATTGCACTACCTTATGGGGATTTGCCAACCGCTTACCAGTGAGGGTCGCGGCGCCGGTAGGCTTGGCCGGAAGCTTCCCGAGGGTACGTACGCCTCCCGATCGACACGACTTGGATGAATGATGCATCGGTACCGGTCCCACACGTGTGGTCAGCTCCGCGCCGCTGACGTCGGCACCGACGTCCGGCTCTCCGGATGGCTCCACAATCGACGGAACCTGGGCGGCATCCTCTTCATCGATCTCCGCGACCACTATGGCCTGGTCCAGCTGGTGGTGCGCCCCGACACCCCCGCCAACGAGGCCCTGAGCTCCATCAGCAAGGAGACCGTCGTCCGCGTGGACGGCCGGGTCATCGAGCGCGGCGCGGACAACGTCAACCCCGAGCTGCCGACCGGCGAGATCGAGGTCGAGGTCTCGGACGTCGAGGTGCTCGGCGCCGCCGACCCGCTGCCCTTCACCGTCTTCCCCGAGGACGGGGTCGGCGAGGAGCGGCGGCTGGAGTACCGCTTCCTGGACCTCCGCCGCGAGCGCATGCACCGCAACATCATGCTGCGCTCCGCCGTCATCTCCGCCATCCGGCAGAAGATGACCGCGCAGGGGTTCAACGAGCTGGCGACCCCGATCCTGTCCGCCACCTCGCCCGAGGGCGCCCGGGACTTCCTGGTCCCCTCCCGGCTGCACGCGGGCAAGTTCTACGCGCTGCCGCAGGCCCCGCAGCAGTTCAAGCAGCTGCTGATGATCGCGGGCTTCGACCGCTACTTCCAGATCGCGCCCTGCTTCCGCGACGAGGACGCCCGCGCCGACCGCTCGCCGGGCGAGTTCTACCAGCTCGACGTCGAGATGAGCTTCGTCGAGCAGGAGGACGTCTTCGGCGTCATCGAGAAGGTCATGACCGAGCTCTTCGAGGAGTTCGGCGGCGGCCGCCATGTGACCTCGCCGTTCCTGCGGATCCCGTTCCGCGAGGCCATGCTCAAGTACGGCTCGGACAAGCCGGATCTGCGGGCCCGGCTGGAGCTGCGGGACGTCAGCCACGTCTTCGAGGGCTCCGGCTTCAAGGCGTTCGCGGACAAGCATGTGCGTGCGCTGGCCGTGCCGGACACCGCCGAGCAGCCCCGGAAGTTCTTCGACCAGCTCGGTGAGTTCGCCTCTCTGCAGGGCGCCAAGGGGCTGGCCTGGGTCCGGATCGGCGAGGACTCCAAGCTGACCGGCCCGATCGCGAAGTTCCTCACCGACGAGGACGTCGAGAAGCTGATCGCCGAGGTCGAGGGCAAGCCCGGCACGTCGATCTTCTTCGGCGCCGGCGACTTCGACGAGGTCTCCAAGATCATGGGCGCGGTGCGGGTCGAGGCCGCCAAGCGGGCCGGCCACTTTGAGGAGAACGTCTTCCGCTTCTGCTGGATCGTGGACTTCCCGATGTTCGAGCGGAACGAGGACACCGGGCAGATCGAGTTCTCCCACAACCCCTTCTCCATGCCGCAGGGCGGCCTGGAGGCGCTGGAGACGAAGGACCCGCTGGATATCCTGGCCTGGCAGTACGACATCGTCTGCAACGGTGTGGAGCTGTCCTCCGGGGCCATCCGGAACCATGAGCCGGACGTCATGTACAAGGCGTTCGAGATCGCGGGCTACTCCCGGGACGAGGTCGAGCGAGAGTTCGGCGGCATGCTGCGCGCGTTCCACTTCGGCGCCCCGCCGCACGGCGGTATCGCCCCCGGCGTGGACCGCATCGTGATGCTGCTGGCCGATGAGCCCAACATCCGCGAGACCATCGCCTTCCCGCTCAACGGCAACGCCCAGGACCTGCTGATGGGCGCGCCCAGCGAGGTGGATGACGCCCGGCTGCGCGAGCTGCACCTGTCGCTGCGCAAGCCGCCGCAGGTCAAGCAGGCGGAGAAGACGGGCGAGAAGGCCGAGAAGCCCGCCGAGTAGCCGGGACCGTTACGAGACGAACGGGTGGGGGCGTGCCGAACGGCGCGCCCCCGCTCCGCGTAGGCGCGGGGGCGGCGGGATGGCCGGATGACGCTCTTCGCACAGCCATTCACAGCCCGCACCCATGTGGCTGCCAGGTTGTCTCCCTAGCGTCCCGGGCCATGACCGAACAGCAGAGCAACGACCTCGATCCCCGGCGGGACCTGACGAGGCGGCGGATCGTGGTGGCGGGCGGCGCGGCGGTCGCGGTGGCGGGCCTGGGCGCCGCCGTCGCCACCACCGCCGCGGCGGGCGAGACCTCCGGGTCCGCCGCCTCCGCCACCCCCTCGGCCTCCGCCTCCTCGCCGTCCGGGGAAGTGTGCTATCGGCTCACCTCGGAGACCACCGAGGGGCCGTACTACATCGACGCCGACAAGATCAGGAAGGACATCACCGAGGACCGGGAGGGCATCCCGATGACCCTCCGCCTCAAGGTGATCGACTCCGAGAGCTGTAAACCGCTGGCCAAGGCGGCCGTCGACATCTGGCACTGCGACGCGCTGGGACTCTACTCAGGCTACGAGAGCTCCAGCAGCGGCGGCGGCACCCCGCCCACCGGCACCCCGCCGACCGGGGCCCCGCCCACCGAGGCCCCCACGGGCGCACCGACCGGGGCCCCGCCCGGCGGCGGCCACCAGGACCCGACCGACGACAAGCGGTATCTGCGCGGCACCCAGCTGACCGACCGGCACGGCTTCGTCGAGTTCAGCACCGTCTTCCCCGGCTGGTACCGGGGCCGCTGTGTGCACATCCACACCAAGGTGCACATCGGCGGCAAGCTCACGGACGACGGCTACGAGGGCGGCCACACCTGCCACACCGGTCAGCTCTTCTTCGCCGAGGAGGCGGTGCTCGACTCGGCGAAGGTGGCCCCGTACAGCACCAGCACCACCGAGCGCACCACCCTCGACGAGGACGGGATCTACCCCGGCAATGGAGCCGAGGGCGGTCTGCTGCACCTGAAGTACCGCAAGGGTCACATCGCCAAGGGCGTCGTCGGCTCGCTGACCCTCGGGGTCGACCCCGACGCGACGAACGACGGCACCGGCATGTGACGGCGGCCGCCCGGGGAGCTAGTGGGGGGCTCCCCGGGGGTTCCGCTTGCCAAAATCGTACGGCCGCCCAGTGACATCGCGGGCGGCCGTTTCACTGGCGGCTACCGGAGATCCCTGAGCATCACCGCGTAGTGGGGCGAGTCGTCGTGTGACGTGGACTCGTCCACCTTTCGGTACCCCCAGCTCTCGTAGAGCCGCACGACCTTCTTGTGTGCGATCTCCACCTGGAGCGACACCACCCTCGCATCCATGGGAGCTATCAGTGCGTCATGGATCGTCTTGGCTCTGCCAGTCCCGCGCCACTTGGGCAGCACCATGAGTTCGGACAGCGCGAACACAGGGCCTCGTAGATCACTGGGCCGGGTGCTGCCTTGCCACCAGCCACCGGGCGCGAGGACTGAGCCGTAGGCGTAGCCGACCGGGCCGCCGTTCTCCCAGCCGGATACGCACCTCCAGTTCTTCCGTGCGGACCACAGGTCCAGGAAGTACGTGAAACGCTCGCGAGAGTGGAACGGGTCGGGGTTGTCCGCGTACACCTCGTCATGGATGTCCAGCAGCATCGAACGCACGTCTTGAGCGTCGACGTGACCGTACCGCCTCAGATCCATAGTCGAGACTCCTCAGTCCACCCCGTTACTTCGGGCGCCTTCGATCCGGAGGCGATGAGCAGTTCGCGCCCCCTGGCCAAGGTCTTGGCAGTCCTTCGTGACCCAGAGCCGGGAAGCAGCAGGGCTGATGCCTTCCTTGCGGTGGCGCAGCCCAATTCAAGCTCACCCTGCCTGACCTGCGCCAGAGATAGGTGCGCGGTGAACAGCGCTCTGTCGCGGGTCATGCCCTCGGGAATGGCCGACAGCGTTCGGTGCAGACAGAACTCCGCCCGGCCGTGCTCCCCGACCGCCGTCCATACGTACGAGGACAAGGCGTCGAACTCGGCGGCCCCGTAGAAGCTGATCCAGCCTGAGCGCACAGGCTGAGAGATGCGGCCGAAGTGCTTCTCTGCCAGTTCAAGAGCGCGTAGGGCGTCTGTGTGCTGATCCAGTCGGGCCAGCGCGTTGGCATTGCGCATGTGCCCGAGAGAGGCAAAAAGAGGATCACACCGTGCTGCGGTCGAGCGCTTCATCACATCGGCAGCAGCAGCGGCCTCAGCATGGTTCTCTCGCATACTCGACGCGAGCATCAGGTGATCCCACACGCGGTACCTCGTCTGGCTGTCCCGCGACAGGCCGGCCAGGGTCATGGCCGTGTCCAGGTGTGCGCGAGCCCGCTTCGGGGAGCTTGCGTCGAGGGCGGCAAACGCCGCAGCCGCCATCGCGTCGGCAGCAAGACGATGCAGCATGTCCCGTACACGACTGGAGACAGCACCGGTGGTGAGCGCGGACTGGACCCGCGTACCAAGCTCGATGGCAAGGTTCTCCACCCGCCTCGTGCCTCCCACAACCCGGTCTTCCTGGAGGATCCGCACGTAGTCCTGGTGAAACCTATCGACGTCACTGACGCCCAGCCGTCGCTGCCTTCCCCGCGGAGTAGCGAGGCCCAAGCCCGCTCCGCCTACTGCATTAACGAATGCGCGACGCTGCACGGGTCCGTCCTCCGATGGTGCACGACTCTTCCTGCGTCGGGGGATGAACCCTAAGTCCTCGGACGAGGCGTCGAGCACCTCTTCGATGCAAAGCCGGATGCGGTCTTGCGGCCACTTGGTCTCGTATCGCAACCAGCGGCGAACGTCTGTGTCGGTGACCGAGCCATGAGAGCCGGTCAATCGTTCGACCGCAAGGTTAATTTCCCTGGCCAAACCGGCCTGGGAGAAGCCGAGTTGTTCGATCCGCGCTTCCAGCTTGCCGTTTGCGTACACAGGACGAAGGTAGCGCTCCGCGATCAGGTCACGACAGCGTGAAGGTAAAAATCACCGGGGTCATGCGCTGTAGTTCCACCTGGTTCCACCTGTCGCCGCTGTCGTGCCGGTCGTTCACTGGGTGTCGCCTGGAGTCACCCCCGAACCCGAAGGTGAGGAGCGGCGTGAGCACGATGACCGAGCCATCAGCAACGGGCGTCCCCGCGTACAGCGAGACGATGCGCCGGGAGCGGGAATCGGCAAGCGCGGCGCGGGGACTGGTGTCGTCGTCGCTGCGGGTGTGGGGCCTGGAAGACATCGAGGACGCGGCCTGGCTGGTGGTGACCGAGCTGGTCTCGAACACCGTCAAGCATGCGCGGCTGGAAATGATCCGGGTGAAGGTGTCGAGGGTCGGCCCCAAACGCGTGCGGATCGCGGTCACCGACCGGTCCCGCAAGCTGCCCACCCTGTGCGACGCGGGGGCGGACGACGTGAACGGCCGGGGCCTGGCGATAGTCGCCGCGATGTCCGAGAAGTGGGGCGTCGATCCGCTGCGTTGGGGGAAACGCGTGTGGGCCGAGTGCGCTCTGAAAACGACCGACTGTATTCCCGGCGGAGTCGGGAAGGATTCGGAGAAAAACCTTGGGTTAAGTGGCCGACCCGGAACTACGAGAGGTTGCCGGGAGGCTCTTGACCGGGATCTGCGAAATGCAAACGGGTGACAAAGGCGCGCGAAAAAACAGGCACTTCCGACAGAAGGAGAAGACTGTGTTCAACTACATGGACCGATTCCCCACAGGCAGCCCGATTCCGCAGGGGCACCCGACCGTTGCCCCCTGGGGCTTGCGTCGCATTGCGCCGTACCCACCCTTCGAAGGATACGACTACGCGGAGGTGACGCTGGATCCTGTGACTCAAACCGCCCAGTACTTCGATGTTTCCGGGGCACCGACCATGGCTCCGGGGCACGGCACATCGTCCGGTACGAACCCTCCGACAGGCACCACGGGGCAGGGCGACCGCGCTGGCGGGGACGCTCCAGACAGCGACACGGGGAACGACACCGACCAGTGATGAAGGACGAATCTCCGATTGTGGTCGTCACGAACATCGATGACCCGACCGCCGATCTCGTGATCGCCGAACTGCATGGCCGGGGTGTCCCGGTCGTGCGGTTCGACTCCGGTGACTTCCCTGCCACTCTTTCTTGCTCGGCCTACATCGGCGGCACTGACGTGTGGCAAGGAAGCCTGCGGACCCCGAGCAGGCGCGCCGAGTTGGGCTCGGTGCGGTCCGTGTACTACCGGCGCCCCTCCGGGTTCGCGTTTCCTCACCTCAACAGGCAGGACGAGCGCTTCGCCGTGGCCCAGGCCCGCTACGGGCTGGGCGGCATCCTGACCTCCCTGCCTGACTGCCTGTATGTCAACCACCCCAACCGCATCGGCGACGCGGAGTACAAGCCCGCAGGACTCGCCGCAGCGGCGGCGGCCGGGTTCGTTCTGCCTCCCACGCTGATCACAAACGTCCCGGACGACGCACGGGCATTCGTCAAGGAGAACCGCTCGGTCATCTTCAAGCCGTTGTCCGTTCCGCTCTATCTGATCGACGGCGTAGCTCAGACGGTTCCCGTGCGGGAAGTGACGGTCGACGAGATCGACGACTCGGTGGCCGGCACCATGCATTGCTTCCAGGCCCGTGTGGACAAGGTCGCGGACGTTCGGGTCACGGTCATCGGCAAGCGGATCTTCGCGGTACGGATCGACTCCGGCCTCCTCGACTGGCGGACCGATTACAGCACTCACATGTACTCGCCCGTCTCCGTACCGCTCGCGATGGAGCGAGCGATGCGTGCCTACTTGAAGCACTTCGGGCTCGTCTTCGGGGCGTTCGACTTCGCTTTGGCCGAGTCTGGAGAGTGGACATTCATCGAGTGCAATCCTTCGGGCCAGTGGGCGTGGATGGAGCCCCCGACAGGTTTGCCCATGACGGCCGCGCTCTCAGATCTTCTGGAAGGAGGGCTCCGTGACCGCTGAGCCCGGCATCGCGGCAACCGCGGCTGACCTCCGTCGACAGCTCGCAGACCGGCTTGAGGAGAACCGCTTGCTGCGGTCGCCTCAGTGGCGGGCGGCCATCGAGACCGTGCCTCGTCACGTGTTCGTTCCACGGTTCTATCGCGAGAGCGACGATCCTGGCCTCACCACGTGGGAGCCGATCACGCCAGAGATTGTCGGCCAGGAGGAATGGCTCCGGCTCGTCTATACCGACGAGACATGGATGACGCAGTTCGAGGGCCGGGACATCGACTGGAGCGACCCGCAGCCGATCAGCAACTCCACTCCCACTTCGTCGTCCACGCTCCCAAGCCTCGTCGTCCGGATTCTCCAAGACCTGGGTGTACAGGACGGCATGACCGTGCTGGAAATCGGTACGGGAACCGGCTATTCGACGGCGCTGATGTGCCACCGGCTCGGCGATGAGGCTGTGACCTCCATCGAGACGGACGAGGGAGTGGCGCGGCGGGCTCGCGAGGCCCTCCACCAGTGCGGCTGGACCCCCCGTCTGCTCGTGGCGGACGGCCGTGCTGGGGAACCCGAGGGCGCACCGTATGACCGACTGATCGCCACGTGCGGCCTGCGGAACATCCCTCCGGCCTGGCTGGAGCAGGTGCGGCCAGGCGGCGTCATCCTCACTACCCTTCGCGGCTGGATGCGCTCTCTTGGACTCGTCAAGCTGGTCGTGACCGGGGACAGTGCGAGCGGGTGGTTCAGCGAGGACGACCCGAGCTTCATGATCGCTCGCCAACAGGACGCGCCCGAGAACCTCGGCATGATCCCGGGCCCCGAAGACGGCACGAAGCGGGAGGCCGAGTACGGTCCCGAAATCCTCACCCGTACCGGCCCCGCCTTTATGACGCAGCTCGCGGCGCCGGACGCCCGCTTCTTCTCCATGTCGGTCGATGGCGGCCCAGTGAGCACATTCGTGTTGGACAGCGTCACCGACTCCTTCGCTGTCCTCACTCCATCCGACAGCGCCTGGCAGGTTCGCCAGGGTGGCTCGCGCCGCCTCTGGGATGCGGTGGAATCAGCTGTTTCCACCTGGCAGGAGTACGGGTCGCCGAACAGCTCTGCGTTTGGTGTGACGGTCTCCCACGATGCGCAGATGGTCTGGCTCGGAAGTCCGAACGGCCCCCGGTGGCCGCTACCCTCCTGATACAGCCACCATTGATCCGAGGGACGACAGGATGGACGACGAACCGCTGACGGAATGGGCGGAGCGCCGTGACGCGAAGATCGGTCGGCTTCGTGCCGTGCCTGTCGTCTCCGGCGAGCGGCCCAGGGGGTCGCATACGAACCCGGACTCGCCCCGTGCAATCGAACGGTGGAACGGGTACACCTGGGAGCCTTACGGGTTCGCCTCCAACCTGGTCGAGGCGAAGGCCATCCTCTACCCGGAGTCCAACGAGCCGCCGCCCCCAGTGTCGGGACCGAGGCCGCTGGGATCCGGTCGTGGCAAGCACAGAAGGCCGCAGACGCCGAGGTCGGATCGACGCTGACCAGCAAGTGGAGCCCGGGGGTCACTGGAGGAAGGACTCGGTCAGCCGCCGGTCCACGCCGCACGGCTCGCCCCGCTCCGCGCGGGCGGCCCGGTGTACGGCGCGCAGCAGACGTTTCGGGGTGGTCCGGTGCTGCCATAAGACGGCCCGTACGCCGTACTCCATCACCGCCATCAGCTCCGTCTCGCGCAGCTCGCCCGCGACCAGGACCACCCGCTGCCGCCCGCCCCGCACCAGGTGGCGCAGCTCCGCCCCGGCGCGGGCGTCGAGGCGTTCGGCGAGCATGACGGCCACCGTGCCGGTCCGGCGCGTCAGCTCGACGCTGGGCTGCTGATGCAGATGACGGACGACCCCGGCCCGCGCGAGCGGGTCGGGGCCGTGGACCGACACCGTGACACATGGGTCCGGCACTGGGTTCCTCGACTTCCCGGTGGACGTTGCCTCCACAGGGTCATCAAGCGGGCTAAACGTACGGTTGCCGAACGATCGACGCCGCCGTCAATTCGCTTTGGGCTCTGTGGGCTCCTCGGGTGCCGTCGGCTCCTCCGTGCCGCCGAAGCGCTGCCGGTAGGACTCCAGGTCCTCCTCGGTGATCTTCGCGAAGAGCACCGGGGGAACGGTGAAGGCCGTGCCCGCCGGGACCGACGCCAGCGCCTTCGCCTCCTCCTGGCCGACCCAGGTCGCGGTGTCCTCGCCCAGCGCGAACGCCGACCGCATGGCCCGCGCCGAGGCCGGGATGAACGGCTCGGAGACGATCGCGTAGAGGTGGATGAGGTTCATCGCCGTACGGAGGGTGAGGGCCGCGGCCTCCTGGTCGGTCTTGATCTCCAGCCAGGGGGCCTTCTCCTCCAGGTAGGAGTTGCCCGCGCTCCACAGGGCCCGCAGCGCCGCCGCGGCCTTGCGGAACTGGAGCGTGTCCATGTGCTCCTCGTACTCCGTCAGCAGCCGCGCGATCTCCTCGCCCAGGCGCTGCTCCGCCTCCCCGGCGGCCTTCCCGGCCGGGACCTCGTCGCCGAACCGCTTGCGCGAGAAGGACAGCACGCGGTTGACGAAGTTGCCAAGGGTGTCGGCCAGGTCCTTGTTGACGGTGGCGGTGAAGTGCTCCCAGGTGAAGGAGGTGTCGTCGGACTCCGGGGCGTTCGCCATCAGGAAGTAGCGCCAGTAGTCGGCGGGCAGCACCTCGAGCGCGGCGTCGGTGAACACCCCGCGCTTGGCGGAGGTGGAGAACTTCCCGCCGTAGTACGTCAGCCAGTTGAACGCCTTGACGTAGTCGACCTTCTTCCAGACGTCCCGGGTGCCCAGGAGGGTGGCCGGGAACATCACCGTGTGGAACGGGACGTTGTCCTTGGCCATGAACTCCGTGTAGCGGACCGTCCGGTCCACGTCGTACCACCACGACTTCCAGTCGCGGTTCGCCGGGTCCTGGTCCGCCCACTCCTTCGTCGCTCCGATGTACTCGATCGGGGCGTCGAACCAGACGTAGAAGACCTTGCCCTCGGCCGCCAGCTCCGGCCAGGTGTCGGCCGGCACCGGCACGCCCCAGTCCAGGTCACGGGTGATCGCCCGGTCCTGGAGCCCCTCGTTCAGCCACTTGCGGGCGATCGAGGAGGCCAGCGTCGGCCAGTCCTTGCCGTGCTCGTCGACCCAGGCGGCGACCTCGTCCGCCAGCTTGGACTGGAGGAGGAAGAGGTGCTTGGTCTCCCGGACCTCCAGATCGCTGCTGCCGCTGATCGCGGAGCGGGCGTCGATCAGATCGGTCGGGTCGAGCACGCGGGTGCAGTTCTCGCACTGGTCGCCGCGGGCCCGGTCGTAGCCGCAGTGCGGGCAGGTGCCCTCGATGTAGCGGTCGGGGAGGAAGCGGCCGTCGGCGTTGGAGTACACCTGGCGGATCGAGCGCTCCTCGATGAAGCCGTTCGCCTTGAGCTCACGCGCGATCGTCTGGGTGATCTGCACGTTCTGCGCGGAGGAGCTGCGGCCGAAGTAGTCGAAGGCCAGCCCGAAGCCGTCGTAGATCGCCTTCTGCGCCTCGTGCTGCTGGGCGCAGAACTCGTCGACCGGCAGCCCGGCCTCCTTGGCGGCCAGCTCGGCGGGGGTGCCGTGCTCATCGGTGGCGCAGATGTAGAGGACGTCATGGCCGCGCTGGCGCATATAGCGGGAGTAGACGTCGGCCGGGAGCATGGACCCCACCATGTTGCCCAGGTGCTTGATCCCGTTGATGTAGGGAAGGGCGCTGGTGATGAGGTGTCGAGCCATTGCAGGCTGCTCCCGAGTCGATACGGCAAGTGACAATTCGCTCTGCTGAGCCGCCCATATCGTATCCGAGCGACGGGGGCCACCCGCGCGGCGTTTTTCCGCGACGGATGACCCCCGGGGTGGCGCCGGTGCGGCGCCTGGCTGGGTGAGGTCGCTCGTCAGCCCCGCGCGCGGGCGGCCAGCCAGCCCGGGAACTTCTTCAGCAGCTCCCGGTACAGCTCGGCGTCGGCGACCGTACGGGGGTCGAGCCCGGCGTGGAAGAAGCCGGTGTTGTCGACCGCCCGCTTCTCGGGGACGGCGAGGGCGGGCGAGGTGTCCAGCTTCCGCAGGAAGTCGAACCCCTTCGCCTCCGGGTCCCCGAACGCCAGGAACTGCCAGAACAGCGGCAGCCCCGCCGCCTCGCACAGCGCCTTCTCGGCGGCGGTCTTGGTGGTGGGCGCGCCGTCCGTCTGGAAGATCACGAACGCGGGGTCGGTGGTGCCGGACGCCTTGTAGTGCTCGATGACGGCGTTGACGGCGGTGTGGTAGTTCGCCCGCCCCATGTGCCCGAGCGAGCCGTGCAGCTCCTCGATGCGGCCGGCGTGGTTGTCCAGTTCGAGGTCGGCGGTGCCGTCGACGTCGGTGGAGAAGAACACGACGGGCACGGTGCCGCTGGTGTCGAGCTGCGCGGACAGGGCGAGCGCCTGCTCGGCGAGGTGCGACACGGTGCCGTCCTTGAAGTACCCCCGCATGGACCCGGACCGGTCCAGCACGAGGTAGACGACCGCCCGCTGCCCGCCCAGCCCACTCTCCTGAACGGCCTCCCCGGCCGCGCCATACGACCCGACCAGCCCAGGCGCCCGCGACGTGAGATCGGCGAGGGGGATGGCGGCGGCGGTCGCGTTGGCCTTGGCGGCGGTCGTGGATGCGTCGGCGGTGGCGGTGGCGGCGGCGGCCGCCACGGGCGCGGGCGCGGCGTCGGCCTCGGGCGCGGGCGCGGCGTCGGCCTCGGGCGCGGGGTCGCTTGCGGCTGTGGGTTCGGCGTCGGCTTCGGGCTTGGCTGCGGCCTTGGGTTCGGCGTCGGCCTTCGGTTCGGCTGCGGGTTCGGCGTTCGTCTTGACGGGCTCGTCGGCTGTGGGGGCGGCGGCGTCGTCGGCCTCTGCCTCCGCCTCGGCGTCGGCCTTGGGCGCGGGGTCGCTTGCGGCTGCGGGTTCGGCCTTCGTCTTGGCGGGCTCGTCGGCGTTGCCGTCGGCCTTGGGCTCGTCGTCGGCTTCGGGCGCGGGGGCACTCGCGGCTTCGGGCTCGGCGTCAGCCTTGGGCGCGGCATCGGCGTCGGCGTCGGCTGCGGGCGCAGGGTCGCTTGCGGCTGTGGGCTCGGTGTCGGCCTTCGGTTCGGCTGCGGCCTTGGGCTCGGCGTCGCTCGCGGCTGCGGGTTCAGCGTTCGTCTTGGCGGGCTCGTCGGCTGTGGGGGTGACGTCGTCGTCGGCCTCGGCCTCTGCCTCGGCCTCTGCCTCGGCGTTGGCACTCGCCTCCGCCACCGGGGCCGCCGTGGTGTTGGCGTCAGCCTCTGTGGGTGCCTCAGCCTTGGGCTCGGCGGTTTCTGCTGCCTCAGCTTCGGGCTCGGCCTTGGCCGTGGACTCGGGCGCGGCAGCGGGCTCCGGTGCGGGGGTCTCCGTAACCTCGGCCTTGGACTCGTCGTCAGCCTCGCCAGCCGTCGCCTCCGCGGCCGACGCATCGGCGGCGGGCTCCGCCTTCGCCTCGGGCTCCGCCTTCGCCTCGGGCTCCGCCTCGGCCGCCGGTTCGACGTCGGCTGCGGCGGGGGCCGCGGCGTCGTCATCAGCCGTAGCCGTGGGGGCGTCAGCGTCGGGCTCGGCCGTGGTCTCTGCCTCGGCGGCGGGCTTGGGCTCGTCCGCCTTCGGCTCCGGCTTCGGCTCGGCGGCGGCCGGTGCCGCCGCCTCAACCGGCTTCTCCTCGTCGGCCGTTGACGTGTCCTCGTGCGCGGGGGACTTCAGGATCTCGTCGAGGGACTTCAGCGGGGCGGACAGGGCCGGGTCGTGCCCGGACTCGTCGTCCCGCGAGTCCCGCGAGTCCCGGGAGTCCTGCGAGTCCCGCGAGTCCTGTGCCGGGGGCGCCGTGTCCGTGTCCGTGTTCGCGTCCGCGTCCGCCTCCGCGGTCGGCTCGGGCTCCCGCTCAGCCTTCGGCTCAGACGCAGGCTCCGCCGCACGCTCGGGCTTGGCCTCCGACTCGGGCTTCCCCTCAGCCTTCTGGTCCACCGTCGGCTCCGCCGACCCCCGCTTCGCCGACCCCCGCTTCGCCGACTCCGGTTGGGGGTCCCGGACAACCGCAGCCTCCGGCGCAGCGGAAGATTCGTCCACCCCCGTGGTTCGGGAGCGGCCGAAAACTTTGCGCAGTAGGTCCCGTATGCCCATGGGAGATACCTCTCACGTGTCGAGTGCGGTGCATGGCGGTGCATGTCCGTGGTGCCGAAAGGCTAGCGGGCCATTCGGCGGCCCTCTTCCGCCGATTCCGCTCGCGCTTCGTTCACCTCTGGTTCAGGCGTTCGTCGCCACCATGCGGTTCTACGCCCATAGCTTCGCCGCCAAAGGATCCCGACGTCATGTCGGCCCGGACCGCGTCGGCGTACTCCCATGCGGGACCCGGCGAAGCCCATACGTGAACACCCTTACGGAGGGGAAGACGTGCGCAACCTCCTGCCGCTCATCAGCTCACACCCGGGCGGTCGTTCCGCGCTGACGTGCCGGTACCGCTGTGGCGACGCCTGCCTTCACGAGACGCCGAACACCAGCGACAACGCATACGTGGGCGATGTCATCGCCGGTGCCGCCTCGCGTCGTGCCCTGCTGCGGGCCGGTGCCGTGGTGACCGTGGCGGCCGCGACCGGTGCCGTGGCGGTGGAGCGGGCGCCGCAGGCGTCCGCAGCGACGGGCGGTGCCGCCGCGGAGCACAAGGCCGCCGCGACGGGCAAGGCCGCCCGCGGCCTCCGCTTCGCGCCCGTCGCCCCCAACACCGAGGACACCGTGGTCGTCGCCGACGGCCACGACCAGAACGTGGTGATCCGCTGGGGCGACCCGATCCTGCGTGGCGCGCCCGCGTTCGACCCGGACAAGCAGAGCGCCAAGGCCCAGGCGGGCCAGTTCGGTTACAACAACGACTACATGGCGGTCCTGGACGTCCCCGGCGAGCGCGACCATCAGCTGCTCGTGGTCAACCACGAGTACACCGACGAGGTGCTGATGTTCGCCGGGTACGACCCGGCGAACCCCACCCGCGAGCAGGCCGAGATCGGCTGGGCCGCGCACGGCCTGTCCGTGGTCGTGACGGCCGAGGAGCGCGGTCTCGGCCGGCTCACCGCGCTGTCCCGCCACCGCCTCAACCGCCGTATCACCGCGACCACTCCGTTCGAGGTCACCGGCCCGGCGGCGGGCAGCGAGCTGCTGCGCACCTCCGCCGACCCGACCGGCAAGCGGATCCTCGGCACGCTGAACAACTGCGGCGGCGGCATCACGCCGTGGGGCACGGTGCTCTCCGGCGAGGAGAACTTCAACCAGTACTTCGCCAATGGCGGTTCGGTCACCGACCCGGCCACCGCGGCCCGCCTCAAGCGGTACGGCATCACCGGCGCCGCCTCCGAGCGCAAGTGGGAACGGTTCGACGACCGTTTCGACGTGGCCAAGGAGCCGAACGAGACCAACCGCTTCGGCTGGGTGATCGAGATCGACCCGTTCGACCCCGAGTCCACCCCGCGCAAGCTCACCGCGCTGGGCCGCTTCAAGCACGAGGCCGCCGAGCCCCGGCTGACCACCGATGGCCGTCCGGTCCTCTACATGGGCGACGACGAGAAGTTCGACTACTTCTACAAGTTCGTCTCCGCCAAGCGGATGATGAAGGGCAACAGCCGCATCGCCCGCGAGCACAACCGCACGCTGCTGGACGAGGGCACGCTGTACGTCGCCAAGTTCACCGGTGACAGCCCGTCCGCCGAGATCGACGGCTCCGGAAAGCTCCCCGCGGACGGCGAGTTCGACGGCGCCGGCGAGTGGATCCCGCTGGCCTGCGGCGACCGCTCCTTCGTGGAGGGCATGACCGCCGAGGAGGTCTACGTCTTCACCCGCATCGCCGCCGACAAGGCGGGCGCGACGAAGATGGACCGCCCCGAGGACGTCGAGCCGAGCCCGCGCACCGGCCGCGTCTACATCGCGCTGACCAACAACACCGACCGCGGCAAGGAGGGCAAGGCCCCCGCCGACGAGGCGAACCCGCGCAACGGCAACAAGCACGGCCAGATCCTGGAGCTGACCGAGCGCTGGAACAACGCGGGCTCCACCCGCTTCAACTGGCGGCTGTTCCTGGTCTGCGGCGACCCCGAGGACCCGAGCACCTACTTCGGCGGCTTCCCCAAGGACCAGGTCAGCCCGATCTCCTGCCCGGACAACATCACCTTCGACGCGTACGGCAACCTGTGGATCTCCACCGACGGCAACGCGCTCGGCAACCACGACGGGCTGTTCGGCGTGGCCACGGCGGGCAGCCGCCGCGGTGAGGTCAAGCAGTTCCTGACCGTGCCGAACGGCGCCGAGACCTGCGGTCCGATCGTGCAGGACCGGCGGGTGCTGGTGGCCGTGCAGCACCCGGGCGAGATCGACGGCGCGAGCGTGGAGAAACCCGCGTCCACCTGGCCCGACGGTCCGGGCAAGCTGACCCGGCCGTCCGTGATCAGCGCCTGGCGGCGCGACGGCGGCGACATAGGCGCCTGACCCCGCACTTCTTCCAGCGGAGCGCCTTAGCCCTCGCCCTCCGCGAGCCGCCTCAGCCGCTCGCGGGGGCCGCGCAGCGAACGGCCCCTGGTGTCCGTACGGGCCCAGGGGTCGTCCGCGATCCGCTCGCCGGCCGTCCGCAGCGTCCAGCGGTCGGCCCTCAGCTCCGGGTCGTCCAGCTCCCGCGCGTCGATGGGCGTGGCCACCGGCGCTCCCGGCCGGGCGCGTACCCCGTACGGGCTGACGGCGGTCTGCGCGTAGGCGTTGCGCTGGGTGTCCAGGTAGAGCCGGCCGCGCCGCTTGGCCTTGCGCGGCTCGGTGGTGAGCCGGTCCGGGTGGCGGGCGGCCAGCAGCTCGGCGGCGTCGCGGGCGAAGGACCGCACGGTGTCGAAGTCGGCGCGGCGGTCCAGCGGGACGATGACATGCAGCCCGCGCGAGCCGGTGGTCATGAGCAGCCCCGGCAGCCCGAGCTCGCCGAGCAGCCCGCAGCAGCGGCGGGCGGTCCAGCGCACCTCCTCGAAGCCGGCCTCCCCCGCCGAGGGCGGATCGAGGTCGAGGACCAGCCGGTCGGGGTGGTCGGGCCGGTCGGCCCGGGAGAGCCAGCGGTGCGGGGTGACGCACGCCTGGTCGGCGAGGTAGAGGAGGGTCGCGGTGTCGTCGCAGACCACATGGGTGACCTCACCGCCCTCCTTGGGGAGCACGGCGCGGCGCACCCAGTCCGGAAAGTAGTCCGGTGCGTTCTTCTGCATCAGCGGCTTGCCGCCGATTCCGTCCGGATGGCGTTCCATCATCAAAGGGCGGCCGCGCAACTGCGGAATGATGCGCCGGGAGACCGAGCGGTAGTACTCGACGAGGTCCCACTTCGTGATCCCGTCCTCGCGGAAGAGCTCTTTTTCCGGCCGACTGACTCGTACGGTGTGGCTCCCGGTCCTGACGTTTCGCGCATCGGTCCGCTTCTCGCTCATATCGGACCCGGGTAACCACATGGATCGCTGACTAAACTCTGGAGTCAGGAAAACGGGAGAAGTTGAAAAGCGGGGGAAATCATGGTGAGACCAGGTTCGGTCGGCCCGCCGACGACGGATCGGCGCGGCCGCTGGGCACAGAGCCCGCTCGCGCTGATGGACACCACAATGGACCAGTTGCGCACCCTGATCATGGTCCATGAGGCCGGTACGGCGCTCGGCGCGGCACGGATTCTGGGCCGTGAACAGTCCAGTGTGCAAAAGCAGATCGACACCATGAACCGGAACTTTCGCGAGCTTTGCGGCGAACCCCTCATACTCAAGCAGGGGCGCGGCAAGGACGTGCTGTTCACCGGCACCGGAGAAGCCCTGGTCGAATTGGCGCGCGGAACTCTCGGCGACTGGCTGGACGGCATCCATGAGTCGCGGCGGCGCCTGGGAAAAACGCTGATGGTGGGCACCACCCGATTTACCCTCAGCTATCTGGCGGGCGCCGGGGAGCGGGTGGCCGAGGACTTCCGGCAGCGCGGTATCGAGCTGAAGGTCGGCCATGTGCGCACCCGGGACGTGCTGGCCAAGCTGCGCGCCAAGGATGTGGACCTGGTGTGCGGCTCCGTGGTGACCCGGCCCGAGGGCGACGACGAGCTCGCCGCCTTCGACGTGATGGAGTGGCGGCGCAGCGGGGTCTCGCTGCTGACCAACCTCTCCGAGGCCGAGCTGCCCGGCCCCACCGCCCCGACCAGCGCGCTGCGCACCCTGCCGCTGGTGGTCTCGGCGAGCGGGCTGATGGCCGGGGTGCTGCACACCTGGTTCGGCGGCGACTACCGCGGCAAGCTGCGCATCGCGGCCGAGATCGACACCGTCAACTACGGCTTCGAACTGCTGCGCTCCGGGCTGCTGCGGGGCTGCATGCTGGTCACCAAGGGGGTCGCGGACGCGGCGGGCGATCCGAGGGTGGTGTACGGCCGCGGGCTGCGCGCCGTCGAACTGGTCAATGACACCGGGCCCCGGCTGGAGGTGCTGCTGGGCGCGTTCACCCGGCGCGGGGAGCGCGCGTCCTATGACCAGGCCCATCCGCTCAATCTGCTCTGGGACGCGCTCGCGCAGGAGAACGCGCGCTGGCAGCGGGAGCAGCGCTGGCCCACGGCGGGTCTGGAGCCCGATCCGTTCGAGTTGGCCAACTCCTACGACCCGAGCGAGAGCTGAACCCCCGACCGGCCCGTGACCCCCCTGATCAGCCCCTGAGACCCTGGCCGGCCCCTGAGCCCCCTGATCAGCCTCTGAGACCCCGACCGGCCCCTGAGCCCCCGCTCAGCCCTCAGCCCCGCGGCCCGTACAGGTCCAGCTCCACCAGCAGCGCCCGGTGGTCGGTGTGCGGCAGATCCAGGAACCGGGCGGTGCGCGGTCGCAGCGCCCGGCTGACCAGGACGTGGTCGATCTGCGCCCCCAGGACCGGGGTCGTGGTGCTCGGCCAGCTGGGTGTGCGGGACACCCCGGTGGCCCGTGCGCTGTCCCGCAGCCCGGTGTCCAGCAGGTCCCGGAAGGCGGCGTGGTCCTGGGTGGCGTTGAAGTCGCCCGCGATCAGGGTGGGTTCCCCGCCCCGCCCGGCGGCGTAGGCCCGCAGCCGTCCCAGCTCGGTGCGCCAGAGGTCCAGCTGACCCGGCATCGGCGGCATGGGATGGGCGACCTGCGTCCGCAGCCGTTGCCCCGCGACCCGGACGACCGCGCCCGGCATCCGCAGCGTTCCGCGCACCCCCTCCGCCCGGGTCAGCGGATGGCGGCTGAGGATCGCCGAGCCCGCGGCGGCGCTGTCGCCGAGGGTGATGTTCCGGTACGGGTACGCCCTGCGGACGGCGGCCGAGTCCAGCGCCGCGGCGCACCGCGGATCGCACTCCTGCACCGCCACCAGGTCCGGCCGCTCCCGGCGCAGCGCGCTCAGCAGCCCCTCCCTGGCCTGGCCGAACTCGAGGTTCGCGGTCATCACCCGCAGCCGGGCGAGGACCGGTCCGCGCGGCTCGGGCGGCGAGCCGCCGTCGTACGGCTGGATGAACCATCCGGTGGCCGCCGCTGCCGCCAGCGCCCAGCCGCACCCCAGCGGCCAGCGCGCGGCCGTGCTCAGCAGCAGTCCGAGCGCCGCCGGGACCAGCAGCCAGGGCAGGAAGGCCAGTAGCTGCGGTATGGGGGTGATGCCGTCGGTGTCCGCGGCCCGGCACAGCACCACCGCGCTGACCACGGCCAGCGGTGGCACCGCGGACCAGGCCGCCCACCGCCGGGCCCGTCCGCCGGGGAGCCGTAGCAGCCGGCCGACGGCGCTCCGGGCGCCGCGCGGTGCCCGTGGGCGGCCGGGGCCCGCGGCTCGGTCCTCCGCGACTGTCGTCTCCACACTGGGCCTCTCGATCGGGGCGGGGGCGCCGCACATTCTCTCCCACGCATTGGTGAGGCGGCCCTGAGTTCACGCCGAGGGAGGCGAACAACTGTCTCAGCGCAGCGCCAGCACCGTCTCCACCGTGTCCGCCTGGTCCGCCGGTTTGTCCTCCCGGTAGCGCAGCACCCGCGCGAACCGCAGCGTGACGCCCGCCGGATAGCGGGACGAGCGCTGGAGCCCGTCGAAGGCCACCTCCACCACCAGCTCCGGCCGCACCCGCACCACCCAGCCGTCGTCGCTGACCGCGATCCCCAGCAGCGCCTCCGTCTGCCACTCCAGCATCACGTCGGTGAGCCCCTTGAAGGTCTTGCCCAGCATCACGTACGTACCGTCCGGCGCCCGCGCGCCCAGGTGGAGGTTGGACAGCTTCCCGGTGCGGCGGCCGTGCCCCCACTCCGCCGCCAGCACCACCAGGTCCAGGGTGTGCATCGGCTTGACCTTCAGCCAGGACGCCCCGCGCCGGCCCGCGCCGTACGGTGCCTCAAGACCCTTGACCAGCACCCCCTCATGCCCCCTGGCCAGCACGTCCGCGGCGAACTCCCGTGCCGCCCGCCGGGTTTCCGGATCCGCCGGGTCGTCGGCCACCAGCCGCCGGACCCGGCGGGGCCCGGGGGCGATCCGGGCCAGTTCGGCATGGCGCTCGTGGGTCGGGAGGTCGAGCAGATCGCGGTCGTCCACCACGAGCAGATCGAAGAAGACGGGGGAGAGCGGCAGCGCCGCCGACGCCCCGGCCACATCGAGCCGTGAGCCGACCCGGCCGGAGGTCTCCTGGAACGGCCGGGGCCGCCCCTCGGCGTCCAGCAGGATCACCTCGCCGTCGAGGATCGCCCGGTCCACCGCCAGCTCCCGCGCCGCCGTGACCACCTCGGGCAGCCGCTCGGTGATCTCGTCGAGGGTGCGGGTGTAGATCCGTACCGCCTCGCCGTCCCGGTGCACCTGCACCCGGATCCCGTCCAGCTTCTCCTCGACCGCGCACGGCCCCAGCCGGTCCATGGCCTCGTCGAGGTCCTTGGCGCTCTGCGCGAGCATCGGCAGCACCGGCCGCCCCACCTCGAGCCGGAAGTCGGCCAGCGCCTCCGGGCCGCGCGCCAGCAGCGCCCCGGCCACCGCGCCCAGCGAACCGCCGAGCATCACCGCCCGCCGCACCTCGGCGGCCGGGGCGCCGACGGCCTCGGCGAGCCCCTCCACGGCCAGCCCCTCCAGCGCCCCCTGCCGCAGCTCCCCGCCGATCAGGCCGAGCAGAAAGCCCTGCTCGTCCTTGGTCGCGGCGGACAGCAGCTCGCCCACCAGCCGCTTGCGGGTCGCCGTCGCACCGGTGCCGGAGACCGCCGCGACCCGGCTCAGGGCCTCGTCCACGTCCAGCACCGCGAGCGTCGGCTCGGCGGCGGGTTCCCGCCGGTGGCGCAGGGTGGACCAGCCCACTCCGGTGCGCCGCTGGGGCAGCTTGCCCGCGAGGTAGGTGATCACCACGGCCGCCTCGGCCGGTTCCGTGCGCCGGAACAGCCGGGCCAGCGCGGCGATCTTCTCCGAGCGGGCGGCGGTGGCCGCGACCTGGCGGGAGGTCAGCGCCACATCAGCCAGCAGCATGGCTCCAGCCTGCCCCGCGCCCCGCCGGGAAACCAGGCATCGCGTCCCTTCAGCCGGTGTGTCCCGTCTCGGGGCGTCCGGTCTCGGGGCGTCCGGTCTCGGTGCGTCCCATCTCCGCGCGCCCCGCGCCACCACGGCTCGGCCCGGCGCACAGCGCCCAGATCACCAGGGCGTCGATGATGAGCAGCACCGTGGCCCAGACCGGGTAGTAGGGCAGCCACAGGAAGTTGGCGATCAACGCGAGACCGGCCAGCACCACGCCCGTGACCCGGGCCCACATCGCACCGGTGAACACCGCGAAACCGGCGACCACCACGGCGATCCCGAGGGCCAGGTGGACCCAGCCCCATCCGGAGAGGTCGTACTGGAAGATATAGCTCCGTGTGACCAGGAAGACCCGGTCCGTCCGGATGGCCGAGATGCCCTGGGCCAGGTTCATCAGGCCCCCGAAGATCATCATGACCCCCGCGAAGACAAGCCATCCGCTCACCGCCCGGTGCATATGGCCCGGAGCGGCCCCTGTCTGAACTCCACCGGCGTGACTGGCCATGTCGGGCTCCTTCGTCCGGCGCGACCGGCGCCGCCACGACGCCGATTCGCGGCAATAAGGGTGAATTACCCTTTTTTAGATTTGCATACACGCCCGTCGTCGGCACCTCGCCCGCCGTGAGATCGCCGTGGACGCGTCGCGGAGTGCCGTGGATTCGCCGTGGATTGGCCACCGGAACGGAAAGTCGCGCATCATGTGCGGACGGTGACGGTCGCCTGGCCGCGCCGGAAGCGACATTCGCCTTCCAGGAATTCCCGGTGTAGATGTATGTGTATGGCCCGGTTTATGGGTCGATCGTGGGCTGCCCGCATGTTCCCCGGTCGGCGCCCACGGAGTCGGCGGCGGGAACGCCCGGAGGTGGCGGGCCGGCGCTTTCGATCGTGGCTGAACGTGCGCAGCGTCGCCGGGCAGGTCTTCATCCTGCAGCTCGTGATCGTGCTGCTGCTCGGCGTGGCGGCCACCGTCGCCCTGGTGCTCCAGGTGCGGCACGACGCCACCGACGAGGCTCGCAGCCGGTCCGTCGCGGTCGCCGAGTCGTTCGCCAACTCCCCCGGGATCGTCCGGGCCCTGCACAGCCCCAACCCCACCAAGCTGCTCCAGCCGAAGGCCGAGGCCGCCCGGAAGAGATCCGGGCTCGACTTCGTCGTGGTCACGAACGACAAAGGCATCCGGCTCACCCACCCCAAGCTCAACCGGATCGGCAAGCACTACGTCGGCACCATCGACCCGGCGCTGCACGGGCACACCACCACCGAGACCGGCCCCGGCACACTGGGCGAGGCGATGGACGCCGTGGCGCCCATCTTCGACAGCCACCACAAGGTCGTCGGCGCGGTCGGCGCGGGGATCACGATCAAGAAGGTGAGCGGGCTCGCCAACCGTCAGCTCCCGCTCCTGGTCGGCGCCGTGTCCGCCTCGCTCGCGCTCGCCACCGGCGGCACCGCGCTGGTGACCAAGCGGCTGCGGCGGCAGACCCGCGGCCTGGACCCGATCGAGATGACGCGGATGTACGAGCACCATGACGCGGTGCTGCACTCGGTGCGCGAGGGTGTGCTGATCGTCGGCGGCGACGGGCGGCTGGTGCTCGCCAACGACGAGGCGTCCCGGCTGCTCGAACTGCCGCCGCGGCCGGAGGGGCGGCTGGTGGACGACCTGGGCCTGGAGCCTCATGTCGCCGACGTCCTGGCCTCCGGACGCGATGTCACCGACGAGGTGCTGGTGGCCGGCGACCGGCTGCTGGCCATCAACAACCGGCTGACCGACCGCGCCGGCGGCCCGCCCGGCAGCGTCGCCACCCTGCGCGACTCCACCGAGCTGCGCGCCCTCTCCGGCCGCGCCGAAGTGGCCCAGAAGCGGCTCAAGCTGCTGTACGACGCGAGCGTGGAGATCGGCACCACGCTCGATGTGAGCCGCACCGCCGAGGAACTGGCGCAGGTGGCGGTGGACCGCTTCGCCGACTTCGTCACGGTCGACCTGGCGGAGCCCGTGGAGCGCGGCGATGAGCCGCTGGCCATCGGCGGTGTCGAGATGCGCCGGTCGGCGGTCCACGGAATCCGGCCCGACCACCCCTTCTATCCGGTCGGCCGGGTGTTCGCGTTCGTCCCGTCCTCGCCCCAGGCGTACGGGCTGAGCGGGGGCGAGCCGGTCGTGGAAGCCGATCTCTCCGAGGCCACCGGCTGGCAGGCCCAGGACCCCGAGCAGACCGCGAAGGTCATCGAGTACGGCGTCCGGTCGCTGGCCACCGTGCCGCTGCGGGCCCGTGGCGTGCTGCTGGGCGTGGTCAACTTCTGGCGGATGAAGCAGCGCGAGCCCTTCGAGCAGGAAGAGGTGTCCCTCGCGGAGGAGCTCGCCTCGCACGCCGCGGTCTGCATCGACAACGCCCGCCGCTACACCCGCGAGCACACCATGGCGGTGACCCTCCAGCACAGCCTGCTGCCCCGCGCGCTGCCCGGCCAGAGCGCCCTGGATGTGGCCTTCCGCTATCTGCCGGCGGAGTCGGGGGTCGGGGGCGACTGGTTCGACGTCATCCCGTTGCCGGGGGCGCGGGTGGCGCTGGTGGTGGGTGATGTGGTGGGGCACGGTCTGCACGCGGCGGCGACGATGGGGCGGCTGCGGACGGCGGTGCACAACTTCTCCACGCTCGACCTCCCGCCCGATGAGATCCTCTCCCATCTGGACGATCTGATCGCGCGGATCGACCAGGACGAGGGTCCTGGTGGGCCGGACGGCGACGGCAGCGGTGGTGGAGGTGGCAGTGAGGGCATCACGGGAGCCACCTGTCTGTACGCGATCTACGATCCGGTGACGCGGCGCTGCACGATGGCGCGGGCCGGCCATCCGCCGCCCGCGCTGGTGCGTCCGGACGGTCCGGTGGAGTTCCTGGACCTGCCCGCGGGGCCGCCGCTGGGCCTGGGCGGGCTGCCGTTCGAGACGGCCGAGCTGGAACTGCCCGAGGGCAGCGATCTCGTCCTCTATACGGATGGGCTCATCGAGGACCGCCGCCGGGACATCGAAACGGGTCTGGAGATGCTGCGCCGCGCCCTGTCGCACCCCGGCCGGACTCCCGACGAGATCTGTACCGAGGTGCTGGACGCGCTGCTGCCCAGCAATCCGAGCGATGACATCGCCCTGATCGCCGCCCGTACCCGGGTCGTGGGCGCCGACCGTGTGGCCTCCTGGGAGGTGCCGTCCGACCCCGCCGCGGTGTCCGGGGTGCGCGCCGAGGTGATGCGGAAGCTGGCGGAGTGGGGGCTGGACGAGGCCGCGTTCACCGCCGAACTGGTGCTCAGCGAGCTGATCACCAACGCCATCCGGCACGCCACCGGGCCGATCCGGGTGCAGGTCCTCCGCGACCGCGCGCTGATCTGCGAGGTCTCCGACACCAGCAGCACCTCCCCGCATCTGCGGTATGCGGCGATGATGGACGAGGGCGGCCGGGGGCTGTTCCTGGTCGCCCAGTTCGCCGAGCGCTGGGGCACCCGCTACACCGCGGACGGCAAGGTCATCTGGGCCGAGTTGGCGATTCCGTAGCGCCGTCGGGCGGGCCCGACGAGGGCGGCGTCAATGTCGGCGTCAATGGCAGAGTCAATGGCAGCATCAATGGCAGCGTCATATGCGTCCGGAACATGACGCTCGGCAGCGCCTCGATTTGACGGGCCGTCATGATCCATGTTCTGAGAGGGCCAGGTCAAACCGACGTGACTCTACTAACATGTGGCGCCCACGGCTTGATGTCCGCGTGGTCCAGCCAAAAACCCTCAACGCGCCCATGAGGACCTGATAGATGTCAGCACACATATCCAGCCATCCGCACAAAGGGCCCTCGGTGACGCGCGGGGCCCTGACCGTCCCCCTGCTGGCAGTGGTCGTCGCCGCCGGAGCGGGGCTGTGGTTGACCACCGCGGTGCCATCCGCCCAGCGCGCCTTCGTCGCCGTCTTCTGCGGAGCCGCCGCCGTGCTGCTGGGGGTGGCGCTCGCCGTCGCCGCCAACCGTTCGCGGACCATCGACCGTCTCCAGGAGCGGGTCACCTCGCTGGAGACCGCGGCCGCCGCGCAGGAGATCGAGGCCACCCGGCTCGCTGAGGAAACGATTCCGTCCGCGGTGCGGCAACTGCGCGAGGGCGGCTCGGTGGAAACCGTGGTCACCCGCATGGAGCGCCCCACCAGCCGGGCCCATCAGTACCTGCTGCGGACCCTGCTGCGCGAGATCGGCGACGGTGAGCGGATGCGCGCCTCCGCGATGGCGGCCTGCGCCAACGCCGCGGGGCGCGTCCAGGCGCTGGCCACCAGCATGCTGGCCGACCTCAGAGAGATGGAGAACCGCCACGACGAGACCGTCCTCGGCGATCTGCTGAAGCTGGACCACACCACCGCCCAGGCGGGCCGGATCGCGGACAGCATCGCGGTGCTGACCGGTGCCCGGTCCGGACGCCGCTGGACCAAGCCGATCGTCATGGAGTCCGTGCTGCGCGGCGCGATCGGCCGGATCAGCGCCTTCCAGCGGGTACGGGTCCACTCGACCAGCAACGCCGCGGTGGCCGGTTACGCGGCCGAGGGCGTCATGCACGCCCTCGCCGAGCTGATGGACAACGCGGCCAGCTTCTCGCCTCCCACCGAGGAGGTGCATGTGTACGTCGAGGAGACGCACGCGGGCGTCGTGGTGACCGTCGAGGACGGCGGCCTGGTGATGGGCCCGGCCGCCCTGGACCGCGCCCAGAAGGCGGTCTCCTCCGAGAGCCTGGACCTGATGAGCCTGTCCGGCACCCGGCTGGGCCTCGCGGTCGTCGGCTGTCTGGCCCGTAAGCACGGGCTCACCGTCTCCTTCCGGCCGTCCGCGCGGGGCGGCACCGGTGTCGTGGTCCTGATCCCGCAGCAGCTGGTCACGCACATCAACCAGGACGCCGTCGTCCTCGACGCGCCGGGCACCGTCCGCACCGGGGTCCCCCGGCAGGCGTCCGCCACGAGCGCCGCGTCCACCGCCACGGTCGCGCCCGCCCCGACCGCGCCCGCCCCGGCCGCCTCCCCGTCCCCGTCGCCGTCCCTCTCGCCGGAGACCGATCCGTCCCCGTCCCCGTCCCCCTCGACGGAGCCCTCCGCGGAGCCCTCGCGGGTCAACGGGCTGCCCAAGCGGCGCCGTGGCGAGACGCTGGCCGCCGCCACCCGCGCGGCCGCCCAGTCGGCCGAGACGGAACCCAAGCCCAAGACCAGCCGTCCACGACCCGAGGAAGCCGGAGCCCGCTTCGGCGCCTTCCGCCAGGCGGCCCGCGGTACTTCCACCGCCGGTGCGCCGTGTGACACCGAGCCTTCGGTATCCGCAGATCACACCGAGACCGCCGAGTCCGCCGAGTCCGCCGAGCCTGCCGAGAACGACAAGCCGTGACAGAAGGAACGCCGATGAACACCACCGACCGCAGCTTGGACTGGCTGTTGGAGAACCTGCTGGAGAAGACCCCGGGCTCGCGCCACGCCCTGGTGCTGTCACGGGACGGTCTCAAGCTCTGCCTCTCCTCGGGGCTCTCCGTGGACCAGGCCGATCAGCTGGCGGCCATCGCGTCGGGCATCCAGAGCCTCGCCCATGGCGCGTCCATCGAGTTCGGCGACGGAAGCGGCGGCGTACGGCAGTCGATGACGGAGTTCCACGGGGGGATTCTGTTCATCGTCGAGGCCGGGGAAGGTGCCCATCTCGCCGTGGTGGCCCATGACGACGCCGATGTCGGCATCATCGGCCACAACATGAACGAGCTGGTCGAGCAGATCGGCGACCATCTGCGGGCCGCTCCGCGGGTGGAAGCGGGCGGCAGCGGCGGCGGGGCGAAGGCATGATCCGAGGCCCGCTGGACAAGGAGGGGCCGGACCGGCTGTACACCGTCACCGGCGGCCGCAGCCGGGCGGACGAGAGCCGCTTCGACATGGTCACGCTGATCGTCAGCGAAAGCGATCCCACCCCCGGAATGCAGTCCGAGCACGTCAAGATCCTGCGGATGTGCCGCCGCCCCCTGTCGGTCGTGGAGATCTCCTCGTATCTGGAACTGCCCGTCAGCGTGGTCAAGATCCTGCTGTGCGATCTGCTGGACACCGGCCGGATCACCGCGCGCCATCCGCATACGGCCCGCCCCGGCGGCCGGCTGCCCGGGCCCGAAACCCTGAAGAAGGTGCTCGTTGCACTCCAGAATCTCTGAGAACACCGTCAGCACCCCGCTCCCCGGTGCCGCCGGGCACGCCCCGCTGCTGGAGAGCGCGAGCAACGGCCTGAAGATCGTGATCGTCGGCGGGTTCGGCGTCGGCAAGACGACGATGGTGCAGTCCGTCAGCGAGATCCGCCCGCTCAGCACCGAGGAGACGATGACGCAGGCGGGCGTCGGCATCGACGACGCCTCGTTCGTGCGCCACAAGACCACCACCACGGTGGCCTTCGACTTCGGCCGGATCAGCCTGGACGAGCAGATGGTGCTCTATCTGTTCGGCGCCCCGGGCCAGGAGCGGTTCTGGTTCCTGTGGGACCGGCTGTTCTCCGGGACGCTGGGCGCGGTCGTCCTGGTGGACACCAACCGGCTCTCCGACTCGTGGTACGCGCTGGACCGGCTGGAGCACCACGGCACCCCGTTCATCGTGGCCCGCAACAACTTCACCGAGCCGCAGCACACGCTGGAGGAGGTGCGCGAGGCCCTCGACCTCTCGCCCGAGGTGCCGATGATCGAATGCGACGCCCGCAAGCGCGACTCCAGCAAGGCCGTACTGGTCGCGCTCGCCCGCCACCTCTACTCCCTTTCCACCAACGGCGCCGCCGGGGAGACCACCGCGTGACCACCCCTGACCCCACGCCCCCGCCGGACGGTCCGCCCGGGGCCGCGCCCGAGCCCGTCTTCCCGTCGGCCCCCGCGCCGCCCGACGGGGTGGTGCCCGCCGGGTCGGTGCCGCTGGACTACCAGCGGTTCCGGGACGAACCGATGGAGCTCTACCGCGAGCTGCGCCGGGACCACGGCCCGGTCGTGCCCGTCCTGCTGGACGGCAAGATCCCCGTCTGGACGGTGCTCGGCTACCGCGAGGTGGTCCGGGTCACCACCGATCCCAATCTGTTCGCCCGTGATTCCCGCCGCTGGCACTCCTGGCATCTGGTGCCGCCCGACTGGGAGTTGACGACCTTCGTCGGCTACCGCCCGACCATGCTGTTCAGCGAGGGCGCCGACCACCAGCGGCGGTCCGAGGCCATCTGCGACGGTCTGGCGTCGGTGGACCAGTTCGAGCTGCGCGCGGGGTGCGAGCGCGTCGCCGACCGGCTGATCGACACCTTCGCGGGCAGCGGCCGGGCCGATCTGGTGGCCGAGTACGCCAGCCAGATCCCGCTGCGGGTGGTCACCCGGCTCTACGGCCTGGACGACACCGAATCCGCCGCCATCCAGGACGATTCGCTCCACCTCACCGGGAACGACGCCCCCATCGCGCTGCAGAAGATGCAGACCCGGATGGAGGCGCTGATCAAGCGCGTCCGGGAGAACCCCGACCAGGTCAACGTCGCCGCCCATCTGGTGTCCCACCCCGCCGGGCTCACCGACGACGAGATCATCAACGATCTGCTCGGCTCCATCTACGCCGTCCAGCAGCCCACCAGCGACCTGATCGGCAACGCCCTCCGGCTGATGCTGACGGACGAACGGTTCGCCATCACCCTCTCCGGCGGCCGCCGCAGCGTCGGCCAGGCGCTCAACGAGGTGCTGTGGGAGGACACCCCCGTCCCGTTCTGGATGGGCCGCTGGGCCGCCGAGGACACCATGCTCGGCGGCCGTCGCATCCGAAAGGGCGACTGCCTGATGCTGGGCCTCGCCGCGGCCAACGGCGACCCCGACGTCCGCCCGGACTTCCACTCCGGCGCCGGCGGCAACCAGGCCCATATGGCCTTCAGCCACGGCAAACACGGCTGCCCCCCGGCCGCCCGCGAAATCGCCGAGGTCATCGCCACCGCCGCCATCGAGGTCCTCCTCGACCGCCTCCCGGACGTCGCCCTCTCCGTCCCCGCGGACGAACTCGAATGGCGCGTCACCCTGATGATGCGCGGCACAGCCGCCCTCCCGGTCGAGTTCACCCCGGCCCATCTGCACTGACCCTTCGTCCCGGCCTTGTCCCCCGGCGGTGCGTTGCCACCGCTGGGAGACAAAAAGGGCACCGGATTTCCCATATGGCGCGGGCGAGGGCGTAGCGTGGAAGCCACATTCGCCCGATATCTGATGGTGAGTTGGGGGCCGGGGCCATGGGCTGTGAGGACGAGCGGGGGCTCGGGGACCGGATCGCTCGGTTCCGGGTCCGGCGCAAGCTCACTCAGGAGCGGCTCGCCGAACGGGCGGAGCTGTCCGTGGACGTGGTGCGCAAGCTGGAACAAGGACAGCGGCAGACGGCGCGGCTCTCGACGATCAACGCCCTCGCCCGCGCACTCGATGTGGAACCGTCCGTACTGATCGGTCAGCCGACCACCTTCGAGGCCCGCCAGGAGGGCGACTCGCCGTCCGTGCTCGCGCTGCGGCAGGCCGTCTCCCCGCTGACCGAACTCCTCGGCGAGGACGCCGACCCCGAGGCTCCGCCCACCGTCGGCGCGCTGCGCGCCGCGTTACGTTCCACCGAACGCATCCGCCGCGAGGGCCGGATGGCCGAAATCGGCGTCCTGCTGCCCCAACTCATCCGGGACGCGAGGACGGCGGCCCGCGCCCACAGCGGCGCCGATTCCGCCGCGGCTCATGCGGTGCTGGCCGAGGCGTATCAGGTGGCGGCCACCACGCTGGCCGCACTGGGCAAGGAGGATGCCGGTTTCACGGCGCTGGAGCGCTCCATGGAGGCCGCCAGGCGGTCGGACGATCCCCGCCTCGAGACCATGGGCGTCTCCACGTTGTCGTGGATCCTCACCAAGCAGGGCCGACTGGAGGACGCCGAGCGCGTCGCCGTGACCGCCGCCGAGCGGATCGAGCCAGGATTCCGGTCCCGGCCCATCGATCTGTCCCTGTGGGGAATCCTGCTGCTGCGTGCGGCGACCGCGGCCGTGCGACGCGGCAAGCACGACACCGTGGAAGAACTGCTCAACATGGCGACGGCCGCCGCCTCCCGCATCGGCGAGGACCGCCTCGACTACGCCACACCGTTCGGCCCGACCAATGTCGGTGTCGCCAAGGTCAACTTCCTGGTGGAGATGGAGCGCGGCGCGAAGGCGCTGACCGCGGCCCGTGCCGTTCCCGAACTCCACCGGCTTCCCCCGACGTGGCGCGCCCGGTTCCACGTCGACCGCGCCCTGGCCTGTGTCGACCTCGGCAAGGACGACAGCGCCATTCGCGCTCTCCTGGCCGCGGAGGGCGACGCACCGGAGTGGATGCGCTACCACGGAACGGCCCGGCGGGTGGTTGCGGAACTGCGGGGTCGTGAGCGCCGCCGCACCTCCCCCGTGACCGAATTGGCCGACCGGCTCAATCTGGAGGGGTAGGACACGGCGTCTCACCCGCGCGGCAATGTAGTACGTACGGTCACTGTTCGGTCGCTCTCGGCGGTCATAGCGTGCGCTCACGTTCAGAGAACCGCGAGGTCCGCCATGATTGTGACCACCACCGCCCGCTCCTCCGGGCACCCCGGCTACACGGAGACCCTGCCGTGCACGCCCCCGAGTGCCGCCACGGCTCGTCGTCTCGTCCGTACGGCGCTGGCGGTCTGGGGCATAGGGCACTGCACCGACGCCGCCACCCTCATCGTCTCCGAGCTGGTGGCCAACGCGG
>NZ_JANIAA010000063.1 GCF_024505145.1 Streptomyces rugosispiralis | reverse complement strand
TAGGCAGCCACTTTGGGGCGAGCCTCTAAGATCATGGCCCCAACGTCGTGCTTTACCGGGCAGGTCCACTACCTGCCCGACGCGCCGCAAGCTTACGGGGCCATGATCTCTCGCCCCAAAAGCAGCTCCAGCCCAAAGCCGCTCCACCGACCTGAGAGCCTTCCCCTAGGTCTCACTCGATCGTGGCCTCGGGGCCCAAACCGACTTAGAGGTCCGGTCCCCTTCGCAGTAATCGCACCAAAATTGTCCGTCAAGACTGCCCTCCCAACGGACAATCGCCTTGGAACAGCCGGCACAGCTAACGATGCGGTACCGCTCGACAGGAGATTCATCCGGACGATATCTCCCACAGAGCATTACTGACGATTCACGCAATCTTCGATCTTTCTTGCGCTTCTCAGTCTCGATACGGTCAGCTTCAGCTCGATCCCACGCGAACCCCCAGGACTGCAGCTCAGATGCCCGCACCCCGCAAGCCTCAGCAAACGAGATCACGAAGTTCCGTTGCGGTCGTCCCTTCAGGTTGAGAACCCGCCCCACAGTTGCAAGCGGAAGCCGACCGTGACCGCCGAGTCGATCATCCAGATCTCTGTAAGATCGACATCCGCCTTTCTTGTAGATGCCTACTAGCGCCGCGTGAAGCTGCACATAATTCTGCACATAGTCGATGTGCACGGCCTTGCTGGCCATACTTCCAACCGAAGGCCCGAATACGCTCCCCCTCGCCTTGACCCATAGCCTCTCGGCCTCCGAGGCATCTGCACCACAAGCAACTGCAAACTCCCGGACGACGTCCCATCGAGGCAATGTCTTTCCTGAGGCAGCACGCCTCAAAGTGTCGTCGCTGCAGCTTGTGTGACGCGATAACTGCTCGTACGTGTATCCTGCCTTCTCACGCCAAATGCGGAGACGACTAGCAAGGCTGTACAGCTGCTTACTACGCGCCTCTATGGGTTTCTCTCGCCGCCCCACAGCTAGATACCACCTGGGCTCGCAGCTAGCGACAGAAGACCACAAAGGCGCCACCTGTTCACCGCGCGTTTCGAAATCTCGCAGATGCCGCTGACAATGATCAACACGCCTTCGATCGAGAGATCCCACCGGGCGTATCCCACCAACAGCAGAATCACGATCACTACAAGGATCGCTTCAGGAATCGAGATCGAACTCTTCTGCCCGACACACTCAGAAACATCACCTTGAGATGCCATCACTACCTCTTCCCCAATCTGGCTTGTCCGGCCACCTCACTACGGACAGGGCGAGTTTGGATTCCCCGCTCGGCGGCGTAGGTCGATTCTGGCAGGTAAAGGCGACGAACCCTAGTTGGATAGATGGGTTCCCGCAGCGCTGCATCGCCCAGGCCGGGGAGCACTGGCAAACCTGGGCTCTTCCCAGCAAAGACCTGGTCAGGCCAACCTTCGCACCACAGATTCCCGCATCCTTGTGCCGATCGGGCGAGGGCATCCAGCCTCATGTCCCCGCCGATTCATGGCTGAGTGTCTAACTGCATGAAAACCCGCCGTCCGCCGACGGACGAGCGTGGATGCCTACGGACCATCAGCGCAGATGCGGACCACACGAGCCCAAGGCAGAGCCCCGCCCAAGCTACTTTTGGAGGAAAGGTCCCTGCGTAAAACCTCCTGCCCGTAGCTGATCAGCGTGCACACGCCTGGGCGCCCACGAGGTGCCGCGCCCTCCTTCGCCGGACCAGGGACGGACCGGTAGCTCAACAGGAAGGCCTGTCTCCGAGGGGTCCGCGCCCTACGCTCCGACGCCCCCACGGGAGGTCCGAACCGCTGGCAGGGCTATTCGGGTTCGTGAGGCTGTGGCTGGCACCTGGGACCAGTCCCGCGGAAGCACCCATGAGTTGCCTGCCGCCGAGGCTAGATCGCACGTGCGGCACGGAAAACGCCTGGTCTCACACTCTGCATCTCTGGGACCATGGGCAGAAACTTTCCGGGGAGGGAAGCAGTATGACCGCGCCACAGGGCATGTTTGACGGATTCGAGGCCTACCGCACACCTGCCGATCGCGACTACCAGCGTGTTCTACGGCATGGCCTCGTTGTCCTAGACACCAACGTGCTGCTCGATCTGTACCGCATGAATGGGCGCGTCCGCGAGGACATGCTGACCGTCCTCAAGACGATCGCCGAACGCCTGTGGGCACCCCACCAAGTGCTGGTCGAGTTCTGGCGCAACCGACAGAGCGAAGAGCTCATCACTTACCACGACAAGAAGGCTTCCACCGCGGCAGAAATCTTGAAAAGCTCCATTAATCGGTCACGCAGTGCTCTGGATGAGTGGGCTAGAAACGTCCACATAGGCGATAACACCGACATCGTCTCACCGATGTACGAGAAGCTTGATGGTGCCGAGAAGCTATACCAGGACATCGAAGAGAGGCTGGAGCGACAGGCAGCTAAGGATAGGGTTCCGGGGATCCGCAACACCCACACCGATCCCGTGATCAACGCCTTAGAGCAACTCCTCGACCAACGCGTGGGAGTCCCCTACTCTCCACAGCGGCACGCTCAGGAAGTGCAGCGAGCTAAGGAAAGAGCTGACCAGCAAATACCACCGGGCTACAAGGACTTTGAGAGCGGAAAGAAGGAGGACGAGGAGGCAGCCGGCGACTATCTGGTCTGGCGTCAGATCATGGATGCTGCCCAGAGTCACGAGAAGGATATCCTCTTCGTCACTCGGGACTTGAAGGAAGACTGGTGGCGGAAGGCTTCGACCAAAGCCGTTCGGCTTCCGCGTATCGAGTTGGTGAATGAGCTGCGTGATCTCACTGGGCTACGACTCTTCATGGTCGAGCCTAGCACTCTGATGCAGCAGGTTAGCAATGTCTTCCAGCTCGAAAAGCAAGTCGACCGGAACTCGGTCGACGCCCTGCGACACCTGGAGGCAGTCGAAGCCGACGCCGACGCGTTGCGCCACGCCGCAACCCGCTCGCGCTTCCGGCTAGCCAAGGTCCCCGGGGGTCGCAGCAATGACTACGTCGAGACGCTATGGCTCATGGCCCAGCTGGTCGAGGAGAACCCCCACCTGAAAACCTGCCTTAAAAAGTTCATGGAGTTCTTCACGAGTGTCACTCTCGAGCCCGAGGCGCGCAAGAGACTAATGAACCTGGTATCCCTCGGCCTGTCTGTCGTGCGGGGAGAGCAAATCCTGCTCACCTCCCACGGTCGCAAGTTCGTAGAGAGCCGCGACGCCCAATTGCTGCGGAGGCTATTCATGGATCGGATCCTGGGAGCTCAGGAGGCCCGTCAGATGCTTGCTGAAGGGGCCTCCGTAGCTGAGGTAAAGCAATTGCTGGACGAGCAGCCCGATCTAGACCTGAGCGTTACCCAAAGTGAGCTTCTTCTGCGGTGGATGGGGAAGCTAGACCTTTTGCCCGCCTGACCACGCGCAACAGAATCCTGAAGCCTGGATCTCACCGGAAAATTTCGCCGCGGAAGTGCAGCGATTAGGCTGTCGTCTGCCTACGGCACACAATCTGGTCCCCGTTCGTACGCTTCGCGCAGCATATGCTCGCCCGGCAGTTGTCCGAGGAGGCACTGTTGAGCCCTGGGCCACTACCGCAGAGGGCATAGCCCAGGGCTGTGGACAACGCCTGTGCTACAACTGTTCAGGCAGGCCGATCTTGCTTTTGGGGACGATATTATTGGTGTAGTCACGGCATTCGCCATCGCCGATGGATCGGGCTTCGACAATCGCCTCGCGCAGCACCTTACGGTCCTTTTCGGTGGGGAGCCCACCAACCATGTGACGGAGAATCTTGATAGCGGTTTCGCGCCCCTTGATGCTGATTCGTTTACCATTGATGTCGTAGAGGACTCCCCACCAGGGATTCTCGACAGCATCCAGCCTAAGTGCACCTCGGCGATCAAGAGTAGTCAGCTTGGCGAAGATATGATCCAGCGACATACCCTCGGCATGGAGTAGTCCGACCGCCTGGGCCAACGCTTGCTGGCCTACTGGCCGCAACAGCAGGTGCCCGTATCCAACGCCGGTTTTGTCCTCGTGAGCGAAGCGCCTGTGGCGAGCTACTGGCTCGCCAGCAGCGATTGCACGGAATGTCGGTAGTTCCGCGATGTGATCCCACAAAGCGGTGTAGTCAGCTACGCCACGGGCAAGACCGGCCTTCTCGGGACGACGTGCCAGTTCCTTGCCCTTAGTTGCCCAACCGGCATAGTCGTTGTGTGCAAGTAGATAAGTCCTCGCCATCCATGTCAGGGTCTGCAGCGTGGTGATAGGGACAGAGCGTGACGAGATGGTGCTGTTCTTGAAGTTAACGGCGCTCTTGACACGCGTGAGGAAAGGATGGCCCACCGCCACGCGTCGCGCGACGATAGCAAAGCCGTCATCCTCGTCCAGCTGAGCAATCTCACCCGGAGTCAGGGGAGACGCCTGCTTATTGACGTGGGTGAACGTGGTACGGACTCTCAGTTGGGCATCCGCCCGCGACTCCCCCTTGAGGACCGCCGGAATGATCTCAATGCCCATCCGTTCGTCACCAAGCTGCTGTAGCTGCGCCTCGTCGAGACCATTTTCAGCGACGAGATCGTCCAGGCTCAGCATCTCGTCGCGCTTGACCTTTCGATCTTTGTCCCTGACGTCTAGACGGCCAGTGCTGATCAGCTCGAGAGCGGCCTTGATGCCGATCACGCGGTGCTGCCCGTCGAGCGCATACAGTCGCGATTTGGCACTCAAGTCGATCAGTCCCAGGCGCCCGCGAACGTCGAGACGCCGGAAGGCGATGGATGCCTCCTTGGCGCATCCCTCTTCGTCCCACATCTCGCTATCCGGATCGTCAACCCAAGGCTGACTGAGCACGGCCAGAATAGGCGGGAACTTGTGTGTGTCGCGCTCGATGAGATACTTGGCGAGCACTGCTTCCCGGGACCAGTCGATCGATCGTTGAGAGATGATCTCAATGCTTTCCTCGTCGATCCGCAACTTGCCCGTCTCCTTGTCGATGCTCCTCTTAAGCAGCGGCATGGTGTCGGTCAGGTTGACCTGGCGGCGGATCCACTCGAGGGAGACAGAAGCGATGTAGGAGGGCGTCCCGCCCATGTGGGCAACCTCGACGAACAATGCGTCTTCCCGGGAGATGGAGGTCTCGAGGAGGTCGGCGATCACTTCATCGTGTTTCCTGCGGGCCTCCGCGATCGCTTCGATGTCCGTGGCACGGCTAGGGGGAATTTGCGTGTCCATTGATGCTCCAGTGCGGTGGGCGGTCAGGTCGACAGGGAGTGCTGGGCGTAACGCGTGCGATTGAAGCGCGGCTGGAGTTGGCTGATGAGGTCACGCTCCGCCTGATCGAGCATGTCCACTTCGACCTCCGCATAGTGCAACTCCCGCTCACCAGAGCGGTGCAACCAGTCACGGAGCAGGCGATTGGTCTCAAGATGCACCTGGTGACGGTTCAGTCGACCAGACAACGACTGCCCCTTCCCCACGTACATCCAGGTCCGCGTGATGGCCAAACCCCGCAGCTCACTGAGCTCCGCGTAGGCGTAGACACCGGGGACGTCCGGCACCACCTTGTGTGCCAGCGCGACCGAGCGCGTGCTGTGCCAGACAAGTTTTTGAAAACTTCCCCGAGTTGACATGCCATCAGCATGACAGACGAGCCATGACTGGGTCAATTTTTAAAAACATACACCTTGCGACGACAACACGCTTGACCTGGCTAGTACCTGACGGCCAGGCGGGCGAGCCAGCAGGGTGTTTCGTCTGCTTAGGTTCAGCCAGCACTGGATGCGACCTGTGCGCCGCACTCGGACACCACGACACTTCGCGTCCTGAGTCTTAGCCACCGGCACTGATCCCGCTCCGCCCTCACCAGATGTAGCGACGATGCAGGCGGGGGCGATCTCCCAAACGGAAGATCCATCGCCCTCCGCAACTGTGGACCATTTCGTAGACGGGTATCAGATGACTGGCAAGTTGTGGTGCCATGACCAGGTAGAACGACAGAGTTAAGCCCCGTCCGGAGCTGTGTGCGCGAGCACCAACGGGGACTCGCGGTGTAGTGAGCTCGGTGATCACAGCTTGCAAGCTGATCTCAGGTTGCGCCAGGCGTAGAGCCGCACAGCCGAGAGGCAGCGAGCGTGAGAGCACTGCTGTGTTCCCTAGCAGCCCTGATCCTTTCGATCTCAGCTCTGATCGGTTCATGAGGAGTTGATCACCTAGGCTCCGTACGCGCGGTCTCGGCCTTGACGCCAACGCCCGCGCGCTCCGACACCAGGAGCGTGTTGTTCAGGACGAATCGGAGCCCGCACCAGATGCACACCAGATGGGGCGGTAAATAGCGGTCAACGACGGGCGCTGCGGCAGGCACGGCAGCTTGCCGTCAGTGCTCGTTTGCGCTGGTCAGCGCCGTGATCCGTGTCGACCGCCCGTGATCCCCAAGCTCAGGTCCTGCGCCTTGCCGCTCAGTGCGAGGAGTCGAAGCCAGCACTACGATCGAGGTGGAATGGGCGGCCCGGAGCTGCTGGGGCCCAGCCTGCGCGAAGAGCGAGCTCGATCGCCTCGGCAACGTCGGCGGGCAGGACAGGCTTGGCCTCGCGCCCGACCCAGTTGCTCGGGTGCGGCTGGTTGGTCATGACTACGAGCGTTGTCCCGGGAGCGTCTGCATGCTCGACCGCGAACGTGCACGGTGACCAGGCCAGGCCCTGGGAGTAGGTCGGCCTGCGTTGCAGACGCCAGCGGTAGGCCGTGCCGTCGACCACGATCCGTCGTGATCCCTTGCGGACCAGTGCCATAGCTCCCCCCTTCAGTAGCGAAAATGCTAGCGAGCCCGGCACCGCCGTCCGTCTCAGTTTCCGTCTCATTCAACGCCGTTCACGGCCGTCCAGGCGAGACCAGAGAAGGTGGCCGCTCAGACGACCGACCGCGCATGAACGCAGGTGAACGACCCTGCCCATAGCCCCGCAAGACACCAACAGACTTGGAAAGCGTGTTGGGGGCAACCCCTCACGAGTTCGAATCTCGTATCCTCCGCAGCCGCCCGCGAGGGCAACCCGAAGGGCCCGGACCGAGTATTGGTCCGGGCCCTTTGTGGTCTTCCGGATCGGGCCGGGGTCAGTGGAGCCGCGTGATGGGCGAGGGCGGTGGTCAATCGCCCAGGGGCGCGAGGACAGTCGGGGCGGGTGTGGGTGCGGTGGGCTTGCTCGGCGGGCGGGTGGTGGTCAGGAGGAGTGCTGCCAGGATGGCCTGGACTCCGATGATCATGGCCTGGGTCACGGGGGTCTTGACGTCCAGTAGGACCATCGTCGTGTTGACCGCGAAATGCACCGCGATCGACGCGATGACGCCGGCAACGTTCGTAGGCGCAGGCGGTGAGCATGGCCATCGGGATGGTGCTGACGGCGAAGAGCACACCGCTCGGGGACTTCAGGCCCAGTTCGTTCTGGACGGTTCCGTCGATGAAGAACAGCGGCAGGTGCCATACGGCCCAGATGACGCCCAGCACCAGGCCGACCCGGAAGCGACCCATCGACGCGCGCATCCTCGGGTAGGCGGTGCCGCGCCAGCCTGGCTCTTCGGACAGCGGGCCGGAGATCACCATGCCGACGAGGAACGCCGCGGGCCCGCCGGCGTCCCGCATCACTTCCTTGGCGTCGTTCCAGCTCAGCGCGGGGCCGCCCGCCGCGTGTGCCAGTAGTGCGGCCGACAGCACGGTCGCCGAGGCCAGCGTCAGGAGCAGCGGCGCCCAGGACAGGGTGGTCCACCGGAACCGGACCACATGTTCAGGGGCGGGCTCGCCGCGGCGGCCGCGGCGGACCCGGATCACCAGGGCACCTATCAACGGGCCGAACGCGCCGAAGAGGTAGGGCAGGACCGTGGGGGTCTGCGTCGCCGATCCGCCGAGTCCGACCGCCGTGAACCAAGACGCCCAGCTCACGCCGAAGGCGATGACCATGAACAGGATCAGGTCGCTTCGGTGGCGGTCGGGGGTGGAGGGGGCCGAGGAGGATGCGGGGAGAGTTGTAGCAGGCATGCCAAAGTTTTCCGGGTGTCAGGTGTTCGTAGGTGGTCTTGCGGGCGCGGGTGGTCTTGCGGGCACGCGGGCGCTCGTGCGCCGGGTTCAGGAGGAGTGAGTTCGCCCCTCGGCGCGCAGCTGCCCGGAGGTCGCGCCCAGTTGGCGGGCGAGCCATGTGGTGATGAGGTTCAGGAGGGCGGCGTCGACCGGGTCGCGCAGGAGGCGGCCGTAGGAGCGGAGGGTGTGGCGCCCGGGGTCGCGGCGCAGGATGTGCGTGAGGTCGGGGATGCGGTGGATCTCGGCCCCGCCCGGCACCAGTCGGCGCATCTCGTCCAGGTCGGCGGGGTCCACCTGGAGGTCCTTGTCGCCGGTGACGGCCAGGACGGGCGTGTGGATGGCGATGAGGTCGTCACGGGTGTCGTGGACGAGGTTCTCGCGCATCCAGCGGGCGTTGACCGGGAATCCGGCGATGCGTGCCACGTCCGTACGGGTCCTCTTGATCCGGGCGAGGACCCGGCTGCCCAAGGCCCCCAGGGGTCGGCGCAGGAGGCGGACGGGGGCGGGCAGGCCCTGAACGATCGAGCGGGCCTGCCAGCGCAGGGCCTCCTCGCCCAGGCGGGCGTAACCGGCCAGCAGCACCACCGCCCCCACGTCATGACGCGCGGCGAGGCTCATGGCGTGCAGGGCGCCTTCGCTGTGGCCGATGACGCCGATGGCGGCGGGGCGGACGGCGGGGTGGTCGGCCAGGGCGCGCAGGGCGGCGGCCGCGTCCTTGTAGTTGTCGGTGAAGCCGGTGGCCCGCCAGGCGCCGGGGGTGGCTCCCGTGCCACGCCGGTCGTAGCGCAGCACGGCGAGACCCTCCGCCGCGAGGGCGGCGGCCAGCGGTCGGCCGAGGTTCATCCGGACCTTACGGCTGTTGCCGTCGCGGTCCAGGGGGCCGGAGCCGTGCAGGAGCAGGACGGCGGGGTGCGGGCCGGGACCGACGGGCAGAGTCAGGGTGCCGGCCATAGGGGTCCCGTCCGCCGCGGTGACCGTCATGTCGATCTCGGGCAAGGCTCCGCCTCTCATTGTTCTCAACTACGAGAACGTTATCAGATATGAGAGCATTGGAGTCATGCCAACCGCGAACCTCCTCCTCCACCCCGTTCGGATGCGCATCCTGAAAACCCTGGTCGGCGCCGACGAGCTGACCACCGCGCAGCTGCGCGACCGGCTGCCCGACGTTCCGGCGGCCACGATGTACCGGCACATCGCGACTCTCACCCAGGCGGGCATCCTGGAAGTGGTTCACGAAAGGCAGGTTCGCGGCACCGTCGAACGCAGCTACCGGGTACGCCAGGACAAAGCCGTCGTGGACGCCGACGCCCGCACCGCCATGACCAAGGACGATCACCGGCAGGCCTTCACCGTGTTCACCGGAGCCCTGATGGCCGACTTCGACCGCTACCTCTCCCGCGAGGACGCCGATCCCGCCCGCGAAGGTGTCGTCTACCGACAGGGCGCGGTATGGCTGACCGACGACGAATTCGCCGAACTCGTCGAGGAAATCGAAGCCGCCGTGGCCCGCCGCACCCACACCACCCCGGGTGACGGCCGCACCCGCCACATCGTCAGCTTCGTGCTCGTACCCGACAATCCCACCGCGGCCGACGCCGATACCGACGCCGATACCGGGGCCGGGGCCGATACCGGGGCCGGGGCCGATACCGGGGCCGGGGCCGGGGCCTGAGCGACCCGGCAGCGTGCTGTCGAAAAACGCTTGGTCGGCCGCCCTTCGTGGGCGGTACGTTGGCCCGCATGACCAGCTGTCGAAAGGGCCATGCCGCGTAGGCGCCCGTCAGCCCTGCGGGACGATATTCCGGTCCGTCTTCTGAGGCGTCGGCGGTATCCGCCGATCGACCGTCTTTCGGGGGCCTGCGCCGCCGATCTGCGTCGGCTCGAGCGCACCCGTTTCTGGCCCGAGGCGATCGAGGAAGCCTTCTGGCACTGGAGGGCCCTGGCCCACGGTCCGCTCAGAGGAGTGACCGACGCTTTCTGGGGGCCTCGGTGCGAGATGTATGAGTGTGGCTGCGATCCCGGATCTTTTCGCGACTTCCTCGAGACCGCGCTCCACGCCCTGCCCAAGAAGAGCGCGCGTGAGCTGCGGGTGCTCGTCTGGGCCCTCGATGCCAAGATCACGGCGAGGGCCAGGATCGTTCGTGTGGACGCTCCGGACAGTCGGTGGTGGCGGGGGATGTACGAGGTGAGGTAGGTGCCGGTGCACCCGCTCAGGCGGTGCGGCGGTCGCGGGTCAGATAGAGGGCCGTGGCGGTGGCGATGGCGGTGAGGCCGGTGACGATGCTGACCAGGATCTGCGCGATGCCGTCGAAGGCGAGGCTGGAGGCGACGTTGACCATGACGGCGAGGGCCAGGACCAGCCAGAGCAGGGACTTCATTTCGGGTTCCTTTCGGAGGGGCCCTTGGTGGGCCGGCGAGTCGGGGGTTCCAGCGGTCGGGTTCCAGCGGTCGGGTTCCAACGGTCGGGGGTTCGTTTGCTGAGGTCTACGATTCCGCGTTCGCCTCGCCCGCTCGATGGGCCACTCCCCCGGATCCGTGGTGTAGCGGGCTACACCCCCGCCGATTCACCTACCGGCCTGCGCACTCCGCTCCCGCCGGCCCGGCCGGTCGCTTAGCCTGACGGCCATGCGGGAGACGGTGCGGCGGGCGGGGTGGGCCTCGGTCGAGTTGCTGCGAGCGGCCGGGCTGGCCCTGGCCTCGTACTTGTCCATCGGGGTGGTGATCTTCGCCGCCGTGGCCATGGCCACCGTCGTGGGGGCCGGGGTGCTGCCCGAGTCGGTGCTGTTGCTGCGCAGGACGGCCGGGTACAAGCGGCGGCTGGTGGGCGCCTGGACCGGGGAGCCGGTGCCCGAGGCGTACCGGCCGCTGACCGGGGAGGCGTTCGCGCGGGCGCGGGTGGCGGTCGGGGATCCGGCCACGTACCGCGATCTGCGCTGGCTCGTGGCCCACGCGGGTTACGGCTGGCTGCTGATCTGCTGTGCGATGCCGGTATGGGTGATCGGGCTGCTCGTCGACGGGGTGTGGTGCGGGCTGCTGAAGCAACGGGCCGTAGTGCTGCCGTTGATCGAGCGGCTCGTCGATCTCGACGCGGCGTGGTCGCGGGCGCTGCTGCTGCCGTCGCCGGAGGCGCTGCGCAGCGCCCGGCTCGCCGAGCGGGTGGAGGAGCTGTCCGAGACCCGGGCGGGTGCCGTCGCCGCGCACGGGGCGGAGCTGCGGCGCATCGAGCGGGACCTGCACGACGGTGCGCAGGCGCGCCTGGTGGCGCTCTCGATGCGGGTGGGGCTGGCCCGGCGCGCGTACGAGAAGGACCCCGACGCGGCGCACAAGCTGCTGGCGGACGCGCAGGACCAGGCCGAGGAGGCCCTCACCGAGCTGCGCCATGTCGTGCGCGGCATCCATCCGCCGATCCTCACCGATCGCGGACTCGTCGGCGCCGTACGGGCGCTCGCGGCGGGCAGCGGGCTCGAGGTGTCCGTACGGGACGACGGGGTGGAGGACGGGCCCCGGGCCCCGGCGGCGGTCGAGGCGGCCGCGTACTTCGTGATCGCGGAGGCGCTGACCAACGCGGCCAAGCACAGCGGGGCGCGACAGGCGTCGGTCGGCCTCGTCCGGATGCCCGATAGGTTGAGGGTCGCGGTACGGGACGAGGGACGGGGCGGGGCCGATCCCTCGGGCGGCAGCGGGCTGCTCGGCATGCGGCGCCGGGTCGCGGCGCTCGACGGGACCGTGGAGATGACCAGCCCCGCCGGGGGACCGACGCTGATCGAAGTGGAGCTGCCGTGCGTGTGGTGATCGCCGAGGACAACGCTCTGCTGAGGGAGGGCATGGTCCTGCTGCTGAACTCCGCCGGGCACGAGGTGGTGGCCGTCGCCTCCAGCGGCCCCGAGGTGCTGCCCGCCCTCCTCGAACACCGCCCGGACGTGGCCGTGCTCGACGTCCGCATGCCGCCGGGCTTCCGCGACGAGGGGCTGCGCGCTGCGCTCGCGGCGCGGCGGGAGATGCCCGGTCTGCCCGTGCTGGTGCTCTCGCAGTACGTCGAGGAGACCTACGCGGCCGAGCTGCTGGCCGACGGGGCGAGCGGGCTCGGCTATCTGCTGAAGGACCGGGTGGGGCGGGTCGAGGAGTTCTTGGACGCGCTGGAGCGGGTGGTCGCGGGCGGTACGGCGCTGGACCCGGAGGTGGTCAAGGAGCTGATGACGCGGCGCCGGGACGATCCGGTGGACTCCTTGACGCCGCGCGAGCGCGAGGTGCTGCACCTGATGGCGGAGGGCCGGGACAACGCGACGATCGCCGCGACGCTGGTGGTCTCGGAGCGCGCGGTCAGCAAGCACATCGGCAATGTCTTCGCCAAGCTGGGCCTGCCGCCGAGCGACAGCGGGCACCGGCGGGTGCTGGCGGTCCTGGCGTATCTCAACAAGGGGGCGGGGCAGGGCGCGTCGTAACACGTGACGGACGGTGGGGCGGCGGGGCAGGGCGCGTCGTAACACGTGACGGACGGTGGGGCGGCGGGGCAGGGCTCGTCGTAACACGTGACGGACGGTGGGGCGGCGGGGCAGGGCGCGTCGTAACACGTGACGGACGGTGGGGCGGGGCGAGTGCGTCGCCCCGCCCCGCCCGCTCAGCTGTACCGCACCCAGAGCTCCCAGCGGAGGGCCTTGACGCACTTCCACGCCAGCCACCGGCCGTGGAGTTCTCCGTTCGCCCCCACGCTCTTGCACTCGCCCAGGGTGACGTAGCTGTCGTACTTCTGCGTCGGCTCCTCCGCGACGGTCCGGGGCGCGGTGATCTCGGCATCGGCCGACGTGGCCTGCGCCGGGACGGACATCGCGCCGAGGGCGATCACACCGCCGAGGGCAACGGTCGCGAGAGTGTGACGGATACGCATATGCGCTCTCCTCACCAGGAGTTCGGGAGTCGGCGACGGCTGTCGCACGGCTCTTGGTCGGATCGGGAACGAACCTGCTCCGGCCGTCGGGGCTCAGCAAGGGCGAGCCGCTGTCCCGGACAGGCCGGAGGATGTCCGGCCTGGTGGCGTGGGTGTCCGGATATGTGTCCCGTACGGCGGTCGCGGTCCGCCCCGGCCCTGGCTCCGGACGCGGCCCGTCCCCAGCCCCGTCCCCGGTCCCGTCCCCGGCCGCCCCTAGCGCCCCGCCGCCCGCGGATACCGGCCCCGCAGCGTCGGCCACACCGGTGGCAGTGAGCCCGCCGCCGCGGTGGCCACGACCACCGAGACGATCGCCGCGGCCTGCACCGGCGGCAGGTACGGCAGCGTGCCCGCCATGGCCGTGCTGAAGGCCAGCAGCGGTACGGATGCCACGACCGCCCCCACCACCAGGCCGGTCACCACCGTGGCCGCCGCCTCCAGCCGTAGCATCCGGCGCAGTTGGCTGCGGCCCGCGCCCGCGAGCCGCAGCAGGCGCAGCTCGGGGCGGCGGCCGGTGGCGATGAGGGCGAGGGTGCTCAGGACGGCGATCACCGTGAAGGCCCCGATCGCCGCGACCACCGCCACCGACACCACCTCGGCCAGCGCCTGGCCCGCCGCCTCGCCCTTTACGGGCGCCGGGTCCGGCTCCACCCGGGCCCCGGAAACCGCCCGCGCCAGCGCCTTCGTGAGCGCCTTACGGTCGGCATCGGGCGCGGCGGCGACCAGGATCCGTCCCGCGCCGGGCATCGACGTGTGGCGCAGCAGCTCATCGCGGGAGAGGAGGAAGTCCCCGAGCGCGATGGAGCGTTCGTACGTCGCCACGACCCGCAGCCGCGCCTCCTGGCCGTCCCCGAACCGCAGGGTCACCGTGGAGCCGGGCCGGGCGCCGAGGGAGTCCGCGCGGTCGGCGCCCACGGCGACGGTGCCGGGGCGCAGCCGGGCGAGGTCCCCGTTCCGCACGCCCGGGTCGAGGGTGCGCGTCAGCCGCTCCGGGGTGACGCCGAAGACGGGCAGCCGCTCGAGTTCCGGCGCGCCGAGCTGGCTGCGCGCCAGCAGTACCGTGCCGGGGACGACCTCCGTCGCCGCCCGCACCCCGGGGAGCTCGCGGATCCGCTCCACCGCACCGGCCGTAAGGCCGCCGTCCGCGTGCACCGCGAGATCGGCGTGCAGCACCTGGCGGGCCTGGGCATCGCCCGCGTGGGTCATCGTCGCGCCCCCGGAGAGCTGCACCCCGGCGAACGCGGTGACCAGCACGATCGGGGTGATCGCCGCGCCCAGCCGATGGGCGGACGCGGCGCAGTTGGCGGCGGCCAGGCGGCCGCCGGGTCCGAACAGCCGCAGCGGGGCGCCGAGCAGCCGCATCGCCCCCTCGGCGATCCACGGTCCGAGCACCGCGCAGCCGATCACCATCGTCACCGCCGCCGCACCGGCCGCGGCCGCCGCGGTCGCGCCCTGCTGGAGGGCGGCCGTTCCGGCCGCACTCGCGCCCACGCCGAGCAGCACAAGACCGGTGATGCCCCGTGCCCTGCCGGGCGGCCGTTCGCGCAGCGCCTCCGCCGGGCGCGCGTTGGCGGTCCTGGAGCAGCCGATGAGCGCCGCGAGCCGGGCCACCAGGGCGGTGACGGCGGCGGTGACCAGGGGCGCGGGCCACAACAGCGGGGGCAGCGTCAGCTCGAGTCCGGTGGGCAGCGCACCCCGCGCGTCCAGCAACGCGCGCAGCCCCAGGTACGCGGGGGCCGCCCCGGCCGCGCCCACCAGCGCCGCCCAGGCCGCGACCCGCCCGACCTCCCGGCCCACCGCACCGCGCAGCTGCCCAGGCGTGGCACCGACCGCCCGCAACAGGCCCAGTTCATGGGAGCGCTGGCGCAGCGCCTGGACGATGGTCGACGACACGACGAGCAGTGCCACGAGGACCACGGCTCCGGCCACCGAGCCGAGCGCCGCCAGCAGCTCGCCACGGGCGGGCGCGGCGGCCAGGAACTCGGCCTCGCCACGCGCGCTTCCGGTCAGGACGCGCACGGTGGCCGGGTCGCCGTCCGCGCGCTGCCCGACGTCGGTGACACCGGCCGTGTCCAGGGCCTTCCGCACCCGCCCGGCCAGCTCCGCCTGGTGCGTACCGGGTTCGGCGACGACCCCGATGGCGTCCAGGGTCTCCGGGTGGCCGGACAGACGCCGGGCCTCGGCTCCGGTGAACCACACGGCCGTACGGGGGCCGTCGGCGATGCCCACGACGGTGTACGCCGCGTCCCGGCCGTCCACGCGCAGCGTCAGCGGCCCGCCGAGGCGGCCCGCTCCACGGCCCACCACCACCTCGTCCGCACGCTCCGGGGCGCGTCCCGTCCGTAGTGCGTACGACGCCAGGCGGGCGGTCTCCCAGGGGTGGCCGGTGGCGGACCGGCCCGCGAGGCCCACCGGGAATTCCACGTCGGGCAGGGCCGTCCGCACCCCGGGCACCCCTCGCACCACGCTCAGCGCCGTCCGGGGGATCCGGACCCGCTCGGTGAGCCCGGCGCTCGCGGTCTCGCGTTCGCCCAGGGACGTCGCGCTGAAGCGGGTGGTCTGGTCGCCGGCCACCACGAGATCGGCCCCGGCGTACCGCTCCACCCGTGGATGCGCGCTCCAGGCCGAGACGAGGGTCAGCCCGAAGGCACCGAGCAGCAGGGAGGTGAGGGCGAGCGCGGCGAAGACGGCGATCCACGCCTTACGGTGGGCACGAGTGGCGCGAGCGGCCAGTAGGGCGGCCACCTTCATGCGGTCCGCCCTCCCAGGTCCTTGAGGACGCGGCGGATGTCGGCGGCCTCCGGCCGTTCCTGCCGCCGGACCAGCTTCCCCCGCATCAGGAACAGCACCTCGTCCGCCCAGGCGGCGGCGAACGGGTCGTGGGTGACCATGACGACCGTATGGCCGTCACGGTCGACGGCCTGCCGCAGCAGCGTCAGCACCTCCTCCGCGGCGGCGGGGTCGAGCGCCCCGGTCGGCTCGTCGGCGAAGACGATGTCGGGCGAGGTCACCAGCGCGCGGGCGATCGCCACCCGCTGGCTCTGCCCGCCGGACAGTTCGTACGGCATGGCGCCGCCCCGGTCCCCCAGCCCGACCGCGGCGAGCGCCCGCAGCTCCCGGCCGTCGGCGCTGTGGCAGCCGAGCAGCAGCGGCAGGGCGACGTTCTCCGCGACGCTCAGCGACGGCACCAGGTGGTGCGCCTGGAAGACGAAGCCGATCCGCTCCCGCCGCAGCCGGGTCAGCCCCGCCTCGTTCAGCGAGGACAGCTCCGTGCCGCCGATGCGCACCGCGCCCGCCGTCGGCCGGTCCAGCCCGGCGGCGCACTGCAGCAAGGTCGACTTCCCGCACCCCGAGGGGCCCATCACCGCGAGGAACCGTCCGCGCGGCACCGTCAGATGGATGGGGTGCAGCGCCACGACCCCCGGCCGGTACTCCCGGGTGACCCCGTCCAGGGCCAGCGCATGGTGCCAGGTCCCCGTCCGCTCCGCGGTGGCCGTCGTACGGCCGCGCCACTGCCGGTTCATCTCTCCGCCCCTCTGTCGCGCCGGGCGGAACAAACGGGTCCGCCGGTCACGAAGAACGCTAGAAACGGGCGCGGGCGGGCGGGAGAGAGCGCGGTCCCGGACCGGGAGGGGTACGGCCCTCCGGCCCGGTGGTGGAGCTGGCTCCACCACCTCTCGATCTCCGCAGGTCCGCCGCGGCCCGCCGGCGGTCCGAAGCCCCGGTCTTCCACGGCTCTCCCCCCGGCCTTCCGCGGCTCTCTCCCCCTCCCGGTCTTCCGGGTTCGCGGGCGACTCCCTGGGCGCGCCGCCGTGGTGAACCCCGCCGGGGACAAGATCCTGGACCCCCACAGGACCGGCATATGAGACAGAAGCCTACAGAGAGGCACCAGCCACCCATGGACGTCAGCGCCCGTATCGAGGCCGTCTACGCGCAGATCGTGCACCGCAACCCCGGGGAATCCGAGTTCCACCAGGCGGCGCGCGAGGTGCTGCCGGCCCTCGCCCCCGTGCTCGGCGCGCATCCGGAGTATCTGGAGGCCCGGATCGTGGAGCGGCTGTGCGAACCGGAGCGGCAGCTCGTCTTCCGGGTGCCGTGGGTGGACGACGACGGCGAGGTCCAGGTCAACCGGGGCTTCCGGGTGGAGTTCAACAGCGCGCTTGGCCCCTACAAGGGCGGCTTGCGCTTCCACCCCAGCGTCGATCTGGGCATCGTGAAGTTCCTCGGCTTCGAGCAGATCTTCAAGAACGCGCTGACCGGCCTCGCCATCGGCGGCGGTAAGGGCGGCGCGGACTTCGACCCCAAGGGGCGCTCGGACGGCGAGGTCATGCGGTTCTGCCAGTCCTTCATGACCGAGCTCCACCGCCATCTGGGCGAGCACACCGATGTGCCGGCCGGTGACATCGGGGTGGGCGCCCGCGAGATCGGCTATCTCTTCGGCCAGTACAAGCGGCTGACCAATCGCTTCGAGGCCGGTGTGCTGACCGGCAAGCCGGTCTCCTGGGGCGGTTCGCCCGCGCGTACCGAGGCCACGGGGTACGGGACCGTCCACTTCGTCCAGGAGATGCTGCGCACCCGCAAGAGGGATTTCGACGGCCTTACGGTCGTCGTCTCCGGTTCCGGCAATGTGGCCCTCTACGCCATCGAGAAGGTCCACGCGCTCGGCGGCCGGGTGGTGGCCTGCTCCGACTCCTCCGGCCATGTGGTCGACCCGGACGGTATCGACCTCGCCCTGCTCAAGGAGATCAAGGAGGTCCGGCGGCAGCGGATCTCCGCCTATGCCGACACCAAGCCGGGCGCCGTCTTCTCCGGCCGCGGCTCGGTCTTCGAGCTGCCCTGCGAGGTCGCGCTGCCCTGCGCGACCCAGAACGAGCTGACCGAGCAGAGCGCGATCGCCCTGGTCAAGAACGGTGTACTGGCCGTGGCCGAGGGCGCCAACATGCCCTGCACTCCGGCGGCGATCGAGATCTTCCGGGAGGCCGATGTGCTCTTCGGCCCCGGTAAGGCCGCCAACGCGGGCGGTGTGGCCACCTCCGCGCTGGAGATGCAGCAGAACGCCTCCCGCGAGCGCTGGACCTTCGCCCAGACCGAGGCCCGCCTCGCCGCCGTCATGACCGAGGTCCACACCCTGTGCCGGACCACCGCCGACCGCTATGGCTGCTCCCCCGACGACTACGCCCTGGGCGCGAACGCCGCCGGATTCGTACGGGTGGCGGAGGCGATGGCCGCCCAGGGCGTCGTCTGAGCCGGTCCGCCGCCGGAGGCGCTGAGCCGATCCGCCGGAGGCGTCCGAGGCGATCCATCCGTCGCAGGCGTCCGAGCCGATCCGTCGGAGCCGCTGAGCGGGTCGGACGACCACGGGTCACACCGACGGCACATCCGGTCACGCCGACGGCACGTCCACCGCCTTGCGCACCGCGCCCAGCACCGGCTTGCGGAGCAGCAGCAGCGCCGCGTCGTCGTGGAGCCGGCCGCCCACATGGGACAGCAGCTCGTCGTGGAGCGAGGCGAGGGTGCGGGAGGGCTCGTCGCAGATGTGCCGCGGCACCCGTTCCAGCAGCGGGAAGTACTCCCGGCCGCGGTCCCGCGCCTCGATGACCCCGTCGGTGTAGAGCAGCAGCTGGTCGCCCTCGGCGAACGGCACCACCTGGAGGCTCGGCAGTTCGCCGCCCAGGGAGGCCAGCCCGAGCGGCGGGGCCGGGCGGGTGGGCTCGACGGCGAGGACCCCGGTCTCGCCGACCAGCAGCGGCGGGGCGTGTCCGCAGTTGACGAGCTCCATACGGCCCTCGCTGGGGTATCCGGCGACCACGGCGGTGACGAAGTCGTCGGGCGCCAGGTTGCGGGACAGGCTGCGCTCGATCCTGGCGACGACGTCGAGCAGGTTCGGCTCGTCGTAGGCGGCCTCGCGGAAGACGCCGAGCACCAGGGCGGCGGTGCTCACGGCGGGCAGCCCCTTGCCGCGTACGTCGCCGACGATCAGCCGGACCCCGTGCGGGGTCGGCAGCAGGGCGTAGAGATCGCCGCCCACCCGCGCCTCCGCGGCGGCGGCGCTGTAGCGGACCGCCACCTGGAACTGGCCGACCCGGGCGGGCACCGGTGTGAGCAGGGCGTTCTGGGCGGCCTCGGCGACCGAGCGGACGGCGGCGAGTACCCGCTCACGGCGTCTGCGCAGGGCGCTGGCCCCACAGCTCGCCAGGGCCACGGCGGCGGGCGTGGCCAGCATGATCGCCTGGGTGCGCATCAATTCGTTGCCCTGGGTGCCCAGCAGCGCGCCCACCGCCACGGCGAGCACCCCGATCCGGATCACTCCGTGCGGCCCGTAGTGGGCGGCGGCGAGCGCCGGGCCGACGGCGAGCAGTGGCAGCCAGGCCAGCCCCTCCGAGGTCACGAGGGCGAGCAGGGCCACACCACAGATGATGATGACGGGGACCGCGGGGCCTATGAGCCCAGTGCCGTCCGGTTGGTCCGGGTCGTACGGGCGGAGTCGGGCCGGGAACATGACCTGCTTCGCTGCTCTCTCTCCACGGGGGCAAGTGATACCGAAGGTGTCCGTTTAATCCAGAGAAACAGCGATTCGATAGATTCGGCAAGGCCCGCGTTTTCAGATAGTGAGCGAGAGGTTCCTGCTCACCCGGCTCGCCGTCGGCACCAGGTGGGTCCGGAACAGCTCACGGTGCGGATCCCGCTCCGTCAGCCGGGCCAGCCGGTCCGCCCGCAGCGAGATCCCGAGCGAGCCGAGCCGGTCCTCGCCGTAGTAGATCGGCACCGCGAAGCAGACCGTGCCCAGGGCGTACTCCTCGAGGTCCGCGACCAGGGGACTTCCGGTCGGGGAGTCCAGGCGGCGCAGCAGGTCGTCGGAGCGGGTGACGGTGCGCGGGGTGAGATCGACGAGCGGATGGCGGGAGAGATAGTCGTGGCGGGCCTCGTCGCCCAGCTCGCGCAGCACGCATTTGCCCAGCGCGGTGGCGTGCCCGGCGTCCTCGCACCCCACCCACAGATCGACCCGGGGCGCCTGCGGGCCGTCGACGATGTCCGCGATCCGGATCTCGCCCTCGTCGTAGAAGGTGAGATACGCGGCGGCCGAGAGCTCGTCGCGCAGCGCGGCCAGGGCGGGCCGGACCCGGGCGAGCATCACCTGCTCACGGCTGCCGGACTCGAGGGCGCGCAGCTTGTCGCCGATCACGAAGCCGCCGTCGTCCAGCCGGGACACATAGCCTTCGTGGGCCATTGTCCGCAGCAGGTGGTACGTGGTCGCGAGCGGCAGCCCGGTCTCCCGGGCGAGCCGCTTGGCGGGCGCACCGCCCTCGTGCGCGCCCACTGCCTCCATCAACCGGAAGGCCCGCTGAACGGATGAGATCAGCGTAGGCGCCGTTCGAGCAGCCATATATCCAGCTTGCTCCCGATATCACCGGATGAGCAAGATCTGATCTCGCTGGATCCGATCTCCACGGAGACGCGCGCGGAAACGCGCGCGAGGGCGCCGACCGGTGGGGTCGACGCCCTCACGGGCTTGCGCCCTCGCGGACTTGCGGGCTCGCGGGCTTGCCCCTCGCGGGCTGGTGGGCTTGCGGCGGGCTCGCGGGTCGTTCTCTTCGAGGTCAGCCGGGGGAGATCCGGCCGCGCCAGGCGCCTTCCGCCTCACCGCGCCGCTCGATGAAGTCCTTGAACCTCCGCAGGTCCCCCTTCACCCGCCGGTCGAGCGTCCCGGTCATGTCCGCGGCCTTCTCCGCCATCCCGCTCGGCTCGAAGACCAGGGCCAGATTGACCCGGGTGTGGCGCTCGTCCACGGGCTCGAAGGTGACCAGGCCCTGCTGCTGGACATCACCGGAGGTGGTGCGCCAGGCGATGCGCTCGTCGGGAAGCTGATCCACGATCTCGGTGTCGAACTCCCGGTGCACACCGGCGATGGAGGTCGCCCAGTGGTTATGGCGATCGTCCACCTGGGTGACCTGATCCACACCTTCCATGAACCTCGGGAACTCGGTGAACTGGGTCCATTGGTTGTACGCGGTGTGGAGCGGAACCCCAACCTCGACGGACTCCCGCACGGTGCTCATCGGTGACTCCTTTCGACGTTGTCGCGTCGCGCACCATGGCGGGTTTCCGGGACCGCCCAGCCAAAACATGAGCGGGCGGGAACCGAAGCCGATCAGCGCAGCGGATGCAGCGGGGCCAGTTCGGCCGGGGAGGCGCCGGTCGCGATGGCGTCCGCCAGCAGCCGTCCGCTGAGCGGGCCGAGGGCCACGCCCCACATGCCGTGCCCGCCGTTGACGTAGACGCGCGGCGAGCCGGTCGGGCCGATCAGCGGCAGTCCGTCGGGGGTGCAGGGACGGGCGCCGACCCAGGTGTCCGTGCGGGCGTCCCAGTCGATGCTCCGCAGCAGCGGCCGGGCCGCCGCGATGATCGCCTGTATGCGGCGCGGGTCCACCGGCCGGTCCGCGGGCGCCAGCTCCATCATTCCGGCGACCCGCACCCGGCCCTCGCCCAGCGGGGTGCAGACGACCTTCTGGGCGGCCAGATACGTGGGACGGGTCGGGGCGCCCTCGGCCGGGACGCTGAAGCTGTAGCCGCGTCCGGCCTGGACCGGCACCCGGACCCCGAACGGACGGACCAGCGGGTCCAGCCAGGCGCCGGTGGCCACGACGGCGACGTCCGCGCGGAGTTGGCCCCCGGAGGTGGTGACGGCCACGCCCGCCGGTCCGAGGTCCCGGATACCGGACACCTCCGTCCGCTCCAGGATCTCGCCGCCGCGCTTGCGCAGCGCGTCGGCGAGGGCGCGGACGAAGTTCCCGGGGTTGAGATAGCGCTGGCCGTGGAGTTCCATGGCCGCGCCGATGCCGTCGCCGAGCGCGGGCTCCAGCGCACGGGCCCGGTCCCCGTCCATCCGCTCGTACGCGATCGTGAAACCGGCCGCGCGGGCGTGCTCCAGCTCCGCGACCATCGCGGCGCGCTCGGCCGCGGTGCGGAAGGCGATCAGACAGGGCTCGGCGGGCCGGGTCGGCTCGGCGACGCCGTCCGCCGCGAGCGCGTCGTACGCGTCCAGCGCATGGCGGCTCAGCGTGGCGAACGTGGCGGCCAGGACCCGCCAGCGGCGCGGGGTGCAGTTCCGGGTGAAGGTGAGCAGGAAGCGGGCGAGCCGGGGGTCGGGCCTGGGCGGGATGTAGACGGGCGACTCGGGGGAGACCAGGCTGCGCAGCCCGTAACGGAGCGCCGCCGGTTCGGGCAGCGGCAGCGTCAGGGCCGGGGACAGCCAGCCGGCGTTCCCCCAGGACGCCCCGGCCGCGGGGTGGCGCCGCTCCACGACGGTGACCTCGACGCCGTGGTTCCGCAGCGACCAGGCGGTGGCGAGGCCGACCATGCCCGCGCCGATGACGACGGCGCTGCGCGGTGGACGGGACGAACCGGTGGCAGTGGGCACGGATGCGCTCCTTCCCATGGGTGAAACGCCATCATCGGGGAGGAGACCGGTCCCCGCACTGGCCCGGAGGCCGAGAGCGCACGGCCGGTCTTGTCGCCGGGGACAAACGGAGTCTTGTGGCGGGGGCTCACGGCCTGCCGGGCTGGGGGGCTGAGGACCCGCCGGGGGCTGGGAGGCTGGGGACCCGCCGGGGGCTGGGAGGCTGGGGACCCGCCGGGGGCTGGGAGGCTGGGGACCCGCCGGGGGCTGGGAGGCTGGGGACCCGCCGGGAGCCGGGAGGCTGGGGACCCGCCGGGAGCCGGGGCTGGGGTCACGGATTATCCAGGGGCGTGCGCTACTCGATCCCCGCCGGGCGCCGCCGCCAGTGCCCGGTGGCGCGCTCGAAGGCGTGGCCGACCTGGAGGACCGCGAAGTCCGCCCGGTGCGGCCCGACGATCTGCACCCCGACGGGAAGGCCGCCGGGCGTGAACCCGGCCGGTACGGACAGCGCGGGGCTGCCGGTCGAGCTGATCAGGTACGCCGAGCGCATCCAGTCCAGATAGTCGTCCATGGCCACCCCGGCGATCTCGGTCGGGTACTCGATGCCGACGTCGAAGGGCACCACCTGGCTCACCGGCAGCAGCAGCACGTCATAGCGGCCGAAGAACTCCCGGACGCGGTGGTAGAGCAGCGTGTGCAGCACCTCCGCGCGGCCGATGTCCGGCCCGGTGAGCTTGCGCCCCTGCTCGGCGTTCTCCCGTATCGCCCGCTTCAGCCCGTCGGGGTGACGGTCCATGAGCGGGCCGAAGGCGACCTCGAAGACCGAGGCGCGCAGCGTGCGGAAGACCTCCTCGGCCTCGGTCAGGTCCGGGCAGGCCCGCTCCACGACGCAGCCGAGGCCGGTGAAGACCTCCGCCGCCGACTCGACCACCGCGGCCACCTCGGGCTCGACCGGCACCAGTCCCCCGAGATCCGGCGACCAGGCCACCCGCAGCCCCGTCAGATCGCGGTCCAGGGGGCGGGCGAAGCGGGCGCCGGGCTCCTCCAGGGCGATCGGCGACCGCGCGTCGGGCCCGGCGATGGCGGACAGCAGCAGGGCGGTGTCGGCCACGGTACGGGCCATCGGCCCCTTGACGCCGAGCGTGCCCCAGGCGGTCAGGGAGGGCCAGTTGGGGACGCGCCCGGGCGATGGGCGCAGACCGACGACATTGCAGAACGAGGCCGGGTTGCGCAGCGAGCCGCCGGTGTCGCTGCCGTCCGCGATCGGGACCATGCCGGAGGCCAGCGCGGCCGCCGCGCCCCCGCTGCTGCTCCCCGCGCTGCGGCCCAGGTCGTGCGGGTTGTGAGTGGCGCCGAATATGGGGTTGAAGGTGTGCGAACCGGCCCCGAACTCGGGCACGTTGGTCTTGCCGAGGGTGATCGCCCCGGCGGCCCGTATCCGCTCGATCAGCAGATCGTCCTGGTCGGGCACGCCGTCGGCGAGCGGCGAGCCGTGGCTGGTGCGAATGCCCGCGGTGTTGTGGAGGTCCTTGTGGGCGATGGGCAGCCCGTGCAGCGGCCCGGGCTCCTCCCCCGCCGCGATCCGCTCATCGGCCTGCCGGGCGGCTTCGCGGGCGCGGTCCGCGACGAGGGTGACGATCGCGTTGACGGCCGGGTTGACCCGTTCGATACGGGCCAGATGGGCCTCGAGCAGCTCCCGCGCGGACAGCTCGCGGGAGCGCAGCAGCGCGCTGAGGTCCAGCGCGGTCCTGAAGCAGAGATCGTCATCCGTCGTCGTCACGGTCGCTCGCCTTCCTCTGTGGTCATCGCTGCGCGGGTCTTCGGACCGCGGGCCCCGTAAGGCTCACTGTCCTTACGGGTCTCACCGTCCTCATGGGCCCCAGGGGCGGAATCCATGGTTGGGGACGCGGCCGGGCGGCGGAAGAGCGCCGTCACGGCGGCCGCCACCGGCAGCTTGACCGCCGGCGCGATCAGGTCCGCGTTCAGATGGTGGGTCTCCACCTCGGGCGCGAGGGGACCGCGCGGCATGCAACAGACCACCCCGCGCGGCGGGCATCGTGCCGGACGGCCAACAAGCGACCGCCCCCGCCTTGTCCCGGCGGACAGAGGCGGGGCGGCCGGCCCGAGGTCTCGTTCCCGAGGCCCTTACGGTCGTTACGGACGTCCTTACGGCCTTTACGGACGTCCTCGCCGTCCTTACAGACGTCCTCACGGTCCTTACGGAGGTCCTTACGTACGTGCTGCTCCGGCGGGCACCGGAACCCGCGCGGCCGAGGTGCCGAGCCCGGTGGGCCCGTGCCACGGGGCCACCGGCCGCGCCCCGGCTCCCTTCTCGGCGCCCGGCACGGCCCCCACCGGCCGCCGGTGGGCGCGGAGCAGCTCCTCCTCCCGGTAGCGCGGGACCCCGCGGTGCCAGTTCAGGATCCCGGACAGCCAGGCGCGCAGCTCCTCCACATAGCCGTCCATCGCCTTACGGGCCTCCGGCCCCAGGCCGAAGTCGTCGTACAGCACCGGGAACTCATGCGCCGCGACATGCTGGAACTGCCGCATCCGGGACGTCATCAGATCGTTCACGACGGCGACCCCGGTCGGATAGTCGCAGTCGAAGAAGTTCTGGACGACGAGGACGCCGTTGTGGACCTCGCCCTCGAACTCGATCTCCTTCTGGTACGAGAAGACGTCGTTCAGCAGCGTCGCGTAGTCCATGGCGGCGTTCTCCAGCGACCGGACCGGGCCGCTGCGGTAGATCTCGGGCGGCACCCGACGCTCGCGCGCCAGTCGGCACAGGCTCATGGTGAGGTCGGCGCCGAAGGTGTGCCTGCGCATCTCGATGTAGTCGACCGGGTCGGGGATCCGGTTCTTCGTCTGGTTGACCAGCTCCCACAGCCAGCCGGCGGTCATGTTCTCGACGGCCTTACGGAGTTCACGGCGCGCCGAGTCGTCCTCCATCGGGCCCGCCGTACGGCTCCACAGGTCGGCCAGCGACCGCTCCAGCGCGTTCGCCGGGTCCGGGGTGGCGCCCGCGTCGAGCGGCATGAACGCCCCGAGCCGGGCGTTGCAGGCCCGAGCCCCGGCCAGGTCGTGGCCGCGGCCGAAGACCGCCGGGTAGTAGTCGTCCGCGTAGGCGCCCCAGACCAGCCAGCCCGACGCCAGATCGAGCTCATCCGCGGAGCCGTCCGGGTGAATACCGGCCGCGCACAGCGGGAGGTCGGCGGCGCGCATCCGCCGCTCGTCCCAGACGTGCGAACCGGGAATGCCGGGCTGCGGTCCCAGGATGCCCATCCGATGCGCCCAGTCGGCCAGGTGGTCGCGGGCGGCGGGCAGATGCTGATTGAGCCGGAGGGTGAACGGCATGAAGAAGTCCGGCAGCAGGGAGGGCCCGGTCCTCTGGAACGGGACATGGCCGAACCTGCGGGCCCGGACCGCCTCCGCCCGGCCCGTGGTCAGCGGCAGGCTCGCCGCGGAGGTGCCGAGGCCGCTGAGCGCGAAGGGTGACCACGCCGGGACCTTGTCCGAACCGTTCGCGTCGTACGGGCCGTACGGGCCGTACGCGCCGTTCGCCCCCCGTATGCCGTCCGCATCATCCGGGCCGTCCGCACCGTGCGCGCCATTCATGTACCGGCTGGAGCGCATATGCCACTCATGGCCGCCGGACTGCCAGTCCTGGAGCCCCTTGACGTAGGCGAGGACCCCCGCGCGGGCCGCCGGGTCCAGACCGTGCTCGGCGAAGAGCGGCCCGAGCTCGGTGAGCGCGGTGTCCTCGAACTGCTGCAGCCGTGAGGTGAGCAGCTCATTGACGGAGTCGGCCGCCTCCTGGGTGGTGCAGCACAGGAACGTCTCCAGGACCAGGACGCCATTGCTGAGCTCGCCCTCGTCCTCGATCTCCCGCTGGTACGAGAACAGGTCGTTGCGCAGGTGCACCGCGTCCGCGAAGGCGTCCCGCAACACCCGCATCGGCCGCGACCCGGCGACCACCGCCGGCACCTCGGCTCCGACGGCGTGCTCCACCAGCCCGGCCGACCAGGGCGCGCCGCCGACCTTACGGCGCATCTCGATGTACTCGACCGGGTTGGGGACCCGCTCGATGTTGATGTTCGAGAGCTCCCAGAGCGATTCGTTGAGCAGGTTCTCGGTGCTCTCCCGGAACCGCGCCCGCCAGTCCGCCGACATCGAGGGCACCGTCCGCGCCCACAGATCCGCGAGCCCCGCCTCGACCGGGTTGGTGGGCTCGGGGATCCCGGCGGCCGGGTCCATCGGCATGAAGGCGGGCAGCCGGTCGAGATACGCCTTACCGGCCGCACGGTCCTGGGAGCGCTTGAACGTCTCCAGGAAGTGGTCGTCGAAGAAGAACACCCACACATACCAGTCAGTGACCAGCGAGAGTTCCGCGGCGGAGCAGTCGGGGTGGGTGTACGCGCACAGCAGGGCGTAGTCGTGGGCGTCGAGATCCTCCTGCTCCCAGATCCCTGAGCCCTCGAGCATTCCCATCTCGCGGGCCCACCGGGTGGAGTGCTCCCGTGCCGCCTGGACCTGGGGGTTCAGCCGCGCCGGATACGGCATGTAGAAGTCGGGGAGTTGAAAGGGCTGTGTCACTGCTGGGCCGGCACCTCTCCGTGCGACGGTGGCCAGTAGTCGTCGTCCGGCTACGGGCCGAGGGTCGGCTACGGGCTACCCATGCCACAACTGGCCTATCCGAAAGCCCAATTAGTCACACAAGTGCGCTCCCGCGACCGGCACCCTCGCCACGCACCGCGACCGGCGCCCCTCGCCACACAACGCGACCGGCGCCCCTTGTCCCATGCCACCCTGACAAGGGGCGCCGGTCGAGCGCGCCGATCATCCGTCGCGTCTCCGGAAGGCCCATTCCATCCGCGGCTCCATCGCGAACCGGAACGCCCGCTGGACGGGCGGCGTGCACAAGGCGGTCACCACGGCCACCGCCACCACCGTCACCGCGATCTCCCCCGGTGGCCGGTGCAGCCACGGGTGGTCGTACCAGCCCCAGAAGCGGGAGCCCTTGGCGAGGAAGCCGTGCAGCAGATAGCCGTACAGCGTCCCGGCGCCGAGCACCGTGAACCACATCCGGCGCCGGGGCACCCAGGCGAGGAAGCACACGGTGAGCACCATGGAGCAGCCGAAGAGGGCGAACGTCATGACCGTCCCGACCCACCACGGCGCACCGAGCTCCTGCGCGCTGTCCCGGCGGTAGAACCACGCCGGGTTCATCCGCGGCACGGCCCAGTAGGCGAAGACCACCGCGGCCGCGACCACCGGCACCGAGAGCCATCTGACCTCGCGCCGCCGCATCAGCCGGAAGTGCTCCGGCCGCATATGCACCCCCAGCACGAAGAAGGGCAGGAACTGCAGCACCCGCTGCAGATCGAGGTCGTCACCGATATTCGGCGAACAGGCGGCGAGCGCGGCGATGGCGAGGGCCAGCGCGACCGGCCACCGCGCGATCCGCCACAGCGGCGTGGTCAGCCGCCAGACGAAGAGCGCGATCAGAAACCAGGTCAGATACCAGGGGTCGAGCAGACTGATCGGATAGGACGGATCGTCGTCCGCCCACCGCTTGAAGAAGGTGTACGCGATCTCGAAGAGGACATACGGAACGGCGACGCCCGTGATCAGACGTTTGAGCCGGTCCGGCCGGAGATCGAAATTCCGGGAGAAGTACCCGGAGATGAGGATGAACGCCGGCATGTGGAACGTGTAGACGGTCATATAGAGAGCGGATGCCGCTCTGCTGCCGTCTCGCAGGGGTTCCCACACATGCCCCATGGCGACCAGCACGATGGCCAGGTATTTGGCGTTGTCGAAGAACGCGTCACGTTGTTTCGGCGCGGGGGACGGAGCCGGTGCCGCCCTGGCGGGCGGGGATGCCGGTGCGCGCCGCGCGGGCAGTGTCGGCAGTAAGGACGAGACGTTCATCACATACGCCCTCCCGGGGAACCTCCGGGGAAAATCCGGCCTCTTTCCAGGTTTAGGCGGGGGGTTGTGGAGTGGAACATTCCACGCACCATAGTGGCGCTCGCGAGCCCACGCCCCAAAAGGCTCAGCTCTCGCGTACAAGGGTTTACATCCAGCCCAGCACATCCGTCACCTCCTCAGCTTGGGAACTTCTTTACCTCTCTGAGCAGTTCACGGAGTGACGAAGAGGGCCGATCCACCCAGCCCTGACCGACCCCGCCTGCTAGCTTCTACACAACTGTAGATCCTAACGACCCTATGGAGTGTGAGTGGCCATGGCCCTCTGGGACCGCATCAAGGAGTCCGCTCAGACGATGCAGACTCAGCTCGTCTCGAAGAAGAACGACCTGAAGAGCGGCGCCTTCCGTGACGCGAGCATGGCGATGTGTGCCCTGGTGGCGGCGGCGGACGGTTCGGTCGACCCGTCCGAGCGGCAGCGCGTCGCCCAGCTGATCGCCACCAACGAGGTGCTGCAGAACTTCCCGGCCGACGATCTGCAGCGGCGCTTCAACGACTACGTCAACAAGCTCACCACGGACTTCGAGTTCGGCAAGGTGAGCGTGATGCAGGAGGTCGCCAAGGCCAAGAAGAAGCCCGCCGAGGCACGCGCCGTGATTCAGATCGGCATCGTCATCGGTGGCGCGGACGGCAACTTCGACAAGACCGAGCAGGCCATGGTCCGCGAGGCGTGCTACACGCTGGAGCTCCCGCCGGCCGAGTTCGACCTGTAGGACGAGCGAGGCGTAAAAGCCGTAAGGCGGCCACGCACGCCGTAAGCCGCGTCCGTAAGCCGCGGCCGTAAGACCGCCCTGCCCGCCGTAAGGGCGCGACCCGGAGCTACAGCGGGGTCGCGGCGTGCAGGACGAGGACCAGGGCAACCGCCGCGTTCGCCGAGGACAGCGCGGACGCGGCGGTGCCCACCGCCGCGATCCACAGGGCCAGCCCCGCCGCCGTCCACGTCGGCGGCCAGTGCCGGGGCGGCGGCACGGGCTCCAGCAGCGCCGCGACCCTGCGCGGCACCGGCCCCGGCGCGGCGAACCCGGCGAGCGCCGGCCCCGGCGTGCCCCGGGAGACCAGCGCGGCCTTGCCGACCGCCCGCGCCGTGACCCGGCGGTCGCCGACCTCCCGGGCCGCCTCCTCGTCCGCCCAGCGCTCGGCGCAGTAGTCCACCGCGGACCGCAGCGGCCGCAGCAGCGGGTTGGCCCGCGCCGCGAGCTGTGCGGCCAGCAGATAGCGGTGGTGGTGCCCGGTCAGATGGGCGCGCTCATGCGCGATCAGGACCCGCCGCTCACGGGTGCTGAGGCTGTCCAGCATCCCGGTGGAGACGACGATCCGGCCCGGCCGCCCCGCTCGCCCGGAGGACCCGGGCAGCGCGTACGCGTACGCCCTGTCGTCCGGCAGCACCGCGACCGGCGACTCCGGCAGCCCGGCGAGCGCGAGCCAGGCGTCCCGCCGCACCCGGCCATGCCGCAGACAGGTGGCCGTACAGGACACGGCCACCGCCGCCAGCGCGCCGATCGCCGCCTTCCCGGCCACCACGTCGAAGGGCACCGCCGCCCGTACCTCGGGGTCCGACCAGCTGTCCGGCAGCGGGTTGCCCGGCAGCTGCGCCGTGCCGACGACCATCAGCAGCCCCAGGCACAGCGTGGAGCACACCGCGAGAACGGTGCCGACGAGCGTCAGCAGCCGGGTGGCGGTGCGCGGATGGAGATGTTGCTCGGCGAGCCGGGCGATCGGCAGCGCCGTCAGGGGCAGAACCAGCGGGAGGAAGACGAAGAGGCCCATCGGTCAGTCCTCCGGCTCCTCCGCCACGTCGGTCAGCAGGTCGCGCAGCAGCCGCTCGTCGTCCTGGGTCAGCCCGGTCACAAAGCTGGCCAGGACCGCCTCGCGGTCGTCCTGGTCGTCCAGCACCCGGCGCATCCGCAGCGCCGCGAGCCCCGCCTCGTCCGACGCCGCCCGCCAGACGAAGGAGCGGCCCGCGCGTTCACGCGTCACGGCCTGTTTGGCGTGCAGCCGGGACAGGATGGTCATGACCGTGGTGTAGGCGAGTTCGCCCTCGATCCGCTCCTGCACCCATGCGGCGGTCACCGGCCCCGGCGCCCGGCTCAGCGCCGCGAGCACCTGCGCCTCCAGTTCGCCCTGGCCACGCCGACGGGGGCGGCGGGGCCAGCCGGGCCCGCCGGTCCGGTCGTGGTCCATCACACCGTCTCCTTCCCCACCGCACGCGCCCGGCGCGCGGCGCTCCATCGTAGCGAGCGGCCACGGTCGCGGGTTCGCCCCTTTGGCCTGGCTGTACGCGCGGGGCCGGGCCGCCTCGCCGATGCTGTGCAGGGGGACGACCCCGACGAAGGAACGCACTCAGCCATGACGCAGACGCAAGGCTCGCTCGTACGGCAGATCACCGACTACGCCCATCGAGCCGACCCGTACCCGATCTACGCCGAGCTGCGCAAGACGCCCGTGGCGCACGACGAGGAGGGGCCGTACATCGTCTCCACCTACTGGGAGATCCACGGTCTGCTGCACGACCCCCGGCTCAGCTCCGACGCGCGCAACCTGGACCCCCAGGCCGCCTCGGAGCTGCCCGAGGAGGACGACCCGGGGCTGCCGCCCAGCTTCCTGAAGCTGGACCCGCCCGAGCACGACCGGCTGCGCCGGCTCGCGACGGCGCCCTTCGGCCCGCCGCACACCCCGCGCCGGCTCCACGAGATGCGCGGTGAACTCAGCCGTATCGTCGGCGAGCTGATCGACGGCTTCGAGGGGCGGGACCGGATCGATCTCGTCGACCACTTCTCCTACCCCTTCCCGGTGACCGTGATCTGCCGGCTGCTCGGGGTGCCACGGGAGGACGAGCCGCGCTTCCACGCCTGGGCCGACACCCTCGCCACCAGTCTGGACCCCGACCCGGACGCGGACGCCGCCGAGCGGTGGCGGATCACCCGGCAGGCCCGTACGGAGCTGGCGACGTATCTGTCCGAGCTGATCGAGGAGCGCCGCCGGGCGCCCGGCGACGACATGCTCTCGATCCTGGTCGGCGGGGAGGGCCCGGAAGGGCGGATGAGCCGGATGGAGCTGCTGAGCACCGCGGCGCTGCTGCTGGTGGCGGGGCACGAGACCACCGTCAACCTGATCACCAACGGGATGCTGACCCTGCTGCGCAACCCCGATGTGCTCACCCGGCTGCGCAAGGATCCCCATCTGGTCGTGCCGCTGGTGGAGGAGCTGCTGCGGTTCGATCCGCCGGTGCAGATGCTTCCCCAGCGCACCCCGCTCTCGGAGATCGACATCGCGGGCGTGACCATCCCCCGAGGGGCGTCCGTCTGGCTGCTGCTGGCCTCGGGCAACCGCGATCCGCAGCGGTTCCCCGACCCCGACCGGTTCGATCCGCAGCGCAGGGACAACCAGCACCTCGGCTTCGGCAGTGGCATCCACAGCTGCTTCGGCGCCCCGCTGGCCCGGCTGGAGGCGCAGATCGCGCTGACCGAGCTGGCCCGCCGGCTGGACGGGCCCCGGTTGCTGGAGGATCCGCCGACCTACCGGCGGAACGCGGTGCTGCGCGGGCCGCGGCATCTGCCGCTCGCCTTCGAGGAGCTGCGGCCGAACCGGTCCGCCAACCGATCCACGAACCAGTCCGCCAACCGATCCACGGACCGGTCCACGAACCGGTCCACGAACCGGTCCGCCAACCAGTCCACGAACCGGTCCGCGAACGGCTCTCCGAACGGATCCCCGAACGGGTCCCGGTGACGGCGGGGTTCGGCGGCCCCGGACCGGCGGGGCCCACGCCCCACGAACCGGCCGGGCTCACCGGGCGCGGAACGCGGACGGCGCGGACGCTCTCGTCCCGGCCGCGCCCGTCCCGCCCCGGCCCGTCCCGGCCTCGCCCCTCTCGGCCCGGACGGCGATGTTCCGGGCCATCCCCCCGAAGACGAGCGCGTGCCACGGCGCGACCGACCACCAGTACAGATGCCCGGCGAGACCGCGCGGGTGGAACAGCGCCCGCTGCCGATACACCGCCCCGCCCCGCGCGTCCCGGTCGACCGCCATCTCCAGCCAGGCCAGGCCCGGCAGCCGCATCTCGGCGCGCAGCCGCAGCAGGTGGGGCGGCAGGACCTCCTCCACCCGCCAGAAGTCGAGGCTGTCCCCCACTCTGAGCCGCGCCGCGTCCCGGCGGCCCCGGCGCAGCCCGACACCGCCCACCAGGGTGTCGATCCAGCCGCGCAGCGCCCAGGCGAGCGGCAGCGAGTACCACCCGTTCTCACCGCCGATCCCCTCCACCACCCGCCAGAGGTCCTCCGGCGAGGCGTCCACCGCGCGCTCGCGGCGGTCCTGGTAGAGGCTGCCGCCCGACCAGTCGGGGTCGGTGGGCAGCGGATCGCTGGGCGCGCCGGGGGTGGCGGCGGAGGACCAGCGGGTGGCCACCTCCGCGTCGCGGATCCGCCGCAGGGCCAGCTCCAGCGCCCGGTCCACGCCGAGCGGCCCGCCCGGGGGGTCCGGCACATAGCGGGTGATGTCCCGTTCGGCGCAGACCACTTCATGGCGCAGCGACTCCACCAGCGGGCGGGCGATGGCGCCGGGTACGGGGGTGACCAGGCCGACCCACAGACTGGACAGCCCGGGGGTGAGCACCGGCACCGGTACGATCAGCCGCCGCCGCAACCCGGTCACCCGCGCGTACCGCCGCATCATGGCGCGGTAGGTGAGGACGTCGCGGCCGCCGATGTCGAAGGCCCGGTGCACCTCATCCGGCAGCGTGGCGCAGCCGACCAGCAGTCGCAGCACGTCGCGGACGGCGATGGGCTGGGTGCGGGTGCGCACCCAGCGGGGCGTCACCATCACCGGCAGCCGCTCGGTGAGATAGCGCAGCATCTCGAACGAGGCCGAGCCGGAGCCGATGATCACCCCGGCCCGCAGCACGGCCGTCGGCACCCCGCAGTCCAGCAGCACCCGGCCCACCTCGGCCCGGGACCGCAGATGGGGCGAGAGCGCACACTCGGGGACGCCCTTGGGGGTCAGCCCGCCGAGATAGACGATCCGGCGCACCCCGGCGGCCCGGGCCCGCTCGCCGAAGATCCGGGCGGCGCGGCGGTCGGTCTCCTCGAAGCCGGATCCGGTGCCCAGCGCGTGGACCAGGTAGTACGCGACATCCACGCCCTCCATGGCGGCGCGCACGGACTCCTCGTCGGTCACATCGCCGCGTACGGTCTCCACCCGCCCCGCCCAGGGCTGGTCGCGCAGCTTCTCGGGCGAGCGGGCCACACATCGCACCCGATGTCCCGCGGCCAGCAGCTCGGGCACCAGCCTGCCGCCGATATAGCCGGTGGCGCCGGTGACCAGACAGCGGCGCGGCTCCGGGGCGCCGTGCGGACCCGGCGGGCGTTGGGGAACGGCCATGAGGCCATGGTGCGCGGGCGGCGCGAAACCCGCGAGAGGGGATTCCCGCGAGGGGGATTCCCGCGAGGGGGATTCCCGCGAGGGGGATTCCCGCGAGGGGGATTCCCGCGAGGGGGATTCCCGCGCAGGACGAAACCTGCGAGGTGGGCTCCCTTCGGCGGCATTGTCCGTATCAGGTGTTGGAGGTCGCTCTCAGGTCTCCCCGACCTTCGAGCCTCTCAGCCCGGCCATCTAGAAGACGCTCTCTCGGGGACTCACATCCCTGTCGTGAACGCCTCTCCGGTCAAGCTCCCTCGCTCGCCCCGCAGGCTGTTATTTACGTTACTCCGGGCCCCCATGAGCGCCTAGCCCCTTTCAAGCATTTTTTCCACTTTTCTGCATACGGCGGGACCCGGCTCCGGCCCGGCACTCGAGCGCCTTGGCTGCGCCGGGAGCGGCTTGCCCGGTAGGCTTTCCGTGTGATCTTCAAGCGCATCGGAAACGGTCGGCCCTACCCCGACCACGGCCGGGAATCCACCCGCCAGTGGGCGGATGTCGCCCCACGCCCGGTACGTCTTGACCAGTTGGTCACGACGAAGCAGCAGCTCGACCTGGAGACGCTGCTCGCCGAGGACTCCACGTTCTACGGGGACCTCTTCGCCCATGTCGTGAAATGGCAGGGCGACCTCTATCTGGAGGACGGGCTGCACCGGGCGGTGCGCGCCGCACTCCAGCAGCGCCAGGTGCTGCACGCGCGCGTCCTGGAGCTCGAGGGCTGACCGCGCCCCCGCTCCCCGGTGACCGATCGCCGTTGATCGACTTCCGATCAGCGTTGACCCTTTCGGGTAGGTCTGAGCACCAACCATTGATCATTTAGTAGGCATCGCCACCTGGCCGCACTACGCTGCGCACATGAGCATGCTGACCCCTCCCGGCATGGGCGGAAAGTACCGCATTACGGGCGATCGCTACCCGCGGATGAGCCGACCCCGCGGCCGCCGGCGGCTGATGTTCACCGCCTTCGGCTCGGTTCTGGCGCTCGGCCTGGTCGGGTGGGGAACACTTCAGCTCATCGACGTCTTCTCCGGCGACGGCGGTGGCCAGAAGGTCCGCGCGGCGCACGGCACCGGGGACTGCGAGCGCATCGACAAGCACCCCGACGAGAACGCCAAGTCCGGCCGGTCCGACAGCGGCCGGAGCGGCCAGGGCGGTCAGGGCGGCCAGGGCGGCCGTACGGGCGGGAAGCTGCCCAAGCCCTCCCAGATCACGGTCAACGTCTACAACGCGACCACGCGCTCCGGCCTCGCCAAGGACACCGCCAAGGAGCTGGAGAAGCGCGGCTTCAAGATCGGGAAGGTGGGCAACGCCCCGACCCAGTACGACAAGAAGGTCAAGGCCACCGGGATACTGCTCGGCGCCCCCGGCGCCGGCGACGGGGCCTTCAATGTGCTCGGCACACAGCTCACCGGCGCGCAGACCAAGAACGACGCGCGCGACGGCAAGGACATCGACCTGATCATCGGCAACGATTTCAAGGACCTCGTCGAACAGAAGGACGCCGACAAGGCGCTGGCCGCCCTGGCCAAGCCCTCGCCCGCGCCCTCCGGATCGCCCTGCCGCTGAGCCGTCGAGGACCCCTCAGCCCGCGGTCCCGTACATCCGGTCGCCCGCGTCGCCGAGCCCCGGCACGATGTACCCCTGCTCGTTGAGCCGCTCGTCGACGGACGAGGTGACCACCGTCACCGGCGCCCCGGCCAGCTCGCGCTCCATGAGCTCGACGCCCTGGGGCGCCGCCAGCAGACACAGCGCGGTCACGTCGTCGGCGCCCCGCGATATCAGCTCCCTGATCGCCGCGACCAGCGTCCCGCCGGTGGCCAGCATCGGGTCCAGGACGTAGACCTGACGGCCGGAGAGGTCCTCGGGCATCCGGGTGGCGTAGGTGGACGCCTGGAGCGTCTCCTCGTCGCGGATCATGCCCAGGAAGCCCACCTCGGCGGTGGGCAGCAGCCGCACCATGCCGTCGAGCATCCCGAGACCGGCCCGCAGGATCGGCACGACCATGGGGCGCGGATGGGACAGCCGTACCCCGGTCGTGGCCGTCACCGGGGTCTCGATGTCGACCTGCTCGGTGCGCACATCGCGCGTGGCCTCGTACGCGAGCAGGGTCACCAGCTCGTCGGCGAGCCGCCGGAAGGTGGGGGAGTCGGTGCGCTTGTCGCGCAGCGTGGTGAGTTTGTGCGCCACCAGCGGGTGGTCGACGACGTGGATCCGCATGGCGACGACACTAACCGAGCCCCCGGAGCCCGGCTCCCGCCGGTGACGTCCTCCGTGCGCCGCCCCGCACTCGACCGTCTGCCGCCGTACTGGCATCAAACCTCCGATTCGGGGGAAAGTGGGCAACAGCGCTCGGCCCCACCCACCGGGCGACACCTCGGCCCCGAGGAGTGAGTGAACATGGCCGACGCGACCGCGAGGGAAACCGCCGCGGACCGCAGCCGCCGTCGCGACCGCTTCCTGCGCGCCCTGAACGAGGCGCGGGCGGTACGGAACCAGGTGCGGCCCCGGCAGGCCCGCGCCGCCCGGATGCGCCGGGCGATACACATGCGGACGTTCTCCTGGTGAGCCCTGGTGAGCTTCCGTCGAACCGCCGGAGACGGTTTCCGCGTGTTTCGATTCCGTCCGCGTGAGCCACATCTCTTTGGACTGGTGCACGACGCAGCGTGGAAGACCTCTCGCGAAGCGACGGTTTCTGCCACGATTCCGATTGGGGCGGGACACTGTCCCGCCCGCCCCCGGCACGCCTATGACCAGTGGGAGAGTCACGGTGTACTTCGCCGCATTGCTCGCGCGCACCGCAGAAGGGTGGGAAGCGAGCGACACAGAGCTCGATGACGTGGAAACCCTGGCGGACTTGATCGAACTGGCCCGTCTGGCTGCCAAGGACGACGACACGGTATTGGCCTTCATCGAGCACGAAGACGCGTGGTTCGGCGTCGTCCGCGTGGACGGCGAGGACGACCCGCACATCTACGTATCGGACGCGGCAGCGGCCGCCCGCACCTCGTACGGCTCGATGCTCACCGACGAGCTGCTCGGCCGGGACCCCGACGACGATCTGGACAGCCTGGTCGACCTGGACGGCACCGAGGACGGCGAGCCGGACCGGGACGACGAGGACGCGGACGACGCCCCGGTCCCGATCGGCCCGCTCGGCGACGCCGACATCCTGGCCGACCTCGGCATGGACGAGAAGGAGCTGAAGGCCCTCGACGGGGACGCCCTCGAATCGATCGCCGAGATGCTCGGCTGCAGCATGGAGGGGCTGGAGGCGGTGCGCTGACCGCCGCACACTGATGTCATGACCGATCCGCTGACCGGCCTCCTGCCCGGCCCCGAACCCGACCCCCTGCGCGACCCCTGGCGCGAACCGATGCGCCTGGCGCTGGAGGAGGCGGTGCGGGCACCCGAGACGGGAGACGTGCCGGTCGGCGCCGTCGTGCTGGGCCCGGACGGCTCGGTACTCGGCCGCGGCCGCAACGAGCGCGAGGCCCATGGCGACCCCACGGCCCACGCCGAGGTCCTCGCCCTCCGAGCCGCCGCCCACCACCTCGGCGGCTGGCGGCTGACCGGCTGCACCCTGGTGGTCACCCTGGAGCCGTGCACGATGTGCGCCGGCGCGATCGTCCTGTCCCGCCTGGACCGGCTGGTCTACGGCGCCGTGGACGAGAAGGCCGGCGCGGTCGGCTCCCTCTGGGACGTGGTCCGCGACCGTCGTCTCAACCACCGCCCCGAGGTGATCGCGGGCGTCCTGGCGGAGGCGTGCGCGGCCCCCCTGACCGCGTTCTTCCGCAAGCCCTGAGCCCCACCGCGCGGATCCGTTCCGGAACCGATTTCGGTTCCCGGCCACCCGTCCGCTAGGCTCTCCCTCGGTAGCGTGTCCGAGCGGCCGAAGGAGCGCGCCTCGAAAGCGCGTGAGGGGGCAACTCCTCCGTGGGTTCAAATCCCACCGCTACCGCTCGAAGAACGTAGGGCCCGGCTCATCGCGAGCCGGGCCCTACGTCTTTGTGTGCGCGGGTGTTGTGCGGGGTTGTCTGCGCGTCGTCGGTGCGGGTTTGTCTGTGCGGGGTTGTCTGTGCGGGGTTGCGCCGGGGCCGTTCCCGTCAGGGGCCGGACGGGGGCGGCTGCTGCGGAGGCTGCTGTTGCTGGTTGGGGTCGGGCTGGGGCTGCTGGGGC
>NZ_JANIAA010000062.1 GCF_024505145.1 Streptomyces rugosispiralis | reverse complement strand
GCCCCCTCCCGCCGTCCTGCGGCCACCCGCCGGTGGCCCCGGGCGGTCAGTCGGGGATGCGGAGGCGCATGACTCTCGTCGCCGCGTGGCGGACCGTGCCTTCCTGGCGGACCTCGACGGTCAGGTCCGGGGCGATGGGACGGTAGGCGATCTCGGCCCCGACCCGGTCCAGGGCGGTGGGGAGTTCGGCGGGCGGGGGCTCGGGGTCGGGCAGGTCGCGGAGGGCCGCGCTGAGCTGGGCGCGGACGGCCGTGGCGAGCGGGGCGGAGATCAAGGGCGTGTCGTCGCCGGGGAGCACCAGCGCGAGGGCGCGCGGGCGGAGGCGGGGGCCGACGACGCCGACGACCACGGCGTCCCGGGTCTCCGAATGGCGCACCTTCCGCCAGTGGCGGCCCGGCCGGTAGGGCTGGTCCAGCTCCTTGATGACCAGGCCCTCGATACCGATCTCCAGAAGCGACTCGTACCAGGTGGCGGCGAGCTCCGGATCGGTCGTCATCGGCACGGCCTGGAGCGGTGGGCCGAGCGGTTCGAGAAGCGCCATCAGCCGGGCGCGGCGCCGTTCGTACGGAAGCGGCCGCAGATCCTCCGCGCCGATCGCGAGCAGGTCGAAGGCGGCGTAGGAGGCGGGCAGTTCCCGGGCGAGCCTCCCCGCCCGGGACTCGGACGCGGCGAAGGCGCGCTTCTGGACGGCGGCGAAGTCCGTACGGCCGCCCGCCCACACCACCACCTCGCCGTCGAGGACCGTGCCGGGCGGCAGCGGCCGGGCGGCGGCCGCCAGGTCGGGAAAGGCGCGGGTGACAATGCGGCCGGAGCGGGCCTGCATCCTTACGGTGTCCTCCAGCCGGAAGATCAGCAGCCGGTGGCCGTCGAACTTGGGCTCGTACGCCAGCCGCCGTCCGGGCGGGGCGGTGGGCAGGATCGGGACGACACGGGCCAGCGCCACGTCCACGGGAGGCTGAAGGGGCGGCTCGGGGGAAGGCGACGTCATCGGTCGGCCGCGCCTTCGTCGTCGCCTTGGCCGGGGTCCTCGTCCTCCCCGGCCTCGCCCGTCGGCAGCGGGCGCCCCTCCGCCGGGTTCAGCAGGGGGGCCAGCAGATCCCCGTGGCGGTCGAGCCGCGCGGGGATGTCGTCGATCAGGAAGGTCAGCGCCGCCGGGTCGCCGCACGCCTCGACCTCCTCCCAGGTGACGGGCGCGGAGACGGCCGGTTCGGGGACGGCGCGGGGGGTGTAGGGGGCGGCGGTGGTCTTCGCGGCGGCGTTCTGGCTGAAGTCCACGTACACCTTCCCCGGCCGCAGCGAGCGGGTCATCTTACGGATGACGAGGTCCGGCATGGCGTTCGCGGCCTCCAGGGCCAGCCGTCTGGCGTAGGCGGTGGTCTGCCGGGAGGGGGTCGGCGCCACCGGCACCAGCAGATGCAGCCCCTTGGAGCCACTGGTCTTCGCGTACGCCGTAAGGCCGTCGTCGGCCAGCCGTTCGCGCAGCCATACGGCGACGACGCGGCAGTCCACGATCGTGGCCGGCGGCCCGGGGTCGAGGTCGAAGACGAGCCGGTCGGCGATGCCCACGCCCTGGTCGACGCGCCACATCGGGGTGTGGAACTCCACCACGAGGTTGGCCGACCACATCAGCGAGGGCAGGTCCTGGATCACCACCTGCCGCGCGGTCTCCCCCTTATGGCGGGTGACCTCGGCCGTCGTCACCCAGGAAGGCGTGCCCGGAGGCGGGTTCTTGGTGAAGAACTTCTGACCGTCGGGGCCGTCCGGGTAGCGCAGGAACGCCAGCGGCCGCCCGCGCAGATGGCCGAGGAGCGCGTCCGCGGTCGACGCCAGATAGTGCAGCAGCTCGCCCTTGGTGGTGCCGGTGGCCGGATGGATGACCTTGTCGAGGTTCCTGAGCGTGATCCGCCGCCCCTCCACCTCCGCGATCGGGGACATACGATAAGAATCTCACGAAAGGGATCAAGCATGCGATCTATCTGGAATGGGAACATTTCCTTTGGCCTGGTGAGTATTCCGATCAAGATCTATCCGGCCACCGAGGACCACTCGATCTCGTTCCGGCAGATCCACACCCGCGACAGCGGCCGCATCCGCTACCGCAAGGTCTGCGAGCTCGAGGACAAGCCGGTCGAGTCGAGCGAGATCGGGCGGGCGTACGAGGACGCGGACGGCGCGCTGGTCCCGATCACCGACGAGGACCTCGCGGCCCTTCCGCTGCCCACCACCCACACCCTGGAGATCGAGGCGTTCATCTCCGCCGCCGAGATCGATCCGCTCCAGATGGGCGACGCCTACTACCTGGGCACCAGCGGCGCCGCCGGGGCCAAGCCGTACACCCTGCTGCGCGAGGCGCTCAAGCGCAGCGAGAAGGTCGCCATCGCCAAATACGCCCACCGCGGCCGCGAGCGACTGGGGATGCTGCGCGTCGTGGGCGACACCATCGCGCTGCACCGGCTGCTCTGGCCGGACGAGGTGCGCGAGCCCGCGGGGGTGGCCCCCAAGGAGAAGGTGACCGTGAAACCGGCCGAACTGGACCTCGCGGACACGCTGATGGAGACGCTCGGAGAGGTGGATCTGAACGATCTGCGCGACGAGTACCACGAGGCGCTGGAGGAACTGGTGGCGGCGAAGGTGTCCGGCGCCACGCCCACCGCCGAGCCCGGTGAACGGCCCGCGGGCGCGCAGGTGGTCGATCTGATGGCGGCGCTGAAGGAGAGCGTCCGCAGCGCCCGGGAGGCGCGGGGCGAGGGGGCCGGGGAGGGCGGGGAGGCGTCGGAGGGGGGAGCCGAGGAGGAGGCGGCGGCTACGGTCCACGAGCTGCGCGGGCGGAAGAAGGCACCGGCGAAGAAGGCCGCGGCCGCGAAGAAGGCGCCCGCGGCGGCGAAGAGAGGCGGGACGAAGGCGGCGAAGCCCGCCAAGGCTGCCAAGGCCGCCGAGTCCGCGGAGGAGGAGCCCGCGGGAAGGGCCGCCGGGGGGAAGCGGACGGGTGCGAAGAAGGCCGCGGCCGGAAAGACCGCGGCCAAGAAGGCCGCCGCGAAGAGGCAGCCGGGCAAGCGGACCGCCTCCTGATGCGGCCCTGGCGCTGGCGAGCGCCACACCGCCCGCGCCCGGCGCGGAACGTTTCGCGCGCCGTCCGGGCGTACGGCTCCCAGGACCCGCCCCTGGGGCAGCGCGCCCGCGGCGATCGCCGGACGGGCTGAAATCAGCCCCACCGGCGATCGGGAAGCAAGAGGCCCGGACGGGCTGAAATCAGCCCCTCCGGCGATTGAGGAGCGGGGTCCGGGGCGGAGCCCCGGTTGTGGGAAGGGGCGGGTAGGGGAAAGCCCGCCGCAGGCGCGACCCCGGTCGGTCCACCATCGCCCGCCCCTGCGCGGTGAGCGCAGACGCGGCCGGCGGCAGCCTCAGCGGAACGCGGCCACGTGGTCCTCCACCCACTGCGCGAACGTCCGCCCGGGACGCCCCGTGATGCGCTCCACCTCCGGCGAGATCGTCTGCGGCCGGTCCACCAACTCCGCGAAGACCCGCAACAGCGAGTCCGCGATCTCCGGCGTGACGAACCCGCCGGACATCCGCTCCCGCGCCGCCTCGTGCGAGATCTCCTCGTACCGCAGCGGCCGTCCGATGACCTCGCCGATGACGCGCACCTGGTCGGCGAAGCTCAGCGACTCGGGTCCGGTCAGCTCGGGGGCCTGGCCGACCAGGTCGTCGGCGAGCAGGGCGCGGGCGGAGACGGCGCCCATGTCGGCCTCGTGGATGGGGGCCATCTGCGCCCCGGCGTACGCCCCGTACACCACGTCCCCGGCCTTGATCTGGTCCGCCCACTGCATCGCGTTCGCGGCGAAGGCACCCGGGCGGACGAACGTCCACTCCAGCCCCGTGGCCTCGACCTCGGCCTCCAGCGCGCGGTGGCGGACGCCGATCGGGTTCGCCTGGGGGTCGAGGTCCGACAGGACGGAGGACGAGGAGAGCATCACGATCCGCCGCACCCCGCTCTCCTTGGCCCGCCGCAGGAGCTTCTCGGACCCGATCTGCCAGACCACCGCGGGGTTGAGGAACAGCGCCGTGGCGCCGTCCAGGGGCAGCTCATCGGTGCGGGCCGCCCGCACGCCCTCCGGCAGCCGGGCCGCCTCGGGGTCGCGGGTGAGCGCGAGCACCTCGGCGCCCGCGTCGGCCAGCTGCTTCACCACATGACTGCCGACGTTTCCGGTGGCTCCGGTCACCACGAACATGATCGATCTCCTTGCGCGTCCCGGGATCTTCTACGTAGCCGCAGCCAGGCTCATCCAAACGGATGAAATTGTCAAACAAATAGATGAGAGCATGGCCGAAACCCCCGGCTAGCCTGTCCGGGCCGAGGAAGAGGAGATGACGACGATGCACGGGACGTCCAAGAGGCCCCGCCGCGCCCCCACCCCCGAGGAGCGCAAGCAGTGCCCGGAACGCTCCCGGCGGCTGCTGCTGGAGGCGGCCATGGACGAGTTCTCCGAGAAGGGGTTCGCGGGCGCGCGGGTCCAGGACATAGCGGACCGTGCGGGCCTCAACAAGCAGCTGATCACCTACTACTTCGGCGGCAAGGAGGGCCTCTACCGGGAGCTGGGCCGCGAGTGGCTGCGGCGCGAGGCGACCTTCAACGACCCCGCGGCCCCCTTCGAGGAGTTGCTCATCCGCTACCTCCGGGAGGCATTCGACGACCCCCGCGGCATCCGGCTGGCCGTCTGGCAGGCGCTGACCGGTGAGGTGGGGGACGAGCCGCGCGAGGACCTGTCCGATATGCGGCGCCGGCAGGCGGCGGGCGAGCTGGCGGACGACCTCGACCCGGCCGCCGTGCTGCTGATGTGCTACGCCGTGGTCTCCGCACCGGCCACCATGCCGCACGCCGTCCGCCAGATCTTCGGCATCGAGCCGGACTCGCCGGAGTTCCGGGGGCGGTGGGAGGAGCAGCTGCGCCGGATCGTCCGCCACCTCGCCGCGTAACCGGCCCCCCACGCCCTACGCGTCACCGGCCGATGGGCCGTCAGAAGTCGTACGGCTTCTTGGTGCTCCAGTTCAGCACGTCGGCCTCGTTCCAGCTGAACTGCGGCTTCGCGCCCTTGGCGTCGACGGAGTAGAAGGGGCCGTCGTGCCCGTCCGCGCCGCGCAGCGAGATCGCGAACGACCGCGCCGTCTGGTTCCCCGAGCCGTAGTCGAAGAGGTTCACCGCGCTGTACACCTTGCCGCCGGGCTGGAGCGTGATGTGCTTGCCGCCGCCCGGGTTGTCCTTCTTCGAGTGCGGCAGTACGGCCTCGTCGTCGCCGAGCTTCACGGCCGGGTACGAGGTGACCCAGCAGGGCTTGGCGCCCTCGTTCGACGCGGTGATCAGCAGGTGGTCGCCCTGCTGCCCGGCGAACCGGTGCACCGCGGTGACCATCATCTCGTCACCGCGGCACTGCCGGGCGGCGGCCTTCGCGGCCTTGCTCGCGATCTCGTCCGTCCCGCCCTTGGCGGCCGCCGAGCGCGCGTCCTCCTTGGTGTCACCGCCGCTGTTGACCTGCTCCGCGCCGCCCTTGCCGTCCCCGCCGGACACGGACCGGCTCTGCGCGCCACCGGCGGCGCTGTCGCCGCCCGCCGCCTTCGAGCCGCCATCGGCGCCGCCGCAGGCGGTCAGGCCCAGCGCCAGCGCGGCGGTGACGGCGGCCAGAGTGACGGTACGAATCCGGGAAGTACGCATGATCGGGTTCCCCCTGCGTTTCGTGCGGGAGCCTTCTTCGGTCGTTCCCGCGGTGTGAACACCACTTTTCCCGGAGCCGCTGACGTTCCGGAAACGCCTCACTCACGTCCCGCAAACGAACCGCGTGCGAACGGCTGATGCCGAGCCGCGGGGCGGCCATGTCGAAGAGCATTTCGTTAGGAGTTAGGAGTTCGGAGTTCTCATAGGAGTCCGGAGTCCTTACTCGGTCACCCCGTCGATCTGGAACGTCTGCACCGACTTCTCGGCGAACGGAACGCTCAGCCGCTTGCCGTCGAGCGCCGTGTCCCGGCGCGCGGTGTACAGATCGCCGGTGCCCGAGGTCTGGGTGGACCAGCGCGGCACCAGCCCGCCCGTACCCCCGGTGACCTGGCCGAAGCGGGACAGATCGAAGGTGAGCGGCTGCGCGGCGCCGGGGTTGACGGCGACGAGCACGAGCCGCCGCGCCCCCGGGTCGTACGCGGCGACCGCGTGGTCCGAGCCGGTCTCCAGGATCCGCATCCCGGGACGGATATGGCGGGTGAACTGGGCGAGCACGTAGTACTTGGTCTGCACGGCGCCGGGCTGGGCGGTGTCCGGGTCGTAGTGGATCAGCGCCCAGCCGGCACTGGGATCCATCACCTGCCAGTAACACCACGCGGTGGGGTGCAGCCAGTGGAAGTCCAGGCAGAGGTTGGTGGCGAGGGTGAGGCCGGTGCCGTCCTTGTCGCCGGTCTCGGAGTTCCACAGCTTCTTGCCCGCCGCGCGCACGTCCGCGTACAGCAGATCGCGGCGGCCGCCCGAGCCCTGGTAGCCGTGGACGTTGACCTGGTCGACCAGCGCGCGGGTGGCGGTGTCGAACGAACTCCAGGTGGTGCGGGCCAGGTCGTAGCTGGTCTCGTCCGACGCCGAGATCCGGGTGCCGGTCAGGCCGCGCGCGTCCAGCTCGGTGCGCAGGTGGCCGAGGACGGTCCGCTGGACCGCCGCGTCGATGTGGCAGCCCTCCTGGGTGCCGTCCGCCTTCCACCAGGCCGACGAGGGCTCGTTGAACGCCTCGACGGTGGCGAAGCGGACGCCCCAGTGGTCCTGGGCGTAGCGGGCGGTGGTGGCGAGGTAGAGCGCGAACTGGCGGTAGTTCCAGGACTGGAGGTTGTTGCCGCCGTCCGCGGCGCCGGACGGGTTGTGGTTGAGACACATCCACCACATGGGCGAGTTGGCGAACAGCTCGCTGACGGCACCCCGCTGGACGGCCTTGCCCAGCGCCGCCCGCTGGACCGCGTCGGCGCTCCAGTGCCAGGCCGCGGAGGCGGGGTCCTCGCTGTTCCAGTCGTGCCAGTAGCCCTCGATCTGCTTGAACCGGGGGATGTTGGGCGATGCCACCATGGACTCGCCGCCCACGCTGGTCCAGGCGCAGCCGCCGAGGTTGTAGCGGGCGATGTTCAGCCCGAGGCCGGGCAGCGATCGGCCGCCGTAGCGCACCGACTTGGTGGTGAAGAAGAGATCGGCGAAGTCGTCCCGCTGCCCGAAGAGATTGGCCCACCAGGCGAGCGAGGTGCCCCAGCCCTCCCAGGCCCCGTGGTCGGTGCCGGGGTCGACACCGATGGTCTCGTCGGCTCGGGCGGTGCCCGTCGTGAGGGCGGTCCCGAGCACGGTGGTGCCCGCCGCCGCCAGAAGCGTTCTGCGCCGCATCGTCAGTCCCCTCCACCGCACCGGTCCCCGTCGCTTACGAAGAGTCGGGGCAGCGGCGGGCGTTGTCGAGAGGCGTGACAGCGCTTTCTACGGGCGAGGCCGCGCTTCCCGCGGGGCGGGCCGAGGGGCACGCGGTGACGGGACGCCCGTAATTCGGTTGCCTCCGCCCGCTCCCGTGTCCAGGATGTCCGCGACCTCAGATCTACCGCACGTCCACCTCACGTCTACGAGAGCAGGAGCAACCGATGCGCCGATTCCTCGGAACGACTCAGCGCCCCCACCGGACGACCGTCTTCGAGGACCTCAGCATCCATGCCCAGCTCTCCACGGGTCTCACGGACCCTCAACATCGGTGTGCTCGCACATGTCGACGCCGGTAAGACCAGCCTGACCGAGCGGCTGCTCTACGACGCCGGGGTGATCGACCGGCTCGGCAGCGTCGACACCGGGGACACCCAGACCGACACCGGCGAGATCGAGCGGCAGCGCGGTATCACCGTGCGGACCGCGGTCGCGTCCCTCACCGCCGGGGGCACCCAGATCAACCTGATCGACACCCCCGGCCACTCCGACTTCATCGCCGAGGTCGAACGCGCCCTCGGAGTGCTCGACGGCGCGGTGCTCGTGCTGTCCGCCGTCGAGGGCGTCCAGGCGCAGACCCGGGTGCTGATGAAGACGCTGCGGCGGCTGCGGCTCCCGGTGCTGCTCTTCATCAACAAGATCGACCGCGCGGGCGCACGCGACGCGGGGCTGCTCGCCGACATCCGGCGCGCCCTGGCGCCGCATCTCGTCCCGCTGATGGCGGTAAGGGACCTGGGCACACGGAACGCCCGCGTCCGACCGCGCTCCCTGGACGATCCGGGGGTGCGCGCCGAGGCGGCCGAGGTGCTGGCCGAGACCGACGACGCGATGCTCGCGCGGGTCGTGGACGGTCCGCTGCCCTCGGCCGAGGAGGTGGCGGCGGCCCTCGCGGCCCGTACGGCGGAGGGGCTGGTGCATCCGGTCTTCTTCGGCTCGGCGCTGAGCGGCCAGGGCGTCGGGGCGCTGGTCGAGGGGGTGGCACGGCTGGTGCCGCCCGCGCCGGGCGGCGCGGAGCCGCGCGGCACGGTCTTCGCGGTCGAGCGCGGCGGGAGCGGCGGAGGCGGCCGGAGCGGCGGAGGCGGTGGAGGCGGCACAGGCGCCAAGGGCGGTGCCCGTGGTGGTGGCCGTACGGCCTATCTTCGGCTGTTCTCCGGCGAGGTGACACTGCGGCAGCGGGTGACCCTGCACCGCCGCGAGCCCGGCGGCGCCCTGACCGAGCACACCGGGCAGATCACCGCGCTGGAGGTCATCGGAGCCGCGGGGGCCGTACGGGGGCCGCTGACCGCCGGGAACATCGCGAGGATCAAGGGGCTGCCCGGGGTCCGGGTCGGCGACCGGCTCGGGCCCGTCCACGACGTCCCCGCCGGCCGGCGGCACTTCGCCGCGCCCAGCCTCCAGACCCTCGTCCACGCCCGCGAGCCCGGCGCCGCCGCCGCGTCCCGGCTGCACACCGCGCTGCTCGACCTGGCCGATCAGGACCCACTGATCCACGCGCGGGCGATGCCGGGCGGGGCCACCTCGGTGCTGCTGTACGGCGAGGTGCAGAAGGAGATCATCGCGGCCACGCTGGTCCAGGACTACGGCATCGAGGCGGATTTCGAACCGAGCCGTCCGGTGCTGGTCGAGCGCCCCTCGGGGGTCGGCGAGGCCGTCCGCGAGATCGCCCGGGTCGGCCACACCGGGCCCTGGGCCACCGTCGGGCTGCGCGTGGAGCCCACCGAACGCGGTGCCGGGGTGGTCTTCGGCTACGAGACCGAACTGGGCGCGCTGCCCCGCGCGTTCCACAACGCGATCGAGGAGACCGTGTACGAGACGCTCTTCCACGGGCCCCGGGGCCGCTCGGTGACGGACTGCCGGGTCGTGCTCGTCCGCTCCGGGTTCATCGGCCCGCTGAGCACCGCGGCCGACTTCCGCGACCTCACCCCGGTGGTGCTCGGGGAGGCCCTGGAACGGGCGGGGTGGCGGATCTACGAGCCGTACCACGCCTTCGAGCTGGAGCTTCCGGCCGAGACCCTCGCCGCGGTCACAGCCCACCTCGCCGCCGCCGAGGCGGACATCGGCGAGAGCGCGGACGGTGCCACGGGGCGGCTGCTGCGGGGCGAGCTCCCGGCCCGCCGGGTGCACGGATTCGAACGGGTGCTGCCCCGGCTGACACACGGCGAGGGGGTGTGGTGGTCCCGGCCGTGCGCCGACCGGCCGCTGCGCGCCGGGGCGACGGCCCCGGACCTCGGCTCCTAGCTCCTCCCGGCGGCTAGGGCCCTTCTGACGGATCTCCGTGGAAGAAGGAGCGGCGTCAGGGGGCACCTCCCAGCGGTAGCTGGGGGAGCGTGCTCTCGGCGTGCCGCGCGGAAGCCCTCGTAGCGGAGCTACTTGGGTTTTCGCGGGGTGCGGCGAGAGGACGTGCCGGACGCCGCGACGCCGCGGAAATCCGTCAGCAGGGCCCTAGATCCCGGGTGGCCCCACACGGGTGTAGACGAGGCTGTTGCTGCTGCCGCCGACGGTGATGACCTGGACGTTCACCGGCCCGGCGGACCCGGAGGGCGCGATGGCGGTGACCCAGATGTCCGAGACGACGGTGAAGGAGGCGGGCGTCGAGCCGAAGAGCACCGAACTGGTCGTGGTGAGACCGCTGCCGAAGAGCGTGACCGTGGTCCCGGCGCCGAGCGGCCCCCGGGTCGGCGACAGGCTGGTGAGGACGGGGGTGGGGACGTACGTGTACGGGACGCCGCCGCTGGTGCCGCCCGCCGTCACCACCGTGATCTGCGCGGTGCCGCTGCCGGGTGGCGCCACCGCCGTGATCTGCGTGGCCGACACCACCGTGAAGGAGGTCGCGTTGACGGCCCCGAACCTGACCGCTGTCGCGCCGAGCAGATTGGTGCCGGTCAGGGTCACCGTCGTACCGCCGGAGGCCGGACGGCATGGTGACCGTCACGGAGGTGGCGTTGTTGGCGGTGATGGTGGCCAGCTCGCTGCCGAAGTGCACGGCCGTGGCACCGCCGAGGTCGGTGCCGGTGATGACGACGGCCTGTCCGCCGGCGCTGGACCCTTGGCCGGGTGAGATGGGCGTGGCGCGTCGCCTCCTGTATGAGGGCGGGGCGTGGACGGGACCGAGCGGGCTGGACCCGCTCGCGCTCACGGGAGTCCGGTGCGCGACCGCGGGCTTTGGGGCACCCGCCCGGTCCTCCTCGCGGTACGCCTGGCGCCCGGCTCCGGCGAGGACGCGGCGCCCCCAGCGCCGAAAGAATCGACGGGGTTCCACCGCACACTTTCAGTAATCCATCCGACGTAGCCCGCCACAAGAAGAGGTGACGCCACGTCACCCGAATGGCCGGGCGTGCGCGATCGGCGGCGCCGCACACCGGACGCGCCGGGCCCGCCATCCCACCCCGTACGGCCCTGGCACGCCCCTCTCCGGCCGCGGACCCCGCCTCCTCCGGCCCCCGCCCCGCCCCTCACCCGTTCCCGTGACCCATCGGACGGACGGGTCACTTCCGTACGTCCCGGGCGTATGCTCTTGCCACATGGGGGCGGAAATGGGCATTACCGCCGATGCGACCTCCAGCGGGGGCACATGGCGGGTGAGGATCCGTAGTTCGGCCGGTGACGTGCTGGGCGCCGGAGTCCTCCTGGGCAGCGAGACGGTGCTGACGTGCGCCCATGTGATACCCGACGACGGGCTCCCGGTGCCCGCCACCGAGGTGCTGGTGGAGCTGGTCGAGGTGCACGAGGCCCGGCCCGTCCCCGCGCGCGTCGCCGACGGCTGCTGGGTGCCCCAGCGCTCCGACGGCTGCGGCGATGTGGCGCTGCTGCGGCTGGGCCGGCCGCAGCCCGCCGAACACGCCGCGCCGCTCTACCGGCTGCCGCCGGTGCTGGGCCGGCCGGTGTGGATGGGCGGCTTCCCCAAGGGGCTCGACAACGGCCACTATCTGCGCGCGAAGACCGCCGGGCGGGTCGGCCCCCGGGCGGAGTGGGTGGGCCTCGACCCCAAGTCGCCCAGGGATGTGGTCCGTAAGGGCTTCAGCGGCGCCGGGGTGGAGGACGAGGCGACCCGGCATGTCATCGGCATGGTCGTCAGCCGGTACGACGACCCGGTCGACATCCCCCCCGCCGAGCGCCTCAGCGTCTCCTACATGATCCCGGTCGAGACGATCGTGCGCCATCTGCCGGTGGTCCACCGCTGGGTGCGCGGCGACCCCGGGGTGGACCGGCCGCTGGTCTCCCCGCTGACCACCGGCGTCCAGGACATCGGCTTCGCCCAGCGGCTCGCCGTATGGCTGCGCCGGGAGCCGCTGACCGGGCGCGCGGGCATCACGGACGTGGAGACCGTGGTGATCGAGGACGACGACCACGCGCGGTACGAGGCGCTCAGCCGCGCCATCACGCTCGCCGACCGCGAGCTGTCGGGCGGCGGCCCCGACGAGGCGGTCTCGGCCGCGCCGCACGGCACCGTACCGCCGCTGGGCAGTGTGGACCTGGCCATCGACGTCACCAAGCGCACCGACACCGAGGTCGCGCTGCGGGTCGCGGACCGGATGGATCTGCGCTCGCCCGGCGACACCTCCCCGCTCAGCCGGGTCCGGGCCAACGCGGTGCCGCTCACCATCGTGGCCGTCGGCGTGGACCGCGCCCGCGACCCCGAGGCGCTGGTCGGCTTCATGAAGCTGCTCGCCGACCGGGGCAGCCGGCTGCTGCTGGTCTTCCGCGACCCCCAGTCGAGCGGACTGCTCCTGGCCGAGCGGCTGTTCCGCCCCGAGGCGGCCCGGATCGACGCCTGGCTGGACGAGCTCGCCGGGCGGGTGGCGCTCGCCGCCGACCGCGAGCACGAGACCGCCGGGCGCGGGGCGCGCCGCTCGGCCTCGTCGGACGCCGAGGACGCCACGGCCCTGCGGATCAATCTGACCCGGCTGCGCTCCGACCCCGAGCTGCGCTCGCACCGCATCGTCGCCAAGCTGGCCGCGTTCGAGCAGTCGGTGCGGACGGTCGCCGAGCGGGCCGAGGAGACGCTGCGGGTGATCGACGCCCAGCAGCCGGCGGTCCAGGAGCTGAAGTGGCAGCTGGTGTCGTACACGGCGATGCTCGGGACCAAGGCCGAATCCGAGCGGGCGGAGCTGATCCCGCTGCACCGCGCCGCGGTGCGACTGCTGGCCGAGGTGCCCTGCGATCTGCCGGAGGCCCGCCGCGCCGTCGACCGGTTCGTGGCCGCCGTGCACACACCGCCGGAGGGGGAGGCGCCATGAGGGACCCGACGGGTGGGAGGGACTGCGACCGCCCGGACTGCCGGGGCGAGGGCCTGGGCCGGATCAACGCCCGGGGGTTCTGCTCGGAGTGCGGCCGCAGGCCCCTGCCCGCCGCCCCGTCCCCCGCTCCCCCGCCCGCCGGGCCCGCCGCCCCTCTGGCGTCCGAGTCCACCGCGACCACGGCCCGTGCCCGCCGCCGCGATATGGCGCGCAAGTTCACGGTGCGGCCGGCCGGCGAGGGCCTGCTGGACCTGCCCCGCGTCGAACTGCCCTCGCTGCGCGACCTGGTGATGGACGATCCGCATCCCCCCTCGCGCGGCCAGACCTGCGGCTGGGAGGGGTGCGACGAGATCGTGGGCGCGCCCTACGCCGGACAGTCCGCGCTCTCCCGGGGCTACTGCCCGCGCTGCCGCCATCCGTTCGACTTCACCCCGCGGCTGAGCCCCGGCGATCTGCTGGGCGATCAGTACCGGGTGATCGGCTGCGTCGGGTACGGCGGGCTCGGCTGGGTCTATCTCGCCGAGGACACCCAGCTGGACGACCAGCCGGTGGCCATCAAGGGCCTGATCAACAACGAGGACGAGGCGGCCCTGCGGGTGGCGGTCGAGGAGCGCCGCTATCTGACCATGCTCGACCACCCCGGCATCGTCCGGATCATCAACTACGTCACCCAGCCCGACCCCCGCGACGACGGGGCGCTGACGGGCTACATCGTGATGGAGTTCGTCGGCGGGATGACCCTCGCCCAGATCAAGGACCACATCGCGGACGCGGTGAAGCCGTACGACGGGCCGCGGCTGTACGAGCACATCCTGGCCTACGGCTGTCTGGTGCTGCGCGCGGTGGGCTATCTGCACGGCGAGAAGCTGCTGTACTGCGATCTCAAGCCGAGCAACGTGATGCACCACGAGGACCGGGTCAAGGTGATCGACCTCGGCGCGGTGCGGCGGCTGGGCCAGCGGGACGGCGGGCCGCCGGTGATCACCGAGGCGTTCGCCGCCCCCGAGGTGCTGGCCCGGGGCGCCCCGGCCCTCACCGAGCGCCATGATCTCTTCGGGGTCGGCAGGACGCTCGAGGAGCTCTCGGACAAGGCCGCCCGTCAGACCCAGCGGCCGCCCGGCCTCGGCGCCGAGTCCTACCGCCGGGCGCTGGCCCGCGCCACCGCGGCCGACCCGGAGCGGCGGTTCGGCTCGGCCGCGGAGATGTCCGAGCAGTTGTGGGGCGTACTGCGGGAGATCCACTCGCTGCGGCTGAGCCGGGAGCAGCCGGAGCCGTCCACGCTCTTCGCCCCCACCTCGGCGCTGCTGGACGCCTCGCTGGGCCGGATCCCCGACCTGGAGCGCTGGCTGGAAGGGGAGCCGCGCCCGCTGCTGGCGGCCGGGCTGCCCCGGCCGGAGCGGGTGCCGCTCGGGCTGCCGGTGCCGTTCCCGGCCGCGGCGGATCCCGGCGCGGCGCTGCTGGGCGTCCCGACCGACAGCGGGCCACGGCGGCTGATCGAGCAGTTGCACGCCTTCCCCCGCCCCTCCGCCGAGATCCGGCTGCGCGTCTGCCGCGCCTATCTGGAGCTGGGCGAACGGGACGCGGCGGCCGACGAGTTGGCGATCGCCGTCGAACTGATCGGCTCCGCCGCCCCGTACGACTGGCGGCTGTCCTGGCACCGCGCCCTGCTGCGGCTCGCGGACGGCGCGGTGGCCGACGCCCGGCACGAGTTCGACGAGGTGTACAGCGCGCTGCCCGGGGAGTACGCCCCCAAGCTGGCGCTCGGCTACTGCGCCGAGCACCTGGGTGACCACGAGGCCGCCAAGCGGTTCTACGAGGCGGTGTGGCAGCGCAACCGCTCGCAGGGCAGCGCCGCCTTCGGGCTGGCCCGGCTCCGGCTCGCGGCGGGCGACCGGGGCGGCGCGGTGGAGATCCTCGGCGGGGTGCCGAAGGTCTCCCGCCACTACGACGCCGCCCGGATCGCCACAGTGCGGGTGCTGTCGGGGCGGCTGGGCCACCCGGACGCCCTGCCGACGGCCGAGGACCTGGCGGAGGTGCGCACGAGGCTGCCGCGGCTGTATCTGGACGAGGGGCGCCGGTCCGGTCCGGCCCGCGACCGGCTGACGGCGGAGTCGCTGGAGGTGACGCTGGACTGGGCGGGACGGCAGCCGGGGTCCGGCGAGCAGCTGAGTGAGCCCGCTGGGCACGCCCGGTCACGGCGCTGGATACGGAAGGGGCGCGCCGATCCGGCGGCCGAAGCGCCCCGGAGGGGAACCGAACCCCAGTCACTGGTGTATGGGGAGTGGGAGGACGAGAACGCGCTGCGCGCCGAGCTGGAGCAGACCCTGCGTCGGCTGGCCCGGCAGGCGGACAGCCCCGAAGCGCTCGGGGTGCTGATCGACCGCGCGAATGCCATCAGGCCCATGACCCGCGTCTGACAGGGGGATCAGATGAGCGAGGACCACAGAAGGCAGTACGGACCAGGGGGCACGGAGGGGGGCCCGGCCCTCACCCTGCGGGTGCACCAGAACAAGTACCTGCCCGCCTCCGCGGGCCGCACCGAGATGCACGCCATCGTCAGCGTGCGGGCCCACGGCCTGGGCCCGGCGGCGGCCCGTACCGCCGCGTCGGAGGTCATCGTCATCGACTGCTCGATGTCGATGAGCTGGCCGCCGACGAAGATCGCGGCGGCGCGGCGGGCCACCGCCACCGCGGTCGGCATACTGCGCGACGGCACCCGCTTCGCGATCGTCGAGGGCACCGAACAGGCCCAGGTGGTCTATCCGTTCACCGGCGGCATGGCGGTCGCGGGGCCGGACACCAAGGCCGCCGCCGCCCGGGTGGCGGCCCGGCTGCCCGCGGTGGGCGGCACCGCGATCGGCTCCTGGCTGGATCTCGCCCGTCGGCTGCATCTGCGCCGGCCCGCCGCGATCCGGCACACCCTGCTGCTCACCGACGGGCGCAACGAACACGACCCGCCCGGCTATCTGGAGCAGGTGCTGGACGCCTGCGCCCCGCATTTCACCTGTGACGCGCGCGGGATCGGCGACGGCTGGGACGCCACCGAGCTGAAGCGGATCGCGCACCGGCTGCACGGCCGGGCCGACGCGGTCCTCGAGGACTCCGCGCTGGCCGCCGAGTTCGAGGAGATGGTCTCCGCCTCGATGGCCAAGGCGCTGGCCGGGGTGCGGATCCGGATCCGCACCCGGGCGGGCAGCCGGGTCGGCTTCGTGAAGCAGGTGCACCCCACCCGGGCGGACCTCACCGACGAGGGCGTCCGCCCCGATGAGCGCACCTGGGAGTGGACCACCAGCGCGTGGGGCGACGAGACCCGCGAGTACCAGGTGTCCGTGCTCGCCGATCCGCGGCGCGATCCGGTGGGCGAGGACGTGGAGCTGGCCGCCGTGGAGCTGGCGGTGGAGGGCGACACCGCGCTGCCGCTGCCCGAGCCGGAGTCGATGCTGGTCCAGTGGACGGACGATGTGCTGTTGTCGTCCCGTATCGACCCCCGGCTGGCCCACTACGACGCCGACTCCGAGCTGGGTCACGCGATCACCGCGGGCTGCGACGCGTACGAGGCGGGTGACCGGGAGCGGGCCCGCCGCCAGTGGGGGCGCGCCGTCCAACTGGCCCATCAGCTGGGCAGCGAGAAGATGCTGGCCCGGCTGGGCGGGCTGGTCCACATCGTCGACGCCGCCACCGGCGAGGTGCGGATCCGCGAGCCCATCCGGCCGCTGGACCTCAACTCGGTGATCGTCGTGTCGGAGGAGAGCGCCCCCTTCATGGGGATGGACCGCCCGGAGCCCGCCGGGCCGCCCGCCGCGGATGTCCTCTGCCCGGCCTGCGGGCGCCGGTCGCCCGCCACCGCCGGGTTCTGCCAGCGGTGCAACGCCCCCCTGAACGGTGAACCGGGCGAACCGAATCAAGCGGGCGGCGTGAGATGAGTGCCACCCGGACCTTCCTGGTGCGCCGGCTGACCGCCCTGCTCGTGGTCACGGCGGTGGCCGTGGCCGCGCTGCTGGCCGCGTACTACGGCGTCAGCCGCAACTCCAAGGCGGTGACCGACCGGTCCACCCCGGCGATACTGCAGGTCGCCGCCGCGATCGACGCGCTGAACGCCTCGTACGACGAGGCGCGGCGCAGCATCTCCAGCCCCACCGCGGAGTTCGAGGGGCTCAGCGAGGAGTACCGCGACAAGCTGTCGACGGCCAAGCAGAGCCTGACCCAGGTGTCCAAGAGCACCATCGGGGGCGAGTCGGCGCGCGGGGCCCTGCGCACCTCGGCGGCGCTGGTGACGTCCTACGGCGACACCGTCGAGCAGGCGTACGCGAACCGCGAGAACCCGACGCTCCGGGATGCCTATCTGCGGTACGCCGACTCCATCCTGCGGCATGAGCACAGCGGCGTCCTCGACCGGCTGAAGGCGGTGCAGCAGCGGCAGTTCGGCGTGCTGGACGACCAGACCTCGTTCGGCTGGCTGCTGGCGTTCGCCTGGTGGCTGCTGCTGCCGGGGCTGTTCCTCACGCTGGCGGCGCTGCTGGTCCACACCCAGCGCTTTCTGCGGCACCGCTTCCGGCGGCTGGTCAACCCCTGGCTGGCGGCGGCGACCGCGCTGCTCGTCGCCCTGCTGCCGCTGGCGGTGTTCACGTACCAGACCCAGGACCGGCTGGAGTCGGCCCGGAGCAGCCTGACGCAATCGGACATCGGCCGCACCGGCGGCCCCACCGCCAGGGAGGTCGCGAGGACGATGCGGAACGCGCATTGGCAGGCCGGTGCGGTCGGCTGGATACCCGTGGGCGGCGCCGTGCTGGCCGCCCTGATCCTGGTGGGTCTGCAGCCGCGTATCGACGAGTACCGGTTCCAGTCCCGATGAGCGCGGCGAAGCGGTCCGGGCACGCCACGGCCACGGTTCTCGGGCTGTGGCTGGTGCTGCTGTGTGTCGTGGGCGCGGGCGATACGAGCGGCTGGCAGTCGCACGGCAGCGTCAGCGTGCTCGCGTCATGGACCGGCGGCGAGGGCGAGGCGTTCCGGGGCCTGCTGGACACGTTCACCCGGCGCACCGGGATCCATGTGGACTATCAGGGCACCACCGCGCTGCGCGAGGTGCTGTCCTCGGAGGTGGCCTCCGGGACCCCGCCCGACATCGCCGTGCTGCCCAGCACGGGCGAGCTGGCCGCGTACGCCCGCCAGCGCCAGCTGACCCCGCTGGACGGAGTGATCCCGAGCCGGGAGCGCAAGGCCTACGGAAAGCTCTGGAAGCCCCGGCTGAGCGCCGGCGGGCCGGTGTACGGGATCGCGGTCAAGGCCGATCTGAAGAGCATCGTGTGGTACGACCGCGACCGCCGTCCGGGCACCCTGCCCGCCCTCGCCGCCGACGGCCGCCGGTGGTGCGTCGGCATGGGTGACGACGCGGCCTCCGGCTGGCCCGGCACCGACTGGATCGAGGATCTGCTCCTCCAGCAGCAGGGCCAATCCGTCTACCAGGACTGGGCCACCGGCGGGCTGCCGTGGACGGACCCCCGGGTGGAGCGGGCCTGGCGGAGCTGGGGCTCGCTCTTCGGCAAGGACACCGCGCGCACCGCGCTGATCACGGGCTTCCGCGAGGCGGGCATGAAGCTGTTCGGGACGAACCCGCCGTGCGCGCTGGAGCACCAGGGGTCGTTCATCCGCGGCGGCTACCCCGACCCCGCCGAGGCGGCCTTCGCCTTCTCCCCCGGGCTCCTCCCCGACGCCGACCGGCGTTCCACCGCCCGGGAGGTGTCCGGCGACTTCGCCGCGATGTTCCGCGACACCCCGCAGGCCCAGCAGCTGATGCGCTATCTGATCTCGGCCGACGCCCAGCGGGCGTGGGCCGAGAAGACCGCCGACAGCAGCACCCACCCGTTCTTCGCCAACCGCGACGTCCGGCTGGACGCCCAGGGGGACGACGCCGTGGGCCGGAGCATCGCGAAGACGCTCCGGGACTCGGGCTCACTGTGTCTGGACGCCTCCGACGCCATGCCCACGCGGATGCGGGTGGCCTTCCAGCGCGCCGCGCTGGCCTACCTCAGCGACACCGGCAAGCCACCGGACGGGCTGCTGCGCAGCCTGGAGAGGATCCGCCAGAGCCTGCGCGACACCCCCGACCAGCCCTGGCTGTCGACGGTCTGCGGCTGACCCGGCTGAAGAACCCGGGCCGCGGCCGACCGCTCAGGAAGCCGGGCGGCGGCCGACCGGGCTCAGGAAGCCGGGCGGCGGCCGACCGGTCCGGGAAACCGGTCAGCCGCCGACCGGGAGGTCAGGGAGCCATCTCGTCCGGGCAGGGCGTGCCGCGCGGCAGCTGGTACTTGCCCGTTATGCGGTAGATGCCGGGCCGGGGAGCGTGCAGCACCGTCCACTCGTCCTCCGGCTGGCCCTCTTCCCCGCCCTCGGTCTGCTTGGTGAGGCAGCCCTCGCGGTTGACCGGCAGCCGGTCGTCCTCCTCCTTCGGGGCCCGTACGCTGTGGCCGTCCTTGTCCACCAGGCCCAGCCACGGCGAGTACGGGATGCGGATGAGCACCGGGCCCTTGGCGCGGACCGACAGCACCAGCTGGTCGGCGCCCGCGCGCCGCACGGTGGCGGGCGGGTCGGCGATCTGCGTCGGGTCCTTGACCTCGTACAGCTTCCAGTTCTCGTCCGACCAGACCTCGCGCAGATACGGCAGCTTGGTGTCGAGCAGCTCGGACTCCTTCTGCGCGGCGGTGTCCGGATCGTCCGCGGGCACCACCACGTAGTGCACCGCCCAGCGCTTGAGCCATTCGTGATAGCTGACCGGGGTGAGGGTGTCCTCGCCGTAGAAGATCGGGTTCCGGTCCAGGTCGCGCTGGCGGTTCCAGCCGCGCGCCAGATTGACGTACGGGGCGAGCGCGGAGGACTCGCGGTGGCTGCGCACCGGAACCACTTCGACCCGGCCCCGGTCGGCCTTCTCCCGCTTGAGCCGGTCGACCAGCGGCGCCAGCTCACGGGCCCAGGACGCCGAGGGGGCGGTATGGATCACGTCGTCGGCGGTCTTGACCCCCTGCCACACCGTGACGGTCGCGAGGGCCAGCACCAGAACGGTCCAGCGGCGGCCCGCGCGCGTCGTGCGCAGCTCGGCACGCGGCGGCTTGCGCACCGCGGGCAGCGCGGCGATCAGCACCACACCGCCGAAGATCATGCCGAGCCGGGAGATATTGGTGCCGATCTGGGAGGGAATCGCCCAGGTGAGCACCACTCCGAGGCAGTAGAGCCCGGCCCCGACCCGCACCGTCGACCAGGAGCGCGGCACGCACATCAGCGTGGCGGCACCGGTGATGAACGGCAGGATCACCGAACCGATGCCCATCGGCTGCACACCGGAGAACGGGAACAGCCACGCCGACAGGCCGACCACCACGGCCGGGGTGATCCCCAGCGCGTACGCGGCCGGGCGCCGCTTGGTCAGCCACAGCCCGGCGGCCACGACGCCCACGAACAGACCGGCCACCGGACTGGACATGGTCGCCAGCGCCGACAGCACGGCGGCCAGGACGAACCGCCCGGCCTTGTGGTGCCAGCGCCGGGAGCGCCACCGCCGGGGCCAGGCGAAGATCACGGCCACGGCCGCGAGCCCGAACATCGCGCCGAGCCCGAAGGTCACCCGGCCCGAGATGGCGTTGCAGGTCAGCGCGAACGCGCCGTACATGGTGGGCCACATCGGCCGCCGTACGGCACGGCTGCGCACCAGCAGCAGCGCGAGCAGCCCGGCGGACAGCGTGCCCGCGACCATCATCGTCGAGCGGACTCCGAGGACCGCCATCAGATATGGCGAGATGACGCTGTACGAGACCGGGTGCATCCCGCCGTACCAGGCCAGGTTGTACGCCAGGTCCGGGTGCTGGAGGGCGAACTCCGCCCAGGCGTCCTGCGCGGCGAGGTCACCGCCGCTGTTCGCGAGCAGCGCCACCCACACCAGATGCAGCAGCGCGGCGGCGGCCAGGGCGGCCGGAACCGGATGGCGCAGGGCCGTCCGGGCGCGCTGGAGCAGCCCGCCCGAAGCGGGCCGGCGGCTCTCGCGCTCCGCCTCCGCCTGATCGGCCGGCTCGGCGGACCAGCGCTGTGTGGGTACGCGTATTCGTGCGGCGGTGCTCTCCTCCGAGCCCCCGCTTTCATCGGCCCGTGTCGGATCCACGGTGGTCACTGCGGCTCTCCCCGTCTTCCCCCGAGGTCTGCCCCATCGTCCTCAACCCCGCGCCGGGTCACTCCGGTTCCGCGGTGGGTCCAGGCCGGGGACCCACCGACGCTAGCACGCCCGGACGGCCCCGATCCGGCTCGGACCCCGGCGGCGTTTCGCGCCGGGGCCACTTCGTCTCGTCCCCTCTATTCGACTTCCCCGGCGGGTCAGCCGATACGGGTCAGTTTCGCGCCGAACGACGGCTCGGACAGATCATTCTGAAGGGCCACCGGCGCCTTGAGCTGTCCGGGGCCCGTGCCCACGGTCACCTCGCCGACGACCGTACCCGCCTTGGCCGAGTGCGGCACCTTCTTACCGCCGTCACCGATCTTGATGTCGACCGTCAGACCGGACCAGCCGACCGCCTTCAGATCCTTGGTGGCGACGACCGGTGTGGTGCCACCGAGGCCGTCGTCGACCTGGCCGACGACATCGCCCTTCTTGATGACGGTCGCCGAGGCGAGGGCGTCCTGGGCGGCGGTGATCAGCTTGTAGCTGTTGGTCTGGGCGAGCTGGAGGCTGGCGTCCAGCGTGGTGGTCGCGCGCTGCTCGAGGACCACACCGAGGATCCGCTGCTTCTTGCCGTCGATGGTCCGCACGGCGCCCCACATCAGCGCACCGCCGGCCGGGGTGGACGAACCGGTCTTGATACCGATCACACCCGGCTTCACCAGCAGATTGTTGTTGTTGTAGATGCGGTCACCGAGCCCCGGGATCTCGGTGTTGGGCGTGGCCACGACCGCGCGGAACGCATCGGACTGCATAGCCGCCTTGGCCAGCTTCAGCTGGTCGGCGGCGGTGGACTTGGTGGATTCCTTCAGACCGCTGGGGTCGGTGTAGGTGGTGTGCTTCATCCCCAGGCTCTGGGCCGCGTCGTTCATCTTCTTCACGAACGCGTCGAGCGATCCGGCGTCCCAGCGGGCGAGCAGCCGGGCGATGTTGTTGCTGGAGTTGATCAGCAGTAGCTGGAGGAGTTGGTGCTGGGTGAAGGCCTGCCCCTCCTTGACCTCCGCCCGCGACTCGTCGGCGGACTTCGCCTCCTCGGCCGCCTGCGCGTCGATCTTGATCTTCGGGCCCTCCGCGCCGCCCTTCAGCGGATGGTCCCTGAGCACCACATAGGCCGTCATGACCTTGGTGACGCTGGCGATCGGCACGGGCTTCTGCTCCCCGGAGGTGCCCAGGCTGCCGACGCCCTCGACCTCGGCGGCGGACTGCCCCTGGTCGGGCCACGGCATGGAGAGCGCACCGCCGCCGAAGCGGTAGGTGGCGTCCGAGGTGAGCTTCAGCGACGGATCCGGCAGCGGCCGCAGCGCCTGGACGACGCCCAGGATGATCACCAGCAGCACGGCCAGCGGCGTCCAGATCTTGACCCGGCGGACCGCCGTCCGCAGCGGCGTCTCGGGCTTGGGCGGCGTGTTGGTCAGCTGCGCCAGCAGATCGAGCGGCGCGGGCTGCTTGCCGTCCGCGGTCAGCGGCGGCAGCGGCTGCTGCTTGGTCCGCTCGGCCTCGGGGACCGCCGCGGACGGGGCGGCGGGGGCCTTCGGCGCGGTGGGCGGGGCCGCGGGCTTCGGCGGGGCCGGGTCGTCGGGGGACCGCAGCGGGACGAACTTGCTGGTCCGCTCGTTGTCCGACTCACCGACTGGCTTCTTGCCGGACGCCTTCGCGTCGGACGCCTTGTCGGCGGTCTTGCCCTCGGCGGTCTTGCCCGCGGCGGACTTGCCCGCGGCGGTCTTGCCGTCAGCCGTCTTGCCGTCAGCCGGGGGGCTGACCGCCTTGAACGCGGTGGTCGGCTGGTCGACGCCCTTCTTACCGCCCTGGTCGCCCTTTCCGGGCTTCTCCGGGAGCACGCCGAAGGCGGCCGTCGGGCGGTCGATCGGCTTGTCGGAGGCGTCGTCGTCCGCGTCGGACGCGGCGGCCTTACCGGAGCCGCCCTCGGGCGCGTCCGCCTTGGCAGCTTCCTTCTTCCCGGCCTCGCCCTTCTCGGCCTCGCCCTTCTTGGGCGCGTCCTTCTCCGACCCGTCCTTCTCGGACTCGTCCTTCTTGTCCCTGCCCTCGGCGTCCGCCTTGGGCCTCACCGTACGGAAGACAGCCGTCCGCTGATCCACCGACGGCTCGGACGACTCGCCGTCGCCCTCATCCGCTTCGGCCTCGGCCTCGGCCTCGGAGGCATCCTCAGCCTTCGCGTCGGCGTCCGCCTTGGGCCTCACCGTACGGAAGACGGCCGTCCGCTGATCCACCGGCGGCTTCGACGGCTCGTCACCGTCCCCGTCCGCCTCGGCCTCGGCCTCGGACGCACGCTCAACCTTCGCGTCGCCGTCCGCGTCATCAGAGTCGTCGGCATCGTCGTCGGAGTCGTCGGCGCCGTCCGCACCGCCCTCGTCCGCTTCCGGCTCCGCGTCGGGCTCGGCCGCCTCCCCGTTGGCCGAGTCGTCCGACGCACCGGCGTCCGGCTCCGGCTCCGCCTTCGCCTCCGACGTCCCGGAATCTTCGCCCTGTTCACTATCGCGAACACCAGAAACCTTTGCGTCGCCCCGGTCGACCGCCGGTGCCTCTGGCTCCGCTTCCGCCTCCGCTTCGGCCTTCGCCCGGGAGGTCACCTCGGGCTCGCCAGGAGCCGACTCCGGCTCCCCGGAACCCGACCGGAGGTCGTCCGACACGACGGCGACCGCCGTCGAGCCCTGGCCCGCCTCCGCTTCGCGCGAGATCGCGAGCCTCGGATCGCTCTCTCCCCTAGCCGTCTCCCCCGACGACTTCTGCTGATCCGACCTGCCGGGGGACTCGCCCGCCACCGATGCCTCCTCGATATGTGTCGCGGGACGCCCCACGCCCCATGGCGTCACGTCCCGCAGCCCAACCTCTACCAGTGTCCTGTGTGTCCGGCACGCGATCGCGCATCGCCACAGCCGGAGAGCGTCTTCAGGTGCCCGCCCACCTGCTAGACGAGAACGACATACCTACTGGTTCCCACCCAAACCCCCCAGGCACTCTCGACAGACCAATGTGAGAGGGGTCACCCTGTCATTCATCCACGCGGGGAGGCATGGATGGGCAGGAGCCGCAGAACAATTCCGGAGGAGCTTCTGCTGCTCGCTTTGGACCCGACCACGGGTACCACGGCGCAGCCGCAGTCGCTTGACCTCGGTCTTGCCGGGGCGCAGCTAGTAGAGCTGGCCCTGGCCGGACGGATAGCCCCTGACGGGGATCGTATCGCCGTGGTGCTGCCACGGCCGACCGGAGATCCAACTCTGGACTCCGCACTGGAGCTGCTGCGCCGACGCGGCAGCCCGGTGCGCGCGGTCCACTGGATCGGCGGGCCCCGGCTGGGGCTGCGCCAGACGTACCTCACGCACCTGGAGCGCTGCGGCATGGTGCATGCCGTCGCGGGCCAGATGTGTGGCGTACTGCCGACGACGCGCTACCAGGCGACGGACACGGCGATCAGCCGGGAGATCAGGGCCCGGCTGGACAGCGCGATCCGCACCGGCGTACCGCCGGACCCGCGGACCGCCGCGCTCGCCGCCCTGGCCCACGCGGTCGGGCTCGGCAAGCACTTGTATCCCGGGAACGAGGGGCGTTCCTCGCGCTCCAGGCTCCGGGATCTGATCCGGCACGACCCGATGGGCGGTCTCGTGGCGCACGCCGTGATGGACGTGCAGAACGGTGTCGCGGCGCAGCCACGGCGCGCACCGGCCGCGGGTCCGGGCCGACAGGCGGGGACGCGCGCCGCGGCGGAGCCGGCGGCCGGCGTTCCGGCCCAGCCGTCCCGTCGCGGGAGCATGGCCCGCGTCGGAGCGCGCTGAGGCCCCTTCGGGGCGCCATCGCACCATCACGCACCACCCAGCCCGTCGAACGCACCAGCAGCCCGTCAGCGGGGCGGCGGACACCGCTCCCGGCACCGTCCGGGGCGAAGGCCCACCGTCCGGCTCCGAGCAGCACCGAGCACCACTGACGCTCCACCGACCGCACCGCAGTCCCCACTGACCCGGTTCGGGAGCCGCTGAAGCGCGCGGGGTGGTGGAACGGCCGATTTGGACGACCGGCCGTCCCACCGCCCCGCGTGCGCGTTCGCCCACCGTTGTGCGGCCGCCCTTGTGCGGCCATTTCCCAGCGCGGCCCCGTCCGGTAGTGGCAGGCTGCTGAGCAGCATAAATCAGCAGTACGAAGCCGGAGGTGCACGTCCCGTGACATCGAACGTCGGCCCCACTGTCCGGCGACGCCGGTTGGGCCAGGAACTGCGCAGGCTCCGCCAGGAGAAGGGCATGACGGCGGAGGAGGTGGCGGAGGAGCTGATGGTCTCCCAGTCGAAGATCAGCCGGCTGGAGAACGGGCGCCGCAGCATCAGCCAGCGCGATGTGCGCGACCTGTGCCGCACCTACAAGGTGGAGGACAAGGCGCTGGTCGATTCCCTGATGCAAATGGCGAAGGAGTCGCGCCAGCAAGGGTGGTGGAACGCCTTCGGTGATGTGCCGTACAGCGTCTACATCGGCTTCGAGACGGACGCGGCGTCGCTGCGGGTCTACGAACCCCAGGTGCTGCCCGGCCTCTTGCAGACGCCGGAATACGCGGAGGCCGTGATCAGCGGCGCCCTGCCGGAGGCCCCGCAGGACCAGATCGCCCAGCGGGTCCAGGTCCGGCTCAGGCGCCAGGAACGGATCACCGATCCGCTGGCCCCGCTGCGGCTGTGGGCGGTCGTGGACGAGGCGGCGATGCGCCGGGTGGTCGGCAATTCCAAGATCATGAGCGATCAGCTGGACTATCTGGTCCGGATGAGCCACGAACCCCATGTGACGGTGCAGGCGCTGCCCTTCGACATGGGGTCGCATCCGGGGATGAGCGGGCAGTTCACCATCCTGGAGTTCTCGGACGAGTCGGACACCAGCGTCGTCTATCTCGAGGGCGTCACCAGCGACCTGTATCTGGAGAAGCTCAGCGATGTGCAGAGCTACAGCATGATGTACGAGCATCTGCGGGCCCAGGCGCTGAACGCGGATCAGAGCCGCCAGTTCATCACCGAGATGGCCCAGGAGCACGCCCGCCGGCACCGGGAGGAGAGCGAGACGGCCCCGGCGGGCTGAGTGCGGACGGAAACGCTCCGGCGCAAACGGCGAAGGGCGGAGGCTACACCTCCGCGCCTCGCCGCGGAAGGGGCCACGGGAATATGCCATCCGGTCGAGTGAATGGCCCGCTTTCCGGACGATGTTGCCGAGTAACGTCGGTGACGCCTCCAATCGGGGGTGCGTCTCATCTACACAATGCATCGGAGCAATAGTGTCCATTCAGCAGGGAAAGACGAGCATGTGGGTGAAATCCTCGTACTCGGCCGGAAACGGCGCTTGCGTGGAAATCTCCTCCCCGGTCATCAGCGAGATCGCCGTGCGCGACTCCAAGGACCCCCACGGACCGACGCTCAGTTTCGCCCCCGCATCGTGGTCGGCCTTTGTGTCCGACGTCAGCCGAGGCGCCTTCGACCTCGCCTGATCTCCGCACCACCCGGCCGCGGCAGCGCGGTCGGCGGCGCGGAGCGCCAAGCCCGCACCCGAGCCCTCTCGACCGGTCGCCGTCCCTGCCGAGAGGGCTCTTGCCGTTTCCGGCGCTTTCCGCACCGCCGCTTTCCCGTACCGCCGCTTCAGCGGAGTTCCGCCACGTATTGGTCCGTACCGGGAATCGTCGGAATGAACGGCGCCATGAATTCCACCCGGCCGAGACCGGCAGCGGCCACTTCACCGTCCAGACCGGTGAAACCGGGGTCCCAGCATTCCCGGGGATCGGACTCCAGGAACCAGAGCAGGGTCAGCCTGGTGTCGACCCCCTCGACCTGCTTCACATACGACATCCGGTCCGAGGGCAGCGGGGTCGGCCGGAAGACCGTCACCATCGCGGCGGGTGAGCCCGCGAGCCGGCGCGGCAGATGTCTGGATCGGAGCCATGCGAGCAGCTCCTCCCGCTGCTCCGGGCCCTCGCTCTCGATCACCTCCAGCGCCAGCCCGGCGTAGGGGTGGTCCAGCGCGTGGTGATCGCGCGGCCCGGCCGCCCCGTCCCGGTAGACAGTGGCCTCGTGGTCCTGGAAGGCCGTGAAGACGTGCGTACGGTCCTGGTAGACCCGCCCGTCCCGGAGCAGCCGCTTGTTGATGCCGACCGTCCACCGCATATGGTCCGCGTAGCGCCCCTCGGTGAGCCAGTAGACGGAGAGGTAGCAGCCGGCGGTCACCGGCCGGGCGATCGCCGACCCCTCGGGGTAGCGCAGCAGTTGCAGCTCACGGGTGGCGACCCAGCGGCGGCCCGCGTAGATCCACGGCATGGCCATCGCACCCGCGATGAAGTGGTCGTCCTCGTACCAGCGGTTGTAGGCGTACTCATGACCCGGATGCGGCTCGACCAGGGTGATCAGGGCATGGCCAGGGCGCACCCCGTACGGGCCGACGGAGGCCAGTTCCGCGTACGCGTCGCTCGTCATGTCCGTCAGGTGTAGCTGACGTGGCGTCAGTTGGGGAGGGGTGCGTACGAATCAAGTGCGCGGAATCGGACGGCGAAACGGGGCCGGTGGCGCTCTGGCCATCTCACGGCCGCGCCCCTAATCTGACGCGACGCCAGACACGGGAGGGGTTCCACCATGCCGCTGCAGGGCAAGACCGTCGTCGTCTCCGGGGTCGGTCCCGGACTGGGGGCCAGGGTGGTGGCCGCCTGTGTCCGGGACGGGGCCCGGGTGGTGCTGGGGGCGCGGACCGAGGAGCGGCTGCCGAAGGTGGCGGAGGAGGTCGATCCGGGCGGTGAGCGGACCGTCTGGCGGCCCACCGACATCGCGGACGAGGCGCAGTGCGAGGCACTGGCCGCGCTCGCCCTCGACCGCTTCGGCCGGATCGACGCCGTGGTCCATGTGGCCGCGCTGGACAGCCACTTCGGCGGGCTGGAGGACGCCGACTTCGCCTCCTGGGCCCGGGTGGTGGACATCAATCTGTTCGGGACGCTCCGGATGACCCGCGCCTGTCTGCCCGCGCTGAAGCGGAACGGCGGATCGGTCGTGCTGATCGGCACCCAGTCGTCGTCCGCCGCCCCCACCGAGCTGCGCCAGACCGCGTACGCCGCCTCCAAGGGCGCGCTGACCTCGACCATGTACGCGCTCGCGCGTGAGCTGGGTCCGCACCGGATACGGGTCAACACCGTGCAGCCCGGCTGGATGTGGGGGCCGCCGGTGCAGGCGTATGTGACCTTCACCGCGCGGACCGAGGGTGTGAGCGAGGCCGAGGTGCTGAGCCGGCTCACCGACCGGATGGCCCTGCCGGAGCTGGCGACGGACGGCGATGTGGCGGAGGCCGCGGCGTTCCTGGCCTCCGACCGGGCCCGGTCGATCACCGGGCAGTCGCTGCTGGTGAACGCCGGTGAACTGATGCGTTAGCGCGACTCCTGTCCGGCCTTTTCGGGATCCCGCTCCCGTACGACCCAGCGATCGGTGGGCGTGCGTCTGACGAAGTGCCCGCTCATCGTGGGCGTCCAGACATGGGAACGACAACGCCCCGTCAGGTCAAGAAACAGTAAATTCGTTCTTCTTTCTGATCTGCGTTCACATTCGTGACCTATAGAACCCTTGACCGGTCGCCCGAACGAGCGGTTCAATCCCGGAAGTACCCCGCTCCCGCTCGGGGGAACCGTCCATGACGAACGTCGCGGCGAAGTGCGCACCCGTTCATATGGCGGACCCCTGGGAGGGGACATGAACAGTCTCGACTGGGTTGTACTGATCGGCTACTTCGGTGTCATGGTCGGCATCGGCCTCTGGTCCCACAAGCGTGTGGACAACGTCAGCGACTTCTTCACCGCGGGCGGCAAGATGCCCTGGTGGCTGTCCGGGATCTCGCACCACATGTCCGGCTACAGCGCGGTGATGTTCACGGGTTACGCGGCCATCGCCTACCAATACGGCATCACCTCCTATGTCACCTGGTCCTTCCCCATCGCCATCGGCATCGCGATCGGCGCCAATCTCTTCGCGCCGCGCCTGAACCGGGTGCGCAGCAAACTCAAGGTGGCCTCGCCGCTCGAATATCTGAAGAACCGCTACAACCTGCCCACGCAGCAGGCGCTGGCCTGGTCCGGGGTGCTGTTGAAGATCGTGGACGTGGGCGCCAAGTGGGCGGCCATCGCCACCCTGTTGTCCATCTTCACCGGTGTCTCGCTCAACCAGGGCATCCTGATCACGGGCGCGGTCACCGCCGTCTACTGCACCGTCGGCGGGCTGTGGGCCGACGCGCTCACCGAACTCGGCCAGTTCGTCATCCAGTTCGTGGCGGGCATCTCGATGCTGATCGCCGTACTCCACGAACTGGACGGCTTCAGCACCCTCTGGACCGTCTGGGACGACCTCCCCGACAGCCACCACCAGCCGACCGTCGGCCCGTACACCCTGGTCTTCCTGCTCGCGTACCTCTTCATCAAGACCTTCGAGTACAACGGCGGCATGTGGAACCAGGCGCAGCGCTACATGGCGACCGACAGCGCCCACTCCGCCAAGCGCTCGGCCCGGCTGTCCGCCGTGCTGTGGTTCGTCTGGCCGCTGGTGCTGTTCTTCCCGATGTGGGTCGCGCCGCTGATCATCAAGACGGACAAGCCCGCCGACTCGTACGCCGAGATGGCCGAACACCTGCTGCCGCACGGTCTGCTGGGCCTGGTGATCGTCGGCTTCTTCTCGCACACCATGGCGATGTGCTCCTCGGACGCCAACGCGATCGCGGCGGTGGTGACCCGCGACATCATGCCCGCCGTCTTCAAGTCGGTACGGGAATGGTCCTCCCGCACCGGTCTGATCGCGGCCCGGTACACCACGCTGCTCTTCCTCGCCCTGTCGATGGCCATCGCCACCCAGGTCAACTCGGACTTCTTCGGGGACATCATCACCGTGGTGATCAAGTGGGTCGCCGGACTCATGGGGCCGATCGCGATTCCGCTGATGCTCGGCATGCTGACCACCTTCCGCAAGTCGGGTCCGACGGCGGCGCTGGTCAGCTGGGCCATGGGGCTGATCGCCTTCTACCTCGTCAACTACCCGATCAACGACGCGATCGACGGCGGCGTCAACCTGGAATACCAGATCTCCGTCCCGCTCGCGGTCTCGCTCGTGCTCTTCATCGTCATCGGCTACATCAAGCCCGAGGACACCCCGGAGCGCGATGCCATCCTCGCCTCGCTCAACTCGGATGACGACGGGCCGGGTTCTGCGAGTGCCGCGCTGCCGGTGCCGGACCAGGGTGACGCGGGCGACCGCAAGTCGGTCGCGGGCGCCACGGACTGACACCTACCGCGCGGCGGCCTCGATCCGGGCCGCCGGTCACCACCCGGTGTGGGGTGACCGGCGGCCCGGTTCTGTCTGTTCATCGGTGCGTGCCGTCCATGGGTGCCGTCCATGGGTGCCGTCCATGCGTGCCGTCCATGGGGGTTCCCCGCGGGGCGGAAGCGGAACGCGAGGCCGGGGTGGCGAGCTAGGAATCTTTGCAGTCCAGGCAACCTTTTGCTCACCTGCGGTTCTCATCCGGAACGTACTATGGTCGGCCGTCCGAGCCTGCCTGCCACCGACCGCGCCACCCGCACCGACCGCACCACCGGACCCGGCTTCGCCCCGCCCCCACCGAGCCGCCGTCCCCAGGGACCTCTGGAGCCCCCGTGACCGCCACCCAGACGATCACCGACTCCCGGATCCACCGGGCCCGCGCCTTCGTACTCCGCCGACCGGTCCTGTGCGCGGCGGTCTTCTGTCTGCTCTCCTTCACCGGGTTCTGGATCGCGCAGCGGGCCGCCCAGGTGTCGATGGTCGACCTGCTGGTCTATCGCGCCGAGGGATGGACCGTACGCAATGCGCTGGATCTGTATGACATGCGGGCGACCAGGCACAATCTGCCCAATACCTATCCGCCGTTCGCGGCCCTGCTCTTCACCCCGCTGACCGTGATGAGCACGGGCGTCCTGCGGACCTTCGGGACGGCCGTCAATCTCGTCCTGATGGTCGCCGTGGCCCATCTGTCGCTGCGACTGATCGCACTCCCCGCACGGGTGCCGCGGCCGGCCGCCGTCCTGGCCCTGGCCGCCGTCGGGGTGTGGTGCGAGCCGGTGTGGACGACCCTGCGCTACGGGCAGATCAATCTGCTGGTCACGGCGCTGGTGCTAGGGGATCTGACCCGCCGGGCGGGCCACCGCTGGGCGGGGGTCGGGACGGGTATCGCCACCGGGATCAAGCTCACCCCGGGGCTTTTCGTGGTCTTCCTGGGGCTCGCCGGGCTCCTTCTCGGCCTCCGTCGCCTGCGGGCGGCCAGGGCGGCCCGCGGCCGCGCCGGAGGCGGCCCGCCGCCGCAGCGCCTCCGCAACGACCATCTGCGGCGCGCGGCCGTCGCGACCACCGCCTTCGTCCTTACGGTCGCGTTCTCGGCCCTGGCGCTGCCGCATGACTCCCGGCGCTTCTGGACCGAGGTCGTCTTCGCGACCGACCGCCCCGGCGATGTCGAGGGCGCGGGCAACCAGAACCTCAAGGGCGCACTCGCGCGTGTGCTGCACACCCCCGACCCCGGCATGTGGTGGCTCGCGGCGGCCGCGCTGGTCGGCTGTGTGGGCCTGGCCACGGCGGTGGCCGCCCAGCTGACCGACGACAGCCGCCTGCCGAACGCCCGCGCCTGGGCCGCGCTGACCTGCGCGGTGACCGCCCTCATGGTCAGCCCGGTCTCCTGGTCGCACCACTGGGTGTGGGCCGTCCCGATGGTCCTGCTGCTCGCGGTGGAGGCGGTGCGGCGGCGCACGGCGGGCTGGACGGCCTGGACGGTGGTGACCGGGCTGCTGTTCTGCTCCTTCATGGTCTGGTACGCGCCCCACAGCCGGCCGACCCGGGTGGAGCTCCACCAGAACCCCGCCCAGATGCTGCTCACCGCCGTCTATCCGCTGATCGGCGTCGCCTTCCTGGGCGTGGCCGCGTATCTGACCCTGCGCGCCGTAAGGCGTCCATGGCATCCATTGCGCCCATGGCGTTCATGGCGTTCACGGGAGGGGATCGGGCCCCTGGGGCGGCAGCGGACCACCGCCGGTGCGGGTGCAGATCGGACCTACGCGCGCGGGTAGCGGGTGAGCCAGGCCGGGGAGGATGCGCCGGGGCCGTGCAGGGCCGGGCCCTGGGTCATCTCCATGGCGAAGTCGTCCGCCAGCTCCAGGATCGTGCCGCGCCCCTCGACCTCCGCCAGCCAGGCGGGCGGCAGCGCCGTCTCGCCGTGCAGCGCGCCCAGCAGATTGCCGCAGACGGCCGCCGTGGAGTCGCTGTCCCCGCCATGGTTGACCGCGAGCAGCAGCCCATGGCGGACGTCCTCGGCGACCAGCGCGCAGTACAGGCCCATCGCCAGGGCCTCCTCACCGGTCCAGCCCTCGCCGAGCGAGGCGACGCGGTCGGGGGTCGGCAGGCCCTGCCGTACGGCGCCGAGGGCGTGCCGCAGCGCGTGGGTGGTCTCCTCGTGGCCGGGGCGGGTGGCCAGATGGGCGAGGGCGCGCTGGACGGCTCCGTCCAGCGCCTCGCCGCGCGCCAGGCCGTGCACGATGAGGGCGAAGGCACCGGCCGAGAGATAGCCGGTGGGGTGGCCGTGGGTCTGGGCCGCGCACTCGATGGCCAGTTGGAAGACCAGCTGCGGCTCCCAGCCCACCAGCAGTCCGAAGGGCGCGGAGCGCATCACGGCGCCGCATCCCTTGGAGTCCGGGTTCTTGGGCCGTTCCAGGGTGCCCATGGTCTCGTCGGCGAGCCCGGTGATACAGGCCCGGCCCGGGGACCGCTGGGCGTACAGCCACTCCTCGCGGGCCAGCCAGCCGGCATCCTTACGGCGCTCATCGGGGCCCCAGTCGCGCTGGGTGGAGTACCAGCGGCGGTGGGCGGAGTGGATGTCGGTGGGCGGGTGCCAGGCCCCGGTGTCGCGGCGCACCTGTGCCCGTATCAGTCCGTCCACTGTGAACAGCGTCATCTGGGTGTCGTCGGTGACCCGTCCGCGGCCGCCATAGGCGGGCAGGAAGTCCGTCACACCCTCGGGTCCGTGTGCCGCCCTGATCTCGTCCAGGGAGGCGAACTCCACGGCCGCCCCCAGCGCGTCCCCGATGGCCCCGCCGAGCAGACAGCCGCGCACCCGGCTGCGGAAGTCCTGCTGTTCGGCGCGGCCCCATACGCCGGTCGCTGCGCTGGCGGTTGCGGTCACGACCCATGCCTCTTTTCTTCGCTGCGTGAATGGCCCTGAACTGTCTTTGAACTGTAATGGACACCTAATGATCGCCTCTTGGCCGCCGCGGATTGTGAAGGCGTCATCACGGAGAAGACGTCGGAGTGTCGCATTCCGAGAATGCGAATTCCCTCACCGAATGTCGGCCGCGCGCCGAAAGCCCTTATCCGAGCGCCGTCCGGCCGTGGTCCAGGCTCGCCCGGAGCTCGGCGAGCGGCGCGCGGAGTGCGGCGAGCAGGGTGGGGTCGGCACCGGGGCACTGGGCGAGGTCGTCCAGAGCGCGTATGACCTCGTCGACGATCTCCCAGTACGGCCGGCCGGCGGTCAGCTCCGCCACGAAGCGCTCCGCCCCGGCCCCGTCCCCGAGGGCGGCCCTGCTGACGACCGGAGCGGCCACTCGGGCCTGAGCGTCCCACTGGGCGTCGTACCTCCTCCAGGAGCGCCTCGCCCCGAAGTATCCGCGCGGCGCGCCCGCGAACCGTGCGCCGGGGTTGTGAACTGCTGGCGATTGACTGCGCACAGGCGTGTTCTGGCGCACATGAGTGAGTGTTCGGGCTGCGGCACGTGCGGCCCCATGAGCGAGAACGAAGGTTCCTTGGTCGAATGTGTGACCTTTGTCAGTGATGGTCGTTGAGCGTGGTGAGGGGATTGTCGGCCAGCGCGGGGGCGGGGGTTGAGGGGATGGGCGGGCTACGGGAGGTGGCGGCACCGTTCGTCGCCCTTGGCCCGTCCGGAGTCGCGGTCCGCGACCGGCTCAAGCACCTGAGTGTTGAGGATGAGAAGGTTCTTCGTCTGATCGGCGACCTGCTCGGTACGCTCGCCTCCCTGGACCTGAAAGCACGGTGCACGGCCGGGCCGGAACATGACACCGGCCAGTGGGCCGAGCGCAAGAGGACCCTGACGCAGGAGTCCTCCTCCCGATGGGCCGGGTCGATCACCAAGGCCACCCATGATCAGTGGGCGCTGGCCAGGCGCGGCCAGCTCGCGCACATCCAGAGTCTGGAAGCGAGTGTGCGCACGATCGCGCACCGGCTGTCCCTGCCGATCGGGGAGAAGGGCGGCAAGCGCGCTCCGGGCGGCTACCGCAGCAGACAGGAATGGCATGCCAAGGCCCGCCGCCTGCACGTCCTTGAAGACCGGCTTCAGGTGGCGCGGGCCGATCGTGAGGCCGGAGTCGTCCGTGTGGTGCGGGGCGGGAAGCGACTGCTGAACGCCCGCCACCACCTGCAGGCCACCGGGCTCACCGAGGAGCAGTGGCGCACGCGGTGGCAGGCCGTGCGCCGGTTCCTCCAAGCCGACGGCGAGTCCGGCAAGCGGTTCGGCAACGAGACCATCCGCGTCACCCCCGACGGCGAGGTCTCCCTCAAACTCCCCGCCCCGCTGGCGTACCTGGCCAACGCCCCGCACGGCCGGTACGTGCTCGCCGCGCGGGTGGCGTTCGCACACCGGGGTGAGCAGTGGCGCGACCGGGTCACCGCCAACCGCGCCATCGCCTACCGCATCCACGAAGACACATCACGCGGGCGCTGGTACCTCACCGCATCGTGGACAATCCCCCCGGTGAAGACCGTGCCCCTGGCCGCGGCCCGCACCAACGGCCTGGTCGGCGTCGACACCAACGCCGATCACCTCGCAGCCTGGTGTCTGGACACACACGGCAACCCCGTCGGAGAACCGCTCCGGTTCGGCTTCGACCTGTCCGGCCCCGCCCCACACCGTGACGCCCAGGTCCGGCACGCCCTGATCCGCCTGCTGCACTGGGCCAAACGCCACGGCCTCGCCATCGCGATCGAAGACCTCGACTTCACCACGGACAAGACCCGCGAGAAACACGGCAGGCGCAAGAAGTTCCGCAATCTCATCTCGGGCATGCCCGTCAGCAGACTACGGGCCCGGCTCGTGAGCATGGCGGCCGAACTCGGCATCACCATCATCGCCGTCGACCCGGCCTACACCAGCAAGTGGGGCGCCCAGCACTGGCAGAAACCCCTCACCAGCACCAACCGCACCACCACCCGCCACGACGCAGCCGCCGTGGCGATCGGAAGGCGCGCCCTGGGACACCCGATCCGGCGACGGACGGCACCGCCCCCACACGACCAGAGCGATCGTGCGGGGCATCGGACCGTCCAGGCCCGACCGGGCGCCCCGAGGCGTGAGGAACCCCGCCCTCGCACCCCCGGACCACGGACACGATCCATGCGCGCCGGACGCGGAGCGAACGCGGGGAACCAGGGGGTACCTCCCAGCGGTAGCTGGGGGAGTGCCCAGCACCGTTCGGAGCACGCGACTGAGTATGAATCCTGGTAACAGGACTCACTACCGCTCAGTCTTTAGGAACGGTCAGTCCCCCAACACGGGGAGCAGCTCGGGCAGATGGCCGTCCGAGGCGAGGGCGGCGGCCTGGCGTTCCTCGGAGACGGGGCCGTAGGTGGTGCCGCGGGCGCGGGCCGGGCGGCCGGCCAGTTCGGCGATGGCCACCAGGTCCTGGATGGAGCGGTAGGAGCCGTAGGAGGAGCCCGCCATACGGGAGATGGTCTCCTCCATAAGGGTGCCACCCAGGTCGTTGGCGCCGGAGCGGAGCATCTCGGCGGCGCCCTCCGTGCCCAGCTTCACCCAGCTGGTCTGGATGTTGGGGATGTGGGGGTGGAGCAGGATCCGCGCCATGGCCGTGACCGCGCGGTTGTCGCGGGTGGTGGGGCCGGGGCGGGCGATACCGGCGAGGTAGACGGGGGCATTGGTGTGGATGAAGGGAAGGGTGACGAATTCGGTGAAGCCGCCCGTCTCCTGCTGGATCTCGGCGAGCAGCCGCAGATGGGCCAGCCAGTGGCGGGGCTGGTCCACATGGCCGTACATCATCGTGGACGAGGACCGGATACCCAGCTCATGCGCCGTTTTGACGACCTCGACCCAGGTGGCCGTCGGCAGCTTGCCCTTGGTGAGGACCCAGCGCACCTCGTCGTCCAGGATCTCGGCGGCCGTGCCGGGAATGGTGTCCAGGCCCGCCTCGCGCGCCGCCGTCAGCCATTCGCGGATGGACATGCCCGTACGGGTCGCGCCGTTGACGACCTCCATCGGGGAGAAGGCGTGGACATGCATGCCGGGCACGCGCTCCTTGACGGCGCGTGCGATGTCGAAGTACGCGGTGCCGGGCAGATCCGGGTGGATGCCGCCCTGCATGCAGACCTCCACCGCGCCCACGTCCCACGCCTGCTGGGCGCGGTCGGCGACCTGGTTCAGGGAGAGGGTGTAGGCGTCGGCGTCGGTACGGCGCTGGGCGAAGGCGCAGAAGCGGCAGCCGGTGTAGCAGACATTGGTGAAGTTGATGTTCCTGGTGACGATGTAGGTGACGTCGTCGCCGACGGTCGCCCGGCGCAGATCGTCGGCGACGCGGCACAGGGCGTCCAGCGCCGGGCCCTCGGCGTGGAGCAGGGCCAGCGCCTCGGGGTCGGTCAGCCGGGTCGGGTCGTCGGCGGCCTGGGCCAGCGCGGCCTTGATGTCGGCGTCGATGCGGGAGGGGACCATCCCGGGCGCCGCGGCCTCGCGCAGCGCCTCCCAGTCGCCATAGACCTCGTCGAAGTCCTCACGGCGGTCACCGGTGCGGCCCTCGGTGTCGATGGCGCGGTGCAGATCGGTGCGGCCGGAGGCGGTGAACGCCTCGTCGGGCTCCTGCCAGGGCAGCCCGGTGGGGATCGCGTCCTCGCGGGCCAGGCCGGTCCCGGGGTCGGCGAGGGCGGTCACATGCGGCAGCAGCCGGGGGTCCAGCCAGGGCTCGCCGCGCCGGACGTACTCGGGGTAGACCGCGAGCCGTTCGCGCAGCCGGAAGCCGGCGGCCGCGGAGCGCTCGGCCAGCTCGTCCACCTGGGGCCAGGGGCGCTCGGGGTTGACGTGGTCCGGGGTGAGCGGCGAGACGCCGCCCCAGTCGTCGATACCGGCGCCGATGAGCCGCTCGTACTCCGCGTCCACCAGGTTGGGCGGCGCCTGGATGCAGGCGGAGGGGCCCAGGATGTGGCGGGCGACGGCGACGGTGGCCACCAGGTCGTCCAGCTCGGCGTCCGGCATCCCCCGCATGGCGGTGTCCGGCTTGGCGCGGAAGTTCTGCACGATGACTTCCTGGATGCCGTGGTACGAACGGGAGACGCGGCGCAGCGCGAACAGCGACTCGGCCCGCTCCTCATGGTTCTCGCCGATCCCGATCAGCAGCCCGCTGGTGAACGGGACGGAGCTGCGCCCGGCGTCCTCCAGCACCCGCAGCCGCACCGCCGGCTCCTTGTCTGGCGAGCCGTAGTGGGGGCCGCCGGGCTCGCTCCACAGCCGCTCGGCGGTGGTCTCCAGCATCATCCCCATGGAGGGGGCGACCGGCTTGAGCCGCTGGAAGTCGGTCCAGGTCAGCACGCCGGGGTTGAGGTGGGGCAGCAGGCCCGTCTCCTCCAGGATGCGGATGGCCATGGCCCGTACGTACGCGATGGTGTCGTCGTACCCCTCGGCCTCCAGCCACTCGCGCGCCTCGGGCCAGCGGTCCTCGGGGCGGTCGCCGAGGGTGATCAGCGCTTCCTTGCAGCCCATTTCGGCGCCCCGGCGGGCGATCGCCAGGACCTCGTCGGGCGACATGAACATCCCATAACCCGCGCGGCGCAGCTTGCCGGGGACGGTCGCGAAGGTGCAGTAGTGACACTTGTCCCGGCACAGCCGGGTGAGCGGGATGAAGACACTGCGCGAGTAGGTGATGACCCCGGGGCGGCCGGCCGCCTCCAGGCCCGCGTCGCGGACCCGGGCGGCGGAGGCCATCAATTCCCGGAGGTCGTCACCGCGCGCCTGGAGCAGCACCGCGGCCTCGGCGGTGTCCAGCGCCACGCCGTCGCGGGCGCGCTTGAGCGCACGGCGCATCGCGTTGGCTGTGGGGGCGGCGGAGCCAGTCGGGGTACCCGGTTCGTTTCCCTGCGCGCTCGTGGTCATCCTCCGAGCATACGAGCGGTGTGGAACACCGCCAGACGGCCCGGGCCTGCGGTTTTGTGGGTCTGATCACGGCTGCCGCGGGCTGTGGGCGGGAATACGGCGCGATGGAACGTGCGGACTGCACCCACTGGGCG
>NZ_JANIAA010000061.1 GCF_024505145.1 Streptomyces rugosispiralis | reverse complement strand
AACGGGCGGAGGCTCGGGGACCAGCGGAGGCTCGGGGACCAGCGGCGGCGGTGGCTCACTGGCCAACACGGGTACGTCCGGCCTGCTGAAGATCGTCTCCCTCAGCGCCCTGCTGGCCGGTGCGGGCGCGGCAGCCGCGTTCGCGACCCGGAAGCGTCGCGCCGGGCAACACTGAGACAACGCGGAAAGACGGGTGATCCGCCCGTAAGCGCCGACGAGCCCCGTCCGGATCCGGACGGGGCTCGTTCGCATCTCGTCCCGGCGAGCCTTACATTCCGCCCTCGGACATCCCGTGCACCGCCGGAATCGTGCCGAGCCGGCCCTTCTGGAAGTCCTCGAAGGCCTGCTGGAGCTCCGCGCGGGTGTTCATCACGAACGGCCCGTAGTGCGCCATCGGCTCCCGGATCGGCCGGCCGCCGAGGAGGACGACCTCCAGGTCCGGCGTGTGGGAGTCCTGCTTCTCGTCCGCGCGCACGGTCAGCGCGGAACCGGCCCCGAAGACGGCGGTCTGGCCCAGGTGGACCGGACGCCGCTCGGCGCCGACCGCGCCGCGGCCCGCGAGCACATACGCGAGGCCGTTGAAGTCCTCGCGCCACGGCAGGGTGATCTCCGCGCCCGGAGCCAGCGTGGCGTGCACCATCGTGATCGGGGTGTGGGTGATGCCGGGACCGGCGTGACCGTCCAGCTCACCGGCGATGACGCGCAGCAGCGCGCCGCCGTCGGGGGAGGTCAGCAGCTGGACCTGGCCACCGCGGATGTCCTGGTAGCGCGGGGGCATCATCTTGTCCTCGGCCGGGAGGTTCACCCACAGCTGGAGGCCGTGGAAGAGACCGCCCGAGACGACCAGGGACTCCGGCGGGGCCTCGATGTGGAGGAGGCCGGAGCCGGCCGTCATCCACTGGGTGTCACCGTTGGTGATCGTGCCGCCACCGCCCTGCGAGTCCTGGTGGTCGAAGACGCCATCGATGATGTAGGTGACGGTCTCGAAGCCGCGGTGGGGGTGCCAGGGGGTGCCCTTGGGCTCGCCCGGCGCGTACTCCACCTCGCCCATCTGGTCCATCATGATGAACGGGTCGAGGTGCTTGTAATCGATACCGGCGAAGGCCCGGCGCACCGGGAAGCCCTCGCCCTCGAAACCGCTGGGAGCGGTCGTGACGGCGAGCACGGGGCGCTGTCGTGCCTCGGCGGGTGCCGCGACGCGCGGCAGGGTCAGTGGGTTCTCTACGGTCACTGCGGGCATGACGGCCTCCTCGGTCGTTCACCATTCAACTTAATTGAACGGTGAACGACCCGCAAGAGGGTCTTTATTTCCACCCGAGCGCCCTGCGAGGCAACCGGTGATATCGGGACGTATCCCGATCTAGCCGTACATGCGGCGCATGGCGAAGTCGACCATCTGCTCCACCGCCTTCGCATCGAAGACGATCCGGTGCTCGCCCTCCATGTCGAGGACGAAGCCGTAGCCGGTGGGCAGCAGATCGATCACCTCGGCGCCGGTGATCACGAAGTACTTGGACTCCTTGCCCGCGTACCTCCGCAACTCCTTGAGCGAGGTGAACATGGGGATCACCGGCTGCTGGGTGTTGTGCAGCGCCAGGAAGCCGGGGTTGTCACCACGCGGGCAGTAGACCTTCGACCCGGCGAAGATCTGCTGGAAGTCCTCGGCCGACATCGATCCGGTGGTGAAGGCCCGCACCGCGTCGGCGAGCGACGGCGGGGAGGGCTCCGGGTAGAGCGGCTGCTGGCCGTACCCCGCACCCGCCGCGTGATGTGACGCATGCGGCTGCTGTTGCGGCGGAGGCGGCGGGGCGGCGTAGCCCTGCCCTGCGCTCGCGTTCTGGTCGTAGCCGTACATGCGCAGAAGCGTACTGAGTCACAGTTACCCGGTTGAGGGTTGCCCTTTATTACCCACGGGTAGCATCATGGCATCAGCTGATCTGATACGCGTCAACGCAGAGGTCCTGGCCTCCCGATCCTTACGGAGCCGTCGCCATGGGGCACTACAAGTCGAATCTCCGCGACATCGAGTTCAACCTCTTCGAGGTGCTCGGGCGCGACACGGTGTACGGCACCGGACCGTTCGCGGAGATGGACGTCGACACCGCCAAGAGCGTGCTCGCCGAGATATCCCGGCTCTCCGAGCACGAGCTGGCCGAAAGCTACGCCGACTCCGACCGGAACCCGCCCGTCTACGACCCCAAGACCCACACGGCGCCGCTTCCCGAGTCGTTCAAGAAGAGCTACCGGGCCTACATGGAGGCCGAGTGGTGGCGGCTGGGCGTCCCGGAGTCGCTCGGCGGCACCGCCTGCCCCCGCTCGCTGCTGTGGGGCTCGGCCGAGACCATCCTCGGCTCCAACGCCCCGATCTGGATGTACGCCTCGGGCCCGGCCTTCGCGGGGGTGCTCCACGACGAGGGCACCGAGGAGCAGCTGAAGATCGCTCAGCTGATGGTGGACAAGCAGTGGGGCTCCACCATGGTGCTGACCGAGCCGGACGCCGGTTCCGACGTCGGCGCGGGCCGCACCAAGGCGGCCCAGCAGGAGGACGGCACCTGGCACATCGAGGGTGTGAAGCGGTTCATCACCTCCGGTGAGCACGACCTCTCGGACAACATCATCCACTTCGTGCTGGCCCGTCCCGAGGGTGCGGGGCCCGGCACCAAGGGTCTGTCGCTGTTCGTCGTCCCCAAGTACGACTTCGACTGGGAGACCGGTGAGCTCGGCGAGCGCAACGGCGTGTACGCCACCAACGTCGAGCACAAGATGGGTCTGCGGGTCTCCAACACCTGCGAGCTGACCTTCGGCGCCGACCACCCGGCCAAGGGCTGGCTGCTGGGCGAGAAGCACGACGGCATCCGCCAGATGTTCAAGATCATCGAGTTCGCCCGGATGATGGTCGGCACCAAGGCCATGGCCACCCTCTCCACCGGCTACCTCAACGCGCTGGAGTACGCCAAGGAGCGGGTGCAGGGTCCGGACCTGGCGGCCTTCACCGACAAGACCGCGCCGCGGGTGACCATCACCCACCACCCGGATGTGCGCCGCTCGCTGATGACGCAGAAGGCGTACGCGGAGGGCCTGCGCGCGTTGGTGCTCTACACCGCCTCGGTCCAGGACGAGGTCCTGGTCAAGGAGGCCGCGGGCGAGGACACCTCGGCCGTGAACCGCCTCAACGACCTGCTGCTGCCCATCGTCAAGGGCTACGGCTCGGAGAAGGCGTACGAGCAGCTGGCGCAGTCCCTGCAGACCATCGGCGGCTCCGGCTACCTCCAGGAGTACCCGCTGGAGCAGTACATCCGGGACGCCAAGATCGACACCCTCTACGAGGGCACCACCGCCATCCAGGGCCAGGACTACTTCTTCCGCAAGATCGTCCGGGACCAGGGGCAGGCGCTGACCGTCGTCTCGGAGGAGATCAAGAAGTTCCTGGCCGAGGCCGCCGGGGGCGAGGACCTGGAGGCCGCCCGCGACCAGCTCGCCCAGGCCGCGGTGGACCTGGAGGCGATCGTCGGCGCGATGCTCACCGACCTGGCCGCCACCGAGCAGGACGTCAGCTCGATCTACAAGGTCGGTCTCAACTCGACCCGGCTGCTGCTGGCCTCCGGTGACGTGATCATCGGTTACCTGCTGCTCAAGGGCGCGGCCGTGGCCGCCGAGAAGCTGGGCACCGCGTCCACCAAGGACCGCTCCTTCTACGAGGGCAAGATCGCCGTCGCGAAGTTCTTCGCCCATGAGGTGCTGCCGGGCGTCTCGGTGCAGCGTTCACTGGCCGAGTCGGTCGACAAGGGTCTGATGGACCTGGACGAGGCCGCGTTCTAAGGGCCTCCCTCACAGCGTCCGGGGGCCGGCCGTCCCATCCTCCAGCGGGGCGGCCGGCCCCCTGGGCTGTGCGCGCTCACGCCGTCGTCGCTCGCCCTGGTCGTCACCGCTCGCCCTGGTCGTCACCGCTCGCCCTGGCCGTCACCGCTCGTCACCGCTCGTCGTCGCTCGTCACCGTTCGTCATCGCTCGCCGTCATCGCTCGTCATCGCCGGGCGGCCGCTCCCGCAGTGCCCGTTCGACCTCCTCGCGGGCCCACCGCCTGAGCTCCTCGCCCTGTGCGAGGAGTTCGTCGATCGACTCGCCGCCGCCCTCCGGCGGGCGCGGGCGGGCCCTCAGCTTCGCCAGCAGATCCCGGCACGCCTCGTCCTCCGTGGCGAACCGGCCGGTGTCCCGGTCCAGGGACCGCTCCCGCAGGCCGGTCTCCCAGCCGCCGTCCGGCGCGGGCCGCAGGTAGTAGTACGCGTCCGGCCGCACCGGGATGTCCTGCACACCCGGGATGTCGTACAGCGCGTCCGGTACCTGCTCGTCGCGGAGGGTCCGGACGAGTTCCGTTCTGTCCACCGGTCCAGGATCCGCCCTCAGTTGAGCGGGCGGAGATTACCGGCCGCGACGAGTTGGGGGATCGAAGGTCCGGTCAGATACTGCAGACCGAAGCCTGGTTGGCCGAACCAGGGCCGGATGGGGCCGCCCTCGACCAGGAAGGGTTCGGTGACCTCGTAGAGGTGATAGCCGTGCGGATACGCCGGGTCGAGGGTGTTGAGGCTGCTGGGCGGCAGCGCGCGGTCGGCGTAGGGCGTGCCCGCCGGGGCGAGGAAGTGGCCGAAACCGCTCCCGAACAAGTCGACCTTCTGGCCGACCTTCAGCCGGACCGTGGTGTGCAGGGGCGACCCGTTGAGCAGGACCCAGCCGTCGGGGTACGGGTACCACCAGCCGTTGGTCTGATCGTCCCAGTAGCAGCCCAGGAACGCGGAGGAGGTGGGGAAGCGGTCGAGTCGTTCATAGCCTTCGAGCATGCGCCCGATCGCGCCGGAGCGGGGGAGCTGAGCGGGTCCGAGCCGCCAGTCGCCCGAGTAGTAGCGGTCGAGCGGAGGATTCGGTGCGGTGTTGGTCCCCCCGATGCGGTTCGTGGTGGTACAGGGAGGGTGACCCTTGCCCTCGCCGTCCCCGCCGCCCACCGGCCGCGGGCCGGGTGAGGGCGCCGCCACCGGCTCCGGAGACGCCACGGGGGCCAGCCCCGCGGTGAAGTCCGTGACGGGCTTGGCCATTGCCGGTCCGCCGGCACACAGCAGCAGCAACGACCCCAGGACGACAAGCAGGTGTCGAAGAACGCGCATCCGGTATCCCCTCGAGTTACGACTCAGTGCGACGTTGCTTGATCACAGGGAATATCGACCGATTCGCCCGACTTCTCGCCTTAGCTGACGTGCTTTCATCAGATTGGATCAACGTGGCCCCACGGATGGCCGCCGCTCCCGTACCAGGGCGAGCCGACCCCCGGCGAATCTATGCTGAGCACATGAGCGCACAACCCGGCATCGACCGCGGCCACACCGATGACCTGATGTCCTTCCTCCGCGCCAGCCCCTCGCCGTACCACGCCGTGGCGAGCGCCGCGGAGCGGCTGGAGAAGGCCGGGTTCCGCCGGATCGAGGAGACCGCGCCCTGGGACGGGACGGCCGGTGGACGGTTCGTGCTGCGCGGTGGCGCGATCATCGCCTGGTACGTCCCCGAGGGGGCGGAGGCCGCCACTCCGTACCGGATTGTGGGCGCTCACACCGACTCTCCCAATTTGCGGGTGAAACCCATTCCCGACACCGGTGCGCACGGCTGGCGGCAGATCGCCGTCGAGATCTACGGCGGGGCGCTGCTCAACACCTGGCTCGACCGCGACCTCGGGCTCTCCGGCCGGATCACCCTCAGAGACGGCTCCGACCATCTCGTCACCGTCGACCGGCCGTTGATGCGCGTGCCCCAGCTCGCCGTGCACCTCGACAGATCGGTCAACACCGAGGGCCTCAAACTCGACAAGCAGCGCCATATGACGCCCATCTGGGGGCTCGGCGGCGTCGAGGAGGGCGACCTGATGCGCTTCGTCGCCGAGGAGACCGGGGTCGCGGCCGAGGAGATCGCCGGCTGGGACCTGATGACCCACAGCGTCGAGCCGCCCGCCTACCTCGGCCGGGACCGCGAGCTGGTCGCCGGGCCGCGGATGGACAACCTCGTCTCCGTGCACGCCGGTACGGCCGCGCTCATCGCCGCCGCGCAGCAGGAGCTGACGTACATCCCCGTGCTGGCCGCCTTCGACCACGAGGAGAACGGCAGCCAGTCCGACACCGGCGCCGACGGCCCGCTGCTCGGCACGGTGCTGGAGCGCTCGGTCTTCGCCCGCGGCGGGGGGTACGAGGAGCGGGCGCGGGCCTTCGCGGGCACCGTCTGCCTGTCCTCCGACACCGGCCACGCGGTCCACCCCAACTACGCGGAGCGCCATGAGCCGGGCCACCACCCGCGGCCCAACGGCGGCCCGATCCTGAAGGTGAACGTCAACCAGAGATATGCCACCGACGGCGCCGGGAGAGCCGTCTTCGCCGCCGCCTGCGAGCGCGCCGGCGTCCCCTGGCAGAGCTTCGTCTCCCACAACTCGATGCCGTGCGGCACCACGATCGGCCCGATCACCGCCGCCCGGCACGGCATCGCCACCGTCGACATCGGTATCGCGATCCTGTCCATGCACTCGGCCCGGGAGCTGTGCGGAGCACAGGACCCGCGGCTGCTGGCCAAGGCACTGCACGCCTTTCTGGGGGCTTGAGTTGGACTTCTCCCTGCTGGGTCCGGTGACCGTCACCGCGGGCCCGCAAGCAGCACCCGTCGAGCTTCCGTTGGGGCCCGCCAAACGCCGCAGCGTGCTGGCGATGCTGCTGCTGCGGCCCAACGCGACGGTGTCCGTGGAGCAGTTGATATCCAGCCTGTGGGAGGACGAGCCGCCCGCCCACGCCCGGACCGTCATCCAGGGCCATGTCTCCCGGCTCCGCGCGGCCCTGGCCGAGGGCGGCGCCGAGGACCACGGCGTCGAGCTGGCCACCCACAGCTCCGCCTATCTGCTGCGCATCCCCGAATCCCTGATCGACACCCAGCGCTTCGACCAGCTGACCGCCCAGGCCAGCCCGGAGTCCGCCCCCGGCGAGGCCGTCCAGCTGCTCCGGCAGGCGCTCGGCCTGTGGCGCGGCCCGGCGCTCACCGGGACCGTGGCCAGCCCGCCGTTCGCGGCGGCCGCGCACGCCCTGGAGGAGCGGCGGCTGAGCGCCGTGGAGGCCCTGGCGCGGGCCCACGAGGGCCTGGGCGAGTACGAGCAGGCGGTGCGCGCCCTGCACCCCGCCGCCGTCGCCAATCCGCTGCGCGAGGGGCTGATCGCCGCCCTGATGCTGGCGCTGTACCGCTCCGGGCGGCAGTCCGACGCGATCGCCTGGTTCCACCGCACCCGGCAGTTGCTCGACGACGACCTGGGGGTCGACCCGGGCCAGCGGCTGAGCGCCGCGTACCAGGAGATCCTGCGGGCCGCCCCCGCGGCGGACGGGCCGCGGGGCGGCGCCGAGGCCGCCGGGCAGCAGCCGGGCGCCTCGGGACAGCCGGGCGCGCAACCGGCGGCGGCCACCCCGCACCATCCGCTGTCCGCGGCCGCCTCGGCGCCCGTGCCCGAGCTGCTCCCCCGGCCCCCGGCGGGCTTCCACGGCCGGGTCGCGGAGCTGGCCGAGCTGACCCGGCTGACCCTGGGCACCGCGGAACCGGCCCAGGGCGGTGCCGCGGACGGCTCCGGCGGCTACCCCCAGGCGGGCGGCATCGGGCTGCTCACCGGGCCCGCCGGGGTCGGCAAGACCGGTCTTGCGGTCCACTGGGGCCATGCCCACGCCGCCGCCTTCCCCGACGGACGGCTCTTCGCGGATCTGCGCGGCTTCAGCGGCGGCGAGGCGGTGCTGCCCGCCGAGGTGCTGCGCGAGTTCCTGCTGGCGCTCGGCACCCCGGCCGAGCAGATCCCCACCTCGCCCGAGGCCGCGGCCGCGCTGTACCGCTCGCTGGCCGCCCGCCGCAGGCTGCTGGTGGTGCTGGACAACGCGGGCAGCTCCGCCCAGGTGCGTCCGCTGCTGCCCGGCGGCCCCCACTGCGCCACGCTGGTCACCAGCCGCAGCAGGCTGGACGGGCTGATCGCCACCGACGCCGCCCGCCCGGTGCGGCTGCACGCCCTCGGCCCCGAGGACGGGGTGGGCCTGCTGGGCGCGCTGCTGGGGCCCGCCCGGGTCGCCGAGGACCCGGAGGCCGCGCGGGAGCTGGTGGCGCTGTGCGACGGGCTGCCGCTGGCGCTGCGCGCCGCCTCCGCCCAGCTGATGGCCCGGCCCCGCTGGCGGCTGGCCCGGCTGGCGACCGCGCTGCGCGACGAGCGCCGCCGGCTCGCGCTGCTGTCGGCGGAGGACACCGGAGTGGCCGCCGCGCTGCGCAACTCGGTGGCCCGGCTCTCGGCGGACGACGCACAGCTGCTGCGGGCCCTGGGCGCCGGTTTCGCGCGGGAAGTCAACACCGCGGAGGCGGCCGCGCTGTCGGGCGCGGACCCCGAGCTGATCCAGGACTCCCTGGAGCGGCTGGCGGAGATGCACCTGCTGGACGAGGAGGCCACCAACCGTTACGTGATGAGCGATCTGGTGAAGCTCTTCGCCCAGGGCGACGGCAGCGACCGCGACGCCCCGGGCGAGGCGCCCGGCGGAGCCGCCGGGGGACCCCCTGGCGGAGCGCCTGGCGGATCCCCTGGCGGGCCGTCACAAGGGGGCTGAGCGGCGGCGAACAGCGGGGCGTTAGCGAGGCGTTAGCGGGCGGCAGCCGTTCACCAGCCGAACGGCAGCCGGTCCGGACAGGCTTGAGCCGTACCGGAGAACGCCCTAACGCCCGCTGAGGGGAGACCCGCCATGCCGCTCACCACCGCTCGCCTCGCCCACCGCGCCGGCACCCTGCGCTCGGTCGCTGCCGGACTGACGGTCGTCGCCGCGGGCATCACCCTCGCGGCGTGCGGCACCGCCGACGCGTCGGGCGTGCGGACGGCCGGCGCGGCGGAGAGCGTCGCCCCGGCCGTCCCGGCCGCCCATGAGGACGGCCTCCAGGACGGCGCCCGGCGCGCCGGGCGGGACACGCCGACGGGCGGCGGGGCCGACGCCGGGGCCCAGGGCGGTCTGCGGGCCGACAGCGCCGCCGAGGGGACGGCCGGGGCCTGCCGCCTCGACACGATGTCGGTGCGCGTCACCTCCGTCCCCCGCCCGGCCAATCACCTCCTGCTGGAGATCACCAACCAGTCCGGCGCGGCCTGCCGTCTCACCGGCTTCCCGGCGGTGCGGTTCGACGACGCGGACCCGGCCCTGCCGGAGGCCGCGGACACCCGGCCCCAGTCGGTCGTCACGCTGGCCCCGGGCGAGAGCGGCTACGCGGGACTGACCACCTCCGCGGCGGACGGCCCGGCCGACGGCCGTAAGGCCACCGGGCTGACCGTCTCCCTCCCCGGCGCCGACTACCGCCGCACCGTCGACCTCCCGGGCGACTCGGTGGAGGTCGGCCGCGGGGCGGAGGTCGGCTACTGGCAGAGCGACGCCTCCGACGCCCTGATCTGGTGACCGCCCATCCGGTCACCGGCCTCATCCGGTGACCGCCCCCGCCCTTCCGCTCCGGTGACCGCTCGACCCCGAGCCACCCAGCCGGACAGGTAGCCGCCTCCCCCCGGCTACCTGCCCCGGACGGCCCCCGCTTCGGCGGGGGCCGTCTCGTCATGTGTCATGGCGCGGCTCCCGTATAGCAACGGAGATTGACTATCTCCTAGACTAGGAGCATGGTGATGGTCCCGGAATCCCGTCGGCCCGGTGCCGACGGGACCGTCATCGATTCACAAGGAGCTCCCTTGTCCTTCAGTTCCGGCTCCACGGCCCCCGAGCGATTCACCCGGCGACTGGGGCAACTGGTGGGCATCGAGACGCCGTCGGGATGGACCCGAGGGCTGAACGACGTCTACGACCTGCTCGAAGCCTGGGCGGGGAGTTCGCTGGGCCGCCCCCGGCGGGTCGTCCGCGACGGGGTGCCGCATCTGCACTGGCCCGGCGCCGACCCCGCCGTACCGAGGAGCGGCCGGGTGCTGCTGCTCGGGCACGCGGACACCGTGTGGCCACTGGGCACCCTGGCGGAGAACCCGTTCACGGTGACGGGGTCGCGGGCGACCGGTCCCGGCGTCTTCGACATGAAGGCGGGCCTCGCGCTCGCCTTCGAGGCGCTCGGGGCGGCCGGGGACGTCTCCCACGTGAGCATGGTCGTCTCCGGGGACGAGGAGCGGGGCTCGGCCACGTCCCGCGCCCTCGTCGAGAAGGCCGCGGCGGCGTGCGGGGCGGTCCTGGTGCTGGAGCCCAGCGAGGGAGGCGCGCTCAAGACCGCGCGCAAGGGCGTGGCACAGTACCGGCTCGATGTGCGTGGCCGAGCCGCGCACGCCGGGCTGGAACCGCACAAGGGCGTCAACGCGCTGGTCGAACTGGCCCACCAGGTGCTGACGATCAGCGATCTCGCCGACCGCGACAGAGGAACCACCGTCACCCCCACGGTGGGCGGCGCCGGCACCACCACCAACACCGTCCCCGAGCAGGCGTTCGTGGACGTGGACGTCCGGGCCTGGGAACGGGCTGAACTGGAACGGGTGGAACGGGCGCTACGGGCGCTGCGTCCCCGGGAACCCGGCGCCGAACTCGCCTTCCAGGGCAGTGTCAACCGCGGTCCGCTGGAACGCGGGATGTCCGTCGACCTGCTGCTCTCGGCCCGCGCGGCCGCCGAGCGGCTGGGGCTCGCCCCGGTCACGGAGACCAGCGTCGGCGGCGGCTCGGACGGCAACATCACCGCGAGCCTGGGCGTGCCCACCCTGGACGGCCTCGGCCCGGACGGCGGCGGCGCGCACGCCCGGCACGAGTGGGTGGACCTGGCCTCCGTCGGGGACCGTACGGCCCTGATCGCCGGCCTCCTCGCCGACCGTGCGCCTTGATCGCGCGAACCGCCGGTCCCTTCCGGCCGGCTACCCCTCCGCCGCCTTCTCCCGCACTCTGGCCTCCACCGAGTCCAGCAGCATGTCGATCGCGTGGTCGAAGATCTTGGGATCGCCGATCGCCGTCAGCGGCGCCGTCAGGCCCGCGAGCCGCGGGTAGGTGTCCGCCGGGAGGCGGCGGTACTCGAGTTCCCAGGCCAGGGTGTCCCGGTCGCGGGAGTCGGGGTCGAGCGCGTGGAGTCCGGCCTCCATGGCGGACAGCGAGCGGATGACGTTCCCGAAGACACGTACGAACATCACCGCCTCGTCGTCGTCGAGGCCCGCGCGGTGCAGGCAGTCGAGGGCGAACTCCACATTGGCGAACTCGGTCGGTCTGCGGGTCGTACGGGCCGCCATCTGCCAGGCGAACACGGGATAGCGCAGATAGTGCTCGTGGATGTACCGGGCCTGGGTGCGCAGGTCGTCGCGCCAGGAGTCGGTGGCCTGGAGCTGTCCGCCGTAGGAGCGCGCCCGCAGGTCGTCGATGAGCTCCAGGATCAGCTCGTCCTTGTCCCGGAAGTGCCGGTAGAGCGAGGTCGGATGGGCGTGGAGTTCCTTGGCGAGGGCCTGGAAGGTGAACGCCTCCAGACCGTCCCGGGAGGCGACCTTCTCCGCCGCGTCCAGGATGACGCGTCTGCTGAGCGTGTCCCGCGCCAGCCGCCGCCGGCCCCCGCCCGCCGCGGCACCCTTGCCGCCGCCCGTACGCGCCTCACCCATGCGCTTCCCTTCCCTCGTCCTCCGGGACGCCGTCGCGACCCTATCGCTCGCCCCGAAACGTGATCCACACGCCTGGGCAATGCGAACGCATAGTTACTAGCCTATCTCCATTGCTAAGTCCTGGACGGCTCCCTACGATGAGCCCACGGCTTCGCCACGGAAGGTTTCCAGCCATGCCTCAACCGCTCACAGCGACCGTCCAGAGCCGGTTCCCGGCCAGATTCCCGACAGCCGGCGCCCTCCTCGCGGCCCTGGCGCTGACCGCCACCGCGTGCACTTCGGGGGCCGCCGCACCACTGTCGGACACCGGCACGGACGTCCCGGTCAGACGCGGTGGCAGCCTCGTCATAGGCGCCGAACAGGAACCCGACTGCGCCGACTGGATCGGCACCTGCGGCGCCTCCGTCTGGGGCACCTACCTGATGCAGGCCCAGACCATCCCGCAGGTCTTCGACGTCCGCCTCAAGGGCAAGAACTGGACACCGGTCCCCTCGAACCTCATGGCATACGAACCGACGACGAAACTGGTCGGGAAGCAGCAGCGGATCACCTACCGGCTGAACCCGAAGGCCGTCTGGTCGGACGGGAAGCCGATCACCTCGGCCGATCTGAAGTACACCGCCCTCCAGGTCCGCGACAGCAAGGCGATCTTCGACAAGAGCGGCTACGACCGCATCACGTCGATCGCCACCCCCGACAGCACCACCGCCGTCGTCACGCTCAGGTCTCCGTACGGCAACTGGAAGCAGCTCTTCGGCGCCGGCTACGGGGTGCTGCCCTCCCACCTCCTCCGGGGCAAGGACCGCGGCGCCGTCATGAAGGACGGCTACAGCTTCAGCGGCGGGCCCTGGAAGATCGCGTCCTGGAAGAAGGGCGTCTCCGTCACCCTCGTCCCCAACGACCGTTACTGGGGCCCCAAACCCCATCTGGACAAGGTCACCTTCCAGTTCGCCTCGGACACCTCGGCGGCCATCCAGGCCTTCTCCGGCGGAACCTTCGACGCCCTGTACCCGACCCCGCAGCTCACCACGGCGGACCAGATCAAGGCGCTGGGCGGCGCGGCCCGGATGCAGGTGCAGTCGCAGACCGGCAACCTCCAGGCGCTGTGGCTCAACAACGCGAAGTTCCCCTTCGACTCGTCCGCCGTGCGCAAGGCATTCGCCTACTCGGTCGACCGCGAGGCCATCGTCAAGCGCCTGTTCGGCTCGTACGGCGTCACCGCTCCGGCGCAGAGCTTCCAGTCGCCGCTGCTCTCCCGCTACGCGTCCACCGACTTCTCCGGCTACCAGCCCGACGCCGCCAAGGCGGAGCGGCTGATGAAGGCGGACGGGTGGACGAAGGACGGGAGCGGGTTCTGGACGAAGAACGGCAAGAAGGCCGCGTTCACGGTCACCTCCCTGGCCGGCAACCAGAGCCGTGAACTGACCGAGCAGATCCTGCAGTCCCAGCTCGCCAAGGCCGGGTTCCGGATGACGATCAAGAACTCCACGCCCGCGAACATCTTCGGCAGGATCGCCCCCGCCGGTGACTTCCAGCTCGGTCTGTGGAACCTCACCGACTCCTTCCCCAACCCGACCCTGTCCGCCACCTTCAGCGGCACGGCCATCCCGAGCGCCGCCAACCACCAGTCGGGCATCAACTTCATGCGCATCCGCGTCCCGGGCCTGGACCCGGTCCTGGAGCGGGTGGACACCGAACTGGACGACACCGCCCGGATCGAGGCGTCGCACAGGGCGGAGAAGCTCATCGCCGACAGCGTCCCCTCGCTGCCGCTGGCCGCCGTGCCGAACGTCCTGGTCACCGGCAAGCGCGTCGGCGGACCACTCTCGATCAACCCCGTGGAGGGCCCCTGGTGGAACCTCGAGGACTGGGGCCTGGCGAAGTGACACCGGTCCACTCACCCCGAAGGGGCCTGCCATGACCAGATACGCCCTGCGCCGCCTGCTCGCCTCCGTGCCCGTGGTCTGTGTCGCCTCGTTCATCCTGTTCTGGGCGGTGCGGGCGACATTCGACCCGCTGGCGAAACTGCGGCAGTCGGTCGACCCCACCGGGCTGCGCCGGGAGACGGTCCGCCTCGGGCTCGACCGGAGCCTGCCCGAGCAGTACCTGCTGTGGGTCAAGGGCTTCGTCCAGGGCGACTGGGGCACGAGCACGCGTACCGGCGGAACCGTGCTGCCGATGGTCGGCGACGCCCTCGGCACCACGCTCCAGCTCGTCCTGTGGGGAGTGGCCCTCGCCGTCGTCCTGGCGCTGGCGATCGGGCTGTACTCGGCGGCCCGCCAGTACTCCGCGGGCGACCACGTCCTGACGGGCCTGTCCTATCTCGGCGTCGCCATGCCGGCCTTCTGGTTCGGTCTGGTCCTCATCCAGGTGCTGGCCGTATGGCCCAAGCAGCAGTTCGGTCTCGCGGATCCCCCGCTGTACTTCGTGGGGCTCCACTCCGTCGGCCACGGCGGATTCGATCTGGACTACCTGCGCCATCTGGTCCTGCCGGTGGTCACGCTGACCGTCGGACTCGTCGCCTCCTGGTCCCGGTTCGGCCGGGCCACCCTCCTGGAGGCGCTGTCCAGCGACTATGTGCGCACCGCACGGGCCAAGGGCGTCCCCCGCCGCCGCATCCTGCTGCGGCACGCCCTGCGCAACGCGCTCGCGCCGTTCGTCACCGTCGTCGCCATGGACACGGCCGCCCTGGTCGGCGGGCTCGTGGTGACCGAGCAGATCTACTCGATCCCCGGCATGGGCAAGCTGTTCCTCGCCTCCCTGGAGACCGGAGACGTCTTCGTCCTGTTGCCCTGGATGTTCGTCGTGGCCGTCGCCGTCATCCTCTTCAACCTGCTCGCCGACCTGTCCTACGCCCTCCTCGATCCCCGGGTGGCCCTCCGATGACCCAGCCCACCGCCCTCCCGGCGCCCCCGCCGCCCGTGTCCGTACCGCCCACCGCGCCCGGCGACCCGCGGATCTCCCGGGTCGTGCTGTCCCGCTTCCTGCGCCACCGGCTCGCGGTCGCCTCGCTGATCGTGCTGGTCCTGCTGGCGGTCTGCTGCTTCGGCGCCGCCTGGATCGCGCCCTACCCGCGCAACGCGCAGAACCTCCTGGAGGCCTCGCAGCCGCCGTCCGGCACCCACTGGCTGGGCACGGACTCCATCGGCCGCGACTACCTCAGCGAGATGTTCTACGCCGGCCAGCTCTCGCTGGCGATCGGCCTGGGCGTCGCCCTGCTGGCGACCCTGGTGGGGACGGCGGCCGGCGCGGTGGCCGGGTATCTCGGCGGCTGGCCCGACGAAGTGATCATGCGCGTGGCCGACCTGTTCCTGATCGTGCCCCCGGTCGCCGTGCTGGCGGTGTCCCTGCAAGGTCTCGGTCCCTCACCGCTGACCATCGTCGTGGTGCTCAGCGGCCTGGGCTGGACCCTGATCGCCCGGGTCGTCAGGTCCCGGGTGATCCAGCTCCGCCACCAGGAGTTCGTGGAGGCGGCCCGCGTCATCGGCGCCTCCGGCCCCAGGATCGTCGTACGGCATCTGCTGCCCAATCTGACGGGCCTGATCGTGGTCAACGTGTCCCTGTCCGTGGCCATGGCGATCATCCTCGAATCCACCGTCAGCTTCCTCGGCTACGGCGTCCAGCCGCCCAAGTCGAGCTGGGGCAACATGCTCACCCAGGCCGCCGGGCTGATCGGTACCTCACAGTCCTATCTCCTGTACGTCCCCGGCCTGGCGATCCTCGTCACCGTGCTCGCCGTGAACTTCCTCGGCGACGGGCTGCGCGACGCGCTCGACCCCCGAGGCAGGCAGCGATGAAATCCGCCACCGAAGAGACCGGCGGGGCGGCGGCCCCGCTGCTGTCGGTCCGCGACCTCTGCGTCACCTACCGCTCCGACGCCGGTCCCGTGACCGCCCTCGACCGGCTCTCGTTCGACCTGCGCGCCGGGGAGACGCTGTCCATCGTCGGCGAGTCGGGCTCCGGGAAGAGCGCCGCCTCGCTGGCGGTGATGGGGCTGCTGCCGCGCAACGCCGTGGCCGAGGGCTCGGTGCGGTTCCGCGGCCAGGAACTGCTGGACCTGCCCGACCGGGAGATGCGTGCCGTACGCGGCCGGCGCATCGCCATGGTCTTCCAGGACGCGCTGGCCGCGCTCAACCCCATGATGACCGTGGGCGCCCAACTCGCCGAGGCGGTGAGCGTGCACGACCCGTCCGTCTCCCGGGCCGAGCTGCGGGAACGGGCCGTCGAACTGCTCGACCTGGTCGGCATCCCCGACCCCCGGACCCGGGCCGGCCAGTACCCGCACGAGTTGTCGGGCGGCATGCGCCAGCGGGTCATGATCGCAACCGGTATCGCCAACGAACCGGACGTCCTCATCGCCGACGAGCCGACCACCGCGCTCGACGTGACCGTGCAGGCCCAGGTCCTCGACGTGCTGGCGCGCGTCCAGGACCGTACGAAGTCCGCGATCCTGCTGATCACCCACGACCTGGGCGTGGTGGCCGGCCTCGCCGACCGGGTCCTGGTCCTGTACTGCGGGCAGAAGATGGAGGAGGCCCCGGTGGAGCCCCTCTTCTACCAGCCGGCCCACCCCTACACGCGCGGCCTGCTCGCCGCGCTGCCGAGGATCGACCGCGGCACCCGCCGGCTCGCCCAGATCGCGGGCCAGCCTCCTTCCCCCACCAACCGGCCCACGGGCTGCCCCTTCCGGAACCGCTGCCCGCACGCCGAGGACCAGTGCGCCGAGAGCCCCCGGCCGGTCCCGGTCGGGGACGGCCACATCACGGCCTGTCTGCGGGCGCGCGAGATCGCGAGCGTGACGCCATGACGGCACCGGCACTGACCGTCGAGGGGCTGGTGGCCGAGTACACCACCGGCCGGCGCGCACAGACCGTGCGTGCCGTCTCCGGGGTCGACCTCGTCATCCCGCGCGGCACCACCCTGGGCCTGGTCGGGGAGACCGGCTGCGGCAAGAGCACCCTGGGCCGCTGCCTGGTCCGGCTGACCGACCCGGCCGCCGGCCGGATCATGCTGTTCGACACGGATGTGACGGCGGCCGGACGACGGGAACTGGCGGCCGTACGCCGTCGGATCCAGTTCGTGTTCCAGGACCCGTACGCCTCCCTCAACCCGCGGCTCACCGTGCACGCGGCGCTCGCCGAGCCGCTGCGGATCCACGGCCTGCACCGGGGCCGGGAGAACGAACGGGTGCGGGAACTGCTGGAGCTGGTCGGCCTGGACCCCGCCCACGTCCACCGCCATCCGCACCAGTTCTCCGGCGGCCAGCGACAGCGCATCGGCATCGCCCGCGCGCTCGCGGTCGAACCGGAGGTACTCGTCCTCGACGAACCCGTCAGCGCGCTGGACGTCAGTGTGCAGGCCGGAGTGATCAACCTGCTGGAGGACCTCCAGCAGGAGCTGGGCCTCACCTATCTGTTCGTCGCCCACGACCTGTCGGTGGTGCGGCAGATCAGCGACGAGGTCGCGGTCATGTACCTCGGGCGGATCGTCGAACAGGGGCCCGTGGACACCCTGTTCACCCAGCCGCGCCACCCCTACACCCAGGCTCTGCTGTCGGCCGTGCCCATCCCCGATCCGCGCGTCCAGCGGGCCCGTCGGCGGATCGTCCTGGACGGCGATCTGCCCAGTCCGCTGGCCCCACCGTCCGGCTGCCGGTTCCGCACCCGCTGCTGGAAGGCACGGGACGTGTGCGCCGAGACCGCGCCCGTCCTCGCCGAGCAGGGCGAAGGGCACCTCGCCGCCTGCCACTTCCCCGATGCCCCACCCCCGGCGCCCCAGGGCGAACCCAAGGAGGTCACCGCACCATGACCAACGACTGGCAACGGTTCTTCACCGCCGAACGGCCCCTCGCGGTCCGGCGCGGGCGCGGACCCGGCGACCGATCGCTGATCGTCGTGGAGAGCGACGACGGTCCCCGGCTGTCACTGTGGGACGCCGAGCGCGGCACGGTCGCGCCGCTGAGCCAACTGACCTCGGGCGACCTCGCGCAGGCGGTCCTCTCCTCCGACGGCGAGCAGATCCTGAGCCTGCACGACGACAACGGCTCCGAGGTCGGCCATGTGTACGCCACCCGACTCGACGGCGGCGCCGGCCGTGATCTGACGCCGGACCTGCCGCCGTACACCCTGCGCGGTATCGACGTGGCGGGGCGGGCGGACCGTGCCGTGATCACCTGCGCGGCCGAGGACGGCTTCGCCCTGTGGCTGCTGGACACCGCCGGCCCCGCGGCCCCCGAGATGCTGTTCCGGTCGCCGCACGAGGCGTGGAACGGGCTGATCTCCACCGACGGCGCCCTCGCCTGCCTGGACACCACCGACCACAATCCGGGCGTCCGCAGGTTCGCCGTCACCGTGGTCGACACCGCCACGGGCGAGGTCCTCGACCGCCTCACCGACGGGCCCGAGGCACCCGTGCGCGGCGTGCGGTTCTCCCCCGTCCCGGGCGACGGCCGGGTACTGGTCGCCACCGAGCGCACCGGGTTCGCCCGTCCCTGTGTCTGGCATCCGAAGCGCGGCACCCGCGTCGACATCGAGGCACCGCATATACGAGGTGACCTGGTCCCGCTCGACTGGTCCGAGGACGCCACGCGGATCCTGGCCGTCCATGTGGACGGCGGGATCCACCGGGTCATGGAGGCCGACCTGGAGTCGGGCGCGCTCCGGCCGCTCGACCATCCGCCGGGGGCGTACTTCGAGCCGGACGTGGCGGACGCGCTCTGCCACCAGTGGGCCTCGCACTACGGCCCCGGACGCACCGTGCGGCTGCTGCGACAGCGCTTCGACTCGCCCCTGCGCGTCCTGCACGGCGACGGCCAGGACGCCGCACCCGTCCCCCGGCTCTTCCCGGAGCCGGACCTGGACGGCGTCCGGTGCGAGTCGAACCAGGTCCGCTCGGCGGACGGGACACACGTCCAGCTCTGGTGGGCCCGGCCGCGCCGCGCCCAGGGGCCCGTCCCGCTCGTCCTGCATCTGCACGGCGGCCCCAACCTGGTGACGGTCGACCGGTACGACCCCGCCGCCCAGGCCTGGCTGGACGAAGGCGTGGCCTACGCCTCGCTGAACTACCGGGGTTCGGTCACCTTCGGGCGGCGCTTCCGCGAGGGGTTCATGCCGGCGATCGGCGACCGGGAGCTGGAGGACATCGAGGCGGCGGTCGGCTGGCTGGTCGCGGAGGGCGTCGCCGATCCGGACAAGGTCTTCGTCACCGGTGCCTCGTACGGCGGTTTCCTGTCGCTGCTGTCGGTCGGGCGGCTGCCCGGACTGTTCGCCGGGGCACTGGCGCACGTGCCCATGGCCGACTGGCTGGCGGGGTACGAGGACATGAACCCGGCGCTGCGGGCGGCCTGGGCGTCGTTCTTCGGCGCACGGCCGGAGGACGGCCTGGAACGCTTCGTGCGCGCGTCGCCGATCACCTATGTGGCCGATGTCGTCGCGCCGGTCTGGATCAACCAGGGGACGCACGACACCCGCACCGCGCCCAAGCAGGTGCGCCGCTATGAGGAGGCGCTGCGCGCGGCCGGCGGGAACGTGGTCGTCGACTGGTACAGCGGCGGCCACGAGACCAGCGGGCGGGCCAAGGCGCTGGGCGAGCAGTCCAGGATGCTCGGCCTGGTCCGCGCCGCCCTGCGCCGGCAGCCCTGGAGTTAGCGCCGGTTGTGGACCGAGGAAGTCCCGGAGGCGGCCGAGTCAGTCGTCCATCCCGGCGAGCACCAGCGGCAGCCGGTTCGCGCCGCCCTCGGTGATCCGCACCGGAACGCCCCAGTCCTGCTGGTGCACATGGCAGGCCGGGTACTCGTTGGCAGGGTCGTCGTCACAGGAGGCGGCCATGGCGGAGACGTGCAGCACGCCCTCGGTCACGCCCTCCGCGAGGGCGAGCTCACGGCTCAGATCCGTCCCCGCGCCGTCGCCCCCGGCCAGCAGCTCCGGCGGGGTCGAGCTGACCAGCAGCCGGGTGGAGGGGCCGTAGCGGGTGTCCAGCTTCTGCCCCTCGGGCGCCTGGAAGACCACGTCAAGACGGAGCCTCCCCGGGGCGATGTCGGTCGCCGCGCGCTGGGTGCGGTGGGCCACCGCCTCGACCCTCACGGCCTCCTCGGGCAGCCGCAGCCGGGTCAGCCGGTGCCGGGCGGACTCCACCACGACGATGTCCCCGTCGGCCAGGACCGCGCCGGAGGGCTCGCGCAGATCCGTGGCGAGCGTGGTGACCTCGCCGGTGGCCGGGTCGTAGCGGCGCAGCGCGTGGTTGTAGGTGTCCGAGATCGCCACCGAGCCGTCGGGGAGCGCGGTGACGCCCAGCGGATGCTGGAGCAGCGCAGAAGCGGCGGCGCCGTCGCGGTGGCCGAAGTCGAAGAGCCCGGTGCCGACGGCCGTACGGACCGTGAAGTCCTTACCGTCACGCTCGAGGTAGCGCACCGCCGATGTCTCGGAGTCCGCGATCCACAGCCGGTCCCCGGTCGCGGCGAGCCCGGAGGGCTGGGCGAACCACGCCTCCTCGGCCGGGCCGTCGACCAGTCCCTCGTTGGTGGTCCCGGCGGCGGCCCGTACGGTCCCGGCCTCCGGGTCGTACGTCCACAGCTGGTGGACGCCCGCCATGGCGATCCACAGCCGGCCGGCGAACCAGGCCACGTCCCAGGGGGAGGACAGGTCGACCTCGCGGGCGGGCCCCTCGGTGGGCGACCCCTGCCACCACTGGCGGCCGGTCCCGGCGAGCGTGGTGACCTCACCGGTGGCCGGGTCGAAGCGGCGCAGCGCGTGGTTCACGGTGTCGGCGACGGCCACGGTGCCGTCGGGGAGCAGGGCGAGCCCCTGGGGCTCGCTGAACCGCGCCCGCTCGCTCGTGCCATCGGTAAGGCCCGTGCCATCGGTAAGGCCGCGTTCGCCCGCGCCGATCCGCCGCACCACGCTCTCGCCGTCCGCCGCGAGCTCCACCAGCTGATGGCGGGTGGTGTCCGAGACGAGGAAGGTGCCGCCGGGCAGCAGCAGCGCCTTACCGGGGAAGCGCAGCTCGGTGGGGACCGGCTCCATCAAGAGGGGGGCGAAGCTCGTTGAGGGGTGGTGGTCGGGCGACGGGTGGGCGTACGGGCCGTCGCCGCGCCGCAGGGTGCCCTTGGCGGCGTGCTCGGCCTCCAGCTGCGCCACGAGGGTCTCCAGGGCGTGGGCGTGGCCCTCTCCCGCGTGCTGGGCGACCACATAGCCCTCGGGGTCGATGACGACGAGGGTGGGCCAGGCCCGTACCGCGTACTGCTTCCAGGTGGCCAGCTCGGGGTCGTCGAGGACCGGGTGGTGCACCTCGTACCGCTCGACCGCGTCCACGACCGCCTGGTGCTCGGCCTCGTGGACGAACTTCGGCGAGTGCACCCCGACGATCACCACGGTGTCGCGGTGCTTCTCCTCCAGTTCGCGCAGCTCGTCCAGGACATGTAGGCAGTTCACACAGCAGAACGTCCAGAAGTCGAGGATGACAATGCGTCCTCGCAGGTCGGTGAGGGTGAGGTCGGTACCGCCGGTGTTGAGCCAGCCGCCCCGGCCAATCAGCTCGGGGGCGCGGACGCGTGCATGTGAAGCCATATCCCCATGAAACAGCAGTCCCGGCCGTGCCATTCCCCCCGCCCCCCGGCGGCTTTCCACCGATGCGTACGGGTACCTCCGGAGATGAGGCCGGGGCGGGCGCACACTACCATCGCGGGCAGGCCGTCAGCCGCCGATCCGGGCCTACGATCAGACCGGAAAGCACTGCCCGTGCGCTCGTGGGCAGCGTAACTTGAACGCACACACCAGCACCCAGCCCGCGCACCAACCGCCCGAGGGGTCCCGTGACCGTCCATCCCAGCCTTCAGACCTCCATCGACGCCTGGACCCACTCCATCGACGCGATAACGGAGTTGGTCAACCCGCTAGCGGAGAGCGAGTGGAACCGCGCCACCGAGTGCCCGGGATGGTCGGTCCGTGACGTCGTCTCGCATGTGATCGGACTCGAATGCGAGATGCTCGGCGACCCCCGCCCCATCCACACCCTGCCGCGCGACCTCTACCACGTCACCAACGAGCTGTCGCGGTACATGGAGGTCCAGGTCGATGTGCGGCGCTGCCACACCGCGCCCGAGATGACCTCCGAGCTGGAGTACACCGTCATCCGGCGGGCCCGCCAGCTGCGGAACGAGAAGCGCCAGCCGGACGCCAAGGTGCGCTGGCCCGGCGGCACCGAGGTGGCGCTGGAGGAGGCCCTCACGCGGCGGGCCTTCGACATCTGGGTGCACGAACAGGATCTGCGCCGGGCGCTGAACAAGCCGGGCAACCTCGACTCGCCGGGCGCCACGATCACCCGTGATCTGCTGCTGGCGGGGCTGCCGAAGGTGGTCGCCAAGGACGCGGGCGCGGCGCCCCAGTCGGCCGTCGTCTTCGATGTGCACGGCCCGATGGAGTTCATGCGGACGGTCCGGGTGGACGCGGACGGCCGGGGCACCATCGACGGCAGCGTCTCGCTGGGGCCGACGGTGACCCTCACCCTGGACTGGGAGACCTACGTCCGGCTGGCCTGTGGGCGGGTGCGGCCCGAGGCGGTCTCGGAGCGGCTGAAGATCGAGGGCGACCAGCAGCTGGCGGACGCGATCCTCCGGCACTTCGCGGTCACGCCGTAGCCCTCCGGGGATCGGAGGGCCACGGCGTCACGCCGGTACGTGCACCGCCTCGACGCGGCTCGCGACCACGCGCTCGCGCTCCCGGCGGTGCGCCCGGCCGCGCAGCCGCAGGATCTGGGTGACGCCGAGCGCCTGGAGCACGAACACCGAGGCGAACGCGATCCGGAAGTTCTGGCCGGTCAGGTCCAGCAGGACGCCGACGGCCAGCAGAGTGGTCATCGAGGCCGTGAAGCCGCCCATGTTGACGATTCCCGAGGCGGTGCCGGTCCGCTCGGGCGGATTGGCGGGCCGGGCGAAGTCGAAGCCGATCATCGACGCGGGCCCGCAGGCGCCGAGCACCGCGCACAGGACGATCAGCAGCCACATGGGCGCGTGGGTGGACGGCCAGAACAGCACGGTGCCCCACAGCAGCGCGGTGGCGCCGACCGTGCCGAGCGCCAGCGGGGCGCGGGCCGCGTGGTGCCGGGCGATGACCTGCCCGTAGACCAGGCCGACCGCCATGTTGGACAGCACCACCAGGGTCAGCAGCTGACCCGCGGTCGCCCGGGACAGCCCCTGGGCCTCGACCAGGAACGGCATCCCCCACAGCAGCAGGAACACCATCCCCGGGAACTGGGTGGTGAAGTGCACCCACAGGCCCAGCCGGGTGCCGGGCTCGCGCCAGGCGTCCGCGATCTGCCGGCGGACGTAGTCGGCGCCCATATGGGAGGCGGGCGCGGGCTCGAAGCCCTTCGGGTGGTCCTTGAGGAAGAACAGCACCAGGACGAAGACGGCCACCCCGCCGAGCGCGCTGCCCGCGAAGGTCGTGGTCCAGCCGGCACCGTGCAGCGCCCGAGCGATCACCAGCGTGGAGACCAGGTTGCCCGCCACGCCGAAGAGCGCGGCGACCTGGGCGATCACCGGCCCCCGGCGGGCCGGGAACCAGCGGGAGCCGAGCCGCAGCACGCTGATGAACGTCAGCGCGTCACCGCAGCCGAGCAGCGCCCGGGAGCCCAGCGCCATCGCGTACGAGTGGGAGAGCGCGAAGCCGAACTGCCCCAGGGTGAAGAGCACCACGCCGAGCATGAGCACCTTACGGGTGCCGAGACGGTCGACCATGAGCCCGACCGGTATCTGCATCCCGGCATAGACCAGCACCTGGAGGATGGAGAAGGTCGACAGCGCGGAGGCGTTGATGTGGAAGCGCTCGGCGGCGTCGATACCGGCGACGCCGAGGCTGGTGCGATAGGTGATGGCGACGAAGTAGACGGCGACGCCCAGGCCCCACACGGCGACGGCACGACGTCCGCCGGGTGGATCGCCGGGCAGCTGGGCCGAGGTCATCGCACCTCACCCCGGGCCAGGTTGTTCACCCAGCTGATGTGGCGCTGCACAAGACCGGACGCGAAACCGGCGTCCCCGGCGCGCAGCGCCTGGAGGATCTCCGTGTGCTCGGTGATGTTCTTGGCGATGCGGTCGGGCTCGGCGTGCATGGTGGCCACGCCCATCCGCAGCTGGCGGTCCCGCAACTGGTCGTACAGCTGCGCCAGGATGGCGTTCCCCGCCGCCCGGACGATCGCCGCGTGGAAGCAGCGGTCGGCGGCCGCGAAGGCGGCCAGGTCCCCGGCCGCCGCGTGCGCCCTCTGCTCCTCGAGCAGCTCCTCGAGCCGGGCCAGCAGCTGCCCGCCGGCCGGGACGACCTTGGCGACCGCGTGCTGCTCCACGAGCAGCCGGGTCTCGACCACGTCCGCGATCTCCTGGGAGGAGACCGGCAGCACCAGGGCGCCCTTCTTCGGATAGAGCTTGAGCAGCCCCTCGGCCTCCAGGCGCAGCAGCGCCTCCCGGACGGGGGTGCGGGAGACCCCGACGGCCTCCGCGAGTTCGCCCTCGCTCAGCAGTGTGCCGCCCTCGTAGCGGCGGTCGAGGACGGCTTGTTTGACGTGGTGGTAGACGCGTTCGGCGGCAGGGGGCGGCTTGGTGGCCGTATCGGCGGGACTCATGATGCGCACATCATAGATACAAGATGCATGCGCACTCATCCCCCGTCCGCGATGCGGACGGGGGACGGTGTCTACTGCCGCGTCAGGCCCAGGTGATGAGGCGCTTGGGGCGCTCCAGGACGGCCGCGACATCCGCGAGCACCTTGGAGCCCAGCTCGCCGTCGACCAGCCGGTGGTCGAAGGAGAGCGCCAGCGTGGTCACCTGGCGCGGCTTGACCTCGCCCTTGTGGACCCACGGCTGGAGCTTGACCGCGCCGAAGGCGAGGATCGCGGACTCCCCGGGGTTGATGATCGGGGTGCCCGCGTCGATGCCGAAGACGCCGACGTTGGTGATGGTGATCGTGCCGCCGGACATCGCGGCCGGGGTGGTCTTGCCCTCACGGGCGGTGGTGACCAGCTCACCCAGGGCGGACGCCAGTTCGGGCAGGGTCTTGGCGTCGGCGTCCTTGATGTTGGGGACGATCAGCCCGCGCGGGGTCGCCGCCGCGATGCCCAGATTGACGTAGTCCTTGTAGACGATCTCCTGGTTGTCCTCGTCCCAGGTGGCGTTGATGTCCGGATTGCGCCGGATGGCCACCAGCAGGGCCTTGGCGACCAGCAGCAGCGGGTTGACCCGCAGCCCGGACAGCTCCGGGTCCTGCTTGAGGTCGGCCACGAGCTTCATCGTGCGGGTCACGTCGACCGTCACGAACTCGGTCACATGCGGGGCGGTGAAGGCGCTGTGGACCATCGCCTGCGCGGTGGCCTTCCGTACGCCCTTCACGGGCACCCGGCGCTCCCGGCCCTCGGCGGCCGCGACGGCGGCGGACGGGGCCGCCACGGGCGTCTCCCGGGCCGCCTGGACGGCCTCGGCGGCCGCGTGGACGTCCTCGCGGGTGATGATCCCGTCCGCCCCGCTCGGGGTGACCGCCTCCAGGTCGATGCCCAGGTCCTTGGCCAGCTTGCGGACCGGGGGCTTGGCCAGCGGCCGCGCGGTCCGGCCGCTGCCGTTCAGGGCGGGCGCGGGGGCGGGCGCGGCCTCCGGGCGCGCGGGGGCGGGAGCGGGCGCGGGAGCGGGCTCCTGCGGCGCGGGCGCCCCGGCGGACGGGGCGGGCGCCCCGGCGGACGGGGCGGGCGCGGACCGCTGGGGGCCGCCCGGCAGCGGCTTGCGCGGACGGCGCTTGGTGGAGGCCGGGGCCGCCCCGTAGCCGACCAGGTTGGCCTGCCGGCCCTCCTTCTGCTCCGGCTCGGCCGCGGCGGCCGGCTGCTCGGCGGCGGGGGCCTCGGCGGCGGGAGCGGCCTGGGGCGCCGCCTCCCCCGCCCCGGGGTCGGTGTCCACCGAGATGATCGGCGTCCCCACGTCCACGGTGGCACCCTCGTCGAAGCGCAGCTCGTGCACCACGCCGTCGAAGGGGATGGGCAGCTCGACGGCGGCCTTGGCGGTCTCGACCTCGCACACCACCTGACCGTCGGTCACGGTGTCGCCCGGCGCCACGAACCACTTGAGGATCTCGGCCTCGGTCAGCCCCTCGCCCACATCGGGCATCTTGAACTCACGGAAGCGCTGTTCGACTGCGGTCATCGTCACGATCTCCTCAAGCCCTTCAGTACGCCAACGCGCGGTCTACGGCGTCGAGCACCCGGTCCAGCCCCGGAAGGTACTCGTCCTCGAGCCGTGACGGCGGGTACGGCGAGTGGAAGCCGCCGACCCGCAGCACCGGGGCCTGGAGGTGATAGAAGCACCTCTCGGTGATGCGCGCGGCGATCTCCGCCCCGGTGCCCAGGAATACCGGAGCCTCGTGGACGACGACCAGCCGCCCCGTCCGCTCCACGGAACGCTGGATCGAGTCGAAGTCGATCGGCGACATCGACCGCAGGTCCAGGACCTCGACCGACTTGCCCTCCTCGGCGGCGGCCGCGGCGGCGTCCAGGGCGACCTTCACCATCGGGCCGTAGGCCGCGAGCGTCAGGTCCGCCCCCGGCCGCACCACCCGGGCGGCGTGCAGCGGCCCGGGGATCGCGGCGGTGTCGACCTCGGACTTGTCGTGGTAGCGGCGCTTGGGCTCGAAGTAGATCACCGGGTCATCGCTGTCGATGGCCTGCTGCAGCATCCAGTAGGCGTCGGAGGCGTTGGCGGGCGAGACCACCTTCAGACCGGCCACATGCGCGAACAGCGCCTCCGGCGACTCGCTGTGGTGCTCCACCGCGCCGATGCCGCCGCCGTACGGAATGCGGACGACGACCGGCAGCTTGACCTTGCCGAGCGAGCGTGCGTGCATCTTGGCGAGCTGGGTGACGATCTGGTCGTAGGCGGGGAAGACGAAACCGTCGAACTGGATCTCCACCACCGGGCGGTAGCCGCGCAGCGCGAGCCCGATCGCGGTGCCCACGATGCCGGACTCGGCGAGCGGGGTGTCGATGACCCGGTCCTCGCCGAAGTCCTTCTGCAGCCCGTCGGTGACGCGGAAGACGCCACCGAGCTTGCCGACGTCCTCGCCCATGATCAGAACCTTGGGGTCGGTCTCGAGGGCCGTGCGCAGGGACGCGTTGATCGCCTTGGAGAGCGACATCTTCTCGGCGGCCATGTCAGATGCCTTCCTCAGCGGTGACGAACGAAGCCTGGTACTCGGCGAACTGCCCCCGCTCCTCGTCGACGAGCGCGTGCCCATCGGCGTAGACGTGCTCGAACATCGCCATGTCCTCGGGGTCGGGCATCGCCCGTACGGCGTCCCGGACCCGCTTGGCCAGCGCGTCGCTCTCCCGCTCGAGATCGGCGAAGTACGCGTCGTCGGCCAGGCCCTCGCGGGTCAGCAGGGTGCGCAGCCGCAGGATCGGGTCCTTGGTCTCCCACAGCTCCCGCTCCTCGGGGGAGCGGTAGCGCGTGGGGTCGTCGGAGGTGGTGTGGGCGCCCATGCGGTAGGTGAACGCCTCGATGAGCATCGGGCCCTGCCCGGTGCGCGCCCGCTCCAGCGCGGCCTTGGTGACGGCCAGACAGGCGAGCACGTCATTGCCGTCCACCCGCACCCCGGGGAAGCCGAAGCCCTGGGCCCGCTGGTAGAGCGGCACCCGGGTCTGCTTCTCGGTGGGCTCGGAGATGGCCCACTGGTTGTTCTGGCAGAAGAAGACGACCGGGGCGTTGTAGACCGCGGAGAAGGTGAACGATTCGGCGACATCGCCCTGGCTGGAGGCGCCGTCACCGAAGTAGGCCAGGACCGCGGCGTCCGCGCCGTCCTTGGCCACGCCCATCGCGTAGCCGGTCGCGTGCAGCGTCTGCGAGCCGATCACGATGGTGTACAGGTGGAAGTTGTTGCTGTTCGGGTCCCAGCCGCCGTGGTTCACCCCACGGAACATCCCCAGCAGATTGGTCGGGTCGACCCCCCGGCACCACGCCACTCCGTGCTCGCGGTAGGTGGGGAAGACATAGTCGGCGTCGTTCAGCGCCCGGCCGGAGCCGATCTGCGCCGCCTCCTGGCCGAGCAGCGAGGCCCACAGGCCCAGTTCGCCCTGGCGCTGCAGGGTGGTGGCCTCGGCGTCGAACCTCCGTGTCAGCACCATGTCCCGGTACAGACCGCGCAGCTCTTCCGGGGTGGGGTCGATGGCGTACTCGGGGTGCTCGACACGCTCGCCCTCGGGGGTCAGCAGCTGTACGAGTTCGGTCTGGCCCGCAGGCTGCTTCTTGGTGTCCCGCGCGGTGGTGCTGCGCTTGGCTCCGCTGCGGCGCGGCTTGCGCGCGGCAGTGCTCTCCACGGTCACGTGTGCTCCTCCGTCTGTCCGGCCTCCGGGATCCGCCGGCGGCCAGTTGCGGCTCGCCCGTTCCGCCACGGCGCACGGGGTGGGTGCGCCGGAGCATGACCGGGCGTGACAGGTTCCCGGCGGCTGGCCCTGCACAAGGCACGTTACCCAGTGGGTCGCTTGTCTGCGAAACCCCACCTGACCTGCAATTTTGCTTGGATTTCCAAGTAAATCGCGCGGGTGGGGAAACTTCCACTGGTCACAGCCCCGCAGGCCGCCGGACAAGCGCACGGTATCCCGCTGGGCAACGACGCGGGAAGACTTCGTGTGTGAGACTGGATCCGTGCGCGAAGAAGGAAAAATAGGGATTTTCCTGGTCGACGACCATGAAGTCGTCCGACGCGGCGTACGAGACCTGCTCGCGGGCGAGCCGGACATGGAGGTGGTCGGCGAGGCGGGCACCGCGGCCGACGCGCTGGCGCGCATCCCGGCCGCCCGCCCGGACGTCGCCGTCCTGGACATCAGGCTGCCCGACCGCAGCGGGGTCGAGGTCTGCCGGGAGATCCGCACCCGGTACGAGAGCGTCCGCTGCATGATGCTCACCTCCTTCGCCGACGACGAGGCGCTCTTCGACGCCATCATCGCGGGCGCCTCCGGCTACGTCCTGAAGGACATCCGCGGCGACGAACTGCTCGCCGCGGTCCGGGACGTGGCCGCGGGCCGGTCGCTGCTCGACCCGGTGGCCACCGCCCGGGTGCTGGAGCGGCTGCGCGGCCAGACGGCCGCCCCGGACGACCAGCTCGCCGCCCTCACCGAGCAGGAGCGCCGGATCCTGCTGCTGATCGGGGAGGGGCTCACCAATCGGGCGATCGGCGAGCGGCTGCACCTCGCCGAGAAGACCATCAAGAACTATGTCTCCAGCCTGCTCTCCAAGCTGGGCATGGAGCGCAGGTCGCAGGCGGCGGCGTACGTCGCCCGGATGCAGGCGACGCAGGCGCAAAAACGCTAGCGCTAGCGTCGGCGGGGGCACCGATACGCGACTCCGCCGCATGGCAGGAGCCCCGCCCCCGAACCCGGGGTCTGGGGCGGAGCCCGCCTCCAGCCCCTCCGACGCATGAGCAGCGGGGCCCAGGGGCGAAGCCCCACCTTCCAACCCCTCCGGCGCTTCAGGAGCGAGGTCTGGGGCGGAGCCCCGCCTTCCCCCTCCGACGCATGAGCAGCGAGATCTGGGACGAAGCCCCACCTCCAGCCCCTCCGGCGCTCCAGGAGCAGGGTCTGGGGCGGAGCCCCGCCTTCCCCCTCCGACGCATGAGCAGCGAGATCTGGGACGAAGCCCCACCTCCAGCCCCTCCGGCGTTTGAGGAGCGGGGTCTGGGGCGGAGCCCCAGTTGAGGGAAGGGGCGGGGAGGGGAACAGCCCGCCGCAGGCGCCAGAACGCATCGCCCCCGCCCCGGTCAACCGGCCACGCCCCCAGGGCACCGCCCATCCCGGCGAACGCTGACGACGATGCCCGGTGATCTAACATCTGGCAGGTGCCGCGCTCACATGTACACTCCGCCGAGGCCGCTCCCGACGGGGAAACCCTGAGCGCCCTGCTCCGCCGCTATGACACCGCCGGTGAGGCCGTCTCCTGCGAACCGCTCACCCAGGGGCTGCTCAACCGGGGCTACCGCCTCGCCACCACCCGCGGCCGGTTCTTCCTCAAACACCATCTCGACGGCGACCGCACCGCCATCGCCCGCCAGCACCGCGTCACCCAGCGGCTGGAGGCGCTCGGGGTGCCCGTCGCCCCGCCGGTCCCGGACGCCGACGGCCGTACGGTCGCCGTCATCGGCGGCCGCTGCTACGCGTTACACCCCTGGATCGACGGGCGGCACCGCGACGGCGGGGAGCTGACCGCCCCCCAGTGCTGGCGGCTGGGCGGGCTGCTCGGGCTCGTCCACACCTGTCTGGAGCGGGTCATGCGGGCCCGTACGGGCGACCGCAGGCCGCCCGTGGAGGCCGCAGCCGACCCCGAGGACACCTTCGACGTCATCGACGAGCTGCTCACGCTGATCCGGGAGCGCCGGAACCGCGACACCTTCGACGAGCTCGCCGAGCACCGGCTGGTCGAGCGGCGGGCGCTGCTGGAGCGGCACGCCCACCGCCGCCCGGAAGCGGACGCCGTCCCGGTCGCCGGCTGGGTGCACGGCGACTTCCACCCGCTGAACCTGCTCTACCGCGACACGGAACCGGCCGCCATCGTCGACTGGGACCGGCTCGGGGTGCAGCCGCGCGCCGAGGAGGCGGTCCGGGCCGCCGCGATCTTCTTCGTACGGCCCGACGGCACCCTGGAGCTCACCAAGGTGCGGTCCTACGCGCGGGCGTACCGCTGCGCGGCGGGGGCCGGGACCTCCGAGATGGCCGCGGCCGTGCACCGGGTGTGGTGGGAGCGGCTGAACGACTTCTGGATGCTGCGCTGGCGCTACCAGCGCGGGGACCGGCGCGCCGATCCGCAGTTCCCGGCGGCCGCCGCGCTGGTGGTGTGGTGGACCCGGGAGTACGACGCGGTCCGCGACGCCTTCTGCGGGTGACGGGAGCGCGGGGGCGCCGTGGGGCGCCCCCGGCCGTCAGGGGGTGCCGGCGCCACCGTCCGAGGCGCCCGCCGTGTCACCGGTGGGATCGGTGGTGCCCGGGTCGGTCTCCGGGTCCGTCGGCGTGGTGGTCGGATCGCCGCCGCCCGGGGTGGTCGGATCTCCGGTCGGCTCGTTGGTGCCCGGGTCCGTCGGCTGGTCCGTCGGCTGGTCCGTGGGGTTGTCCTGGTACGTCGGCGTCGGGTCCCCGGTCGGGGTGTAGTCGCTGCCCGTGTCCCCGGAATTGTCGCCGTTGCCGCTCGGGGCCGTCTCGTCGCTCGAGTCCTCGCTCGGCTTGTCGGTCGGCTTCTTCGTCTTCTCCTGGGTGACCGACGTCTGGTGCTTGCTCGGCTGCTTGTCGCCGCCCTTGTCGCCCATCTGGAGGGCGAAGGCGACCCCCGTCGCGACCGCGATCACCGCGAGCACCGCGATCAGCCACATCCTGCCGCGGCCCTTACGGCGGCCGGAACCGCCGTGGTAGCCGCCGCCACCGCCGCCGGGTCCTGTGACGATCGGCTGCTGAGAGGTCTCGCCGTGGCCCGGGTGCGGCAGCGCGGTGGTGGCCCCGATGCCCGGCATGCCCATGGCGGGGGTGGCGGCGCCCAGGTGCTGGGTGACCGGGCCGGTGTTCCACATGCCGGTGTGGCCACCGGCCTCGTGGAGCATCTGGAGCGCGTACTGGACCAGTCCGCGCATCTCCTCGGCGCTCTGGAACCGGTCGTCCGGGTCCTTGGCGAGGGAGCGCATGACCAGGCCGTCCAGCTCCGGCGGCACGGTGCCGGAGGTCTCCGACGGGGGCACCGGGGTGTCCTGGACGTGCTGGTACACCACCGACAGCGGGGTCTCCCCGGTGAACGGCGGGCGCAGCGCCAGCAGCTCGTAGAGCAGGCAGCCGGTGGCGTAGAGGTCGGAGCGGTGGTCCACGGCCTTGCCGAGGGCCTGCTCCGGCGAGAGGTACTGCGGGGTGCCCATGACCATGCCGGTCTGGGTCATGGTGGACTGGGCGCCGTGCAGGGCGCGGGCGATGCCGAAGTCCATGACCTTGACCGCGCCGCTGTGGGTGATGATCACGTTGGCGGGCTTGATGTCACGGTGCACGATGCCGTGCTGATGGCTGTAGGCGAGCGCCTCCAGCACCCCGGAGACGATGATCAGCGCCTGGTCCGGCGGCGGCGCCTCGGCGTTGAGCAGCAGATCGCGGATGGTCCGGCCCTCGACCAGCTCCATGACGATGTACGGCACGGTGTTCTGGCCGACGACGTCCTCGCCGGAGTCGTAGACCGCCACCACGGCGTGGTGGTTCAGCCCGGCCACGGACTGTGCCTCGCGGGTGAAGCGGGCCTTGGACACCGGGTCCTCGGCCAGATCGGCTCGGAGCAGCTTCACCGCGACCGTACGGCCGAGCCGGAGGTCCTCGGCGGCGAACACCTCCGCCATACCGCCGCGGCCGAGTCGACTGGTAAGCCGATATCGACCATCGCCGACAAGTCCTCCGTTACCCCACACCTCGGGCGTATCCGGCATTCCGGACCCGCTGGCGTCAGGATCGGAGGGCCCCTGGGCGCTCTGGGTCTGTGCCATCGGTCCTCGCCGTCTCGTTCTCGGTGGGGGTCGGGTCGAGATCGCCCCGCCCACGGGCGGTACGGTTCCCGCTAGGCACGCTACAGCCTTCGCGCCGTGTATCGGTTGGTGATGGACCGGCCATCAAACCTGTTGACGGTGAAGCGATGCAAATCGCGTGACGAGTTCTTGCGCATCCGGTCACGGAACGGGCACCGCTGCTTGACGTGTCCGTGGCCTGGGGCAGACTTGGCCACGATATCCAGAACATCAAGATCAATGCGTCGAAACGTGCGCGTCAGAGTAGTGAGTGCGCCAAGGGGGAAGTACGAAATGAGCCAGTACGGCGCATCGGGCAGGTATCAAGGCCACTCTCTGGCGAACGGCCGGTATCAGCTGCGTGACCTGCTGGGCGAGGGCGGCATGGCCTCCGTTCACCTGGCCTATGACACCGTGCTGGACCGCCAGGTCGCGATCAAGACACTCCACACCGAGCTGGGACGCGAACAGTCCTTCCGCGAGCGGTTCCGCCGCGAGGCCCAGGCGGTGGCGAAACTCACGCACACCAATATCGTCTCGGTCTTCGACACCGGCGAGGACGCCATCGACGGCTCCCTGATGCCGTACATCGTCATGGAGTACGTCGAGGGGCAGCCGCTGCGCTCGGTCCTGGACGGCGATGTCCGGCAATACGGCGCGATGCCGACCGAAAAGGCCCTGAAGATCACCAGCGATGTACTGGCGGCGCTGGAGATCAGTCATGAGATGGGGCTGGTCCACCGCGACATCAAGCCAGGTAACGTGATGATGACCAAGCGTAATGTGGTCAAAGTCATGGACTTCGGCATCGCCCGCGCCATGCAGTCCGGGGTCACCTCCATGACCCAGACCGGCATGGTCGTCGGCACTCCGCAGTACCTCTCGCCGGAGCAGGCGCTGGGCCGTGGAGTGGACGCCCGCAGCGACCTGTACTCGGTCGGCATCATGCTCTTCGAGCTGCTGACCGGCCGGCTGCCGTTCGACGCGGACTCGCCGCTGGCCATCGCGTACGCGCACGTCCAGGAGGAGCCGGTCGCGCCCTCCTCGATCAACCAGTCCATTCCCCCGGCGGTGGACGCGCTGGTGGCCCGCGCCCTGAAGAAGAACCCGAACGAGCGCTTCCCGACCGCCGAGGCCATGCGCGACGAATGCGCACGAGTCGCCCGTACCGGGCAGACCGGCGCCTCCCCCATCATCATCAGCGGCGGCCCCCCGGCGCGCAGCGGCGCCGGTGTCGGCTCGGCGGTCTTCCCGCCGATCGACCAGCAGACGCCCGTGCCCGGCCCCGGCAGCGTCCAGACGCCGTACCAGCCGCAGCACACCCCCGGGCAGTTCGGCGCCTTCGGCCCGTCCACCCCGCCGCCCCCGGCCGGCCCGTCCACGACACCCCTGGGGCAGGCGGGCTATCAGACCCCGGCACCGTCGTACCAGGGCCCCAGCACCCCGCCGCCGTACAACATCTCGCCCTCGGCGCCGTCCGGGAAGGGCGGCGGCAGCGGCAACAAGCGCGTGATCATAGGCTCGGCCGTCGTCGCGGCGGTCGCGGTCATCGCCGTGATCCTGGTCATCGCGCTCAGCGGCGACGACGGCGGCTCCAAGGACGAGAGCAAGGGGGGCGGTGGCGGCAATTCGGCGTCGCCGTCGGCCTCCGACACCGCCGCGGGCTTCCGCATGGGCGACAAGACCAAGACCATCGAAACGAAGAAGTGCACCGACGCGTACGAGAACACCGATGAGAAGGGCACGTACTCGGTGCCCGACTTCCAGAACCTCTACGTCGACTCGGTGAAGAATTGCATCCGCGCGGCGGGCTGGAAGTACCGCGTGGTGCCCCAGGACGAGAATCTGTGGGGCAAGGGCACCGTCCTCAATTACACGTACCGGAACTACGAGCCGTACAACCCCAAGACGGACACCATCGAGCTGACCGTCTCCACCGGCAACCCGGAGTAGGGGCGGCTCTCACCCCGCTTCCGGCGTAACACGACGCCGCGGGCCTCATCGGAAGGTGAGGCCCGCGGCGTCGTTTCGTTATGTCCGGCGCGTGTCCGGTCGTTGTGTCGTGTCCGGTCGTTGTGTCGTGTCCGGTCGTTGTGTCCGGTCGTTGTGTCCGGCGCGTCTCCCGGTCGTCGTGACCGGTGCGTGGCTCGGGGAGCGGCTCAGCGGCTCAGCGGCTCAGAGGTACGGTCCCGAGCGGGCGCCGCCCGGCTTGAGCGCGGCCTCGTCCTCCTCGCCCCCGCCGATCCCCGGCGGCAGCGCCCGGCGCATCTGCTCAAGCTGCGCACGCGCCGCCATCTGCTGGGCGAACAGAGTGGTCTGGATGCCGTGGAACAGCCCCTCAAGCCAGCCGACCAACTGAGCCTGCGCGATGCGCAGTTCCGCCTCGGTGGGCACCGCCTCGTCCGTGAAGGGCAGCGACAGCCGCTCCAGCTCCCCGATCAGCTCGGGGGCCAGCCCGTCCTCCAGCTCCTTCACCGAGCTGGAGTGGATCTCCTTGAGCCGGACCCGGCTGGCCTCGTCCAGAGGTGCGGCACGGACCTCCTCCAGAAGCTGTTTGATCATGCTGCCGATCCGCATGACCTTCGCCGGCTGTTCGACCATGTCCGTCACGGGAACCTCGCGCGACTCGTCGTCACCACCGCCCTCGCCGGAAGCAGGAGCGACGCCGCCGAGTGCCATGCCGTCCGGACCGACGACCAGGACGTGCGGGCTCTCCTGCGCTCGTTCGTTCATCGGCTGGTTCATACCCCCATTGTTCCGCACCGGCACCCGGTACGACGGGCGAGGGTCGAGGATTCCGCGGCGATCACCGGCGAAGGCCGTCAGATCAGTGACGGCACTCAGCGGCGGCGCTCAGCGGCGGCGCAGCCGCAGACCGAAGAACGCCAGGCCGAGGCCGAGTCCGGTGAGCGCGAGACCGGTGCCCAGCGGCAGCACCCGCATCGCCCGCGCGCTGGGCTCGGCGGCGGTCCGCTGAGCACCGTAAGGCTGTCCGGACGGGAGCGACTCGCGCGCCTGGTGCCGGTCCGGCCGCTGCGGGACGGAGAGGGAGGACGGCGTCCACTCGGGCACCACCGAGAACCGCCCGGTGCCCTCGTCGTCCCCGGTGTCCGCCGAGGGGTCCCCGTCCGGCGACGAGGGGGTCGGCGTCCCGGTGCGGCCGGGGTGCGCACGGCCCTCGCCCGCGCGGGTGCCCGCCAGCCCGCCACCGTCGTCGGCGGGGGCGGCGGCGGCCGGGGTGGCGGACGCGGCGGGGGCCGCGGCCAGGGCGGTGCTCGCCAGCAGGGCCGCCGCGGGGAGTGTGCGAAGCGTCGCAGGGTTCACGGTGGTCACCCTCCCGTGCCGAACCGTTGCGTAACGGGATCAGCCTCACATGAGGGCGAGAACCGGGCATCCTGAGCGCCGCCGTACGGACCGCGGCGTCCGCCGTAAGGACCGCGACAGCGCCAAAAGGGCCACGATGCCCGCCGTAAGGACTGCGACAGCGCCATAAGGGCGGCCGCAGCGGCGCCGTAAGGACTGCGACAGCGCCGTAAGGATCGCGGCGGCGCCGCCGTACGGACCCGTGGCGCTCAGGTCGTCAGGAGGATCTTGCCCACATGCGCGCTGGACTCCAGCAGCCGGTGAGCCTCCGGGGCCTCCCGCATCGGGATGGTGCTGTGGACGATCGGGCGGACCTGGCCGCCGCCGATCAGCGGCCAGACATGCTCCCGTACCGCCGCGATGATCGCCGACTTCTGCGCCAGCGAGCGGCCCCGCAGCCCGGTGGCCGTCACGGCGGCGCTCTTGGACAGCAGGGTGGCCAGGTTCAGCTCGGCCTTCACCCCGCCCTGGAGCCCGATGATCGCCAGCCGTCCGTTGAGGGCGAGCGTCTCCAGATTCCGGGCGAGGTACTTCGCGCCGACGATGTCCAGGATGACGTCCGCGCCCGCGCCGTCGGTGGCCCGGCGGATCTCCTCGACGAAGTCCTGCTCGCGGTAGTCGATCAGGATGTCGGCGCCGAGCTCCTGGCAGGCGGCCAGCTTCTCCGGACCGCCGGCGGTCACCGCGACCCGCGCCCCGACCGCCTTCGCGAGCTGGATCGCCATGGTGCCGATGCCGCTCGATCCGCCGTGCGCCAACAGCGTCTCGCCCGGCCGGAGATGGGAGATCATGAAGACGTTGGACCAGACGGTGGCGGTCACCTCGGGCAGCGCGGCGGCCGTGACCAGGTCCACGCCCTCGGGAAGGGGCAGCAGTTGCCCCGACGGAACCGCCACCTTCTCGGCGTATCCACCGCCCGCGAGCAGGGCGCACACCTCGTCGCCCACCGCCCAGCCGGTGACGCCGGGGCCCAGCGCCGAGATCCGGCCCGAGCACTCCAGACCGGCGTAGGGCGAGGCTCCGGGCGGCGGCGGGTAGTGGCCCTGGCGCTGGAGCACATCCGCGCGATTGACGCCGGCGGCCGCTACGTCGACCAGGACCTCGCCCTCGCCGGGCACGGGGTCGGGGACCTCCGCCCATACCAGGGCTTCGGGGCCACCGGGTTCGGGAATCGTGATCGCATGCATGGGCGCGAGGCTACTCCTGGACCATCGGCGCGCGAACGATTGTGATCAAGCGGTCGGCCGCCTGCAGCGGGCTGGCGGCGGGGTCGTCGTACGCGAGGAGGCGATGGCCGCGCAGCACGGACACCACGAGATCCTCCGTGTCCCGCACCGACTTGCCCACCTCGGCCTTCACCACCGTGCGCTCCACCAGGTCCAGGCCCGTGCCCTGCTGGATCAGGTCCTCGATCACCGCACCGGCCGTCGGGCTCTGCACGCTCATGCCGAGCAGGCGGCCCGCCGCGCTGGCGCTGGTGATCACCGCGTCGGCCCCGGACTGGCGCAGCAGCGGCGCGTTCTCCTCCTCGCGCACCGCCGCCACGATGTTGGCGCCCCGGTTGAGCTGCCGGGCCGTCAGCGTGACCAGGACCGCGGTGTCATCGCGCTGGGTGGCGATCACGAACTGGCGGGCGCGCTGCGCCTCCGCCCGCAACAGCACATCGCTGCGGGTCGCGTCGCCGACCACCCCCGCGAACCCCTCGGCGTTCGCCGCCTCGATCACCTTGTGGTTGGGGTCCACCACGACCACCCGGTTCTTGGGCAGCCCCGTCGCACAAAGGGTCTCCACCGCGGACCGCCCCTTCGTACCGAAGCCCACTACGACGGTGTGATCACGCAACGCTGACCTCCAGCGGTTCAGGCGGTACTGCTCGCGGGTGCGTTCGGCCAGGACTTCCAGGGTGGTGCCGACCAGGATGATCAGAAAGAGCACGCGCAACGGCGTGACCAGCAGGATGTTGCTGAGCCGCGCACTGTCGCTGTACGGCACGATGTCGCCGTATCCGGTCGTGGACAGCGTGACCGTCGAGTAGTAGACGGAGTCGAGGAAGTCGACCTGATCGTCGGCGTTGTCGTGGTAGCCGGAGCGGTCGACGTACACGATGACCACCGTCAGCACCAGCACCAGCAGCGCCAGCAGCAGCCGGCGGCCGACCTGGCGCAGCGGGCCCGCGGGGAAGTGGGGCAGATGGACGCGGTGGCCGCCGTCCCCGGGGGTGCGGGCGGCCGCGTCATGGCTGGGCAGCTTCACGCCGGGCCCTCCTGGGGGGATATGTCCTCACCATCGGTCGCCCGGTCGGTGTGTTGGCGCGCCCGGTCCGCGTGCCCCGGTTGCTCCATGGCGCTCGCCGACCACGGGAGATCCAGTACGTCCACCTCCGTGCCGCGCCTCGCCCCGCCGGGCGGGATCACGGCGAGGCCGTCGGCCACCGCGATGCCGCGCAGCATCGCCGGGCCGTTGAAGCGCAGCGGCACGGCCGCGTCCTGCCGGAAGATCACGGGGACGAGCCGGGTGTCCCGCGGATGCCCCTGCACGGCCTCGGCCAGCGGGGCCGGACCCGGGTCGGGGGCCGGGCGGCCCGTCAGCGTCCGCAGCAGCGGCTCGGCGAGGGTCAGCAGACCGGAGACCGCCGCCAGCGGATTGCCCGGGAGGCCGACGAGATGCCGGGCGGGGCGGGATGGGCGTTCGGGGGTTTCGGTGCTTTCGGGGGCTTCGGTGCTTTCGGGGGTAGCGGGCTCGGCGGGCTCGGCGGGGGGGGGGGGGGGTGGGGGGGTGGGGGGG
>NZ_JANIAA010000060.1 GCF_024505145.1 Streptomyces rugosispiralis | reverse complement strand
TCCCGCTGGCCCTCGCGATGCGAGGGCGGTCACCTCCGCTGCGCTCCGGTGACCGGTGGGGCCGGCCGCTGCGCGCCCGGCTGGCCGCGCGACGCGCGGCCATGGCGATCAGGTCCTGATGGTGCGCCTAGTAAGGCCTCCAGTAAAGGAGTTGAGGGAGCGCGAGGCACTCCTGGGCGGGTCCGCTGCGCTCCCTCGCCTGACGGTCCTTCCGGCTGCGCCTCCAGAACCGTTAGGGCCCGCTGGCGCGGACCGGGCTGGCTAGGAAAGGTGGGGGGCGCTCGTTCGAGTGGGTTCCAGTGTAGAGGGTGCATCAAGTTGATGCAGCATGTACCGTTGGCGAAAACACAGGACATCCCCAACCACCCACGGCCGGGCCGATGTCCAAGCCAGCAGGAAAAGGGAACCCGCATGTGGAGTGCTCAGGATGTGGCGCGGGATCAGGTTAGGCGCCAGGCAAACGGCCTCGATATGGCCGCCGTTGCGGAGAAGGTCGCGGAGGCTGCTGCCCGCGAGCGTGAGACAGCGGAGCAGTTGAGGCGGGGCGGTTCCTTCTCCGAGTTCGAGACGAACCCGGAGCAGCTGGCTGCCATCTGGGCGGCAAAGCATGTGGAGTGGCAGCGCGTCAGGGACTTGATGGCTCAGGCCGGTTGGAGCGCGTACGAGCCGGACCGGGACACCGAGGGCTCCACGTGGGCTCAGGAGCTGCGAAGAGCGGCGTGACGGTGCTCTCGCGGCGCGGGCCGCCTTCGAGGCGCGGCGTCGGGAGGGGGTGGATGAGCTGTGGCTGTCCGCTGCGCCCGGCCGGCTGATCCGGGCGGCAGCCGACCGGGCCGGGCTCATGCCCACCCAGGTCCTGGCGCAGCTCGCCGAACGGATCGTGGTGGGCGAGGACGGTACGGTGTCAGTCCCGCCCTTCACGCCGTCCCGGTGATTTCCCAAAGCGGTCAGAAAACGAGTTAGGGGAGGATTTCTAGATGCCGGGTATTCAGCTCAAGGAACACCAGGTTGACCAGAAGGCGGCTTTCCGCAAGTGGGTGGGATTCCCTGCAAGGTCATCTGTGCCCCCGGAGGGGGCGCGGGGCACGATCGTGTCAGCGACCGGTTCGGGCAAGACGATCACGGCGGCTGCGTGCGCGCTGGAGTGCTTCCCGGGCGGGCGGATCCTCGTGACCGTGCCGACCCTGGATCTGCTGGTGCAGACCGCCCAGGCGTGGCGCCTGGTGGACCACCGGGCGCCGATGGTGGCGGTGTGCTCGCTGGAGAACGACCCGGTGCTGAACGAGCTGGGGGTGCGCACCACCACCAACCCGATCCAGCTCGCCCTGTGGGCAGGGTCGGGGCCCGTGGTCGTGTTCGCCACGTACGCCTCTCTCGTGGACCGCGAGGACTTCGACGACCCGATGGGCCAGCGGAAGGTTCGCGGGCCGCTGGAGGCCGCTCTGGCGGGCGGGGATCGCCTCTATGGCCAGCAGATGGCAGGCTTCGACCTCGCCATCATCGACGAAGCCCACGGCACCGCAGGTGATCTTGGGAGGCCGTGGGCGGCGATCCACGACAATCAACGGATCCCGGCCGACTTCCGGCTCTACCTGACCGCGACCCCGCGCATCCTGGCCTCGCCCCGGCCGCAGAAGGGCGCGGACGGCCAGGAGCTGGAGATCGCATCGATGGGCCAGGACTCCCAGACCTACGGCCCCTGGCTTGCCGAACTCGGGCTGAGCGAGGCGATCGAGCGAGGCATCCTCGCGGGCTTCGAGATCGACGTGCTGGAGATCCGCGACCCCTCACCGGCCCCAGGAGAGTCGGAGGAGGCACAGCGGGGCCGGCGCCTCGCTCTCCTGCAGACCGCGTTCCTGGAGCACGCCGCAAGGTGGAACCTGCGCACGGTGATGACGTTCCACCAGAAGGTGGAGGAGGCCGCCGCATTCGCGGAGAAGATGCCGGATACGGCCGCGGAGCTGTATGTCAACGACGCCTCCCATGACGACCTGGCGAAGGCGGAGGAGCTGCCGAAGTCGTCCATCGACGCGGAGTTCTACGACCTGGAGGCCGGCCGTCACGTACCCCCAGACCGCGTGTGGTCGGCGTGGCTGTGCGGCGACCACCTCGTGGCCGAGCGCCGCGAAGTCCTGCGCCAGTTCGCAGGCGGCATCGACGCCAACAACCGGCGCGTCCACCGCGCGTTCCTCGCTAGCTGTCGCGTGCTCGGGGAAGGCGTGGACATCACCGGCGAGCGGGGAGTCGAGGCCGTCTGCTTCGCCGACACCCGCGGCTCCCAGGTAGAGATCGTGCAGAACATCGGCCGCGCCCTCAGGCTCAACCGCGACGGCAGCACGAAGATCGCCCGCATCATCGTGCCGGTCTTCCTGGAGCCCGACGAGGACCCCACCGACATGGTCGCCTCCGCCTCGTTCCGCCCCCTCGTAGCCTTTTTGCAAGGCCTGCGCTCGCACGATGAGCGCCTGGTCGAGCAGCTCGCCTCCCGCGCCCTCACCAGCGGGAAGCGCAAGATGCACCTCCGGCGCGACGAAGACGGGCGGATCGTCGGGGCCGGCGGCGAGGTGGGCGAGGACCAGGAGCAGGACGACACCCAGGCCGCCGCCGATTCGGCGCTGCTGCACTTCTCCTCTCCTCGGGACGTGGCGACGATCGCCGCATTCCTGCGCACCCGGGTGTACCGGCCGGAGTCCCTGGTGTGGCTAGAGGGCTACCAGGCCCTGCTCCGCTGGCGGAAGGAGAATGAGATCACCGGCCTGTACGCAGTTCCCTACGATGTCGAGACCGAGGTTGGCACGACGAAGGCCTTTCCGCTTGGGAGGTGGGTGCACCAGCAGAGGAAGGCGCTGCGAGCGGGTGAGCTGGAGCCGCGGCGCAAAGAGCTGCTCGACTTGCCGGAGGCCGGGATGGTCTGGGAGCCCGGCGAGGAAGCCTGGGAAAACAAGCTCGCCGCGCTGCGGTCCTACCGGCGGGCCACCGGGCACCTCGCCCCGCGGCAGGACGCCGTGTGGGGCGAGGACGAGGCGATGGTGCCCATCGGGCAGCACATGGCGAACCTGCGCCGGAAAGGCGGCCTCGGGAAGGACCCGAAGCGGGCCGCCGCACGCGCGGAGCAGCTGGCGGCGATCGACCCGGACTGGAACTGCCCGTGGCCGCTGAGCTGGCAGCGGCACTACCGAGTGCTCGCCGACCTGGTCGACGCCGACGGCCACCTGCCCTACATTGCGCCTGGCGTCACCTTCGAGGGCGACGACATCGGCACCTGGAGGTGGCGGCAGCAGGATCCGGGCACCTGGGCGCAGCTCCTGCCCGAGCAGCAGAAGCGGCTGACCGCACTGGGCATCAAGGCAGCTGAGGTCCCGCCTCCCTCTCCGGCAGCCGCTCGCACGGCGAAGGGTCCGAGCAAGGCACAGGCGGCGTTCCAGCGCGGCCTCGCGGCCCTCACACAGTGGAAAGAGCGCGAAGGCGACCGGCCCGTGCCGAGGGGGCACAGCGAACAGATCGCGGTCGACGGCGAGGCCGAGCCAGTGGTCGTGAAGCTCGGCGTATGGATTTCGAACACCAAATCGAGAAGGGACCGGTTGGGCGCCGATCAGCTCGCCGCGCTCGCGGAGCTGGGCATGGACTGGGCGTGACACGCTGCCTCGCTCGTCGTTGAGCTGGAAGGTCAGCGACGACCACTGGAACGGAAGCGTAGCCCCGGGGCTTTGTCTCGCTTTCTGGCGCCGGACCCGGTGCAACGTGGGCCGCAACACAGGTCCGCTTTCCAGGTCAGGGGCTCAATACGTCTGGGGAGCGAGGCGGTGGATGCTCCACGGTCCAGCGACGTTCAATGTTCTGACTGGGCGGAAATACGCCGTACTCCAAGATGTACTGAGGAGCAGAGTGCGTCTGCCCGTCCCACGGCTTGGGCTGGCCGGGGCTGTTCGGCTCCCAATGCTTCCAGGGGTCGTGCTGCGGGTGGTGGATCACGAACTGGTCAGCCACGTCGTACGCCACCTCCACGAGCGCGAAGCCGATGGCGCCCTCCGCGTGCATCAAGTGGTCAACGTGCTTACGCCGGTCGGCGCCCCGGGTAGCGGGGCCGGGTAGGAACAGAAAGCGGTGAGGGTCCAGCGGGAGCAGGATGTCGCTCAGTGCGGCGGCACGCAGTTGGTCTTCGTCGTCGGGGCGGTTCCATATGGCGATCGGGGTATCGCTGGTCAGCAGGCACATGTCGCTGAAGCCGAGCGCCCACGGACGTGCTTCCAGGGTGAGCGTCAACGTGGCGATGTTCTCGACGATGTAGCGCAGGTGGGGGTTGTTCTGCGCGAGGTTGTGCACTTCTTGCGGGAGGCCGGTGATGTCCGGTGCTTGGGTCTGCTGGTGGGTAAGCCGTTTCCGCTGGCGCGTGGTGCGCAGGATCTGGGCAGCCATCCACCAGGCGAGGACATGGCGCTGGTCCGGGCTCAACGGCCAATGCGGCGTGAGCGCCCAGTCCGGGTCGTTCAGGAGGGCTTTCAGTACTGTGTCGGCGCGTCCTTCGAGGGAGGTGAACAGCTCCTCTGCAGCGTGGTGAGGGACCCCCGCGGCACTGATCCCCCAGTAGTAGCCGGTCTCGGCAGCGATGTTGGTAGGCGTCACGGTAAACGGCTCGTTGATCTTGTCGAGCCGTCGCGCCTTCAGCTCGTACTTGCGGCGTGCTACGTGCTGAGCGAAGTGCTTCAGGTACATCTGCGGCACTGTGTGATCCCGAGTTCCCCCGACCTTGGCCGCGCGCTTCCCCGACGACGCCTTACCCACCGGCTGCCTTCCCCCCTTTATGGCTGTCCGCGCCAGTCATACACGGAAGCAAGCAGAGAGTGTCACCGAATTTCGCGGAGTACTGCCGGACAGCGGTGCGGCAGCTGGCGAGCGGCCGGATGTCGTCTGGCCCATGTCCCTGCTCTTCCTGTGTGGACGTTCACGCTACGCATCGTCGTCGATGTGCAATGTCCAGCGAGACGTGCAGCCGCTGTGGGATCCGAGTCGGGTGGCAAGTCCGCGCAATGCCGCGTAGCCGAAGCCGCAGCCGCGCCGCACGCAGGCCGACAAGTGGGCGATGAGCTGCGAGGCCGCCAAGCAGTTCTACAGGCGCGAGGGGCATCTGCGGGTGCCGAGGAAGCACGTCGAGCGGGTCACTGGCGAGGACCAGGAGGAGCGGGACCTCCGGCTGGGTGGGTGGATCGGAAATCAGCGGAGCAGGGCCGCGGCCCTATCGCCGGAGCGGGTAGAGCAGCTGTCCGAAATCGGCATGCGGTGGACATAGAGAAATCTTCGAGCCCACCCAGAGATCTGGAGCTCTCTGCCCCATAACTAAATCAGCGTCGAAGGCCCGGGCCGGGGCGGGGCGGGCCTTCGACGTGGCTCGCAGATTTCTCACCGACTCCCACTGTCCGCGGCCCAGCCAACGACTCCAGGGAGTGAAGACGGCTCTACCACGACGGCACGGGCCAACTGCCCGGTCAACGAGCTCAGAAGGGAGCAGGGGCAATGCCACGTGACATCTGTGCCACGCTGATCTCACTGCGCCTCACACGAGTACGACATCTGGTGAGGGCTGGGCCGACCGCGCGGCTTCTCTCCGCGGACGACAGCTCGTCTGTCCGAGAAGACCGCCGACCGCGCGGCGCACATCCCCCCGCGGACGACACCATGCAGGTGTCCGTGTTCCCTGCTCTCCCCGCACAGAGGAGTCCCACCATGCATCGGGACATCGATTCCGCGCTGCCCGTGCAGCCCTCCCTTGGACATCAGGCCGCCGTACCCGCGAACCCGAGTCGGTCGCGCCTCGCCCGGCGTCTGCGTCTCATCGCCGCCCGTGCGCGTGCCATCGCCTGGAAGTTGGTGAAACTGTCCGGCGAGGAGTTCGTCAAGGGCTTCGCCAACAAAGCTGGCAGCATCACCGCGCTCGTCCCGGGCGCAGTCGTCGTTGCCTGCATGCTGGGCCTGGACCCGGCCGATGTCGTACGCCGCGTGCTCGGCATGTGACTGCCGTCGTGCCCGGAGCCCGGCGGCTACGGTGCCGGGCACGACGGCTGCACCCCGCGTGCTCCGCTGTGGCTGTCTGAGCGCCTTCAGGGACGCTCTGCCAGGTGCCTCTCCATCTGGGGAGGCACGCTCTTGGCGGAGGAGGCGGGTCAGAGCGGCTCTTCGTGGCCGGCCTGCGAGCAATTCGGAACAATCCGCTGGATGAATGAGGAGGACAGGCAGCGAACGCCCGTCTCGTGCGCGGTGTCGTTCCCCGAGATCCGGGCGGCGCCTCGCCCGGCGCGGGGCTGGAGCGGCTGAGGCGGCGCGCCGCGCCCCGGACGGTGCTGCTGGGCCGCTATGACGCCGCAGGCCGTCTGCAGTACACCGGGGGCGCAGCACCCAGGGTCCTGGCCGCTGCTGTGCACGGTGGCTCTCCGGCTGCCCGAGATGGAGGGCCGGTGCACGAGGATCGGTGCACTGCTCATGCCTCCCAGCGTGCTCTGGGCCAGGCGGGCGGCGGGTGCGTCGGCCCGGGACGGTCAGGGAGTGTCGCCAGTCCAGTCCCAGCGGTCCGGGTCGCCGGGGCGCGGGTTGTACAGGGCCCGGCCGCCGATGCCGAACTGCCCCAGCTCGGTGGAGAGTGCGACGCCGGCGCCGACCTGGTCCTGTGTCCAGCCGGTGATGTCGAGCAGCAAGCCGTCCAGCGGGCCGCCGACCAGCTCAACGTAGCGCCGGTCCGGACGCGGGCCCGGGTGGTCGTGGTCGGCGCCGTAGACCCGGCCGCGCAACAGCTGCTCGTCATCACGGTCCATTCGTCCAGCCTGGCAGCCACCACCGACAGTGCGCGCTGACGCAGAGCGGCCCTGGGCTTGCCCGCGCCGCCGGTCCAAGCTTGCCCGGGTTAGGTGCTCACCTCGGTGATGGTGTCCGCGATCAGCACGGGTAGGTGGTTGATGGCGCGTTCCAGGAGCCGTTCGATCGGGACTGCGTGCTGGGTGTTGTCGACGCTGATGAGCGTGCCCCAGGCTGCGGGTTGGTAGCGGGCGAGCATGGCCAGCGCGTAGAGGACCGCCCACCAGGCCATCAGCGGGTGCAGTTCCCGTTTCATCGGCGGGAGGACGGGCAGGAAGTACCGGTCTCCGGCGTAGCCGCGGGTCATGGCCCGCAGGTGGGCCAGCCGTTCGGCTCCGGTCGCCAGTCCGTCGAGTCGTGTTCCCGCCCCCCTGGGGCATCCGCCAGTTGATCGTCAGTTCGCCCCCGCCGTGGTCGTACCGACGGTATTCCGGAGGCGCCTCCAGCCCGAGGCTGAGAGCGTGGGTGGACACGTAGCTCTCGTACTGAGCAGCAGCCGGATACGAGGTCAGGAAGTCGGACAGCGCCTCACGGGTGCCAGCGTCCATGACCCGGTCGGGATGTTGCATACATCGACGCTCAAGAGGGAGTGCTCGTGCGTGCCGACGCTAGCCTCGTCCACGTACATCGGGGTGAGCCGGTCCCTGATGGTGAGCGGGTAGCGGAGGTTCGAGGGCAGCAGGTCCCACACGTCCTCCAGGCGCACCGGGTCCCTCTTCCATACCGGGGAGTCGAGCACTTCGCTGACCCGTACGAAGCTGCCCTGGGTGTCTGGCGGGTCGGTGCGGATCTCGATATCGGGGAAAGGTCGGTCGAAGCCGGTGGTCTTGATCCCGTGGGTGACCAGCCGCCAGTCCTCGCTCTTTAGGGTCACCGCGGCGGCCGCGATGGCGCGGCCGGCTTGGCTGAGGCCGTAGAAGACCTGGAGCGGGCGCGTGGCGGGGCCCACGACGGCAGCAGCTCGGAACATCTGCCGGCCTGCTCCAGGGCCGCCGCATAGGTCTTGCGGCGCGAGCCCGGTCCAGCCCTCCCCGGTGGATTCCAGCGACTGGCCCGCTGCCGCTCTCACGCCTCATCGGCGTCCACGTGGATGTCCATGGCCCGGGACGCTACCCGGCGCCGAGCAGCCCACGCGGGTGAATTTCTCCTTCGCGTACGCGGGCGCGGATCTAAGCGAATGAGTCCAATTTGCCTCATTTTAAAGCACCTTGACAGCATTTCATGCATTCTGTCACAGTCATGTTCGCCTGCTCCGGGGTGACGACGAAGAAAGGACGATCCCCATGGCACGACGCACCGAGTACGACGAAAACCAGGCGGCTGGACGCCTCCGGATACCGATCACAGCCCTTCCGGTGGGCGCGGCACACCGGCCTCGTCCCGGCCCCCGACGCCTCGTCCTGGACGTGGTCGCGGGCCGCTGTAGAGGCGATGGACCCGCACACGGTCCGGGCCGCGATCCCCCGCGAGCCGATCGCGGGCAGCATCGCCGCGGACCGGATCGCCGAGGCGCTCGGCACACCGAACCCGGCCGCGTACGGCCAGCGGTCGAACGTCACCGCGTTCGTGGTCCGCCGGTTCATCGCGCGCGGCCTGCTGACGCACCTCAGCGGGAACCCCGACGGGTCGCTGGTCAACCCGGACGAGATCGACGCCGTGTGTGAGCGCGAGGACCTGGCCGCGCTGGTCGCCTCCGCTGCCCCGCTCGGCCCCGACCAGGCCGCCGAACGTCTCGGAGTGCGGCGGGCTGGCGTTGTGTCACACGCCGGCGCCAGCACGTCAGCCGGGCCGGGCCGCCAGTGACCAACAGGCCCCGGGCCGGGCCTCGGCCGCCCGTGGTCACATGGTCAGTCATACCCTGGAAAGCTGGCCACGGCAGGCTGGCACGGGCGCCCGCTGGCCTCATCCGAAGTGGTGCGTGGGATATGAGCAACGGCGGGCAGAAGCCGCGGCCGTCGGCGTGGGCCAGGCCCCGATGCGCACCCCGCACCGGCCGGTGCGCGCACCCTGGACGGCGGTGGTGCGCATTGGGTGCGCAGCACCGTCGGACGATGTTCCGCGCCGCGCGCATCGCGTGCGCATCGTGGTGCGCGCCACCGCATCGTGCGCCACGCCGGGCGCGCACTCCAAGCGGGCGGGCGCCTATATCTCGCACCCCCTTGTCCGCGGTCTGTTCGGCACCCGCAGCGTGATCGGTCCAGGGAGAACGCGCCGGATAGCGAACCCGGTCAAGGGAAAACGCGACTCATCACGTACACCACGGCGGTGATGTCCACGGCAGCCAGGGCGACGTCGACGACCGGCTGCACCCGCGCCCACACCACGGCCGCCGCCGCCCGGGCCCGCTCGATCAGCCGGTAGACGACGCAGGCGCCGACCTTCCCGATCGCCGACGCGCGCCACCGCGTGCGCAGCTCTGACAGCGGCCTCGCCACCTTGCGCTTCGGCGGGCGCGTCTGGTCGGCGGCCTGCCGGTTCAGCGCGTAGGCGGCGCGCTCGCCCGGCGGGTGCCCCTGTGCCTCTTCGTATTCGGCGAGGAGGATGGGCAGCGCGTCCGCGATCTGCTGACGGCGGGTCGACTGCCATCCGATGAGCCGCTGGTCGATCCCGGCGATCTCCATGACCGGGCGCTTGCCGGGCGTCACCTCGCGCGGCTCCCACGCCCATCCGAGCCGGGCGGAGACCTCCTCCATGAAGGTCAGGGTGTAGAGGGTGTCGGCCGCAACGATGTGCTCCGGCATCGAGTCCGTGGACAGGTGGCCCCACGTCCCCTTGCCGTCCGGCCGCCGGGCGCGGATCGAGACGACCGCATGGTCATGCAGCAGTGGCTTTCCGGCTCTGGACTCGTAGTGCCGGAACGCCGCGACGATCAGCCCGCCCTTCACCGGCTTGCGGTGCTTGCCGCCGCTCCCCCAGCGGATCTCCGCGACTGACTCCTCCAGCCACGCCAGCGTCTTGTCCCGGGCGATGTCCTGGCACAGCTCCAGCACCAGGCGGGTCTCCTCATCACCCAGTGCCCACGCGATCTGCCCCGTCGACGGCGCCCGGAACGTCAGGTCAATGGCCAGCCAGAAAGTCCGCTCCTTGGCCTTGTCGGTCTCCGGCGACTGGTGGTGCTCAATGGGTCTGCCCAGCACGGTCACCCGTCGGGCCTTCGCTGGGTCGTCGCCCGCCTCCAGGCGCTCGCGCTCGATCCGGTCGGCGTCCGGGTGCCGGCCGGCCTTCTCCCAGCAGCAGTTCGGCCTGCCGCTCGGTCACCACGTCCCCGGACGCGAGACCGACCGCGGCCATGCCCCGGCCCTTCCAGACTCCGGGCGGAACACCGGCTTCGTCCTGGGCGGCGCGCAGCGGCGTGCCCGCAGCGCGTTGGCCGTCGCCGACCATCACACTGCGGAAGTAGTACAGCCAGCTGCCCGGGCGGACCTTCGCTTTGCTGAGCACCGGGCCATGGAACCCCGCCTTTGAGCTGCGGAAAAGCGCGATCGGCGCTGCTTCCCGCCGGGTGGGAGGCCATCATCAGGTCTTTGCCGCAGCGCCCGCCAGGCGGGCCGCCTCGCCGGCCCGAGACGGTAAGCAGCCGGGGTGTGCACTCTCCCGCGCATGAACATCACCAGGTACGGAAAAGCCCCGCGCTCTGTGCCGCACGCCGCTGCTGGAAGACGTGTACCAAGTCCGCTCCGCGCAGTCCGACCGGCTGAGCGGGTCACCGGACGCCGCTGCCCCGGCTGCCAGACGACCCGGCCCGACCAGTGGACGGAAGTAATGCGGGTCCTCTACGCCGACGCCTGACGAGGTCGTGCGAATACTGCGCAACGGCCGACCACCCACACCCCACACACCTCAAAACCGCCAGCAGCGTCAACCACCGCCCATCTACGTACCACTCCCCCGGCCACCAGCCAAAGACGCTCCAGCCAGCACCACGTCACCGACTCCCTTCACCCCAAGCAAGACACCTACAGCCCTCGGCACCGCCCGGGGGCTTCGTGCTTCCCGGAGGAGATCGCCGTGCCCACGTACGAGGCCCTGCCCCGCTTCCGCTGCCGAAGTGGCACGTCATCTGCCCGGCCATCGGCCCGACGTCTCACCCGTCACGATGTGCGGTGCAGGCAGCTTGATGCCTTGCGTACCGGAGCGGAAGCACGGGCGAGCGCCGGATTACCGATAGGGCCGCTGCCTTCGGCAGGATGGCCGCCATGACCGAGATCCGCACACCCCGCCTCCTCCTCCGTCGCTGGCATGACGACGACCTCGCGCCGATGGCGGACATCAACGCGGACCCGCAAGTCATGCGCTGGATCGACGACGGCTCGGTGCGCGACCTGGACCACACGGCAGAGGCCATCGAGCGGTGGGAGGAGGAGTGGGACGAGGAGGGCTTCGGACTCTTCGCCGTCGAGCTGCTGGCCTCGGGTGAACTCGCAGGCTTCACAGGTCTGTCCGTGCCCGAGTTCCTGCCGGAGGTACTGCCCGCCGTGACAATCAGCTGGCAGCTCGGCTCACAGTTCTGGGGCCAGGGATACGCGTCCGAAGCCGCCCACGCCACACTGGAGTTCGCACTCCAGGACCGCGGCCTCGACCACATCATCAGCATCAACCGGGTGGGTGACAACGCCTCCGAGAACATCATCCGAAAGCTCGGCATGGTGCCCGAGCGAGAGACCGCGCACCCGGTGTATGCCTATCCGCTGCACGTTCACACCATCGATCTCACCGAGTTCCAGGCATGAACCGGCCGCGCCATCGATCATCACAAGACGCCGACCGCTGTCCGTACGGCCCCGCCTGATCGCCACGGAACGGACACTCAGGCGAAGGATGTTACATTTCCGTCGCTGACCTGCACTTTCAGGGAACCGCGGCCAGAGCCAATTTTAAAGAGCCCTATCAGGTGGCCTAGTACTCCAGTGCGGTTTCGTGATCTACCCAGCAGGTTCGTCGAGGGGACCGCCGTTGATAGTGACTGCGACGAGCTGTTGCCTGGTGGCGTCTGCGCCAGATGGACCAGTGCAGCAGTCTGGTCGCGGTCACGGCCGGTGGGTTGAGGACAGCGGCGAACAGGTGGCGGATCTCCGGGACGGTCAACGGGATCGGATCGTTGCTGCGGGCGGGGTGGTGCGAGTCGGTGGGCCGGTCCGGGGCCGCGCTGGCGGCGACGGCAGTCAGGAAAGCCGGGGCGAGCATGGCGAGCGTGCTGTGCCGGTGCCATGCGGTCCAGTTGCGGACCTGGTAATCGTCGAGGCCGACCTGGCCCTTGGCGGTCTGGAAACACTCCTCCACGCTCCAGCGGACACCGGCGACGCGGACCAGCTCCGCCAGGGGCACCCTGGTGGGTGACCAGCACAGGTAGAAGGCGAGTTCGCCGGTGGTCCGGTTGCGGCGGATCAGCAGGTGGCGATGGCTGTCGCTGCCGATGTGGATCCGGGCCCAGTCGTAGTAGCGCGGGCCCTTCGCCCCTGCCCCGGCGCTGTGCCGCTGCCAGGCCGTGGCGGGCAGGCGACGGACGAGAACGTCGACGCGGACAGGGGTGCGGCCGTGGTTGATCCGGACCCGGGTGGAGCAGGCGACGGCCATCACGTAACCAAGGCCCCGTGCTTCCAGAGCGGCGCGGAGCTGGGGATCCTGGCCGTAGGCCTCGTCGCCGGTCACCCAGGAGGCGGTGATGCCGGCCTCCAGTGAGGCGGCGATCATCTCTGCGGCCAGGTGAGGTTTGGTCGCGAACTGCACCTCGTCGGGTATGCCGGCCTCGCGGCGGCGCTGGAGATGGGTGCACCAGGAGTGCTCGGGCAGGTAGAGCCGACGGTCGATCAGTACCCGTCCCCGGCAGGTGGCCAACGGCGAGGAACACGCCGACCTGGCTGTTCTCGATGCGTCCCGCGGTGCCGGTGTACTGCCGTTGCACGCCCGCCGAGGCGTGGCCCTTCTTCACGAAGCCGGTCTCGTCCACGATGAGCACCGCGCCGTCGGTGCCGAGGTGGTCGGCTGCGTAGGAACGCAGGTCGCGGACGGCATCGGCGTCCCAGCGGGCGTAGCGCAGCAGGCGCTGCATCGGCCCGGGCCGGCTATGGCCCGCCTGTTCGGCCAGCTGCCGGCAGTTCTTCCGCTCGACACCCGATAGCAGTCCGAGCAGATAGGCGCGGGCGGTCGCCCGTGGCTCAACTCGGCCGGACCGGCCCGCGATCCGGGTCATGACCTGGTCGAACATCGCTCGACAGCGGGCAGGGTCTACGCTCTGGCCTGCGGCCACCGCAAGATCTTCAGGAGTCCACACAACCGCCGATGATCACGTGGTGGGCCTTACCCGTTTCCAGCCGGGTTCCCTGCAAGATCGCGAGGTCAGACTGGAGTACCAGGTGGGCGCTGCTCCTCTTTGCGGCAGACTCAGCGGACCGTCGGAGCTGGCGGCGCGACCGCCTCGCACAGCTCAGCGACGGCCTGGGCGACGAGCTCGGAAAGCGTCGCGTCCGGCTCGGCCAGCCAGCGGGACGTGGCGCGCCGGGAAATCGCAATCGCCACGTCGATGATGAAGCGTGCCTTGCCGGGCTCGACGCCGCGGCGCTCGAGTGCCCGAGCCAGCGCCTCGGCGATGTCGGCGAGCTTGATCAGATCGCGCTCGGCCAGTGCCGGGTTGGCGGCGATCACCTTGATGCGGCGCAGCAGAAACTCGCGCGGGCGAAAGATCTCGTCTGCGGTCCCTAGCGCGGTCAGCAGCGCCTCGATCGGCCTGAGACTTCGGTCGGCCGCCTCGACCTGGGCGACGAGGTGAGCCTCTAGCTCGTTGCCGGCGAAGAGGACTTCCCGCTTGTCGGGGAAGTAGCGGTAGAAGGAGCGCTCAGTCAGACCGGCGGTGCGCGCGATCTGCGCGACCGAGGTGCGTTCGAACCCCTGGGTCTCGAACAGCTCGAGCGCCGCGCGCTCGAGCCGGCCTTGCGCGTCGGATTCCCATCGTGGCATGCCCACCAGGATATGACAGCAGACGCTGTCGTCACGGTGCTAGGGTCAATGACAACAGATGCTGTCATCATGCAGGAGATCATCGTGAAGGCTCTTCAGTTCGACCGATTCGGATCCCCGGACGTGATCGTGCTCCGCAATGTCCTGAAGCCGGAGCCGGGCCCCGGCCAGATCCGGATCGCCGTGCGGGCGTGCGGCCTGACACCGGCCGACTGGCACGTCGTCGACGGTCTCCTCGCCGACCATCTGCCGCCGCTGCCGCGCGGGCTCGGCCTCGAGGTCGCGGGCACCGTCGACGCGCTCGGCGAGAACGTCACCGGCGTCCAGACCGGCGACCGCGTGTTCGGCCCGGCCACCTTCGACGGCCCGACGGCCGGCGCCGCCGAGTACGCGCTGATGCCGGCCTGGGCACGCATTCCCGAGGGCGTAACCGCCGAGCAGGCCGCCGCGCTGCCGATGGCGGCCGAGACGGCGTGGCGCGCACTCGACGACCTCGGCGTCCAGCCGGGTGAGCTGCTGCTCGTCCACGGCGCGGGCACCACCGTGGGTGAGGCGGCGGTGCGCTTCGCGCTGCACCGGGGTATTCGGGTGATCGCCACAGCCGGGCCGACCCGGGCCGCCGCCCTGGAAGAGATCGGCGCCCAGGTGACCGCCTACGGCGAGGGCATGGCCGAACGCGTCAGCGCACTGACCCCAGGCCCCGTGGACCGCGCCCTGGACACCGCGCCGACCGGGGGCCGGATCGACCGCGCCGACCAGCCCAGCCCGGCCGGCGGCTCGCTGCCGGCCTTGATCGGGCTGACCGGGGATCCCGACCGTGTCCTCACCGTCTCGGACTTCGCCGCCGCAGCCGAACTGGGCGTCCGGATCACCACCGAGATCCGCTACGACCAGATGAATGAGTTCGCCAGGCTCGCCGGCGAAGGCATCCTGGTCGTACCGGTCGCCCGCACCTACACCCTCGACCAGATCCAGGAAGCGGCCAAGCTCAGCCAATCCCGCCGCCCCGGCGGCAAGCTCATGCTCGTCCTGTGATCGCCTTGCCGGCCTGTTCAGGCGAAAGGAGTCCGCACAACCCCCGGTGATCACGCGGTGGCCGTACCCGTTCCCGACCAAGGTCCCTACAAGATTGCGAAGTCACACTGGAGTACTAGCCCTCGCCCAGACCCATGGCGTGGCTCCGCGCATCACGAGCGGCACCAAACCCAGACGGACACAGACCCGTTTGCGCAGCCCGGCCGGTACCCGGCGAGCGTGTGCGCACTGCGCATCGACCCCGACGCCGCCTCCTCGCGCCTCGACCTCCCAACGGATCAGGCTGCGCAGCACGACGTCCTCCGCAGACTGATCGCAGGCAGCGCAGACCGGGCCGTCCACCACCGGCACGCGCTCCCACACGTCCACGGCAACGGAGCCGGGATGCGATTACCGGTGAACCCGGCAGCCTGGGCACTCGCCTGCTCCTGGCGCGGACTGGACCTGCACCATCTCCTCTACGGCCCGGTCATCGTCACCGGACCGGACACCAGCGGCACCGTCGAGGACCTCGAGGACAGGCTGCTCGCCCAGGCCGAGGAAGTCGCCCGCAGGGCGGAGGAACTGCGCTTGGAGTGGTCTGCCCGCCACTCACGGCGCGTCGCCCGTCACCAACGTGCCCGGACAACACACCTAGCCCGCCGGGAGTGTTGCAGCTTGCTCAGGTCAGGCGGTTCGGGGGACTCCGGCGATGGCGTCCAGGCGCAGTGGTCTGCCGGAATTCTGCATCTCGTGCATAGTCGGGCAGATCCACCCTCCCTCGAGGTGCTCGTTCCATGCGTAGATGAGGACGGCATTCGCGGGAACATTCGCCGAGTGGGAGTTGGTCCAACTGATCGCTTCTCCGAGGTGATGTGCGATGTCCGTCGGCGTCGCCTGCTGGGTCCATTGGTCCTCGAGGCCCAGGTAGTCATCGGAAGGCTGGACCCCCCACGGCACCGGGTACTCGTACATCGGCCGCGGGTCCCAACCGGTTGACACTGTCGGAATGACCTGCCCGGCCGCACCTGCGTAGTCGGACCACAAACTCGCCTCAAGACTGGTGAGTGACGAATACGATGCCCCGTCAGCCTGTCCCGTCGCATAGCGGCTCACCGCATCGGCCCCAACTGTAGCCTTCACGTCTGCCACGCCCTGCGCGGTCCATCCCATGACCACGATGTAGGGATCGGGCAACCCTGCGCTGGTCGCCTTCGACCGCATTTTGGCGACCTTTTCAGCGGTTGCATTGTTCAAGATGTAGACAAGCGGGCGGCCGTCGAGGACCTTCTGGTAGTTCGACTCGCCGAACCGCGCCACAAGCTCCGTTAGATTCGCGTCGTACTGCGCCATGAAGTTCCCGTCCAGAATGGCGCACCAATTGACCTGGTTGTTCAGATCGCTGGACAGATACAACTCCCGAGCCCGCGCCAACGGCTGCTGCGGGTAGTAGTCGAAGGCCCAGTAGTCGATCCCGGCCGCGACTGCGTAACGGATTTCCTGGTCCATGACCTCCTGACTGGTCCCCTCGCAGTTGACAGACTCGGTCACCACCACGTTGACGTTGTCGACGTACAGGTCAGAGGTCCGGTTCGGATTGGTCTGGAAGTGCAGCTTGCCGAATGAGGCGGGGGAGCTGAGCAGCGGGACGTGGTGGGCCTTGCGCACCCCACCGACGAAGATGTCCACCCACGGCGCAGCACCTTGAGGCGGCGTCGGATCGACGGTGACCTTGATCGAGTACCAGGTGTCGTCTGCGATGGCCTGGAGGACCTGCCACGTTCCGGAGGGCGTGCGGTACGCGAGGTGCTTGCCGGTGGCATCCCGTTGGGTGGCGATGTCGACGACCGTAGTCGATCCGCCCGTGACCAGCGCTCGTGACCAGCCGCCGGCGGCCTTCTCCTTCCAGTCCCACCGCAGGGTGATGGCCCTGCTCTGCGCGGCAAACGCGCGCGACATCGTCGCCATCCCCGTGGCGGAGGTGTCGCGCAGATAAACGCTCTTCCCCTCGCGATCGGGCCCTTGCACGACCGCCACGCTGGTGCCAGTGCCCTCCGAAACGGTCCAGCCGGACGGCGCAGCACCCGTCGTCTCCGTGTCGAATCCTTGGTCGAGCAGGACTGGGTTGGGCACAGTGATCTTGGAGAAGAACGGCATCCGGAAGTGGAACTTCTCGGGAGACAGAATGCGGTTGGTGCCCATTCCATGCATGGTCTGTCCGCCCGCGTAGGCATCCCAGCGGATCGCGCCGACCAGCGTTCGCCCGGCACGGGATCGCGGCTTACCGGCCGCTGCGGCTGCCGGCACGCCTGAGAGCCCCAGCGCGGCACCACCGGTCGCCGCAGCTGCTGCCTTGAGCAGATCTCTACGACTCGCGCCGCCACCCGAAGCAGAATCCGACCTGCGAGCAACCATAGCCAACCTCCACGAACCGACTCGGTTTTTACCCTGATTGCAGAACGGGCCCACCGCTACGCTGCACGACATCGCGGCGCCCGGTGAGGTCGCGTGAATTTCGTGTTACGGACCCTAGTCGCGCGCAATTGTCGACGCTGACACGAGGTTGAGAAATTGTTGGACGATATTGACCGATCTGCAGTGAGGAAGCCGCGGCCCTGTGAGCTCAATGAGCTTCTTCGAGCTTCGAGTGCGGCAGGATGGATGACCAACGAGGCCCCCGGGCCGACCACTCCCACAAGCACCTCCGGCACGGGGTGAACGTGCAGGTGGTCACCGATCCGGGCGGCCGGTTGGTGTGGCTCTCACCCGCATTGCGGGCCGAGAACAATAGTCAAAAGTGGTGGGTGAGTTGATCTCAGCTCCTGCCGCGGTGGGTAAGGCCGGCCTTGGCGGTGCTGCGGATCCGCTTGGTGCGGCCGGCTTCGGCGAGGACCCCGATGACCTCGGTGTTCGTCCCGGCGGCGGTCTTGAGCTGGAGCCAGTTGGACGACGCGGGCAGGCCGTCCGGCGACCAGGACAGGTTGAGCGTGACGGCGCGGAAGAGCGCCCATGCCCGCAGGCGCTGCACCAGGAAGAGGTGATCGCTCGTGGCCTGGGCCATCGTCTGGTCCGGATCCGTGAGCACGCGGCGAACCAGGTCGACCTCGTCCGGGTCGGCGACGCGCCCCAGCGCGTCGAGGCAGGCCGCGAAGCGGACGTGCTCGTCCGTTTTCTGCAGGATCTCGTCGACGTTCACGCGGCCTGCACCTCGCGCTCGACCAGGACGCCGTTCTCGAAGCGTGCACCCGTACGGACACCAGGTGGGCCCCGGTGATCGCGCGCCATCGCGCCTGAGCTGACTCGACCAGATTGACGACCATCGCGAGAGCGGCCGCCGGGCTGCCCGCGCCTCGCGTGACCTTGGTGCGGAGCTTGACCGTGGAGAACGTCGACTCGATGGGGTTGGTGGTCCGCAGGTGAATCCAGTGCTCGGCTGGGAAGTCGTAGAACGCGAGCAGTCCGTCCCGGTCCTCGGCGATCTCCGCGACGGCCTTCGGGAACTTCGCCCCGTAGGTCTTCGCGAACGCCTCGACCGCCTTCTCGGCGTGGCTGCGGTCCTCGGCGTCGTAGATCTCCTGCATCGCCTTCGCCGCGCCGGGCCGGGCGGACTTGGGCAGGCAGTTGTTGACGTTGCGGGCTTTGTGAACCCAGCACCTTGCGGTCTGGCTGCCGGAAATACCTCGGCGAGCGCGCCACAGGCCCATTGCGCCGTCGCCGATGACCAGCTCGGGGTCGCGCATGCCACGTCGACGGCGGTCACGCAGCAGGTCGGCCCACGACTCGGTGGACTCGCGCAAGCCCTCGGCCAGAGCGATCAGCTCCCTGGCGCCGTCCAGCCGGACCCCGAGCAGGACCAGCACACGAGTGCGCCCGGCCGAGCCGGACCTTGGGATGGACTCCGTCGGCCCACACGTAGACGAAGTCGCGGTCGGACAGGTCCCGGTTCTGGAAGGCGGTGGTCATCGCTCCACTGCTTGGTCAGCCGGGTCACGGTCACGGTCGCGGGCCGACAGGCCGACCGTGCCGCCCAGGAACTGCTCCGGCGCCGGGACGAAGTCCCCGGACGAGAGTCCGGGCAGGTAGAGCGGCGGCAGCACTTCGGAGATCTTCGGGGACTTGCGGCACCGGGGCGGAAGGATCGTCGAGGAGAACCGCGTGCGCTCGCCGGTCGCCTCGCCGACGCGGCGGTCGTTGATCCGCGGGGCCTTGGCCTCGGTCTCCCCGGCCACGGTGGTGACCTTCCGCGGCTGGTGGTAGCCGTTGCGGACCACCAGGCGGTGCCCCATCTCCTCCCGCTCATGGGACAACTCCGCTAGGTAGGCGTTGACTTCGGCTTCCAATGCGGCGGCCGGCATCCGCCTCGCGCCCTCACGGACGATCTCGTCCAGCAGGGAGCCGTCCCGCGTGGAACCGTCGGCATTGACTACGGTTAGCACGGGCGTGCCTTCCCGACCGACGCCCTGGAGCGGTACGTCCACCCCGGCGTCGACGCGGTCGCCCGACACGTCGCCGAGCTCGATCCCGCCGCACTCACACCGGATGTGACCAGGGCGGACAGTGACGCAGCGGTCGTCGCTGTCCGCCCCGAGGACGCACCTCGCCGTCTACGCGGCCGGGGTGAGTTCGGCGCGGCCGAACAGCAGGGCGTAGCCGGTGGGGAGCTGGTGGAGGACGCGGGTGAGCAGCTCGGGGCCGGCGTAGACGGCGACGATGGAGAAGACGGAGCCGGCATCCCAGCGGGTGGTGGCCAGGGAGGCGCCGGTGCGGGCGGCGAGGTCCTTGACGAAGGCCCAGCCGGTCAGCGGTCGAGCGTCGGGGATCTGCGCGGTCAGCACGCGTGCGGCTTCCAGGGGCAGGCAGCCGGCCAGGTCGACACGTTCGTCGCCGGTCAGCTGACGCCCCAGGCCGGCGAGAACCAGGCGGACGGCTTCGTCAGCTCTCCCGAGGGTGGGGTAGGCGCCCTCGTAGCGGACCTTTTCCAGCATCTGCGCGTATGCCGTCCCGTACGGCTGCTGGGGCGGTGCCTGCCGGTCGGAGATCACTGGGGGTTGCCTTTCTTGCTGCGGGCCGGTGTTCGGGCACCGGGGTGCGGGATGGTCAGGTGGGCTGGGGGCGGCCGAAGAGCAGGTCGTAACCGGGGTCGCTGGAGCAGGATCTGGCGAGGCAGGTCTTCGTCAGCCGGCGTCGGCGACGGTGGACAGCACGGCGGGGACGTCCCAGGCCGCGGTCTGCTCGGCGGCGCCCTCGATCCACGCGGCGGATGCGCGGATGAACCGCTTCGGGGGCAGCGGCTCGGCGCTGGTCAGCGGGTTGAGCAGGATCAGGGCGAACGCATCGGGCAGGGGCGCCGTCAGCTGAGTGCGGATGCCGCCGACCAGGTGTGCGCCGAGGAGAGCGAGTGCCACACGAGCCGCGCGCCCTCCGCAGTGTCGTACTCGCCGCGTTCCTTCACGTGGCCCAGGAATGCTGCGCGTCGCAGAGTCATCTCGACCGCCGCCCCTTCTTCTTCGGGTTGTCCACGGGGGTGCGGAGCGCGGGATGAGGCGGATCAGGCGACCGCCCTCCGCACCCGTCCGGCCGGTATCAGCCGGAGATCTCCTTGTGGCCGGATCCGACGCCGATGGAGATCTTGCGGGGCTTGGCGCGCTCGGCGATCGGGATGCGCAGGGTGAGCACGCCCGCGTCGTAGTCGGCCTGGATGCGCTCGGTGTCGAGGGTGTCGGCGAGCGCGATCTGGCGGGAGAAGACACCCAGCGGCCGCTCGGACAGCTCCATCTGCACGTCGTCGGCCTTCACCACCGGCCGCCGCTCGGCCTTGACCGTGAGCATGTTCCGCTCGACGGCGATGTCGATCGCGTCCGCGGGGACGCCCGGAAGGTCGAAGGCCACCACATACTCGTCGCCCTCGCGGTAGGCATCCATCGGCATCACCGACGGACGGGACCAGGTGCCCGGGCCCATCAGCTGCTGCGCCAGCCGGTCCAGTTCACGGAAGGGGTCAGTGCGCATCAACATCGTGAAAACACCTCCAGCAGGTTCAGGCAGTTGCTGCCAATGCGCCGCACTGACACCGTTGTAACATGTCATCCAATGGATGACAAACACGATGTCGTCGCCATGATGACAATCCGAGGGAGGTGCCCGTGACCGCAGCCGACCAGCCGTCCACGAGCAGCACGAACGCCCATGGCCCGGCGTCGTTCCTCGCCGCCGCGGCGGCCCTCAACGCCATGGACGACGCCCTGCGCGACGCCCGGCGAGAGTCCCCGGACGCGCCCGAAGGTCCCGGCCCCGGGCCGGAGCAGGCGCCGGCCCCCCTGATGCTGCTGCGGCCCTGATGCTGCTGCGGCAGGTGCGCGAGCAGCTCGCCGGGTGGGAGACCGGCCTGATCGAAACGGCCCGGGACGCGGGAGCCAGCCGGGCCGACCTCGCCCGTCCCCTCGGCGTCGCCAGCCGCCAGGCCGCCGAACGCCGCTACCTGCGCGGCCGCCCCGGCCCGGCCGGGACCACAGGCGAGCAACACGTAACGGCTGCCCGCCAGGCCCGGGCCGCCGAACGCACCACCGCCACCCGGGCCCGCACCAACGCCGCCGACCTGCGCCGCCTCGCCGGCCAGATCACCACCCTCACCGGCCTCCCCCAGCCGCCCGCCGCCCGCTCGGCGAGCTCCACGCGGCCCTCGCCCACGACGACCCCGCCGACCTCATCGCCCCCCTGACCGCCGCCCGCCCCCACCTGGCCGCCGCCCACCCCGACCTCGCCGCCCGGCTCGACCCCCTCACACCCCCCCCTGAACTCACCGGTTGCCCCAAGACATGGCGTGAGATCCCCCTGCCGTCACGTGACACAGCCCTGCTCCCCCGCCTCGCCCTGCCGGAGGCCCTGCCGGAGTCGTTCTCCTGGACCGGTGCCGACACCGCGTTCACCTCGGTCACCGGCGGCGAGGCGAGGCTGAAGAACCTGCACGTGACGATCGCCGCACTGCTGGTCGCGCCCAGCCGCAACGTCGCTACACCCCGGTCATCGGGGCCGGGGACGCACTGAAGTACGGCCGCCTGCCCCCGAACGGAGGGTCACCAAAACCGCGATCAGGAACGGCCGTGGGTGATGTACTCCTCCGGGACCCGTGGTTCCACCGGATCGACGGCACTCTGATCGAAAACACAGCGGTCGAGGACGAGTTCGTACTCATACGGGCTCGGTCCGCGTCCGTGCGGGCCGGCTGCCCTGACTGTGGTGTTGTGCCGCAGCAGGTTCACAGCCGGCACCTGCACCGGCCGGCCGATAGTGCGGTCGCAGGCCGTCCCGTGGTGATCGGGCTACACGTGAGGCGGTTCCGGTGCGGCGAACGCGCCCGCCCACGGACCACATTCACCGAGCAGATCGAAGGGCTGACGTTTCGTCCACCGTCGGCGAAGCTCCGGGCTGAACAAGGTGCTTCAGTATCCAGCCGTGATGCCGGCGGGCCGGGCCGGCTCGCGACCGGCCAGAGTACTGAAGGTCAAGACGAGCCGGCCGTCGCCCCGTCGATCCACCGCCCGGCCGATCCGTGGAGACGGGTGGCGAACTGGTTGAAGGACCATTCCGGAGTCGAGGTCATCTGCCGGCGCGGCCAGGCACCGCAGCCGGGACACCGGGCGCCGGCCGCCCGACACCTGATCCCTATACGGATCACCTCGCCGTCTTCTTCCGCCGACACCACCGCCACCTCTGGAGTCGCCAGGAACAGCAACTCCTCCCGGCACAGCATGACCTCGTTCACGACCCGGCACCGGCAGCCAAGTCCTGGTCGCAGCCGGCTGTTTTCGGGCAACCTCCGCAGAGCCAATACCGAGATCAATAGTCACACAGAGTGAGCGCCCCACAGGAATCGATCCAGAACCCAAGGTGGTGAACATCCGCTGTCCGCTCCCGGGTTCCGGCTCAGCTTCTGGATACTGCTGGTGATCTTCGCTCGTTGGGGTGAAACTGTGCGGTCTTCCGTTCTCGCTTGGTCTGGGTCTGCCGCTCTTGTCTGAGCGAGGCGGATCGAGCGGCCGGAAGGCCGCGACGGCGATGGGCTCGGGTGCGGGGCGGGTGGTTCCGCCGTTGACGGTGCGGATGGCTCGGGCGAGCGATCCGCCAGGCACGGCCGCGATGTGGGCGCGGGACCGGCTGGATGAACTGTTCGTCGATGAGGACTTCGCGGACTGGTATCCGGCTGATGGGAGAAAGAGGCGGTCACCGGCCCGGCTCGCGTTGGTGTCCGTGCTGCAGTACGCCGAGAACCTGACCGGCCGGCAGGCCGCCGAGGCCGTGCGGTGCCGTCTCGACAGCAAGTACCGTCTGGGCCTTGGAGCCGGACGATCCGGGGTTCGGCTTCTCAGTACTCAGCGAGTTCAGGGACCGGATGGCCCAGGGCGACCGGGCCGACCGGCTGCTGGCCGTTACGGCCGGCCATCTTGTGGCGGCTGGGCTGGTCAAACGCCGCGGCCGGGTGCGGACGGACCCCACCCATGTGCTCGCCGCGGTCCGCCGCCTGAACCGGGGAGAACTGGTCGCCGAGACCTTACGGACCGCGCTGGAGGAACTCTCGGAGCACGGTGAGGAATGGCTGGCCCGGCTCGTCACCCGGGACTGGGCAGACCGCCATGGCCGGCCGGTGCGTTATGACCGGCTGCCTCGCGGCCGGGGACGCGCTGATCGCCTACGTTCTGAAGGTCGGCGAGGACGGCATGCACATTCTGCGGGCCGTCTACCAGGATGACGCGCCGCCCGGACTGCGGGAGCTGCCCGCCGTGCAGGTATTGCGGCAGGCCTGGGTTCAGCGGTACTGGTACGACGGCGATGGCCAACTGCGCCGGCGCGGACCGAAGTCCACGCGCGACCGGGCCGGCCGACGGGCAACCGGGCAGAGGAACACCGGCAAGACCAAGGCAGAGGGCCGGCCTGATCCCGCCTCGGCACGGGTGCCATGGTCCAGTGTGGAGATCGTGACCCCGCATGATCCCGAGGCCCGTTACAGCCAGAAGGTCACAGCAGCCGGACAGCGCGACTGGATCGGCTACCGCGGCCACCAGAGTGAAACCTGTGACCGCCCCGGCCCGAACGTGACCGTGCAGGTCGTAACCCGGCCGGCACCGGAACAGGACATCGATGCTCTCGACCGCATCCACCAGGGCCTGACCGAGCAGGGCTTCCAGCCGGCAGAGCACGTCCTCGACGGCGGCTACATCACTCCGGACAGCATCCACCGCACCGGACAACGGTGGGACATCGGACTGCTCGATCCGGTCCGCGACGATCCCCGTGCCTGTCAACGGCCCGGTTTTGCCAAAGAGGACTTCCGCATCGACTGGCAGGCCCGCACCCTGACCTGTCCGCGCGGTGTGACCAGCCCGCCGTGGAAATCCACCCTCGGCGATGGACACCCCCGGCTGCCGGTTCTCTCCCCCCGCAAAGCCCGCAGAGAGTGCGAGGACAGGCATACATGCACCGGCAACGTCGACCGCAAAGGACGCCACATCCTCCTTCTGCCAGAGCCCCAGCAGAAGATCCAGACGAAGGTCCGGACGAAACAGAAAACCGATCAGCGGCGTCGGCGCTTTGCCATCCGCGCGGGCTGCGAGACCACTGTCTCCCAGACCGTCCACGCTCATGGACTCCGCCACTGCCGCTGCCGAGACTTGGCCACGGCTCATGTCCAGCACGTGCTGACGGCCGCCGGAGCCAACATCATCCGCCTCAGCGAGTGCTTCCCACCCGGCACAGCCCCACCCCGCGAGCCTCGACCGACGAGCCACTTCCAGCGAATCTGCCAAAGACTCACGACCTGAAGATCACCAACAGCATCCAGAAGCTGAGCCAGAACCCGTTCTCGTGAACAAGGCCAGGCGGGCGGCCCTGGATTGCCTGCGTCGTGTGGATGCTGGAGTGTCCAGGATGTCGGGAGAGACAGGATCCGCCGGGCAGTCGTGGCAGACCTTCACGGGCCATCCCGGGCGGCCCCGTCCGTCGGGGCCGCCGGCGGTGCAGGCGTATCCGCCCTCGTCCAGGCCGTCGGTGGCGCCGCATCGGGCACATGCCCGGCCGCTGAGCCGTCGGTCCTGCTCGGGCGTCATGTGGAGGAGATCCAGGACTGCGGCGCGGACGCCGCGGTATGCCGGGGAGCTTGCGGACGGCATGCCCGCGCGGGCGAGGAGTCGCCTGGAGCGCGGCATGAGCACCTTCGGTCTCGGAGCGGGGCCACCCGGCGGCGCCGCGGGGAGAATTGCTGTCGGGCTACCACGCGACGTGTCTGCCCCGGCCAGTCGGGCCCATTCCCGACATCACTCGCATGGGGGCATCAAGGTCATGCGGCTCGTGCGGCCAGGGACCGGGTGAGGGGTCTGCGGTCCTTCTTCCCGCGGATCAGGCGGCAGGTCATCAGCGTGATCGCCGCCCAGGTGATGAGCGTCCATGGAATGCTGGACGAGCCGTTCGTATTTCACCCTCTGGGAGTCGATCACGTTTGGCCACTGCCCTGGGCCCTTTTCCCGTCTCGCGGCGGATCCGGCCGCAGAGCTGGTCACGGATCTGTGCGACCACACCGGCCGCCGCCCAGCGGGCCATGAACCCCCAAACCGTCCTTCAATGCGGAAAATCCGCAGGTAAGCCCGCCACCTGCAACCCGTAACGACGTAGCGCATGGCGCCGACGATCTCGCACCGGGGGGTGTCTCTCCGGGCGGCCGCCGGTGCGGGTGTCGCACACCGGGGCCGGCAGCAGCAGCTCGATCAGGGCCCACTCGGCGTTGGTGGTGTCCGAGGAGTCACGGCAGTGACGCATGACGGTGCCCTCCCGGACAGTGCTCCGCGGGGCCGCCCGGCCGAACGGCCCCGCGCTGGTTCAGGCTGCGGCGATGAGGCCGAGGGCGGATCCGGTCAGGCGGCGCCCGTCCGGTCGACGTGCCGTAGTGCCTCGGACAGCTCGCCGGGGTCGACGAATCGGGGCCGGGTGCGGGGTGCGGGGTGCGGGGTGCTGAGCCACGCGGCGGAGACGGACCCACGCCGGCCTGTCGGCATCAGCAGCCACGATCCGGTTGTCAGGGAGCGGGTGCCGTGAGCGGTGCACCGGCGGGCGGTGCCGGCGGGGAGGTGAACGATGAGTTCCTGGCGGATGTGGGGGACGACCGGCCCAAGGACACCGGCCCCGTGCACTGGCCAGTATGGAACCGGGAGGGGAAGGGAGAGACGGTGATGAGGACCTTGCCGCACCCGCAGACCGGCCAGGGAGCCGTCGTCCTGGGCGTGCTGACGCTCACCGTGGTGGCGATGGTGGTGCTGGCCACCGCCCCGCGGGCGGACACTCCGGTCGTCGCCGGTGCCCTGGTAGGGGCGGTCGCCGCCGTGTTCGTCATGACCGCTGCCGTGCGCCACGCCCGCCGCAGGGCAGCCCGGCACGCCAGGGGCCGCCTGGTGGAGACGGTGGACGAGTCGTGGTTCACCGCCCGCACGCTGGAGGGCTTCCCCAAGGAGGCCGTCCTGGCCCGGCTGCCGGGCCAGGACTCGCCGTCCCCGGAATGCGTGTACACCGCGTGGGTCTTCGCCACCCAGGGCTACGACGCTGTCTGGATCGCTCACCACCTGGACTTGCCAGAAGACGTCACCCATCTCCTGGTCGAGGCCGCCCGGCACCGCCACTGACCCGCTCGGGCCACGTGTGTGCGCCCTCTCGCACGCCATCCCCCACACGCCGCAAGCCCTGGGCGGGAAGCAGCCGCACCACGTCCTGCCCCGCCGCAAGGGTCCCGGTCAGGCACCGCCGAGTCGGACGGCTTTGACCAGCAGGAGCAGGGCGCTGAGGATCAGGTAGCCGCGCAGGGCCATCATGCCCAGTCTGGTTCCTGCGGACCAGCGCACCGGCCGCAGCAGCGCCAGGGGCGGCATGCGCCAGGCGAGTTTCTCCGCGTGCGGCATCACGGGCACCTCCTGGACAGACTCACGGCGCCGGGCCGGGCGGAGGGCGACGGCGGCGGCGACCAGGCCCGTGACCAGCACGATCGCCAGCCAGATCGTAAGCTGGGCGACGTTGACTCCGGGGAAGAGCGTGGTGACCATCAGCGTGCCGGAGAGCATCAGCAGGACGGCGATGATGACGGTGGCGACCACGTTCAGCCAGCGGGGGTTGACCCAGGGGCCGATTACCTCGATGTCGTTGCACAGCAGGAGCAGGAACACGCTCGCGGAAGGCAGCAGCAGTCCGGCCAGCGCCTGGACGGTCTCGGTGATCAGGCCCAGTGGAGCGCCCGGGATCAGAACGACGGCGGCGGCGATCAGGACCAGCAGGCTGTAGGAGGCGTAGAACTGCTTGGCCTCGCCGAAGCGGCGGTGCAGGGAGTGGCGCAGGTTGAACACATCGCCGAAGGCGTAGCTGGTGGCCAGGGTGACGGCCGCCGCTCCGATGACGCTGGCGTCCAGCAGGACGATCGCGAACATCACACCGAGCACAGGGGCGTGGCGGCCGAGGGCGTCGGCGACTCCGGCGGCGTCGGTGAAGCGGCCGTGCGCGGCGGTGCCGCGGGTCGCGAAGTCGGCGATCATGACCAGCGCGGCGGCGCCCGCGACGACCACGAGGGAGCCGATCACGGTGTCGGTGCGCTCGTAGCCGATGAAGCGGGGGGTGATGCGCTTGTCGATCACGTTGGACTGCTGGAAGAACAGCTGCCACGGGGCGACGGTGGTGCCGACGATCGCGATGATCAGCAGGACCGCCTCACCGGTGACGCCGCCCTGGACGCCGGGCACGACGAAGTCGTGGGCGGCGCGGCCCCACCGCGGCTGGGAGAGGAAGGTCAGCGGGATCAGCAGCAGGCTGGCGCCGATGAAGGCGAACATGGCGCGCTCCCAGCGGCGGAAGGAACCGCTGGCGGCCACCGCGATCAGGGCGACGGCGGCGACGGGGACGATGACGTAGCGCGAGAGGCCGAGGTATTCGCAGGCCAGGGTGATGCCGATGAACTCGGTGACGATGGTCAGGAAGTTGAGCAGGAACAGGTCGCCGACGCTGAACCACCCCCAGAAGCGGCCGAACCGCTCGGTGATCAGGCGCGCGTGGCCGACGCCGGTGACGGCGCCCAGCCGTACGACCATCTCCTGGTTGACGATCAGGACGGGGATGAGCAGGAGCAGCACCCACAGCAGCGAGTAGCCGTAAGTCTGGCCCGCCTGCGCGTAGGTGGCGATGCCGCCCGCGTCGTTGTCACCGACCATCACGATGATGCCGGGGCCGATGACGGCCAGCAGGGTCAGCAGACGGCCCTTGAAGCCAGGACGCTCCTCGGCACGTTCACGGGGGACGCGGCCGAAAGCGCCCCGGATCTCGCCGAGGTGGGCCTCATCGAGTACGGCGCCGGTCCGTGCGGGGCGCGACGGCGGCGGCACGGGGCGGCCGCCGGTCTTCTTCGCGAGAGGCTCGCCGCGACGCTCCGGCGGTCCCGATGAGCGCTTGTCCTCCGGCGGCTTGGGAGGCTGCCCGCGCTCGGGCGGTTCCGCGGGCCGCTTGTGCTCCGCCGGGCGTCGCCGTGCCGGCCCGGCCGGGGCCTGGGGGCGGTCCGGAGGCCGGCCATGCTCCGGTCCAGGCCGGGTGGGGGGCTCCGGCCGGGCAGGCTGCGCGGGACGCTCGTGGCGCTCTGGGGGCTCGGGGCGGTCCGCTCCGCCGGCGGACCGGTCGTCTTCGCTCATGATCCGGGCGGCACCTCGTGCGGGGCATCTCCCGGGCCGGGCCGCTCCACGCGGTGAGCCGGGTGCGGTGCGGGCTCGCGCCGGCGCCAGTCCTGCGGGATGACCATGTCCAGGACATCGTCGACCGTGATGACGCCCAGAATGCGGCCCTCGCCGTCGGCCACCGCAACGGTGAGCAGGTTGTAGTCGGTCATGAGCAGGGCGACGTCCTCGACGTCCGTATCCGGCCCGGCCCGGACCGGATCACGGTCCGCCACATCCTCCAGCCGCGCGGCCGGATCGGCCTGCAGCAACTCCACCAGAGTGACCACACCGAGCAGCCGCTGCTCCTCCCCCACCAGGTACACGCTGGTCAGCGCCTCGGGCTGCAGAGTGCGGGCCTCGCCTGCCGCCCGCAGCGCCTCCGCCACGGTGCTGCCGCCCGCCATGGTCAGGACATCAAGCGCCATCAGCCCCCCTGCGCTGGAGGGGTTGAAGCCCATCAGCGTCAGCACCTTGGTGCGCTGCCCGGCGGGGAGCGCGTCCAGCACGGGCTGGCGCCGGCGCTGCGGGAGATCGTTGATGGCGTCCGCGGCGTCGTCGGCGCGCATCCGGGTGATCACCTGGGCGATCTCGGAGTCGCTGCGCTCACGCAGCAGCCGGGTCTGCGAATCCGGCTCCAGTTCCTCGAACACGTCGGCTTCGAGCTCGGGGTCGGCGTGGACGGTCTGCAGGATCTCATGCGACTCGGTGCGGCTGGCATCCTCCAGCAGATCGGCCAGGTCCGCGGGCTTGAGCCGGCCCAGGCGGGCGAACGGTCCGCGCACCCGGGCGGAGCGGGCGTGACCGATCAACGGCTCGAAAGACTTCCAGTCCCGCCAGTCCGGCCCTGCGGCACGACCCGCCAGGCCACGCCACCAGCGCGGAGGCCGCCGCGTGTCCAGACAGGTCAGCACCCATCCTTCCGGCCGCTGCTCCAGCTCGATGTCATACGCCCTCACCAGCTCCGCGTCGGCGACATCGATGACCCGGTGACCCAGCACATCCGCCCGCAGCAGCACCTCGCCCTCACGCCGCTCGAAGTGCCGCAAGTCCACCCGCGGGCTGGTCAGAGCGATCTTCTCCGCGTCCAGGACGGCGACCTGCTCGGCGGGCAGGAAGACCTCACGCCCGCCCACTCGCGCGACCAGCCCGGTGACCAGCGGATACTCCCGCCCCCGCAGCCGCACGATGACATCGGCGAGCCTTCCCACTACCTCGCCATCGCCCCCGACCACCGGCCGACGCAGCAGCTGAGCGAGATATGCGACACGTTCCACACCCTCACGCTAGACATATCCACGCCAATGAGGGCAGAAGGTGCGGCAAGGCGTCGATGTGTCGGGCGAGCCCGGCAGTCCGGTCAAGGTCGCCATCACCGTCACCATCACCATCACCGTCGCCATCACCGTCACCATCACCGTCGCCGTCACCGTCGCCGTCGCCGTCGCCGTCGCCGTCGCCGAGACGATCGCGCTGAGGCAGCACCCTGTGGAAGCGCCCGCTCTTCCGCGGAGCAGCCGTCACCCCACTCCTCGCCCCGCACCAGCCCCTCACCGACACCCGGCTCCGCACCCGCCGCCAGCCCAGAGGATCTCGCGCCCGTATGGACAAACCGGCCTTTGAAGAACTGCCGGCGAGTCTGGCCGATCTCCTCGACGCAGGTCCCCTGCTCCCTGGAGCCGTGCCGGACACCACCTCTGAAACGCAGGACCGCCATGACCGATCCGCGGACAAGGACGATCGGGACCGCGATTGCGGCCCAGCGGAAGCAGCCGTGCAACGCGGCCACGTTCCCCCGCACCTCCTGCCGGGCGCCCTCTCCCGCCAGGCCGCTCCATGGCCGCCCGACTGTCGCGTCGCACAGCGCATTCCAGACAAACCAGGCGTCGATGCCCCCCATCGGCATGCGATCACCCCACCCCGACCGCGCCGCCCGGCCGCTGCATCGTGCAGCACCTACCCGCGCCCGCCAGCACCCCCGGGCGCCACACGGGCGAAAGGTCGGTCACCGGTCGCCCGGCGACACCCCCGGGCCAGCGGCGAATCCGCCGCGGAACGGAGCCTGATGCTGATCCGGGGCCGAGTGAAGAGCCATCCATCCCTCCAGCAGCCGCTGATACGCCAGACGCCGCGGCGGCCGCGGCTCGGACCGGCCGGCCTCCCAGTTCTTCACCGTCTGCACAGTCGTCCGCAGAACCTCCGCGACACGGGCCTGCGCGACACCGGCCGCCTCCCGCAGCCGGGCCCGCTCTTCGGGCGGCGGCATCTGCGGCTCCCCCTCCAGCAGCGCGTCAACCGCGTCGAACAGCTCATCCTCGACCTGGACGCCGATCTTGCTCCTGACCTGGTGCAACGCGACTTCACGGCGCCCGCGCCGAACCGATTGTGGGTCACCGACCTGACCATGGCCCCCACCACAGAGAGCCCCCTGTGACTGTCGGCCATCCGCGACGCGCTCTCCCACAGGGTCGTGGCCTGGGAGACCTCCGCCCACACGGACGCCGACCTGGTCCTGTCGCCGCTGGAGTACGCCCTGGCCAGCCGCGAGATCGCCCCCGGCGAACTCGTCCACCACGCCGACCACCGCACGCAATACACCTCCATCAAGCTCACGACACGCCTGGTCAAAGCAGGAATCCAGGCATCCATGGGCTCGGCCGGCGACTCGTTCGACAACGCCCCGGCGGAGAACCTGTGAATACTGGTCAAAACCGAGTGCATCCACAGCCGCACCTTCGCCACCAGGGCCGAGGCGAACCTCGCTCTCTTCGAGTACCTCGACGGCCTCTACAACCCCCGCCGCATCCAGAAACGGCTCGGCTACTGCTGTGACCGTACAGGTTCGCCGGGTCGGTGGTCGTGGCGGTTGGATGTGTGGTGATGTCCGTTCCGACCGCTGGAGGTGCGGTGGCCGAGCCTGTCCGTGTGCGCTGACCGACCAGGAGGGGCAGAAGCTGCAGCAGATCGTGCGCCGGGGCAGCATGAGTTCGGTGCGCTACCGGCGGGCGATGCTGCTGCTTGCCTCGGCGGGCGGCAACCGGGTGCCGGTGATTGCCCAGCTGGTGCAGGCCGGCGAGGACACCGTCCGGGATGTGATCCACCGGTTCAACGAGATCGGCCTGGCCTGCCTGGACCCTAATTCCTTGTTAACAGCTCCAGTAGCGGGGACCACACTCGCGCCGGACTGAGGGCTGCGACGCCTTTCCGGACCCTGGCCGTTGAGGCCTCCACAGGGGAGCGGTGTGGGCCCCGATGTTCATGGTGGTGGTCGCGTGGGCTGTCGGACGGACGCCTCAAGAGGCCCTGGCCTCGACGTCTCACAACAGAGCGGTGGCGTTCGGCGTCCTCGCGGCCACCACCGCAAGGCGAGGCGTTGCCGCTCGTGGGCGCCGGGCGAACGCCTGTGCTCTACCTGGCCACGATGCCTCCGTGCAGAGCGGCGATGCCCGGCGCCGTCGAGCGTCAACGCCCTTTGCCTTGACGACTCGTTGGTGCTGGTGGTGCGAGCCGACCACACGGTGACCTCTCGATACGCCCGAGCCGTCCGAGCTCCCGCACAGACCGGGGGCGGGTCTCAGACGAGGCGCTTGCGGCCCCAGAAGAAGAGGAACGCCGTGACGGCGGCCGTCAGGGCCAGCAGGATCGACGCGCCGAACCACTGCAGGCCGTTCATCTGGGAGATCGGCAGGTAGTCGACCGACCAGCCCACGACATCGGCCTTCTTCATGCACAGCTCATGCGCCTGTTCCGTCTGTACTTCATTACAGGTGCCCCAGCCGAGGAGTTTCCCGTCGCTGGTGATGTACGGGGGGTTCGACCAGTTCACCTGGTGCGCGCCTGGGGGCAACGTCGGCATCACGTGCTGGAACGTGACGCCCTTGTTCGTCGTGATCGTGACGACGTTGGCGAGCGACAGCAGGAAGTGGGCCAGGAAGTGGGACCAGACAATCTGGACGACGACGGTGAAACCGAGGGTGACCACCATGGCCACCAGCGTGCGGCGCAGCACCACGCCGATCGCCACCCCGCCGAAGACGGAGAAGAGGGCGAGGGCGACGGGCATGGGTCCCGTGTTGTTGAAGGTGGGTCCGGAGGTCCACTCCCAGGCCGTGGACTCGTCGTAGAGGGTCCACCACCACCCGAACGCGACCGACAGCGCGACCGTGCTCACCACGACCACCAGCGCGGTCAGGGCCAGTTTCGTGGTCAGCCAGCGGGTCCGGCTCATGGACTGGGTGACGACCAGCTTGGCGGTGCCGTTCTCCAGGTCGCCGGTGAACAGCGGGGCACCGAGGAGGACACCGAGCAGGATCGGCATCAGCCGGAGTCCCGTGGACGTGGGATCGTACCCGGCGGTATGCAGCTGGGAGCGCTGGAAGACGATGAACGCCACGGCGAGCGCGGAGGCGCCGAGGATGGTCCAGAACACGGCCCGGTGCTGGCGCCAGACCAGCCAGGTCATGCCGCTGAGGGGCTGGCGGAGCTGAGGGAGTCGGCCGGTGCCGGTGGTGCCCGGGGCCCCGGACTTGGTCGTCGTCGAGGTGCTGGTGAGAGAGCTCATGCTGCCACCGTCCGGGTGTTGTACGCCTGGTCCTGGTCCTGGGCCTGGGCGGTGGGGGTGATCAGAGGGAGCGCGTCGGGTGAGCGGAGATAGGCGAGCAGGAGTTCTTCCATGCTCGGCTTGTCCGTCTCCCAGGGGCCGGTGGCCGGGCTATCGGGGCGGATCAGGGCGGTGAACTGCCGTCCGCTGATCCGGGACTCGACGAGGGGGTGGTGCGCGAGGGAGGCGGGCAGGTCCTCGCCCTCCTTGGCGCCGGTGACCATGGTGTGTACGGACAGCAGCTCGTCCACGTCACCGGCGAGGCGTACTCCGCCGCCGGAGAGGACGACGAGGTAGTCGCACACGTTCTCCAGTTCGGCCAGGACGTGGGTGGACATCAGGACGGTGGTGCCGTGCTCGGCAGCCTCGGCGAGGAGGGTGCCTGTCAGTTCTTTACGCGCGACCGGGTCGAGGTCCGACATCGGCTCGTCGAGCAGCAGCAGGTCGGGCCGCTTGCCGAGGGCGAGGGCGAGGGCGACGCGGGTGCGCTGGCCGCCGGAGAGGGTGCCGATCTTCGCGTCGAAGGGCACATCGCCCGCGCGGACGATGTCCTCGGCGGTGCGCTGGTCCCAGCCCGGGTTCAGTTCCTGCCCCAGCCTCAGGGTCTCCGCCACGCTGAACCCGCGGAACAGGGGCTTCTCCTGGGTGAGGAACGAGGTGCGCCCCGAGTCCACCGAGCCCGGTGCCGCGCCGAACACACTGAGCGTGCCCTCCGTCGGTTCCAGTACGTGGGCCATGATGCTCAGCAGCGTGGTCTTGCCCGCCCCGTTGGGACCGACCAGCCCGCAGATCCGTCCCGCCGGGAGCCGGAAGGAACAGTCCTTCAGTGCCCATCCCCGCCGGTAGCGCATCCCCAGGCCGTGCGCCTCAAGCGCCGAGTCCCCCGCGTACATACCGTTACTCACCAGTGCTCCTAGTTGTCGTGGCCGCCGTCTCCGTACCGGCGGCGTACTGCTTCTCCATGGCCGAGGCGACCAGCGCGGCCACGTCCTCCTGCTCCAGGCCCGCCTCGGCCGCCCGGGACACCCACGCCACCAGCTCCCCGTACAGCGGTGAGTCGGTGCTTGCCGAGGGGCGGGCCAGTGTGCGGCGTACGAACGTGCCCTTGCCGGGTCGCGGTTCGACCAGGCCCTCACGCTCCAGCTCGCGGTACGCCTTGAGGGTGGTGTTCGGGTTGACCGCGCTGACCTCGGCGACGTCCTTGGCGGTCGGCAGCCGGTCGCCCGGCACCAGTACGCCCAGCCGCAGAGCCTGCTTGGTCTGCTGCACGATCTGCTGGAAGGCGGGGACTCCGTTCCGCCTGTCGATGCGGAACTCCATGACTACCACCACCATTTCACTACTTGATTAGCGGAATGATGATGGAGGGGGGCGCGGGTGGTTGTCAACGGCAATCGGAGGGGCTTCCTGGGCAGGATTTCGGCCGCCGGTCGCGGCCTCCGTCACGTCGGCGTCCACTTCGACGCCGTATGCGTCGCGAGGGTGCGCGCGTTGACCTGGCCGTTGAAGCAGAAGTCGGCGCTGGCGCCCGAAGTGCCGTTCGTGGAGCCGGGGTTGCTGCAGGATTGCTGCGCGAGGTGGTGGGTCGCGTGATCGGTGCTGTACGGTGATCGCGACATCACACTCCGTACGCGATCGTTTATGGAACGGTCCCGGGAAGTGCGGGAACACCGACCGAGGACCTTCACCACCGAGTGGACCTCTGGTGCTCTGACCGCATAGGTTCGCCGGCTTGTTCAGGCCGCAGCGACGAGGGAGCGTCCGCCCCAGCGGATGCCTTTCTCGCTGCGGATGCGGGCGCGTTCTTTACGTTCGGCGGCCAGGACGTCGGGGTGGCGGGTGTTGGCGTTGCGCCAGCGCAGGTAGGCGTGCAACGCCCGGGTCTGCACGGTGTGGTTGGGGTGGTGGGAGTTGGCGGATGGTGAACTGCCTCAGTGGCCCGAAGTGGGCTTCGATCGGGTTGGCCCAAGAGGCGTAGGTCGGGGTGAAGCACAACTCGACCTTGTTCTTCTTCGCCCAGCCGCGGATGTCGGTGCCCTTGTGGGCGGACAGGTTGTCGAGGATGACGTAGATCGGTGCACCGTCCGGGCGGGCGGCACGGATCGATTTCAGCGCGGCCAGCGTGTTCGCGGCACCTTTCCTGCGGTGGTTGACGCCCCACAGACGGTCGTCGCCGACCGAGTGGCATCCGTGGAAGTAGCGCACCCCGTGGGTGCGGTGGTAGGTGGCCGGCACCCGGTCGGGATGCTTCCGCGTGGCCCAGCCGGATCCTGCGGTGGGCCGGATGCCGAGCGGGCCGAACTCGTCGAAGGCGAACGCCCGGTCCGGGAAGCGGTCGAGTACCTCCTCGATCCGGTCCAGCTTCGCCTCGCGTTCCGGGTCGGGGGACTCCTTCCAGGTCTTGGTGCGCTGGAAGGTGACACCGCGGCGGGCGAGCAGGACGCGTAACGTCTCGCGGCCGATGCGGATCACCCGGCCGTGGACTTTCCGCAGGTAGGCGACGAGTTTGCGCAGTGACCAGCGGGTGAAAGGCTGGCCGAGCTTGGTGGGGCGGGTAGTGGCCATCTGAACGACGAAGCCCTCGTCATCAGGGCTGAGTTGGCGGGGACGGCCTCCCGCCCATCGAGGGTCCAGGCAGGCAAGACCGATCTCGTTGAACCGGTGGATCACGTCCCGGACGGTGTCCTCGTCGGCCTGCACCAGCTGCGCGATCACTGGCACCCGGTTCCCGCCGGCCGAGGCCAGCAGCATCATCGCACGCCGGTAGCGCACCGAACTCGTGCTGCCCCGGCGCACGATCCGCAGCAGCTGCTGCCCCTCCTGGTCAGTCAGTCTGCGCACACGGACAGGCTCGGCCACCGCACCTCCAGCGGTCGGATCGGACGTCACCCCACATCCAACCGCCACCCCGGCGAACCTATGCGGTCAGAGCACTACCTCAGCCCGATCGAGTTCGAGGAGAAGCACTACGCCGACCAGACAACGGCCGAACCAGTGAACCTGAAAGCACATCAACCCGCCCTGACCAGCTAATCAGCCACACCCGCACAGCGGGGGAACCTCATCGGCCTGGCCGATCACTGCGGTCCGCACTCGCCGTTTGTCCAGGGCCATACACCCTCCAGCAGTACTGCGACGGGATCCGCCTCCGGCCGGCGTCGGGCACAATGCCAGGCCAGGCGCCTGACTGATTGACGATATCTCCCGCCACCGACAACGCCGGGGCCACTGAGACACCGCGACGCCACCGCCCGGCATCGGGCCAGAGGTAACGGGGATCCGCAGCTGTGCCGCCGCAGATCTCCCCGGCGCCGCCGCCGCGACCGAGCAGAACCACCGCTGTTTCCGATCGAACCCGAACGGCGCGGACGCGGTCGCCGCCGCCGGTGAAGGACGCTCCACAGCCTTACCGGTTGACCGCAGAGAGAGCCGCAAGGTACAGGGTGAGGCAGGCGGCGAAGGTGGCGCCGCCGCGGGTGAAGGCTGCTGGGACTGTCGCACCGTCCCAGCGGGTCAGGGCGAAGGATATGGCCGCGGCGATGGTGGAGAACAAGGCTGCCACGGCCAGGACGAGGAGTAAGCATGTAGCGCCGAGTGAGCACACGCGGCTGCGGTCTCGGCTGAAGGGCAGCGAAGTCGGCGTGTGCCCTCTCGGCTGCCTCCGGGTACGCCTGGGTCTTCCCGTGCTCGGCGAGCGCCCGGCAGATGCTCGCGGCCGAAGGGTTCTGTTCCTTGCGCTTGCCGGTGGGGGTGATCACGTCGGGCTGGATCTGCTCGACGGACTCGCCGAGCACCTTGCGCCGGAGCACGGTGTGCAGCATGCCGTCGGTGATGACCGGGGGCCGGCCGCCGTACTTGCCCTTGCGGACCGCGGTCTCCAGCCCTTCCAGGATCGATTCGCGGATGTTTCCCGCTCCGTCTCCGCCATCGCGGCGAAGAAGCCGAACAGCAGCTTGCCGGACCGGTGGGGTCGTAGATGCCGGGCAGCGGTCCGGCGAGCATCTCCAGGACCAGGCCGTGCCCGGTCAGACGGTCCGCGAGGGCGGTGAGCCCTGCCGCGTCCCGTCCGAGTCCCTTCAATCCCGAACACAGTGAAGATGACCCGCGGTGCGGGGCACGCGCCTTGACCACGCGGGCGGTCCTCAGCGCCCCCTCGAACCGCGGGCGGACCTTGATCCAGGTGCTGATCTTCCCCTGAAGGCGTCCGCACCTGCTACGGCGTGCCGGCGAGCCTGCCCATCACGACGTACATCTGCTGCGAGGTCAGCGGGGCGACAGAAAGCGGCGCTTGCGCTGTTTCCGTGTTCAGTCCGTCAAGCAGGAAGCCGACTTGGCGACGCCAGGTGTCAGGCTCGGTGTCCGCGACTGCGCCAGCGAGCAGGGCGTTGACGCAGAAGAAGACCAGGAGGTCCTCGGCGGTGAAATCCGGGCGGATGGCGCCGGCCAACTGGGCTCGCTCGATGATCCGCGTGGCGGCGTCCCGCGCTTGGGCACAGATGGCCATCAGGCACTCGGCAGCCGGATAGCGTCCACTGACGACGTCGGCGACCGCGGGATCGGTGGCCTGCAGTTCACAGACCTTCTCGACGTAATACGCGAACCCCTCCCGGGCCTCCTCGAAGGAGAGGGCGTGCTCGGCGGTTTCGTCGAGACGGTCCGCGGCCAGGCCGGTCACCACTTCGTCGATGAGCGCCTCGCGGGTGCCGAAGAGGTTGTAGAGGGTGCCGTGACTGACACCGGCCCGGCGGGCGATCTCTTCCAGGGGCACCTTGAGGCCACGCTCCTGGAAGAGCTCGGCCGCGGCTGCCCGCAGTTTCTCCGCGTTCCGTTGCGCGTCGGCCCGCATCCGGTCATCCCTCCCGGTTCTGGCCTTGCGGCCTTCATGGTCGCACTTCCCCAGCAGAACAACTTGACCCCTGGGCCACGTTGAACGTTACCTTCGACCGGAAAATTGACCCAAGGGCCAAGAACACTGCTGTGGCAAGGAGCGGTCCTATATCCAAAGTGATCGACGTTCTCGGTGCCGGTACCGGTCTGGGTGTGTCCATGGCCCACCGCTTCGGACGCGAAGGTTTCCGGGTCCCCCTGGTCACCCGCCGCAAGGACCGGCTGGACGCCCTTGTCGAGGTGCTCGCCGGCGAACGCATCGAGGCGGTCGCGTTCTCCGCCGATCTTTCCAGGCCCCCTGAGGCGCCCGCTCCCGTCGAGGCGATCCGTGGCCGTTCCGGCCGGACCGACGTGGT
>NZ_JANIAA010000059.1 GCF_024505145.1 Streptomyces rugosispiralis | reverse complement strand
GCGTTCGGTGTTCGTGTTCCCCGGTCAGGGGGCGCAGTGGGGGGGTATGGCGGGGGGGTTGTCTGGGGGCCCGCCGGGGGGCGGGGGGGGGGGAGGGGTGGGGGCGGGCGGGGGGGGAGGGGGGGGGTTGGTGGGGTTGGTGGGGTTGGTGGGGTTTCGGGGGTTGGCGCGGTTCTCGCGGGCGAGGCGGGCCAGCAGCATCGGGTGGCCGGGGCGCACCGCCACCCCGTCCACCAGCAGCTCGGCGCCCAGGCGGCGCAGGGTGGGGTGGACGTGGTCCACGGGGCCCGCGGCCGTGCCCCCGGTCGTCACGACGACGTCGGCGGACGACTCGGCCACCGCCGCGTACACCGCGTCCGCCTCGTCGGCCAGCCGCCGGGTGCCCAGGACCTCGGCGCCGAGCGCCCGCAGCCACGGCGCGACCATCGGGCCCAGCGCGTCCCGGATCCGGCCGTCGTGCGGCAGCCCCTCGGTGAGCAGCTCATCGCCGAGGACCAGCACCTCCACGCGCGGCCTGCGCACCGTCGGCAGCTCGTCGTACCCGGCCGCGGCCGCCAGGCCCAGGACGGCGGGGGTGACCAGGGTCCCGGCGGGCAGCAACTGATCACCGCTGCGGCACTCCTGGCCGCGGGTGCGGATGTCCTGGCCGAGGACGACGGGGTGGGCGGCGGACGCGTGCAGCCAGCCGTCGCCCTCGTCGGTGCCGTACTCGCTGCGCAGTACGGCGGTGGCGCCGGGCGGGACGCGGGCACCGGTGGCGATGCGGACGGCGTGGCCGTCGGGGAGGGGGGCCGTCTCGCCGTGTCCGGCGAGGATGCCCTGGTGCTCCTGGTCCTTTGTGCCGGTTGGCAGCCGCCAGGGGCCGGGGCCCGAGAGCGCCCAGCCGTCCATGGCGGAGGTGTCGAAGGGCGGCAGATCGGTGAGCGCGGCGAGCGGCGCGGCCAGGACCTGGCCGAGCGCCTCGGACAGCGGCCGCATCACCGGGGCGGCGTGGGCGGCCTCCTTGACGGCGGCGCGGGCGGCGATGGCGCGGGCGTCGGGCCAGGAGGTGGGGGTGCGGTGCGGTGGGTTCATGGAGGGATGCGGGTGGGGCGTGGATGCGCCGGGGGTGCGTTTCGGGTGCGGGGCCGGGGTCTGTTGGGCGGGGGCCCTGGACCGCGTGCTCTTGGTGCCAGTGCCCTCCGACGTCGGACTACCCGAAGACCGGCTCCTCGAATACACCTCCGGCCTTCGGCGTACATGGCCCCGTGCGTCCAGGACCACCGCGGGCTCTTCCGCCGTTTCCCGTGCCAGGTCGAGCGCGGTCTCGACCCAGTCGGTCCGGGTCGGGTCGCCGATGTCGCTGATGTTGGCGGTGTTGGCGGTGTTGGCGGTGTTGGCGGTGTTGGCGGTGTTGCCGGTGTTGCCGGTGTTGCCGGTGTTGCCGGTGCCGTCGGGCTCGCGGGGGCCGTCGGTGTCGCCGGGGCCTCGCTCCCGGGCGGGTTGGGCCGGGCGGCCATTGGCCAGGCTGAGGGCGGCGTCGGCCCAGTCCTCTTCCGATTCCGCTCCGGGCGGCTCCGGGCCCTGCGGCGGTGATTCATTGGCCAGCGCCAGCGCCTCGTCGACCTCGCGGTCGAGCGGGTCCCCGTCCCGGGGGTGGCGAGGTGTCACTGCTCCTCGGCCCAACGCGCCGCCAGCGCCGCGGCCTTCTCGGTGGCGGCGGCCAGCGCCTCGGGGCCGCCGCCCTTCTGGGCCGCGGCGTAGCCGACGAGAAAGGTGGTCAGGGGGGCGGCGGGCCGGGCGACACCATGTGCGGCGTCACGGGCCAGATCCAGTAGGGCCGCGGTGTCGACATCCAGGTCGATCCCGAGCTCGGCCTTGACTGCGGCAATCCATTCGTCCAACACGTGTCCATGCTCCCTGATGCGTGCTCGAGCCGTGGTGATGTCTTCCCAGGTGTCGCAGTCGAACGACGCGGTGGGGTGCTGGAGGCGGGCCAGGGCCAGCTCGGAGACGAGGAGGCGGAGGGGCAGCCCGCCGAGGCCGCCGTGTTCGGTGGCGAGGAGGGCGATCTCGCGGCGCAGCGGCTCGGCGCGGTAGGCGGCGACAAGGGGCTGCTCACGGCCGTCGGGGTCGATGAGCACGGCCCCTTCGGCGCCCTGGAGACCGGTGAGGAGGGTCTCGACGGTCTCATGGGTGAGGAAGGGCAGATCGGCGGAGAGAACGAGGACGACCGGAGCCGTGGTCTGCCGGATGCCCGCGTCGACGGCCGCGACCGGGCCACCGCCGGGGGGCTCCTCCCGGGCCCACCGCACCGGCCGTGCCGTGGGCCTGCGCGGGCCGACGACGACGGTCCGCCCGGCGCCGCGGCATGCGCCCAGCACCCGGTCGAGCAGGGCTCGCCCGCCCACCCGCAGCGCGGGCTTGTCCACCCCACCGAGCCGCCGAGCGGCGCCCCCGGCCAGGATCACTGCGTCATACGCACCTGGAGTCACCCCATGAGTATGGCGCCGCCGCGCATCCGCTACAGCCGCCGCAACAACACCATGGGCTGCTCCACGCAGTCGGCCACGAACCGCAGGAATCCACCGGCGGTGCCCCCGTCGCACACCCGGTGGTCGAAGGTGAACGACAGCTGCACCACCTGGCGCACCGCCAGCTCACCCTGGTGCACCCAGGGCTTCGGGGAGATCCGCCCGACCCCGAGCATCGCCGCCTCGGGGTGGTTGAGGATCGGCGTCGAGCCGTCGACCCCGAACACCCCGTAGTTGTTCAGGGTGAAGGTGCCGCCGGTGAGCTGGGCGGGGGCGAGGGTCCCGGTCCGCGCGGCCTCGGTCAACCGGGCGATCTCCTCGGAGAGCCCCTCTATGGTCCGCGTGTGGGCGTCGCGCACCACCGGGACCACCAGACCCCGGTCCGTCTGGGCCGCGAAGCCGAGGTGGACGTCGGGGAGCCGGACGATCTCCCGGCCGACCGTGTCCACCGTGGCGTTGAGCTCGGGGAAGCGCGCGAGGGCCGCCGTGCAGATACGGGCCAGGAGGGCGAGCACGGAGACCTTGGACTCGCCCGCGGCGTTCATCGCCGCACGGGCGGCGAGCAGTTCGGTCGCGTCGGCGTCCACCCAGCAGGTCGCGTCGGGGATCTCGCGCCGGCTGCGCGCGAGCTTGTCCGCCACGGCACCCCGCACCCCTCGCAGCGGAACCCGCTCCCCCTCCGGGGCGGGGGCCGCGGAGGCGTGCGCGGCGGTGGCGGGTGCGGCGGTGGCGGGTACTACGGGGGCGGGCGCCGCGGAGGCGTGCGCGGCGGTGGCGGGTGCGGCGGAGGCGGGTGCGGCGGAGGCGGGTACTACGGGGGCGGGCGCCGTGCCCGCGACCGCTCGTTCGACGTCCGCCCGCAGAATCAGCCCCTCGGGGCCCGAGCCCCTGAGCTGCCGCAGATCGACATCGTGCTCCCGGGCCAGCCGCCGCACCAGAGGCGAGATCACCGGAAGGGGCCCGGCGGGAGCCGTCACCGTCTCGCCCACCGGCCCGGCGGAGGCCGCCGCCGTCTCGCGCACCGGCCCGGCGGAGGCCGCCGTCGCGTCAGGTACAGGCGCGGCGGGAGCCGCCGCCGTCTCGGGCAGCGGTCCGCCAGGGGCCGTGGGCGTCTCGCGCAGCGGCCCGGGGGAGGGCCGAACGCGACGGCGCCGCGCGGCGGGACCGGCCGTGCCATAGCCGACCAGCACATTGCCCGACGCGCCGTCGATCGCGCTCTCGGTGACCGGCGGACCGGAACCGTCGTCCGAACCCTCCGGCACGGCGACCGTGATCAGCGGCGCCCCGACCGGCACCTCCGCGCCCTCCTCGCCGTAACGGGACGTCACCACACCGCCGTAGGGGCACGGCACATCCACCATCGCCTTGGCCGTCTCGACCTCGACCACCGGCTGGTCGACCGCGACCACATCGCCGACCTGGACCAGCCAGCGCACGATCTCGGCACCGGTCAGCCCCTCGCCCAGATCGGGCAGGGTGAACTCCCTTACGACAGCCATCAGACCGCGCTCCCCTCGGTCCACTCCGACTCCCACTGCAGCCGGGCGACGGCGTCCAGCACCCGGTCCACGCCGGGCAGATGGTGCCGCTCCAGCATGGGCGGCGGGTAGGGGATGTCGAATCCGGCGACCCGCAGCACGGGCGCCTCCAGATGGTGGAAGCAGCGCTCGGTGACCCGGGCGGCAATCTCCCCGCCGGGCCCGCCGAAGCCCGTGGACTCATGGACGACGACCGCGCGGCCGGTGCGGCGCACGGAGGCGCACACCGTCTCGTCGTCGAAGGGGACGAGCGAGCGCAGATCGACGACCTCCAGATCCCAGCCCTCGGTCCGGGCCGCCTCGGCGGCTTCGAGGCACACCGGCACGGAGGGGCCGTAGGAGATCAAGGTGGCGCTGCGCCGGCCGCCGCTGCCGGGCCCGCGCACCACCGCGCGCCCGATGGGCGGTACCTGCTCGGGGGCGTCGGCCGACCAGTCGGCCTTGGACCAGTACAGCCGCTTGGGCTCCAGGAAGATCACGGGGTCGTCGGAGGCGATGGCGGCGCGCAGCAGCCCATAGGCGTCGGCGACGGTCGCGGGGGCGACGACTTGGAGCCCGGGGGTGGCCATGTAGTAGATCTCGGAGGAGTCGCTGTGGTGCTCGACGCCGCCGATGCCGCCCCCGTAGGGCACCCGGACGGTGATCGGCATGGGCATCGCGCCCCGGGTGCGGTTGCGCATCCGCGAGACATGGCTGATGAGCTGCTCGAAGGACGGGTAGGCGAAGGCGTCGAACTGCATCTCGACCACCGGCCGCAGCCCGTACATCGCCATGCCCACGGCGGTGCCGAGGATGCCCGCCTCGGCCAGCGGTGTGTCCGTGCAGCGGTCCTCGCCGAACTCCTCGGCGAGCCCGTCGGTGATCCGGAAGACGCCGCCCAGGGTGCCCACGTCCTCGCCGAGGACATGGACGGACGGGTCGGCGGCCATGGCGTCGCGCAGCGCGCGGCCGAGGGCCTGGGCCATGGTGGCGGGCTTACGGGCAGTGTCGGCCCCTACGGCGGTGGTCATCACTCCCCCTTCCCGGCGTCCGCGGCCTCGGCGTCGAGCTCCGCGCGCAGCTGGGCCGCCTGCTCGCGCAGCTGGCTGGTCCGGTCGGCGTAGACGTGCTCGAAGAGCGCCATGGGGTCCAGGACCGGGTCCTGGTGCATCCGCGTCCGCAGATCCGCGGCGAGCCGCTCCGCGGACTCCCGCGCGGCCCGGACCCCCTCGTCGTCCAGCAGATGGCGGTCCCGCATGGCCTCCTCCAGGAGCGCTATCGGGTCGTGGGCGCGCCATGCCTCGACCTCGGAGTCGGTGCGGTAGCGGGTGGCGTCGTCGGCGTTGGTATGCGCCTCGATGCGGTAGGTGACCGCCTCCACCAGGGTGGGGCCGCCTCCGCCGCGGGCCCGGCGCACCGCCTCCGCCAGGACCTCGTGGACGGCGGCCGCGTCATTGCCGTCGACGAGACGGCCGGGCATCCCGTATCCCACCGCCTTGTGGGCGAGGGAGGGCGCGGCGGTCTGCTTGGCGAGCGGGACGGAGATCGCGAAGCCGTTGTTCTGGACGAGGAAGACGACCGGGGCGTGCCATACGGCCGCGAAGTTGAGGGCCTCATGGAAGTCGCCCTCGCTGGTGCCGCCGTCGCCGACCATGGCTAGGGCCACCACGTCGTCGCCCTTGAGGCGGGCGGCGTGGGCGAGGCCGACGGCGTGCGGCAGCTGGGTGGCCAGCGGGGTGCACAGCGGGGCGACGCGGTGGGCGTGGGGGTCGTAGCCGGAGTGCCAGTCGCCGCGCAGCAGGGTCAGGGCGTCGACGGGGTCCAGCCCGCGGACCACGGCGGCCAGGGTGTCGCGGTAGCTGGGGAAGAGCCAGTCGCGGTCCTCCAGCACCAGCCCGGCCGCGACCTGACAGGCCTCCTGCCCGGTGGAGGAGGGATAGACGGCCAGCCGGCCCTGCCGGGTGAGGGCGGTGGCCTGCGTGTTGTACCGGCGGCCGCGCACCAGCTCGCGGTGGAGCCGGGTCAGCAGATCGGGGGAGATGCCGACGGCAGCGGCGGTGCCCAGCAGGCGGTACGGCTCCGCGTCGGGCAGCAGCGGCGCGGCGTCGACGCGGGGCTGCCAGCCGGGCGGGGGAGTGGGCCGGTAGGCACCGGGCTGCTCAAGGACCGTCATGACGCGACCTCCTGGGCGTGGCGTACGGCGGGAGGGCGGGGCGTGCCGGGCGGCATCGCCCTCCCCTACCGATTGTTCGGTCGTTGACGCATTTTGGCTACAGGCGACCCAAGCCTGTGGACAAACGGTTCTGCAGCCCCTGAGATGAGGACAGGACGTCCATGAAGGGGAGGCGGGACGATATGCCGGGCGAACAGATGGCCAATCCGGACGGCAAACCCCCGGCGCGCCCGCTGGACGCCATCGACCGCGACATCCTGCGTCTGCTCCAAATGGACGGCCGCGCCTCCATACGCTCCGTGGCCGAGCAGGTGCACGTCTCGCGCGCCAACGCCTACGCCCGGATCAACCGCCTGATCGACGACGGGGTGATCCGCGGCTTCAGCGCCCGGGTGGACCAGGAGCGGGCCGGGCAGGGCGCCTCCGCGTACATCACGCTGAAGATCGTCCAGAACTCCTGGCGCACCGTGCGCGAACAGCTACGGCAGCTTCCAGGGGCCACCCACATCGCGCTGGTCAGCGGGGACTTCGATGTGCTGCTGCTGGTGCACACCGAGGACAACCGCTCGCTGCGAGAACTGGTCCTCACCCGGATCCAGGCCATACCGGAGGTGCTGAGCACCAGGACGCTGCTGGTCTTCGAGGAGACTGACCTGGACTCGGAGCCGTAGCGGGGGCCGGACACGGGCGCGGGTGCGGGTGCGCCAGGGGACCGGGTGCGGTCGTACCGGCCCACGAGCGTCGCGGGTCAGGACCCGGGCGCGGTCGCACCGGCCCGTGGGCCTCCCGGGTCACGACCGGGTACGCAGGCCCGCCCCGCGAGCGTCGCGGGTCAGGTCTGGGTGCGCAGGCGTCGCGGGTCAGGTCTGGGTGCGCAGGCCCGCGAAGGCCGTACGGACCACCGCCTCGGCCACCTCATGGGAGGTCGCGGCCCCGCCACGGCCCGGCCGGTACCACTCCACAATGGAGTTGATCATGCCGAAGAGCAGCCGGGTCGCCAGCCGGGCGTCCACGTCGGACCGCAGGTCGCCGTCGGCCGCCGCCTGCTTGAGCAGCTCGGCCACCTGGTGGTCGAACTCCCGGCGCCGCTCCATGGCCCACCGCTCGGTGTCCGTGTTGCCCCGGACGCGCAGCAGCAGCGTGACGTACGGCAGGTCGTCCATCAGCACCTCGGCGGTGCGCCGGGCCACGTGCTCCAGCCGCTCGATCGCCCGCCCCTCGCGCGCGGCGGGCTCCTGGAGGATGCCGAACAGCCCGTCCAGGGCACGGCTTATGGCCAGCCGGAGCAGCTCCTCCTTGCCCTTCACATGGTGGTAGATCGAGGACTTCGAGATCCCGGCGGCCCGGGACAGGTGCTCCATGGAGGTGCCGTCGTAGCCGCGCTCGTTGAACACCTCCACGGCGACCGCGAGCAGCGATTCGGGCGTGTAGGTGTCGCGCTTGGCCATGGTCATGATTAGAGCAGCTTCTCATCGGCGGCCGCACGCCGGATCAGCGCCTGGGAAGGGGCGTAGCGGCCGGTCGGACAGGCGTGGTGGAGGTTGCGCAGGGTGTCCCGCACCCAGCGGGCGCCGAGCGCGCGTCCCCAGGCCAGCGGTCCGCGCGGGTAGTTGACGCCGGTCAGCATGGCGGTGTCGATGTCCTCGGGGCTCGCCACCCCGCGGGCGACGGCGTCCTCGGCGAAGTCCACGAGCATCGCGACCGTGCGGGCCACGACCATGCCGGGGACGTCCTGGACCACGCTGACGTCCTTACCGAGCGCCTGGAACAGGCCGGCCGCGGACCGCAGGGACGCCTCGGGTGCGGCCATGGACGGCGTCAGGGCGACGCGGGTGGCGGTGCGGTAGTCCAGCGCCAGGTCGAAGCGGACCGACGCGGCGAAGGGGTCGTCGGTGGCGGTCGTGCCGTCGGCCAGGGACAGCCGGGTGCCGTCGGGCAGGGCGAGATGGGCCCCGGCGGGCTCGCGGGTCACCGGGATGCCCGCCTCCTCGATGAGGCCGACCAGCCCCTGTGCGGGCCCCAGGTCGCCGTGGAGGGCCACCTTGCCCGGCGGCTCGCACGGCTCCGCGGTGTGCGGGGCGGGTCGCCCGGCGCCCTCGGAGTGGTCGTACCAGCCGTGGCCCGTCTTGCGCCCGTGCCGCCCGGAGGCGACGAGCTGCCGCTGGGCCAGGGACGGGGTGAATTTCGGATCGTGGAACAGCGCTTCCCACACGGATCGGGTGACGGCCTCGTTCACGTCCTGGCCGATCAGGTCGGTGAGCTCGAAGGGCCCCATCCTGAAGCCGCCGGACTCGCGCAACACGGCGTCCAGAGTGGCGGGGTCGGCGACGCGCTCCTCGTACGCCCGGAACGCCTCGGCGTAGAAGGGGCGGGCGATCCGGTTGACGATGAACCCGGGGGTGTCGGCGCAGCGCACCGGGGTCTTCCCCCAGGCCGCGACGGTGGCGTGGGCCCGGTCGGCGGCGGCCTCGTCCGTGGCGGCGCCGCGCACCACCTCCACCAGCGGCATCAGCGGGGCCGGATTGAAGAAGTGCAAACCGAGGAGGCGGCCGGGGCGGCGCAGAACACCCGCGACGGCGGTGACGGAGAGGGAGGAGGTATTGGTGGCGAGCAGACAGCCGTCGGAGACCACCGACTCCAGCGCGGTGAACAGCTGCTGCTTGGCGCCGAGTTCCTCCAGGATCGCCTCGACCACCAGATCGGCCTCGGCCAGGTCCGCGAGGTCGGCCACGGGGGCGAGCCGGCCGAGGGCGGCGTCACGGTCGGCGGCCGTGAGGCGCTCCTTGGCGACCAGCCGGCCGAGCCGGTCCGCGACGGCGTCGGCGGCCCGGGAGGCCCGGCCGGGCGCGGCGTCGTAGAGCCGCACCGGATGGCCCGCGGCCAGCGCCACCTGGGCGATCCCCTGGCCCATCGTGCCGGTGCCGACGACGGCGACGAGGCCGGCTCGGGCGGTCCCACGGTCGATCGCAGTCATGCCGCAGATCCTTTTCGACGAAGTTGTCCACAGGTTCGCCAGGCCCTCTTGTCCCGACCGATCGTTCGGTTACTCTAACCCTGTCGCCCATTCCAGCCCAGCCCCAGCTCGACGAGGAGTTGGTCAGTCGTGACCGCCGCACTCACCACCGCGCAGTTGACGCAAGAGCACCGCCCCACCCTCGACCAGGCCCTGGAGGCGATCCGTACCCGCGCCTATTGGTCCCCGCACCCCGAGCACCCGAAGGCCTACGGCGGCGAGGGCCAGGGCGGGCGCCCGAGCCTGAGCGTCGCCGAGGGCCAGGCGGCGTTCGAGGCGCTGCGCGGCAAGCGCTTCGAGCTGGACCAGCCGGGCACCGACGGCTGGACGGGCTCCGAGGTCTCTCCGTTCGGCGCGGAGATGGGCATGGAGTATCCGCATCCGGACATCGAGGTGCTCCTCCCGGCGATGCGGGCGGGGATGCCCGCCTGGCGGGATGCCGGTCCCGAGGCGCGGGCCATGGTGTGCCTGGAGATCCTGGCCCGGATCGGCGCCCGGTCGCATGAGTTCGCCCAGGCCGTCATGCACACCAGCGGACAGGCGTACATGATGGCGTTCCAGGCCGGCGGCCCCCATGCCCAGGACCGCGGTCTAGAGGCGGTGGCGTACGCGTTCGCCGAGCAGACCCGCACTCCGGGAGCCGCGGACTGGTCCAAGCCGCAGGGCAAGCGCGACCCGCTGCGCCTGCGCAAGACGTTCACGGCCGTCCCGCGCGGTATCGCGCTGCTGATCGGCTGCAACACCTTCCCGACGTGGAACGGCTATCCGGGGCTCTTCGCCTCGCTCGCCACCGGCAATCCGGTGCTGGTCAAGCCGCACCCCCAGGCCGTGCTGCCGCTCGCGCTGACCGTCCAGGTGGCGCGCGAGGTGCTGAAGGAGGCGGGGTTCAGCCCCGATCTGGTGGCGCTGGCCGCCGAGCGGCCGGACGAGGGCATCGCCAAGGTCCTCGCCGTCCGCCCCGAGATCCGAATCATCGACTACACGGGATCCACCGCCTTCGGCGACTGGCTGGAGACCCACGCCCGCCAGGCCCAGGTCTTCACGGAGAAGGCGGGGGTCAACACGGTGGTGATCGACTCCACCGACGACTACCAGGGCATGCTCGCCAATCTGGCGTTCTCGCTGTCCCTCTACAGCGGCCAGATGTGCACCACCCCGCAGAATCTGCTGATCCCCCGCGACGGCATCACCACCGACGCCGGCCCCAAGACCTATGACGAGGTGGTGGCCGACCTGGCGGCGGCGGTGGACGGGCTGCTGGGCGACGACGCACGGGCGAGCGCGCTGCTCGGCGCGATCGTGGGACCGCGGGTCCAGGAGCGGCTGGAGGCCGCCCCCGGCCTGGGCGCGGTCGCCCTGGCCTCCCGCACGGTGACCCACCCCGACTTCCCGGGCGCCACGGTCCGCACACCGCTGATGGTCAAGGCGGACGGCGCGCGGAAGTTCTGGGAGGGGGCGGACGCGGACGCGCCCTATCTGGCCGAGTGCTTCGGCCCGGTCTCCTTCGCCGTCGCCGTCGCCTCCACCGAGGACGCGGTGGCGCTGCTGCGCCGGACCACCCGGGACAAGGGCGCGATGACGGTCGGGGCGTACACCACCTCACCGGAGGCGGAGCGGCTGATCGAGGAGGCGTGTCTGGAGGAGTGCGCCCAGCTGTCGCTCAATCTGACCGGCGGGGTGTATGTGAACCAGACCGCGGCGTTCTCGGACTTCCACGGCACGGGCGGCAACCCGTCGGCCAATGCCGCGCTGTGCGACGGGGCGTTCGTGGCCGGCCGCTTCCGGATGGTCGAGGTCCGCCGCCCGGCGGAGTAACGGGCCCGGTGGGCGGGGCGGCGCGGGGCGGGCCACCGCGCACGCCCCGCCCGGACATGGCCCAGGCGGGGCTAAGCGGGGCTTAGGCGGGGCCTAGGCGGGGCCACCCCAGTGGAAGAGAGCCATGGCCACACTGGTGGCCAGGTTGTAGCTGGACACCTGTGGCCGCATGGGGAGGGCCACCAGCCTCGTGGCCCGCTTCCGCAGCTCCGGTGAGATCCCGTGGCGCTCGGAGCCGAAGGCGAGCAGCGCGTCATCGGGGATGGTCATGGACCGGATGTCCTCCCCCTCCGGATCCAGGGCGTACAGCGGCCCCTCCGGAAGCGCGTCGTCCGGCAGCCGCTCCACCGCGGTGGCGAAGTGAAGCCCCGCGCCCGAGCGCACGGCGTTCGGATGCCAGGGGTCGATGTCGCCGGTGGTGACCACGCCCGTGGCCCCGAACCCGGCGGCGAGGCGGACCACGGCCCCGACGTTCCCCAGGTTGCGGGGGTTGTCCAGGACGACCACGGGAGCCTGCCGGGGCCGCCGGGACAACTCGTCCAGATTCGCCTGGCGGCCCCGCCGGACCGCCAGGGCGGCGACCCGGGTGGGATGCACCCTGGGCACCAGATCGCGCAGGGTCGCGGCGTCGACCTCCACCAGAAGGTCCGCGATCGCCCCGGTGAGGTCGTCGGCCAGGTCCTCGGCGAGTTCCACGGCGGACGCCTTGTCGCTGGTGACCGCGGCGCGCACCTCCGCGCCGAACCGCAGCGCGTGCTTCAGCGCGTGGAAGCCGTCCAGCAGCACGGTGTCGGGGGCCGTCGCACGCCAGTGCCGTACGGCCCGCGCGGACTCGTCATCGATCATCCCCTCAGCGTACGAGGGTGCCGGCCGGGGTTTCCTCGTCGCTCTCCCGCGCCCGCTGCCCCGGCAGCCACACGGCTCGCGCCGCCAGCCGGTCCCGCGCCCGGCCCAGTCGCGCCTCGGCCCAGCGCAGGGCGTTCGTCGGCAGGAAGACCGAGTCCGCCGCGATCACGGCGAGCGAGAAGAAGGGCAGCCCGAGCATCACGGCGATGCCGAGGTGCTCCATCATCAGCAGCACGAGCATCACGTTCTTGGCCCGCCGGTTGAGCAGGGTGAACGGGAAGGCCACCTGGACGATGACCGTGCCGTAGGTCAGCACCATCACCAGGGTGCCGCTGGACGCCATGATGTCGGCCAGCCAGGGCCAGGGCGAGAAGTAGTCCAGATGCAACGGGTAGTAGAGGGCGGTGCCGTCCTGCCAGCGCGAGCCCTGGACCTTGTACCAGCCGGCCGAGGCGTAGAGCAGACACACCTCGGCCATGATCACCAGCAGGGTGCCGTTGTGCGCCACATTGGCGAGCGCGTCCAGGACGGTGCGCGGCTCCCCCGGCGCGTAACGCCTGACGAACCACCATCCGGCCTGGACGAGCCACAGCCCCCACAGGACGGTGGCCCAGCCCAGCCCGGGCAGCGGCCCGTCGGCGGTCAGGGAGAGCCTGGCCTCGGTGAACAACTGCGCCCAGAGCAGGGCGGTCCCGGTGACGGCCCACAGCACGACTCCGGTGGTGTCGCGCGGCGGCCACGCGCGGTCCGCGCGCCGGGCCGCCCGGCGCGCGTCCAGGGACCACACCTGCCCGCACCGGGTCAGCACCAGATACATCGACATCAGATGGATGAGGTTGTCGCCGCCGTCCCCCACGAAGATGCTGCGGTTCTGCAGCGACAGCACCCCGATCATGAACAGCACGGACATGGTGCGGGTGCGCCAGCCCACCAGCAGCAGCGCGCTGGAGACGATGGCGAGGGCGTAGACGATCTCGAACCACACCGTGCTGTCGGACCACATGAGCGCGCTGAAGGCGCGGTTGCCGTCGATCAGCCGCGCGGCCATCTCCCAGTTCCACGGGCCGTCCGGCCCGTACAGCTCACGGCGGTGGGGCCATTCGCGGACCAGGAAGAGCAGCCAGGTGAAGGAGAAGCCGATGCGCACGACGGCGCTCTGCCGGGGGCCGAGCGCGGACGTGGTGACGCGCGTGTAGCCATGCGCCACGGCGGTCTGGAGGCGGGCGGAGGGGGTCACCGGCGCTTCGCCTCCGGGAGGTCATCGGAGGTCACGGTCCACCAGGGCAGTGTGCGGTAGACCGTCTTCGTGTCGATCTTCTCGTCGCTCCAGGGCGGCGGTGCCACCGGAGTGGTCGCGGAGCGCACCTGTATTCGCTCCACGGTGCCGCCGTCCTCCTCGCGGCCGAGGCGGAGCATCACGATCCGGCGGATGTACTGCTCGGAGAGGTTGCCGCGCATCCCCTGCGGCCGCTCCCGCGTGTCATGCGAGCCGACGTAGAACTCCCAGCCGCGGCGCAGCTCGTTCTGCTGGGTGTGGCTGGGCAGCGGGTTGTGATGGATGGCCGCGCCGTCCTGGGCCGAGAGGTCGCGCCAGCCGGTGGTCGCGGTGCCGCCGTCGGAGGTGCGGATCTCGGCGCGGGCCTGGACGGCGATGTTCTGCTGGAGCGGGTTGGGGGCGAAGAGCTTCCAGACCCGTTCGAACTCCGGGTAGACGTAGTCGTCTATCGCCGCGCCGTGCCGCTTGGTGAGGGTGTTGGGCGGTGAGACGTTCAGGAAGGCCGCCGAGAGATGGATCGCGGCGGCGACGGCGGCGACCGCGATGGCCACCGCGATGATCAGCTGACCGGGCAGGGAGAGCGCGGTGAGCGGTTCCGCCGCATCGCCGTCCGGCGCCTCGGTCGCGTCCGATTCGGGCGCGTTCGATTCGGTCGGCTCCGGCCGCGTCGGTTCCGATTCCCGCGGCTCCCCAGCCGCCGGTTCAGGGCCCGTCGGCTTCCCCACCAGCGGCTCCGGCCCCGTCGGCTCCCGTTCCGCCGGTTCCGGCTCCGTGTCCGCCATACCCCGCCCCGCTCCCGATGGTCCAGGTCTTCGCGCACGCCGGTCGGCCGCGCACGCCCCCGTGGCCCCCACGCCCCCGGCACCGTACCGATGCGGAACCACTCGGCACAGCGTCCTCAGCGTTATCCACAGGGTTGACACCCTACGTTCCTCAGCACACCATTGAACCGAACGATCGGTCGGTCGGCTGGCCGGTCGGCGGAGACGAATGGCGGAGGGGCTTCGCATGACGACGATGGCGGCGGACGCGGGAGCGTACGAGGCGGTGTTCGACGCCGCCCTGGCCGCGGACGAGCGCATCGAGCCGCGCGACTGGATGCCCGATGAGTACCGGGCCTCGCTGGTGCGGCAGATGGCGCAGCACGCCCACTCCGAGATCATCGGCATGCAGCCGGAGGCGAACTGGATCACCCGCGCCCCTTCGCTGCGGCGCAAGGCGATCCTGATGGCCAAGGTCCAGGACGAGGCGGGCCACGGCCTGTATCTCTACAGCGCGGCGGAGACCCTGGGCACCAGCCGGGACGAGCTGCTGGACAAGCTTCACAGCGGCCGCCAGAAGTACTCCTCGATCTTCAACTACCCCACGCTGACCTGGGCCGACGTCGGCGCCATCGGCTGGCTGGTGGACGGTGCCGCGATCACCAACCAGGTCCCGCTGTGCCGCTGCTCCTACGGGCCCTACGCACGGGCGATGGTCCGCATCTGCAAGGAGGAGTCGTTCCACCAGCGCCAGGGGTACGAGCTGCTGCTGGCCCTGAGCCGGGGCACCGAGGCCCAGCACGCCATGGCGCAGGACGCGGTGGACCGCTGGTGGTGGCCGTCGCTGATGATGTTCGGCCCGCCGGACGACGCCTCGGCCCACTCCGCGCGGTCCATGGCCTGGAAGATCAAGCGCCATTCCAATGACGAGCTGCGCCAGCGCTTCGTCGACATCTGCGTCCCCCAGGCCGAATCCCTCGGCCTCACCCTCCCCGATCCCGAGCTGCGGTGGAGCGAGGAGCGGGGGCATTACGACTTCGGCCCGATCGACTGGGACGAGTTCCGCGAAGTGCTGCGGGGAAACGGGCCGTGCAACGCGCAGCGGATCACCCAGCGCCGCCGAGCCCATGAGGAAGGCGCCTGGGTGCGCGAGGCAGCCGCGGCGTACGCGGCCAAGCACGGGGAGGCACAGGCATGAGCGGCAGCCCGAGCGCCGAGTGGCCGCTGTGGGAGGTGTTCGTCCGCAGCAGGCGCGGACTGTCGCACACCCACGCCGGATCCCTCCACGCCCCGGACGCGGAAATGGCCCTGCGGAACGCACGGGATCTGTACACCCGCCGCTCCGAGGGCGTCTCGATCTGGGTGGTGCCCTCCGCCGAGATCACCGCCTCCTCGCCGGACGAGCGGGATCCGTTCTTCGAGCCGTCCGCCGACAAGCCCTACCGCCACCCCACCTTCTACGCGATCCCCGAGGGGGTGCGGCACCTGTGACCGCGGCCCTCGCCCTGGGCGACGACGCGCTGGTGCTCTCCCACCGGCTGGGGGAGTGGGCCGGGCACGCCCCCGTGCTGGAGGAGGAGGTCGCGCTCGCCAATATCGCCCTCGACCTGCTCGGCCAGGCCCGGGTGCTGCTCTCCCTCGCCGGTGACGAGGACGAGCTGGCGTATCTGCGCGAGGAGCGGGCGTTCCGCAACGTCCAGCTGGTCGAGCAGCCCAACGGGGACTTCGCCCAGACCATCGCCCGTCAGCTCTACTTCTCCACCTACCAGGAGCTGCTGTACGAGCGGCTGGCGCGCGGCACCGGCCCCTTCGCCCCGCTCGCCGCCAAGGCGGTCAAGGAGGTGGCCTACCACCGCGACCACGCCGAGCACTGGACCCTGCGGCTCGGCGACGGCACGGACGAGAGCCATGAGCGGATGCGGCGCGGGCTGGACGCGCTCTGGCGGTTCACCGGTGAGCTCTTCGAGCCGGTCGAGGGGTGCGAGGTGGAGTGGCACACCCTGCACGACGCCTGGCTGACCCGGATCACCTCGGTCCTGGAGCGCGCCACCCTGGCGGTGCCCGAGGGGCCGCGGCGCGGCGGCTGGGCGGCCGGCGCCGGGCGCCAGGGCATCCATACCGAGCCGTTCGGCCGGATGCTCGCCGAGATGCAGCATCTGCACCGCAGCCACCCGGGGGCGACATGGTGACGCCCACGCCCGCCGCGGCACCCACGCCCGCCGCGTCCGATACCGGCCTCACCCCGCTCGAGGAGGAGCTGCTGCGGCTGGCCGGATCCGTACCGGACCCGGAGCTGCCGATGGTGTCCCTGGCCGAGCTGGGAGTGATGCGCGGGCTGCGGCTGCTGGGGCCGGGCCGGGTCGAGGTCGAGCTGACCCCCACCTACACCGGCTGCCCGGCGCTGGAGTCGATGGCCACCGATATCGAGCGGATACTCCATGACCATGGCGTCCCCGAGGTCGCCGTGCGCACGGTCCTCTCCCCGCCCTGGACGACGGACGCGATCAGCGCCGAGGGCCGCCGCAAGCTGGCGGAGTCCGGCATAGCGCCGCCCGCGCCGCGCGACGCGGCGGCGGGGGGCGGTCCGGTCCCGGTGGCCCTCGCGGTGCGCTGCCCGCACTGCGGCTCGACCGAGACCGAGCTGCTCAGCCGCTTCTCCTCCACCGCCTGCAAGGCGCTGCGCCGCTGCGCGGCCTGCGGCGAACCGTTCGACCACTTCAAGGAGTTGTGATGGCCGCGGAGGCGGTGAAGCGGGTCACGCCCCGCCACGGCGCGTTCCACCCGCTGCGGGTGGCGGCGGTCGAGCGGCTCACCGATGACGCGGTGGCGGTCACCCTCCTGGTGCCGCCCGCACTGCGGGAGGCGTTCCGCTTCGCGGCGGGGCAGCACATCGCGGTGCGCCGGTTCGCCGATGGCGCGGAGATCCGCCGGACATACTCGATCTGCACCCCGGCCCCGGGCGCGGAGGGCCCCGAGTTCCTGCGGATCGGGGTGCGGCTGGTCGAGGGCGGCGAGTTCTCGACCTATGCCCTCAAGGAGCTGGCGGTGGGCGAGGTCATGGAGGTGATGGCCCCGGCCGGCCGGTTCGTCCTGGAGCCCCGCCCCGGTCACTTCGCGGCGGTCGTCGGCGGCAGCGGTATCACCCCGGTGCTGTCCATCGCCGCCACGCTGCTCAGCCGGCAGCCCGAGGCGCGCTTCTGCCTGGTACAGAGCGACCGCACCGCGGCCTCCACGATGTTCCTGGAGGAGGTCGCCGACCTCAAGGACCGCTGGCCCGACCGGTTCCAGCTGGTGAGCGCGCTCTCCCGGGAGGAGCAGCAGGCCGGGCTGGTGTCCGGGCGGCTCGACGAGGAGCGGCTGACCGGGCTGCTCCCGGCGCTGCTGCCGGTCGCCTCGGTGGACGGCTGGTTCCTGTGCGGGCCCTACGGTCTGGTGCGCGCCGCCGAGCGGGCGCTGCGCGGCCTCGGGGTCCCCCGCGGCCGGGTCCACCAGGAGATCTTCCATGTGGACGCGGCCCCCGCCGAGGGCGCCCCCATACCGGACCCGGCCCCGATCGCCCCGCACAGCTCGGTCACGGCGACCCTGGACGGCCGCTCGGGCACCTGGCCGGTCCAGGACGGGGAGCCGCTGCTGGAGACTGTGCTGCGCAATCGGTCCGACGCGCCGTACGCGTGCAAGGGCGGGGTCTGCGGCACCTGCCGGGCTTTCCTGGTCTCGGGCGAGGTGCGGATGGACCGGAACTTCGCGCTGGAGCCGGACGAGGTGGAGGCGGGCTATGTGCTGGCCTGTCAGTCCCATCCGGTGGGCGAGCGGGTGGAGCTGGACTTCGACCGCTGACAGCGTCCGGGCGCGGCACCAGCCCCCGGGCGCGGCACCAGCCCCCGAGCGCGGCGCCAGCGTCCGGGCGCGGCAACGGCGTTCAGGCACGGCATCGGCCTTCGGGCGCGGCACCAGCCCCCGGGCGCGGCATCGGCCTTCGGGCACGGCATCGGCGTTCCCTTCTTGTAGAACCTGTTCTATCTTGACGGGCCGTCAGATATTGCCGCGGCGCGGGAGGTACGGACAGTGGACTTCACCTTCACCGAGGAGCAGCAGGCGGCCGTCGAGGCGGCGAAGGCCGTCTTCTCCTCCGTCACGCCGGACAGCGTGCCCAGCCCCGCGCTGACCGCGGGCGCCGTCGCCGACGACTTCGACCGTGCGCTGTGGCGGAAGCTCGCCGAGAGCGATCTGCTGGGCCTGACCCTCGACCCCCGGCACGGCGGCTCGGGCCTGGACCCGCTCGCCCTCTGCCTGATGCTGCGGGAATGCGGCCGGGTGCTGGCACGGGTGCCGCTGCTGGAATCCAGCGCCGCCGCACTGGCCCTGCAGCGGTACGGCGGGGACGAGCTGTGTGCCGATGTACTGCCCCGGGCCGCCCGCGGTGAGCTGGTCCTCACCGTGGCCGCCGGCGGCCGCACCGGCCATGGCCCGGCCGAACTCGCCGTCCAGGCACGGCGGAACGGCGAGGGCTGGGTGCTGGATGGCGTCCAGACCGCGGTCCCCTGGGCCCATGGCGCCGATCGTGTGCTGATCCCGGCCCACACCGGGGAGGGCGGTTCGGTCCTCGCCCTGGTCCCCCGCGACCATGAGGGCGTCGCCCTCGAGGAGCAGATCTCCACCAGCGGTGAGCGGCATGCCGAGGTCCGGCTGGACGGGGTGCGGCTCGCCGACCGCGAGGTGCTGACCGCGGACGGCGCCTGGGAGTGGCTGCGCGATCTCCTCACCACCGGCACCTGCGCCCTCGCCCTGGGCCTCGGCTCGGCGGTGCTGGACCTCACCAGCTCGTATGTGAGCAAGCGCGAGCAGTTCGGCTTCCCGCTCGCCACCTTCCAGGCGGTCGCCGTGCAGACCGCCGACCGCTATATCGATCTGCGGGCCATGGAGGCCACGCTGTGGCAGGCGGCCTGGCGGCTGTCGCTGGACGAGGAGCGGCCCACGGTGAGCGGGGCGCTGCCCATCGCGGGGGATGTCGCCGTCGCCAAGATCTGGGCCGCCGAGGGCGTGCGCCGCGTCGTCCAGACCGCCCAGCATCTGCACGGCGGCTTCGGCGCGGTCACCGACTACCCCCTGCACCGCTATCACGCCTGGGGCAAGCAGTTGGAGCTCTCGCTGGGATCCGCCGCCGCCCATGAGGAGGCACTGGGCGAACTCCTCGCCGCCCACCCCCTCGGCTGACCGCCGCCCCCTCACCTGATCGGCGCGCCCGGCCGATCAGCGGGGAAGATCATTAGGGAAACCTCTAGAGCACAAAGGCCCCTTCGGCGGTGCCGTCGGGGCCGCTCACCATCGGCCGGCCCGCCGCGTCCCAGGCGAGCATCCCGCCGTCCACATTCACCGCGTCCAGCCCCTGGGCGACCAGATACTGCGTCACCTGCGCGGAGCGGCCGCCGACCCGGCACATCACATGCACCCGGCGCCCCTCGCCGGCCGCCGCGGCCAGCTCGTCGAACCGCGCCATGACCTGACCCATCGGGATGTGCAGCGCGCCCTCGACATGCCCGGCCGCCCACTCGTCGTCCTCCCGGACGTCCAGCAGCAGGCCATCGGCCGGTACCGCCGCCGCCTCCACCTGGGGAAGCTGGGCAAAATGCATCGGACACACCTCTCACACGACATCGGCAACTGCGGCAAACCTACTACCGCACCAGCTCCGCGAGCCGGGCCTCCTTCTCCGAGACCTGGGCCAGCAGCTGCTCGGCGATCTCGTCCAGCAGCCCATCGGGGTCCTCGGGCGCCATCTTGATCATCGCGCCGATCGCGCTCGACTCCAGCTCCGCGGCGACCGCGGCCAGCATCTCCTTGCGCTCGGCCAGCCACTCCAGCCGGGCGTAGAGCTCCTCGCTGCGGCTCGCCCGCCGCTCCGGCGGCGGCGGACCGGCCTCCCACTCCTCGGCCAGCGCCCGCAGCGCCTCCTCGTCCCCGGCCGCGTAGGCCGCGTTGACCCGCACGATGAAGGCACCGCGCCGCTCCCGCTCGGCCTCCTCCTCGGCCAAATCCGGATGGGCCTTACGGGCCAGCTCACGGTAGATCCGGCGGGCCTCCTCGCTCGGCCGCACCCGCGGCGGCGGCTGCACGGACCGCTCGGTGAGCATCGCGGCCGCCTCCGGCGAGAGCCCCTCCGAGTCGATCCAGCCGTGGAACAGCTCCTCCACGCCCGGCATCGGCTGCACCAGCCCCCGCGCCTCACGGGCCTTGCGGAGGTCCTCCGGATCGCCGGTGCGGGCCGCGAGCGCCTCGGCGATCAGCGCGTCCAGTTCGTCGAGGCGCGAGTACATCGGCCCGAGCCGCTGGTGGTGCAGCCGGGAGAAGTTCTCCACCTCCACCCGGAAGGTCTCCACCGCTATCTCGAACTCGATCAGCGCCTGCTCGGCCGCGCGCACCGCCCGCTCCAGCCGCTCGGCGGCCTGAGCCTCCTCCTGCGACCGGTCGTGCGACTCCGCCTGGGGCTCCGCGTCCGACATCGACTGCCGTGCCTGCTGCTGCGCTTCCGGATTCGTCACCCGCTCAGACTACGTCCGGCGGTGATCGGCGACGGAGGTCACACCCCCGGCCCGCGCCTCACACCCCCATCTCGGCCGCTATCCGTCCCCTGCGCACCGCCATGACCAGCGCGGAGTGATCCGCTTCCGTGCGATCCGCGTACGCCATCGCGAAGGCGGCCACCGCCTCGTCCAGCTCCTCCCCCTTGCCGCAGTAACCGGCCAGCATCCGGGGGTCCGCGCTGTGGGAGTGCGCCCGGGCCAGCAGGGCCCCGGTCATCCGCCCGTAGTCGTCCATCTGGTCCGCGGCCAGGGCCGCCGGGTCCACGCTTCCCTTGCGGTTGCGGAACTGCCGCACCTGGTAGTGCCGCCCCCGCACCGTGGTCCACCCCAGCAGGATGTCGCTGACCACCTGCATCCGCTTCTGGCCGAGCACCACCCGCCGCCCCTCGTGCGTGACATCCGGCACCTCGAAACCGGCCTTCGCCACATAGGGCAGCAGCGCGGAGGGCCGCGCCTCCTTCACCTGGAGCACCAGTGGCTCGCCCCGGTGGTCGAGCAACAGCACCACATAGGAGCGGGTGCCCACACTGCCCGTGCCGACCACCCGGAACGCCACATCGTGCACCTCGTACCGCGAGAGCAGCGGCAGCCGGTCCTCCGGCAGCGTGCCCAGATATCCGGCGAGCGACGAGGCCACCGCCGCCGCCTCCTCGTCCGGCACCCTGCGCAGCACCGGCGGCGCGTCCACGAAGCGCCGGGCCTCTGGGCGGCCGGAGACGCCCTCCTCGCCCGGGACGCGCTCGGTGGACCGGGCGGCGTACCGCGCGCTGGTGTTCCGCCGGGCCTTCTCGGAGATCCGTTCCAGCGTGCCCACCAGGTCCTTGGCGTCCGTGTGGGAGACCAGCTCCTCGTCCGCGATCGCGTTCCACGCCTCCGTCGCCGGGAGCTTGGCCAGCAGCCGCACCGTGCGCCGATAGGCGCCCACCGCGTCCCGGGCGGCCGCCCGGCAGGTGTCCTCGTCGGCGCCCGCCTCACGGCCGGCCAGCACCAGCGAGACCGCGAGCCGCTTCACATCCCACTCCCACGGACCGTGCACGGTCTCGTCGAAGTCGTTGAGATCGATGATCAGGCCACCGCGCGCGTCCCCGTAGATCCCGAAGTTGGCGGCATGGGCATCGCCACACAACTGGGCCCCGATACCGGTCACCGGCGTGGTCGTGAGGTCGTGCGCCATCAGTCCGGCGGCCCCGCGCAGAAAGGAGAAGGGGGTCGCGGCCATCCGCCCCACCCGGATCGGGGTGAGCTCCGGCAGCCGCCCGGCGTTCGACCGCTCGACCGCCGTCACCGGATCCGGCCGCTCGGTGTCCCTCGGCGCCTCGGCATGCGCCGAGCGCGGCACGCTCTTGCGCAGCGCCTTGCCACGCTGCCGGGGAGTGGGCCCCTCACCGTGCCACACGGCGAAGCCCGGAACCGGCGGCAGCCGCCGGGCCGCCCCGCCCGCGGCATCCCGGCCGCTCGGCCTACGCTCACCGCTGCCGTCGCCCCGGCCCTCCGCTCCGGCTCGGCCGCCCTCGCCACTGCCGTCGCCCTCAACGCTCCGGTCGTCCGTCATCGCGCCCCCGCCCTTCTCGCACACGACATCGACTGAATCGACTGAGCCGACCGTACCGCCTGTCGCCCCACCCCGTCAGAGCCTGTGGAAAACCTTGACGATCATGGCGAAACCCCAGATCAGAAGACCAATCCCAAAGACGGCCCCCAGATCGGAAGTGAAGGCAAGCAAGCCCCCCGATCGGAAGGCGGGTCCGCGATCGGAAGGCAAGCCCCCGCCCGTAGGCGAGCCCCGGAGCAGAAGGCGAACCCCGGAGCAGAAGGCGAGCCCCGGGGCAGAAAGTGATCCGGCTCAGCCCCGGAACTGCTCCGGGCACCCCTTGCCGCCCGAGGGCAGGTGGTTCTCCGCCCATCGCGACAGCTCCTTCAGAGCGGGCTCCATCGCCTTCCCCGCGTCCGTCAGCCGGTAGGCCACCCGCAGCGGCGGCCCGGCGTCGACCTCCCGCACCACCAGGCCCGCCGTGGCGAGCTCGGTGAGCCGGTCCGACAGCATCCGCTCACTGATCCCCGGGATGGCCCGCCGCAGGTCGGCGAAGTACGCCCCCTGCTCCGTCAGCACGGCCACGATCAGCCCCGTCCATCGCTTGCCGAACAGCTCGAAGACCCGCGTCATCTCGCCGTCGACCTGCTTGCAGGCCTGCTCGTTGTGGTCCCCACGATCCTTCGCCATGGAATACAGACTACTGCGTTCTGGTTCGGGACTACGAAAAAGTAAGCTACTGTGCCTTCTGTAGGTACGTAGGTATTACTGGCTCCTTCCCGAGCCTTGTCACTGGAGGCATCCATGCCGACTCTTCTGCACCTCGACACCTCCGTCTTCCCCGGTGAAGCCTCCGCTTCCCGCTCGGTCACGGCCACCTTCCGCAAGGAATGGGAAGCCCAGCACCCGAATGGCACGGTGATCTATCGCGACCTGGCCGCCGAGCCGCTGCCGCACCTGGACGGCCTCGCCGCCGCCGCCGGTTTCGCCGCTGCCGACCAGCGCTCCCCCGAGCAGCACGCGGCCTTCGCGCTGCGGGAGACCCTTGCCAGCGAGCTCGAGCAGGCCGACGTGGTCCTGATCGGCGCCCCGATGTACAACTTCACGATTCCCTCCACCCTCAAGGCGTGGCTGGACCACGTGATCATCATGGGCCGCACCGCGGGCGCCGAGCAGACCACCACCTCGGGCACCCCGACGATCGTCGTCGCCAGCCGCGGCGGCGGTTACGGCCCGGGCACCCCGCGGGAGAGCTTCGAGTTCGTGACGAACTACCTCGGCAAGGCCCTGGGCGACGGCCTCGGCCTCGATGTCACGTTCGTTGTGCCGGAACTCACGCTGGCCCGCAGCAATCCGGCCATGGCCGACCTGGTCGAGCTCTCGGACGCCTCCAAGGCGAAGGCGCATGAGGACGTCGCGGCCAAGGCCAAGGAGCTCGCCACCCGCTTCGCCGCCGCCTGATCCGACAGATCTGCCGGACGCGTCTGATCCACCGAGGCCGACCGATCCGCCGGACCCGCCTGACCTGCCTGACCCGGTTCACCGGACATCAGGCCGCAGGGGCCTCCTCTTCCCAGGAGGCCCCTGCCGCTTCCCCAGGAAGCCCGGCGCAGGAAGCCCTGCACAGAAAGCCCGTAAGGCCCCTGCCACAAACGCGAAGCGGGCCCCTCCGAGCGACTTTCGTCACTCCGGAGAGACCCGCTCCGACTGGTGCGCGAGGGGGGAGTTGAACCCCCACGCCCTTTCGGGCACTGGAACCTGAATCCAGCGCGTCTGCCTATTCCGCCACCCGCGCATGGGTGCTGCCGTCCGGCCACTCGCCTCGCTCCCCGGCCCGATCTTCTTGATCCGTCCGGTTCGTGTGGAGCGCCTTCCGACATCCAGAACACTAGCACGCTCCTCCGGGTGCAATCACACCCGTTACCGAGGCCCCGCCCCCACCCGTCCGTGGAGCGTCACGGTTGCGGGACACTGTCGTCAGGGCACCTCTACGATCCCTGTGAGAGGTGACACTGCTCCACAGGGCCAGGAAGGGGAACCACCCGATTTCCCGACGCGTGGATACGATCAGTAAGCAGTACCAGGACGACCCAGAGCACGACTGAGGAAGGAGGTGCCCGGTGGGAGTACTGAAACGCTTCGAGCAGCGTCTCGAGGGCCTCGTGAACGGCACCTTCGCCAAGGTGTTCAAGTCCGAGGTCCAGCCGGTCGAGATCGCCGGCGCGCTCCAGCGCGAGTGCGACAACAACGCCACGATCTGGAACCGCGACCGGACGGTCGTCCCCAACGACTTCATCGTCGAGCTGAGCGCGCCCGACTACGAGCGGCTCAGCCCGTATTCCGGACAGCTCGGCGACGAGCTGGCCGGAATGGTCCGCGACTACGCCAAGCAGCAGCGATACACCTTCATGGGCGCCATCAAGGTGCATCTGCAGAAGGCCGAGGACCTCGACACCGGCCTGTACCGGGTGCGCAGCCGGACCCTGGCCTCCAGCGAGTCCCAGGGCCCGGAGGGCCCACAGCAGGCGCCGGGCCGTGCCGGAGCGGCAGCGGCCCCGCAGCAGCGCCCCGGCGGTTACGGCTACCCCGCCCAGCCCGCCGGTGCCCCGCCGATGCCGTCCGCGCCCCCCGGCGCCCGTCCGGCGCCCCGCGGCGGCGGAGCAACGGCCGGCGCCGGAGCCCAGCCGCAGGGTCAGACCCGCCGCTGGATCGAGATCAACGGCACCCGCCACCAGATCTCCCGGCCCACGCTCGTTCTGGGCCGCTCCACCGACGCTGACGTGCGGATCGACGATCCCGGTGTCTCCCGCAGACACTGCGAGATCCGGGTCGGAACCCCACCGACCATCCAGGATCTCGGATCGACGAACGGCATCGTGGTGGACGGGCAGCACACCACGCGCGCTACGCTCCGCGACGGCTCGCGGATCGTCGTGGGCAGCACCACCATCGTTTACCGGCAAGCCGAAGGGTGAAGCGGGGGCAATGTCAGAGCTGACCCTCACGGTCATGCGGTTGGGTTTCCTCGCCGTACTGTGGCTGTTCGTCATCGTGGCCGTCCAGGTCATCCGCAGCGACCTGTTCGGGACCCGCGTGACCCAGCGCGGTTCGGCGCGGCGCGCCGCCGCCCCCGACCGGCCGCAAACGCAGCAGCAGCGGCAGCAGAGCGCGCCGCCGCCGCAGCGCCAGCAGTCCGGGGGCCGCGGCCGCCGCGGTGCCCCCACCAAGTTGGTGGTCTCCGAGGGCACGCTCACCGGCACCACGGTCGCCCTGCAGGGGCAGACCATCACCCTCGGCCGTGCGCACGATTCAACAATCGTGCTGGACGACGACTACGCCTCCAGCCGACATGCCAGGATCTACCCGGACCGTGACGGCCAGTGGATCGTCGAGGATCTCGGGTCCACCAACGGCACCTATCTCGACCGGACCCGACTCACCACACCGACACCGATTCCGCTGGGTGCGCCGATCCGTATCGGCAAGACCGTCATCGAGCTGCGGAAGTAGTAGGACCATGACGACCGGAGGGTGGGCAGCGTGGTTGGCAAGGGGCTGTACCCGGAGCCGACGGGCGAGGTGCGCATGAGTCTGTCACTGCGTTTCGCGGCCGGATCGCACAAGGGCATGATCCGGGAGGGCAACGAGGACTCCGGCTACGCCGGTCCCCGGCTGCTCGCGATCGCCGACGGCATGGGTGGCCAGGCCGCCGGCGAGGTCGCCAGCTCCGAGGTGATCTCCACCCTCGTCCAGCTCGACGACGACGTCCCGGGCTCGGACATCCTGACGTCCCTCGGCACCGCCGTGCAGCGGGCCAACGATCAGCTGCGCGTCATGGTCGAGGAGGACCCGCAGCTCGAGGGCATGGGCACCACGCTCACCGCCCTGCTGTGGACCGGCCAGCGGCTCGGTCTGGTGCATGTCGGCGACTCGCGCGCGTATCTGCTGCGCGACGGGGTGCTCACCCAGATCACCCAGGACCACACCTGGGTGCAGCGCCTGGTCGACGAGGGCCGGATCACCGAGGAGGAGGCGGGCACCCACCCGCAGCGCTCCCTGCTGATGCGGGCGCTGGGCAGCGGCGACCACGTCGAGCCCGATCTGTCCATCCGCGAGGTCCGGGCCGGCGACCGCTATCTGATCTGCTCCGACGGCCTGTCCGGCGTCGTGAGCCACCAGACCCTCGAGGACACCCTCGCCAGCTACCAGGGCCCCCACGAGACCGTGCAGGAGCTGATCCAGCTCGCCCTGCGCGGCGGCGGCCCCGACAACATCACCTGCATCGTCGCCGACGTCCTCGACGTCGACGGCGCCGACACCCTCGCCGCCCAGCTCAACGACACCCCCGTGATCGTGGGCGCGGTCGCCGAGAACCAGATCCCGCTCGGGGACGGCGGCGCCGCGCACACCCCCGCGGGCCGCGCCGCCGAGCTGGGCCGGTCCGTACCCCCGCAGCAGGGCGACGCGCGCGGCGGCTTCGGACCGCCCGGCAGCGGCGATCCGGCCATCGGCGGTATGCCGCAGGGCAGTTACGGCGACTACGCCGACGGCGACTTCACCAAGAAGAGCGGCCGCAAGACATGGGCCAAGCGGTCGCTCTTCATCGTGCTCGGCCTCGCCGTGATCGGCGGCGGCCTCTACGGCGGCTATCGCTGGACCCAGACGCAGTACTACGTGGGCTCCAACGGCGACCATGTCGCGATCTACCAGGGCATCAGCCAGGATCTGGCCTGGATCAAGCTCAACAAGGTCCATGAGGACCACCGCGAGATCGAACTCAAGTACCTCCCGGCCGACCAGCGCGGCCGTGTGGAGGACACCATCACGGTCAGCGGACTGAGCCAGGCCCGGGACAAGACCAAGGACCTCTCCACCCTCGCCAGCGCCTGCAAGAAGGCCGACGCCCAGGAGAAGGCCGAGGAGAGCCAGAAGGACCTCACCGGCGGCGACAAGGGCAAGGGCGACAAGCCGCCGAGCGGCGGTGGATCCAGCAGCGCCGACCCGTCCGCGAGCAGCAGCGGCAAGCCCGGGAACGGGAAGACCGAGAACCAGCTCGGAACGAACGCCGCCAAGGCCACGTCCAAGCCCACGCCGACGACGTCTCCCACTCCGAACCCCGGCCCCACCCTCTCGGAGGAGGAGAAGAAGTTGGTCCCGCAGTGCAGCAGCACCCAGCAGTGAAGCCGTAAGGGGCCGTCCACCCATGAGCAGTAGTACGACCAACACGACGACGATCAGTACGGCCGGGCCGCCGAGCAGGCGGAACACCGAGCTGGCCATGCTCGTCTTCGCGGTGATCATTCCGGTCTTCGCCTACGCCAACGCGGGCCTGGCGCTCAGCGACGAGATGCCCTCCGGCATGCTCAGCTACGGCCTCGGGCTCGGCCTGCTGGCCGCCGTCGGCCATCTGGTGGTCCGGAAGTTCGCGCCGTACGCGGACCCGCTGCTGCTGCCGATCGCCACGCTCCTCAACGGGCTGGGCCTGGTGCTCATCTGGCGACTGGACCAGTCCAGGCGGCTGGCCCAGCGGGCGAAGGACGCCGGCATGGCGTTCGCACCCTCGGCCCCCAACCAGCTGATCTACTCGGCACTGGGCGTGGCCCTCTTCGTCGGCGTCCTGATCCTGCTCAAGGACCACCGCATCCTCCAGCGCTACACCTACATCTCCATGGTGGTGGCGCTGATCCTGCTGATCCTTCCGATGTTCTTCCCGGCGCGTTTCGGCGCCCGCATCTGGATCACCCTCGGCAGCTTCTCCATCCAGCCCGGCGAGTTCGCCAAGATCATCATCGCCGTGTTCTTCTCCGGCTATCTGATGGTCAAGCGGGACGCGCTCGCCCTGGCCAGCCGCCGCTTCATGGGGCTGTACCTGCCGCGCGGCCGCGACCTCGGCCCGATCCTGGTGGTCTGGGGGATGAGCATCCTCATCCTGGTCTTCGAGACCGACCTGGGCACCTCGCTGCTGTTCTTCGGCCTCTTCGTCGTGATGCTGTACGTCGCCACCGAGCGCACCAGCTGGATCGTCTTCGGTCTGCTGATGTCCGCGGCCGGCGCGGTCGGCGTCGCCACCTTCGAACCGCACGTCCAGTCGCGTGTGGACGCCTGGCTCCAGCCCTTCGAGGTGGCCAAGAACGGCGGCAGTGACCAGATCGCCCAGGCGCTGATGGCCTTCGGCTCCGGCGGCGTCTTCGGCACCGGCCTCGGCCAGGGCAACTCCGACCTCATCGGCTTCGCCGCCAACTCCGACTTCATCCTGGCCACCGTCGGCGAGGAGCTCGGGCTCGCGGGCACCATGGGGCTCCTGCTGCTCTACGGCCTGATCGTGGAGCGCGGTGTGCGCACCGCCCTCGCCGCCCGTGACCCGTTCGGCAAGCTGCTGGCCATCGGCCTCTCCGCGGCCTTCGCCATCCAGGTCTTCGTCGTGGCGGGCGGTGTGATGGGCCTCATCCCGCTGACCGGTATGACCATGCCGTTCATCGCGCAGGGTGGTTCGTCCGTCATCGCCAACTGGGCGCTCGTCGCCATCCTGATCAAGGTCAGCGACACCGCGCGCCGCCCGGCGCCGACGCCCGCTCCCACCACAGACGCCGAGATGACCCAGGTGGTCCGACCGTGAACAAGCCCCTGCGCCGAATCGCGATCTTCTGCGGACTCCTTGTCCTCGCCCTGCTGGTGCGGGACAACTGGATCCAGTACGTCCAGGCCGACGATCTGAAGAACCACGAGGGAAACCACCGGGTTCTGATCGCCCGCTACAGCCAGCCGCGCGGCAACATCATCGTCGACGGCCAGCCGATCACCGGATCCGCCGAGACCGGCGGCATCGACTTCAAGTACAAGCGCACCTACAAGGACGGCCCCATGTGGGCGCCGGTCACGGGGTACGCATCGCAGGCGTACGACGCCAACCAGATCGAGAAGATCGAGGACGAGATCCTCACGGGCAACGACGACCGCCTCTTCTTCAACCGGACGATCGACATGATCACCGGCAAGAAGCAGAAGGGCGGCGACGTCATCACCACCCTGAACCGCAAGGCCCAGGAGGCCGCGTTCAAGGGCCTCGGTGACAAGAAGGGCGCCGTCGCCGCGCTCGACCCACGCACCGGCAAGATCCTCGCCCTCGCCTCCACTCCGAGCTACGACCCGTCGAAGATCGCGGGTGCCACCTCCAAGGACAAGAAGGCGTGGCTCGGGCTCCAGCCGAAGACGGACAAGGACGACCCGATGCTCAACCGGGCGCTCCGTCAGACCTACCCGCCCGGCTCGACCTTCAAGGTCGTCACCGCCGCGGCCGCACTGGAGAACGGCAAGTACACCGACATCGACGGGGCGACCGAGTCCCCGGACCCCTGGAAGCTCCCGCTGTCCACCCAGCCGCTGCCCAACGAGGGGAACATCCCCTGCAAGAACGCCTCGCTGCGGCAGGCGCTCCGCTACTCCTGCAACACGGTCTTCGGCAAGCTCGGTGACGACCTGGGCAGGGAGAAGATGCTCGAGGAGGCCGAGAAGTTCGGCTTCAACGAGACGGTCGACACCCCCGTCCGCGCCTACGCCAGCGTCTACCCCGAGAAGATGGACCGGCCGGGCAACGCGATGTCGGCCATCGGCCAGTTCGACAACCGGGCCACCCCGCTGCAAATGGCGATGGTCGCCGCCGCGGTCGCCAACGACGGCAAGCTGATGAAGCCGTACATGGTCGACTCGCTGCGCGCCCCCAACCTCAACACCATCGAGCAGACCGACCCGGAGCAGATGAGCCAGCCGCTCAGCTCGGAGAACGCCCAGAAGCTCCAGAGCATGATGGAGACCGTGGTCAAGGAGGGCACCGGCACCAGCGCCCAGATCCCGGGCGTCACGGTCGGTGGCAAGACCGGTACCGCCCAGCACGGCGTCGCCAACAGCAAGAACCCCTATGCGTGGTTCATCTCCTACGCCAAGGGGAACGACGGCTCGCCGGTCGCGGTCGCGGTCGTCATCGAAGGGTCCAACACCCTCCGCGGCGACATCGCCGGTGGCAAGCTGGCCGCGCCGATCGCCAAGCACGTGATGCAGGCCGTCCTGGAAACCGAGCGCGACAAGTGACCCCCGTCACGTCCGGATGCCAATCCCGCACGTCGCCGTACCGGTCCGGTATCAGATAGCCACTGAGGCCGGGTCCCGTAAGACGTGCCGGGTACGGTATGCGCGAGCAGCACTTCGCCGGCCCACAGGTGCGGCCGGGAACCACGGAAGAGGGCTGGAGTAGCTATGGAAGAGCCGCGTCGCCTCGGCGGCCGGTATGAGCTGGGCTCAGTGCTCGGCCGCGGTGGCATGGCGGAGGTCTACCTCGCGCACGACACCCGCCTCGGCCGTACTGTCGCTGTGAAGACGCTCCGGGCCGACCTCGCCCGCGACCCGTCCTTCCAGGCCCGGTTCCGCCGAGAGGCCCAGTCGGCCGCCTCGCTCAACCATCCCGCGATCGTCGCGGTCTACGACACCGGCGAGGACTACGTCGACGGCGTCTCGATCCCGTACATCGTGATGGAGTACGTCGACGGTTCCACGCTGCGTGAGCTTCTTCACTCGGGCAGAAAGCTGCTCCCCGAGCGCTCGCTGGAGATGACCACCGGCATCCTCCAGGCCCTCGAGTACTCGCACCGCAACAACATCGTCCACCGGGACATCAAGCCGGCCAACGTCATGCTCACGCGGAGCGGCCAGGTCAAGGTGATGGACTTCGGCATCGCCCGCGCCATGGGCGATGCCGGTATGACCATGACGCAGACGGCCGCCGTCATCGGCACCGCTCAGTACCTCTCCCCCGAGCAGGCCAAGGGCGAGACCGTCGACGCGCGCAGCGACCTGTACTCCACCGGCTGTCTGCTCTACGAGCTGCTGACCGTAAGGCCGCCGTTCGTGGGCGACTCCCCGGTGGCCGTCGCCTATCAGCACGTGCGGGAGGAACCGCAGCCGCCGAGCACCTACGACCCCGAGATCACCCCGGAGATGGACGCCATCGTCCTGCGGGCGCTGGTCAAGGACCCCGACTACCGCTACCAGTCGGCCGACGAGATGCGCGCCGACATCGAGGCGGCCCTGGAGGGCCAGCCGGTGGCCGCCACCGCCGCGCTGGGCGCGGTCGGCTACGGATCCGAAGACCAGCCCACCGCGATGCTGCGGCCGCAGAACTCCGGCGCCGGGGCGCAGACCTCGATGCTTCCGCCGATGCGCGAGGACGACGGCGGCTTCGGCTACGACGAGCGGCCGGACCGCGGCCGGGGGCGCGGGGGCCCCGGCAAGAAGAGCAACCTGTCGACGATCCTGCTGATCATCGCCGGGATCCTGGTGCTGGTCGGTGCGATCTTCATCGGGAAGTCGCTGTTCTCCGGCGGTAAGAACGACGGCATGGTCCCGGTCCCCAATCTCGTCGGCAAGACGATCGAGGACGCCAAGAGCCAAGGGGAGAACGGCGACTTCAAGGTCAAGAACGTCGGCTCCAAGTTCTGCGAGAACGCGGACAAGAACACCGTCTGCGAGCAGACCCCCAAGGGCGGCGACGAGGTCAAGCGGTACGGCACGGTCGAGCTGACCATGTCCAAGGGCCCCAAGCCCGCGGCCAGGGTCGAGGTTCCCGACGTCCTGAACGTGCAGTACGAGTCGGCCAAGCAACAGCTCGAGGCCAAGGGCTTCACGGTCGACCAGAAGACCCAGCAGTCGGACCAGACCGCCGGCAAGGTGATCGACCAGGACCCGAAGGGCGGCAAGAAGGTCGCCAAGGGCGCCACGATCACCCTGACCGTCGCCGAGGCCCAGCAGAAGGTCGTCGTCCCGGACGTGACCACGCAGAAGGTCGAGGACGCCACGAAGTCGCTCGAGGGGAAGGGCCTCAAGGTCCAGACCCAGGAGGTCGAGAACGGCGACGTCGAGGCCGGCACGGTCACCGACCAGACGCCCAAGGGCGGCCAGGAGGTCCTGCCCGGTTCGACGGTCACGCTGACCGTCGCGAAGGAGCCCGCGCAGGCCGAGAACGTGCCGGTGCCCAACCTGGGCGGCCAGAAGCTCAAGGACGCCAAGAAGGCGCTCCAGGACCTGGGCCTCAACGTGGGTAACATCGCCGGTCCGCAGGACGACAACGCCACCGTGGTGGCCAGCCAGCCGGGCGCGGGCACCCAGGTGCCCAAGGGCCAGTCCGTGAACCTCATCACGGTCGCCGGCCAGGGTGGCAACGGCGGAAACGGCGGCGGTGACAACGGCGGAGGCATCTTCGGCGGCCAGAACGGCTTCTAGCCGGCCTCCGGGCACCGTGACACGGGAAGCCCCCGGCACCTTCTCAGGGTGCCGGGGGCTTCTCCGTGCTCAGGGCCCGCCGGGGGCCGGCGCAGTTCCTCGGGTCAGCGCAGTTCCTCGGGGGGCGTGCGGTCCGCGTCGACCTTCTCGGTGCGCTCCAGCTCGCCCCACACGATGTAGCGGTGGCGGGAGGTGTAGACGGGGGTGCAGGTCGAGAGCGTGATGTAGCGGCCCGGCCGCTTCCGGCCCGACTCCTTCGGGACCGCTTCCAGCACGTCCACGTTGTACTTCGAGGTCTCCGGCAGCGTCGCGTAGACCTTGTAGACGTACCAGGTGTCGCGGGTCTCGAAGACCACCGGGTCGCCCTCGTGGACCTTGTCGATGTTGTGGAACTTCGCGCCGTGCCCGTCCCGGTGCGCGGCCAGGCTGAAGTTGCCCTTCTTGGCCCACGGCATCGCGGACTTGACCGGCTTGGTGTAGTACCCGGCCACGCCGTCGTTGAGGGTCTCGGTGCTGGTGCCCTTCTTGACCAGCACCTCGCCGTTGTGCATGGACGGCACGTGCAGGAAGCCGATGCCGCTCTTGGTGTCCAGCTCGCCCGGCCCCTGCTGCGCCCAGTGCTTGCGCACCCGGTCGCCCTGCTTCTTCGCCTCACGGTCGGCCAGGACGTTGGTCCACCACAGTGAGTAGACGACGAACAGGGCGAGGATGATCCCCGCGGTGATCAGCAGCTCGCCGAAGACGGCGATGGCCGCGGCCACCCGTCCACGGCCGGGACGGCGGCTGGGCGTTGCGGGCGGGCCGGGGTGCCGGTCCTGCCGCTCGTCGTGGTCGGTCCGTGCCACCGCGTCGTACCCCTTTTTCTGGTTACCCGGCTGTTCCCGCTCATTCGACCAGCGCGTCCGGCTTTCCCTCACTACGCGGCCGCTCCTCGACCATCTTGCCCCACACGATCATCCGGTAGGTGCTGGTGAACTCCGGGGTGCAGGTGGTCAGCGTGATGTACCGCCCGGGTCCGGTGAAGCCGGAGCCGGGCGGCACCGGCTTGATGACGCCCGTGTTGGACGGCGACGTCTGCGGCAGGATGCTGCTCATCGCGTAGGTGTAGTACCGGCTCTGCGTCTCGACGACGATCTCGTCGCCGGGCTTGAGGCGGTTGATGTAGCGGAACGGCTCGCCATGGGTGTTTCGGTGCCCGGCGAGCGCGAAGTTGCCCTTCTTGTCCCACGGCATGGCGGTCTTCAGCGGGCTCTTGCCGTAGTGGCCGACCATGCCGCGGTCGAGGACCTTGTGCTTGTCGATGCCCTCCGCGATCGGGGCCTTCACATCCAGCTTGGGGATGTAGATGATCGCGAACCCCTGTCCGGGGGAGAAGGTGCCCGGGTCCCGCTCGTCGCCGCTCTCGTCCCACTTCTTCTGCAGGTTGTTCGCGGCGCCGCTGGCCTGCTGATGGGCAAGGATGTTCGTCCACCACAGCTGATAGGTGACGAAGAGCAGCATCACCACGCCGAGCGTGATGAACAGCTCGCCGACCACCCGGCTCGCCACCACGCCGGGGCTGTCCTTGCGCGCCCGCGCGGCGCGCTTGGCCTCCATACGGGTGCGGGGCCGGGCGTCCCCGGCGCTCCCCGCGCCCTCCGCCGCCCGGGTGGCGCCCGCTTCCGCCGTGCCACTCCGGGCGGCGCGGGAGCCATGCTTTCCGGCGCGCTTCCCGGCCCCCTGGGCGGCCTTACGGCGGGCGGCCCGGCCGCCGGGCGCGGGCTCGGGATCGCCGTCCCGGTCGGCCTCGACCTTGCGCAGCAGCATGGTCCGGTCGGCGGCCGGGGCCTCCACGGCGCGCAGGGCGACCGTCTCGTCGTCGCCCTGGGGCCTCACCGGGGGCAGGACGGCCGTCTCGGCGTCGCCCCGGGGCCTCACCGGGGGCAGGACGGCCGTCTCGGCGGCCTCCGGGGCGCGTGCGGAGGCCTCGGCGGACCGGGGGGACGTCTCGGCGGACCGGGGGGACGTCTCGGCGGACCGGGGGGACGTCTCGCCCTCGCCCGAGCGCGGGAACGGCCCCGGGGGGCGAGCGGGCGACTGAGCGGCGTATGCGGGCTCTGAGGGCCCTGTGGGGGCCGCACGGGCGCGGCGGCGCCCGGTGGGCGGCCCGGCCGCCTCAGCGGCCTCCTCCGGCCCCGCCGGGGCCGTACGGGCGCGTCTGCGCCCGGTGGGCGGCCCGGCGGCCTCAGCGGTCTCCGCCCCCGACGGGACCGTGCGAGCGCGGCGACGCCCCGTGGGCGATCCGGCCGCCTCGGCGGCCTCCTCCGGCCCCGCGGCGGCCGGGCGGGCGCGCCGTCTGCGGCCGGTGGGCGGCGGCACCGAGAGCGACGCGGTGCCCACGGCACGTCCGGTGGGCCCGGCCGGGGCGGAGTCCGGCAGTGGGTCGGTCAGCGGGTCCCGCAGGCCCTCCGCAGTCGCCGGGAACGCGTCCGGGTCCCCATGGGCGCCGTGCGCACCGGGGGCGGCGGGCCGCTCATGAGACCCGTACGGCGCGTACGGGGCGGGCTCCCGGGTGCCCTGGGCGGCGCCCTCGCGCTCGGGGCGCGGTCCGGTCACTCGCCGGCCTTACCGCCGACCGCCCCGACCACCGGGGCGAGCCCCGCGGACCGCCCCACGGCATCCGTGTCCCCGCACTCCACCAGCCAGTTGGCGAGCATCCGGTGGCCCCATTCGGTGAGGACCGACTCGGGGTGGAACTGGACGCCCTCGACCCGCAGTTCACGGTGGCGCAGACCCATGGCGATGCCGGTCTCCGTCCAGGCCGTGATCTCCAGCTCGGGGGGCACCGTCCCCCGTTCCACGGCCAGCGAGTGATAGCGGGTGGCGGTGAAGGGGGTGGGCAGCCCGCTGAAGACGCCGGCTCCCTCATGGGCCACCAGCGAGGTCTTGCCGTGCAGCAGCTCCGGGGCCCGTCCGACGACACCGCCGTACGCGACGGCCATGGACTGCATCCCCAGGCAGACGCCGAACACCGGTACGCCGGTGCCCGCGCAGTGCCGCACCATGTCGACGCAGACCCCGGCCTCCTCCGGGGTGCCGGGCCCGGGGGACAGCAGGACTCCGTCGAAGCCGTCCTGGGCGTGGCCGAGGGAGACCTCGTCGTTCCGCACCACCTCGCACTCGGCGCCGAGCTGGTAGAGGTACTGGACGAGGTTGAAGACGAAGCTGTCGTAGTTGTCGACGACCAGGATGCGCGTGCTCATCGCGGACCCGCCATTCCCTGGTCGACCGTCACGTCGTTGAACGGCAGCAGGGGCTCCGCCCAGGGGAAGACGTACTGGAAGAGCACGAAGACGATCGCCAGCACCAGCACGAGCGAAATCACTGCCCGCACCCATGCGTTACCCGGCAGATGCCGCCAGATCCAGCCGTACATGCCATCCCTACTCACCGATGACGAAGTCGATTGCAGCACCGGAGTGCAGCACCAGAGTAAGGGGCGAGGGGTGGGGCCGGAGGGTCAGCTGTACAAAGCCTTGGGCTTGCCTTGGGCTACGGATTGGGTCGCGTCGAGGTGTGCCCAGGTGATCAGCCGGTGGCTGTGGCCCCACTCCGGCTCGCAGGTGGTCAGCGTGAGATAGCGGCCGGGGCGCCGGAAGCCGGACGCGCGCGGCACCGGATCGATCACCCCGGTGTCGGTCGGCAGGGTGCGGTAGGGCCGCCGGTCGACGCGGTAGGTGAACCAGGTCGTGCCGTCGGTCAGCACCACCGCGTCACCGGGGCGCAGCTCGGGGAAGTCCTTGAAGGGGTCGCCGTAGGTGCGGCGGTGCCCGGCGACGGCGAAGTTGCCGAGGGCGCCGAGGCGGGCGGTGCGGGAGTAGTGGCCGAGCCCCTTCTTCAGGGTGCCGGTGGCGGTGCCCTCGAGGACGGGCTTGGCCCAGCCGTCGCCGAACCGCGGGATGTACATGATCGCGAAGGAGGCGCCGGGCCGGTAGCGGCGGGGCTTCGCGGAGGGCTCGGCACCGGCGCTGACCGTACCGGTGGCCCAGCGGTCCTGGAGGTGGTCGATCTCGCCGTCCATGGCGCGGTCGGCCCGTACCGAGGTCCAGTACAGGACGTAGACCACCAAAAGGATGATCAAGGCTCCGACGGTGACGCAGATCTCACTGAGCGTCCTGACGATCAGCCGCGTTCTCATCGGCCCCCACTGTCCGCCCCGCTGAGCCGGTGCCGCGCGCCGGTCCGCCGGTGCTATCCGATGGGCTGTGCCTGGTGCAGATCCACTGTGCCGGAGTAGCCGGGAAGAGTCACCGTGTTGTGCTGGTCGACTTTCCAGCCGAGGCCGTACGCGTCGACATAGCTGCGGTAGTTCTGGATCGCGGGCGAGGCGGCGAGGGCGGCGCCCAGCTTGCCCCGGTCACCCACGGCGGTGACCTTGTAGGGCGGCGAGTAGACCTGGCCCTGGAGGATCAGGGTGTTGCCGACGCAGCGCACCGCGCTGGTGGAGATCAGCCGCTGGTCCATGACCTTGATCCCTTCGGCGCCGCCCTGCCACAGCGCGTTCACCACGGCCTGGAGGTCCTGCTGGTGGATGACGAGATCATTGGGCTGGGGGTCCGGGACGCCGGGGATCTGCGGGGTGGCGTTCGGCGGGGCGTCGGTGAGGGTGACGGTGAGGCCGGGGCCGGTGAGCTTCTTGGTCCCGGCGGTCTGCTCCAGCTCGGCCAGCTTGCGGCGCTCGGCCTGGGTGCTGCCGTTGTCCCGCCGGGCGAGGGCGTCGACCTCGGAGCGTATTTTGCCCGTGCTGTCGCCCAGGGTGCCGTTCTTACGGCTGCGCTCCTGGATGAGATCGGAGAGCCGCAGCATCGATTCATCACTGCGGAGGTTGGTGCCCTGGGCCGTATTGAAACTGGTCCAGAAGATCACTCCGGCCAGCGCGAAGACCGCGCCGGTCAGCAGCCGCACGGGGCGGAACCGGGGGCGGCGGGACGCCGGGGTGGGGGAGTCAGCGGAATTGCTCAACGTACCCTTACTCCTTACGACGCCGCGGAAGGACTACGCTAACGGACGTGTGGGGGAGGGACGTGGTCCCCGTCGCTGTCCCGCCCCGGCGCCGTCCGTACACATCCCCGCGCGGTCACGCAGCGCATCGACAGGAGAGTTCCTCGTGCCGAAGTCACGGATCCGCAAGAAGGACGACTTCACGCCGCCGCCGGCGAAGCAGGCAGCCAGCATCAGTCTGAACAGCGGCCGCCGGTGGGTGGCACCGCTGATGCTGGCCATGTTCCTGATCGGCCTCGCGTGGATCGTCATCTTCTACGTGACCACGGGGGACATGCCGGTCGAATCGCTGGGCAACTGGAACATCGTGGTCGGCTTCGGCTTCATCGCCGCGGGGTTCGTCGTCTCCACCCAGTGGAAGTGACCCAGCGGTCCCCACGCTCGTCCCCAGGTTGTCCACAGAGTTATCCACAGCCGGGGAAAACTCAGAAGATCTGTGGATAACCTCTGCCGTGTTGACGCCGGTGTGACCGGTGACGGGTGTCTGTTCGATCGTTCACACCCCCGCCTTCCTGCGAAAACGCAGGTCAGTCGGGGGGCGTGCGCAAGTTCTCCACAGGTTGCGTAAGATCCGCCACGCGCTGTGGACAACTGACCGGGTCCGGCTCGTCCCAGGTGGCCGTGGCCGACCGCTCATCGGTCGGCCGCCCCGCTCAGCCGGTGGCTTCAGCCGGTGAGCTGCACCGTCCGGATCCACACCATCGCGACGATCGCGAGCAGCACCAGGACGCAGGTCCCCCGCTGCACCAGCGCCCGCTTCTCCCGGGGCGCGTGCACCATCCCGTACGCCACCACCGTGCCCGCGACCAGGCCGCCGACATGGGCCTGCCAGGCGATGCCGGACCAGGTGAAGGTGAAGAGCAGATTCAGCGCCAGCAGCGCGATGACCGGCCGCATGTCGTAGTTCAGCCGGCGCATCAGCACGGCGGTGGCGCCGAGCAGGCCGAAGATCGCGCCGGAGGCGCCCAGCGACGGCTGGTTCTGCGCGGCCAGGAGATATGACAGCGCACTGCCGCCCAGCCCCGACAGCGCGTAGAGCACGATGAAGCGGACACGGCCGAGCGCGGCCTCCAGCGGGCCGCCGATCCACCACAGCGAGAGCATGTTGAAGGCGATGTGCATCAGCTGCTGATGGAGGAAGACCGAGGTCACCAGCCGCCACCACTGCCCCTCGGCGACGCCGACGATCTGCACCGTGCCGGGGTCGTAGGCCCGGCCGACCAGGTCGAGATCGTTCACCAGCCGGTCGCCCACGGACAGCGCGGCGAGCCATACCGCGATGTTGATGGCCACCAGGATCTTGGTGATCAGCCGGGGGTCGGAGGCCATCGTGCCGCCGGCCAGGGTGCGCGGCTGGGCGGCGCGCGGCGGCGGACCGGCGGCCGAGGCCCCGGATCCGACGGACGCCCGTCCGCTCACACATTCGGGGCACTGGAACCCCACAGACGCGCTGATCATGCACTCGGGGCAGATCGGGCGCTCACAGCGGGTGCAGCTGATGCCGGTCTCCCGCTGGGGGTGCCGGTAGCAACAGACCGCCTGGTCCTCCATGGTGTCCCCTCGCCCCTTGTCCACTTCTAGTCGGGCGTTCCCCCGCCCCGCTTGTTCACACGGACACTTGTTCACACGGACAAGCGGGGCATGAAAGTTCCCCGTACGGGTTCAGCCCTCGCGCGTCTCCACGACGACCGACTCGATGACGACGTCCTGGAGCGGACGGTCGGTGCGCGGGTTGGTCGCGGTGCCCGCGATCGCGTCGACGACCTTCTTGCTGCCCTCGTCGACGACCTCGCCGAAGATGGTGTGCTTACCGGTCAGCCACGCGGTCGGGGAGACCGTGATGAAGAACTGCGAGCCGTTGGTGCCCGGGCCGGCGTTGGCCATCGCGAGCAGGTACGGCTTGTTGAAGGCCAGGTCCGGGTGGAACTCGTCGCCGAACTCATAGCCGGGACCACCGGTCCCGTTGCCCAGCGGGTCCCCGCCCTGGATCATGAAGCCACTGATCACCCGGTGGAAGACGGTGCCGTCGTAGAGCTTCTCCTTGGCCTTCTTGCCAGTGGCCGGGTGGGTCCACTCGCGACTGCCTTCGGCCAGTTCGACAAAGTTCTTGACCGTCTTGGGCGCGTGGTTCGGCAGCAGCCGGACCACGATGTCGCCGTTGTTCGTCTTCAGGGTGGCGTATAGCTGCTCGGCCACGATCAACCTTCCATCGTTTTCACTTACGTCTCCTGATCCTCGCACGGACGGAAGGCGGACGAGTAGCGGCTGAGGCGACGCCCGGCGCGCCGATCCGCGCGGTTTCCCCGAGAATCCTCCGTATGACCCAGATGCCCGATCACACATGCCGGCCATGCTGCGAACGGGCATGATCTCCACAAACAGGCATGATCTTTCTTGGGATGGAAACACGAAACTGGGCAAATAGAGCGAGCAACGAGAACGCACGACTCTGAACCCCGGAGCTTGACCACGCCACCGAGGAGGAGGATCCCGTGACCCGCATTGACAGCGTGCGAGCCGCGACCGGCACAGCCAAGGGCAGCGTCCTGCACGCCGCGGAGGCGGTGGCGCCCTATGCCGGCACGGCCAAGGACACCGCGACGCACTACGCGCACGAGGCCCGCGTCCGGCTGGCGCCGAAGGTCTCGACCGCGGCACACCAGGCCCGGTGCACGGCCGGAGCCCAGTACCACTCCCATATCGCGCCACGGCTCAACCAGGCCCGCGGCACCCTGCCGCCGAAGGTGGACAAGGCCGCCACCCGGGCCGCCAAGCGGACCCGTAAGGCGGCACGCCACGCCGCCGACTACACCGCACCGCGGGTGGAGCAGGCGATGGCCGGAGTGCGCGCCGCCGCAGGACCGGCACGCGAGGAGGCGACCGTCCGCACGGCGGCGGCCATCGCGGCGCTGCGCACCCATGTGACGGCCGCGGAGATCGAGAAGCTCGCCCGGAAGCACCGCCGCCGGGCCCGGACGGCCCGCTTCGCCAAGCGGGCGGCCTTCATCGGGCTGGTCGGTGCGGCCGTCTACGCCGCGTGGAAGTGGTGGGACAAGCAGGCCAACCCCGACTGGCTGGTCGAGCCCCCGGCGGCGACCGAGGTGGGCGACCGCGAGCGGCTCTCGGCGGTGGACGGCAGCGATCAGAACGCCCTCGACCCCGAGGTGCAGGCCAAGCAGGCCGAGGCCGAGGCCCGCAGGGACGACGAGCGCTGAACGGCGCCGCCCACGGCGCCCGGCGCAAGCCCTCCACTAGGCCCTCCACGAGGCCCTCCACGAGGGGCGGGAGATCTCCTGATCGCCCGCCCCTCGTCCTATTCCCCGGCCCCGGCGCCTTCCCCGGCCCCAGCCCGGCCCCGGCTCCCGCTCCGGCCCGGGGGTCGGCTCCGACTCCGGCCCCAGCTCAGTCCACCGGGTCCTCCCCGTGGGAACGGCGCTGCCGCCGCTCCAGGAAGATCTCGGTGAAGACCGAGACCTTGGCCCGCAGTGCCCAGGGGTCGAACGGCTTGGCCATGTAATCCACCGCACCGGCCGCATAGCCCCGCGAGGAGTGTTCGGGATCGGAGCCCATCGCGGTGAGGAAGATGATCGGGATGTCGCGGTTACGGGGGCGCCGCTTGATGTGGGCCGCCGTCTCGTAGCCGTCCATCTCGGGCATCTGCACATCCAGCAGGATCACCGCGAAGTCGTCATGGTCGAGCAGCGCCTTCAGGGCCTCCTGCCCGGAGGTCGCGGTCACCAGCTCCTGGTCGAGCGTGGCCAGCACGGCCTCCATGGCCAGCAGATTGTTCTGCTGGTCGTCCACCACGAGGATCTTCGGCCGCGGCCCCACGGCCCGCTGGGGCGCCGCGGGCCCCTCCCGTCCCATGGGCTCCTCCTCCTGCTGTGGCACCACGGCCGGACGCTGGGACTCCACCATGGCCAGCTGCCGCTCCAGGACCAGACAGCGCTCCTCCGCCAGCCGCCCTCGCAGCCGCACCTCGTCCAGCTCCTCGGTGAGCCGCCGCACCTCCTGCTGGAGCAGGTCCCGCTCCTTGATCAGCTCCTCCCGGTCCGGGATGTCCCGCTCCAGCGCGTCCGCCCGGGCGCGCTCTGTCGCCCATGCCGCCTCGGCCTGGTTCAGCCGCACCTCGAGATCGGCGATGCGGTGCTTGAGGTCCAGCAGCGCCCCGCCCAGCACGTCCTGGTGCGCCATGGAGACCCGCGCGTCCCGGTCGGCGTCGGCAAGCTGGATCTGCAGGATCTCCATGGCATGCCCGGGGGAGCGGCTGGTGCGGACCGCGGCCCGGTGCAGCTCCCGCACCAGCTCGATGGCGGCCGGGGTGGGGGCGACGCCCCGCCGCTCGGCGAGATCGGTGAACAGATCGAAGACGAACTCCCACGGCGGGATGCGGGTGCCGTTCAGGAACCGCGAGATGGTGCTCGGATCCCGGTGCCTGCGCACCGCGTATCTGCGCACCGAGACCCCCAGCCCCAGGAACAGCTTCCTCAGCTCCACAGCGAACGCCCGGCACTCCTCGGGCAGGTTCCCGCCCAGCGGATGCAGCCCACTCATCGTGTCCCCCTGTACGGCGCAACGCACCGATCAGACGACTCCCGGGCGATCTGCCCGAGTTGTGGAAAACACCCTGGAGCATCCCACGGGTGTTGCGCCGGGCAATGAGCAAGAGTGGCAACACCGATATCGGGGGCGAAAACACATCAGCCAGGACATCGGTCCGCTGTCCTGGCTGATGTGGGAGGTGGAGCCTAGGAGAGTCGAACTCCTGACATCCGCCATGCAAAGACGGCGCTCTACCAACTGAGCTAAGGCCCCTTCGCCGATCAGGATACCTGGTACCGACCACCATTCCCGACCGGGTATCGCTCGCGCGTAGCGCTCTCCGTAGGATGCCACGCAAGATTCGCGGCAGCGAAGCGAAGGGGAGAGCGAGATGGACGCAACACAGCAGGATGCCACCGCGCGTGCACGGGAGCTTCAGCGCAGCTGGTACGGGGAGCCGCTGGGAGCGCTCTTTCGCCGTCTCATCGACGATCTCGGCCTGAACCAAGCCCGTCTCGCCGCCGTCCTCGGTCTGTCCGCGCCCATGCTCTCGCAGCTCATGAGCGGTCAGCGCGCCAAGATCGGCAATCCTGCCGTGGTCCAGCGGGTGCAGGCGCTGCAGGAGCTGTCCAGCCAGGCGGCGGACGGCAGGGTCAGCGCCGCCGAGGCCGCCGAGCGCATGGAGGAGATCAAGAAGTCCGCGGGCGGCTCGGTCCTCAACTCCACCCAGACCACGGCGAGCACGGGCGCCCCGACCGTACGGCGAGTGGTGCGCGAGATCCAGTCGCTGCTGCGGTCCGTGGCGGCCGCGGGGGACATCATCGATGCCGCCGACTCCCTCGCCCCCACCCACCCCGAGCTGGCAGAGTTTCTCCGTGTGTACGGCGCCGGGCGGACCGCCGAGGCGGTCGCCCACTACGAGGCGTACCAGAGCTGACGGGCTGAACTGCTGACGAGTCGATGACGGGGCGGGCACGGCGCGATGGGTGAGATCTTCGCGGGCCGGTACGAGCTGGTGGACCCGATCGGGCGCGGGGGCGTGGGCGCGGTATGGCGCGTCTGGGACCACCGCCGCCGACGGTACGTGGCAGCGAAGGTACTCCAGCAACGTGACGCCCATACGCTGCTGCGCTTCGTCCGGGAACAGGCCCTCCGGATCGATCACCCCCATGTGCTGGCACCGGCCAGCTGGGCGGCCGACGACGACAAGGTGCTGTTCACCATGGACCTGGTGGGCGGCGGCTCGTTCGCCCATCTGATCGGGGACTACGGCCCGCTGCCGCCCCGCTATGTGTGCACCCTGATCGACCAGTTGCTCTCCGGGCTGGCCGCGGTGCACGCCGAGGGCGTGGTGCACCGGGATATCAAACCCGCGAACATTCTGCTGGAATCCACCGGGACCGGACGGCCGCACGTCCGGCTGTCCGACTTCGGCATCGCGCTGACCAAGGGCGAGCCGCGCCTCACCGAGGCCAACTACGTGATGGGCACGCCGGGTTACTTCGCGCCCGAGCAGATGATGGGCGACGACCCCGACTTTCCCGCGGACCTCTTCGCCGTCGGGCTGGTGGCGCTCTATCTGATCACCGGGCACAAGCCGGACGGGGAGGCGCTCGTCAAGCTCTTCGAGCAAGGCGTGCCGAACGCACCCGCCGGGGTGCCCGAACCCCTGTGGCAGGTGACCGCGGGACTGCTGCAGCCGGACCCCGAGAACCGCTTCCGCACCGCCACGGGCGCGCGGAAGGCGCTGGCGACGGCGGTCGATCTGCTGCCCGAGGCCGACCTGGACGACGATGCCATCGAGGTCTTCGACCAACTCGGGCCGCTGCCGACCGGCTTCGGCCCCGACGGTCCCACCCGGCCGCGCCGCCGCCACGCGAAGGCCGACCCGCCCCAGGGCAACGGCGCGGTGCCGGCCCGGCACCAGTCCGCGGCCGACTCGGGCCCCTCCGACGAGGCGGCCCCCGGCCCCGACGCGGCTCCCCAGCAGCCGGCCGCCCCACGGCCTTCCATGTCCGACACCGGCAGCTTCACCCTCCCACCGCCGCTCCCCCGGAACGACCAGCCGCGCGCCCCGCACACCGAGGCCCCCGGGGCTCCTGGAACTCCGTCCTCCGGCGTCCCGCACGCCGAAGTCCGGCACCCCGAACCGCCGCACGCCCAGACGCCTCCGAACCAGCCCCCACCGCACCAGACCCCGCCGCCCCGGCCCGCGGGCCCACCGACGCCGACACCCCCGCCGCCGACCGCCCAGCCCGCGACTCCGCCCCCACCGGTCCAGCGGCCGTCCATACCCCACCCGCTGACCCCGCCGACCCCCTCGACCGCGGCCCCGATCCCACCGGCCCCACAGCCGCCCGTACACCACCCGCACCACGCACCACAGCAGCCCCCACACCCCGTACAGCCGGTGCAGCACCCGCACCCGCATACGCCCACCCCCGCTCCCGCTCCGAACGCGGCACACACGCCGACACCGACGCCAACGCCGACACCCACGCCGACTCCGACCCCGACACCCACGCCGCCCCCGCGTGTTTTCCCTTCTACTCGTCCATACACCGCGGAGCGGCCGCAGGTTCCCGCCACGACACGGCGGCGCCCCGGACCGTCCCGAAAAGCGACGCTCTCGATCCTGGTCGTGGCGGCGCTGTGCTTCGCGATCGGCGCCTGGGCCCTGGTGGCAGCGGGCTGACACGGCCCCGGGCCACAACTACGAAACGGCCGCCAACTACCAAGCGGGCGGCGGCCCGTACCGCTGCCGCGCCGAGGTTCGCCGCCGGGCGGTGAGCGTCCACACCCCGAGCCCGAGCACCAGCGCCGTCCCGGTGCCGATCCCCGCGTACCCCACCACCCGCAGCGCGTCCTTCGAGTCGGCGGCGCCGGAGCCGGAACTCCCCGCCCCGTCGCCGTCCGCCGCGGCCGGATGCCGCTTGGCCGCCCGCCGGTCGGCCGCCGTGAGGCCGAACCCCGCCTTGACCGGGTCCTTGCCGTAGGTGGGCCCGCCGCGCGCGTCGCCCGCGACCCGTACCCGCAGCACGACCGGCACCGAACCGTTCAGATGCGGTGCCACCCGCGGCGGGTTGAGGGTGACCGCCAGGAAGTACCCACCGCTGAAGCTCATCGCGCGGACCGTGGAGCCGGTGTTCGCATACCGGTTTCCGTAGGCCACCGGCGCGGTGGCCACCTGGGTGCGGAGCGACTCGCCGTCCTGTGCGGCGGGGGTGCCGCGCTTCGCGAGCCCGCGCGCCGGGTTGTAGGCGTGCAGCGCCAGGGCGCGGTCGAGCGGACGGGTGCTCTGGTCCTTGCCGTCGGCGGACAGTTCGGCGACGGCGGAGAGGCGCTGCCCCCAGTCCACGGGCACCCGGTAGAAGTGCGTCTCCCCCGGCGTGATCTCGTCCTTCCACACCCCGGTCCCCAGGGTCGGCGCGTCGGTGAAGCCGCGCCCGCCGCGCCTCGGCAACGGAGTGCCGTCCAGCGGTTCGGGCGACGGCGGGCTCGAACTCCCCTCCGGGGCCGCCCCCGTGGCCCCGCCCTTCACCGGTGGCTCCACCATCAGCCGGAGTTCCACGGGCCAGCGCTCCGGGTCCGGGGACCCGTCCTGGCGCTCCAGCGTCACCGCATAGCGCCCCGCCTGGTGGCAGGAGGCCGGGCCGGAGTCGATCTGGCGGGAGGCGTAGTCGGCCAGGGGATAGGCCACACCGCTCGTCTCGATCTTGGGGGAGGCGGTGCCACAGATGCCCCCGTCGGGGCTCTCCAGGGTCACCTTCACGCCGTCGCGATACGAGGTCACCTCCGCGCCCGGCCGGGGTGCCGCGACCGCCGAGACATAAGCGGCCGACTTCGTGTCGAGCGTCACGCCGTAGTGCCGCTTCTCGCCCGGCCCGACGCTGTCGACATAGGTATGGCCGGCCGTCAGGGAAGGGGCTCCCGCGTCACCGTCGGAGCCGGATATCCGGGTGCCGCGGGTCTCGTACGCCCGGGCCCCGGCGGCGCCGTCGGCGAGAGACGTGCCCGGTGCCGCGGCCACCGCGCACAGCGCCGCCGCCGCGGCGAGACCGGCCCTGACCTTGCGGCGGTCCTTCATCGCGCGTCACTCCTCGTCTTACCGGCCGGTCGGCCCGCTCAACGCCGGCCTGGCCGGCCCGCTCAACGCCGGCCCGGCCGGCCCGCTCAACTTTGCCCGTGCAAGCTATTCGTTTGCGAGAGTGAAACACGAAGACCCCCCGTCATCCCAT
>NZ_JANIAA010000058.1 GCF_024505145.1 Streptomyces rugosispiralis | reverse complement strand
GGTGCGAGCGGGCACTCCCACGCCACCGGTGCGAGTGGGCTCCCTCATGCCACCGGTGACACGGGCGCCGGCGGGCCCACCGGTGCGAGCGGGCCGACCGGCGTCACCGGTGCGAGCGGGCGCTCCCATGCCCCCGGCGCGAGCGGGCACCCCCATGCCACCGGTGACACGGGCGCCGGCGGGCCCACCGGTGCGAGTGGGCTCCCTCATGCCACCGGTGACACGGGCGCCGCCGGGCCCACCGGTGCGAGCGGGCCCACCGGCGTCACCGGTGCGAGCGGGCACTCCCACGCCACCGGCGCGAGTGGGCTCCCTCATGCCGCCGGGCCCACCGGCGCCGCCGGGCCCACCGGCGCCACCGGGCCCACCGGCGCCGCCGGGCCCACCGGCGCCAACGGCGCCACCGCAGAAGGGACGCGCACGTGAGCGTGACCATCGAGAAACCCGACAAGCCCGCCACCGCCCCGCAGCCGGCGGGCTCGGCCCGCTCGCTCGTCGACGCCGTCTTCCGCGCCCGGGAGATCAGCATCGCCGGTGCCCTGGCGCTGCTGGTGCTGTTCACCTGGATCGCCGAACCGCGCTTCCTCGACGACCAGGGCATCAAGGACCTGCTGCTCAACGCCGCCATCCTGGTGCTGCTCGCGGTCGGGCAGTCGGTCGTGGTCATCACCCGCAACATCGATCTGTCGGTCGGCTCCGTGGTGGGCCTGTCCGCCTTCGCCTGCGGGAAGTTCGTCTCCGGCACCGACCACGGGGCGCTGACGGTCCTGGCGCTCGGCCTCATCGTCGGCGCGGGCTGCGGCATCGTCAGCGGGGCGCTGGTGAGTTTCGGACGGGTGCCCGCGCTGGTGGTGACCCTCGGAATGCTCTACATCATCCAGGGCGTCGACTACTGGTGGGCGCAAGGCGAGCAGATCAACGCCGCCGATGTGCCGGAGTCCGTGCTGGATCTCGGCAGCGGCAGCGTGCTGGGCATCCCGTATCTCCCGCTGATCGCCTTCGTGGTGCTCGCCGGGACCGCGTACGTGCTGCGCACCTACCGCGGCGGCCGTGAGCTGTACGCCATCGGCTCCAGCCCGGAGGCCGCCCGGCTGGCCGGGGTGCCGATCCGGCGGCGGGTGCTGGCCGCGTATCTGTTCTCCGGCGCCGTCTCGGGCTTCGCGGGCGCGCTGTGGCTGGCCCGCTTCGGCACCGTCGTCGCCGACAACGCCCACGGCTGGGAACTCACCGTGGTCAGCGCGGTGGTGGTCGGTGGCGTCGCCATCGTCGGCGGCACCGGCACGGTGTGGGGCGCGGCGCTGGGCGCGCTGCTGCTCACCACCATCGGCAGTGCCCTGGCCGTGCTGAAGGTCGACTCCTTCTGGCAGGACGCCATCGCCGGTGCGCTGCTGCTGGCGGCGATCAGCGTGGACCGGATCGTACGGGTGCGCATGACCCGCGCGCTGAGGAAGAGGAGCGCACGATGAAGCTCAGGTGGGACACCGCCGTCGGGGTGCTGCTGGTGGCCGTCTTCCTCACCGGCCTCGGCACCACGGACGGCTTCGCGAGCCGTGACAACCTCGCCTTCGCCTTCAACGACATCGCCGAGGTGGCGCTGATGGCGCTGCCGATGACGCTGCTGGTGGTGGCCGGGCAGGTGGATCTGTCGGTGGCCTCGATGCTCGGCCTGTCCAGCGCGCTCACCGGCCAACTGTGGGACGCGGGCTGGGCGTTCGAGACCATCGTGCCGATCGTGCTGCTGGTCGGGGTGGCCGGCGGGCTGCTCAACGGCTGGCTGGTCACCCGGGTCGGGCTGCCCTCGCTGGCCGTCACCATCGGGACGCTCGCGCTCTACCGGGGGCTGGCCTCGGTGGTGCTCGGCTCCAACGCCATCACCGACTTCCCCGAGACGTACGCCAAGTGGGCCGTGGACACCACCACCGTGCCCGGCACCTTCCTCACCTATCCGGTGACGCTGTTCATCGTGCTGGCCGCCGTCGCCGCCGTGGTGCTGCACGCCACTGGGGTGGGCCGGTCGCTGTTCGCCATCGGCGCCCAGGAGGACGCCGCGTACTTCGCGGGCATCCGCGTCAAGCGCGTCAAACTGCTGCTGTTCGTGGTCAGCGGACTGGTCTCGGCCTTCGCGGGGGTCGTGTTCACCCTGCGGTACGGCAGCGCGCGGGCCGACAACGGCCAGGGCTTCGAAATGCTCGTCATCGCCTCCGTCCTGCTGGGCGGCGTCGACTTCGACGGCGGCAAGGGCACACTGTTCGGCGCCGTCGCCGGAGTGCTGCTCATCGGCGTCCTGAAGAACCTGCTGACCCTCAACGACGTGGCCAACGAGGTCCAGGTGATCGTCACCGGGCTGCTGCTGGTGGCCTCCGTCCTCACCCCCCGACTGATCGCCACCGTGAGCGCCTGGCGTCACCGGCGCGCCGCCGCCTCGACCAGCTGATCCACCCACGCACCGCGAAAGGTCTTCTCATGAACCAGCGCTTTCCCGCGCGCCGCCGACGCGCCGCCGCCACCGCCGCCGCGGTCTGTGCCCTGGCCGTGGCCCTGGCCGGCTGCGGCGGCACCACCAAGAACGACAACGACAACGGCGGCGCCGCCAAGAGCGACGCCAAGGCCGACCCCGGCGCCCCCCTGAAGAAGGGCCTCAAGCTGGCCTTTCTGCCCAAGCAGATCAACAACCCCTACGAGAAGATCGTCGACGAGGCGGGGATCACGGCCGTCGGGGAGTTCGGCGGCAAGGGCAAGGAGGTCGGCCCGTCCGACGCCAGCGCCTCCTCCCAGGTGTCGTACATCAACACCCTGGTCCAGCAGCGCCAGGACGCCATCCTCATCGCGGCCAACGACCCCAACGCGGTGTGCGGCCCGCTCAAGCAGGCCATGAAGAAGGACATCAAGGTGGTGGCGTACGACTCCGACACCGCCCCGGCCTGCCGCCAGCTCTTCATCAACCAGGCCAGCTCCGAGGAGATCGGCCGCAGCCAGGTCCAGCACCTCGCCGAGCAGCTCGACTACAAGGGCCAGATCGCGATCCTCTCCGCCACCCAGAACGCCACCAACCAGAACACCTGGATCCGCTTCATGAAGGACGAGCTGAGCAAGCCCGCCTACAAGAACATGAAGCTGGTCAAGACGGTGTACGGGGACGACGACGACCAGAAGTCCTTCCAGGAGACCCAGGGCCTGCTCAAGGCGTACCCCAAGCTCAAGGGCATCATCGCGCCCACCACGGTCGGCATCGCCGCGGCCGCCCGCTACATCAGCGGCTCCTCGTACGGGGGCAAGGTGGTGCTGAACGGCCTCGGCACGCCCAACCAGATGCGCAAGTACGTCAAGGACGGCACCGTCGAGCAGTTCGCGCTCTGGGACCCCAAGAAGCTGGGCTACCTCGGTTCGTACGCCGCGGCCGCGCTCGCCTCCGGCCAGATCACCGGGGCCGAGGGGGAGAAGTTCAAGGCCGGGAAGCTGGGCGAGTACACGGTCGGCAAGAACGGCGAGGTCATCCTCGGCCCGCCCACCGTCTTCGAGAAGTCCAACATCGACAAGTACCACTTCTGAGGCGGGCGGTCGGCGATGCGGCGGGTGTGTTTTCTGCTGAAGGTCCGCCAGGACCGGATCGAGGAGTACCGCGAGCGGCACGCGGCCGTGTGGCCCGAGATGCGGGCGGCGCTCTCGGAGACCGGCTGGCACAACTACTCGCTCTTCCTGCGCGAGGACGGGCTGCTCGTCGGCTATCTGGAGGCCGAGGACTTCGAGGCGGCCCAGGCCGCGATGGCCGCCACCGAGGTCAACGCCCGCTGGCAGGCCGAGATGGCGCCCCTCTTCGAGGCGCTCGACGGCGCCAAGCCGGACGAGGCGATGAAGCCGCTGACCGAGGTCTTCCACCTCGAGTAGGCCCCGGGCCGGGGCCGCCACGCCCCGGACCCGCCGCATGGCCCCCGCACCGGCCCGTCCACCGACGCAGAACGGAGACTCAAGATGAGACCCCTCGCCGCCGTCGCGCTCGCCACCGCCCTGCTCGGTGCGGCGACCACGGGCGCGGGCGCGGCCCCGGGCTCCACCGCCGCTCCCGGCCCGGCCGTCAGCCAGCTCGCCGACACCCAACTCGACGCCAGGGCCGTCTACTTCGTGTCGTACGACGGCCTGGTCAACAACAACGCCTTCCAGAAGAACGGGCTGCTCACCTACAAGGGCTATCAGTACGCCGCCTGGTACACCGCCGATCGCAGCGCGGTCATCGGGCGCCGCGCCCTCACCCAGCGGAGCTGGCAGACCGTCACCCTGCCGCACCGGCTCACCGCCGACGACTCCCACAACGTCATCTCCATGGGGATCTCGCGGACCGACGGCCGGCTGCACCTCAACATGGACTCCCACAGCAGCGGCTTCTTCTATGTGAAGTCGGTGGCCGGGCTGGTGGACGACCCCGCCGGACACCCCTGGACCACCGGCCAGTTCGGCGCCGTCCAGACCACCCTCGACGGCCTCGCGCTCACCTCCCAGTTCACCTACCCGCAGTTCATCGCCACCCCCGAGGGCAGACTCCAGCTCAGCTACCGCGTCGGCGTCTCCGGCAACGGCCGCAACGCGCTCGCCGAGTACGACGGCACCAAGTGGAAGGCCCTCGGTGAGTGGTCCTCGGCCACCGGCACCTACCGCAGCGAGCACGGCTCCAGCACCGCCCGCAACATGTATCTGCACGGCATCGACTACGGGCCCGACGGCCGGCTGCACGCCTTCTACACCTGGCGCGAGCAGAACAACGCGGTGATGTGCGCGAGCGGTGGCCTCACCAACCACGACACCGGCTACGTCTACAGCTCCGACCGGGGCCGCACCTGGCGCACCGCGGCGGGCGCCGTCGTCGGCGCCACCGGTGGCTCCGACACGGTGGCGGTCGGCGACGCCGGAACGGTCGTCGACCCCCTCAATCCCGACCACTCGCTGATGAACCAGGAGAGCCAGGCCACCGACTCCACCGGCGCGCCCCACGCCCTGATCAGCTACGTCCCCGGCCGCTTCGGACAGTGCACCACCGACTACGTGGCCGACCGGACTCGATACGGCCGTACCTTCCACGTCTTCAAGGACACGGCAGGCACCTGGAAGAAGACCGAGATCCCGGTGGCCCCCGGCTCCACCCAGCGCAGTCACCTGGTCTTCGACGCTTACGACAACGCCTACGCCGTGATGCCGTACGGCCGGATCGTGGCCGCCTCCAAGTCCTCGGGCTGGACGGACTGGAAGACCGTCTACGACGGCAGTGGCCTTGACGCCTTCGGCGAGGTCGTCGTGGACGACACCAGGCTCGCCCAGGACGGCGTCCTGTCGTATCTGTACCAGCGGAAGTCCAGCGGCAGCACACCCTCCGCACTCCGCGTCGTCGACTTCGCCCTCCCTTCCTGACCATGGCACCAGGCGTGGGCATCAAGGAGGTGGCGCGCGAGGCCGGGGTCTCGGTCGGCACGGTCTCCAACGTCATCAACCGCCCGGACTCGGTGTCCGAGGCCACCCGCGACCGGGTGCAGGCCGTGATCGAGCGCCTGGGCTACGTACGCCAGGAGTCCGCGCGCCAACTGCGGGCCGGCCACAGCCGGATCATCGCGCTGCTGGTGCTGGACATGGCCAACCCGTTCTTCGTGGACGTGGCGAGTGGCGCGGAGCGTGCGGCGCGGGAGGCGGGTCTTGGGGTGATGGTGTGCAACAGCGCGCAGAGCCCGGAGGAGGAGGCCGACTACCTCGGGCTCTTCGCCGAGCACCGGGTGCGCGGGGTGCTGATGACCCCGGCCGATATGACCGGGCGCAACCTCGCCTCCTTCCGGCGGCAGCCCATCCCCTTCGTCCTCGTGGACCGGGTGCTGCCCAGCGCCGAGGGGTGTTCGGTGTCGGTGGACGATGTCACCGGCGGTGAACTCGCCGTCCGCCACCTTCTGGGCCTCGGCCATCACACCGTCGCCTATGTGAGCGGGCCGATGCGGCTGGCCCAGTGCCGCGACCGCCGCGAGGGCGCGCTGCGCGCCCTGCGCGAGCGGGGGCTCGGCGAGTCCGCGCTGCGCCAGGTCGAGGTGGACCGGCTGGACGTGACCTGCGGCCGGGACGCGGGGGCCCGGCTGCTGGGCATGTCCCCGCGCCCGACGGCGGTGTTCTGCGCCAATGACCTGCTGGCGCTGGGGGTGCTGCAGTCGCTGTACGGGGCCGGGGTGTCGGTGCCGGAGGAGGTGGCGCTGGTGGGGTACGACGACATCGAGTTCGCGGCGGCGGCCGCGGTGCCGCTGACCTCGGTGCGCCAGCCGGCGTTCCGGATGGGGCGTACGGCGGCCGAGCTGCTGATCGAGGAGACGGGGGAGCGGGCCGGGGACCACCGCCACCAGCGGATCGTCCTCCAGCCCGAGCTCGTGGTCCGCGGATCGAGCCTGGTGCGCTCGCGCGGCTGAGCGGGGCCCGGGGCCCGCGGCGGCCCGGTCCCGCCCGACCGGTCGAACAGCGCACTACCATGTTCCCGCGGCCGTGGTGGGTCGCGGGAAGGCGGAGGCCCGGGTCGTGGGACGCATGGTGGGGATCAAGGACGTCGCGCGGCAGGCGGGAGTGTCGGTCGGTACCGTCTCGAATGTGATCAACCGGCCCGAGATGGTCGCCGAGGCCACCCGCGACCGGGTGCAGGCCGTGATCGAGCGCCTGGGCTACGTACGCCAGGAGTCCGCGCGCCAGTTGCGCGCCGGGCGCAGCCGGATCATCGCGCTGCTGGTGCTGGACATGGCCAACCCGTTCTTCGTGGACGTGGCGAGCGGTGCCGAGCGTGCGGCGCGGGAGGCGGGTCTTGGGGTGATGGTGTGCAACAGCGCGCAGAGCCCGGAGGAGGAGGCCGACTACCTCGGGCTCTTCGCCGAACACCGGGTGCGCGGGGTGCTGGTCACCCCGGCCGATGTCACCGGCGCCAACCTGGAGGGCTTCCGGCGCCACGACATCCCGTTCGTCTTCGTGGACCGCGAGGTGCCCAGCGCCGACGGCTGCTCGGTGTCGGTCGACGACATCGAGGGCGGCGCGCTCGCCGGGCGCCATCTCATCGCCCAGGGCCACCGCTCCGTGGTCTACGTCAGCGGTCCGATGCTGCTCCCGCAGTGCCAGGACCGGCGCACCGGGCTGCTCGGCGCGTTCGCGGAGGACGGGCTGCCGGAGGAGGCGATGGTGCACATCGAGGCCGAGCGGCTGGACGTGGCCTCGGGCCGCGACGCGGGCGCCCGGCTGCTGGGGATCTCACCCCGGCCGACGGCGGTGTTCTGCGCCAATGACCTGCTGGCGCTGGGGGTGCTGCAGGCCCTCTTCGCGGCCGGGGTGTCGGTGCCGGGGGAGGTGGCGCTGGTGGGGTACGACGACATCGAGTTCGCGGCGGCGGCCGCGGTGCCGCTGACCTCGGTGCGCCAGCCGGCGTTCCGGATGGGGCGTACGGCGGCCGAGCTGCTGATCGAGGAGACCGGCGACGAGGCCGCCGCCCACCAGCACCGGCGCATCGTGCTGCAGCCGGAACTGGTGGTGCGGGACTCCACGTTCGCGTCCAGAGCGGGCGCCTGACCTGGGGTTCGCTGATCCCGGCGGGGTCGGGAAAGGCGCCGGGGGCACCGTCAGGCCGGGGGTTTGACCGCGACGACGGGGACGGGGCTCTCCAGCAGCAGCCGCTGGCTCACACTGCCCAGCAGCGCCTTGCCCACCGGCGACCGCCGGCGGAGGCCGATGACCAGCCGGTCGACGTCGGGCCGGGCCTCGATCTCGTCCAGTACGGCGTCGACCGGGTCGCGGTCACCGGGGCCGCTGCGCTCGACGACCGTGGTCGCCGGGTCCTCGGGCACCTCGGAGCGGTCCAGCGCCGACAGACGCAGATTGACCAGTACCAGATCGGTGTTCAGCAGCCGGGCCTCGGCGACTCCCGCGGCCAGCGCGTGGTCTCCCTCGCGGCCCTCGGCGATGGCGGTGATGACGGTCATGGTGGGTGGGCCTTCTCTCGGGGCGGGGCGGGTCAGGAGTAGCGGGCGCGGAAGTCGTCCTCGAGCTCTTCCAGCGAGCGGCCCTTGGTCTCCGGAACACAGGTCGCGATGAAGACGATGGCCAGCACACCGAAGGCGGCGAAGCCGAAGAAGGTGTTCGAGATCCCCATGGCCTTCACGACCGGCGGGAAGCCGAGGGCGACCAGGGCGTTCGCGAACCACAGCACGAAGATGCTGATACCGATGGCCAGGCTGCGGATCTTCAGCGGGAACATCTCGGAGAGGATCAGCCAGACCAGCGGGCCGATGGTGGCCTGCATGGAGAAGACGAAGAGCACGACGAACACGAGAATGAGCCACGCCTTCGCGGTGCCCTCGGGCATCAGCAGCGCGGAGAGACCGACGAGCAGGTGGAAGGTGGTGGTCAGGGTGAACCCGCCGAGCAGCATGGTGCGGCGCTTGATCTTGTTGATGACCGACACCCCCACCGCGATGCCGATGACGCTGAAGGCGCCGTTGAGGGTGTTCGCGATGATGGCCGAGTCGCCCGAGAACCCGGCGTCGCCGAGTAGCTGCGTACCGTAGTACATGACCGAGTTGATGCCGGTGAACTGCTGGCAGATGCCGAGGCCCGCCCCGATCAGGATGAGCAGGCGCACCCAGCGCACCCCGAGGTCCACCCGGCCCGCGGTCTTGGCGACCCGCTCCTCCTCGGCGAGCCGGTGGACCTCGGCCATCTCCGCCTGGGCCCGCTCGGGGGTGCGGACCTGGGACAGCACCGCGAGCGCCTCCTCGTCACGGCCCTGGGAGACCAGCCAGCGCGGGCTCTCCGGCAGCCGCAGCATGCCGATGAACAGCCCGATCGCCGGAAGGACGGCGACCAGGAGCATGAGCCGCCAGATGCCGTCCGTCTCGCCCCAGAGGTTGAAGATGACCGCGTTGATGACGAACGCGGCGAACTGGCCGGTCACGATCATCACCTCGTTGCGGGTGACGATGGAGCCGCGCCGTTCGGCCGGGGCGATCTCGGCCAGATACACCGGAACCGTCGCCGAGGCGCCGCCCACGGCGAGGCCGAGGATGAAGCGGAAGAGGGCCAGGACCTGCCAGCTCGGCGACAGGACGCAGCCCAGAGTGCCGACCATGAACACCAGGGACAGCATCAGGATGTTGTGGCGGCGGCCGTGCCGGTCGGACAGCACTCCGCCGATCATGGCGCCGAAGGCGGCGCCGAAGATGAGGTTGCTGACGACGACGCCCTCGGTGAACGCGGTCAGCCCGAGGTCGGCGGTGAGCGGATCGAGGGCGCCGTTGACGACGCCGGTGTCATAGCCGAACAGCAGTCCGCCGAAGGTCACGATGACGGCGACCAGCCCGAGCCGCCGGGAATGGGGGCCTTTGGTATCCGCGGGCAGTTCGATGGATGTCGGGTGTGAAGAGGTTCCGGTCATGAGTGGTGCTCCCCGACGTTGTCGATCGTCAGGCCGATGTTCATCGTCGTGTCTCCTCGTGGAGCCGGCGGAAGGTGTGGTGGCGCCCCGACAGGTGCGGTTGTTTCCCGGCGTCGGGTAAGTGGCCGCCCAGCCAGCCACGATCGTGCGGCTGCGGAGAGCCTTTGTCTGTTTGTCAGTACAACTAGTACGTACAAGTGCCACGTACTATGAGGGCGGTGTGTGATGCATGTCAAGACATGAAGCACGAGGAGGCTGGGATGGGGGATCCAGGGGGCGCCGGCCTCTCGGGCGGGCCGGGAGTCTCGGCGGGGCGCCCCAAACGGCCGACCATGTCCGACGTCGCCGCGCGCGTCGGCGTCTCGCAGGCCCTGGTGTCACTGGTGTTCCGCAACCAGCCCGGCGCGAGCGCCGAGACGCGGCGACGGGTGTTCCGGGCGGCCGAGGAACTCGGCTACCGTCCCGACACCGCCGCCCAGTTGCTGCGGCGCACCCGGAGCCGGCAGTTGGGCGTGCTGTTCACCATGCGCCATCCGTACGACGTGGGAATCGTCGAGGCCCTCTACCCCGCGGCCCAGAAGCACGGCTACACCCTCGTGCTCAATGCCATGATCGCCACCCGCGGCGAGCGCCAGTCGATGGAGGAGCTGCTCGGACTGCGCAGTGAAGCCGTCATCACCATTGGCGCGACGTCCAGTTGGGAGCATCTGACCACGGGCGTCGGCCGGGCCCCCATCGTGGAGATCAACCCGCGCACGAGAGCCGCCGGTGTGGATGTCGTCCGGACCGCGGAGACCAAGGGGATACGCCAGGCCGTCGACCACCTCGTGACACTGGGACACCGCGCCATCGCGCACATCGACGGCGGCGCCATGCCCAGCGCCGACCAGAGGCGACGCGGCTACCGCGCCGCCATGCGCCGCCACGGACTCGCCGACCACATCCGGGTGCTCCCCGGTGACTACACCGAGGAGTCCGGCGCCCGCGCGGCCCGCGACCTGCTCGCGCGCCCCGAGCTGCCCACGGCGGTCATCGCCGGGAACGACCGCTGTGCACACGGCCTGCTCGGCACGTTGCTGCGCGCGGGCGTCCGGGTGCCCGAGGACGTGTCCATCGTCGGCTACGACGACAGCCAACTCGCCCGGCTGTCCTTCATCGACCTGACCTCCGTACGGCAGGAGGCCGCCGAGGCGGCCGAACTCGCCGTCCGGGCGGCCGCCGAACGGCTCGACGAGGGGCGCACCGCCGACCGGGACATCGTCCTCGACCCCACCCTCGTGGTCCGGGGCAGCACCGGCCCGCCCCGCACCGGGTCAACGCTCGACGGCGATCATCTCCGGTGACCGCGGGCCGACCGGCGGCGCCGGGTGCCGGTCGGCGTCCAGCAGCTCCTGGGCCGGGTTTCGGTCGGCGTCCAGCAGCGCCTGGATCTCGTGTACGGCCGCACGGCCCGCCCGGTTGGCGCCGACCGTGCTGGCCGACGGCCCGTAGCCGACCAGATGCACCCGCGGGTCACGGACCGCCCGGGTCCCCTCCACGGCGATCCCGCCACCCCGCTCACGCAGCCGCAGCGGGGCGAGATGGTCGATCGCGGCACGGAAACCGGTGGCCCAGAGGATCGTGTCCGCCTCGACATGGCGCCCATCCGCCCAGGCCACCCCGTCCGGAGTGATCCGCTCGAACATCGGCAGCCGGTCGAGGACGCCCTTCTCCCGGGCACGCAGCATCGGCTCCGTCAGCGGCAGCCCGGTCACGGACACCACGCTCTGCGGTGGCAGTCCCCGCCGTACCCGCTCCTCGACCAGCGCCACCGCCGCCCGCCCCTGCACCTCGCCGAACGGCCCCTCGCGGAACACCGGCGGGCGCCGGGTCACCCAGGTGGTCTCCGCCGCCACCTCCGCGATCTCCAGCAGATGCTGCACCCCGGAGGCCCCGCCCCCGACGACGATCACCCGCCGCCCCGCGAAGGCCTCGGGCCCGGGGTACCGCGAGGTGTGCAGTTGCCACCCCCGAAAGGTCTCCTGCCCGGGGTAGCGGGGCCAGAACGGCCGGTCCCAGGTACCGGTCGCGTTGATCAGCGCCCGTGCGGACCAGGTCCCGGCCGAGGTCTCGACCAGCAGCCGACCGTCCTCCCCGTCCCGTACGGCGTCGACGTGCACGGGCCGGATGACCTGGAGATCGAAGGCGCGCTCGTAGCGTGCGAAGTAGGCCGGGATCACCTCGGACGAGGGCCGGTCGGGATCCGCGTCATCGCTGGTCAGCCGCATACCCGGCAGGTCGTACATCCCGTGCACCTTGCCGTACGTCAGCGACGGCCACCGGAACTGCCACGCCCCGCCGGGTGCGGGCGCGTGGTCGAGCACCACGAAGCCCGCCCCGGGTTCGTACCCGGCCCGCCGCAGATGATAGGCCCCGGACAACCCCGCCTGCCCGGCACCGATGACCGCGACGTCCACGCTGTTGTTCATGTTTCTACTAACTCTGCTCGGTCGCGGTCTCTTCCCGGTCCTCCAGTCGCCGCCCCCGGCTCTCCGCCACCCGCAGCGCATCATGCAGCGCCTCGGCGAGCCGGGCGGGGGCGCGGCGCCGTCGCCGTCCGCCGGGCCGGTGGGGCAGCCTCTCCCGGGTACCCCCTCTCCGAATGCTTGATCTGACGCAACTAATTTGTCAAACGTTTTCCAGGGGTACCCCCACCCCCCGCCGCAGTCCGGACCGGTCCTCGACATGAGCCGACGGGGGCCGCCACCGCGCCGCGTCCCACCGGCCCCGGTGGTCGGCGACGGAGTCCGGCCAGGGCACCCCCGGCCCCATGCTCAAAGGCGCCGAAGGCGCGAACGGCGCCGCACCGACGCACCAAAACCGTTCGCGGAACGCACCCGCCCCCAACTACCGTGCTCCGCCGTGGACATCGACGATCCCAAGGACGTGGTCAGGCGCGGATACGACGCGCTCTCCCGTCACTACGAGCAGTCCTACGGCGCCGAGACCAAGTACCAGCCCTGGCTCGGCGTCCTCCAACAGCGCATCCCGCCCGCCGCCACCGTGCTGGACCTGGGGTGTGGCTCCGGCCTCCCAGTCGCCCGCGTACTCAGCGCCGCAGGACACCGTGTGACCGGTGTCGACATCAGCGGGGAGCAGGTCCGCCGGGCGCGGGAGCTGGTGCCGGAGGCCGAGTTCCGCGAGGCCGATGCCACGGCGGTGGAGTTCCCGGCCGCCTCCTTCGATGCCGTGGTCTCCCTCTACGCCCTGATCCACATCCCCCTGGACGAACAGCCTCCACTCCTCGCCAGGATCGCCGCCTGGCTCCGCCCCGGCGGCTGGTTCCTGGCCACCACCGGGCACACCGCCTGGACCGGCACCGATGACAACTGGCTGGGCGGTGGCGCCACGATGTGGTGGAGCCACGCCGACGCCGCGACCTACCGTGACTGGCTCACCCGGGCCGGACTGACCGTCGAGGGCGAGGAGTTCGTCCCCGAGGGCGACGGCGGCCACGCCCTGTTCTGGGCGCGGCGGCCGTGACGTATCTCGGGGCCTCGTCTCAGCCGACGGAGCCGTCCTCACCGGACTGCTGCCAGGCGCAACTGCCCAGCGTGGCCCGGCCCTTCTCGACCAGCGGGTCGGCGATCCGGGCAGGGGGCATCGTGCTGTGGCCCCGGTAGCAGATGACCGTGCGGTCCGTGTGCCCGGCGAGGTCGACGAGAATCTGGTCCCAGTGCCGGTACTGCACATCGTGTCCCGTGTCGGCGTAGCTGCGCACGGCCGGCTTGCCGGGCAGGTGCTGCTTCCAGGTGTCGATCGTGCTGGGCGGCACGGTCGTGTCCTTCTTTCCGCTGTAGAGGGTGACGGGGGCCGTCAGCTTTGACAGATCGGGGCCGGGCCGCTGGCAGTAGAGCTTCTGCTCATGCACCTGAGCTGCTGGGTCGGCCTTCTGACCGCGCTGGTTGTAGGTGCGGGCACCGTCCTCGAACGCGGTGTCGGCGAAGCCGGGGATGCGCTTGGTCGGGCTGTCGTCCGGGAGCGCCCACCAGACCCGGGGGTCGGCGATCTGCTTCTCCAGCGACTTGCCCAGCTCCTCGTCGGACATCGAGCAGTACGGACGCTGGGCCCCGTACGGCGGCAGCGCGGCGGCCAGGTGCAGTGACTGAATGCGGTCGGGGGCCATGGACGCCAGCTCGGCGGCGTACGGACCGCCGCCCGAGATGGCGATCACGCTGACCTTGCGCACCCCGACGCGGTCCAGCACCTGAAGCGCGTCCTCGGCGAAGTCGGCCTTCCCCAGGCTCTTGTCGAACTCGGTGTCGCCGAAACCGTTGCGCTCGACCGATATCAGCCGCAGGCCCAGGGACTCCCGGGTGGAGCGCAGGAAGTCCGTCATATGCGCCACCCGCGCACTGGTGCCCGTGCCGCCGATGTAGAGCACCGGCTTGCCGTCCCGGGGGCCGTCGTCGATGTAGTGGGCGGTGCGGCCCGAGTCCAGTTTCAGCGCCCGGACCTCGGGGCCGAGCGAGTCGAAGTCGTCCTGGATGCGGACTCGATGGACATCGGTGGCGCGCGGCTCCCGTGGCGCGGTGGCCGTGGCGGTGGCGCTCACGACTCCGGAACCCGTGAGCAGGACGGTGGCGACGGCGGTGGCGGCGATCCCGGTGACGAGGGCTCTGGGCATGTGTCTCTCCTGGCCGTAGGGGGAGGGCGGCGTTGATCGGGTGGAACGAACGCCACCTACCCCCTCCGATCCGGAAGACACTAGGCGGGGGCGGTCATGAAGTCCTCTGGCCGCAGGGCTCGTTTCACGATGCGGGTGTCGCCGATCCAGCCGTAGAAGCTCTGGCCGAACTTCTCATCGAACTGGGTGGCACCGATCACGAAGGGTTTGCCGAGGGTGGCGATCCCCGTCGACGGCTGGCTCGGATTGCGGGCGATCTTCGAGCCGTCGACATACACCACGGTGTGGTGGCCGTCGTTGACGACCGCGACATGGGTCCACCGGCCCACCGGCAGGGCGTGGCTCCAGGAGGTGGGATCGGCGTCCTGCAGCTGCGGGTAGACCACGAACTGGAGGAAGCGTTCGGGGGTCACATTGAGGCTGCACGTCGGCTCGTCGGGTGACCAGCCGGTGGTCTTGCCCGCGTCGCCGTTGCGGCCCTCCCAGCTGAGGATGCCCATCCAGGCGTGGTCGCCCTCGAAGGGGTCCGGGAGCTTGAGATACGTCTCGATGGTGTAACCGCCGGTGAACTTCTCGGAGTTCAGCGGTGCCGTGCCGGAGGTGGTCAGGACCGCGCCGCGGTCGGGGGCCTTTCCGCCCTCGAAGCGCAGACTGGCATGGGCCGGCTGGTCGCCGTGGTGCTCGCCGGACCAGGTCAGGATCTCGGGCGCGCTGTCGTGCAGCCGCGTCACCCGGAGGTCGTTGCCGTGGCCGGACAGATCGCGGATCACCGTGTCCGTACCGACGGGGGTGTCCGCGTCCGTCGCCCGGGAGGCGGTTCCCGAGGCGTCGAAGCGCCAGTACGCGAGGGTGCCGCGCGGCATCACCGCGGACGCCGGGCGCGGCTCGCGCGGCACGACCGGCGCGAAGCCGGCGAAGCGCCGCTCGAAGTCGACGCTCAGGCTGAACCGGTCGGCGGGCCCGGTCAGCTCGATGGTCTCCGCCTCCAGAGGTGTGCGCTTCTCCGGATCCCGGCTGAGGAACCAGGGCGAGAAGGTCTCCACGTCGATCACGTTACGGACCAGGTCGAAGGCGTAGCGGCGGATCATCCCGGCGCCGCCGTAGTACCGGTCCTGGTAGTTGGTGATGTGGACGTGGACCTCGTGACCCGCGTCGTTGGTCAGTACGGTGCGCCCAGGGGGCCAGTAGTGCCCGCCCAGCGCGAGGAAGATCTGGTCGTTGCCGCGGATGAGGCCGTCCCACAGCCGACGGCCGTTGTCCGAGAGCTGTGCGGCGCCGTCGTCGTCCGCCCAGGCCAGGTCGTGGGTGGTGAGGATCGCGGGCAGGGTGGGGTGCGTGTCGAGCACCTTCCGCGCCCATCCAAGACCGGAGGCGGAGACCCGCCAGTCGAGCGCGAGGACCAGCCACTCCCGGCCGCCCGCGCGCAGCACGTGGTAGCTGTTGTAGCCGTCGGCCGAGGCGCCGCCGAAGGTGGGCATGGACGAGAACCGCCGCGGGCCGAAGGCGTCGAGATAGGCGCTGTCGCCGCGCTGGTCGTCGGTCCCGGAGTCGATGTCGTGGTTGCCGGCGAGCACGCTGTAGGGGACCTTGCCGTGGATGGTCCCGAACACCGTCGCGGCCAGCGAGATCTCCTCCCGCGAACCGTGCTCCGTGACATCGCCCAGGTGCGCCATGAAGGCGAAGTTGGCGTCCTCGCGCTGGGACACCAGGTACCGGAAGGTCGCCCGGAGCGGTTCCGGGTCGGAGCTGTCGGCGTCGAAGAGGTACTGCGTGTCCGGCAGGATCGCGAGGCTGAACCGCGGTGACGCGGAGTCGTAGTGGTGGCCGCCGGGCTTCGGGGTGGCGGCGTGACCGGGCGTCGTCCCCGACGCGACGGCCACCGTGCCCGCGGCCGGTATCACGGCGGTGGCCCGCAAAAGTGTCCGTCTGCCCAGATGGTTGCGGTCCGTCGCGTCCATTCGCCCTCCCGCGCGTCATGTGAAGAATCGGTGACCCCGGCCCGCACTGTGGTCAAGACCTGTGACCACGCGGGGGCGGCCAGATGAACGGCACCTGATCCGTTGAGGGCGGAACGGGCGGACGTCGAAGCCGACTTGGCGGGCCGTGCCGCCGATCCCACCCGCCCGGCGCCGGCCCCTCCCGCTCCGGACGCAATTCTCCGCTGAAAGGTTGTCGCGCTAATAATATTAGTGACGATTATTTTCGGACGGCCCGGGGCTGGATATGGCGGGCCAGTCGCGAAATTCAGCCGAATTCACTCCCCGAATCAACCCCCGCGTGGTCGTGAACATGTCAATCCCTCCCCATGTGTCTGTTCCGCGGGCCTGTTCGCGCGGCGCCCGAGCGGGCCTGGCCGCGGTGCCCGGCCAGGCACGGCAAGGGGTGTTCGGTCGCGTCGCGCCGGGGTGCTTTGGTATTGCTTTAACAGTGCTATGTTCGGACTTTATTCATTCATGGCGCATTCTAATCCTAGGGAATTCCGGGTTTTTAGGGCTGGCATGCTGGTCTCGAAAAGTCGCCCAGGGAAAGGTTGAACGATGCATCATTCTTTCGTCGCGGAGTTGGCCGCGCCGGGATGCAAGGTGCCGGTGCGGGCGTGCGATATCGAGTCGAGCCCGGTATGGCTGTGGCCGTCGATCGGCGAGTATCCGGTGTACGACGAGGTCGCGTACGAGGCGATGATCAAGGACAAGCGCCGGATGAGCGCGTACTCCGACGCCGTCCGGCGCTACGCCCCCGGCCGGACCGTGGTTGATATCGGCACGGGGCAGGACGCGGTGTGGGCGCTGGCCGCCGCCCGTGCCGGAGCGCGGCATGTGTGGGCCGTGGAGGTCATCCCCAAGTCCGCGCGGATCGCCCGGAAGAACATCGAGCAGGCGGGTTTCGCCGACCGGATCACGGTGGTGGAGGGGCTGTCCACCGAGATCGAGCTGCCCGAGCCCGTCGACGTGTGCGTCTCGGAGATCATCGGCACGCTCGCCGGCTCCGAGGGCGCGGGGTCCGTGCTGCGGGACGCGCGGAAGCGGCTGGTGAAGCCCGACGGGGTGTTCATCCCGCACCGCAGCGCCACCACGGCCGTCGCGCTGGACCTGGACAGCGCGTACCTGGGCGAGCACCCCGGGTTTCCGACTCTCGTCCTCCGCTATGTGGAGGAGGTGTTCGCCTCGGTGGGCCGTCCCTTCGATCTGCGGGTGGCCGTCGAGGGGGTGCAGGACAATCCGGCGGTGCGGGAGCGGTCGTATCTGTCCGGTGCCGTCGAGGTGGAGCCGCTGGAGTTCAACGGCGACCTGGACCCGGAGGGCACCGACGGCGCCGAGCTGACGTTCACGCGAGCGGGCAACGTCTCCGGGCTCGCGCTGGGCATGCGGCTGTGGGTGGCCGAGGACGACGAGCCCATCGACTCGCTGACGCAGTCGAGCAGTTGGGCCCCGGTCTACGCGCCACTGGCGGAGGAGGGCCTGTCGGTGCGGCCGGGCGACCGGTTCGTGTTCGACTTCACCACGACGCTGAGCGACGACGGTGTGCACCCCGACTACGCGCTCACCGGCGAGCTGCACCGGACCGACGGCCCGGCGGTGCCGTTGAGCTGGGGTTCGACCCACCACGGGGACGGGTTCCGCGCGACCCCCTTCTACCGCTCGCTGTTCCCCGGGCCAGGAGCGCCCTGACGCCACGCCGTCGTCAGCCGCCCGCCACCTCGGCGGACGCGACGGCCTCCCGTACGAGCCGGGCGAACTCCTCCGGACGCTGTTCGGGAAACGGCACACCGGCCCCGGGCACGATATGCCCCTTCGCCGACAACGCCCGCACCATCGGCTCGAAGCTGGGCATCGACGGGTCGTCCTCCTGTCCGCAGATGACCGTGGCCGGGGCGGTGATCCGTGGCAGCCGCTCGTCCATCGCGAACAGCCGGATGGCGATATGCCCGTCCTCCACCCGGTCCAGCACCCGCAGGGCGTCGGCCATGAAGCGGTTGAGCGCGGCCTCCTGACCCGGCTGGTAGAAGTGGCTGCGCCGGTTCCACAACTCCATGAGGTGGGAGCCGTCCGGCTTCGGCGGCACCCAGTCGACCGGGCGTCTCCACACCGCGCGGGCGCGCTTCTCCGGGGTGATGAACGGGGTCGCGGAGAGCGTCAGGCTCCGCACCCGGGAGCCCAGACGAGCGGCCACCTCCACCGCGATCACTCCACCGGTGTGGTGTCCGACCAGGTGGAACGCATCGAGTCCGAGCCCGTCCACCAGGTCCTCGACCCCGTCGGCGAACATCTCGACGCTCTGATCGTCCGCAGGCTTCGCCGACGCCCCGTAGCCGACGGTGTCCATCGCGATCGCCCGGTGCGTGGCGCCGAGCAGCGGAAGCACATCGCGGTACTCGGCCCAGGACCGCGGGGTCTGGTGGAGCAGCAGCACCGGCTCGCCCTCGCCGCACTCGACGTAGTGCAGTTGGCCGAACCGGCTGGAGGCGTAGTGGGCGGTCAGCATATGCACTCTCCTGACGTGGCGGGGAAGTGAGCCCGCACTTCTGGTCGTACTTTGTACGGAACTCCTTGGGCGCCGTCAAGAGGTGTTCGGCGGGGACGGGCCGTTTGCCCGGAGTGTTCCGTCAGGCGGTACGGGCCGCTGGACGGACGCGGGTACGCGAGGTCAGGGTCACCTCACGCGTTCCGTCGCCACCTGCCTCGTTCCGTGTGACGGAACGAAAGTTGGCTCGTGGTGGGCGGCGCGTCTATACCGGAGGCCATATCGGGAGCGCCGGGCCCCGGCCCCGTGTTCTTCTCCAGGAGGTAGCCCGTGCCGAATGTTCCCGACCACGTCCCGACGGACCCCCTCCCCGGGGCCGTGGTCAAGGCCGCCGACGCACTCGCGGGCGCCGCCCGCGACGGGATCGCCTGCGCGCCGGTGCGCACGCTCCTGGACGACGGCGACATCGAGTCCGCCTACGCGGTGCAGCGGCTCAACCTGCGACGCGAAGAGGCCACCGGCCGCCGGATCGTCGGCCGGAAGATCGGCTTGACGTCTCCGGCCGTACAGCGCCAACTCGGTGTCGACCAGCCGGACTTCGGCGCGCTCTTCGCCGACACGGCGGTGCCGGAGGGGGGCGAGGTGCCCGCCGGGCGGCTGCTCCAGCCCAAGGTGGAGGCCGAGGTGGCGCTCGTGCTCGGCGGCGATCTGCCACACCGCCACTGCACCGTCGTGGACCTGCTGCGCGCCACCGACTTCGCGCTGCCCGCGCTGGAGATCGTCGACAGCCGGGTGCGGGACTGGGACATCTCCATCGTGGACACCGTCGCCGACAACGCCTCCTGCGGGCTGTACGTCCTCGGCGCCCGCCCGGTGCCACTGTCCGGGCTCGACCTGCGCTCGGTGCGGATGACCATGACGCGCAACGGCGAGCCGGCCTCCGACGGGACCGGCGCCGACTGCCTCGGCGGCCCCCTCAACGCGGCCGTCTGGCTGGCCTCGGCCCTCGCCGAGCGGGGCGACCCGCTGCGGGCGGGCGACCTCGTCCTGACCGGGGCCCTGGGGCCGATGGTCCCGGCCGCCCCGGGCGATGTGTTCCACGCCAGTATCTCGGACCTGGGCACGGTAGGAGTCGGGTTCGCCCCGGAAGGAGACCACCGGTGAGCAGCGAGACCAACACCCGCACCAAAGTGGCGATCATCGGCTCCGGCAACATCGGCACCGACCTCCTGATCAAGGTGCTGCGGCTCTCCGACACCCTGGAGATCACCGCGATGGCCGGGATCGATCCCGCCTCCGACGGCCTGGCCCGCGCCCGCCGCCTGAAGGTGGCCACCACCCACGAGGGCGTTGACGGGCTGGTGGCGATGGACGAGTTCGCCGACGTGGACATCGTCTTCGACGCCACCTCCGCCGGTGCCCACAAGCGCCACGAGGAGGTGCTGCGCCCCCTCGGCCGCACTCTCGTCGACCTCACCCCGGCCGCCATCGGCCCCTATGTGGTGCCCCCGGTCAACGGCGACGCCCACCTCGACGCGCCCAACGTCAACATGGTCACCTGCGGTGGCCAGGCCACGATCCCGATCGTGGCCGCGGTCGGCGCGGTCGCCCCCGTCCACTACGGGGAGATCGTCGCCTCCATCTCCTCCCGCTCCGCGGGCCCCGGCACCCGCGCCAACATCGACGAGTTCACCGAGACCACCGCCGCCGCCATCGAGCGCGTCGGCGGCGCCGCCCGTGGCAAGGCCATCATCATCCTCAACCCCGCCGAACCGCCCCTGATCATGCGCGACACCGTGCACTGCCTGGTCTCGGGCTGCGCCACCGAGGAGGTCACGGCCTCCGTCGAGGAGATGGTCGGCCGCGTCCAGGCGTATGTGCCCGGCTACCGCCTCAAGCAGAAGGTGCAGTTCGACCAGGTGGGGCCGGGCGACCCGATGCGCTCCCTGCTGCCCGCCGAGGCCGCGCACACCGACGCGGTGAAGGTCTCGGTCTTCCTCGAGGTCGAGGGAGCCGCCCACTACCTCCCGGCCTACGCCGGAAACCTCGACATCATGACCTCGGCCGCGCTGCGCACCGCGGAGCGCCTGGCCGCACACCGCTCCGGCGAGGAGGCCGCACGATGACCACGACCGACGGCGACGCGACCGACGGCACCCCGCCCGTCCCGCCCGCCCTCTACGTCCAGGACGTGACCCTGCGGGACGGCATGCACGCCATCCGCCACCGCTACACCGTCGAGCAGGCCGGCACCATCGCCGCCGCGCTGGACGCCGCCGGGGTGGCCGCCATCGAGATTGCCCACGGCGACGGCCTGTCCGGCTCCAGCGTCACCTACGGAATCGGCGCCCACACCGACTGGGACTGGATCGAGGCCGTCGTCGGGGCCACCGGCACGGCGATCCCCACCACCCTGCTGCTGCCGGGCATCGGCACGTTGCACGATCTCAGGCAGGCCCACGCCCTCGGCATCCGCTCCGTGCGCGTCGCCACCCACTGCACCGAGGCCGACATCTCCGCCCAGCACATCGCCGCCGCCCGCGAGATGGGCATGGACGTGGCCGGGTTCCTGATGATGTCGCATATGGCGGAACCGGCCGAACTCGCCCGCCAGGCACGGCTGATGGAGTCCTACGGTGCCCACTGTGTGTACGTCACCGACTCCGGCGGCCGGCTCACCATGGACGGTGTCCGCGACCGCTTCCGCGCCTACCGCGATGTGCTCGACCCGGGCACCGAACTCGGCATCCACGCCCATCACAACCTCGCCCTCGGCGTGGCCAACACCGTGGTGGCCGTGGAGAACGGCGTCACCCGCGTCGACGCCTCGCTCGCGGGCCAGGGCGCGGGGGCGGGCAACTGCCCGCTGGAGGCGTTCATCGCCGTCGCCGACCTGATGGGCTGGAAGCACGGCTGCGACCTGTTCCCCCTGATGGACGCCGCCGATGACCTCGTACGGCCACTCCAGGACCGCGAGGTGCGCGTCGACCGCGAGACCCTCACCCTCGGCTACGCGGGCGTGTACTCCAGCTTCCTGCGCCACGCCGAGGCCGCCGCGGTCCGCCATGGCCTGGACACCCGCGCGATCCTGGTCGAGGTCGGCCGCCGTGCGATGGTCGGCGGTCAGGAGGACATGATCACGGACATCGCGCTCGACCTGGCCGCCCGCTCGGACAACACCTCCTGACCGCCGCCCGATCGGCGGGACGCCTGTACGGTGTGGTGTACGACGGCGTCGGTGTCGCCGGTCCCCGGTGGTGTGCGAAGAGGAGAGTCCCAGTGGCGGGTCAGCGGTCGCGTGGCAGGGCGCTCACCGCTGAGCGGATCATCGAGGTGGCCACCCGGATCTGCGACGAGGAGGACATCGACGTCCTGACGATCCGGCGGCTCGCCGCGGATCTCGGCGTGGGCGCGATGACGCTCTACAGCTACTTCCGCGGCAAGGAGGAGATCCTCGACGGGATCGCCGACTACGTCATGGGGAACTTCCGGCTGCCCACCGCCGAGGAGACCTCGCCCGAGGCGGTCGTACGGGCCCTCGCGCTGGCCTTCCTGGAGATGATGCGGGAACACCCCAGCATCGTGCGGCTCTTCTCCACCCGGGTGAGCACCGGCCCGCGGTCCATGCGGGGCGCGTTCGAGGCGGTCATCGGGAGGCTGCGCGAGGCGGGGTTCGGGGACCGGGACGCGGTGCGTGTCTACGGTCTGATCGTGCAGTACAGCCTGGGTTTCGCCAGCTATCAGGCGCCCCGCCCGTGGGGGAAGGCGGACCACCCCGAGGCGGCGGAGCTGCGGCGCCGGCGCAGGCACTTCTACGGGACCCTGCCGCGCGAGGACTTCCCGCACATGGTGGAGCTCGCCGAGGAGATGACCACGCTGCCCAGCGACGAGCAGTTCCTCTTCGGGCTGGACTGCCTCATCGACGGCGTTCTGCGGCGTACCGGCGACTGAGCCTCGCCCCCCGGCCTTCCCAGCTCCGGATCCTTCGGCCCGGGGCATGTCAGCGACCTTGACGCCATACATCGAACGGTACATAGTACGACCACTTGTGATCGCTGAGCCGGCCTCGCTTCGGCCCTAGGCGTCCTGCGGTTTCTCAACCCCGCCGCATCTGTCAGGGGAGCGCCGCCGCCCCCTTCCCGAGCCCCGCCCGTCCCTACGGACCGCCCCTGAAGGACAGAGGACCCTCATGACAGCAACCGATGTTCGTGAACCCGGCCGGGATCAGAGCACCAGAGCGCTGGTCGCCGGCTGGATCGGCACCACCGTCGAGTACTACGACTTCTCCATCTACGGACTGGCCTCGTCCGTGGTGTTCGCCAAGCTCTTCTTCCCCACCTCGGACCCGGTGACGGGCACGCTGCTTTCGCTGTCGACCTTCGCCATCGGCTTCCTGGCCCGGCCGATCGGCGCGGTGGTGTTCGGCCACTTCGGCGACCGCGTGGGCCGGAAGTCCACGCTGGTGGCCACGTTGGGGCTGATGGGCATCGCCACCTTCGCGGTGGGTCTGCTGCCCACCTACCGTCAGGTGGGGATCGCGGCGCCGATCCTGCTGATCGTCGCCAGGCTCGCCCAGGGGTTCTCCGTCGGTGGCGAATACGGCGGGGCGGTCCTGATGACCATCGAACACGGGGAGCGCGGGAAACGTGGCTTCCGGGGCTCACTGATCAATACCGGGACCTCGGCCGGGCTGCTCCTGGCCAATCTCGTCTTCCTCGGGGTGCTCCAACTTCCGGACGACCAGTTGCACTCATGGGGCTGGCGGATTCCGTTCCTGCTGAGCGCGGTGCTCGTCGGCGTGGGGCTGTTCGTACGGCTCGGTCTGGACGAGAGCCCCGAGTTCGAGGCGGTCAAGGCGCGGAACGCGGTGGACCGGCTGCCCGTGGTCGAGGTGTTCCGCGAGTGCGGCGGGCGGGTGCTGCTGATGGCCGCCGGGATTCTGGGTGCCGGGGTGGCCTTCACCCTGGCGACCGTCTACAGCCTGGAGTACGCCCGCACCGGGCTGGGGCTGGACAAGGACACCATGATCGCCGTGCTGCTGCCGGCCACCCTCGTCATCATCGTCTGCGTCCCGCTGGCCGGAAAGCTGGCGGACCGGATCGGAAACCGCACCGTCTTCATCGCCGGGGCGGCCTCGCTGATCGTGCTGCCGTTCGCCTGGCTGGCGCTGCTGCAGACGCGGCAGTACGGGTTGATGCTGCTGGGCTTCACCCTGCTCTTCATCGGCTACTCCGCCAACTACGGCGTGGTCCCGGCGTATTTCTCGCAGGTCTTCCCGGCGCGGCTGAGGTTCACCGGCATGTCGATCGGCTTCACCGTCGGGCTGATCGCCGGGAACGCGTTCTCTCCCGACATCGCCACCTATCTGCTGCACACCACCGGCGGATGGGTGGGCATCGCGGTGTACATGGCGGCGATGTCGGCCGTCTCGGTGGTGGCGGGCCTGTTCCTCCGGGAAGCGGACGACACCACCGAGCCGCCCCGCGTTCCGGCTCCGCACGTGGCCGACGGCGATACGGCGCGGGCGCGCTGACCGCCGTACGTCATGCCGTACCAAGCACTCACACCAAGCTCTCAGGAGGAGACCGTGAACGAGCAGAGCGGGATACGCGTCGGCGTCCGCATACCGCCGTGCGACCGGGTGGACCGGCTGGCCGGGACCGCCCGGCGGGCCGAGGAACTGGGCTTCGACCAGGTGTGGTTCCCCGACTCCCAGCTGCTGTGGCGGGACGTCTTCACGGCCCTGACCGCCGCCGCGCTGGGCACGGAACGGATCGGCCTGGGCAGCGCGGTCACCAACGTCGTCACCCGCCACCCGGCCGTCGTCGCCTCGGCCGCGCGCAGCGTCGCCGAGCTGGCCCCCGGCCGGTTCACCCTCGGCCTCGGCGTGGGCAACAGCTCGGTCGGCCCCATCGGCGTGCGCTCCAGCACCGGGGCCGAGCTGCGGGCCGGGATCGCCACGCTGCGGGCGCTGCTCCAGGGGGAGGAGTGGGAGTTCAACGGCGTACGGTCCCGGCTCCGGGACCCGGATCCGGAGGTACCGATCCACGTGGCCGCCAGCGGCCCCCGGAATCTGCGGCTCGCCGGGGAGATCGCCGATGGTGTCATCCTGCTCAGCGGTGTCTCGCGGACGACGCTCGCCAGTGCCACCGCCCGGGTGCGGGAGGGCGCCGAGGCCGCGGGCCGCACCGCGGCGGCGATCCCGCTGACGGTCTCGGCGTTCTGCGCGGTGACCGATGACGTGGCGGCAGAAGCCCGGCTGCTCAAGCCGATCTGTGCGTCGATCGCCCAGAACGGTGGCGCGCCCTTCCTCGCCCTGGCCGGGATCGAACTGGACGTCCCGGCGCGGGTGGAGGGGGTCTATCCGGACCTCGTACACGCCGAGGACTGGGACGCGGCCGTGGAGATCTGCTCGGCCTGGGTGAGCGACGCGGCGGCCCTGCGGTTCGCCCAGGAGTTCTGCCTCTTCGGCACCGCCAAGGAGATCGCCGAACGGCTCATCGCGCTGCGCGCCGACGGGGTGACCGATGTGTTCCTCCAGCACGTCGGTTCCTACGAGCCGCCCACCGAGCTGATCGAAAGCGTCGGCTCCGCGGTGCTGCCCGCGCTGCGGCCGGACGTCAGCCGGTGAGCGTACCGGACCCGGGACCGCCGTCGGCCGCGACGATCAGATTGAGCACGGTGATGTGCTGACCGCAGTTCGGGCACTCATGGCCGGTGCTGAGCGGGGGCACCGGCGCCGGTGCCCGCAGGTGTGTCCGGTCCGCGGGGTCCGCGGTGGCCGCGCCGCGGCGGTGGGCCCGCCACCACCGGGTCTTGCATCTGGAGCCGCAGAACCTGCGCGTCGGGTTCCTGCTGGTCCAGGTGAACTCGGCGCCGCATTCGGCACACCGCCGGGCTGCGGTGTCCATGTAGCCTCCTCTGTCGGCTCGCGGTGAGACTGATTCCGCATGCATGCGCCCCAGTAGATCGGTGCGTGGGTTTCGGCACCGTAACGCCCTCGGCCGCTCGCGCGGCAGACGCTTCTCGGCCGTGGGAAACCGGCCAGGCGCGATGAAACCTCGCCGAAACCCCCGGCTGTGGAGGATGAGCGCGCCGAAGACGAGGGCAGGTGAGGTGCGCACGATGTCCATCCCCGCGAACGGGCGGACGACCACCCGGCGAACGGGATTGTCACTCCCTCCCGATCTGCCGCTGTCCGAGTGGCGCCACCTCGGCCAGCAGATCCACGTCATCGCGGACTCCTCCGCGTGGTGGCTGGGCGATTGGCTCATCTTCGGCCAGGAGCACTACCCCGACCGCTACCGCCGCGCCTTGAAGCAGACCTCGCTCGACTATCAGACCCTCCGCAACTACGCCTGGGTGGCACGCAAGTTCGAGCCGGGAAGGCGGCGGGGCAAGCTGAGTTTCCAGCACCACGCGGAAGTGGCGGCCCTCCCCGAGGCCGAGCAGGAGGAGTGGCTGACCCGGGCCGAGGAGGGCGGCTGGACCCGCAATGCGTTACGCCGGCAGATACGCATGCGGCGTCAGTCTCCGGAAGCCGCACAGGAGCCGGGCGTTGTGCAGGTGAGCGTGGTCGCCGAGCGCAGAATCCGCTGGGAGCGCGCGGCGGAGACCGCCGGGCTCGGGCTTATGGATTGGATCATCCAGATGCTGGATGAAGCGGCCGACGACCCGGTCCAGCGTATTCCCGGCCCCGCCGCCGACCCGCCTGCCCTGGGGGCGTAAACAGCGCTCCGTAGAACCTCTAGCCAATGCTTTCTGTCCCGCCGGCGGGACGACGGCATGGATTCCGGTGCGGCATTCCCGCGATTCCCTCGATTTGGCGTTCCTGCGCGCCCGGTGAAAGTATTTCACGCGGACTCCGGCGCTCCGGGAAAGAACGCGAAGGACCAGGTACGCGGTCGAACGGAGCCGCATTCACCTCATGTGACACGCCGCGTCCCGCTGGTATCAGCAAGCACGCCCAGAACGCCGTCTTCCGCTGGTGATCGCCCTATCCGAAACCATGAGTTCTAGTTGAGTAACCGCGGCGCGCCGCGCGCGGATACGGGGTGTCAAACCGCCTGACCACTGTTAGAGTCTGCGTCGAAAGATTGAACGGCCTTTCGCGCTTTCGCGAAGTGGAGTAACGGGGGGTGGTCGATATTGATCGGCCACGATTGGCGATCTTCGAAGTGGTGTCCAAAGCGTACCTGCCACCCCCGGATAGAAATTCTTTTCGAGGCGAGCTCGCCTTGGAGCGGGGGGTTGGCGATGTTCGAGCAGCAACTTGAGGAAGTGGTCGTCGAAGTCGACATCGCGTCGATTTCGACGGCGGAATCACCGCGTAGTTCAGGGGAGGACCCGGAGCACATCCAAGCGCTGGCGGAGACGGAAGTGACGTTACCGCCCATCATCGTTCACCGGTCCACGATGCGGGTGGTCGACGGCGCCCACCGGCTACGGGCCGCGGAGCTCCGCGGCGACGAGAAGATCAAGGTCACGTTCTTCGACGGCAGCAAGGCCGACGCGTTCGTCCTCGCCGTCGGCTCGAACATCACCCATGGCCTGCCGCTGTCGATGGCGGACCGGAAGTCCGCGGCCGCGCGCATCATCGTGTCGCATCCCCAGTGGTCGGACCGCATGATCGCGTCGGTCTCGGGGATCTCGGCGGGCACCGTCGCGGAGATCCGGCGGCGGAGTTCGGCCGAGGACGCGGCCAGTGGCAGCCGGATCGGCCAGGACGGCCGGGTCCGTCCCATCAACAGCGCCGCGGGGCGGGAACTGGCGAGCAGACTGATCACGGCGGACCCGGGGCTGTCACTGCGCCAGATCGCCCGGGCCGCGGGGATCTCCCCGGAGACCGCACGGGACGTCAGGAACCGTATGAGCAGGGGCGAGGACCCCTTGCCGAAGTCACGCGGCGCGGCGAAGGCGGCCGGAGACCGGCGGACCGAGGCGCTGAGCCGGTCCACGGCGGGCGCGGCCACCGCCGAGGTGGTGCCGATGGCCGACCGCCTCGCGGCCGTGCACCGTCTCACCTCGGACCCCGCCCTGCGGTTCAACGAAACGGGCCGCAGGCTGCTCCGGCTGCTCAACATCAACATGCTCAGCGCCGAGGAGTGGCAGGAAATCATCGCCAATGTGCCGCCGCACTGCAGCGGCATCGTCGCCAGCCTCGCCCGCGAATGCGCGGGGATGTGGGACGAGATCGCGGTCCGGGTGGACCTCCAGCTCGCCTAGGGGGTGTCCGCCGAGGGATCGTGACGCCTGCGGCGGACTGCCCTTCCCCGCCGCTTCGTTCGGCGGCATCGATATGCGGTTCCGCCGCGTGGCGGGGCTCCGCACCGGACTTCCGGAGTCCAGGGGCGGAGCCCCTGGTAGCGGGAAGGGGCGGGGAGGGGAAAGATCCGCCGGACACGCCGCCGGGGCCGTCCAACCATCGGGAATCGCTGGTTGGACGGCTCCGGCCGAAGCCACCTGCCGACCCAGCGATCCGGCCAGGACGAGAGGGCCCGTCCCGGCCGGATCGCATATGCGGCGGCGCGGCCGTGGCTCACCGTACGGTGCGCAGGCTCCGGGCCTCGGTGACATCGGCGCAGCCGGCCAGCCCCAGGGACGTCCGCAGTTCGGCGGCCAGCAGCTCGAACACCCGCCGCACACCCGCCTCACCGGCCGCGGCCAGCCCCCACATCACCGGCCGTCCCACCAGCACCCCGGCCGCGCCGAGGGCCAGCGCCCTGAGAATGTCCGTACCGCTGCGGACACCGCCGTCGAGCAGCAGCTCGCAGCGGCCGTCGAGCACGGGCGCCAGCTCGGCCAGCGCGTCCAGGCTCGGCACGGCGCCGTCGAGTTGACGGCCGCCGTGGTTGGAGACCACCAGCGCGTCGACGCCGGACTCCGCCGCGCGCAGCGCGTCCTCCCGCGCCAGGACGCCCTTGAGCACCAGCGGCAGCCGCGTGCGCTCGCGCAGCCGGTCCACCGTGGCCCAGGTCAGCGCCGGGGAGAACGCCTCGCTGGTGTGCGCGGCCACGGCCGAGGCACCGGCGGGCCGGATGTGCGCCGTCCCGCCCGCGGCGATGTTGGCGGCCCGCACCCCGGCCGGGAGCGTGAACCGATTGCGGATGTCCCGCAGCCGGCGGCCCATCCACGGCACGTCCACGGTGAGCATGAGCGCCGCACAGCCCGCGTCCTCGGCCCGGCGGGCGAGCTCCAGCGTCCGGGCGCCGTCGCGCAGCCAGTACAGCTGGAACCAGACCGACCCGCCGACCGCCGTGATCTCCTCGATCGGCACACTGCTCAGCGTGGAGACCGCGAACGGCACCCCCGCGGCCTTCGCCGCCCGCGCGGTGGCCAGTTCACCGTCCTCGCTCACCAGCCGGTGATACGCCACCGGGGCCACCGCCAGCGGCAGCGCCGCCGGGCGGCCGAGCAGCGTGGCGTCCGTCGTGCACCGCGAGACGTCCCGCAGCACCCGGGGGACGAGGAAGGTGCGGTCGAACGCCGCGCGGTTGGCGGTCAGCGTCAGCTCGTCACCACTGCCGCCCGCCACGAAGTCCCGGACGTCGGGCGGCAGGACGGCAGCGGCGGCGCGCTCGATGTCGGCCACGCACTCGACGCCGGTCGCCGCGTCGGCATCCGCCCCGGCCGCACCGCGAACCGTGCGGTCAGCGCCGGAAGTCACGCTGCCCGGTCCTCTCCAGCTCCACGGCCTCGTACAGCGCCTTGATGTTCGCGCTGCCGAAGGTCTGGGCGCCCTGCCGCTCGATGACCTCGTAGAAGAGGGTGTGCCGCGGGTGGGTGGAGGCCGTGAAGATCTGGAACAGCTGCCCGTCGTGGTCCTCGTCCGCGAGCACTCCGGTGGCGCGCAGATCGGCCAGGCGCCGCGGGCTGAGGCCGATCCGCTCACCCAGCAGGTCGTAGTACGCGTCGGGCGTGCTGAGGAAGGTGACGCCGCGGTCGGACAGGGCGCGCACGGAGCCGACGGCGTCGTGCGAGGAGAAGGCCAGGTGCTGCACGCCCGAGCCCTGGTGGCTCTTCAGGAATTCGTCGATCTGCCCCGGCAGGGCCGTGTCGTCGGGCTCGATGAGGGTGAGGGTGACGGTTCCGGACGGGCTCTGCACGACCCTCGAGTGCATCGCCTGGGCGCCGACGACGATGTGCTCCGCGAAGACGTCCCGGAAGCCCAGCGCCTGCTGGTAGTACGCGACGGCCGGGCCGAGGCCGCCGCTGCCCAGACAGACCGCGATGTGGTCGATGTCGAGCAGGCCCACCTCGGCCAGGCCCGCCTCGGCACTCGGTCCGTCGGGCCGCTCCTGGCCGTCCGTCGGCACGAAGCCCGCGGGCAGCCCGGGGCCCGCGTCCGGCACGCGCTGGACCAGGGTGTGGATCACGTCCCCGAAGCCCCGCACCGCGGCGGTGACGGACGGGCCGTCGCCGGTGTGCCGGGCCGGTTGCCGGTGGACACCGGCGCCGTTCGCGACCGCCGCCGCGAAGGCCGCCCGCACATCGGCGGTGCGCAGCGCGATGTCCGCCACGCCGTCGCCGTGGCTGAGCACATACGCCGAGGCGGGGTGGCGGTCGGAGGTCGCCTGGGTGAGCACGAGCGTGATCTCCCCGTGCCGCAGCGCCAGGCTGCGGTGTTCCGCGGAACCGCCGCTGCCGACGATGCCGAACGCATACCGGTCGACCCACTGGAAAGCGCTCGAATCCAGGTTCTCCACATACAACTCGACGTAGTCGATGGCGAGATCCGCGAGCGGCTCCGCGGTTTTCGATGAATTCCTCATATTGGCCCCCCTGATGCGGAAGAAAACCGGGCCCGCAGAACTCTAGGCGGCCTTGAGCGCGTCCAGCCATCGGCGCCATTAAGGCGGTTAACGGAACTCGTGGACGCCGGGCCCGCTCCATAAGCTGTGCCGTGTTTTGTGTTTCCGGGTCGCGGTCCTCTTGGACGGGTGATGTCTTGTGATGCACACGATGGCCGTCATCGGCACCGGCCTCATCGGTACGTCGGTCGCGCTCGCCGCCACCGGGCAGGGCGTGGCGGTGTATCTCTCCGACCGCGACCGGGCCGCCGCCAGGACCGCCGCCGCACTCGGCGCGGGCCGGGCGGAGGAACCGCCGGCGCCGGTCGACCTCGCCGTGCTGGCGGTGCCGCCGAGCCGGATCGCCGAAGTGCTGATCGCGGCCCAGACGCGCGGTCTGGCCCGCGCCTACACCGATGTGGCGAGCGTGAAGGCAGGCCCGGAGCGGGCCGTGCTCGCCCGCGCCCCCGAACCCTCCCGCTACGTCGGCGGCCATCCGCTGGCAGGCCGGGAGCGGTCGGGGCCGCTGGCGGCGCGGGCCGAGCTGTTCCGGGGCCGCCCCTGGGCGCTGACACCGCACCGGCTGACCTCGCGCGCCGCCCTCGATCGGGGCCTGGAGCTGGCCGAGTTGTGCGGCGCCGCCCCGGTGGTCATGGGCAGCCGGGAGCATGACGAGGTGGTGGCGCTGACCTCGCACGTTCCACATCTGCTGGCCGGCGTGATGGCCGCCCGGCTGCGCGACGGCCCGGCCGGGGTGCCGCTGCTGGCCGGGCAGGGGCTGCGCGATGTGACCCGGATCGCCGCCGGGGACCCCCGGCTGTGGAGCGACATCCTGCGGTCCAACGCGGCCGCCATGGCCGGGGTGGTGAGGGAGCTGCGCGCCGATCTGTCCCGGGTGGCGGCGGCGCTCGACGTGCTCGCCGAGGAAGACGCGTTGGCAGAGGAAGACGCGTTGGCCGTGGAGGACGTGCTCGCCGAAGGCGACGACGCGGGCCGTGACCAGGGCGTACGGACCCTGGAGGACCTGCTGTCCCGGGGCGTCGCCGGGCTCGCCGGGCTGCCGCGCCCCGGTGCCACCCCGCCCGCGGCGGAGGCGGGGCTGCGGATCCTGGTCCCCGGCCGCCCGGGGGAGCTGGCCCGGCTGCTGGGCGCCGTCGCGGCGCTCGGCATCGCCGTGGACGACGTCGCCGTGGAGGCCGCGGAGGAGAGCGGCCTGCGGGTGCGCGTGCCCGTTCCCGCGGCCGACGCCGAGCGCATCGGGGCCAAGCTGGGCGCTGATGGGTGGGAGCGGGCCCCGGCGGAATCGGTGCCCGCCGGATAGCGCTCGACAAGCCCGCCGACAAGCCCGCCGACAAGGCTGCCGACAAGCCCGTCCAAGCGCGCGGTTCGAGCAATTGGACGGCGTTGTGAAAAGACCGGCGGGCGTGTGATGCTGAAGCATCCGAGCCGCCCTCATTCAGCTGCTCGCATTCATCCGGTCTCATGCACGTCGCATTCATGCGAGCTCATGCGAGCCGCTCTTATGCGAGCCGCCCTCATTCATTTTCCGCCCGGGGGAATTCATGGCAGGAACCACCGTCGCCGCGCAGACCCGGCAACGGGACCATCTGGACATGGCAGAGCTGCACGGCAGCGTTTCCGAGCCGGTGCTGGACACGATGAACTTCCTCAACGAGGTGACCCATCGCTATCCGGACGCGATTTCCTTCGCCCCGGGCCGGCCGTACGACGGCTTCTTCGACACCGAGCAGGTCTTCACCCACATCCGCCGCTACCTGGACCACCTGGCGGAGCAGGGGAGTTCACCGGCCGACATCCGCACCGCGCTGTACCAGTACGGCCCGACCGCCGGGCGGATCCGCCAGATCATCGCCGACTCGCTGCGCGTGGACGAGGCCACCGAGGTGCCGCCCGAGTCCATCGTGGTGACCGTCGGCGCCCAGGAGGCCATGCTGTTGGTGCTGCGGGCGCTCTTCGCCGGCCCCGACGACGTCCTGCTGGTCTCCAGCCCCTGCTATGTGGGGATCACCGGCGCGGCCCGGCTGCTGGACGTGACGGTGCGCCCGGTGGAGGAGCGCGAGGACGGGTTCCACGCCGCCGACCTGGAGGCCGCGGTGCTGGCGGAGCGGGCGCGCGGCCGCCGCCCCCGCGCCTTCTATGTGGTGCCGGACCACTCCAACCCGTCCGGGAACACCATGGGCCCGAAGGCCCGGGAGGAGCTGCTGGAGCTCGCCGAGCGCTACGACTTCCTGGTGCTGGAGGACAGCCCGTACCGGCAGGTGAGCCCCGGCACCCCGCTGCCGACGCTGAAGTCCCGGGACCGGGCCCGCCGTGTGGTGCACCTGGGCTCGTACTCCAAGACCGTTTTCCCCGGCGCCCGGGTCGGGTTCGTCGTGGCCGACCAGCGGGTCCTGGACGCCTCGGGCGGTGAGCGGCTGCTGGCGGACGAACTGGCCAAGATCAAGAGCATGGTGACGGTCAACACCTCGTCGCTGAGCCAGGCCGCCGTGGCGGGCGCGCTGCTCGGCGCCCGGGGCCGGCTGTCGGAGCTGAACGCCGAGGCGGCCGCGTACTACGGCGAGGCGATGCGGGAGATGCTGCGGCGGCTGGACGCCCGGCTGCCCGCCGCCCGCCGGGAGGCGCTCCGGGTGCGCTGGAACGAGCCCAGCGGCGGCTTCTTCCTCACCATGCGGGTCCCGTTCCGGGTGGACAACACCGTACTGACCACATCCGCACAGGACTTCGGCGTGATCTGGACGCCGATGGCGCACTTCTACCCCGGCACCGGCGGCCACCACGGCATCCGGCTGTCCATCAGCTATCTGACGCCCGCCGAGATCGACGAGGGCACGGCGCGGCTCGCGCGCTTCATCGAGGCGCACAGCGCGCCGCGTAACGCGTCGCACAGCGCGCCGCACAACACCAGCGGATCCCAGTGAGAAAGGTGAGGCAACGTGTCCGGACTGAGTCGCAGTCGCCGGCCCCGGAGCAAGCCGCGTATGTGGGGGTGGACCTTCCGATGACCCTGGCAGCCGAGCTACGGCCCCGCGCCCTCGGCGTGGGGACGGCGGTGACATCCACGTCGTACACCCAGCAGGAGGTGCTCGACGCCTTCGAGATCACCGACCCCAAGATCCGTTCGGTCTTCCTCAACAGCGCCATCGACCGCCGCCATCTGACGCTCCCGCCGCCCGACGGCAAGGGCGGCCGCGTCCCCGAACCGCAGGGCGACCTGCTCGACAAGCACAAGGCCAAGGCCATCGAGATGGGTGCGGAGGCGCTGCGCGCCTGCCTCAAGCGGGCCGGTGCCGAACTGGCCGAGCTGCGCCACCTGTGCTGTGTGACCTCCACCGGGCTGCTCACGCCGGGGCTGAGCGCCCTGCTCATCAAGGAGCTCGGCATCGACCGGCACTGCAGCCGCTCCGACATCGTGGGCATGGGCTGCAACGCCGGGCTGAACGCCCTGGGCGTGGTCGCGGGCTGGGCCGCCGCCCACCCCGGCGAACTCGCCGTGGTGCTCTGCGCCGAAGCCTGCTCCGCCGCGTACGCGATCGACTCCACGATGCGCACCGCCGTCGTGAACAGCCTCTTCGGGGACGGCGCGAGCGCGATCGCGCTCCGCTCAGGACCGGACGGCGTGGCCGGCCCCGAGGGGCCGCGCATCCTCAAGTTCGCCAGCTGCATCATCCCGGACGCCTCCGACGCCATGCGCTACGACTGGGACCGCGAACAGGGCCGCTTCAGCTTCTACCTGGACCCGCAGATCCCGTATGTGGTCGGCGCCCATGCCGAACTGGTCGTGGACCGGCTGCTGGCGGACACCGGGCTGCGCCGCAGCGACATCTCCCACTGGCTGGTGCACTCGGGCGGCAAGAAGGTCATCGACGCCGTCGTCGTCAACCTGGGCCTCACCCGGTACGACGTCCGGCACACCGTCGGTGTGCTGCGCGACTACGGCAACGTGTCCAGCGGCTCGTTCCTGTTCTCCTACGAACGGCTCCTGGACGAGGGAGTCGCCAAACCGGGTGAGTACGGCGTGCTGATGACCATGGGGCCCGGCTCCACGATCGAGACGGCGCTGGTCCAGTGGTGAGTGCGGAGGGTGTCATGGAAGAACTGCTGACCGTGGCGATCGACGGGGCCGAGCCGCCCACCGCCGCGACCGTGAACGCCGTACAGGCCGTGTGCGACAAGGCCGAGGACCGCCCCGGCCGCGGAGTCCTCGCCGTACGGGTCGGCGGCGCCCCGGCGGCGGGCTGGACCGGCGGCCTCGATGTGATGCACATCAGCAAGTGGGAGCGGACACTGCGCCGGCTGGAGCGGCTGCCCCGGGCCACCGTCGCGGTGGCCTCGGGCGACTGCGGCGGCGCGGCCCTGGACGCCTTCCTCGCCTGCGACGTCCGGGTGGTCACCCCGGGCACCCGGCTGCTCGTCCACGGCGACTCCGCGGCGACCTGGCCCGGCATGGCGGCCTATCGGCTCGTCCAGCTCGCCGGACCCGCGCGGGTCCGCCGGGCGCTGCTGTTCGGAGTGCCCATCGAGGCCCCCGAGGCGCTCGCGCTCGGCGTGGCCGACGAGCTGGCCGACGACCCGGCCGGTGCGATCGCGGCCGCCGCCGGGCTGGTCGGCGGGCTGGCCGGAAAGGAGCTCGCGATCCGGCGGCAGCTGCTCTTCGACGCCGCCACGACCAGCTTCGAGGACGCCCTCGGCCCTCATCTGGCCGCCTGCGACCGGGTGTTGCGGCGGCCCGCGGTGGAGGCGTCATGACCGTCCCGCTCTGGCCGGAGCTGCGGCAGGCGGCCCACCGCGTCGACGAACTGGTGGCGAAACTGCCCGCACCCGGCGCCCGGGAATCTGAGGAGCGGGCCGAGCTCGCCGCGGCCAAGGACACCGTCCGGGCGCTGCGGACGCGCTATCTGCACACCCACGCCGACGCCGTGTACGACCACCTCACCAGCGGCGGCGCCGACGAGCTCCGCATCGCCGAACTCGTCGGCGCCGCCGCGGACGCCTTCCCCGCGCTGCTCCCCACGGCCGGGCAGCTCGCGGCCGACCGCGCCCGGCGGCAGGCGGACAAGGAGGGGTACGAGATCGATCAGGGCATCTTCCTGCGCGCCGTGCTGGCCTCGCCCCGGTCCGGGCCGCATCTGCTCGACGCGATGCTCCGGCCGACACTGCGGGCGCTGCGGCTGCTGCCGGAGTTCACGAGGACCGGCGTCCTCGAGACGACGTCCGTGCGGATGGAGCGGCGCGACGGCGCGGCGTATCTGACGATGTGCCGGGACGACTGCCTGAACGCCGAGGACGAGCAGCAGGTCGACGACATGGAGACCGCCGTCGACCTCGCGCTGCTCGACCCGGAGGTGCGGGTCGGGGTGGTGCGCGGCGGCCCGATGAGCCATCCCCGCTACCGGGGCCGACGGGTGTTCAGCGCGGGCATCAACCTCAAGAGCCTGCACGCAGGGGCCATTTCGCTGGTCGGCTTTCTGCTCCGGCGCGAGCTGGGCTATATCCACAAGCTGGTCAGGGGAGTGCGCACGGACACCGCGCCCTGGCACTCCCCGACGGTCGAGAAGCCGTGGGTCGCGGCCGTCGAGACGTTCGCCATCGGCGGCGGCACCCAGCTGCTGCTCGTCTTCGACCATGTGCTCGCCGCGTCGGACGCCTGTCTCAGCCTGCCCGCGGCCCGGGAGGGCATCGTCCCCGGTGCGGCGAACTTCCGGCTCGGCCGGCACACCGGACCCCGGATCTCCCGGCAGGTCATCCTTCAAGGCCGCCGGATCCGGGCCACCGAACCCGACGCCCGGCTGCTGATCGACGAGGTGGTCGAGCCGGAGGGGATGGACACGGCCGTGGCCGGCGCCGTGGAACGGCTCGGCGGCCCGGCGGTCGTGCCCAACCGGCGGATGCTGGGCGGGGCGGAGGAGCCGGTCGAGGAGTTCCGCCGCTATATGGCCGAGTTCGCGCTGCAGCAGGCGCTGCGCCTGTACGGCGAGGACGTCATCGGCAAGGTCGGCCGGTTCGCGGGGCGGGGCGCATGACCGCTACTCAGAAGAGCAACGCACGCCATGAGGGGGAAACCATGAGCAGTGAGGGTCGTGAGCAGTACGACGTCGTGGTGGTCGGGGGCGGTCCCGGCGGTTCTACGCTGGCCGCGCTCGTCGCCATGCGGGGCCACCGGGTCCTGATTCTGGAGAAGGAGACGTTTCCGCGGTATCAGATCGGCGAGTCGCTGCTGCCGTCCACGATCCACGGCGTCTGCCGGATGACCGGGGTCGCGGAGAAGCTGGCCGCGGCCGGGTTCACCCCGAAGAAGGGCGGCACGTTCCGCTGGGGTGCCAACGCCGAGCCGTGGACGTTCTCCTTCTCGGTGTCCCCGAAGATCGCGGGTGCCACCTCGCACGCGTACCAGGTCGAGCGCTCGAAGTTCGACAACATCCTGCTGGAACACGCGGTGGAGAAGGGCGCCGAGGTCCGCTTCCAGACGTCGGTCTCCGATGTGCTCGAGGACGGTGAGCGGGTCACGGGCGTGCGGTACACCGACGCGGGCGGCACCGAGCACGAGGTGCACGCCACGTACGTCGTGGACGCGTCGGGCAACGGCAGCCGGCTGCACAAGCGGGTGGGCGGCACCCGGGAGTACTCGCAGTTCTTCCGCAGCCTCGCGCTGTTCGGCTACTTCCAGGGCGGCAAGCGGCTGCCCGCCCCCAACTCGGGCAACATCCTGTCCGTGGCGTTCGAGAGCGGCTGGTTCTGGTACATCCCGCTCACCCCCGACCTCACCAGCGTCGGCGCCGTCGTCCGGCGGGAGAACGCCGAAAAGATCCAGGGCGATCCGGAGCGGGCCCTGCTGGCGCTCATCGACGAATGCCCGCTGATCAAGGAGTATCTGTCGGACGCCAGCCGGGTGACGGAGGGCCAGTACGGCCAGCTGCGGGTGCGCAAGGACTACTCGTACCACCAGACCAAGTTCTGGCGGCCCGGCCTCGTGCTCATCGGCGACGCCGCCTGCTTCGTCGACCCGGTCTTCTCCTCCGGCGTCCACCTGGCCACCTACAGCGCCCTGCTGGCGGCCCGCTCGATCAGCAGCAGCCTGGCCGGGATCGTGTCCGAGGAGGCGGCGTTCACCGAGTTCGAGGCCCGCTACCGCCGGGAGTACGGCGTCTTCTACGAGTTCCTGATGTCCTTCTACGACATGCACGTGGACGAGAACTCCTACTTCTGGTCGGCGAAGAAGGTCACCCACAACCAGCACACCGAGCTGGAGTCGTTCGTCGAGCTGGTGGCGGGCGTGTCGTCCTCGGAGTTCGACCTCGACGGGGCCGAGTCGGCCGCGACGCGCATGAAGTCCAAGTCGGCGGAGTTCGTCTCCGCCATCGACGAGATGTCCGCCGACGCCGAGGGGAACATGACACCGCTGTTCCGCTCCTCCGCGGTGCGCCAGGCGATGCAGGAGGGCGCGCAGGTGCAGAGCCGGGCCTTCCTCGGCGAGGACCTCGGCCCCGATGTGCCGATGTTCCCCGGCGGGCTCATCACCTCCGACGACGGCATGCTCTGGCAGCCGGGGCCGGCCTGACGATGCCTGTCGTCCGGATCAACGGGATCCAGCTCAACTACGAGGAGCACGGAACGGGGGACCCGGTCGTCATGGTGACCGGCACCGGGGCCCCCGGCCGGATGTGGCGCACCCACCAGGTGCCCGCGCTCAAGGCGGCCGGCTTCAAGGTGATCACCGTGGACAACCGCGGGATCCCGCCGAGCGATCCCTGCGCCGAGGGCTTCACCCTCGATGACATGGCGGCGGACATCGCGGGCCTCATCGAGCACCTCGGCGCGGGTCCGTGCCGGGTCGTGGGCTTCTCCCTGGGCGGCATCATCGTCCAGGAGCTGCTCCTGGCCCGGCCCGAACTCGTCCGGTCGGCCGTGCTGATGGCGACCAGCGGCCGGGCCGACACCTTCGCCACCGCCCAGGCGATCGCGGAGATGGACCTGGCCGACAGCGGGGTGAAGCTGCCGCCCCGCTACGCCGCCTATGTCAACGCGCTGCAGAGTCTGTCCCCGCAGACGCTGGCCGATGAGCAACGGCTGCGCGACTGGCTGGACATCTTCGAGATCTCCGCCGTCGACCTGGCCTCGGTCCGCGGCCAGCTCGGCCTGCAGCTGATCCCCAACCGGCTGCCCGCGTACGCGGCCATCCGCTGCCCGTGCCTGGTCCTGGGCTTCGAGCACGACCTGATCGTACGGCCGCAGCTCACCCGGGAGGTCGCCGACGCCATCCCGGGCGCCCGCTACACCGAGATCTCCGGCTGCGGACACTACGGCTATCTGGAGAAGCCGGCCGCGGTGAACGCCGCGCTCGTCGACTTCTTCACCGCTTCCCTCGCCGCTGGGGTGGCGGCCCCGGGCGGTGGGCGGGTGATGCTCCCGGCCGGTGAGCCGTTGGCGTTTCCTGCCGGTGAGCCGTTGGCGGTTCCTGCCGGTGGTCCGTCGGCGGTCCCTGCCGGTGGGTCGATGGGTGCGGAAAGCCGATCGTGAAGACGAGGCCCCCCTCCGGGCGGGCCTCGACGGCGAGCGTGGCGTCATGCGCCACCGCGACGGCCTGCACGATCGACAGCCCGAGCCCCAGGCCGTCCTTGTTGGTCCGCGGGTCGCCGAGCCGCTGGAACGGCTGGAACATCTGGTCCAGCGCGCTCGGCGGCACCACCGGACCGGAGTTGGCCACGGTCAGGACCGCCCGGCCGGGCGCGTCCGCCGTGGCCACCTCCACCCAGCCGTACGGCTCGTTGTGCCGCAGCGCGTTGTCCACCAGGTTGATGACGAGCCGTTCGGCCAGCTGGCGATGGCCCGCCGCGACCGTTGCCGCGAGCGCACAGCGCAGCGTGACCCGCCGCTGCTCCGCGTCCGTCCGGCGGGTGGCCACGACGTCCCGCGCCAGCCGGTCCAGGTCGAACGGCCGCCGCACCTCGATCCCCGCGTGGCTACGGGCCAAGGTGAGCAACGCCTCGATCATGCGCTCCTGCTGGGCGCCCGCGGCGAGGATCCGTTCGTGCGCCACGCGCAGCGATGCCACGTCCGCGTCGGGATCCGACAGGGCCAGCTGCCCCAGCGTCCGCTGCCGGGCCAGCGGAGTGCGCAGCTCATGCGAGGCGTTGGCGACGAACCGGCGCTGTGCCTCGAACGATGTCTCCAGCCGGCCGAGCAGACCGTCGAAGGTGTCGCCCAGCTCCTTGAGCTCATCGCGCGGGCCCTCGAGGGCGAGGCGCTGATGCAGGCTGGTCGCCGAGATCTCCCGGGCGGCGGCGATGACCGTACGCAGCGGGCGCAGTATCCGCCCCGAGACCACCCAGCCCAGCGCGATCGAGATGACCGACATCAGCCCGAGCGCGATCGCGGACTGCACCAGCAGGTCGTGCAGCACGGCGTCCCGCTGCAGCTCCATGATCTCCCGCGCCGCGGCCGGGAGGACATCGCGCGTGCTCTGCCCGACGCGCCCCCGCGGCGGCGGCACCGGCGAGGAGTGGCCGTCGGTCTCGCCCGCCCGCGGCGCACCGCCGCCCGGTGCGGGCTGCCCGCCGTACAGGGAACCGCCGTTGGAGCCCAGCACCAGCAGATACGTGATCGTCAGCAGCGCCGCCCCGGAGAGCAGGAACAGCGCGCCGTACAGCAGCGTGAGCTTCAGCCGGACCGTACGCCGGGGCAGCGGCGAACCCGCGAGCCGGGCGGTGAGCCGGGACAGCGGAGACATCAGCCGGGACAGCGGAGACATCGGCGGCCTCAGATCCGGTAGCCGCGCTTGGCGACGGTCTCGATCACCGGCGGATCGCCCAGCTTGGCCCGCAGCCTGCTGATGGTGATCTTCACGGCGCTGGTGAACGGATCGGCCGCCTCGTCCCACACCCGCTCCAGCAGCTCCTCCGCCGACACCGCCCGCCCCTTGGCCGACAGCAGCAGCTCCAGCACCCCGAACTCCTTGGGCGCCAGCTCCAGCGGCCGGCCCGCCCGAGCGGCCTTGCGGCGCGCCGTGTCCACCACCAGGTCGCCGTGGTGCACCACCGGCGGCACGGCCGGATGCGCCCGCCGCGCCAGCGCGCCGATCCGGGCGATCAGCACCGGGAAGTCGAACGGCTTCGCCAGATAGTCATCGGCCCCGAGATTGAGCCCGTCGACCAGATCCTCCGCCGAGGCCGCCGCGGTCAGCATCAACACCCTGCTGCGGCAGCCGGACGCGATCAGCTCGGAGCAGATCTCGTCGCCGTGCATCCCGGGCAGATCCCGGTCCAGCACGATCACGTCGTAGTCACTGAGCAGCGCCCGCTCAAGACCGCTCTCCCCGTCGAACGCCACATCGACGGCCAGCTGCGCCCGCCGTAAGCCGACGGCCACCGCCTGCGCCATTTCCTGGTCGTCCTCCACCACGAGTACGCGCACCCGCTCCCCCTCCTCGGTCTGTCCAACCGGCCCTGTTCGGCCCTGCCCCCTGGACAACGGGATCCAGAATGCCCCGGCTCCGGTTTCCGCGGGGTTTCACCCGTTGTCCAAGTGCAGAGAATACGCGGTTGGACGCCACTTCAATAGTCGACCTTGCCGCTCCCGATGGGCCCTCGTTACCTTGAATTCCGGCCCGCTCCAGGGAAGTTGGAAGGAGTGAAGATGACCAATCCGTTCGACGACGAAAACGGTTCCTTTCTGGTCCTGCTGAACGACGAGGGCCAGTATTCGCTGTGGCCCGCCTTTGCCGAGGTACCGGCCGGCTGGCGCGTCGTATTCGGCGAGGACGCCCGCAAGAACTGCCTGGACTACATCGAGGAGAACTGGCGCGACATGCGCCCCAAGAGCCTCATCGACCAGCTCACATAGGTCGGAACGACCCAAGCCGAGGAGAGCGTCGTGTCCATAGGCGGCCCAGGGCCGATGATGATTCGCGCGGTGGGCCCCGACCCATCCGTGACCAAGCAGAAAATAAAGGCGGGGACCGCGAAACGGATTCTTCCGTATACCCGGCCGTACCGCGTCAGCATCTGTCTGCTGCTGCTCATGACCGTGCTGAACGCCGCGATTGTGGTGGCCACCCCCATCCTGTTCAAATACCTCATCGACAATGGCATCGCCGAACATGATTCCGATGTCGTCGTGGGTATCGCCGTGGCGGTCGGCGGACTGGCGGTCCTCGGCGCGCTGCTGGGGTTCGGCGAGGCGTGGTACTCGGCCCGGGTCAGCGAGGGGCTCGTCTACGGGCTGCGCACCGAGGTCTTCGACCATGTGCAGCGCCAGCCGCTCGCGTTCTTCACCCGGGCCCAGACCGGCGCCCTGGTCAGCCGGCTCAACGCGGATGTGGTCGGGGCCCAGCAGGCCCTGACCTCACTGCTGTCCACGGTCGTCTCGGCCGCGCTCACCCTGCTGTTCGTCCTCATCACGATGTTCTACCTGTCCTGGGTGATCACCCTGATCTCCCTGGTCGTGCTGCCCTTCTTCATCCTCCCCGGCAAGGTCGTCGGGCGCCGGCTGCAGCGGCTCATGCGCTCCCAGATGGAGCAGAACGCCGAAATGGGCGCGCTGATGAACGAGCGCTTCAACGTGACCGGCGCCCTGCTGGCCAAGCTGTACGGCCGGCCCAGCCGGGAGCTGCGCCAGTTCACCAAGCTGGCCGGCAAGGTCCGCGACCTCGGCGTCCTGACCGCGGTCAACGGCAAGCTGCTCTTCCTGTCGATGGTCCTCCTCGGCGCGCTCGCCACCGCCGTGGTCTACGGCGTCGGCGGCCGCCTCGTCATCGACGACGCCTTCGAGATCGGCACCCTGGTGGCCCTGGCCACGCTGCTCACCCGGCTCTTCGGCCCCATCAACCAGCTCTCCAGCGCCCAGGCCAACGTGGTCACCGCCCTGGTCAGCTTCGACCGGCTCTTCGAGATCCTCGACCTCAAGCCGCTCATCTCCGAGAAGCCCGACGCGATCGCCCTGCCCCGCGACGGCGCGCCCGAGATCGTCTTCGACGGCGTCTCGTTCTCGTACCCGGCCGCCGCGGAGGTCTCGCTCGCCTCCCTCGAATCGATCGCCATCCCACGGCCGGAGCGCACCAGGAACGACTGGACCCTGCGCGAGCTGAGCTTCCGGCTGCCCGCCGGGAAGCTCACCGCCCTCGTCGGCCCCTCCGGCGCCGGCAAGACCACCATCACCCATCTCGTACCCCGGCTGTACGACCCCGGCGAGGGCACCGTCAGCATCGACGGACACGACCTCCGGGACCTCACACTGGAGTCCCTCTACGACACCATCGGCGTCGTCACCCAGGACGCCTATCTCTTCCACGCCACCATCGGCGACAACCTCCGCTACGCCCGCCCGGAGGCCACCGAGCAGGAGATGGTCGACGCCTGCAAGGCCGCCCAGATCTGGGGTCTGATCGAGTCCCTGCCCGATGGCTTCGACACCGTCGTCGGCGACCGCGGCTACCGGCTCTCGGGTGGCGAGAAGCAGCGCATCGCCATGGCCCGGCTGCTGCTCAAGGCGCCGCCGGTCGTCGTCCTCGACGAGGCCACGGCGCACCTCGACTCCGAGTCCGAGGCCGCGCTGCAGCGGGCGCTGGAAACCGCGCTCGCGGGGCGCACCTCGCTGGTGATCGCCCACCGGCTGTCCACCATCCGCGACGCCGACCAGATCCTCGTGATCGACGGCGGCCGGGTGCGGGAGAGCGGCACCCATGAGGAACTCCTCGCTCTGGGTGGGCTCTACGCGGAGCTGTACCGCACGCAGTTCGCGGGGCGTGGCGGGCCGGACGGGCATGCGGCGCCGCCCAATGGGCGTGGACCGGTGCCGCCGCTTGGCCACGGGCCGGTGGGCAACGGGCATGCGCCGGGACCCCATCCGGGCATGCGGGCGATACCCGGCGGCCCGCCTCCCGGCCACGGCTGAGCACGGCTGAGCACGTACCTCCGGTCACCGCCATCGCGTACCGCAGTAGGCAGCAGAGGGAGACATCCATGCATGGCACGACCGAATCCTCGCGACCGCTGGGCGAGTTGTTCGACGCCCAGGTGGCCGAGTCGCCGGACGCGGTGGCGGTGGTCGGCGCGGACGGTCTGGAGTGGTCGTACGCGGAGCTGGGGGCGCGGGCGGACCGGGTGGCCGGGGCGCTGGCCGCGCGCGGGGTACGGCGCGGTGACCTCGTGGCGGTGGTGCTGGGCCGGTCCGCCGAACTGGTGGCGGTGTGGCTGGGGGTGGCCAAGGCCGGGGCCGGGTTCGTTCCGGTGGATCCGGCGTATCCGGCCGAGCGCGCCGGATGGCTGGTCGAGGACGCCGGGCCGGTACTGGCGGTGTGCTCGGAGGAGACGCGGGAGTTGGTTCCGGCCGGGGTGGAGTGCCTGGTCTGGGATCCGGCCGCGGAGGGTGAATCGGCGCCCGCGGTGTCCGTGGGCGCCGACGATGTGGCGTATGTGATCTACACGTCGGGATCGACGGGCCGTCCCAAGGGTGTGCTCGTGACCCATCGCGGCATCGGCAACCTGGCGGCCGCGCAGATCGAGCGCTTCGCGGTGGACGCCGCCGCGCGGGTGCTGCAGCTGGCGTCGTTGAGCTTCGACGCCGCGGTCTCCGAGATCTGCATGGCGTTGCTTTCGGGTGCCGCGCTGGTGATGGCGGACGCGGACAGGTTGCCGCCGCAGGGGTCGTTGAGCGAGACGGTGGCGGAGTACGGCGTCACGCACGCCACCGTGCCGCCGTCGGTGCTGGCCACGGTGGAGGAGCTGCCGGAGAGCCTGCGGACACTGGTGGTGGCGGGTGAGGTGTGCCCGCCGGGGCTGGTGGAGCGATGGGCCCCCGGCCGGCGGATGATCAACGCATACGGCCCGACCGAGGTCACCGTGTGCGCGACGATGAGCGAGCCCCTGGTGCGGTCGGGGCCGGTGCCGATCGGTGGGCCGATCGCCAACACGCGGGTGTTCGTGCTGGACGAGCGTCTGCGGCCGGTTCCCGACGGTGTGCTGGGCGAGCTGTATGTCGCGGGACCGGGGCTCGCGCGGGGCTATCTGCGCCGTCCGGGGCTGACCGCGGAACGCTTCGTGGCCTGCCCGTTCACGGACGGGCGGATGTATCGCACGGGCGACCTCGCCCGGCGGACGGCCGACGGTCAGCTGGTCTTCGGCGGGCGCGCCGATGAGCAGGTGAAGGTCCGTGGCTTCCGGGTGGAGCCGGGTGAGGTCGAGGCCGTTCTCGCCGGGCACCGGAGCGTCGGCCACGTCGCCGTGGTCGTACGGGAGGACCGCCCCGGGGACCGGCGGCTCGTGGCCTACGTCGTCCCCGAGGGGGACCTCGTCGACGCCGGCGGGCTGCGGGAGTACGTGGCCGAGCGGCTGCCGGAGTACATGGTGCCCGCCGCGGTCGTCGCCCTGGACGCCCTTCCGGTCACGGTCAACGGCAAGCTGGACCGGGCCGCCCTTCCCGCCCCCGACTTCACCGGCGCCGCCGAGGGCCGTGGTCCGCGGACACCCACCGAAGAGGTGCTCTGCCGGCTCTACGGCGAGATCCTCGGCCTGGAGCGGGTCAGCGCGGTGGCGTCCTTCTTCGAGCTCGGCGGCGATTCGATTCTGACCATGCTGCTGGTGTCGGTGGCCCGGCGCGCCGGGCTGGTGATCGCCCCGTACCAGGTGTTCGAGCTCGCCACCCCGGCCCGCCTCGCCGGCGTCGCCGAACCGCTGGACGCGGGCGCCGCGACGGGCGACCGGGCGCGGGGCGCCGGACACCTGCCGCTCTCCCCGGCCATGCACGAACTGCTGGACCACGAGGGACTTCAACGGCCCACGAGACCCGAGGTGGCCGCGGGGTTCCGGTCGGCCGCGCTGGACCTTCCGGCCGGTGCGGACCTGGCCGACATCGCCCGTGCGCTGCAGGCCGTCGTCGATCGCCACGACATGCTGCGGGCCCGGCTCGAGACCACCCCGGAGCGGCGGCTGACCGTGCCCCCGGCCGGGGCGGTGTCCGTCCGGCCCTGGACGCGGCGGGTGGCGACGGCAGGCATGGACGCCGACCAGCTCCAGCAGCGGCTCACCGCCGAGTCGGCCGCGGCCGGGCGGCGGCTGGACCGGCGGGCCGGGGTGATGGCCCAGGCCGTGTGGTGCGACAACGGGCCGGACGCGCCGGGGCGGCTGCTCGTCGTGGCGGACCGGCTGGTGGCCGATGCGGTGTCCTGGCGGATCCTGCTGGAGGACGTGGCCGCCGCCGTCGCGGGGCGGGAGACGGCGGCCGTCCCGACATCGTTCCGCCACTGGACACGGGCCTTGGCCACGCAGGCCGACAGTCCGCGGCGGCGTGCGGAGCTGCCCGCCTGGACCGAACTCCTCGCCTCGGGTGACCCGTTGCTCACCGTCCGGCCCGCCGACCCGGCCCGCGACGCGAACGCCCCGGTGCGGCGCGCCTCCGTACGCATCCCGGCCGACACCACGGCGGCGGTGCTGACCGGCCTGCCGAACGCGTTCCACACCGGGGCCGAGACCGTCCTGCTGACCGGGCTGACCGCGGCCCTCGCCGCCTGGCGCGACGGCCAGGACCGGACCGGTGGCTTCCTCGTGGACGTGGCGGTGCCGGACCACGGACGTGGCGCCCTGGGCAGCGACGCCGATCTCTCCCGCACCGTCGGCGCGTTCGCGCACAGCCACCCCGTACGGCTCGACACCGGGCCCGTCGACCTCGCGGAGATCCGCATCGGTGGGCCCGCGGCGGGCCGGGCCGTGCGGCAGATCAAGGAACAGCTCCGGGCCGTCCCCGGCGATGGACTCGGCTACGGCCTGCTGCGCCACCTCAACCCCGAAACCGCCGCCACGCTCGCCGCCCTGCCCACCCCGCAGCTCGGCTTCACCGCCCCGGGCGACGACGACCGGCCGCCCACCCACCCGCTCGAAGCGGCGGCCCGCGTCGAGGGAGCCGAACTGGTCCTCAGCCTGGACTGGCCGGACCCCCTGCTCACCGAACCGGCCGCCCGGCGCCTGCTCGAAACGTGGGCGGAGACGCTGTCCGGCCTCGCCGCACACACCGGCGGCGGCCATACGCCGTCCGACTTCCCGCTGATGGCGCTCGACCAGGCCCAGATCGAGGAGCTGGAGGCCGAGGTGGCGGGCGGCGTGGTCGACGTACTGCCGCTGTCACCGCTCCAGGAGGGTCTGCTCTTCCACGCGATGTTCGATGAGCGGGAGCGGGACATCTATGTGGAGCAGAAGGTCCTGGAACTCGAAGGGCCCCTGGACGTAGGAAAGTTGCGCGCCACCTGGGAGTCGCTCGTCGCACGGCACGGCAGCCTGCGCACCGGCTTCCGCCGCCTGGTCGGCGTGGACGACCCCGTCCAGGTGATCGCCCGCCACGTCACCCTGCCCTGGCACGAGGTGGACCTGTCGCACCTCGGCGCCGAGGCGGCGGGAGCCCTGGCGGACCGGCTGGAGAGCGCGGAACGGGCCCGCCGCTTCGACCTCGCCGCCCCGCCCCTGGCACGAATCCTGCTGGTGAAGACCGGCCCCGACCGCCATCGCATGGTCGTGACCCTGCACCACATCGTGCTCGACGGCTGGTCGCTGCGGATCCTCATCCGCGAGCTGTGGACCGGCTATGCGGCCGGTGGCGACACCCGCGAACTACCGCCGACCACGCCCTACGGCGAATATCTGGCCTGGCTGCGCCGCCAGGACCGGGAGGCGGCCCGCGCCGCCTGGCAGCGGGCGCTCGACGGCGTGTCCGAGCCGACGACGGTCGCCGCGCTCGACCCTAACGCCGAACCCATCCTCACCCGCAAGGTCCTCGCCGAGACCGGCGACCATCTGGCCGGTGCGCTGCGAGAGCTCGCCTGCGCCCACGGGGTCACGCTGAACACCGTGCTCCAGGTGGCCTGGGCCCAGGTCGTCGGCAAGCTCACCGGCCGGAGCGATGTGGTGTTCGGCGCCGCGGTGGCCGGCCGCCCGCCGGAGCTGGTGGGGATGGCGGACATGCTGGGGCTCTTCATCAACACGATCCCCGTACGGGTCCGGCTGCGCCCGGCCGACTCGATCGCCCACCTGCTCAGCGTGGTGCAGGCCCAGCAGACGACGCTGCTCGGCCACCAGCACCTCGGCCTCAAGGAGATCCAGCGCCTGGCCGGACCGGGCGCCGCCTTCGACACCCTGATGGCCTTCGAGAACTTCCACGCGGGCGAGACCGGACCGGCCGCCCCCCTGCGGCTGACCACCAGCACGACCCGGATGGCCACCACCTTCCCGCTGACGCTGGGGGTGGACCCGGCGGACGAGCTGAAGTTCTGGCTGGACTACCGCCCGGACGCGTTCGACGAGGACGCCGCCCGGGGCGTGATACGGCGGCTGGTGCGGGTGCTGGAGCAGATGGCGGCGGATCCGT
>NZ_JANIAA010000057.1 GCF_024505145.1 Streptomyces rugosispiralis | reverse complement strand
ACCCAGCACAACCCCACACACCACAAGGAGACCAGCCGATGACCGACCTCTACAACCACGGCACCGGCGACATCCTCACCGAACGCCACGACAACGGCGTCCTCCAGATCACGATCAATCGACCCGACCGGTACAACTCGCTCACCCTGCCGATGTTCGAGGAGATGAACCAGATCTGGGCCGACGTCGAGCGCGACGACCAGACCCGGGTCGTCGTCATCACCGGGGCCGGCAAAGCCTTCTGTACCGGGATGGATGTCGCTCAGCCCGATCCCACGCCCGAGGATGCGCTCGCGATGCTGGAGACCGAACGCAAGCGGGTCGCGACGATGTTGCGCATCGAGAAGCCGATCATCTCCGCGATCAACGGCCCCGCGGTCGGCTACGGGCTGTCGACCGCGCTTCTCGCCGACATCAGCGTCGCCGCGGACGACGCGGTGCTGATCGAAGGCCATACCAAGGTCGGTGTGACCGCCGGCGACCACGCCGCGCTCATCTGGCCGTTGCTTGTCGGCATGGCCAAGACCAAGTACTACGTGCTCACCTCCGAGAAGCTGACGGGCGCCGAGGCCGAGCGGATCGGGCTCGTGAGCCTGTCCGTTCCCCGCGAGCAGGTGCTGCCCCGCGCGCTCGAGGTCGCGTCCCAGCTGGCCCGCGGTTCCCAGCAGGCGCTCCGTTTCACCAAGCGTGCGCTCAACGCCTGGCTCACCAACGCGGTGCCCCAGCACGAGCTGTCCTCGGCGCTCGAGATCCTCGACTTCGCCGGTGCCGACTACGCCGAAGCACGCCAGGCCTTCCGGGAGAAGCGCCCCGTGGACTTCCCCTCCGCTCGCACCGCCGGCGGACCGGCGAATTGAGGGAAGGCGAGCATGAGCATTGCCTCGCACAACACAGCGCCCAGCGCTGTGCACGCGTCCGACGAAGTGGACGGCGTGGTTGTACTCACCCTGAACCACCCACCGGCGAACGCGCTCAGCAACTCGCTCGTCAGCGAGCTGACAACGACGCTGGAAACCCTCGCCGACGGCCCCGGCACCCCCGCGGTGGTCTTGACGGGAGCTGGTGAGCGCTTCTTCTGCGCGGGTGGCGACATCAAGGAAGCCATCGGCTTCGGAGCCGATTCGATGGTCGAGCGGATGGCGTCGTTTCACGCGCTGCTCTGCGCTCTGGAGGACTTTGCCCGGCCGCTGGTGTGTGCGGTCAACGGCTGGTGCGTCGGTGGCGGCATCGAAATGGCCCTGTTCGCCGACAAGGTGTACGCATCGGCTGAGGCGCGTTTCGTCTTCCCCGAGGTCAACCACGGAATGCTGCCGGCCGTGAAGGGGATCACTCGAGTGCGCGGGGTCCTGGGCGACCGTGCGGCCCGGCGCCTCCTGCTGGGCGGAGAGCCCGTCGACGCGTTCGACGCGGAGCGGATGGGCATCGTCGACCAGGTGGTCGAGCAGGGCGACCTGCTCGCGATCGCGATGGCGGACGCGCGGGCGGCAGCGGCGAAACCACCTGCCGTGTTCGCGGCGCTGAAACGGGCCCTGCACTCAGGAACTTCCAGTTGGCCGGTCGAAGAGCAGCTCCGGGTCACGGTTGCCGACGCGCGGACGGTCTTCAACGACCCTGCCGCCCGAGCCGCCCGCGAGGGATATCGTGGTTGATCGATTTCAAGGGCTGGACCCGGCCGCCTTCCGCTCGGCGTTGGCCCGCTTTCCTTCAGGCGTGACGATCGTGACGACGCGAAGCGCGTCAGGCACGCCGCACGGGTTCACCGCGAGTTCCTTCGCGGCGCTGTCGCTCGATCCGCCGCTCGTTCTGGTGTGCCTGGACCAAGGAGCGGACTGCGCTCCCGTCTTCATGGCGGCCGAGCGGTTCATCGTCAACATCGTGACACCCGCACACGCCGAGTTGGCGATCAAGTTCGCGACAAAAGGTGAAAACAAGTTCGCGTACGGAGACTTCGAATTCGACGAGAGGGGTCACCCGCTACTGCCCGACGCGGCGGCAGTCATCCGTTGCGAACTGGAGCAAGCCGTACCCGGCGGAGATCACGTGATCCTCATCGGCCGTGTACACGACGCGCGGACAGGTAGCGGCAAGCCGGTGACGTGGTACCGAGGTGACTTCCTGCACCTCGGGCAGAGTGCCGCATGAATCCCATCGGGCCCGGACTTGTCGGCTCTGGAAGAGAGGCCGTGTCATGGATCTGACCAATTTCGAGCCAACCCGGACGCTACCGGGGCTGCTGCTCGATCGCACGAACAGGGAACCCGACGCCGTCGCGCTGCGGTACTGGCGTGATGGGGTCATGCAGGCGATCACGTGGCGGACGTACCGGGATCGCGTGCAAGATCTCGCGCTCGGCCTTGTCGCGCAAGGTGTGCGGCACGGCGATCGCGTCGCGATGATGAGCGGCGCACGCCCGGAGTGGGTGTTCGCCGCGCTGGCCGTGCAGAGTGTCGGCGGCGTCGTGATCGGCGTCTATCCGACCAACTCACCTGCCGAGATCGAGCAACTCCTCGTACACAGCGAGGCCGTCGCCTTCATCGGCGAGACGACGACGGAGCTCAGCAAGGTGGCGAAGGTCGCCGCACACACACCGAAGCTGCGGCTCGTGGTCGGAATCGACGCCGCTCCGCCGGAGCTACCCGAGGTGATCAAAGGGACAACATGGGAAGCGCTGTGCGAAGAAGGAACACAGCACGCCGACGACGGCGCCGATCCGCTGTCCGAGTTGGTCGCCGGCGGCTCCCTCGACGATGCCGCCGTGCTGTTCTACACGTCGGGATCCACGGGAGCCCCGAAAGGCGTCACCCACTCGCACCGCACGCTTCAGCACTCGGTTCAGACCTTCGTCGGCCTCTACCCGCAGATCCTCCGCCACGAGCACGATGCCGTGGGCTTCCTGCCGTTGGCCCACGTGGCGCCGGCGTTGGTGTCGGTGTTCGCGCCGCTGCTCTCACGGCTGGTGGTCACATACTGCCGCATTGGTGACTACGAAGACGTGTTGCGTTCGGTGCGGCCCACGGCAGTGCTCTGGCCGCCGCGGTTCTACGAGAAGATCGCCGGCGAACTGATCGCACAGACGGAGGTCTGGCCGCGACTTCGTCGCTACGCCTATGGCGCCGCCATGTGGGCCGGCCGCAGAGTAGCCGAACGCCGTTGGTCCCATCGCCGGCCCTCGGTACCGCTGCGGATCGCGTACGCTGCCGCACTTCGTTGGATGTTCTTGCCACTGCGGGCAACCGTCGGAATGGATCGCATCCGGGTTGCCTACACCGCGTCTGCCGCGATGCCCGAAAGCGTCATCGCGATTTGGCAGATCTGGGGGCTCGATCTTCGCGAGAACTACGGTCTCACCGAGACCGCCGGGTGTCCCATCGCTCATTTCAACCATCCGTTCCCCCGTCCGGGCTTCATCGGCAGGGAATTCCCGGACCCACGGTTCCAGGTGAAGGTCGCGGACGACGGCGAAATGCTGCTCCGCGCACCGCTGCTCTTCGACGGATACTGGCGCAACCCGGCGGAGACCGAGGCGGCTTACCAGGATGGTTGGTTCCGCACCGGTGACCTGATGGAGCGCACACCCCGCGGCGACATCCGGCTCATCGGCCGGAAGAAGGACGTGATCATCACCCGAGGCGGGAAAACGATCAACCCTCAGCCCATCGAAACCCGGTTGAAGGAGAGCTCGCTGATCAACGAGGCGATCGTCGTCGGCGACGCCCGTAAGTACCTCACCGTCCTGCTCGAGCCGAGCACAACCGCGGACGCCCGGTCGGCAGAGATGCTGGCCGAACGCCTGCGAGCGGAGGTCGCTCGGGTCAACGCGGACCTCGCGCGGGTGGAGCAGTTGAAGGACTTCCGCGTTCTGCCGCGGCCCCTGGAAGTCGAGCACGGCGAGCGGACCGCGAACGGCAAGATCAAGCGCAATGCCGTCGTGAGCTCGTTCGCGGCGCTGATCGACGACATGTACGGCGCAAACGACGACGCGGCGATCGCGAACCACGTGCGCTCAAAGTCGAACTAGGTGGTTGATCGCGTGCAGATGGCGTGAACTGAGGTCGGTCCGCAGGCGTGGGAGGAGGGCGTTCAAAGCTGATGTGTGAACGAAGAACCGAACACCCTTCTGGTGACACTCCACGTGTCGATCAACGATCAGGTGGTCGTATCCCGTGCCTGCCGTGGCCGTCAGCCGCCGTCGTCCGCCATTCCTGCGCCCTGCGGCATGTCGCGGGGTGAAGCCCATGCCGATCCCTGACCTGACGCTGCAGCAGCTTCGCGCGGTCCGGACACTCGCCGCATCCGGCAGTTTCACGAAAGCGGCCGCGGTGGAGCATATCTCTCAGTCAGTCCTCAGCAGAAGGATCAAGGAAGTCGAGCGTCTCCTGCGGGTGCGGTTGTTCGACCGCACCACTCGGCAGCTCGACATCACGGCCGCGGGGCAGGCCTTTCTGCTCATGACGGGCGCCGTCCTCGACGACATGGACATGCGACTGAGCCGCTTCATGTCGTACGTAGCGGCTCAGTCCGGAACCATCGCCGTAGCCGCGCTTCCGTCGGTCGCGGCGGCTGTGCTGCCGGACATGATGCGCGGCTTCATGCTGGATCACCCCGAGGTGGAGTTCGAGATCATCGACGGGGCCGCGGACGAAGTTGTCGAACGCCTCGAAAGTGGGACTGCCGAACTCGGCTTGACCGCCCGAGGTGACCTGCCGGACGGCTTCTGCTTCGAACCACTGCTGCAGGAACAGCTCTACGGCGTCGCGCACCACAGCCATCCTTGGTCGGCGCGGAGTTCCATCTCGTGGCCGGACTTCACTGGTGAGACCGTGGTCGCAACGCGGCCCGGAACCAGCATCCGAGCCATCACCGACGCGGCGTTCAGCAAGTACTCGATCTCGGTGAGCCACCACTTCCATGCCTGCAGCGCGGCGACGATCCGCGGGCTGCTACGGGCCGGCGTGGGCGTGGCAGCTTTGCCGGCCTTGGAGTTGCGGGGTTTCGGCCTGGATGACCTCGTGGCGGTACCCGTGGATGCTCCGGGAGCAACCAGGGTCATCGGCGTGATGTACCACTGCTCTCGGAACCTCTCCCCCGTCGCGGCTCGTTTTTTGGATTTCATGCACGCGACCGAGATCGATCCCCCGCGAGGAGTCTCCCGCGTCCACGAGGGCCACACCGGCGAACCAGACACATCGAGCAACGCGGGGGCGCAGCTCGCGGAATGAGGTCGGCGGTCGCCGGTGGCACCCAGCACCCGGATCCGTCGGCCCGCATGCGCGATGACGGCGCCTCGACCGTCTGGAAAATCCTCGAGGAATCCGGCGTCGTCTACAGCGAGACCTTCCGTTCGTCGGCCTTGAGACCGCGCAGCGTCCAAAGTCCGTACAGAGCCAGCAGCGGTTTGACGAGCGTCCACTCGCCGGGGCGGTAGTCATCCGCGCGCACCAGCCTCTCCGCAAGATCGGGGCGCTGCCGCCGCAAGTACGCACGGGCCTTGAGCGCATGAGCTGGTTGGGAGGCGATCTTGATGCGGTCCACGTCCTCGAGCAGTGGGATCACGTTCGTGATGTTCTCCCATGTCGTCGCGCTTTGGTCTTCGAGGAGCACCGTGCCCTCGAACTCAAGCACGGACTGCGCGTAGTCAGCCATCAGCCGGGCCTCCGCGGCGCCGCCGCCAACCGCACCGCCGCTGAAGATCACACGGGTCCCATGCGCACCGTCGGCGGCGATGGAGCGAATTCCAGCGCGGACTCGCCATCGGTTGATCAAGTTCGCCGTCGCTTGGGGGTTCCGGTACCCCAACACCACCACGGCCTCGGAAGCGCCCCCGGCGTTCGCCACGAGAACTCGAGACCAGCGCCAGTTCAACCACTCGCCCCAAGCCAGGGCCGCAACCCCAGCCATGGCCAATCCTGCCCTTCGCCGCATGCGGCGACTCTAGGGCCTGTCTGGGGCACTTGGCACACTGGTCGGCCCCGCGCCGGCGGGCGAGTTCAGCGAAGGCCGAACCGGTCCTCCCGGTCCAAGGCGACCGGATACAGTGCGCGAGACGGCAGCCCGGTCAGGGAGGGGAAGCGTGACCGACACCAGCAACACCCGGCCCGCCGAGGGCGAGGCGCAAGCGCTGCGGCAGAGCCGACTGCGCCGCCTGATGCGCTACATCCCCCTGACCGCCCCCGTCCTGCTGTGGGCCGTGCCCTGCTGGGTGCTCCTGCACACCGGCCAGCACTGGCCGCTGCCCGTCACGCTGGTCGGCACCGCCCTGTTCGCCCTCGGTCTCATCGGTATGCCGCTCGCGATGGTGCGCGGCCACGGCCGGCGCCAGCAGGACCGGGCGGCGATCATCGGCGACACGCTGCTGGGCACCATCTGGACTCTGTTCACCTGGTCCATTCTGCTCGGCGTCCTCTTGCGGCTCGCCCTGACCGTGGCCGGCGTCGGCGAGAGCCAGGACCGGGCCCGAATCGTCACCTGGGCCGTCCTCGGCACAACCGCCGTACTGCTCGGCTGGGGGTACGCCGAGGCCCGCCGCGTGCCACGGGTGCGCCGACTCGACGTCCAACTCCCTCGGCTGGGTGCCGGGTTGGACGGCCTCCGCGTCGCCCTCATCACCGACACCCACTACGGCCCGCTCGATCGCACCCGCTGGTCGACGCGGGTATGCGAGACGGTGAACACTCTGGAAGCCGACCTGGTCTGCCACACCGGCGACATCGCGGACGGCACGGCCGAACGCCGCCGCGCCCAGGCCGCCCCACTCGGCACCGTGCGGGCCACCCGGGCCCGGGTATACGTCACCGGCAACCACGAGTACCACAGCGAGGCCCAGGGCTGGGTCGACCTGATGGACCAGTTGGGCTGGGAGCCGCTGCGCAACCGCCATCTGCTGCTCGAACGCGGAGGCGACACCCTCGTCGTCGCCGGGGTGGACGACGTCACCGCCGAGTCCTCCGGCCTGGCAGGCCACCGCGCCCACCTCGCCGGAGCCCTGAACGGCGCCGACCCCGACCTGCCCATCCTCCTCCTGGCACACCAGCCCAAGTTCATCGACCGGGCAGCGGCCGCCGGCATCGACCTCCAGCTCTCCGGCCATACCCACGGCGGCCAGATCTGGCCCTTCCACCACCTCGTCCGCATCGACCAGCCCGCCCTCGCCGGCCTCAGCCACCACGGCCCCCGCACCCTCCTCTACACCAGCCGCGGCACCGGCTTCTGGGGCCCACCCTTCCGCGTCTTCGCCCCCAGCGAGATCACCCTCCTCGTACTCCGCTCCCCGCACTCGCCCACCTCGGCGTAGCCCTCGACGGGCCGGCACATCCGCTTGGCCGGTGCGGTCGCGGAGAAGCGCGTCATTTCTCGGCCGGGGCGGGTGCTCGGGGGAGGCGTAGCTGGAAGCATGCTCCGAGGGTCCGGGGGGCGAGGGTGAGGGTGCCCCGGTGGCGGTGGGCCAGGTCGCGGGCGATGGCGAGGCCCAGGCCGGTGCCGCCGTGGTCGCGGGAGCGGGCGTCGTCGAGCCGGACGAAGCGTTCGAAGATGCGCTCGGCGTCCTCGGTGGGCACGCCCGGTCCGTCGTCGTGCACCGTGAGGACGACCCAGGCGTCCTGGTTCCGGACGGTGATCTGGATGCGGTGTGCGGCGTGGCGGGCGGCGTTGTCGATGAGGTTGCGCAGCAGCCGTTCGTATTCGTCGGGGTCTCCGTGTGCGTGTGCGGGGGCGGTGCTGTCGCAGGTGAGGGTCAACGGCCGTTCGGCGAGGGGGTATTGCTCGGTCAGCCGGGAGGCGAGGGCTGTCAGGTCGACGGTGTCGGGGCCGGCTATGGGGGTGCGGGTGTCGAGGCGGGCGAGGAGCAGCAGGTCTTCGGCGAGGGCCTGGAGGCGGCGGGTCTGCCGTGCGGCGGTGGTGGCCGTGGCGGGCCAGTCGGTGCGTTCCGGGTAGGCGAGCGCGACTTCCAGGCTGGCCAGCAGTGTGGTGAGGGGGCTGCGCAGTTCGTGGGCGGCGTCCGCGACGAAGCGGCGCTGCTGGGCGGCGGCGTTGTCGAGGCGTTGGAGGGTGGTGTTGATGGTGGTGGCCAGGGCGGTGATCTCGTGCCCCGCGGCGGGGACGGTGACGCGTTCACGGGGGTCGCTCGCGGTGACCGAGGCGGTGAGGACGCGGATCGCTTCGACCGGCCGCAGCGCGATGCGGACGGTGAAGTAGGCGGCGGCGGCGATCAGTACGAGGCTGACGAGTCCGGCCCGCAGGAGCACACGGTCGGTGATCTCGGTGATCTTCTCGGCTGTGTGCGGGAGCACCACCACATACACCCGCAGCTTGGCGTCGGCGGCGACGCCAAGAGAGGCGACTTTGTCGCTGCTCAGTTGGTCGGCGCCGATATCGGCGTACATGACCATGTAGGTCCCGCCGGCCAGTCCGAGCCGGTCCTTGATGCTGTCGTGTCGGCGCTCCGGTATGTGGAAGGGACGGATCGTCAAGAGCCCGGGATCCCTCGTCTCCGACGGGGCGGGCAGCACATGGCGGGTGCCGGGATCGAGGCCCTCCATGCCTCCGCCGTAGGTGACGGCGGAGCGCCGACCGCTCGCGACGACCTCGTACGGCAGGGTGCCGCCTGCGATGTCGGGAACGGCACCCTGGCGCAACTGTGCGCCGAGCGACCAGACCTTGCTCTCGGCTTGTTCTTCGGCGATCTGCGTGCCCTGGCGGTAGACGTCGTGGTGTACCCACCAGCCGATGCCGACCAGGATGACGGCGGCGGTCGAGGCGGCGGCCAGGGCCGCGCGGGCTCGTACCGAACGCGGCCACCAGCGGCGTCGCGGCTCAGTCGCGTTCACGGTCGTCCACCAGGCGGTAGCCGGTGCCCCGTACGGTCTGCAGGGACTGCCGGTGGAACGCGGCGTCCACCTTCTTGCGGAGGGCGCTGACGCGCGCCTCCACCAGGTTGGGATCCTGGGCTTCGTCGGGCCACGCGTGATAGAGCAGATCCGTTTTGGAGACCGCCTGGCCCGCCCGGCGGGCCAGCAGTTCCAGCACGGCGAACTCCCGGGGTGTGAGTTCCACCCGGGTCCCGGCCCGGCGGCAGACCCGGCCGGCGACATCCAGCGAGAGGTCGCCCACGGCAAGGACGGGCGGGGCGACCGTGACGGCTCGTCTGGCCAGGGCCCGCAGCCGTGCGACGAGCACCATGTAGGAGAAGGGTTTGGCCAGGTAGTCATCGGCCCCCGTGTCCAGGGCCTCTGTCTGATCCCACTCCCCGTCCTTGGCGGTGAGTACCAGGATGGGGGTCGCGTTGCCCTCCCGGCGCAGTTGGGCGCAGACCTTGTAGCCGTTGAGTCCGGGCAGCATCAAGTCCAGTACGACAAGGGCGTATTCGCCGGTCCGGGCCATCCACAGCCCCTGCCGGCCGTCATATGCGAGGTCGACGCTGTAGCCCTCGGCCGTCAGACCGGTGTGCAGGGTGTGGGCAAGGTCCACCTCGTCTTCGACCACCAGGATGCGCATGTGGTGCAGCCTCGCACAGCGCCGGCCCGCCTTCCTGATCGGCCGGTCAGGTTGGGTCAGCGACCGGTCAACAAGGTCCGGGCACGCTGGCGGAGTGTCTTCGCCACTGCTGAAAGGCCCTGCCGCCGATGTCCGTTGATGAACGTCGCCCCGCCGTGGGTTCCACAAAAGTTCCGCAGGAAATACTGAACGGACGAGACGGTTTTCATGCCGGCGAATTCGCATGGGCGCGTGCACGCTGGCGCCAGCACTACGTCCCGATTTCGGCCACCGCCCTGGCCCTGCCGCTGTATGCGGTATGGGCCGCCCTCCTGGCAACAGGCGGCGGTGATCTCGCCGCGCAATTCTCATGGGCGGATTTCGTCTCCCGACACCGCGGATCCCCCTACAACCTGGGCTGGTACGGGGGCATCCATGTCGGCAACTACAGTGTAATTGCACCGCAGTTGATGGCCTTTCTTGGTGTGCGGACCGTCACCGTGGGGGCGGGCATCATTGCCTCGTGGCTCATGGGGCGTGTGTTCGTACGCAGCGGAGTAAGCCGTCCGCTGTGGCCTGCGCTCCTGGCGGTCCTGTCGCTCTGGGCGAATGTCGCATCGGGGCGCTCGACCTTCGCACTGGGCGTGACTCTGGCACTGGTGTCCTGTCTCGGCCTGGCAGGCTCCAGCCGGCGCTTGGTCCTGGCATCGGCGTTCAGCGCCCTGGCAACTCTGGCCAGTCCCGTCGCAGGGCTGTTCCTCCTGGTTCCCGGGGCGGGGTGGCTCTTGAACCGGGATGTTGGAAGAGCTGTCGCCGTTTGTGCACCGCCTGTCGCAGTGGTCGCTTTGCAAACCTTGCTCTTTCCTTTCAGCGGCGTAATGCCCATGGCACTGGACGATATTTGGAAGCCAACCCTCTTCGGAATCGTTCTGGCGCTGCTGGCACCGCGAGAGTGGAGGACTCTACGTGTCAGTTCCGCAGTCTATGCGGCGGGTGTGGTTTTGACCGGACTGATTTCTTCGCCTGTCGGTTCCAACGTCATCCGCCTCGCTGAACTGTTCGGGCCTCCAGTGCTTCTCTGCGTGCTACTCGAGCGCGGCGTTCGAATAGTGTCGAGGGTAGCTGTCGGGCTTTCTCTCGCTCTTTCCGTGCAATGGGTGACGGCGCACACTATCCATGTGCTCAATATGTCGACGCCTGTCCCGTCATGGGCGTCCCACACGCAAGGTGTACTGAAAGCACTCGACCGTTTGCACGCGGACCGCACGCGGGTGGAGGTGGTGCCTGCCATCAATCATCGCGAAACCACCGCACTCGGCCCTCACGTGAATCTGGCACGAGGGTGGAATCGTCAGCTCGATGTAGAACGTGGGGGCCTTTTCTATGAAAGCCAGTTCACGATCGGGAAATATCGCGCATGGCTCGACAAGTGGGCGATAGGTTATGTCGTCCTGCCGGGGGGTGAGCCTGACTGGGCGGCAAAAGACGAAGCCAAGCTCGTCCGCAGCAGACCAAGCTGGCTGGAGCCGGTATGGCACGACTCCCAGTGGCAGATATATCGGGTGAAGGGTGCCAGGCCAATTATCTCAGGTGCGGATGCGTCAGTAGTCAGCAGCGACAACGCGAAAATGGAAATACAAGTTCCCAAGCCCGGCATGGTCAGGTTGCGTATCCCCTACTCCCCCTGGCTACGCACCAGCGCTGGTTGTATCGAGCGTGATGGCGACTGGATCCGTTTCAAAGTTTCCACACCAGGACCGTATGAAATCGGCAGCTCCTATGCGGTGCCTTGGCAAGGGAACTGCTGACGTGAGCGGGGAGAATGACCGGCCTGCCGCTGGACCGGCTCCTGCCCGTCCCCGGCTCCCGCGTCGTGACGGTCAGCAGCACCGGTCACCGCATCCGGGCCGCCATCCACTTCGACGACCTGCGGTGAGAGCGCTCGTACAGCCGCGTCGCCGCCTACGGCCAGGTCAGACTCGCCAACCTGATGTTCACGTACGAACTGCAGCGCCGGCTCGCATCACACGACACCACGCCCCGTCCTGGTGCTCGCTCAGAACAGTGCCAGGCCCTCGCCGCTGGTGTCCGCGACGACTGGCCGGGACTGGGCAGGGAGTCCGTCCAAGCGGTCAGGACCGGCCGCGGCGGCCACGGCAGGGGCCGTCTCGGCCAACCAGACACGAAACCGCTCGGTGGCCTCGCGGTAGCGGACTCGTGTCAGGACACGGTGCTCGCCGGAGGGACAGAAATCGACTGCGACAGTGAGCAGACAGGAACGGGGCGCGTTCTGACTGCCCGTCCAGGACACGCGCAGGACACCGCAGGGCTCGCGCCCGCCGGGGGCGCGGTGGGTCGGGCGCAGCGACCGGCAGGCTATGTGGGCGGTCCACGCGGCGAGGTGCGGCAGCGGCAGGGTGGTCCGTGCGCGGCAGCCGGGGCAGCGGTGCCAGTGGCGAAGCCAGTCGTCGGCGCCGGTGTCGAAGAGGCGTGTGTAGCGGTTCGCCACGCGGATGTCGTTGCTGTACAGGTGGTCGGGGCGCTCCTGTGTGTTGCAGGACTGGCAGACAGGGGCGCGGACGTAGCCGTGTTCGTGGCAGTGGTCGAGGACGGCGGCGGGCGCGGTGCGGCAGACGGCGCACCCCCAACCGGCCACCCTGCGGGAGGTACCGGGCTTCCTGCTGAGCACCGAGTACAGCTGGCCTTCCAGCTCTCCGTCGTACGGGCGCGGTGCGGCGGTGGGACCCTCGCAGCTCGTCGTCTGCCGACCGTCGGCGGCTCGCCGACCGTCGGCGGCTCGGGCCTCCCGGGGGCGGAAGGGCTGCTCGGTGGCGGCCGCGCCTGCCTGGCGGGTCCGCGCGGCGCGCACCCACTGCTTTTCGATGTGCTCGGCCGCGTCGAGCAGCCTGACCACGGCGCGCGGCAGCCACCACGTCCGCCGCGTCCCGTCGCGGGTCCGCTCCACGAGCATTTGTCGCCAGTCGATCCCCGCCAGATGGCACGACCGGCCGACTTCACGTCGTGCCGCCCGCTCGGGGCCGCCCGGCTCCCGCAGTTCCCCCGTGATGCGCCGCCGCCAACGCAGCGACGTCTCCTCGTCGGAGTCCTGCCTGGGCGCCGCACGAAACGGACCGATGCGGACCAGGTCCCGCCGATCCATCCCCACCGCGTTCAGTTCCGCGGCCGCCCGGCGCACCTCGGCCTCCGGAACACTCCACTGACCGCCGCTCGCCCTCACCGTCGCCACCACATGGCCGCCGAGCAGGACGTACCCCATCTGGGCATGGGCAGGAGAGCAGGTCAATGCCCCAGAAGCCGTCGGCACAGCACTGTCGGCCGTCAAATCGACCCACAGAGCGTCCGCGGCACCCAGGGTGATCAGGCCGTCCGTGCGACCGGTCATGACACGCTCTGACATACCGACAGGCTAACGGCACTCTCAACTCGGCGCCGGTCGCGGACCGGTCACCGTGTACCGCTGCCCGGCCGCCCTCTCCAGCGCCCTGGGCGACGCCGTCCGACAACACCGTCTCGCCCATAACCGCGCGCGAGGCCGCCCCCGCATCTCTGCGGAAACGGCCTTCGACCCGCGAAGACGCTGGTCGGGACGGAAGGATGTGAACCTGCGACCCCTTGACCCCGGTCGCCGCGCCGACGCGCCCGCGTTCGCGTTCGCGTTCGGTGATCATGTCGAACAGCTCCCCCCGGTCCCATAGTGCCGCCGAGGGCCCCCGGGCAGCATCTCCTCGGTGGAAGCGCGACCACTGACGGCCGAGGCGTTGCTCTGACCCAGACGCTCCGTTCGGGGGCCGGCAGCGTCCCCGGGGTGGCCGGCCGATGGCGGCGCGAGGCGGATGGCAGGTGCCGTGGTGCCCCGGGCCGCCGCGGTGAGTGGGTCAGGTGGTGGGCAGTTTCTCCGACGTGGTGGAGGGCTCCTTGGCAGCCTGTCGGCGGGTGGTGAGGGCGCTGCCGACGAAGACGGCGACCAGCGCGCAGACGATCAGGCCGATGACGGCCGCGTGGCTGACATGGACCGCGCCGCCGAGGAGGAGACCGGAGACTCCGAAGTCGGCATCGGAGAAGGTGGAGTTCTGCAGCCCGACGTCGCCGAGGTAGGGCAGGACGAGCAGCGGAAGGAATGTGATCATGAGGCCGTTGACCATGGCGCCGAGCACCGCGCCGCGTCGTCCGCCCGTCGCGTTGCCGAGGACACCGGATGCGGCGCCGGTCATGAAGTGGGCGACGATGCCGGGGATGATGATCGTTCCACCGACGGCCACGAGGATTCCCATGCCGATGAGTCCACCGACGAAGCTGGACAGGAAGCCGATCAGTACGGCGTTCGGGGCGAAGGTGAAGACGATCGGGACGTCGAGGGCGGGCCGGGCGTTGGGGACCAGCTTCTCGGAGATGCCCTTGAAGGCGGGGATGATCTCGGCGAGCACCACACGGACGCCGGCCAGGATGATGAACACCCCGGCGGCGAACTTGCCGGCCTGCATGACGGCCCACAGCAGGTACCACTGGCCGCCGCTCAGCTTGTCCTCGACGTAGCCGGGCCCGGCCACCAGGGTGACGAGCAGATAGATGACGCCCATCGAGGTGGCGATGACGACAGTGGTGTCGCGCAGGAAGCCGAGCCCCTTGGGGATCTTCAGGTCTTCCGTGGACTTCTCGGGGTTGCCGAAGAGCTTGCCGACCAGACCGCTGGTGGCTATGCCGAAGTTGCCGGTGTGGCCGAGCGCGACATTGTCGTTCTTGGTCGCCTTGCGCATCCACGGCTGGACGAGCGCGGGAGAAAGCGTGGTGATCAGGCCCTGGGCGATGGCGCCCCAGAGGACGGCCTGCCAGGAGCTGAAGCCATTGGCGATGAGGATCACAGCGATCATGGCCGCCAGGTACAGGGCGACATGCCCGGACATGTAGATGAACTTGAACCGTGTGAACCGCGCCAGGAGCACGTTCACGACCATGCCGAAGAAGAAGATCAGTGCGGCCTGGGAGCCGTAGTCGGTGAGTACCTTGCCGACGATCGCCTCGTTGTTGGGCACGACGCCCTGCACACCGAAGGCGTGCTGGAACATCTCACCGAACGGAGTCAGGGCGTCGGAAACCACTCCGGCGCCCGCCGCCAGGACGAGGAAGCCGACGAACGCCTTGGTCGTCCCCTTGATGGTGTCGGAGAGTGACTTGCGTTGCAGTAGGAGGCCCAGGAGGGCGATCAAGCCGACGATGACGGAGGGTTCGCGGAAGACATCGAGAAGGTTCTGCAGAACGGTGTTCACTGACAACACCTCTCTTCGGGCACGACGAGGCCGTGACTGCGGGGATGGGTGGGTGCCGGACGGAGCGGCGAAGGGGCGCACGGCCGGACTGGCTGGTGGTACGGCCCGTTGATCGACGCGGAGGAGAGGGGGCGCCGAGTGCTGTGGACTGGAGGCGCGAGGGGCGGCGGCCGGCCGGAGCCGGGTGCGGGCGCCGCCGCCGCGCCGGGATGCGCTGTGTGCGGACGAACGAGTGGGTCCGGGTCAGAGGAGCCCGTGCCGGGTGGCGGCGGCCTTCACCGCGTCGCGCAGTTCGTCCATGTCGATGATGCTGTTCAACACGACCACGTCGCCCAGTCCCTGGGTGGCGTCCTCCAGGTCCTTCGCGACGAAGAACACGTCGGCGCTGCCCGGTCCGGCGGAGCTGATGTCGGAGTGCTCGACGGTGACGTCCGAGAGCCCCAGCTCACCGACGATGGCCTCGATGTTCATGCGCACCATGAAACTGCTGCCGAGTCCGGTGCTGCACATGGCCAGGAACTTCATTGGGACTCCTCGAACTGAGTGATCAACTTGGCGACATCGGGCGCGGAAGGGGCGTCTCGCAGAGCTTGACGCGTGGGGGCGTCCGACAGGATGCGGGCGAGGGACGCCATGGCGCTCATATGCGCCTCGGCGTCGACCGCCGCGAAGCAGAAATAGAGGTCGACCGCGTGCTCCGGTTGGTCGAGCAACGGGGCGGGCTCGCGCAGCCGGAGCATGGAGATGGCGGTGCGTACGGCCCCGTTCTCGGGCCGCGCGTGGGCCAGGGCGATGCCGTGGCCCAGATCGATGTACGTTCCGCCGGCCGCGATCGACTCCAGCATGGCCTGGACGTAGCCGGGGGTGATGTCACCCGCGTCGAGGAGCGGCCGGGCGACCTGGGTCACGGCCTCTCGCCAGGTCAGCCTGTCCTGGGAGAAACGTATCTTCTCCTCGGTCAAAAGATCACTCAGCATGTGCACCTACGTGGTTGTTCTCAAGGCCGCCGGGAACGCCTACTCGACATCGGCGACGATGTCGAAGGAGAGTTCCGCGGTCTCGGGGAGGAATTTCGACGTGCCGTGGATGACCGGTCTGCCGCCCGGCTCGAAGACACATGAGGTGGCCAGCAGCAGCGGAGACCCCTCGGCCACGCCCAGCAGGGCCGCCTCGCGCCCGTCGCAGATGTGCAGGCCCACGACGATCTCGTTGCGGGCGAGCAGCACATCATGGTGCGCACGCAGATAGGCGTAGAGCGACGTGGAGGTGAAGTCGGTGGTCAGGACATCCGGGAACCGCTCCTCCTCCACATACGACTCGGCCAGGTGGTGCACCACTCCGTTGACCCGGCGCACCCGTTCCAGCCGGATGACCGACGCGGCCCGGCTGATGTCGAGTGCGTCCGCCAGCCGCGCCCCGGCCCGCATACGCTCCTGAGCGACCACCTCGGAGGTGACGGTGTGACCCTGGCGAGCCAGTTGCGTATGGAAGCCGGTCACCTCGTTCACGAACCGCTCGCGGTGCTTCAGGTTGTAGCGCGGGTGGGTCACGAAGGTGCCACGGCCGTGCTCCCGCACGAGGTATCCGTCCTGGACCAGCTCGTCCACGGCGCGACGCAGTGTGATGCGGCTCACTTCATACTCCGCGCACAGCACACTCTCGGCGGGCAGCTGTCCACCGACGGGCAGGTCACGGACGCGGCGCAGGAGATGGTCACGCACTTGCGCGTACTTGTGCCCCGCCATCCCTGATCTCCTCATCGAGTTCATGTGTCATCGAGACGTCATGATGACTACAGGTTGCTGAACGCGTCAATAGTCGCAACCGAAGCGAAATGCGAGCACCGGTCGGCGCCCATGCTCCGGAGCACCCGCCCGTGACTCTCCGCTGAGCTGTGAGGTTCCCCTCCCGGCGGATCCCTGGCGCCTACACGGAGATATCGACTACGTTTCCGAAGTCATCATGACGTCATGATATCTCCAAGGAGTCTCCGTGACTTTCGCAACAGAGCAGACGGCCATGCCCTCCCAAGGCCGGGCCGGGCGCGTGCTCGACGAGGCGGACGAGCGGGCCATCGCCGCAGCGCGAGCCCTGGCGGTGGACGCGGTCGAGGCAGCCGGCTCCGGCCATCCGGGCACCGCGCTGGCTCTGGCCCCCGTCGCCCACCTGCTGTTCCAGCGCCACATACGGCACGATCCCGCGAACGCCTCATGGGAGGGGCGCGACCGCTTCGTGCTCTCGTGCGGGCACGCGAGCATCCTGCAGTACACGCAGCTCTGCCTCACCGGCTACGGGCTGGAACTGGACGACCTGCGGCACTTCCGACGACTCGGATCCCTCACACCGGGCCACCCCGAGTACGGGCACACCACCGGGGTGGAAACCACAACCGGGCCGCTGGGCCAGGGGGTTGCCACCGCCGTCGGTATGGCCATGGCCCTGAAACGGGACCAGGGCCGGCTGGCGGGGGCCGACGCGACCGCGGACGGCGTTCCCGCCCGCACCGTATGGGTGCTGTGCTCCGACGGCGATCTCCAGGAAGGCATCTCCTACGAGGCCGGGGCCCTGGCTGGACGCCATCGGCTGGACAACCTGGTGGTGATCTGGGACGACAACAGCATCCAGATCGAGGGTTCCACGGGCCTGACCACCCGGGAGGACACCGTCGCCCGCTTCACCGCCCAAGGCTGGTTCGTACAGACGGTGGGTCTCGGTGCCGACGGTGACATCGACACCGACGCCCTCGACACCGCGCTGACCACCGCCCGCGCGCACACCGGCCGGCCCAGCCTCATCGCCCTGAAGTCGCAGATCGCCTTCCCCGCCCCGAACGCGACCAACACAGCCGCGTCGCACGGCGCCCCCCTGGGCATGGCCGAAGTGGCCGCGCTCAAGGCCCGGTTGGGCATCGCCGACGATCCGTTCACCGTACCGGCGGAGGTGTTGCGGCACACCAGGCGCGCGGTCTCCCGAGGGGCCGAACTGCACCGCGCCTGGGACACGGCACTCGCCGAGTGGGCGGCCGCACACCCCGAGCGTGCCCGGGCACGCGCACACGCCATCCGGCCCATCGACACCGCCGGGGCCGCGGACGCCCTCCCGTCGTTTGAGCCGGGAACCCTCGTCGCACCGCGGGACGCCTCCGGCAACGTCATCCAGTCCCTGGCCGACACGCTGCCACGGCTGTGGGGTGGTTCGGCCGACCTCGGCGACAGCAACCGCACGACCATCACCTCCGGCGGTTCGTTCCTGCCGGCCGACGAGCCGGCCGACGTCCCGGCCGACGAGCCGACCGGCGAGGGCAGCGGGCAGGGTCTCCACGGCCGCAATATCCACTGGGGCGTTCGCGAGCACGCGATGGCCGCCGCGTTGAACGGCATCTCCCTCGTCGGCTACGACACCCCGTTCGCCGGCACCTTTCTGGTGTTCAGCGACTACCAGCGGCCCTCCCTGCGGCTCGCCGCCCTCATGAGCCTCCCGGTGGTCCACATCTGGACGCATGACTCCGTGGCCCTCGGCGCGGACGGCCCCACCCATCAGCCGGTGGAACACCTCGCCGCGCTGCGGGCCATGCCGGGTCTGTCGGTGGTCCGCCCAGCCGATGCCACCGAGACCGCGGCTGCCTGGCTCAGCGCGCTCGGCCGCACCGGGCCGGTCGGACTGGTACTGGCCCGTCAGGCGCTGCCCGTACTGCCGACACCGGCCGACGAGGTGCGCGAGGGAGTGACCCGCGGTGCCTATGTGGTGGCCGACACCGACGGCGCCGTGGATGTGGTGCTCCTGGCCAGCGGCAGTGAGGTGCCACTCGCCCTGGAGGCCAGGAACGCGCTCGCCCAGCGAGACGTGGCGGCGAGGGTCGTCTCCGTTCCGTGCAAGGAATGGTTCACCGAACAGGACGCCGCGTACCGTGACGCGGTGCTCCCACCGTCCGTCCGGGCCCGTGTCGTCGTCGAGGCCGCGTGTGCCTTCGGCTGGCACGACCTGCTCGGCGAGTACGGCCGCACCGTGACCGTCGACGGCTTCGGAACCTCCGCTCCCGCGGCACAGGCGATGGCCGCGGTCGGCATGACCGAAGGCGCCGTCGTAGCGGCCGCCCTGGAATCCCTCTCCGCCGCGAGCTCCTGAACACCGTCGGCGGCCAAGGCCCGAGCCGTAAGGGCGGCCCGCCCCGCGCGCGACCACGCCGGCCACGCCCAGCAGTCCGACTCCCTCCCCCAGACAAAGGAGCACCCACGATGCCCCAGCGTGTCGTCACCATCGGTTCCCGCAGCGGGCTGCACGCCCGACCCGCGACCGCGTTCGTCCAAACCGCCGCCAAGCAGCCGGTCAAGGTGACCATCGCCCGCGACGGCCGGGACCCCGTCGACGCGCGCAGTCTGCTGTCCGTACTGGCGCTGGGAGCCGCTCACGGCGACTCGGTGGTGCTGGCCGCCGAGGGGGACGGCGCGGAGGCGGCCCTGGAGGAGTTGGCCGTCCTGCTCACCCGTGACCACGACGCCCGGCAAGAGGGATGACACCCGAGTCCGCCCCACTGCCCCCGCCCTGCGGCCGCCCGCGGCGACAGCAGGGCGGGGCACCGTCGATATCCCCCGTGCGAAGCGAGGTCATCGTGAACACGCGCCCACGCCGTGCCCTGCGTGACACCCGGCTCGTCATCTTCGACTGCGACGGAGTTCTGGTGGACACCGAACGCATAGGCCCCGCGATTGTGGCGGAGATGGCCACGGAGGTCGGCTGGCCCCTCACGCCCGCGCAGGTACGGCAACGGTTCCTCGGCAGGCCCGAATCGTATCTGTACGAGCAGGTCCGCGCCCACGCCACCGTCCCGCTCGGTCCCGACTGGCTCGGCGTCTACCGAAACCGGGTCCGCGACGCATTCGCCGCCCGACCGCACACCATGCCCGGTGTCCGGGAACTGCTGGACTTCCTCGACCTGCGCCAACTCCCCTACTGCGTCGCTTCCAGCGGCAGCCACGAGCGCATCGAACACTCCCTGACGGCCACCGGACTCATCGAACGGTTCACCGGCAAGGTGTTCAGCGCCGATGATGTCCCCCGCGGCAAACCCGCCCCGGACCTCTTCCTCCACGCGGCCCACAGCCAAGGCTGCCCCCTGCCGACTGCCTCGTCGTCGAGGACAGCCCGGCCGGCGTGGACGCCGCTCTCGCGGCAGGCATGCCCGCCGTCGGCTACAGCGGCGGTCCCACCGAACCCGGCGTCCTCTCACACGCCACGCTCGGCGTCATCCCGGACCTCACGCACCTCATGGACACCACGGCCGGCTGACGAGCCACACTCCCCCGGCGCGGCGCGCCACTCCGGCTCCGGCATCGACGAGGCCCTGTGATGGGCGAACTGCTCAACCGTGCTGCTCTGAAACGGCACCGCTTCCGAGCTGCCACATTTCGTAGTTCCCGCATTCTGCCGTGATCTCGGCCGCCGCCTGAGCCGCGGTGAAGAAGTCGTCGACCAGCGGCGAGGCGTGCGATACCGCCACCGCGAGGCACACCTGGTCGGGCGCCAGGTCCGGGACGGGCACATAGCTGACGTCCGGATGTGAGTAGAACACGGTCGCCGAACGGGCCAGGAAAGAGATGCCCCGGCCGGCCGCGACATGCTCGAGCGTCTCGTCCACCCCGCGCACCAGGTACCCGGCGTTCGGGTGCGGGCGCCTGGTGGGCTGCGTGCTCGTGTCGGCATGCCAGACCAGCGGCTCGCCGGCCAGGTCGGCCTCGGTGATCTGCTCCCGGCCGGCCAGTCGGTGGCCGGCGGGCAGCACCGCCACCCGCGGCTCGGTGTACAGCGGGGCGACGCGCAGGCCGGCCTCGTCGATGGGCAGCCGCACATAGCCGACGTCGATGCGGCCGTCGAGCAGCATCGGCGCCTGGTCGTCCCATTCGATCCGCTGCACGTCCACCAGAACGTCCGGGTGCCGGTCGCCGAACCGCCGGGGCGACCGCGATGCCTGCCCGGAAGCCGACCATGAGCCGCCGGCTGCCCCGTGCGGCCACGGTCACCCGGCGGCGGACCGCGTGCGCGGAGGCCAGCAGCGGGGTGGCGTCGGTCAGCAGTTGCCTGCCGGCGTCGGTCAGCTCCACGCCGTGGCTGTCCCTTGTCAGCAGCGGAGTGCCGAGATCCTGTTCCAGCGCGCGGATCTGCCGGCTGAGCACCGGCTGCGCGATGTGCAGCTCATCGGCGGCGCGGCCGAAGTGGAGCTTGTCGGCGACGGCGACGAAGTAGCGCAATTTGCGCAGGTCCAGATCCATGGAGCCTCCCGGTCCGGCGATGCCTTCAGGGTATCGCAGCCGCTGAAAGAGGTCTTGGACACTCGCTCATGCCAATGACAACCTCAAATAGGTACCCGATGGGGCCGCGAATTCGACACAAGAATTCGGCGTCGGGATGACCGTTGGCAACGACGGGGCGGGAATGGCTTCCTATCCGGCTCCAGAAAGCAGGCACACCAATGAGCAGCATGCGCGTTTTGGTCACTGGCGGGACCGGCCATTCCGGTTCGCACATCATCCCCGAGCTCATCGCCGCCGGACACGAGGTCACCGGCCTGGCCCGGTCGGACACGGCCGCGGCGGCGGTGTCCGCGCTCGGCGCGAAGGTGCGCCGCGGCGACCTCGAGGATCTCGACGGGCTCAAGGAGGCGGCCACGGACTCCGACGGCGTCATCCACGTCGCGCACCGGCAGGACCTGCTTCCGTCCGGCGGGATGGACGCCGTGTCCGCCGCGGAGCTCCCGCTCGTGCTCGCGTACGGCGAGGCACTCGAGGGAACCGGAAAGCCGCTGGTCGTGGCGGGAAGCATAGGCTCCCCCGGGAACAGGGGGAGCCTGGGCCGGCCGGCCACCGAGGAGGACCCGGCCCTTCCCGCCGGCGATGAGCACAAGGGCACCCTGCGGGCTCGTAACGTCGTGGAAGCCACCGTGGTCGGCCTCGCCGAGCGGGGAGTGCGGTCTTCGGTCGTGCGGATTCCCCCCATCATGCACAGCACGGCCGATGCGGGCTTCCTCCCCACGCTGATCGCGGTCGCGAAGGAGAAAGGCTTCGCCGGCTACCCCGCGGACGGCGCGAACCTGTGGGGCGCCGTGCACGTCCGCGATGCCGCCTCGGTGTTCCGCCTGGCGCTGGAGAAGGGCCCGGCCGGCAGGTACTGGCACGCGGTTGAGGACGAGGGCATCCCGCTCCGCGAGATCGCCGAGGCCATTGGCAGCCGTCTGGGCCTGCCCGCCATCAGCGTTCCCGCGGACGAGCTGATGCTGCCGGGATATTTCGGGTTCCTCACGGCTGTGGTCACGCTGGACCTCCCGGCGTCCAGCCTCATCACCCGGCAATCCCTCGGCTGGGAACCCACCCGGCCCGGCCTGCTCGCCGATCTGGACAACGGCCATTACTTCCCCGCCGGCTGACGGCAGACCCCGAATCATAATGAGCCCGGCACATCACCGATATACGGACCTTCTACAGGAAGCCGAGAATATGACGACTGTGGGATTCATCGGAAGCGGATACATCGGCGGTGCCATCGCGCGACTCGCCGTCGAGGCTGGGCACAAGGTCGTGCTGAGCAACTCGCGCGGTCCCGAAACGCTCGCGGACACGGCCGCGGAGCTGGGGCCGCGGGCGTCCGCGGCGACGAGCGGGGAGGCCGCGGCGGCCGGTGACATCGTCGTGGTCACGGTGCCGGTCAAGGCCTTCCCCGATTTGCCCGCCACGCCACTGGCCGGGAAGACGGTGATCGACACGTGCAACTACGGCCCCGAGCGCGACGGGCGCGTTCCCGAGCTCGACTGCGAGTCGCTCACCTCGAGCGAGCTGCTGCTGCGGTACATCCCGGACGCCATGCTCGTGAAGGCGTTCAACAACATCTTCTACAAGCACCTGCTGTCACTCGCCCGCCCCGAGGGGGCATCCGACCGCTCCTACCTGCCGATCGCCGGGGACTCCGCATCGGCGAAGGCGGCGGTAGCCGAATTCATCGAGTCCATCGGGTACAGCGTGGTGGACGCGGGACCGCTGGCCGACAGCTGGCGGCAGGCGACAGACACGCCGGTATGGGGAACCCCCTACGGGCCGTTCTCGAACGAGAAGGGCCAGCCAGCCGACGAGGACGCCATCCGCGCGGCACTGGCCGCCGCGACGCGGTGACCGCGAGCTGACACGGGCCACGGCATGGCCCGGCCGTGTTATCGCTCCGTCCGGCAGGCGTCGGACTCCGGCAGGCGTCGGACGGAGCCGGCCATTACAGCAATCAGGCGAAGCCGCGGGCCAGAATTGCCTTCAGGAGAGCTGCACTCCTAGCCGCACTCCTCACCTTGGGATCCGAGGGCTCAGCCGGGTGCGTACGGGAACTGATGTGGGGCCGCGGCCGACTATCCAGCCATGACAAGCAAACCCAGGCGCGCTCGAACAGCCGCCGTGTCCCGGCGCGCTGTCCTCGGGACCGGCATGGCCGCTGCGGCCGCGCTGCCACTCGCCGCGAGCGCGGCGGCAGCGTCCGCGCCGCAATCCGACATCCGCACCGTGAGGTCATCCGGGAAAGAGGAAGCCGCCATGGACATCGTGATCCCGCTCTACGACGACTACGAGCCGCTCGACGTGGTCGGACCCTACGAAGTCCTCGCCTACATGCCCGGCGCCTCCGTACGGTTCGTCGGAGCCGAGAAGGGCCCGGTGAAGGATGCGCTGGGGGCCCTGCCGACGTACGTCCCGGCCACGTACTCCGAGGTGGAGCGCTGTGACGTCCTGCTGATCCCGGGCGGGCGCAGCGTCGAGGCGATGGTGGCCGATGCCGATTTCCTCGCTTGGGTGCGCCGCGTCCACGCCCGCACCCGGTTCACCACCTCGGTCTGCACCGGGTCCCTGGTGCTGGGCGCCGCGGGCCTGCTGAAGGGCCTGACCGCCACCACCCACTGGAGCGGGGCGGAAGCGCTGGCGTCGTACGGCGCCGTCTACACCCCCCAACGTACGGTCCGACAGGGCAAGGTCATCACCTCGGCCGGCGTTTCCTCCGGTATCGACATGGCCCTCACTCTGGCCGCCTCGCTGACCGACGAGGTGACCGCCCAGGCGATTCAGCTGTGGATCGAGTACGACCCGCAGCCCCCCTTCGACTCCGGCTCGCTGGCCAAGGCATCTGACGCGGTGCGGAAGCGGGTCTTCGAACTGGGGAAGGAGCCGCCCCACAACGGCTGAGAGCACACTGCCGCGGCCGGGTGCGCACACGACATCAGGAGCCGTCCTGAACGCCCCGTTCACCGGGTTGTGTCGGCGGCAGCCCCGCAAGTCGGTCACGGCGCCCGGGTGGAAACGCACAGCCACGGCGAGGTAGCTGTCCCGGGGATGACTGCCTTGATGCCGCGTTTGCGCGGGCGGGCGCGGTTGCCGCAGGACGGGTAGGCCTTGTCCCCGGCGACCGCACCCGGGCGGACGCGGGGGTGTACGACGGGCCCGCGGACCCGCGTCCTCGCCGGCACGGAGTTGCTCGCTGCGGTGCGGGCGGCGCGCTCCCGCACCCCCCGCGGTGCGCCTGAGACATCGACACCAGGATCGACGACGTCACATACTGACCCTCGTCGAAATCTGACAACGGGGCCCTCCGCGTCCGGGCCTTCCAGGAAGGCGACTTCTGCCGCAATCACGATGAGGAATCGCAGTGAACGCACCTACGTCGCCGGCCGTTTGGGTGACCGGCGAGACCGTCGACGGCCGGTACCGGGTGATCGGCGAGCTTGGCCGGGGCGGGATGGGCGTCGTGCACCGGGTACAGCATCTGGCCTGGGGCATCGACATGGCGGTGAAGAGTTCGCGGCCCGAGCTGTTCCGGAGCCCCGGCGATCAGGAGCTGTTCGTCAGGGAGGCCGAGGCGTGGGTGTCCCTCGGGCTCCATCCGAACGTCTGCGCCTGCCATTACGTGCGGGTGATCGACGGTGTCCCCCGTGTGTTCGCCGAGTACGTCGACGGCGGCAGCCTGGCCGAGTGGATCGGCGACGGGCGGCTCCACGCCGGGGACGCGCGGCAGGCCCTCGCCCGTGTTCTCGACACGGCGGTCCAAGCGGCCCGTGGGCTCGAGCACGCCCATGGCAGAGACCTGGTGCACCAGGACGTGAAACCGGCCAACATTCTGCTCGACGGCACGGGCACCGCGAAGATCACCGACTTCGGTCTCGCCCGGTCCAAGGCCACCACGGCCCCGGCAGACCTCCACGTGGCGCCGTACGCAAGCGTGTTGGTGCCGTTCGGCGGCATGACGGTCGGCTACGCGTCCCCGGAGCAGCTCGCGGGCGAGCCCGTCGGGCGGCGCAGCGACGTCTACAGTTTCGCGGTCTCGGTCCTGGAGATGTTCACCGGCGGTGTGCATTGGGCGGCTGGTTCGGTCGCCGGTCTCGCACTGGAGGATTACCTGGCCGACCCCTCGAATCCGGTCGCGGCGCCGCCGGAGGTCGCCCACCTGCTCCGGCGCTGCCTGCGGCAGCACCCGGCCCAGCGGCCGGCCTCGATGGCGGACATCGCGGATGTACTGACCGGGATCTACGAGCAGGCGACCGGCTCGGCGTATCCGCGCCCCCCGTCGCAGGCCGCCGATCTGCGGGCCGACGAGCTCAACAACCGTGGCCTGTCGCTCCTCGACCTGGACCGGGCCGCCGACGCCGAGCGCGCCTTCGACCAGGCGCTCGCGGTCGACCCGCACCACGTCGGGGCCGTGTACAACGGTGGCCTGTTCCGGTGGCGTACGGGGGCGATCACCGATGGGGAACTCGCCGCCCGGTTGGAGGCGATCCCACGTGGGTCCGGCGCGTCCTCCTGGCAGGTGCGGCTGTTTCTGGCCCGGGTCCATCTCGAACGCGGCGACCTCGCGGCGGCACACGACCTGCTCGACGCCCTCGCGCGCGAACGGCCCGACGACCCCGGCGTACGGGCGGCGCTGCGGGTGGCGGCCTCCGGAACCGTGGCCGATGCCCGCCACACCGGCACCCGCGAGTTTCGCGAGCCGTTCGCGGTGCCGACCGCGCCGGTGAAACTGCTCGCCCGGCACGAGGTGATGGGCTACCTGCCGATCCGGTTCACTCCCGACGGACGCCTCGCGCTGAGCGGCCACTGGGACGGCGTGCTCCGGCTGTGGGACACGGCGACCCGCGCACAGCGGTTGGCGGTCAGGGGCCACCGCACGCAGGTGCTCGGCGTCGACCTCACCCCCGACGGCTCGTACGCACTGTCCACGAGCCGCGACGGCACGGTGCAGTTCTGGGATCTCGGGGCAGGCGAATGTACCCGCGTCATCCGCTCCGCCGCACGCGCCACGGGGTGCCCGGTCAGGTTGAGCGCCGACGGACGCATCGGTGTGTGGCAGGGCGTGGACGGGCGCGTCCAGGTCTGGGAACCGCCCCGCAACTGCAGGAACGCCCGAGTCGACGGGGTCCGTTCGGCGACGTTGCGCAGATACGCCTCGACCAACCGCACCAGATGGTCCAGGCCGTTCCCCTCGTACTCCGGGATGTCGAACCTCTGCCCCGCGTCGACCACTGCTTCCAGGAGTCGTTCACGACTGCCGAACTGGTGATACACGATCCCCCGGCTGTACCCCGCGGCTTCCCCCACCTGAGCGAGGGTGACGCCGCGTGAGCCATTGCGAGCGATAAGGGCCACCGCGGCCTCCAGCACACGCCGCTCGGTCTCGGCACGTCGCTGTTCCTGCGTCCGTCGGCGCGGGGTGTCCGTCACTTTCGGGTCTCCTGGGGGCTCGGCCGTCGTTCTGGATGGCGGACGCAGTACCGCAGTGGCACGTGTCATGAGCACCGGGTGGTTCGATCGCCGAGGTGGCTACGGGTGGGGACCCTACTCGCCGGATCGAGTGGGACGCGCTCGGAGCACCTTCACGCAAGATAGAACATCCGGTATTGACACAGGCTCCCACCACCGGCCACACACGTTCTCGCGGCCTCCCCCGTGCGCCTGGAGCCTGTCCGGATCAAACGCCGACCAGCCGTCGCAGGCCTCATCGACGAGGAGGCACCGCGCATCACGCGGCGCCTCCCGGCGGATCCCGATCGGATCAGGCGCTGACCAGGAGCCAGCCCCCGAGGCCACTGCACATGCTCGCGTTATAGGCATCGGTGCGGAAGCCGGCCGGCGCGGCCACACCAGGGCAGATGTACTGGCCGACGCGGGCCTGTTGCTGGAACCACGAGCCGATATTGCCACAGGCATTGCTTATGTGGCCGGTGAGCACGTAACCGGAGGGGATCGGCGAGCCCGCGCAGACCCACTGGCCATCACGGGCCGTCTCCAGGAACCAGGTGTCGATGTTGCTGTTGCAGCCATTGGCCGTGTGGAGAGTGATCACATAGCCGGCAGGGATCGGCGAGGTGGCACACACCCAGATCCCGTTCTGCACGGGCTGGATGTACCAGGCACCCGCACCGTTGCACCCGTTCGCGGCGCGGAGGGTGACCACATAGCCATCCGGTATGGGCGTGCCGGGGCAGACCCATCCGGGGGACGCCTGAGTGGTGGCAGCGCCCTGCGCCGTCTGGGGCGCCGCACTGGCCGTACCGACGGCCGTGCCGGTGAGGACGGCCGCCAGCAGCGCGACCACGCCCACCGCGGCGGCGAGCCGGCTCCGGGCCGCCACCGCCAAAAGTCGTCTCAACAGTTGACCAAACTTGATCTTCACTTCACACCAGTCCAATCGACGGATCTACGAAGCGCCGCATAGGGAGGCAACCGCCGTATGGGCGAGACGCTAGCGAGAAGTGCGCGTGATCACTTCGTCTGCCGAGGCCAAGTTCGCGGTACCGCTTCGCCCATCGAGGACAGCTCAGGCTCTGCGGCAAGGTACGCGCGGGCACCGACCGCCAGCGGTACGGCCCCCACAACTCCCCGACCGCGGTGGACGCCGCGGGGCTCGCCTTGCAGGTTCGATCGCGGGACAACTACCCATGTCCGCGACGAGGTGTGCTGTTGGAAGGCAGCCGCTCGGGCGCACTGCGCTGTTGGTGTACCCAGCCGGCGAGCTGAGCGCGGGACCGGAAGCCCAGTTTCGCCAGGACACGCTCGATATGCCCTTCCGCGGTGCGTTGTGCGATGACCAGCTTGGTGGCGATCTCCCTGTTGCTCATGCCGAGGGCGGCCAACTCGGCCACCTCCCGCTCTCGCCGGGTCAGCGCTTGAGGGATGCTCCGACCGTGCCGCTCGGCTGACCGCCTGGTCGACGAAGTACCGGCCACTTGATCATCGACGACGTAGTCCAGTGCGTTCACCAGGGACAGATTCGCCGTACCCCGGAGGGCCCGTTGGAACGCCTTGGTGCCCAGCTCTCCGCGCACGTCCCGCTCGTACCGCTCGTGGGCTTCGGCCATGAAGGGCGCGGTGTGCAGGGATGCGCCAATCGATGCCCACAAGGACCGGACCACGCCGAAGAGCCCTGCCGCACGCTCCGGCATGCCGGTCTGGGCCGCGCTCCAGGCCGCGAGATCCACGCACATGGCGATATCCCACCAGTCGTTGAAGGGGCGGAGCAGCCCGACGGCGTTCCGGGCCAGTGTCCCCGCCGTCGAGAATTCGTCCCTGTGCCAGCACAGCAGCGCCCTGGTGAAGAGATTGAACCCCCTCAGCCACGACTCACCATGCTTCGAGATGACCGCTTCGCACTCATCACACAGGGCGGCGGCACGGGGAAGATCTCCGACGAACGCAAGGGCGAGTGCCAGCTTCGTCGTGCACTCGGTAGTGCCCCCGATGTCGCCGAGCTCGCGCAAAGCGGTCGCGGCTTGCTCGAACAGCGCGGCGGCCTGGGCGATGTCGCCGTTCCAGGTGGCGGCCACCGCGCGGTGGTGGCATACCCAGGCCAGAGTGGACCGGTCCCCCATGCGTGCGGCAAGGGTCTGGGCCTCATCGAGGATCCCCAGTATGTCTTCCGCGGTCCCTTGCAGAATTCCCAGATAGGCGTGGGTCGCCAGAGCCGAGGCACGGATCGCGGACGCCGCCCCGTTGGCCCTGTCGGCTTCCAGCAGGCGGGAGAGCCAGTCTCGGCCCTCGCCCAAAGAGCCACAGGAGATCCAGTAATGACGCGGAGCCACCGCCAGGGCCAGACCCGCTGTCGCCTCACCGGGAGTCTGCAGACAGAACTCCAGTGCCACGCGGAGATTGGGGTGGTCGCCACGCAGCCGCGCGAACCATGCCTCCTGCTCGGGCCCGAACCACTGGGCTTCGGCCCGCGCGGTGAGGCCGAGATAGTGGTCTCGGTGGCGGCGGCGGAAACGGGTCAAGGCGCCGGCTCCGGACAATCGCTCTTGGCCGTACTCGCGAAGGGTTTCAAGCATCCGGTAGCGGGCCCGCCCAGAGTGCTCGGAACGGCTCAGAACCGACTTCTCCACCAGGCCGTTCACCACCTCGACCAGCGTGTCCGCAGCCAGGCCCTCGCCGGCGCACACGGCTTCCGCGGCGCACAGATCGAAGTCTCCGGAGAAGACAGACGCACGCGCCCAAAGCGCCTGTTCCTGCTCCGTGCACAGCTCGTAGCTCCAGTCGACGAGGCCGCGCAACGTCCGCTGGCGTGGCAAGGCGGCGCGGCTGCCCAGCCGCAACAGACTGAAACGGTCCTCCAGGCGGGAGAGGATCTCCTGCACCGTCAGCGTGCGCATCCAGGCCGCGGCGAGTTCGATCGCCAGTGGAATCCCTTCCAGTGCGTGCACCAGACGCGTCACCGCCTCGGCGTTCTCGCGGCCCACCTGGAAGCCGGGAGCAATGGCCGCGGCACGCTGTTCGAACAGGACGACAGCCGGGTACCGCAACAGGTCGCTCGCCGAAGTGCGGCGGCCAGGGACAGGGGTGGGCAACGGCGGCACCGAGAAGGTCTGTTCCCCGGTGATCCCCAGTACCTGCCGACTGGTCACCAGGATGCGCACCGCCGGTGCGGCCCGCAGCAGCGTGTCCACCGTGGCGACACACGCATCGACAAGGTGCTCGCAGTTGTCCAGGACGAGCAGTAGCCGTTTGTCACGGAGATGGTCCACGACCATGTCGAGCGCCGCGTGTCCCGGCCTGTCGGGGAGCCTCAAACAGGCGGCAATGTTCCAGAGGACCAGCTCCCCCTCACGGACAGTCGCGAGCTCCACCACGTGCACCCCGTCGGGGAACATGTGGCCAACCTTGGCAGCGGTATCCAGAGCCAACCGGGTTTTGCCCACGCCCCCGACTCCGGTCAGGGTCACCAGGCGCGACAGTGAGAGTCGCCGTCTGACCAGAGTCGTCTCACGGCGACGACCGATCAAAGGGGTGAGATCAGCGGGCACCCCGGTCACCTCCATAACGTCGTCAACCCTGGCTGGTTCCGCAAGCCTGGCAATATATCCGAGCCCGGAACTTGCGGTGCCGGCTACGGCTTTGGGACACGTGTGGATCCCCCCTCGAATGTCACCGGCCATACGTGGGCGAGCCGAGCCCGGAGTCACCAATTCCTTGAAGGACGCGACTGGACTGCGTGCCGTCGAGGATCAGACGTCCGGCACGTCGCCGACGCCGCATGACGCGGACACGGGTAGTTGTCCCCTGATCGAGCCCGCCGTGCATGCGAAAGACTCAGCACGGCAGCGCACGCACGGGCCCGGCACACGGGCCGGCCTCAGACGAGGTCCGAGTGGTCGAAAGGGCGATATCGGTGGCGCTCAGCGATGAGGGCGACGAGGCCGGGTACGAGACCTCCCTGCCGGTGTCGGCCCGGCAACAGGCGGGGTTACGGGAACTCGCCGAGCAGATCCGCCCCCGCCTCGACTCGCTGGTGGCGCGGATGGTTCTGACATACAAGGCGCAGATCCCGCAGTACGCGGCCATCACGGATCCCTTGGTGCTGGCGGACATGAAGGCCGTATCACTCGCCGGCATACGGTGCTGGATCGAAGCACTCGATCTGTCCCGGCCCATAGACGAGGACCTGCTGCTTCCTGTACTGGAGGCGAGGAGGCGGCGGGCGCTGCAGGGCGTGGGCAGGGAGGCCATGCTGCGCGCCTACCGGATCGCCACCCACACGGTGTGGCAGGAGATCCTCGAATTGCCGGTCGATCAGGAACTGGTGGCTCCGTTGTCGAGGCGCATGCTCGAGTTCGTGGACCGGCTGACCACCGCGACCGAGGAGGCGCACACCACCGAGGCTCTCCAGGCCAGTCGGGTACCGGCGGCAGGCCGCTCCGCTCTGTTCGAAGCGATCCTGGCCGACCAGCACCGGGAACAGCACCATCACGCGGACGTGCTGGAGTCGGACCACTGTGTGGTGGTGCTCGACGTGCTGCCGAGCACCACCAGGCTGTCCCTGGACGAGCTGGCCGCAGGGCTCGTCCGGGAGGCGTGGGCGACGTACTGGACCACTCGTCACCGCAGTGTCCTGGCCGCCTGCCCGGTGCACCAGGGGGGACGACGCCAGCTTTTGCACCGGCTGGAGCGCTTCGCGCACACCCGCGCTCCTCTGGGTGTCGCAGTGGGCGGGGTCGCGAGAGGGACGACGCAGATACGCCAGAGCCATCGCGAGGCGCTCCAGGCCCTGCGCATCGGGGGGCGGCTGGACAAGGCTGCCACCCGCGTATGTGACTACCAGGAACTCGCGCCCCTGGCGGCACTGGTCGCCGACCCCGAGCAGGCACGCCGCTTCGTACAAGGCTGTATGGAATCGCTCGGTCGCCTGGCCGAGCGAGCGTGGGTACTGCCCACGCTGGCGTCCTATCTGCGGCACCGGGGCAGGCTCAAGGCGGTTGCCGCGGATCTCGGCGTGCATCACAGTACGGTCAAGTACCGGGTAAACGAACTGCGCCCGTTCCTTGAGTCTCACGTCGATGACGGCGATCAGGCGGGCGCCGTCCTGCTGGCGATCCGGGCCCACGACTACCTCACCGCGGAGCGCGACCCCGTCCTCGGCGGAGGAACCCGTACCGATGGCTCGGCTTCGGCCGACGAGGTGCACACGCGCACCGCTGGTTGAGGTCGCGCCGGTACCGCCCGCGTTCCACGTTGTGGTGATGGTCAGCCGTCTCCGGGATCCGCAGGGCGTCCACCGCCGCCCGAGCGGACGCGACCGCACCCTGCGGAAGGGCCGCGCTCATCACCGGAACCTCGGTGCCGGGCCTGTTGCGGCTGACCGGCAGGAGAGCGCCGCGGCCCTGGCCAAACTCCGCCACGTCGTCGAGCAGACCTTCGCCCCGCTCCACCAGTTCAAGCGCCTGGCCGTGCGCCGGGAGCGCCGCCTCGAACTTCACGACGCCTGCGGCTCATGGGGCGGCAGCCTCATCTGGCGACGACGATTCGAGAAGGCCGGATCGTGATCACGTTACGGCCTCATGGGATGACCGCAGTGTTCCCAGGTGATCCATAGTGTCTCCGAGTGACCGGACGGCAGCGGTCTTTCGGGTGCGCCGGAGGGAAACGACAGACGCAACGACTCCCATGGCGGTGATTCTTTGCCCTCGCGCATAGCCCTCGTCGGTGCCGGCCGAATGGGGACACCTCTGTGTGGACGCTTCGCCTCGGCGGGCCACACGGTGACCGTTTCCGATCTGCGTCCCGAACGGGAAGAGGCGGTGCGCTCGTTGGGCGCGAACTGGGCGCCCTCCGTCACGACCGCCGCAGCCGGGGCGGATGTACTGGTCACCGTGGTTCCTGGCCCCGAGGAGGCCGCGGCAGCTCTTCCGGACGCCGTGTTCGCCGCCCTGGCCCCTGGGGCGGTGTGGATCGACATGACGAGCAACGCCCCCGCGGCCGCGCGGGAACTGCGGGAACGAGCCGGTGCCCACGGCGTCGATGCCCTCGAAGCGCCCATGGGCGGCAGTCCGGACGACGCCGAACACGGGCGCCTGCGGCTGTTCGTGGGCAGTTCCGCCGAAGTCCTCGACCGGTGCGGGCCGCTGTTGGAGGCGGTGGCGACATCGGACCGGATCCGCCACATGGGCGGCCCGGGAACCGGCTACACGACGAAACTCCTCATCAACCTCCTCTGGTTCGGCCAGGCCACGGCAACCGCCGAGGCCCTGCTGCTCGGACGCCGAGCGGGCATCGACCTCGCCGCCCTGCACGACACGCTGGCCGACAGCGCGGCGGGGAGCGACTTCATCCGCCGGGACCTGCCGGCTCTGTTCGCCGGGGACTACCTGCGCTCCTACGGCCTCGACCGCATCCACGACCAGCTCGAGGTCATCACCGATGAGGCCCGAGACCTCGGCACCCCATACGCGATGGCCGACACGGTGTTGCGCATCCACCGGCCGGCCCTGGAGCGCTTCGGACCCATGGACGGCGAACTCCTCGCCGTAGCCCTCTTGGAGGAGGCCGCCGGTACCCTGCTGCGCCCCTGACCGGTCCGGGCCGCTCGTCGGCGGTACGGAAGGCCGTGGACGGCACCCGTCCGGGGTGCCGGGTGCCGGTGCGCACAGGGTCCTCGTGCAGGGCGAAGAGCCGGGCCGCGTTGACGGCGTGCAGACTGAGCTGGACGTCCATCATGGAGATGTCGAAGTGGTGGCCTCGGCCGGTGGAACCGCGACCCGCCAGGCCGGTGAGGGCGGCGAGCCGAAGCTCATCGATCTCCCGGTGACCGCGCGCCTGGCCGCCGTCCGCGACGGTGAGCTGGACCTGGCGCCGGTACGAGGCGCGATCGCCTCATCGGCGATGACGGTGGTGCGCGCTTGGTGGCGGTGCGTCGCTTGTCGTGGCAGTGTCCGGCCGTCGCCAGGTGATGACGGCTCCACCTGGAGGCCGGAGCGACGATCTCAGTGCCTGATCAATGTGGCGGTGGTGGCCCCCTGCTCTGGGGCGGCAAGGTGCCATGAGCCTTCGGGTGTCAGCCGCGGTGCGGGGCGCGAGGGAGCGGCTTCCGCAACCTCAGAACGGGCCGGCGGGAAGCTGAGCGGCTGCCCAGCCATAGCACCTGGGACCCTCGGCACCATCGCCGCACGAGAGCCGCCCCCGCCCCCGGCACTCCCGAGAGCGACACACTCTCCGCTCAACGCCCGCGCCTCGACCCTCGACCGCGACGATGGCGACGGCGACGGCGAGCTGTAACGGGAGTACTAGCCGCGCCTGACTGGCGCTGCTATAACCGACACACGGATTGAATCGTTTTAGCCGCTCTGTTGGCGACACCTGGCCGATGCCCCTTGCGAAAGGTCCTCAACGTGTGCGGACGCAGCAGACTCACATCTGCCCGAGGTGTGCTCGCGCCGGTTGGTGTCGCTGCGCTCCTCCTGGCCACGGCGCTGGTCACCGGCAGCCCGACTGCCGTCGCCGACAGCGGACTCCACATCGGTGGCGCCACCGTCGATGGTCGGGCCGAACCGCTCGGGGTCGACGCCGCTCGCCCTCTGCTGGGGTGGAAGCTGAACTCCGAGTCGCGCAACGCCATGCAATCGGCCTACCAGATCCTGGTCGCCACCTCCGCCGAACGGCTGGCGCACAACCAGGGCAACGTCTGGGACAGCGGCAGACAACGCTCCGACGAGTCCGTGGGGGTGCCCTACGGCGGTCAGCAGCTCAGCCCTCGCACGCGCTACCACTGGAAGGTTCGCGTCTGGGACGAGCGCGGCAGAGCGTCGGCGTGGAGTGCCCCCTCCTTCTGGGAGACGGCGCTGCGTGCGCCCGAGGACTGGGAGGGTGCGCGGTGGATCGGCCCATCCGATCCACAGGCCGGGGCTCCGCTGCTGCGCAAGGAGTTCGCCCTGGACAAGGAGGTGGCCGGCGCGCGGGCGTATGTGGCCGGTCTCGGCTTCCACGAGCTGCGCCTCAACGGCGCGAAGGTCGGCGACCGCGTCCTCGCACCCGCGAACACGCCCTACGACCGGCGGGTGCTGTACGACACGTACGACGTGACGAAGGCGCTGCGCAAGGGTGGCAACACCGTGGGACTGTGGCTGGGCCACGGCTACGGGGAGAACTTCAGCCGGTACGGCTTCCGTTGGAATGGCCGACGGCAGGCGATCGCGCTGCTCGACGTCACCTTCACCGACGGTACCCGGCGTCGCCTCACCACCGACCCGTCCTGGAAGTGGTCCATCGGGCCGATCACCGCGGACGATCTGTACGACGGTGAGTCCTACGACGCCCGGAAGGAACAGGACGGCTGGGACGAGTCCGGCTTCGACGACCGTTCCTGGGAAAGCGTGTCGATGGTCGACGCACCGCAGGGCTCACTGCGGTCCAACACCATGCCGCCGGTCCGGGTGATGGACACCCTGAAACCGCGGAAGGTGACCGAGCTCCGACCGGGCACCTACGTCTACGACTTCGGCCAGAACATCGCCGGCTGGGCGCACCTGAGTGCCAAGGGTGCGGCCGGCACGCGCATCGCCCTGCGTACGGCCGAGGAGCTCAACGCCGACGGCACGCTGGACACCGCCACCAATCGGGATGCCGCGGCGACCGACACCTTCACCCTCGCGGGGACGGGCCGTCGCGAGAACTATGAGCCGCGCTTCACCTACCACGGCTTCCGCTACCTGGAGGTCACCGGTCTCCCCGGGCCGGCAGGCCTCGGGGACGTGCGCGCACGTGTCGTCCACGCGGATGTGCCGTCGACCGGCACCTTCAGCTCCTCCAGCGAGGTTCTCAACCGCATCTGGCACAACAACCGCTGGAGCGTCCTCAACAACTCCATGAGCACGCCCACCGATACCCCGGTCCGCGACGAGCGCACTCCTCCTGCCATGGACGTCCAGGCCTACCGGGACGCCGCGACGCGCGAATTCGGCATGGGGGGCTTCTACGCGAAGTATCTGGGGGACCTGCCGCCGGGCACCGCGCTGCCCTCCGACGACGTCAAGGCGCAGTACCCCGACATGGCCGGCGGTCAGGTCTCCTTGGCCTGGACCCTGTACGAGCAATACCGCGACCGGAACGCGCTGGAGACGGCCTATCCGGACATGAAACGGTTCGTGGACCGCAATGCCGCCGAGGCCCCCGGGCTCATCTGGCCCGCGGACAAGGGCTTCGGCGACTGGTGCCCGCCCGATCACGGGCCGCAGGCCAACGACGGCATGGGCAGCCCCTCCGCCGGGGACTGCTTCAGTGAGGTCTCCCTGGTCAACACCGCCCTCTCCTACCAGCAGGCCGAGGCCACGGCGAAGGCCGCGGAAGTCCTCGGGCACCAGCAGGACGCGCGCCACTTCGCGTCCCTGGCAGGCCGCGTCAAGGACGCGTTCAACGCGTACTTCCTCAACGAAGCCGGTGATACGTACGGCAGCGGACGCCAGGTGACCAGCGTGCTCCCGCTGGCGTTCGGGCTGGTGCCCGCCGGCAAGGTCGACGACGTCGGCGACCAACTCGCCCGAACCATCGTCGAGCGCGACGGCGGCCACCTGGACACCGGCATCTTCGGCACCCGTTACCTGGTCGACGCGCTGGCCCGCACCGGGAGGATCGACCTGGCGATGACCGCGCTCCACCAACGCACCTATCCCGGCTTCGGCTTCCAGCTCACCCACGGCGCCACGACCACCTGGGAGCAGTGGCTCTACCGCTCCTCGATGGAAACCCATGACCACGCCATGTTCGCCGGTATCAACACCTCCTTCTACACCGTTCTCGCGGGGATCAGGCCCACCGAGCCCGGCTACCGCGACATCACGGTCGCGCCGCAGATCCCCGCCTCCCTGGACCAGGTGTCCGCCGCGCAGGAGACGGTGCGTGGCCGCGTCGCCAGCGGTTGGAAGAAGACACGGGACACCTTGCGGCTGACCGTCACCATCCCGGCCAACAGCCGCGCGGTGGTACGGGTACCTCTGTCCGACGGGGACCACCGCGTCCAAGCCCCCACCGAAGCCAGGAAGACACAGGTCAGCGACCAGGCGGTCGCGTACCGAGTCGGCTCCGGGACCTGGGTGTTCACTGTCCGGGCCCGTTGACGTCCCGCACACGATGTCAAAGTTCTCCCGTCCCGTCGGCCGGGCCTCACCGACGCCTACTGGCTACTGGCTGGTGGCCCGCGGCGGCCTGCCGTCGCCCTGTGTGCGCCGCGGCGAGTCCGCGGCGCACACGAGGCCGTGCCCCGGCCCGGTAGCCCGGACCGGCTACCTCCTCGGTCCCGCGACGGCGTAGGCCATGGTGCCGCCGATCGTGAGTACCAGGGCCGTCCACGTACCCGCCGCCGTGCCGGATGGCAGCATCATCCAGGACGCCACCTGCGTCGGCACACTCGTCGGAGGCGGGGCGACGAACGAGAACGAGAGCCAGGCGAACGGCAGCGTCCACGCGTACTGCCCCCCGGACACCGCCGCACCGACGGCGGCGAGCCCCATCAAGCCCGTGCTGTCCCGCACCACGAACGCGGCGGTGGCCAGGTCCTTCCCCGTCGCCCGCACCGCCAGCAGCACCACGGCGACGACCGCGCCGGCGAGCAACACGTGCACCGCCCGGCGGGGCGCCCAGCGGATCGCGGCTGTCCGGTCCAGCGCGAGGTCCTGCCCGCCGAGCCCGGTCGAGAACGCCATCGCCCCCACGGCGAGGCCGAGCGCGGGCAGCCGCGGATCACCCGGTCCCCCGCTGCCGTCCCGGGCGAGTGCCCACACCGTCACCGTGCTGATCACCACCGCGGCCAGTGACGCGGGTACCTGACGCGAGCGCGCGTACAGCGTCAGCCATCTCACCGGTACGCACCGCCGGTCAGCGCGTCGAGTGCGTCTCCCTCGCAGGAGAGCGCGGCGGCGCGCATCGCGTTGATCCGCTGGAGCTGCCTGGCCCGTGGCAGCACTTTGAGGTCCTTCCACACCGCACGGGCCTGGGTGCCGACCTCACGTCGCGGGTTCGGTGACCCCTGACCGGGCATCGACTTGAGGTCGCCGAGGACCCAGCCCACCGCGACGGTCCGCGCGATGTCCTCTCCTCCCGTGCCGCTCCAGCCGACGGGGGAGCACCCCGGCACCATGCCTTTGGCGATCAAAGCCCAGGTCAGCTCCTCGCCCTTCGCGGCGGCGATGATGTCGTCGTCGAAGTCGATGAGCACGGTGTCGCGGGACCACCGCGGCGTGGAACCCTCCGGCAGTACGGCGGTGTTCTCCCGGACCGAGACCGGCGCCTGGCTTCCCAGGGCGCCGCGCAGCAGGCGCAGCGCCTCTTTGCCGTGACTCGCGAGGCCGGTGAGTCGTGCCTGGTGCGTCTTGGTCACGCATACCGGGCCATCGCACACCGACTCCGCGGCGGCCTTGTCGAGGACATACATCCGGCGCGGGTCGGAGGGCAGGACGAGCAGGGCGACGGCCGCGCCCGCCAGGACGGGCGTCAGGGCGAGCAGCCGGGTGCGCGGGGTCGCGGCGACCAGCAGCGCGAAGCCTGTCGCGGCCAGGCCGAGCAGCCAGATCGTCTGCCCGAGGTGCACGGAGGCGGAGAGCGTGACGAGCGCGTCGCGCACCTCTTCCACCGCCGGTGACAGCAGCGAGACCCGGTTCGGCTCCGTGCTCGGGACCCCTGTCGCCGTGTCCGTCTCGGTCCGGCCCAGCGACATGTGCATGACGGCCGTGAACGCGAAGGCGCCCATGGCCAGCAGCGGCGGGGTGAGCGCGGACGGCAGGGCGCGCCCGGCCCCCATGCCCAGCACGGCTCCCGCGACCAGTGAGAGAGCCCCCACCAGCGAGATCGGCAGCCATCCGAGGTGGGTGTACTCGGCGTTGGCGAGCACCTGGACCGCGCCCACGAGGACGAGCAGCGCGAACGCCGAGGCCAGGGTGAACGCCATCGTGCCCGCCAGCGTGGCGGCGCGGTGCCAGGCGGGACGCGAGGTGGTCGTCAGCAGCTCGGATATCTTCGAGCGGTGGTCCCGCAGGCCCTGCAACGCGCCGAGCCCCACGGCCAGCGGCCACAGGTAGAACAGCAGGCTGCGGGTCCACAGGGCCAGGGACGTCCACTGGGCCGTCCACGCCGTAGTGCCCCTCCACCATGCGGCGTCCATCAGGTACAGGAACGCCAGCGCGCTCGTCAGGACCACGGCGCCGGCCCAGGGGGCGACGGAGCGCTTCAGCTCGGTTCGCAGGACACGCGTATTCACCAGGCGCCCCTTCCCCGGCCGGGGCCCAGCAGCAGTGCCGCGTAGCCGCGCTCCAGCGGGCTGTCGCCCACGTGCTCGGGGTCGCCCGCCCCGGCCAGGTCCTCCGGGGTGCCCTGGAAGACCAGCCGGCCCTCGGCGAAGAGCACCACGTCGGTGCAGGCGGCGGCCACGTCCTCCACGAGGTGGGTCGAGACGACCACACAGGTGTCCTTGCCCAATTCCTGCAGCAGTTCGCGAAAGCGCAGCCGTTGCGCCGGGTCCAGGCCGGCCGTGGGCTCGTCCAGCAGCAGGATCGACGGGTCGTTGACGATGGCCTGGGCGATGCCCACCCGCCGTACCATGCCGCCGGACAGGGTCTTCATCCGCTTGTCGGCACGGTCGGCCAGGCCCACCCGCTCCACGGCGTGCTGCACCGCCGCGGGGATGTCCGCCTTGGGCACCTCCTTCAGCCACGCCATGTACTCGACGAACTCGCGGACCGTGAAGCGCTTGTAGTAGCCGAATTCCTGCGGCAGGTAGCCGATCCGTCGGCGCAGCGCACGGTGCTCGCCTCTGCCGCCCGCGGACTCGCCGAGCAGTTCCAGGTTGCCCTCGGCGGGGCGCAGTACGGTGGCCAGAGCCCGGATGAGGGTGCTCTTGCCCGCCCCGTTGGGGCCGAGGAGGCCGTGTACGCCGGTGCCCAGCGACAGGTCGAGCCCGTCGACGGCCATGTGGTTTCTGCCGACCCTGACCTTCAGCCCGGTGGCCCGGATCTCCCAGGCGTAGGGCGTCGGTGCGATGTCGGCCGCGCTCACCGCGGGCATCATGGGGTGTTCCTTTCTCATGGTCAACGATGGGCTCCCAGCACGGAATACGCGCCCCTGCGAGCGATCACGACACCGATGCCGAGCGCGAGGATCAGCCCCCACACAGGCAGACCGTCCGTCGCCAGGGCGAAGGTCGTACGGCCGGCGGCCAGGGTCGGTGCCACGATCACAACGGCCCATCCGGCCACCAGCCAGGCGGCGGCACGGGTCACACCGACGACACCGCCGAGCGCCAGGGTCGTCGAGGTGAAGGCCAGGCAGGGCAGCAGCCATTGCGCGGCCGTCACCCCCGTCACCCATCCGCCCAGCAGCAACGCGGGGACGACCACGGCGAGCACGGACGCGGTACGCCGCAGCACCAGGTACAGTCCCGCCCTCGGCGCGGAGGCCGTCAGCTCGTACGCCGGGTCCAGACCGCGCGACCACGACGCCGCGACGCCGAGCACGGGCAGGACCGGGGAGAACAGCAGCACCAGCGACACCTCGCCGGAGCCGGTGTCGGCCAGGTCGAGCAGCAGCGCGAGCAGCGTCACCCCCACGACCATGGCCAGCCACGGCACCATCACGGGCGTCATCCACTTCGACAGCCGCGCCGACCAGCGCCGTCGACGCGGTACCGGGGCGGTGCCGACGAGTTGGGGTTCGAGGTCGGACCACACCGTGCCGACCAGCGCCGCGACGGCGGGCGCCTGCGCCGCGACGGAGGCCGACAGCCGGTCGCGGCACACCCGGCACATCTCCAGATGGGCCTCCAGGGCCCACACCTCGTCGGCGGCGAGGTCCGTGTCGCCGCGCGCGTAACCGTCGATGATCCGAATCGACGCGTGTTCCACACTCATGCCAGTGCCTTCCGCATCTCGATCCGGGCCCGGCGGGCACGGGTCTTGACCGTGCCCTCGGGCAATCCCAGCAGGACAGAGGTCTCCCGGACGGACAGCCCGTCGAGCACCATGGCCTGCAGTACCTGTCTGAGCTCCGGCGCGAGGCGCCGCAGCGCGTCCCCGACCTCACCGCCGACGGTCGCCGCGAGCGCCTCCTCCTCGGCGGCGGGCGCCATGGACCGCGGGGCGGCCGTGGGCGGCGGCTCCGCGTGGTGGGCCCTGCGCCGGAACGCGTCGACGAGCCGACGCGCCGCGATCGTCCACAGCCAGCCGACGGCGGATCCCCCAGCCGCGGCCCCGATGAACGCACCCGCCGCGCGCCACACCGCCAGATACGTCTCCTGCATGACCTCGGCGACGATCTGCTCGTCCGCACAGCGGCGGCGCAGCCGCACCGCCATCCACGGCGACGTACGCCGGTACAGCTCCTCGAACGCGGCACGGTCGCCTCTGGCCACCAGCCGGACGAGATGCTCCTCGTCCAGTTCGCCCGATGTCTTCCTGACTGATCTCACACCCGCAAGACGCCAGACACGAACGCCAGGTTTTCCCCCGGGTGTGATGCCCGTCACATACGAGGTCTCCGGAAGCCCCGCCCTGTTGGACGCTGCCGCCGCCTTGGCGGCATCCTCCACGAATACATGCATGACGCGTGACCTGCACGAATGAGGTATTCGACAAGCGCAGGGTTGATGTCGGCCGATCCGCAATACCGCTCGATCCTGGAGGGATTCGCCGAGTCGGTCTCGTCGGCCGATTTCCAGGCGGGCGATTTCCAGGCGGCCGATTTTTCGTTTTGCAAGTGACGGTTTCGCGCTCTTGCGCCGTTAGTGGCTGTTGGTGATCTTGTTGATTTATCAGAACGGTCTTCAATTCCCGAAAGGGGAACATAGTCATGTCCACGTGCCCCACAAACCTGGACGCCGACAAAACCACCAATGCTGACAGTCGTCTGATGGTCACTCTGTACGCCCTTGCGGCAGCCCGGGAAAGCGTCTCCCGCAACGAACTCCTGCAACTTGCGGCCGCCTCGCCCGACGAGGCCGGACAGGCGATCGACAGGCTGCTCCAGCTCAAGGTGCTCACCGGCAAGCCCGGCGACCCCGTTCGCCTCGTACCCGTGGCGCCGGCCACCGCCTTCACCCAACTTCTCTTGCCGGCGATCCGGGAACTGCGCGAACGGCAGACGACGATCAACGAAGTGAGCGCGCAACTGGTGGATCTGCTTCCCGTCTACGAGAAAAGCGTCATGAAAGACGTAAGGGAACACTCATTGCACCGACTCGACAATGTGGATGCCGTCCGCCTGACCGTGTCCGAACTCTCGGCCCGCGCCACCAGGGAGATCCTCGTCTCTCAACCTGGCGGTCCTCGCCCCGACCCCGTCCTCAAGGAGGCAACGGACCGTGCCGTAGGCGTGCTTGAGCGTGGTGTAAGCACGCGTACGCTCCATCAGTACACGGCGCAGTTTCATCAGCCCACCGTCGACCACGTCTCGCTGCTTGTCGAGCACGGCGCCGAAGTCCGCGTTGTTACACAAGTGTTCATGCAGCTCATCGTCTTCGATCGCGAAGTCGCCCTCGTCGAGCTGGTTGGAAACCCCAAAGGCGCGTTGCTCATACGTGATCCGAGCGTGGTCCACTTCCTGATCGGCGCCTTCGAGCGGGCTTGGGAAAAAGCCCTGCCATTCCCGCTCGCCTATGAGCGGGAACAGATGCTGTTCAGCTCGGAGGAGATGAAGACGGCGATCGTGGAACTGCTCATCGAGGGCTACGACGACAAGGTTGTCGCCAAGCGTCTCGGTATCTCCCTACGCACCTTCCAGCGACACCTGGCCGCAGTTCTGCGCCGCATCGGCGCCCACAACCGGCTCCACGCCGGCTACCTGCTACGCGATCTCGGCATCCTCCACGAAAAGCGCGCCCAACAGTAAATTCGGCGATTCGCACGGTAGTTGCCAGTGAGCGTCGACCAGGTCGCGATGGCTTACGGTGCCACCGCGATCGTTCACCCAACTTACCGCTGAACCAGCGATCACATTCGACAACGAGCGCAACGAGCGCAACAAGGCCGGGCCACGCCCGGCCTTGTTGTATTTACGTCGAGGACGGAGCACCGATTGGTGCTGGATTACACCCTTTGCCCCATGGCGGGCTTACGCCAGTCGCACTCACGATCACTTGCGGCCGCGACAGGTGCCTCATTGTTCAAGCAGGATCGCGGTGCGCCGGACGGTATGCCCGGTGACCAACTTCGCTCATAAGTGAGAGCTGGACGCCCGCCCACACCGCTCGGTTTCGAACAGGGAAAGGGATTCGAATTGAGTGTCGGCAAGTTCACGCCCTACAATGGCAAAACAATTCAACGCGCCCCGCAATGGGGACGGGTGCCTGGGGAACTCCGCGAGGCCGTCACTGTGGTCTCCCAAGTTCTCCCGTTCCGCACCAATCAGTACGTGCTCGACGAACTCATCAACTGGGACAACATCCCGGACGACCCCATCTTCCGGCTGAACTTCCCCCACCGGGCCATGCTGGACGACACCGACTACGCCACCCTGCGGGATGTCATCGCCGCTGGCGACACGGGACAGATCGCGCTTCACACGGGGAAGCTCCGCGCGCGGATGAACCCCCACCCGGCCGGCCAGCAAACCCACAACATACCCGAGTTGGGCGGCGAGGAAGTGCCAGGGATGCAGCACAAATACTCCCAGACAGTGCTGTTATTCCCCAAACACGGGCAGACCTGCCACGCCTACTGCACGTTCTGCTTCCGCTGGCCGCAGTTCGTCGGCGACGGCGAACTCGCCTTCGCCGCCGAGGACGCCCAGGGCCTGACCGCCTACCTCGCTCGCCACCGGGAGGTCACCGACGTCCTGATCACCGGCGGCGACCCGCTGATCATGCGGACGAAGACTCTCGCCCGCTATATCGAACCGCTCCTGGCACCGGAGTTCGAACACATCCAGAACATCCGGATCGGCACCAAATCGGTCGCCTACTGGCCCCAGAGGTTCGTCACCGACCGGGATGCCGACGAACTCATCCGGCTGTTCGAGCGGGTCGTCACCGCTGGTAAGCACCTGGCGATCATGGGCCACTACAACCACCCCGCCGAGCTGCGCCCCGACATCGCGCAGACCGCCCTGAAGCGGATCATCGCCACAGGTGCGAACACGCGCCTCCAGTCGCCGGTGCTGAGGCACATCAACGACAACGCCGAGGCGTGGCGGGAGCTGTGGACGACCGGGGTGCGGCTGGGCGCCATCCCGTACTACATGTTCGTCGAACGCGACACCGGCGCCCGCGCCTACTTCGAGATTCCCCTGGTGAGGGCGTACGAGATCTTCCGCGACGCATACCAGCGGGTCTCCGGCCTCGCCCGCACCGTGCGCGGCCCGTCGATGAGCGCGTTTCCGGGCAAGGTTCTCATCGACGGCACCCCCACCATCCGCGGCGAGAAGGTGTTCGCCCTTCAGCTCCTTCAGGGGCGTCATGCGGACTGGGCGCGCCGGCCGTTCTACGCGAAGTACGATCCGGACGCGACCTGGTTCGACCAGCTCATCCCTGCGTTCGGGGCGGAGAAGTTCTTCTTCGAGGACGAACTGGCGCTCCCGGCGCCCGAGGCTCGCGAACTGACGGTGGTGGGCGCATGAACCGGCCGCCGACCCACGAACTTCTCGCGCTCAGGTTCGGGACTCAGACGGGGCGACTCGCGCGAGAGAACTTCCTGTTCGCCGACGACCCCTGCGCCACCGACACTCCGGCCGGCTTCGACTTCTACATCTGGGTCATCCGAGGTCAGGATCAGGTGATCGTCGTCGATACCGGGTTCACCGCGCACACGGGTGCGCGGCGCGGCCGCGAGCAACTTCACGACCCCGTCGAGGCCCTGACCGGTCTCGGCACGGATCCCACCGACGTGTCGCATCTGCTGATCACGCACATGCACTGGGACCACGCCGGTCACCTCGCCGCCTTCCCCACGGCTCGCGTTCATCTCCAGGAACCGGAACTCGCGTTCTGCACCGGCCGCGCCATGCGCCATGCCGCACCCCGCCGCCCCTTCGAGGCGGAGGATGTGAACGCGGCGATGCGGCTGCTGTTCGACGAGCGCCTCACCCTGCACCAGGGCCCGGCTACGATTGTGCCCGGCGTCGAGGTGCACCCGGCCCCTGGACATACCCCCGGCCTTCAAGTGGTACGCGTTCACACGAAGCGCGGCTGGGTCGTGTTGGCGAGCGATTCGTCGCATCTGTGGGCAAACATCCGTCGCCGGGCCCCGTTCCCGATCCTCGACCACCTCGCCTCCATGGTCGAGGCGTACGAGACCGTCGAAGCTCTGGCGGACGGCGTCGACCACATCATCCCCGGTCATGATCCTCAAGTCGCCACCCGCTTCCCCCAGGTGGAGGACGACCCCCGCTGGGTGCGGTTGCACGAGGAACCCACAGCCCCGTACACCGACCCGGCGGCGCTGGAACTGCGCGAGCGGGTGATCTCGTGAGGGCTGTTCAGGTCACGATCATCGGGCTGGGGCCGCGCGGCCTCGGCATCCTCCAGCACATCGCCCGGCGAGCCCAGCAGTTCCCCGAGGGCGTTGAGCTGGACGTCCACCTTGTCGACCCCGGCGACACCGGGCAGGGGGCACACTCCAGCCGGCAGCCCGACCATCTGCTCACCAACACGCTCGCCAGCCAGCTCACCATGTTCCCCGGCGGTGGCGGCCCGTCGTTCACCGATTGGGCCCAGCAGGTTGGCTACCGCCGCTTCGCGGGTGGCTACTACCGCACGGGCGAGGCAGGCGGGGAGCCGATCGGGCCACACGACTACCTGCCGCGCAGCTTGCTCGGCGAGTATCTCTCCTTCGCGTCCGACCACACCCTCAGCTCGCTGCCCACGAGCGTGCGAGTGGTGCACCACCGGGCTCGCGCCATCGACATGGAGGAGCTCTCCCCGTCCGGCAGGTACGTGGTGCGGACCGAGAACGGCTACGAGATTCCCTCCGATTTCGTGTTCCTCGCCACCGGGCACTCCCGGCGCACCCCCAGTGACGAGGACATCCGGTTCGAGAATTTCGTCAGCGAACACCAGGGCCGCAATGACCGCCTCGCCTACCTGGCGGACTGCTATCCGGTCGACAAGCTTGGGCGCATCGCTCCCGGGGCCACGGTGGCCGTGCAGGGTTTCGGGCTGACCGCCCACGACGTCATCGCTCACCTCACCATCGGCAGGGGCGGACGTTTCGAGGGCGACGGCCACGACATGCGCTACATACCGTGCGGGCGCGAGCCGAGCATCCTGTTGTTCTCCCGTCAGTGCCTGCCCGCCGCCGCACGCGGCATCAACCAGAAGGGCCTCGCCGGCGCCTACCAGCCGCACTTCTTAACCCTCGAGGCCATACGCGGTTTACGTGAGCACGCGAGGCGGAAGCGCGGCAGCGCGCAGCTCGACTTCGAGGCGGCAGCCGTGCCGCTACTACGTCGGGAAATGGGCTACGTTTACCGCTCCACGCTGGAGCAACGTCATATCCGGCCCGACCGGTACGAATTCACAGCGGCCGATCAGGCCGCCGTCGACGCCATCGTCGACCCGCTGGCCGGCAAGAGCTTCAGGGATCTGGACGCCTTCCGCGCCTTCTTCACGGCGTTCGTCACCGAGGACCTGGAGCACGCCGAGGAAGGCAACCTGACGAGCCCTGTCAAAGCCGCCACCGACGCCATCCGGGACATCCGCGCCAGCCTGCGCGAGGCCGTCGAATTCTCCGGCCTGACACCGGATTCGCATCGGGTGTTCAACACCCGCTGGGTGCCGCTCATGAACAGGATCTCGTTCGGGCCACCCCGCCGCCGCAACTACGAACTTCTCGCCCTGATGAACGCTGGTGTGGTCGATCTGGCCGGCGGACCGGGCTGCCGTATCATCCCCGACCCCGAGACGGCCCGGTTCACCGTTGAAACCGAATTCACCAACGGCCCTGCCGTCCGGTACGCCGACGCATTGGTGGCGGCGCGCCTGGACTTGTTCCACCCCGAGACGGACAGTTCCCCGCTGACCGCCCGCCTGCTGGCCCGCGGTTTGATCCGTCCCTACAGCAACGGCTCCTACGAGCCGGGCGGTGTGGACATCACGCCCAGCGGCCGCGTCATCTCCAGGGACGGGACGCCGCTCACAGGTGTATGGGCTGTCGGATACCCCGTCGAAGGGCCCCGGTACTACACGTACTACCTGCCCAGGGACGGTCAGAAGTCGCGATTCACGGACGAGGCGAACGCCGCCGTGTGCGACATGTGGCAGCGACTCACGATCCTCGAGGAGGATGATTCCCGTGCCGATCGGCAGCGGCAGTCAGTTTCCATACCCTGACTTCAAAAAGCGCTACGACACCCCGCTGCCCGAGCCGGTGGTGTGGCGGTGGGCGGACACCTCCGGCCGGCTCAGCGACACGGAGCAGCCCGAACGCGGCACGCTCGCCCTGTCCCTGCCGAACGGCAGCGCCGAAATCATCCGTGATGTCGCCGTCGCCTATCAGGTCATCCCCGCTGGGAAGAACACCACCCCGCACGCGCATACCTGGTATCACCTGTTCGTCGTGCAAGCCGGCACCGGCACCGTCACCTTCCACGACACCAGCGAGACAACCGATCTGGGCCTCGGGGACCTTCTGCTCGTCCCGGCCTGGTCGCTGCACCACTTCGACAACCCCACGAGCCAGAACCTCGTCCTGCTGAACCTGATGAACATCCCGCTGTTGGCCGAGCTGGGGAACCTGGCCTCCAGGCAATCGGAGCCCGGCGCGTGACCGCGCAAGAGGTCGGCGAGGCGGCGCCCGCCGAGCGAGCCGCCCACTCAGCGGGCTCGTACAAGTGGGTCGTGCTCGCCGTCGCCGTCACCGCGCTGACTTCCGGCTCGATCGTCTACTCCGGCGTCAGCGTCCTGCTGCCGTTCTGGAAGAACACCTACCACCTGTCCGCGGCCACCGCCGCTCTCGCAGCCACGGCGATCCAGGCGGGGCCGATCGCCTCGATGCTGATCATCGGGCGGGCCATCGACCGCTACGGAGAGCGCTGGGTCGTCTCTCTTACGATGATCGCCATGGGCGTCACGGCGTTCATCGCCGCGGCCGCGGGTCGCAGTTACCCTGTGCTGCTGCTGTTCATCCTGGTGATGGGCGCCTTCTACGGATCCATTCTGCCTGGCGGGCAGCGAGCCATCACCCGGTGGTTCGAACCCGGCCTACGAGGTATGGCCACCGGTATACGCCAAGCCGGTCTGCCGATCGGCGCCTCCATCGCCGGGGCGATCCTGCCCGCCGTCGCCCTGCACCGCGGCTGGACCGCAGCCATGGTCGTCCAGGGAGCGGCCGGCATCCTCGGGGGCGTGGTCTTCGCCACCTGCTACCGCCAGACGGGTGACGCCACGACGAGTGCGCGAAAGACGCCGGTGAACCTGCGCCGTTTGATCCTCGGCCTCGTGCGCGACAGGGCCGTCCGCTCGCTTCTCATCGCCGGACTCGCCCTGGCCGCGTTCCAGTACGTGTTCTCCGTGCAGATCCTGATCTTCCTCAACGATCACCTACGCATCCCGATCGTCACGGCCGGCTTCATGTACTCGGTGGCCCAGGCTGCCGGGATCGCCGGCCGGATCGGTCTCGCCTGGATCAGTGACCGTCTCTGGCCCGGCATGCGGATGCGCTCGCTGAAGTGGCTTCTCGCCTTCTCCGCGATCCCGCTCACCGCACTCAGCGTGTTGACCCCCGGCTCGCCCCGCGTGCTCGCTTACACGCTCTGCACGCTGCTGGGCCTGCTCAGCGTCGGCTGGTACCCGCTCTACCTCGTACAGATCACCGACATCGCCCCCCAGCATGCGGTCGCCTCCACGATCAGCTTCGCGATCACCCTGAATCAGATCATCGCCGCCACCATGCCACCGTTGTTCGGCGCGCTCGTCGGCGCCACCGGCTACCCGGTCGGCTGGCTCTTCCTGGTGGTCATTCTGATTCTGACGGCTGCCCAACTGCACCGCACCCAGGCCGCCCCGAACCCCATCGCATCGCAGACCTCCTGAAGGGACCCACACGCGCATGCTCAAGCGCATTGACCACATCGGTGTCGTGGTCCACGACCTGCTCCGCGCGAAGAAATTCCTTGAAAGCCTCGGTCTCAACCTCGAGTTCGAACGCGAGCTGCCCGAACGCGAGGTAAAAGCCGCGTTCTACCGGGTGGGTGACGGGGCTCGTATCGAGCTCATCGAGCCCACCACCAGCGAGGCCCGTCGACGCCGTCTCGGCGACCGCGTCGGCGACAAGGCTCGCATCGAGCACATCGCAGTCGAGGTCGACGACAGCATCACCGAGATCATGCAGACGCTTCGTGGCATCGGCGTCGAATTCGTCGCTCCTCAGCCCGTGGCGATCGACGGCAACCTCAATGCCTTTTCCCGGCCCGACACCTCGGAGGGGATTCAGTTCCAGCTCGTCGAGCGCGACGCCGCAACGCCCTGACGCACCTGCCGCGGTGTCCACATCTTGAGCGGAAAGCGAAGACTCCGTCTGAACTGGGATGACAGAGCCTGCATAAGGCTACTTCTGTTCCAGCGAGAAGGCAGTTTCCGCGTGTGCCGTTCGGAAACCCATCGCGGCCGCTCGGAGCGGGGCCGGCGTCAGCACCGCTGATTTCGCTCCTTTGACCTGGCCGTTGCCCTCGACCTTTCGCGACGGCCCGTCGGATTGTCCGGCGGGCCGTTTCGGCTGTCCGGCCTGACCGCGGGGTGACGCCTTCCCAGGTACGAAGCATATCCGCGCACCGGCGTCCAGATGCGGTCCATGCCCGCCTCTTTACGGTCGGCAGCCGGTCGTCCATGGAGTCTTGCCTCCCCCGCTGAGCGGGTGCCCCAAGCGCCTGGCCATCGTTGAGCACGGCATCGCGTGAACACCCCCAGCGTCCCGGCCAGTTGCTCCGTGCCCACGGAGGTTCCAAACAGGGCCACCAGGGCGACCATGCTCGGAATTCCGGACATCGTTCCCGCCTTGAGACGGGAGTAGCCCAAGCCAGGGGCTGGGCCGCGATACCGAGGAGCGCCTTGTCGCCGTAGTCGATCAGGTAGAGAAGCATGAGGATCGATGTCAGTCCCCATGCCTTTGAGCGCGACGCGATCGCCGGGGCGGTTGTGACGCGTGTGGGTGCGGTGGCCTGGACGGGGGGCATGTCGTCGACTCCCTTAG
>NZ_JANIAA010000056.1 GCF_024505145.1 Streptomyces rugosispiralis | reverse complement strand
ACTTTACGAAAAGCCCGGTTGGGAGCTTTGGCTCGCAACCGGGCTTTTCGCATTTCTGTTTGTAGGCTGACCACATGCGCTATGACCTGGTCATCTTCGACAACGACGGAGTGCTCGTCGACAGCGAGCCCATCTCCAACCGGCTGCTCGCCGCCTATCTCACCGAGTTGGGGCACCCCACCAGCTACGAGGACTCCATACGCGACTACATGGGCTCCGCCATGCATCGCGTCCACGACCTGGTCCTCGAGCGCTCGGGCCGGCGGCTTCCGCCCGACTTCGACACCACCTTCCACGGCCGGGTCTTCGACGCCTTCCGCCGCGAGCTGCGGCCGGTGGCGGGTGTGGCCGAGGTGCTGGAGAAGCTGCGGGCCGACGGCGTCCCGTACTGCGTCGCCTCATCCGGAAGCCATGAGCGGATCCGCGTCGCCCTCCGTACGACCGGGCTGTACGACCTCTTCGACGAGGACCGCATCTTCAGCTCCGAGGACGTGGGCCGGGGCAAGCCCGCCCCGGATCTGTTCCTCCACGCCGCCGAGCGCATGGGCGTCGTGCCCGAGCGCTGTGCCGTCGTCGAGGACAGCCCGCTCGGGGTCCAGGCCGCCCTGGCCGCCGGGATGGATGTGTACGGCTACACGGCCATGACACCGGCCGCCAAACTCGCCGCGGCCCGGGGCCTCTTCGTGGAGATGGCCGAACTGCGAGGACTGCTCACCTCTACCCACAAGTAGCCCAGGGCCGTACGCTCCACGGCCATGACGGATTCGCGTCCGAGCCGCCGGCTTCGGCAAGGCCGGGCCTCATTGGCCATCAGCTTCTTCGTCCAGGGCGCGATCTTCGCTCTGCTGGTGACGCGCATACCCGCGCTCCAGGACCGGTACGGGATATCCGATGGGCTGCTGCCCCTCTTCCTGGCCGCCGTGCCGATCCTCGCCGGGGTGGGCAGCGTCGGAACCGAGCATCTCGTCAAGCGGATGCGTCCGGGGCTGGTCCTCCGCCTGGTGCAGCCCATCGTCTCCCTCGCCCTGCTGTCCGCCGGATCGGGGACCACGGTGTGGCAGCTCGCCGCGGCGCTCGCGGTGTTCGGGCTGACGGTCGGGGCGCTCGACGCGTCGATGAACATGCTGGGGGTGAGCCTCCAGCGCGCGTACGGGCGCAGCATCATGCTCGGTTTCCATGGCGCGTACAGCCTGGGCGGGATCGCCGGGGCCTCGCTCGCCTGGGTGGGGGCGCACTGGGATCTGCCGCTGCCCACGCTCTACGCGCCGCTCGTGGCCACCCTGGTGCCCGTCGCGCTGATCGCCAGCCGCTGGTACGTCGACCACCGGGGCGCCGAGCCGACCGAAGTGGTGCGGAACGAGACCACCGTGGGCATGCGGGCACTGCTGCCGCTCTGTCTCGTCATGGCCTTCGCCTACATCGGCGACTCCACCGTCTCCAACTGGAGCGCCAAGTATCTGGAGGACGTGCTGCACAGCTCCGAGCAGCTGGCCACGGTCCCGTACAACGTCTATATGGTCACCACGCTCCTCGGCCGTTCCTTCGGCGACCTCGGGGTGCGGCGCTTCGGGGCGGTCGCCGTGGTCCGGGCCGGGGCGCTGCTCGCGGGCGGCGGCTTCGCGGTGGTCGCGGCGGCGCCCGGGGCATGGCTGGGGATGGCCGGGTTCACGCTGCTGGGGCTGGGGTTGTGCGTGCTGGTGCCGCAGACCTTCGCGGCCGCGGGGCGGCTCTTCCCCGGGGCGTCCGACGTCGCCGTCGCGCGCCTCAACATCTTCAACTACGTGGGCTTCCTGATCGGCTCCCCGCTCGTCGGCGCGCTGGGCGGGGCGTGGAACTACCGTGTGGCGATGCTGGTGCCGATGGCGCTCGTGCTGATGACGATCCGGTATGCGAGGTCGTTCAGCCCTGTACCAGCCGGATACGGTGACGGGCATGAGCGGCCGCGCACAGTTGATGTGGGATGAGGAAGTAACCGGATACGACTTCGGCGCCGGGCATCCGATGGACCCGGTGCGGCTGGCGCTGACCATGGGGTTGGTGCGGGCGTTCGGGCTGGACCGGGCGGTCCGGGTGGTGGCCGCCAAGCCGGCCGGGGAGTCGACGCTGCGCCTGGTCCACGGGCAGGAGTACATCGAGGCGGTACGGCGCGCCTCGGCCGCCCCGGAGGCGGCGGACGGCTCGTACGGCCTCGGGACGATCGACGATCCGGCCTTCGCGGGGATGCACGAGGCGTCCGCGCTGATCGCCGGGCAGTCGGTGGGCGCGGCCGAGGACGTATGGCGCGGGGAGGCGCTGCACGCGGTGAACTTCGCGGGCGGGCTGCACCACGCGATGCCCCGGGGCGCGTCCGGGTTCTGCATCTACAACGACGCGGCGCTGGCGATCGCGCGGCTGCTGGAGCTGGGGGCGGAGCGGGTCGCGTACGTGGATGTGGACGTCCACCACGGGGACGGGGTGCAGGCGGCGTTCTGGGACGATCCGCGGGTGCTGACGATCTCGCTGCACGAACACCCCCGGACGCTGTTCCCGCAGACCGGCTGGCCGGAGGAGACAGGCGGGGAAGGCGCCGAGGGCTCGGCGGTCAATCTGGCGCTGCCGGCCGGGACCTCGGACGCGGGCTGGCTGCGGGCCTTCCACGCGGTGGTGCCGGAGCTGCTGGCGGCGTTCCGCCCGCAGGTGCTGGTGACCCAGCACGGCGCGGACACCCATGTCGAGGACCCGCTGGCCCACTTGGCGGTGACCGTCGACGCGCAGCGGGCGGTCGCCGAGAGCTGTCACCGGCTGGCGCATGAGCACGCGGACGGGCGCTGGATGGCGCTCGGGGGCGGCGGCTACGCGGTGGTGGACGTGGTGCCGCGGTCCTGGACGCATCTGGTCGCGATCGCGGCCGGGCGGCCGGTGGAGGCCACCACGCCGGTGCCGGAGGAGTGGCGGCAGGAGGTGTACCGGCGGACCCGGATGGACGCGCCGCGGCGGATGACGGACGGGCGGGAGCCGGTCTGGCAGGACTTCCACGAGGCCGGGTACGACCCCGCGGACCGGCTGGACCAGGCGATCCTGGCGACGCGCCGGGCGGTCTTCCCGCACCGCGGGCTGCTGCCGTAGAAGCCCCGTGGAACGGAAGCCCCGTGGAACGCCCCGTACCACGGCTGGGCGGGGTCCGAACCACGGCCGCGGCCACGTGGCCGTTACGCCAACCGTGGGGTCTGCCCGCGTATCCGGGCGGCCCACGGGCTCCGTCCGCCAGCATCGGTGGCGTGTCGAGTACCGCGGCGCTGCGTGCGCATCTGCTGGCGGCGCGGCTCGCCGGTCCCGTGGCGACGAGCCGGGAGGAGAGCCTGCGCCGCTATCGGCTCTTCGCGGCCCGGGACCCTCGGGTGCTGCTCGGGCTGGAGCCCGAATACGACTGGTCCTTTATGGAATTGCTCGGCCTGATGGGTGAGAAATGCGGGGTTTCGATCGATCCGGCCAAAGTTTCGGGGCCGGATGTGATCGATCCGGAGCTGACGATCGCCGCGCTGGACGCCTTCGCGGACCGGCTGCGCGGGGCCGCCCGAGACCGGCTCCCGGTACTCCTCGGCACCGGCCATCCCCACCGTCTCCTCGGCTTCTACGCCGCGTTGGCGTCGGCGCTCTCGGCGGCGGGTTGCCGTGTCCTCACTCCCGCACGGGGTAGATGTATCGACATAACGACGCGGTTTGGCGTACGTACTCACCGGCTCGCCTACGTACGAGGTGTCGCGATGGTGCGGGCGCCCGGCGCTCGCCCGACCGCGAGTGAGCCGGGCGCCCACAGCCATTCGCCGCTCCCGGTTCGGGTCGCCCTGGGCCGGGCCGCGGAGTCCGGCGGGCCTCTGCCGGGGCTCGTCATCGGGGACCACGGGTGGGTCTGCGGAGCAGGTCAGCTGGGCTTTGAGGCCATCGGTCTCGGTGACACGGACGACCCCGCGCTGTTCGTCGGGGAGGCCGAGGGGCGGGTGTCCGTCGCCGTTCCGCTTGATGACGGTGTGCGGTCTGGTTACTACCGGCCGATTACTCGCTATGTACTCAATCGAGCGTGTCTGTCACAGTAGGCGTCCGATCGCTACTCCTCTTCCCCACTTGCATCACCCGCCCCTAACCTGGGGTGGAGCGCGCATGCGACCAGGAGTCACCGGAGGGGAAGCCGGTGCCCGACATGTGCGGAAGGTTCAGGTGTTGTCATGGCTGCTGGCGAACGGCCTCTGAACGAGGTTCAGTTTCTGACCGTGGCGGAAGTCGCCTCGGTGATGCGAGTGTCCAAGATGACCGTGTACCGATTGGTGCACAGTGGTCATCTGCCGGCGATCCGGGTGGGCAGGTCTTTCCGGGTCCCAGAGCAAGCGGTTCATGAATACCTCCGCGAATCGTATGTGGGGGTGGAGTCCGCCTAGGCCGTTTCCGGGCCTGGGGAGGACCCTCGGATTACGTGGTTCGCTCGGTGCCGGGTAGGCTGGCCCGATGTAGGTCGTGTGGGCTCGGACGCCCCGCACCGAGTGATTCGAAGTGAGCGAGGGTAGTCGTGGGCTCTGTTATCAAGAAGCGGCGCAAGCGGATGGCCAAGAAGAAGCACCGCAAGCTGCTCAAGCGCACGCGCGTCCAGCGTCGCAACAAGAAGTAAGCAAGCGACGCTGTGTTCGTCCCGCAGCCCTTCCACCACCGGTGGGAGGGCTGCGGTGCGTGGGCGGCACCGGTCTGAAGCCACGTTCGCCCCTTTGGCCCCGGCTTAAAACGTCGTACCGCGCGGCGAGTGGTCATCACAGGGCAAGATCGAGCGGTTACGGTGTTCGGCACAGCCCAGCTCGGACGAGGGTGGGAAGGAAGGCGCTGATCTTGGGAAAGGTCGTGCTCGTCACCGGAGTCGCTCGTCGGCTGGGAGGCCGTTTCGTCCGGCGCATACAGCGCGAATCCGATGTGGAGCGGGTGATCGGCGTGGACGCCGTACCGCCCGAACACCACCTCGGCGGCGCCGACTTCGTCCGGGCCGATATCCGTCATCCCACGATCGGGAAACTGCTCGCCGAATACGGCGTCCACACCGTCGTCCACATGGATATCAACGGCACTCCGCTGGGTGCGCGCGGCAATCGCGCCTCGGTCAAGGAGACCAATGTCATCGGCACCATGCAGCTGCTCGGCGCCTGCCAGAAGGCCCCGTCGGTGCAGCGGCTGGTGGTGAAGTCCAGCACCAATGTGTACGGCTCCGCGCCCCGCGACCCCGCCGTCTTCAGCGAGACCACCCCGCCCAAATCCCTGCCCAGCGGCGGCTTCGCCAAGGACACCGTCGAGGTCGAGGGCTATGTCCGCGGTTTCGCCCGGCGCCGCCCCGATGTCGCGGTGTGCGTGCTGCGCTTCGCCAACATCCTGGGGCCGTGCGCGGACTCCCCGCTCGCCGAGTACTTCGCGCTGCCCGTGCTGCCCACCGTCATCGGCTACGACCCGCGGCTGCAGTTCGTCCATGAGAAGGACGCCATCGAGGTGCTGCGGATCGCGGCCTCCGAGCCGCGCCGGTCCACGCTCAACAGCGGCACGTTCAATATCGCCGGAGACGGGGTGCTGCTGCTCTCCCAGGCCGCCCGGCGGCTCGGCCGCCCGACCCTGCCACTGCTGCTGCCCACCCTGCGCTGGGCCCGCACCGCGCTGAGGTCCCTCGGCATCACCGACTTCTCGCCCGAGCAGATCCGGCTGCTCACCCACGGCCGGGTCGTGGCCACCACCCAGATGCGCGAGACCCTGGGATTCGAACCCGAGCACACCACCGCCGGCGCCCTCGCGGACTATGCGCACAGCCGCGGCCCCGGGCTGCTCCCGCCCGAGACCCTCGCCCGTACCATCGATCGGCTCGCCGCGCTGCTGCCCGCCGGCGCCCAGCCTTAAGGAGCGCAACCACCATGGCGGACGCCAAGGTCATTCCGTTCGGTGAGGAACCCCGGTCGTCCCGGAGGAAGGTCCCCCGGCTGGGCCGCGGCGGCCGCTCCCAGGGCTCGCTCAAGCCCGTACCCCAGCAGCGCGACGAGGCGCTCGAGCAGCGCCCCCAGACGGCGGCCGCGGCCGTGCCGCCCCTGCCGCCCGACCCGCCCAAGCCCGCCCCGGGCAGCGGCGACTGGGAGCGCAAGCTGGCCCACGGGCTGAACTTTCTGCGCCGCCGGATCACCGGGGACTACGAGGTCGACGACTTCGGGTACGACCACGACCTGACCGAGCAGGTGCTGATGTCCCTGCTCCGCCCGCTGTCCGACAAGTACTTCCGGGTCGAGGTGAAGGGGATCGAGAACATCCCCGACAGCGGCGGCGCGCTGGTCGTCGCCAACCACTCCGGGGTGCTGCCGCTGGACGGGCTGATGCTCCAGGTCGCGGTGCACGACAACCACCCGGCCAAGCGCCATCTGCGGCTGCTCGCGGCCGATCTGGTCTTCGTGCTCCCGGTCATCAACGAGCTGGCCCGCAAGGCCGGGCACACCCTCGCCTGCGCCGAGGACGCCCAGTTGCTGCTGGAGCGCGGCGAGGTGGTCGGGGTGATGCCGGAGGGCTTCAAGGGGATCGGCAAGCCGTTCTCGGAGCGGTACAAGCTGCAGCGCTTCGGACGGGGCGGCTTCGTCTCGACGGCGCTGCGCGCGGGGGCGCCGATCGTGCCGTGCTCGATCGTGGGCGCGGAGGAGATCTACCCGATGGTGGGGAACGCGAAGACCCTGGCCCGGCTGCTCGGCATCCCGTACTTCCCGATCACGCCGACCTTCCCGCTGCTCGGGCCGCTGGGAGCGGTGCCGCTGCCGACGAAGTGGACCATCCAGTTCGGCGAGCCCATCCCCACGGACGGGCATCCGCCGGAGGCGGCGGACGACCCGATGCTGATGTTCAACCTGACCGACCAGGTACGAGAAACGATCCAGCACACGCTCTATAAGTTGCTGGTGCAGCGGAGGTCGGTGTTCTTCTGAGGAACGTGTACCTGGCGGGGGGGGGTGCGCCGCACACCACCCCGCCAAGGCATTTTCACCTCGTGTCGTCGCCGTCGATGCTCAGGCCCGGCAGCAGGTCCGGGAGCAGCGGGGGGATGGTGATGTCCGGCTGGGACGGCTTGCTGCCCGGGTCGCCCTTGCCCGTGGACGGGCTGGGGCTCGATCCACCGCCGAGCGGTGGGTCCAGCAGATCGCCGGCCCCGCCCACCAGGCCGCCGCTCTGGCTGTGGGTGCTCGCCGAGGACGACGGGTGCGGCCGGGGGGCCGTCTTCTCGTCGGTGTGGCTGCCGCTCGGGGTGGCCGAGGCGGACGCCGTGCGGTCGTCCGGGTCCAGCCCGCCCGCGCGCTGCGGCGCGCGGCCGGGCTGCGGGCCGGACTGGGGCTGCTGCTCCTTCTTCGTGGGCAGCAACGCCCGCAGCGGACCGACCTCTTGGTCTATGGCGTCGAAGACCGAGCTCACCTCGTCGCCGACATCCATGAGCTGGACCGGCAGCCGCTCGCGAAGCCGGCTCCAGCCGTCGCGGTGGGCCTGGGAGAACGTGGACAGCTGCTGGATCGGGCCGAGCGAGCCGTCGCGCTGATAGACCTGGTGCAGCAGCCGGTGGCCCTCGGAGGCGTCATGGCGCATCCCGGCCAGGACCCGGCGGATCTCGCCCAGCGAGTCATGGTCCAGATCGCCGGTGCGGGTCCGCTCCATCAGGCGGCGCGCCTCGCTCATCCGCGTGGACGCCTGGTCCAGATAGATCCGGCCCCGGTCGGCGTCGCCGTCCGCCATCTCCAGCTTGAGGTCTTCCATACCGCGCTTGAACCCATAGAGGGTGTCGCCCGGCAGCGCGTTCGAGCTGGCCGCGGCGACGCCGCCGAACGCGCCCGCCGCCACGCCGACCGTGAGCCCCCCGGCCGCCAGCCCCTTGGACCAGCGGGAACGGGGGCGGAATCTTGCCACCGGGGGTTTGGCCCGGTGGGCGCCACTGGGGCGGCGCCGCTGCTCGGGCACGCGCGGCGCCCCCTCGGCGAAGGCCGCCTCCATGGCGGCGAGCAGCTGCGCCCGCTGGGTGGCGCGGACCTCCGGGTCCAATGTCGGTGCCGGCAGCTCGCCCAGCCCGCTCGCCAGGGCCAGCAGCCGTCTCCGCTCGGCGCTCTCCGCCGATGGGGAACCTGGCTGTTGCTGCGGCGTCTCGTCCCGGGCGGCCTGGTGGTTGCTCTCCAGGGCCTCCAGGGCCTCCAGGGCCTTGGCGAAGGCGTTCGCCCGCCGGTGTGCCGATACGTTCGCGATCACAGGCGGCACCTCCTCTCGTCGTGACGGTCGACTCCCCAGGACACCCGAGGGTTCCGTGCCATGCGCGCGTCCACCCGATCGAGTGAGTGGATCACTGGCAGGGTACGACCACAAGGCGCCTGCATCCCCCACAACGAGCGGCGCAGCACCCGGGTTACGCCCTCCCCGAGGGCCCTCCCGACGTGCGGACGGACCGTGGCCGGGAGGCTACGGCGGGTCAGCGGGCGTCGTCCGGAAGGAGCCGGGCCAGAGTGCGTACGGCCCGGTACTGAAGCGTTTTGATCGCGCCCTCGTTCTTCCCCATGACCCGGGCGGTCTCGGCGACCGAGAGGCCCTGGAGGAAGCGGAGCGTCACGCACTCCTGCTGCTGCGGGTTGAGTTTTCGCACCGCCTGGAGCAGGGCGGCGTTGGACAGCGATTCGAGGACGGAGTCCTCGGGGCTGCGCTCGACCTCGTTGGCGTCCAGCATCTCGCCGGTGGTGACCTCCAGCCGGAAGCGGCTGGACTTGAAGTGGTCGGCGACGAGGTTGCGGGCGATGGTCACCAGCCAGGCGCCGAAGTCGCGGCCCTGCCAGGTGAAGGTGCCGATGCGGCGCAGGGCGCGCAGGAACGTCTCGCTGGTGAGGTCCTCGGCCGTGGCCCGGCCGCCCACGCGGTAGTAGATGTAGCGGTACACCGTGTCGGCGTACTGGTCGTAGAGCCTGCCGAACGCCTCGGCCTCCCCGGCCTGGGCGCGCTCGACGAGGTCCATCATGCGGCGGCTGTCGCTGTCGGCGCCGGGGCGCCGGGCGGTGGGGGTGGAGCCGCGGGAGCGTCTGCCGACCGCGGCGCCGCCGTCCGCCAGGGCGTAGCACGGACCGGCCTGGCCGGGGCGGTCGACCGTGCCGACGGCTGGGCTGACGGGCTGGGGGGTGGCGAGGGCGGGGACGGCATACGCGGTGGGGACGAAGCCGCGCAGACAGTCGAGGACCGTTGCGCGCAGCGTAGCCAGGCCCGAGGCGTCAACCCCGACGTGTGGGTACACGGGACTCCCAGAGGCAGAGCTTCCATCACGTGCAGTACGGGACCGTCACCCGCCGTAGGGACGCGTGGGTACCGGTTTGCGTCTAAGGAGAATAACGCTTCGTACAGGCGGCACTACACCCAGTTGCTCAAATCATCGTTTCCGTTCACTCTGTTATGGATTGATGACGCATCAAGTATCGAACGCGTACCGCCAATTGACCGGAACCGTTCGTGGATTGTGCGATTGTGTGGCGTGTTGTGACAAAGCGGCGGTAAGGGGACTGGCGGGGGCGCTGTGGGGTAGGAACCACGGAATGACCGAAACAGGGCGGGCGCGTTCGGTTGGTGACGCTGTGTATCGATGGGCGCATCGTCACGGAGCGCGATCGACGGTCAGCCTTGACCGTCCTCGGTCACGGTCGTACGCAGGCGGTCGGCACCGCCCGAACGGGGCACTCCGGAAGAGGCTCAACGGGAGGTCAGCGAGGGGGTGAGGGGTGACGCCGGGGGCCCGGACGGGCCCCCGGCCGCTTTGTCAGCGGCGCCGGCGGTGCAGGGCCACGGCGGCCGCCGTGCCGCCCGCCACCGCGCCCACCCCGGCCGCCGCCGGGATGCCGATCTTGGCCGCTTTACGCCCGGTGCGGTAGTCGCGCAGCCGCCAGCCGTGCTCCCGGGCGTGCTTGCGCAGCCGGGTGTCCGGATTCACCGCGTACGGATGGCCCACGATCGACAGCATCGGGATGTCGTTCGCGGAGTCGCTGTAGGCCGCGCAGCGGGTCAGGTCCAGTCCCTCGGCCCCCGCCAGCGCCCGTACGGCCTCGGCCTTGGCCGGGCCGTGCAGCGGCTCGCCGACCAGCCGCCCGGTGTAGATGCCGCCCACCGACTCGGCCACGGTGCCCAGCGCCCCGGTCAGCCCCAGCCGCCGGGCGATGATCGTCGCGGTCTCCACCGGCGCGGCGGTCACCAGCCAGACCCGCTGTCCGGCGTCCAGATGGGCCTGGGCCAGGGCGCGGGTGCCGGGCCAGATGCGGTCGGCCATGTACTCGTCGTAGATCTCCTCGCCGATGGACATCAGCTCGGCGACCCGGTGGCCCTTGACGATGGACAGGGCGCTGCTGCGCACGTCCTCCATATGCGCCGGGTCCTCGACCCCGGCCATCCGGAACCAGGTCTGCTGCCAGGCGAAGCGGGCGAGTTCGCGCTTGCGGAAGAAGTGCCGCTTGTAGAGGCCGCGGCCGAAGTGGAAGAGCGCGGCGCCCTGCATGACCGTGTTGTCCAGGTCGAAGAAGGCGGCGGCCCGCTCGTCCCCGACGACGGGGAACTCCGGTTCGGCGGGGGGCTGCGGTGCGGGGGCCTCGGCCGATGACTTGCGCGCGGCCTCGGCCGATGCCTCTCCGGCGAGGACACTCCGCTCCGTGGCGGGCTGTCGACGTCGGGTGAACCATCCCAGTGCGGCCATGAAGCGAGCATAGCCAGCGCTCCGGCGCATCCCGTTACGCCCGGGTGTCGGGCCGATTCAGGTTACGCGAAAGGGAGGCGCGCAAGAGTGGAAGAGGCCCGGTGCGGGGGCCGGAATCAGCCGCCGAGCGCGGTGCGCAGCCGCTGTGGGTTCACCCGCCAGAAGTCGTGCTGCTCGCCGTCGATCAGCACCACCGGGATCTGCTCCCAGTAGGCGCGGTACAGCTCCTCGTCCTGGGTGATGTCCTTCTTCTCCCAGGGGGTGCCCAGCTCGCCGCAGACCTCCTTCACCACGGCCTCGGCGTCTTCGCACAGATGGCAGTCGGGCTTGCCGATCAGCGTGACCGTGCGCTCGGTGGGCTTCTTGCGCGGGGTGCGGCGCAGCAACGGGCTCATGGCCACAAGTGTGCCCGCCCCCGTGGGCGAGCGGCTCCCGACGAGTTCGGAAGTGGGCTCTCGGTCGATTACGATCGTGGGCGTTTTGTTGCTGTCCGGGGGTAAAAGGTGAGGAGTGAGGGCCTGTGCTCCCGTCGGCGGCCCAGCGGGGCGGGCGAGCCCGCGGGGAACGGTGCGACGCAGGTAGTGGTTCCGCGGCTGGCTCGATAAGGCGCGTGACACCGGTCACTTTGCTCGGACAAAGCGGACACCATCTTTGTGCACGCGTTCACAAAGACATAGCCTGCTGTCGATGGGGCGGTCATGAAACACCCGGCCGCCCGCAGCCTCGCTCTACCCGCAGGAGCACCGTGGCAACTGGCCGAACTCACCGACCGGCGACCCGCAGCCGAGGGATCCCCGAGGCCACCGTCGCCCGGCTACCGCTGTATCTGCGTGCGCTGACCGCTCTCTCCGAGCGTTCGGTGCCCACAGTGTCCTCGGAGGAGCTGGCCACCGCGGCCGGCGTCAATTCGGCCAAGCTGCGCAAGGACTTCTCCTATCTCGGTTCGTACGGCACCCGCGGTGTGGGCTACGACGTCGAGTACCTCGTCTACCAGATCTCGCGGGAGCTCGGGCTCACCCAGGACTGGCCGGTTGTGATCGTCGGTATCGGTAACCTCGGCGCCGCGCTCGCCAACTACGGCGGCTTCGCCTCCCGTGGCTTCCGGGTCGCCGCGCTGATCGACGCCGACCCCGCGATGGCCGGGAAGCCGGTCGCGGGCATCCCGGTGCAGCACACCGACGAGCTCGAGAAGATCATCACGGACAACGGCGTCTCGATCGGCGTCATCGCCACCCCGGCGGGCGCGGCCCAGCAGGTCTGCGACCGGCTGGTGGCCGCCGGGATCACCTCGATCCTCAACTTCGCGCCCACCGTGCTGTCCGTTCCGGACGGGGTGGACGTGCGCAAGGTCGATCTCTCGATCGAGCTGCAGATCCTCGCCTTCCACGAGCAGCGCAAGGCGGGCGAGGAGGTCGGCGCCCCCGAGGAAGCCGCGGGGGCGGTTCCGCCGCCGCCCGTGCCCCATCGCGCGCCCCCCGGCGCCCCCGGCGCCGACAGCGGACGGCAAGGACCTGACGGGGACGTGCCCGCCGTGATGCCCGCATGAGTCTCCTTGTCGTCGGACTGAGTCACCGCAGCGCGCCCGTGAGCGTGCTGGAGCGCGCCGCCCTGGTGGGGGACGAGCAGGCGAAGCTGGTGCAGGACACCCTCGCCGCCGAGCCCGCCACCGAGGCCGCGGTGCTGGCCACCTGCAACCGCATCGAGCTCTACGCCGACGTGGACAAGTTCCACGCCGGGGTCGCCGAGCTGTCCACGCTGCTCGCCCAGCACACCGGCGTCGGACTGGACGAGCTCACCCCGTACCTCTACGTCCACTACGAGGACCGGGCCGTCCACCACCTGTTCTCGGTGGCCTGCGGGCTGGACTCGATGGTCGTGGGCGAGGGCCAGATCCTCGGCCAGATCAAGGACGCGCTGGCGCTCGGGCAGGAGCTGCACACCGCCGGGCGGCTGCTGAACGATCTCTTCCAGCAGGCGCTGCGGGTCGGCAAGCGGGCCCACAGCGAGACCGGGATCGACCGGGCGGGCCAGTCGCTGGTCACCTTCGGCCTGGAGCAGCTCGCCCAGGGCGCGCCGGTGGCGGAGTGGGCCCGGGGCAAGCGCGCCCTGGTGATCGGCGCCGGTTCGATGTCCTCGCTGGCCGCCGCGACGCTCGCGCGTGCCGGTGTATCAGAACTGGTGATCGCCAACAGGACGTTGGAGCGGGCGCTGCGCCTGGCCGAGTCGCTGGCCCAGCAGCACGCCGCCACCCCGGTCGCGATCGCCCCTGCCGAGGACAGCTCGCCCGGTGCGGACACCGGCGCGGACACCGGTGCGGAAACGTTGCGCGAGGCTCTGGTGGCCCGCGCCGTGCCCCGGGACCGGGTGTCCGCCGAGCTGCCGCACGCCGACATCGTCGTGTCCTGTACGGGCGCGACCGGGCTGGTCCTGACCGCCGCCGAGCTGCGCACCGCGCTCGCCCAGCGCGCGGCCTGTCCGCCCGGGGCGCACCCCGCCGGGGCGGATGTCTCGCTGCTCGACCTGGCGATGCCGCGCGACATAGACGCGGCGGCGCACCGGATCGAGGGGCTGCACCTGGTCGACATCGAGTCCCTCGCCGAGGCGGCCGCCGAGCCGTCCGGCGCGCCGGGCTCGTCCGCCGGGGCGATGGCCGCCGACGTGGACAAGGTGCGGGCCATCGTCTCCGAGGAGGTGGCCGCCTTCGGGGCGGCCCAGCGCGCCGCGCACATCACCCCGACGGTGGTCGCGCTGCGTACCATGGCGGCGGACGTCGTCGCCAGTGAGATCGCCCGCCTCGACGGGCGACTTCCCGATCTGGACGACAAGCAGCGGGCCGAGATCACGCAGACCGTGCGGCGGGTCGTCGACAAGCTGCTGCACGCGCCCACCGTGCGGGTCAAGCAGCTCGCGAGCACTCCGGGAGGCGCCGGTTACGCGGACGCGCTGCGGGAGCTCTTCGACCTCGATCCGCAGGCGGTCGCGGCCGTCAGCCGCGCGGACGGCTCGGCCCGCTCCGCCGAACCGAACGACCCGAAGGGAGGCCGGGCATGAACCCCACCCCCTCACCCGCCGCCTCCGGCGGCGCTCCGCCGCTGCGCCTGGGCACTCGCCGCAGCGCGCTCGCCATGGCCCAGTCCGGTCTGGTCGCGGACCTGGTCCGCGAGGTCACCGGGCGCCCCGTCGAGCTCGTCGAGATCACCACGTACGGCGACACCTCTCGGGAGCACCTGGCACAGATCGGCGGTGCCGGTGTCTTCGTCTCGGCGCTGCGCGAGGCGCTGCTCAGGGGCGAGATCGACCTGGCCGTGCACTCGCTGAAGGACCTTCCCACCGCGGAGCCGGAGGGGCTGGAGCTGGCCGCGGTCCCGCGCCGCGAGGACCCGCGCGACGCGCTGATCGCCCGCGACGGGCTCACCTTCGCCCAGCTTCCGCCGGGGGCCCGGATAGGCACCGGATCCCCGCGCCGCGCGGCCCAGCTCAACGCGTGGGCCCGCTCCCTCGGCCTCGACATCGAGACCGTGCCGATACGTGGCAATGTCGACACCCGTATCGGCTACGTCCGCTCGGGACGGCTGGACGCCGTGGTGCTCGCCGCCGCCGGTCTGATCCGTCTGGGACGGAGCGGCGAGGCGACCGAGCTGCTCGATGTCGACCATGTTTTGCCCGCCCCCGGCCAGGGGGCCCTGGCAGTGGAATGCGCCGCGTCCAGCGTGGCGCTCACTGCCCGGCTCGCCGAGATCGACGACCCGTCCACACGGGTCGCCGTGACCGCCGAGCGATCCCTGCTCGCCGCCCTGGAGGCCGGCTGCAGCGCACCCGTGGGTGCGTTGGCCGACCTGTTGGGCGACGGTCAGGCTGTCACCGAAATGCGCCTGCGCGGCGTCGTCGGCACGCTCGACGGCACGACGCTGGTGCAGCTGTCCACCACCGGTCCCGTACCCGCATCGCCCAGTGAGGCCGCGGACCTCGGTCGCGTACTCGCTGCCGAGATGCTCGCCAAGGGTGCGGCCGGTCTTATGGGGGAGCGAGCACTTTGAACCCCAACGCCCCGAATCACCCCGGCTGCGGACACGTCACCTTCCTCGGTGCGGGCCCCGGAGATCCGGGCCTGCTGACCTTGCGCGCCGTGGAGGCACTCGCCGCCGCGGACGTGTTGATCGCCGATCCTCAAGTGCTCGACGTGGTGCGCACGCACGTCAGGCCGGGCGTGGCCGCGGACGCTCAGGGCGCGCCGCGGCAGGCGGATGCCGACGGGTCGTCAGGCACCGCCACCGTCCCGGTACTCAGGGACAGCGCCAATCTTGTCATGACGGCCGCGCGCGGCGGCAAGCGGGTCGTGCGCGCGGTCGTGGGCGACCCCGGCCTCGACGGATACGCCGCCGACGAGATGCTGGCCTGCGCCGCCGAGGGCATCGTCTTCGAGGTGGTGCCCGGTGTGGCCGCCGCGGTGGGCGTGCCCGCGTACGCGGGGGTGCCGCTGCGGGACGCCCACAGCGCGGATGTGCGCTTCGTGGACGCCCTGAGCGCCGACGAGCGCTGCTGGAGCGAGATCGGCTCCTCCGACGCGACCGCCGTGGTCTCCGCGACCCTGGAGACGGTGGCCGCCGCCGCGGGCGAGCTGGTGACCGCGGGCCGCAAGCCGGACACCCCGCTCACCGTCACCGTCGCGGGCACCACCACCCGCCAGCGGACCTGGACCGCGACGCTGGGAACCATCGCCCAGGTGCTGAAGGCGGCCAAGGTGCTGCCGTCGCCGCAGGGCGCCCAGCCGGTCATAGCCGTGGTCGGCGAGCAGAGCGCGGCCGGCCGGCGCGATCAGCTGTCATGGTTCGAGTCCAAGCCGCTGTTCGGCTGGAAGGTCCTGGTGCCGCGCACCAAGGAGCAGGCCGCCTCGCTCTCCGATCAGCTGCGCGGCTACGGCGCGGTGCCGAGCGAGGTGCCGACCATCGCCGTGGAGCCGCCGCGCACCCCGCAGCAGATGGAGCGCGCGGTCAAGGGCCTGGTCACCGGCCGCTATGAGTGGATCGCCTTCACCTCGGTCAACGCGGTCAAGGCGGTGCGCGAGAAGTTCGAGGAGTACGGGCTCGACGCCCGCGCGTTCGCCGGGATCAAGGTCGCGGCGGTGGGCGAGCAGACCGCGAGGTCCCTGATCGACTTCGGGGTGAAGCCGGATCTGGTGCCCAGCGGTGAGCAGTCCGCGGCCGGGCTGCTGGAGGACTGGCCGCCGTACGACCCGGTCTTCGACCCGATCGACCGGGTGTTCCTGCCGCGCGCCGACATCGCCACCGAGACCCTGGTCGCCGGGCTGATCGAGCTGGGCTGGGAGGTCGACGACGTGACCGCGTACCGCACCGTGCGCGCCTCGCCGCCGCCGGCCGAGACCCGTGAGGCCATCAAGGGCGGCGGGTTCGACGCGGTGCTCTTCACCTCGTCGTCCACCGTGCGGAACCTCGTCGGCATCGCGGGCAAGCCGCACAATGTCACTGTCATCGCCTGTATCGGCCCGGCCACCGCGAAGACCGCGGAGGAGCACGGACTGCGGGTGGATGTGCTGTCGCCCGAGCCCTCGGTGCTCAAGCTGGCCGAGGCGCTCGCGGACTTCGGGGCGGCGCGGCGGCAGGCCGCGATCGAGGCCGGGGAGCCGGTCACCCGCCCGAGCGAGCGACGGCCTGGTTCGCGAAGGAGGGCACGCTCTTGACCATCTCGAACGGCAGCTTCCCCGGCACCCGGCCGCGCCGGCTGCGCACCACGCCCGCGATGCGGCGCATGGTCGCGGAGACCCGGCTGCACCCGGCCGAGCTGATCCTGCCCGCGTTCGTCCGCGAGGGCGTGACCGAGCCGGTGCCGCTGCAGTCGATGCCGGGCGTGGTCCAGCACACCCGGGACACGCTGCGGAAGGCGGCGGCCGAGGCGGTCGCCGCGGGGATCGGCGGGATCATGCTCTTCGGGGTGCCGGAGGAGTCCAAGAAGGACGCGGTCGGCACCCCCGGCACGGACCCGGACGGGATCCTCCAGGTGGCGATCCGCGATGTGCGCGCGGAGGTCGGCGACGACCTCGTGATCATGTCCGACCTCTGTCTGGACGAGCACACCGACCACGGCCACTGCGGCGTCCTGGACGCCGAGGGCCGGATCGACAACGACGCCACGCTGGAGCGGTACGCGGAGATGGCCCGCGCCCAGGCCGACGCGGGCGTCCACGCGGTGGGCCCCAGCGGGATGATGGACGGGCAGGTCCGGGTGGTCCGCGAGGCGCTGGACGGCGCCGGGCACCAGGACATCTCGATCCTCGCCTACACCGCGAAGTACGCCTCCGCCTTCTACGGCCCGTTCCGCGAGGCGGTGGGCTCCTCGCTGAAGGGCGACCGCAAGACCTACCAGCAGGACCCGGCCAACGCCCGTGAGTCGCTGCGCGAGCTGGAGCTGGACCTGGCCGAGGGCGCGGACATGGTCATGGTCAAGCCGGCCCTGCCGTACCTGGACATCCTGCGCCGGATCGCCGACGCCGTGGACGTGCCGGTGGCCGCGTACCAGATCTCCGGTGAGTACGCGATGGTCGAGGCGGCCGCGGCCAACGGCTGGATCGACCGCGACCGCGCCATCATGGAGACGCTGACCTCGGTGCGGCGCGCGGGCGCGGGGATGATCCTCACGTACTGGGCGACGGAGGTCGCGCAGCGGCTGAACCGAGGGGAGTAGCCGTCCCCTCGTGCTCTACGGGCCGGACGCGCGTCCGCCGCGTCCGGCCCGGCTGTCGTACGGGGTGGTGCGGACGGCCCCGAGACCGGGCGTGCCGGTCATCACCGGCCCCTGACCACGAAGTCGGCGGCGGCCCGTCCGGGGGCCACCAGCCGGGCGTTGGCCTCGTCGGAAGTGAGGACGAAGCGCTCGGCCTCGTCGTGCGGCTTGCCGAACCGCTCATGGCGCTCGACCAGCCGGCGCACCCGCTCCTCGGTGTCCAGATCGACCCACCAGGTCTCGTCCAGCAGCTCGCGGACCGGGAGCCAGGGCGCCTCGTCGAGGAGCAGATAGTTGCCCTCGGTGATCACCAGCGGGATCTCCGGCTCCACCGGGATGGTGCCCGCGACCGGCTGCTCCAGCTCGCGGTCGAACCCCGGCGCGTAGACGACCTCCTCGGCGCGCGGCGCCCGCAGCCGCCGCAGCAGCGCGGTGTAGCCGTACGGATCGAAGGTCTCGGGCGCGCCCTTGCGGCCGATCAGGCCGAGCCGGCGCAGCTCGGCGTCGGCGAGGTGGAAGCCGTCCATGGGCACCAGGACGGCCCGGTCGGCGCCGAGGGCGTCGACCAGGTGCTCGGCGAGGGTGGTCTTACCGGCGCCGGGCGGTCCGGCGATGCCGAGCAGACGGCGGGTGCCTGCGTCGGCGAGGCGCCGAGCGCGGTCAAGGAGGTGCTGGGGAGTCATGGTGGGCGCTTTCGGCACGTCGGGTTCGGTGCGCGAGGCAGGGTATCCGGAGGCGGCGCCGTGGCGGTGGTCGACTGCAAACTGTCGTACGCGCCCGCTAGGTTGAGGCCGTTCGCCCCCTTCGCGTTCCTCGGCGGAGAGGCAGTGCTCGTGCGCTTGCGCACCAGCTGGAGACGGCCGCCTCCGGCGCGGTCACGCTGCTGGACGCCACCTTCACCCAGCACTGCGAGGGCGTCGGGCCCGCGCCGCACGGCACGATCCACTACCCGGCCCGACGCCCGCGGCGCGGAGGCGCACCCGGGGGAATTTCCAGGAAATCTCGGCAGAGGGCACATCCATCGGACCCTCTCGGACGTCTGATCAGGGAGCGGCCCTGTGATGCGGCCGCAGGCCAGGGGCATTTGGAGATATTGACGTTGAAAACCGGCATGAAGGGTCTACGTCGCGTATCCGCGGTCGCGATCACCGCTGGAGCCGTACTGACGGCGGGGGCGTTCACCGCCTCCGCGCAGGCCGCGACGACCGCAAGTCCCACGATCGCCGCCAAGGGCGGGTTCGTGATGAACAACGCCACGGGGAAGAGCCTGTTCACCAAGGCCGCGGACACCCGTCTTTCCACCGGCTCCACCACCAAGATCATGACCGCTCGGGTGGTGCTCGCGCAGCCGAACCTCAACCTGGACGCCAAGGTCACGGTCCAGAAGGCGTACAGCGACTACATCGTCGACAACAACTGGGCCTCCTCGGCCAAGCTGATCGTCGGCGACAAGGTCACCGTCCGCCAGCTGCTGTACGGGCTGATGCTGCCGTCCGGCTGTGACGCGGCGTACGCGCTGGCGGACAAGTTCGGCACCGGCTCCACCCGGGCCGCGCGGGTGAAGTCGTTCATCGGCAAGATGAACACCACCGCCAAGTCGCTCGGGCTGACGAACACCCACTTCGACTCGTTCGACGGCATCGGGAACGGCGCCAACTACTCGACGCCGCGCGATCTGACCAAGCTGGCCAGTAACGCGATGAAGTACTCCACGTTCCGTTCGGTCGTGAAGACGAAGTCGACCAAGCAGAAGGTGACCACGAAGAACGGCGGCTACCGCTACATGTCGTGGACCAACACCAACAACCTGCTGGGCAGCTACTCGGGCACCATCGGTGTCAAGACCGGCTCGGGTCCGGAGGCCAAGTACTGCCTGGTCTTCGCCGCCACCCGGAGCGGGAAGACGATGATCGGCACCGTCCTCGCCTCCACCTCGGTGGACAACCGCACGAAGGACGCGAAGAAGCTGATGGACTACGGCTTCAGCAGGTAGCCCGCACCAGCGGCAGAGCAAGGGGCCTGCCCCGCGAACCCACCGGGTCGCGGGGCAGGCCCTTGTCATGGCCGTCAGGTGCCCTCGTCGTGGCCCCGCGCCGGGCTCAGCGCGCCGCGTTCCAGGAGTGCGCCACGTCCACCACGACATGCCCGTCGGCCTGGAAGACCCGGAACGGCAGCCGTGCCCGCACCCCGAGGCCGACCTGGGTCTCACCCTCGAAGCTGGCGCCGAAGCGGGTGTCCCGGAAGGTCTGGTAGCCGGAGATGTCCACGCCCGGCAGCGGCTTGCGCGCCCGCCCCGGGTACGACTCCGCGCCGCTGCCCGGGTCGTAGCTCGGCGCGGACACATGGATCTCCAGGATTGCCCCACCGCGGACCGGGATCTCCTCGCCCGAGCCGTCCTGGTGCAGGGTGTTCACATACCCCACGCGGTAGCCGACGCGATCGGCGGCCGTGGCCCCCTTCACGTCGAACACGATGCGGTCGTAGCACGCGTGCCGGCCCGTCCTGATGTTCCCCAGCGGTGCGTGTCCCGCCGGTTGGGCCGTCTTCTCGCCGCTGCCCCAGCCGGTCTCGCAGGTCGTCGCCGCCTTGGCCGCGGTCGGCGTGACGGCCCCTGCCGTCCCCGCCGTCGCCGCCAGCGCGCCGCCCGCGAGCGCCATCGCCGCGAGTGCGGTCCCCCACCGTCGCATGGTCAAGCCCCCAATGGTCTGTTGTCCGTTGATGACAGGTGATTCACGGGGTTGGACAGGCCGGGGCGGTGAGAGGTTGTCCCGGTCCGGGAAATGTGTCCCGAATGCTACGTCCGCGGGGGCGGGGTGCTCATGGCGGCCGCCCGGGGGTTTTCCCCCGAGCGGGTCGGCCGGTTGCCCGGGGGTTTTCCCCCGAGCGGGTCGGCCGGTTGCCCGGATGGGACGGGAGGGCCGGTTCGACAAGGCTTGTGCGCATGAGACCGACGACCGGCAGAACCGCCGCACTGGCCCTCGCCACCGCCACCACCGCCGCCCTCCTCGGGGTCGCGTCCGCGAACGCGACCCCGGCCCCGTTGGCCGACCCGACCGCCGCCGCGCCCGACTGGGGCGCCTGCGAGGGCACCGGGCTCGACCCCCGTCAGGAATGCGCCACGCTCAAGGTGCCGCTGGACTACCGCGACCCCGGTGGCGAGCGGATCTCCCTCGCCGTCTCCCGCATCCCCAGCGAGCGGCCGCGGGCCCGCCGGGGCACCCTGCTGCTGATCCCGGGCGGCCCCGGATCGCCGGGGCTGAACCGGCCCAGCACGCTCGGCAAGCGGCTCCCGCAGTCGGTGCGGGACGCGTACGACATCGTCAGCTTCGACCCGCGCGGCCTGGGGCGGTCCACCCACGCCGGATGCGATCTGAACCCCGCCGATCTGTCGCTGCTCGCCTCCCGCCCCTGGCCCGCCCCCGACGGGGACATCACGCGGAACGTCACCACCGGCCGCCGCATCGCCGACACCTGCGCCCGCAACGGCGGCGAACTGCTGCGCACCATCAGCACCGTCAACGAGGCGCGGGACATCGACAGCGTCCGCCGGGCGCTCGGCGAGCGGAAGCTGTCCGCGTGGGGCGTCTCGTACGGGACGTATGTGGGCTCCGTCTACGCGCAGATGTTCCCCGAGCACACCGACCGCTGGGTGCTGGACAGCAATGACGACCCGAACCCGGAGCGGGTGGAGCGCGGCTGGCTGGCCAACTACGCCGTGGGCGTCGAGGACACGTTCCCCGACTTCGCCCGCTGGGCCTCCGCCCCCGGCAGTCCCGTCCGGCTCGCCGGGACCCCCGACGGGGTGCGGCGGCGGGTCCTGGACCTCGCCGCCCGGCTGGACGCGAAGCCGCTGCCGTGGCCCGGCGCCAACCCGCCCGAGCTGAACGGCAACGCACTGCGCCAGGGCATGCTGGACGCCCTGTACTCCCCGGACCGCTTCGAGAGCCTGGCCCGCCTGATCGTCGACGCGGACGCGGGCAAGGTGACCGCCGAGGCACCGGCCAACCCCCCGCAGGACGCCGCGGCGGTGTCCCTCGCGACCATCTGCAACGACGTGGAGTGGCCCACCTCCCTGCCCGGCTACGCGCGGGATGTCGCCGCCGACCGTAAGAGCCACCCGCTCACCGCGGGCATGCCGGTGAACGTCACGCCGTGCGCGTTCTGGCATGACGCGCCGCGGGACAAGCCGGTGCGGATCACCGGCCAGGGGCCGTCGAACGTCCTGCTGGTGCAGAACAGGCGCGATGTGGCCACCCCGTACAGCGGGGCGCTGAATCTGCGGCGCGCTTATGGGGACCGGGCCCGGATGGTCAGCGTGGACGCGGTGGGGCATGGCGCGGCGTATGTGGCGAACGGCAGCGCCTGCGCGGACCGGAGGGTCACGGACTTCCTGCTGACCGGTCAGCGGCCGAAGCGCGATGTGCTCTGCCGGTGACGCCCGTGACGAGCCATCGATGAACGCGAAGAGCCCCGCCCCTCGTGCCGGGGCGGGGCTCTTCATCCGCGGTGACTCAGAGGCGCTCGGGGGTGCGGATGCCCAGCAGGGACATGCCCTGCCCCAGCGTCCGCGCCGTGATGTCGCACAGGAAGAGGCGGTTCTCCACATGGGTCGGGCCGCCGTCCGCCTTCAGGACCGGGCACTGGTCGTAGAAGGTCGTGTAGAGCGAGGCCAACTGGTAGAGATACCCGGCCAGCTTGTGCGGCTCGTATCCGGCGGCCACCTCGCGCAGCGTCTCCCCGAACTGGTCGAGGTGCAGGCCCAGCGCCCGCTCGGCCGGGGCCAGCGGAAGCTCCGGGTGGGCCAGCGGCCGCTGCCCCTCCCCGGCGCGGCGCAGGATCGACTGGATCCGGGCGTACGCGTACTGGAGGTAGACCGAGGTGTCCCCGTTGAGCGAGACCATCTGGTCGAGGTCGAACTTGTAGTCGCGCGAGGCGGAGGTGGACAGATCCGCGTACTTCACCGCGCCGACGCCGACCTGGGCGCCGCGCTCGAGGATCTCCTCCTCGGTGAGGCCGAGCTTCTCGCTCTTCTCCCGGACCACGGCCGCGGCCCGCTCGGTGGCCTCGTCCAGCAGGTCCTCCAGCCGCACCGTCTCGCCCGCGCGGGTCTTGAACGGCTTGCCGTCCTTGCCCAGGACGGTGCCGAAGGCGAGCTGCGCGGCGTGCACCTGGTCATTGAGCCAGCCGATCCGGCGGGCGGTCTCGAAGACCATCTTGAAGTGCAGCGACTGCCGGGCGTCCACCACGTACAGCAGGGTGTCCGCCTTCAGGTGCTGCACCCGGTCGCGGATCGCGGAGAGGTCGGTGGCCGCGTAGCCGAAGCCGCCGTCGGACTTCTGGACGATCAGCGGCACCGGATTGCCCTCGGGGCCCTTGATGTCGTCGAAGAAGACGCACAGCGCGCCCTCGGAGCGCACGGCGACACCGGACTCCTCCAGCAGCCGGCAGGTCTCGGCCAGCATGTCGTTGTAACCCGACTCGCCGACCACGTCGGGGTCGTGGATCTCGATGTCCAGCTTGTCGAAGACCGAGTAGAAGTAGATCTTCGACTCGTCCACGAACTTCCGCCACAGGGCGATGGTCTCCTCGTCGCCCGCCTGGAGCTCCACCACCCGCCGCCGGGACCGCTCCTTGAACTCCGGGTCGGCGTCGAAGAGCGCCCGCGCGGCCTTGTAGAGCCGGTTGAGGTTGGACATGGCCTCCTCGCCGGAGGAGGCGTCCTCGTGGTCCAGCTCGTGCGGGTGCTCGATCAGATACTGGATGAGCATGCCGAACTGGGTGCCCCAGTCGCCGATGTGGTGGCGGCGGATCACCTTCTCGCCCGCGAACTCCAGGATCCGCACCACCGCGTCGCCGATCACCGCCGAGCGCAGATGGCCGACGTGCATCTCCTTGGCCACATTGGGCTGGGCGTAGTCGATCACGGTGGTGCCGGGCGCCTGCGCGTACGGCACGCCGAGGCGGTCGTCGGCGGCGCGGGCGGCGAGGGTCGCGGTGATCGCGGAGTCGGCGATCGTGATGTTGAGGAAGCCGGGGCCGGAGACCTCGATGTCGGCGATCACCGGATCGGGGTCGGCCGAGGTGGCGGCGACCGGAAGGTGCGCCACGACCTTGGCGGCCAGCTCACGGGGGTTTCCCTTGAGCTGCTTGGCCAGCGCCAGCATCCCGTTGGCCTGGAAGTCGGCCCGGTCGCTTCGTCGCAGCAGCGGGTCCGCGGAGCCGGCCTCCGGCAGGGCAGCCGAGAGGGCGTCCGCGACGCGCTGATGGACCGTAGCGGCGAGGGAAAGGACCGATGCCATGGATGAGGTGCCATTCCGATAGTGGTGGTATGGACAACCCAGTATTTCACGGCGCGTCCAACGATTTCCCCGGCCTGTGGACAACCCGGGTCCGCCCGGCGGGCCCTGTGGGCGAATCCGGAGGGGTCTGTTCCGTCTGGGACAATGGGCGGTGCCATGCCCGCTAGGAAGGAAGTGCCGACCGTGGCTCAGAGCACCGAGACCGACTGGGTCTCCCGATTCGCCGACGAGGTCATTGCCGAGGCGGAGCGCCGCGCCCCGGGCAAACCTGTCGTCGTCGCCTCGGGCCTCAGCCCGTCCGGCCCGATCCACCTCGGCAATCTGCGCGAGGTCATGACCCCGCACCTGGTCGCCGACGAGATCCGGCGCCGGGGCCACGAGTGCGTTCACATCCTGTCCTGGGACGACTACGACCGGTACCGCAAGGTCCCGGCAGGGATCGACCCGTCCTGGTCCGAGCACATCGGCAAGCCGCTCACCTCGGTCCCGGCCCCGCCCGGATCCCCGTACCCGAACTGGGCGGAGCACTTCAAGGCGCCGATGGCCGAGGCGCTGCGGGAGATGGGCATCGAGTTCCACCCCATCAGCCAGACCGAGAAGTACACCTCGGGGGCGTACCGGGAGCAGATCCTGCACGCGATGCGCCACCGCCGGGAGATCGACGCCGTCCTGGACCGGTACCGCACCAAGGACAAGCCCGGCGCCAAGAAGCCCAAGCAGCAGCAGAAGCCGGTGGACGAGGCCGAGCTGGCCGCCGCCGAGGGCTCGGGCGCGGCCGCCGAGGACGACGGCAGCGCGGGCGAGGCGGGTTACTACCCGTACAAGCCGTACTGCTCGGTCTGCGAGCGCGATGTGACCACGGTGACCTCGTACGACGAGGAGACCACCGAGCTGGCGTACACCTGCGCGTGCGGCCACGGCGAGACCGTCCGCCTGAGCGAGCACGACCGCGGCAAGCTGGTCTGGAAGGTCGACTGGCCGATGCGCTGGGCCTACGAGGGCGTGGTCTTCGAGCCCTCGGGCGTCGACCACTCCTCGCCCGGCTCGTCCTATGTGGTCGGCGGCCAGATCGTCCGCGAGGTCTTCGGCGGCGAGCAGCCCATCGGCCCGATGTACGCGTTCGTGGGCATCAGCGGCATGGCCAAGATGTCCTCCTCCAAGGGCGGTGTGCCCACCCCGGCCGACGCGCTGGAGATCATGGAGGCGCCGCTGCTGCGCTGGCTGTACGCCCGGCGCCGGCCCAACCAGTCCTTCAAGATCGCCTTCGACCAGGAGATCCAGCGGACCTACGACGAGTGGGACGCGCTGGAGCGGAAGATCACCGAGTCCACGGCCCAGCCCGCGGACGCGGCCGCGTACCGCCGCGCGACCCGCACCGCCACGGGCGAGCTGCCGAGCACCCCGCGCCCGCTGCCGTACCGCACGCTGGCCTCGGTGGTGGACATCACCACCGGCCATGACGAGCAGACGCTGCGCATCCTCGGCGAGCTCGACCCCGACAACCCGGTGAAGTCCCTGGAGGAGACCCGGCCCCGGCTCGACAAGGCCGAGCGCTGGATCACCACCCAGGTCCCGGCCGACCAGCGCACCCGGGTCCGGGACGAGCCGGACACGGAGCGGCTGGCCGCCCTGGGCGACACCGAGCGGGAGTCGCTGCGGCTGCTGCTCGACGGCCTGGACGACCACTGGTCGCTGGACGGCCTCACCACGCTGGTCTACGGGGTGCCCAAGATCCAGGCGGGGCTGTCGCCGGAGGCCAAGCCGACGCCTGAGCTGAAGGTCGCCCAGCGGTCGTTCTTCGCGCTGCTCTACACCCTGCTGGTCGGGCGGGACACCGGCCCGCGGCTGCCCACGCTGCTGCTGGCGGTGGGGGCGGACCGGGTGCGCAAGCTGCTCGCGGCCTGACCTCCGCGGCTCCCGGGCGCCGGGCGGACGGCCTTACGGCCGCCGCCCGGCGTTCCGGCCTCGCGGGACGGCCATGGCGGCCACGGCGGCCATGACGGCCACGGGGTGGCTACGGGATGGCCTCGCGCTCCAGGCGGACGCGCTCCTTGAAGTCCTCGACGTACCCGGCCAGCTCGCTGTTGCTGAGGTCGGTCACGCCGTAGGTCTCCCGCAGCCGCTGCCCGAACTGGTACGCGGAGGGGTACCGGCTGTGGTCGGCGAGGAACTGGCGGAAGGTCGCGTAGTAGACCTCCTCGCGCGGCACGTCGTCCGGTAGCTGGTTGAGCTGCTGCTCCGGCTGCGGCTCCTCGTACGCGTACCGCTCGGGCTCGCGCTGCTCCGGTACGTAGACGCCCTGGTGGCTCCCCACGCCCTCACCGCCGAGCGGCCGCACCCGGCCGCCGGGCCCGACCGGCACGGTCAGCTGGGGCTGCGGGGGCTGGGGCTGCTGGAATTGCTGCGGCTGCTGCTCGGGCTGCGGCGCCTGGCCCGGGACCTGCTGGTCCTGCGGCTGGAGTTGCGGCGGCTGCTGTGCCTGTTGCGGGTGCTGGAGCTGCTGTGGCTGCTGCTCGACGGCCGCGGGGTGGGCGGCCGCCGGGTCGAAGGGCACGGCGTTCCGGCCGTCATGGCCCTGCCCGGCGGGCTGCTGGTACACCGGCAGGGGCAGCGAGAGCGGCAGCTCCTGCGTCTGAGGCTGCTGGGGGTGCTGCTGCGGCCCCGAGTCGGCCCCGGCCCCCGGCGCCCCGTACGGGCCCGTCCGGGCCTCCAGGGGCGCGTTCTTGGGCCCCGTCCCGTCCGCCGTGGCCGACCGGCCCGGGGGGAGCGCGGTCGCCGACACCGTGGACGGGTCCAGACCGGCCGCCGCGAGCCCCGCCGGGGCGGTGTCCGCCAGCGGCACCCCGTACCGCGCCAGCCGCAGCGGCATCAGCGACTCCACGGGCGCCTTACGGCGCCAGGACCGCCCGTAGCGGGCCCGCAGCCGGGCCTGGTAGACCAGCCGGTCCTGCTCCAGCCTGATGACCTCCTCGTAGCTGCGCAGCTCCCACAGCTTCATCCGGCGCCACAGCCGGAAGGTGGGCACCGGCGCGAGCAGCCAGCGGGCGATGCGGACCGACTCCATGTGCCGGTCGGCGGTGATGTCGGCGACCCGGCCGACCGCGTGCCGGGCGGCCTCGACGGAGACGACGAACAGGATCGGGATCACGCTGTGCATGCCGACGCCGACCGGGTCCGGCCAGGCGGCCGCGCCGTTGAAGGCGATGGTGGCCGCGGTCAGCAGCCAGGCGGTCTGGCGCAGCAGCGGGAAGGGGATGCGGATCCAGGTGAGCAGTAGATCCAGCGCGAGCAGGACCACGATCCCCGCGTCGATGCCGATCGGGAAGACATTGGCGAACGCGCCGAAGCCCTTGTCGAGGGCGAGATCGCGCACCGCGGCGTAGGAACCGGCGAAGCCGATCCCGGCGATCACCACTGCCCCGGTGACGACCACCCCGGCCAGTATTCGGTGCATCCGTGTCAGTTGCATCGCGGCCACCCGCGACCCCTCCCCGTCCTCAACAACAGCCGCATCAGCGTCGCATACACGTCAAGGCTCATGGGCGGGAAGGGGTCGTGTCGGCGGGTCAGGCGCCGCTCTTGGCACCCTTACCGATGGCGCCGACGGCCTCCTTGGCGGCCGACTTGGCGCCCTTGAGCAGGTCGGCGGCGTCCGGGGTCTTGGCGGTCTCATAGCCCGCGCCGTCGTACTGGAGGGTGATGACGACATTGGCGGTACGGGCCACGACCGTCTGGTCGCGGAAGTCGTCGCCGTCCTTCTTCTCCTTGGTGCTGACCGCGGTCGCCTCGTCGCCGATGCCCGCGATCTTCTCGGTCTTGGGGTCGGTCACCTTGCCGGTGGTGGCGGCCCTGCTCGCCTGCTGGGCGGCGTACTCCCCGGCGCGCTTGTCGCCGGAGCCGAGGCCCGCGTCGGAGTGGAACAGCTTGAGGGAGACGGTCAGCGAGCGGTAGTCGAACTCGTCGAGGCCGCTCCACAGGCAGCTGGCCGACGTATTGGTGTCGGCCGAGGGAAGGGCCTTGCCCTTCTTGTTCTGCGCCTTGGGGACGAGGTCGTCGACCGTCTTCCCGGAAAGCGTGGAACACACATCGGGCAGCTTGCTGAACTTCGCCGCCGCGACGGTGGGTGAAGCGCTGGGCGAGTCGGGTCTCGCTGAGCCACCGGCGTTCTTGTCTTCCTTCTTGTCCGAGCCGGAGGAGCAGCCGGCGACGAGCACCACCGGTACGGTCGCGCAGGCGAGTATTCGGGCGAGTCGCGGGGCTGAACGGTGCATGGGTCCTTCGCTCATTCTCTGTCGATGGGCGGACGTGCCGCCCGCGTCATTAGTCGGCACGGTACGCGGCCGACGCGCGGGCGTCCCAATTTCCGAGGTCTCCGCGGGGTGGGGCCGGGGTGCTCGCGGGGGTGTGGCGAGGACCCGTTATTCGTTGAGGCGACCGGTCAGTTCATCGGCCAAGTCCTGGGCGTTCTCCTGCAGTTCCTGGCTGCTGGGAATGTGCTTCTTGTCGGTCGTCCACTGGTCGTACTCAATGGTGGCAATCACATTCGAGGACCGGAACACGACGGTGATGTCGCGGTGGATACCGGAGTCCTTGGTGATCAGTTGGTCGTTGAGAAAGGCGTCGTCACCGAGGTCGTCCAGCCGGCGCGGGGCGGTGTCGGTCGAGGCGGTGTCACTTTCGTCACTTCCGCCGCTCGCATCGGCGCCCACGGAGGGACTATCGGTGCTTTTGCCTCCATCGCCGGTCTTGTCGCCCTTACCGGCTTCATCGCCCTTGTCGCCCTTGCTGCTCTTACCGGGCTCATCGGCGCTCGAACTCGCGGAGGCGGAGGAGCCGCTGTCGTCGCTCGCGCCGCCCGAGCCGCCCGAGCCGCTCTCCGAACCGGAGGGGCTCGAGGGCGGACTCGTGGCGTCCGGGATGTCGGCGGCGGCGGCCTTCTTCTCGTAGGTCTCCTGGGCCCGGTCGTCATCGCTGACCGAGGGGTCGTACGAGACCACCCGCTGGAAGTCGATCGTGAGATAGCGCGTGCCGCTCGAGGTCTCCACCTTCCAGCGGCAGCCGTCCCGGCGGTCTATGTCATACGTCACGGACGCCTGGCCGTCGTACACCTTGTCGTCCTGCTCCGCGCCGGGCAGCAGGGCCTGGAGGGTCTTGCGGCTCACCGCGCCGCACGCCTCGGGCAGGGTGCGGTAGCGGCCGGGCTCGGCCGAGACGGCCGTCCCGGAGTCGCCGGAGGCGCCGTCGTCCGGGTCGGTCGTCGAATCGGAGCCGGTGCATGCGCCGAGCCCCGCGGCGGCGAGCACGGTGATGAGCACGGCGACGGCCGGGGTGGCCCGCCGTCCGTACGCCCTTCGCTGCGCTGGCTGCACTGTCCGTGTCCCTTCGAGCGACGGAAAACTCCTTGCCGCCCGCAGGCGGCGGCTGGACACAATGTCTATCGCACGCACTGCCGTGCCTGCCGGTCGCCCGCCGCCTATGGGGCATTGGCCAGGCTTTTGCGTTTTCAGTCTTTTACGGGGGAATGAGTACATCATGTCGTATGTCGAGGTGCCCGGCGCGCAGGTGCCGATCCGGATGTGGACCGACCCCTCGACGGTCGAGGGCGTGGCCATGCAGCAGTTGCGCAATGTGGCCACGCTGCCCTGGATCAAGGGCCTCGCCGTGATGCCGGATGTGCATTACGGGAAGGGTGCCACGGTCGGCTCGGTGATCGCGATGCGGGGCGCGGTGTGCCCGGCGGCGGTCGGGGTGGACATCGGCTGCGGGATGTCGGCCGTCAAGACGTCGCTGACCGCCGACGACCTTCCGGGGGATCTCTCCCGGCTGCGGTCCCGGATCGAGCAGGCGATCCCGGTGGGGCGCGGTATGCACGACGACCCGGTGGACCCGGGGCGGCTGCACGCGTTCCCGACGACGGGGTGGGACGACTTCTGGAGCCGGTTCGGGGGAGTGGCCCAGGCGGTCAGGTTCCGCCAGGAGCGGGCCGTCAAGCAGATGGGTTCGCTCGGATCCGGTAACCACTTCATCGAGTTCTGTCTCGATGACGAGGGTTCGGTCTGGCTGATGCTGCACTCCGGCTCCCGCAACATCGGTAAGGAGCTGGCCGAGTACCACATCGGCGAGGCCCGGAAGCTGCCCCACAACCAGAATCTGGTCGACCGCGACCTGGCCGTCTTCATCGCGGACACCCCGCAGATGGCCGCGTACCGGCACGATCTCTTCTGGGCGCAGGAGTACGCGAAGTACAACCGCGCGATCATGATGGCGCTCTTCCAGGACGTGGTGCGCAAGGAGTTCAAGAAGGCCCGCCCGGTCTTCGAGCCGGTGATCAGCTGCCACCACAACTACGTGGCCGAGGAGCGCTACCAGGGCATGGACCTTCTCGTGACCCGTAAGGGCGCCATCCGCGCCGGGAGCGGGGACTACGGGATCATCCCGGGCTCCATGGGCACCGGTTCGTACATCGTGCGCGGTCTGGGGAACGAGGCGTCGTTCAACTCGGCCTCGCACGGAGCGGGCCGGAAGATGAGCCGTAACGCGGCGAAGAAGCGCTTCTCGACCCGGGATCTGGAGGAGCAGACGCGTGGTGTCGAGTGCCGTAAGGACTCCGGTGTCGTGGACGAGATCCCGGGTGCGTACAAGCCGATCGAGAAGGTCATCGACCAGCAGCGGGACCTCGTCGAGGTGGTGGCGCGGCTCAAGCAGGTGGTGTGCGTGAAGGGCTGAGCCCCGGACGCTGCCGCTCGGGGCGCGCTAGCGCTTGATGCCGTCGTAGCCGATGGCCAGGTGCCGCGGCCCTCTGAGGACGGCGTTCCGGCGGTACGGGGGCGGGTCCTCGACGAGGCGCGGGTTGTCCAGCCGGCGGACGAGTTCGGTCAGGGCGGCCTGCGCCTCGAGCCGGGCCAGGGGCGAGCCGATGCAGTTGTGGATGCCGCTGCCGAAGCCGAAGTGCTGGTTGTCCGGGCGGTCAGGGAGGAAGCGGTCCGGCTCGGGGAAGCGCTGGGGGTCCCGGTTCCCCGAGGCCGGGACGAGCCACAGGGAGGCGCCCTTGGGGATGGTGATGCCACCGATCTCGATGTCGTCGAGGGTGGTGCGCTCGGGCAGCAGCTGTACGGGCGGCTCGAACCGCAGCACCTCCTCCACCAGCGGGAAGATCAGATCGGGGTCCTCGCGCAGCTGCTTGAGGGCGTCGGGGTGGCGCAGCAGGGTGAGCATCCCGTTGGTGATGATGTTGACGGTGGTCTCATGACCGGCGATCAGCAGTGTCGTCAGATTGCTGAGCATCTCGGGCAGGGACATCGGGCTCTCGTCGGTCCCGTGCTCGGTGGCCAGGCCGGAGATCATGTCGTCCCGGGGCGCGCGGCGGCGCTGCTCGATCAGACCCGAGAGATAGGCGGCGAGCTGGTGCCGGGCATCCCGGACGGCCTCCCGGTGGGCCTGCTGCTCCTCGGGCGTGCCGGAGGGCGGTTCGATGGCGGTGGCCACGGTGTCGGCCCAGCCGTGGAAGCGCTGCTCGTCCTCCGGGGGGACGCCGAGCAGACGGCAGATCACGGTGACGGGGAAGGGGTAGGAGAAGTCCTCGACCAGGTCGATCCGGTCCCGACCCTGGAAGCGGTCGATGAGGCCGGAGACGATTCCGGAGATCTCGCCGCGCAGGTCGTAGACCCGCCGGGGCGTGTGCGGAGGGCCGTACGTCCGCATGATCAGCCGGCGCAGCCGGTCGTGGTCGGGCGGATCGAGCCGGATGAAGCTCGGCGGCAGGTCGGGGTCGTAGGTGCCGGCGACGGTTCTCGCCTCGGGGGCGAGATTGCGGACGTCGGAGCTGACCCTGGGGTCGTGGAGCAGGCTGTGGATCTCCCAGTAGGTGCTGACCAGGTAGGGCCCGGACTCGTCCCGCACCACGGGCGTCCTGCGCAGCTCCGCGTACAGCGGGTACGGGTCGGCGCGGTTGGCGTGGTCGAGGATCTGGCCCAGGAGTGCGACCGACGTCATGGTGGAGTCCTTCCGGGTGCGGTGCCGGGGGTGTCCGTGTCGGGCGGGGGTGAACGTGACGCGGGTGGTGTCCGCGTCGGGCCGGGGTGGAGTCGGCGCGGGTGGTGTCCGTGTCAGGCGGGGGTGGAGTCGGCGCGGGTGGTGTCCGCGTCAGGCGGGGGTGAACGTGACGCGCTGGTCGGTCGGGGAGTGGCCGCTGACGGTGACCTCGGGGCCGTGGGAGGGCACCGAGGGGTCGGGGAACCCGGCCGGTACCGGCCGCATGCCCTCGGTCCGCCGGTCGACGGTGGTGAACGGCAGGGGGAAGGGCGCGGCCCGCTCGATCTGCCGCTGGTAGAACTCCAGCCATTTGGCCTGGTCGAAGGTGACGGCGGCGATGACACGGCCCTGGTAGCCGTAGGCCGCGGTGAAGCGGTGCTCGCTCAGCGACCCCTGGCTGACGAGGATCTGGTCGGCCATGTTCGGCACCCCGACGGACTTGATGTTGACGCCGAACTGGGCCGACCAGAAGTACGGCGTCCACAGGTGCGGGCGGCGCCGCTCACCGGGGCTGATCATGTTGTGCGCGGCGACCTCGGCCTGCGCGACCGCGTTGCCCCAGTGCTCCAGGGACAGGAACTGGTAGCCGAACAGCGGATGCGGGGAGCGGGCCACGTCCCCCGCGACGAAGACGTCGTCGCAGACGATGCCCCGTACGTCGAAGGCCCGGCAGCCCGCGTCACAGGCGATCCCGCGCGGCCCCGCGGCCAGTCCGGAGCCCGCGAGCCATTCGGTGTTGCGCGTCGCCCCCAGGGCGACGACGGCCACCTCCACGTCCAGCGTGTCGCCGTCCGAGAAGTGGGCCCGCCGCAGCCTGCCCGCACCGTCGCCGTCCAGCCCGGTGACCATCACACCGCAGCGCAGATCGACGCCGTGCTGGTGCTGCAGCTCGGCGGCCACCTCGCCGATCACCCCGCCCAGGGCGCCCACCAGGGGCGCCGGGCCGCGTTCGGCGACCGTGACGGGCAGCTCCCGCTCACGGCAGACGGAGGCGATCTCCGAGCCGGTGAACCCGGCGCCGATCACCAGCACCCGGCGGGGGCCGGCCCGCAGCCGGTGGACCAGCCGGGCGGCGTCGTCCGTGGTCCGCAGCACGAAGACACCGTCCAGGCCGGCCTCCAGCTCGTTCGGCCACGGGCGGGAGCGCACACCGGTGGCGATCAGCAGCCGGTCGTACTCCACCGAGGTGTCATCGGCGAGCGCCACCCGCTTGGCCGCCATGTCCAGCGCGGTCGCGGCGACGCCCAGCCGCCACCGCGCGTCGATCGCCCGGCGCCGGGGGAGGGCCGTCTGGTCGACCGGCACCAGGCCGAGCAGGACCTGCTTGGACAGCGGCGGACGGTCGTACGGCTCGTACGGCTCGTCACCGATCATGGTGAGCGTGCCGGTGAAGCCCTCCTCCCGGAGCGTCTCGGCGGCCCGCAGCCCCGCCAGGGACGCCCCCACCACGACGATGTGGCCCTCGCGCCGGAGCCGCTCCAGGGAGCCGTCAAGCGCCATTGGAGGCACCCACCCGGTCCGCCGTCCACCGGCCGCCCGCGCCCTCCACGGTGATGGCCCTCACCGGGCACGCCGCCACTGCCCGCAGCACGTCTGTGCGCCGCGCGTCATCCGGCTCCGCGTCGTACAGCAGCGCTTCCTCACCGTGCATCGCGAACACGTCCGGGGCGAGGAAGGCGCACTGCGCGTAGCCCTGGCACCGGTTGAGATCAACGACAACCCTCATGACGCCTCCGCTTCACCGCGAGGAATCACCGCCAAGAGCCTCCGCCGAGAGTCTCCGCGAAGAGCCTCCGCGAAGAGTCTTCGCGAGGTGACGGCCACTCCCAGCATCGGAGCGCCCCCGGGATGGCGCACACACACTGCGCCGAACGGGGGACGGCGGGCTGTTACGGCGAGGGGTCGTGAGGAACCGTGGAGGACGAGGGCGGGCGGGCTCAGCGCTCGCGGTGGACCTTGTGCTGGGCGGCCTGGGCGCGGGGGCGGATGACCATCATGTCGATGTTCACATGCGAGGGGCGGGTGACCGCCCATTCGACCGTGTCGGCCACGTCGTCGGCGGTCAGCGGCTCGGCCACGCCCTCGTAGACGGCCGCGGCCTGGCTCTCGTCGCCGCGGTAGCGGTTCACCGCGAACTCGTCGGTCCTCACCATGCCCGGGGCGATCTCGATCACCCGCACCGGCTCACCGCACAGCTCCAGGCGCAGGGTGGCCGCGATGGCGTGGGAGCCGTGCTTGGCCGCCACGTAGCCGCCGCCGCCCTCGTACGCCACATGGCCCGCCGTGGAGGACAGCACGACGATCGTGCCGTCGCCGGAGGCGGTGAGGGCGGGCAGCAGCGCCTGGGTCACCTGGAGCACGCCCACCACGTTGACCTCGTACATCGCCCGCCAGTCGGCCGGGTCGGCGGTGGCCACGGTCTCGGCGCCGACCGCGCCGCCCGCGTTGTTCACCAGGACGTCGCAGCGGTCCAGACCGGCGGCGAAGGACTCCACGGCGGCGCGGTCGGTGACGTCCAGGACGTACGCCTCGGCCTCCTGCCCCGCCTCGGTCAGCTCGGTGGCGAGCGCCTCGATGCGCTCCTTACGGCGGGCGGCGAGGACGACACGGAATCCGGCGGCCGCCAGGCGGCGCGCGGTCGCGGCTCCGATCCCGCTGCTCGCGCCGGTGATCACTGCGGTACGGGTGGTCATCGGCCCTCCAGTGGCGACGTGGCGCAGACGGTGGTGTGTGCGCATGATCCATATGCAGGATATGACGGCCTGATTTACCTCCAACCGGGGGACTGAAGATAGGAATCCGCTACGGGCTCTCGGGCCCGGGGAAGGGTGCACTGCGTCCGGCGCGGCGCCGGTAGTTGGAGCACCCATGCCCAAGGAGTGAATTCAGGTAATGACCCAGCAGAGCAGATTCCTTCAGCGGTCCCGTCGTTCTTTCCGACGCTGGGGCGTGGCCTCAGCGGGCGCCATCGCGGCGGCGGCTCTGGTCACCGGCGCTCCGGGAACCGCATGGGCCTCGGCCAGCACCCCCGACCCGCACTCGTCGCAGGGCAACCACTGCGCCCAGGACCGGGCGCACGGCGACAACAAGCAGAACCAGAACCACGAGAAGCAGAACCAGAACCAGGACCACGAGAAGCAGAACCAGGACCACGGCAAGCAGGACCACGAGAAGCAGAACCAGAACCACGGCAAGCAGGACCACGAGAAGCAGAACCACGAGAAGCAGAACCACGAGAACGGCCGTCACGAGGACAAGAAGGCCGACCACGAGCACGGTCGCTACGAGGCGAAGGACTCGAACGGCCGTCACGAGCAGAAGAAGGACGAGCACGGTCGCTACGAGGCGAACAGCCACGAGGACTCCTACGGCGGCCGCCACGACGAGGGCGGGCGGTACGAGGAGAAGGACGACGACCAGCGCGAGGAGAGCGACCAGCGCGAGGACCACGGCCGCTACGACGAGAAGGAGGACAGCGGTCGCGAGGAGGACAACGGCCGTGAGGAGGACAGCCGCGAGGAGGACAGCCGCAAGGAGGACAGCCGCAAGGAAGACAGCCGCAAGGAGGACAGCCGCAAGGAGGAGCACGGTCAGCGCGAGGACCACGGTCAGCGCGAGGAGCAGGGCCGTAAGGACCCGACCCAGTACTTCCCCACCGTGAAGTACTGGCCCGGCATCCAGGGCCGCAGTGCGGCGCGCCCCGAGCAGGCCGCGCAGCCGGAGCAGGCGGCTCAGTCCGAGCAGGTCGCCCAGCCCGAGCAGGCCGCTCAGCCGTACGAGGCCGCCCAGTCAGGTGAAGAGGCCCAGGACCGCGGTGCCGTCCGTCCCGTCACCGTCCCCGTCCACGAGGACGACCAGGCGCGCCACGGCCAGGAGCACAACGAGCACCAGGACCAGAAGAAGAACGACTCGGTGACGCTCGCCGAGGCGGTCGAGATCGCCGAGTGCGAGGTCGGCGGCCAGGCGGTCAGCGCCGAGCTGGTGGACTGCCCCGAGGACGACTCGCACCACCAGGGCAAGCAGCAGGACGGCCGTAAGGACGACCGCAAGGACTCGCGCCACCACGACGACCAGCGCAAGGACGACCAGCGCAAGGACGACCGCAAGGACGACCGCAAGGACGACCAGCGCAAGGACGACCGCAAGGACAAGCAGCGCAAGGACGACCGTAAGGACTCGCACAAGCAGAAGGTCAAGCAGGTGTGGGTCGTGGAGGTCGAGTGCGACCACACCATCACGACCGTCTTCATCGACCCGGACACCGGCTGCGTCCTCGGCACGGAGCAGGAGCAGGACGAGCACCACGGTGACCACGGCAAGCAGGGCAAGAACAACCACGACGACCACGAGGGCAAGGGCGGCCACGGCCGGCCGATGGTTACCTCCTAGGCACGTACATGATCACAGCGACTCCGGCCAGACAGATCAGCGCTCCGAGCACATCGAAGCGGTCGGGCCGGTAGCCGTCGGCGACCATGCCCCAGGCGAGCGATCCGGCGACGAACACGCCGCCGTACGCCGCGAGGATGCGGCCGAACTCCGCGTCCGGCTGGAGCGTGGCCACGAACCCGTAGGCGCCAAGAGCGATGACCCCGGCGCCGATCCACGCCCACCCCCTGTGCTCACGCACGCCTTGCCAGACGAGCCAGGCGCCGCCGATCTCCAGGATCGCGGCCACGGCGAACAGTGCGATGGAACGTGCGATGAGCATGGGGGAAGGGTACGGCCCGCCCATACAAGACCCTTCCTCGCCGCCTCTCACGCCACCAAGCAGGCGCTGGCGCCCCCGGGGGGGGAGCGGTACCCGGCCTTCACCGGCGAGTTGGTCGCCCTCCTCGAAGAGGGCGACCCGGACGCGCCGGAGTTGCTCACCATGGCGGACCAACGCGCCCTCGCCGCGGCCGCCCTGGCGCTCGCCGCCGTCGCCGGCCTGACCTTCTGGCTCCTGGACCGCGGGGGCTTCGACGGCACGGGCCTCTCGGCCGCCGCCCCGGACAAGGTCATCGCGTCCTGGAAGAAGCGCCCGGACCGAGCGTCCTTCCTCCACGACCTGGCCACCCTGCTGGAGCGCGAACCGAAGGCCGATCAGGGCGGCTTGACCTTCTCCAACGGCGACCAAGTGGCCACCTGGCAACGAGGCCCGGCACCGTGTCCGACAGCCACTACCGCTGGACGGGCTACTTCCTCTGCGCCGGCCCGGACGCCGACCACCCGGTGTGCGAACTGCTCAGAAAAATCCACTGACCCAGCCGCACCCGGGCCCGCCCGAGCCCCGGGCTCAGGGCCAGACCAGGCAGTACGGCTGGTGACCCGCCTCGTGCAGCCGGTGGCTGAAGTCCTGCCACTCGTGGAGCAGTTGATAGACCGTGAACGCGTCCCGGGGGCCGCCGCGGTCGGGGACCGTGGACCAGATGAAGGCCGCGGCGCCCACGGCCTCCTCGCCCACGCCGCGCAGCGGATCGACAGCGGTCATCGGAAGCTTGACGACGGCGTAGTCCGGGTGGAGAACGACCAGTTCGAGCGGGGGGACCTTGTGCAGCGGGACGCCCTCGATGCCGGTGAGGACCATCGCCGCCACCGTCTCCGGCTTGATCTTCGTGAACATGCCGTGGCCGAGCTCGTCGCCACCGAGCTCCTCGGGGCGCATGGAGATGGGGACCCTGGCCGCGGTGGCGCCGTCCGGCGCACCGAAGTACTTGTAGGTCACCCCCATGCGGCCCCCGCTTCTGCCAGCCCTGCCCGCCTCGTCCCGCCGATGGCGTCCGGGCCGGGCACGCTCGGGGCCTCGGTCGTCAGTCCCTTCACCCAGTTCGCCACCGCGATGCATATCTCCACCCGACCACTCGCGGCCACTACCGCGCAACCCGATCTCTGTTCACAGAGACCTCCCCCACCATAGAGCTGTGAAACGCCCGGCCGCGGGAGTGTGTCCGCCTCTGACAACATGGCATGCGTGAGCTATCCGTACGCAGCCCCAGTTTCGCAGACGCTTTTCGATCGCGCGGCCGCCGTGACGCCCGGCGGCGTGAACTCTCCGGTGCGGGCGTTCCGCGCCGTAGGAGGTACGCCCCGGTTCATGGTGTCCGGGGACGGTCCGTACCTCACCGACGCCGACGGACGCGAGTACGTGGACCTCGTGTGCTCGTGGGGACCGATGATCCTCGGCCATTCCCACCCCGAGGTCACCGCGGCCGTGCAGGCCGCCGTCGCCCGCGGTACCTCGTTCGGCACGCCGGGCGAGGGCGAGGTCGAGCTCGCCGAGGAGATCGTGGCGCGGGTCGCCCCGGTCGAGCAGGTGCGCCTGGTGTCGTCCGGCACCGAGGCGACGATGTCGGCGATCCGGCTGGCCCGTGGGTTCACCGGGCGGTCGAAGGTGATCAAGTTCGCCGGTTGCTATCACGGGCATGTGGACGCCCTGCTGGCCGCGGCCGGGTCCGGGGTGGCGACCTTCGGTCTGCCGGACACTCCGGGGGTGACGGGAGCACAGGCGGGGGAGACCGTGGTGCTGCCGTACAACGACCTGGAGGCGGTCCGGGCGGCCTTCGCCGCGCACCCAGGGGAGATCGCCTGTGTGATCACCGAGGCGTCGCCGGGCAACATGGGCGTGGTGCCGCCGCTGCCCGGGTTCAACGCGGGCCTCAAGCAGCTCTGCGCCGACCATGGCGCGCTCTACATCTCCGACGAGGTCATGACCGGCTTCCGGGTCTCCAGGGCCGGGTGGTTCGGGCTGGACGGCGTGGAGCCGGACCTGATGACCTTCGGCAAGGTCATGGGCGGCGGCTTCCCGGCGGCTGCCTTCGGCGGGCGCGCCGACGTCATGGAGCGCCTGGCCCCGGCCGGCCCGGTCTACCAGGCGGGCACCCTGTCCGGGAACCCGGTCGCCACGGCCGCGGGCGTCGCCCAACTGCGGCTGCTGGACGACGCGGCGTACGGACGGGTGGACGCGGCCTCCGAGCGGCTGCGGGCGATGGTGACGGAGGCGCTCTCGAAGGAGGGCGTGGCGCACCGGGTCCAGGTCGCGGGCAACATGTTCTCGGTCTTCTTCACCGCCGACGAGGTCACCGACTACGAGAAGGCCAAGGCGCAGGAGGCGTTCCGCTTCACCGCCTTCTTCCATTCGATGCTGTCCCAGGGCGTCTACCTCCCGCCGTCCGCCTTCGAGTCGTGGTTCGTCTCCACGACGCACGACGAGAAGGCGCTGGAGCGGGTGGCGGCGGCTCTGCCGGGGGCGGCGCGGGCCGCCGCCGAGGCCACTGAATGATGGGTGACATGACACAGAGCGAGAACGACATCACCGTCGTCCATGTGATGCGCCACGGCGAGGTCCACAACCCGGAGGGCGTGCTCTACGGCAGGCTGCCCGGCTACCACCTCTCCGATCTGGGGCGGCGGATGGCCGACCGGGTCGCCGAGCACCTCGCCGACCGTGACATCACCTATGTGGTCGCCTCCCCGCTGGAGCGGGCGCAGGAGACGGCGGCGCCGATCGCCAAGGCGCACGGTTTGGACGTGGCCTCGGACGAGCGGCTGATCGAGGCGGCGAACGTCTTCCAGGGCAAGACCTTCGGTGTCGGCGACGGCGCGCTGCGCAAACCGGGCAACTGGCGCCATCTCACCAACCCGTTCCGCCCGTCCTGGGGCGAGCCCTATGTCGACCAGGTGGTGCGGATGATGGCGGCGCTGGGCCGGGCGCGGGACGCCGCGCGCGGGCACGAGGCGGTGTGCGTCAGCCATCAGCTCCCGATCTGGATCGTGCGCAGTTTCGTGGAGCGGCGGCGGCTGTGGCACGACCCGCGCAAGCGGCAGTGCACGCTGGCCAGCCTCACCAGCTTCACCTTCCGCGGCGACCGGATCGTCTCGGTGGGCTACAGCGAGCCGGCCCGCGATCTCGTTCCGCCCCATCTGCGCGCGGGCGCCAAGCCGGTGAAGGGGGCCTCCAAGGGCTACGGCGCCTGATGGGCCGCGCAGGACTACGGCGGCTGAGGGCCGCGCAGCGCTACGGCGGCTGAGGGCCTGGCAGGGCTACGGCGGCTGAGGGGCCGCCCGGCCGCGGTCGGGTCGTGGGTGCGGTGCGGGCCGCCGTGGGCGGCCCGCTGTGTGTGTGACGGGTGCATGGCCGTGGGATGACCGTCGGGTCATGCGGTGTGCCACCGAATGGAGACATTGTGTTCGCCGTGTAATTGACCGCGTCCTTTCGGAACCTCGCTATTCGCCTCGCCATCTCCAGGGTTGTCCGGACACCCCGGGCAATCAGAGCGGCGAGTGCGAATTGAGGACGTTATGCGTGAGGTCAGCCGGAGGGGGATCCTCGGTCTTGGTATGGGAGCGGCGGCATCACTGGCCGTCGCCGGCTGTTCCTCGGGGTCCGGATCCGGTACGCCGAAGCCCTCGAAGACGACCCAGGCGAAGCCGATCGGTGACGGCTCCACTTCGCACGGTGAGCGGCGTAAGGAGGCCCCGAAGCCGGAGCGGCTGGAACCGGGGCAGAAGCCGCCGCAGTTCGTGGTGTTCTCGTGGGACGGTGCGGGAGAGGTCGGCAACGGTCTCTTTCCGCGGTTCCGCAAGCTGGCCGAGGACCACGGCGCGACCATGACCTTCTTCCTCTCCGGCATCTACTGCCTTCCGGAGTCGAAGAAGTCGCTCTACCGGCCGCCGAACAACCCGGTGGGCGCTTCCGACATCGGCTATCTCACCGATGACCACATCAAGGCCACGCTGCGGAACGTGCGCGAGGCATGGCTCGAGGGCCATGAGATCGGCACCCATTTCAATGGCCACTTCTGCTCCGGAAGCGGCTCGGTGGAGAACTGGACGTCCGCGCAGTGGAAGTCCGAGATCGACCAGGCCATGTCCTTCGTCACGGAGTGGCGGACGAATACGCGCTTCACCGATGTGGATCCGCTGCCCTTCGACTATCACAAGGAGCTCATCGGCGGCCGCACTCCCTGTCTGAAGGGCCAGACCAATTTGCTGCCGACCGCCCGGGAGCTCGGCTGGCGCTATGACGCCAGTTCGCCGGGCGGACTCCAGGTGTGGCCGTCGAAGAAGCAGGGCGTGTGGGACTTTCCGCTGCAGCAGATTCCCTTTCCGGGGCACTCCTTCGAGGTGCTCTCGATGGACTACAACATCCTGGCGAACCAGTCGAAGAATTCCACCAATGCGCCGCCCGCGAACTACCCGGGCTGGCGCAAGCAGGCCACCGAGGCGTACATAGCCGGTTTCAAGCGCGCCTATGAGACCAATCGGGCCCCGTTCTTCATCGGAAACCACTTCGAGCAGTGGAACGGCGGCATCTATATGGACGCCGTCGAGGAAGCGCTCAAGCACATGGCCGACGAGCACCGGAAGGACGTCCGGCTGGTCTCCTTCAAGCAGCTCACCGACTGGCTGGACGCACAGGACCCCGCGGTCCTGGCCGAGCTGCGCGGGCTCGGTGTGGGCCAGGCGTGGAGTGCGAACGGCGGCTGACGGCGCCCGCGGATGCGGGGGGAGCCCGGGGTGAGCCGGGGGCGAGGCCCCGCGGGGCCCGGCCGAGTGCCCGGAGGGGGGTGGCGAAGATCCGCAAAAGGGCCATGCGAAACTTTTCACATGAGTGCCTGCCGTGCCCCTCGGGGCCTCGCGACCCGTCGTCGCGCAACCGTGCTGGCCGTCGGGGCCACGGTTGCCGCGCTGTCCCTGACCGCCTGCGGCGGGGGCGGCACCTCGGGCGGCTCCGCCGACACCAAGTTCGTCCAGGGCAAGGGCGGCGTGGACACCGTCGCCAAGGAGAACCGTAAGGACGCACCCCAGCTCTCGGGCAAGACCCTGGAGGGCAAGCCGCTGAACGTGGCGGACTACAAGGGCAAGATCGTGGTCCTGAACGTCTGGGGCTCCTGGTGCGCCCCCTGCCGGGCCGAGGCGTCGAACCTCGCCAAGGTGGCCAAGGACACCAAGGCCAAGGGCGTGCAGTTCATCGGGATCAACACCCGTGACTCCAACCGCGCCCCCGCGCTCAGGTTCGAGAAGGAATACGGCGTCGACTACCCGAGTCTGTACGACCCGATCGGGAAGCTCATGCTGCGCTTCCCCAAGGGCAGCCTCAACCCGCAGGCCATCCCCTCGACGATCGTGCTGGACCGGGAGGGCCGGATCGCGGCCCGCGCTCTGACGCCGCTCAGCGAGGAGCGCCTGCGCTCGATGGTCACCCCGCTGATCGCGGAGAAGTGACCGTTCGTGAACACGCTGGCCGCCGCGACCGATCCCAACCAGACCGTCCTGACCGGGGCGCTGCTGCTGGCGCTTCCGGTCGCCCTGCTCGGCGGACTGGTCTCCTTCTTCTCCCCCTGTGTGCTGCCGCTGGTGCCCGGCTATATGTCGTACGTCACAGGGGTGACGGGCACGGATCTGGCCGAGGCCAAGCGCGGCCGGATGGTCGCGGGTGCCTCGCTCTTCGTGCTCGGCTTCACCGCGGTCTTCGTCTCCGGGGGCGCGCTCTTCGGCAACTTCGGCTGGACGCTCCAGGAGCACAAGGAGACCATCTCCAAGGTCCTCGGGGTCGTCACGATCGTGATGGGCCTCGCCTTCATGGGGGTGCTGGGGGGCTTCGGACAGCGGGAGTTCCGCTTCCACATCAAGCCCACGCTGGGGCTCGCGGGGGCGCCGGTGCTGGGCGCCCTGTTCGGCGTCGGCTGGACGCCGTGCCTGGGGCCGACGCTCACCGCAGTCAACGCCCTGGCGTTCAATGAGGCGAGTGCGGGGCGCGGGGCCCTGCTCACCGCCGCGTACTGCGTGGGGCTCGGGCTGCCGTTCGTGGTGGTCGCCGTGGGCTACCGCCGGGCGCTGGGTGCCTTCGGCTGGGTCAAGCGGCACTACGTCTGGGTGATGCGAGCCGGGGGCGGCATGCTCGTCGCCCTGGGGGTGCTGCTGCTCACAGGTGTCTGGGACACCATGATGGGCTCCATGCAGACCTGGGCTCAGGGCTTCAACGTTGGGATCTGATCGATGTCCACCACCGATACCGACACCGCGGCCGGCAAGGAGGCCGGCACGCCGCCCGAGGGCGGCGCGACCGCCGAGGAGCGCGAGCTCGGCGCCGCGGAGTCGCAGCTGTCCACCGCCCCGGTTGAGGAGATCAACGTCCCCTCGCTGGGACCGCTCGGCTGGGCCCGGTGGTTCTGGCGGCAGCTGACCTCGATGCGGGTGGCGCTGCTGCTGCTCCTGCTGCTCACCCTCGCCACGATCCCCGGCTCGCTGGTCCCGCAGACCAGCATCGACCAGCTCAAGGTGCAGGACTTCCAGGAGCGCCACCCGACGCTCACCCCGATCTACGAGAAGCTGCAGCTGTTCCACGTCTACAGCTCGGTGTGGTTCTCGGCGATCTACCTCCTGCTGTTCATCTCGCTCATCGGCTGCATCGTGCCGCGCACCTGGCAGTTCATCGGCCAGCTGCGCGGCCGTCCGCCGGCCGCGCCCCGCCGGCTGACCCGGCTTCCCGCGTACACCACGTGGCGCAGCGACGCCGAGCCGGAGCAGGTGCTGGCGGCCGCCCGGAAGATCATGAAGGGGCGCCGCTTCCGCATCGAGGCCTCGGGCGACGCGGTGGCCGCGGAGAAGGGCTATCTGCGCGAGGTGGGCAATCTGCTCTTCCACACCGCGCTGATCGTGCTGCTGGTGTCCTTCGCCGCCGGTCAGCTGTGGAAGACCGAGGGCAGCAGCCTGATCACCGAGGGCGGCGGCTTCTCCAACAGCCTCACCCAGTACGACGACATCAAGACGGGCCAGCTGTTCAACAGCGACGATCTCGCCCCCTTCGGCTTCCAGCTGAACCGCTTCACCGCGACCTATGAACGCAGCGGTCCGCAGATGCGCACCCCGCGCACCTTCCGTGCCGATGTGAGCTACTGGGACGGCGCGGACGGCGCCAGCCACAAGACCTCGATCAAGGTGAACGAGCCGCTGGAGATCGCGGGCTACAAGGTCTTCCTGCTGAACCACGGCTACTCGCCGGTCGTCACCATCCGGGACGGCAAGGGCGATGTGGTGCACCAGGGCCCGGTGGTCGGGCTGCCGATCGACGGGGCCAACCTCACCGAGAGCATGGTCATCAAGGTCCCGGACTATCGGGACAAGAACGGCAAGAAGGATCAAATCGGCTTCCAGGGGCAGTTCCTGCCGACCTGGGTGCGCAGCAAGGGCATGTTCTCCGTCTTCCCGGCGCTGGACAACCCGACGCTGGTCCTGACCGCCTACCACGGCAGCCTCGGTGTGGACGGCGGCACTCCGCAGAGCGTGTACCAGCTGGACAAGTCGCGGATGAAGCAGTTCCTGGAGCCTGACGGCAAGACCAAGTTCGCCCGCGCGCTCAAGGTCGGCGACACCATGAAGCTGCCGAACGGCGCCGGAACGCTGTCGTTCGACGGCGTCAAGGAATGGGCCAGCTTCCAGATCTCGCACAAGCCGGGTGACCAGGGCGCCCTCATCGGTGCCGTGGCCGCCCTGGTGGGCCTGGCCGCCTCCCTGTTCATCCAGCGCCGCCGGGTGTGGGTGCGCGCGGTGAAGGGTGGCGACGGCGCCACCGTGGTCGAGATGGCGGGGCTCGGCCGCAGTGAGTACGCCAAGCTGCCGGAAGAACTCGCCGATCTGGCCGTCCGTCTCCAGGCGGACGCACCCCCGGCCCCGGAAGCGGAATCCGACCCGGAGCCCGACCCGGAGCCCGACCGGAACTCCACCGGGGCCTCCGGTAAGGACGCCACCGGAGTCTCCGGCAAGGGCGCCACCAAGGAATCCACCAAGGAATCCACCGAGGACTCCGCCTCGGAATCCGCATCCGACACCGCAGATCCCGCAGATCCTGCCGAAGGAGCGTGCGCGTGAACCTCGCCGCCGAAGTCAACGAGAACCTGGCTCATTACAGCAACGTGCTGATCTACTCGGCGATGGCGGTCTACACCCTCGCCTTCCTGGCGCATATCGCCGAGTGGGTGTTCGGCAGCCGCAGCGCCGTCGGCCGCACCGCCGCCGCGATCACCGCCGACGCCGAGACCGCCCAGCGCGCCAAGGTGACCGTGCAGGTCGGCGGGCAGGGCGGCGGCACCGCCGTCCTGGACCGGCCGAAGATCGTCACCCGCTCCGCGGCGGGCAGCCGCGACGTCCCGGACGGGCCGGGCGCCGCGGGCGGCACCGAACAGGGCGATGTGTACGGCCGGATCGCGGTCGGCCTGACCGTACTGGCCTTCCTCTTTCATGCTGTGGGCGTCCTCTTCCGCGCGCTGTCGGTGCGGCGGGCGCCGTGGGGCAACATGTACGAGTTCTCCACGACCTTCGCCATGGTCGCGGTGGCCACGTATCTCGTGCTGCTGGCGCTGAAGAAGAATGTGCGCTGGATCGGGCTGCCCCTCGTCACCACGGTCCTCCTCGACCTCGGTCTCGCCGTCTCTGTCTTGTACACCGCGAGCGACCAGTTGGTTCCGGCCCTGCACTCGTACTGGCTGTGGATCCACGTCAGCTGCGCGATCGTCTCCGGCGCCTCGCTCTACATCGGGGCCGTCGCCACGCTGCTCTACCTCTTCCGCGACCGCTACGAGGCCCAGCTGGAGAACCCGGAGGGCAAGCAGTTCGGCCGGTTCGCCAAGTCCGTTCTGGAGCGGGTGCCCTCGGCGGCGTCGCTGGACAAGTTCGCGTACCGGATCAACGCCACGATCTTCCCGCTGTGGACCTTCACGATCATCGCGGGCGCGATCTGGGCCGAGGCCGCCTGGGGCCGCTACTGGGGCTGGGACCCCAAGGAGGTCTGGTCCTTCATCACCTGGGTCGCCTACGCCGGCTACCTGCACGCCCGCGCCACCGCCGGCTGGAAGGGCCGCAAGGCCGCCTACCTGGCGCTGATCGCCTTCGGCTGCTACCTGTTCAACTACTACGGCGTCAACATCTTCATCACCGGCAAGCACTCCTACGCCGGAGTCTGACACCGGACAACGCGACGGCCGGTTCCCGTGACCCAGGTCACCGGAACCGGCCGTTGTCGCGCTTCTCCGGCCGCCTGGCCGCTCGTCAGGACGCGGCCGCTCGTCAGTGGCCGCTCGTCGGGACGCGGCCGGTTCTCAGGACGCGGCCGGCGGGGTGTCCTCCGGACCGGACCCGGAGCCGGACCCGGAACCCGAACCGGAGCCCGGCCCCTCGCCCTTGCGGCGCAGTTCCTCCTCGCGGCGGCGGAGGTCGGCCTCCCAGTCCCTCAGACGCTCCTCGTCGCTCTCGCGGTCGCCGGGCGTGTCGGCCGGCTCGTCCCCGTCGTCCTTATGGCCCTTGTCGTTCAGGGACTTGAGGAACTCGGGGTTGTCGTCCGGGGCGACCCAGCCGCCCCCGCCGCCCGCGCTCCGGACGCCGGGCCGGCCGGCGCCTCCGGGGGCGGCGCGCTTGCGGCCCGCGATCAGCCAGGAGACGGAGCCCACAACGGGGAACAGCAGGACGAGGATCGCCCAGATGGGCTTGGGGATATAGCGGATGTCCTGTTCGTCGGTGGTGATGCAGTCGATGAACGCGTAGATGCTCAGTGCCAGCGGCACCAGGATCATCAGCACCCGTAGCATGAGGCGATTCCCCCTGCGTGTGGTGTTCGGGGCGGTGGCTCGGGCCCCCAGTTACGGGACCAGGGTAGTGCGTACCGGATACTGGGACGTATGGCTTATGACGATCTTCGTTCCTTTCTGCGGGCGCTCGACAAGGAAGGCGACCTCAAGAGGGTCAGGGCCGAGGTCGATCCCTATCTCGAGGTCGGGGAGATCGTCGACAGGGTCAACAAGGCGGGCGGCCCCGCGCTGCTCTTCGAGAACGTCAAGGGCTCGGCGATGCCGCTGGCCATGAATGTCTTCGGCACCGACCGCCGCCTCCTGAAGGCCCTGGGACTCCGCTCGTACGACGAGATCAGCGAGAAGATCGGCGGGCTGGTCAAACCCGAGCTGCCGCAGGGCTTCGGCGGACTGCGCGAGGCGTTCGGGAAGCTGGGCTCGATGGCCCATGTGCCGCCGCGGAAGGTGAAGGAGGCGCCCGTCCAGGAGGTGGTCCTCACCGGTGAGGACGTCGATCTGGATCAGCTTCCGGCGCTGTTCACCTGGCCCGAGGACGGCGGGTCGTTCTTCAACCTCGGCCTGACCCACACCAAGCACCCGGAGACCGGGGTGCGCAACCTCGGCCTCTACCGCCTCCAGCGCCATGACCGCCGCACCATCGGCATGCACTGGCAGATCCACAAGGACAGCCGCAACCACTACCAAGTGGCCGCCCGGCGCGGGGAGAAGCTCCCGGTGGCGATCGCCTTCGGCTCGCCGCCCGCCGTGACGTACGCCGCGACCGCGCCGCTGCCCGGCGATATCGACGAGTATCTCTTCGCGGGGTTCGTCCAGGGCCGGCGGGTCGAGATGGTCGACTGCAAGACCGTGCCGCTCCAGGTCCCGGCGGCCGCCGAGGTCGTCATCGAGGGCTGGCTGGAGCCCGGGAAGACGCTGCCGGAGGGCCCGTTCGGCGACCATACGGGCTTCTACACGCCCCAGGAGCCGTTCCCGGCCCTGACCATCGACTGTGTGACGATGCGGCGGCGGCCGCTGCTCCAGTCGATCGTGGTGGGCCGCCCGCCGACCGAGGACGGGCCGCTGGGGAGGGCGACCGAGCGGTTCTTCCTCCCGCTGCTCAAGATCATCATCCCGGACATCGTGGACTACCACCTCCCCGAGTCCGGCGGTTTCCACAACTGCGCGATCGTCTCGATCGACAAGAAGTACCCCAAGCACGCGCAGAAGGTGATGCACGCCATCTGGGGCGCCCACATGATGTCGCTCACCAAGCTGATCGTCGTGGTCGACGCCGACTGCGATGTCCACGATCTGCACGAGGTTTCCTGGCGCGCCCTGGGGAACACCGACTACGCCCGCGATCTGACCGTGGTCGAAGGCCCCGTCGACCATCTCGACCACGCCTCGTACCAGCAGTTCTGGGGCGGTAAGGCGGGCATCGACGCCACCGCGAAATGGCCCGAGGAGGGCTATACGCGCGACGGCGGATGGCCGCGCATGATCGTGTCCGATCCGGAGACCGCCGATCGGGTGACGAAGCGATGGAAGGAGTACGGGCTGTGAGCGCCGATTCCGCGACCCCCGATCTCTTCGGCCCGGAACCGGCGCCGCCCGGCCGGGTCCGCGCGTTTCTGCGGCTGGTGATGATCGAGCACTCGGTCTTCGCGCTGCCCTTCGCCTACATCGCCGCGCTGACCGCGATGCACCTGTGGGACGGCACCGTCCACTGGACGCGGCTGCTGCTGATCACGATCGCCATGGTGGGCATGCGCACCTTCGCGATGGCCTGCAACCGGATCATCGACCGCGAGATCGACGCCCGCAATCCGCGCACCGCCGGCCGTGAGCTGGTCACCGGCGCCGTGTCGGTGCGCACCGCGTGGACCGGCGCGCTGATCGCGCTCGCCGTCTTCCTGGGCTCGGCGGCGCTGCTGAACCCGCTCTGCCTGGCGCTGGCGCCGCTCGCGGTGGTGCCGATGGTGGTCTATCCGTATGGCAAGCGGTTCACCGACTATCCGCACGCCATCCTGGGCGTGGCCCAGGCCATCGGCCCGGTCGGCGCCTGGATCGGGGTCACCGGCGAGTGGTCGTGGGACGCGGTGATCCTGGGGCTCGCGATCGGCATCTGGATCGGCGGCTTCGACCTGATCTACGCCTGCCAGGACGTGGCGGCCGACCGGGCGCACGGGGTGCGGTCGGTGCCGGCCCGCTTCGGCATCGCGGGCGCCCTCTACGGGGCGCGCGTCTGCCATGTGGTCACCACGGCCCTGCTGGTCTGGTACGCGCTGGCGACGGACGCCGGGGCGTTCTTCTGGGCCGGGCTGGCGATCGTCGCGGCGGCGTTCGGGTACGAGCACACGATCGTGCGGCCGGGCGATCTGTCCCGGCTGAACCGCGCCTTCTTCACGGTCAACGGCTTCATCGGGATCGCCCTGTTCTGCTGCGCGCTCCTCGACCTGGTGGTGCGGGGCCTCGGCCTGTGAGACCCGCCGGATAGGCTCGGTGGCGTGGAGACGCCGCACGAGCCTTACGGGCCGCATGAGCCGTACGGGCCGCACGAAGAAGTGGGCGGGCGCCGTCCCTGGGTGGTCGGTGTGTCCGGCGCGTCCGGGACGCCGTACGCCGCCTCGGTGCTGCGTGCGCTGCTGGCGGCCGGGGAGTCGGTCGACCTGGTGGTCAGCCGGGCGTCACGGCTGACGCTGCTGGACGAGACGGGGATCGGGTTCCGGGACGCCCACTGGCGCGACGATCTGCGCCGCTGGCTGGCGCGCGGCGCGGACGGCACGCCCGACGCCTTCGAGGTGCCCGCCGAGGTGGCGGACGTGGCCCACTGGTCGCCCGGGGACCTGGCGGCCGGGCCGTCCTCCGGCTCGTATCCGGCCAAGGGGATGCTGATCGTCCCGGCGAGCACCGCGTGTGTGGCCGGGGTGGCGCTCGGGCTGTCGAAGGATCTGCTCCAGCGGGCCGCGAGCGTCACGCTCAAGGAACGGCGCAAGCTCGTGGTGGCGGTGCGCGAGACACCGCTGAGCGGACAGACGCTGAAGGCTCTGGTGACGCTGGACGAGGCGGGCGCCGTGGTGCTGCCCGCCTCGCCGGCGTTCTACGCGGGGGCGACGCACATCCAGGATCTGGTGGACTTCGTCGCGGGGCGGGTGCTGGACGCGGCAGGGGTGCCGCACAAGCTGTACCGCCGGTGGGAGGGGGAACTCGGTGGGGACCGGGACCGGGGAACGGCCTAGGGTCTGTCGTTCGGATCTCCGTGGGGGAAGGAGCGGTGTCCGGTGCGTGCAGATGCGAGGCGGAGGAGGGAGGCGACGCGGAGCGTCGTCGACCGACGACAACGCAGCAGGTGCGCGTGCCGGGCGACGCGACGCCGCGGAGATCCGAACGACAGGCCCTAGCGGGTCCAGCGCCGCCTGGTGCGCGCTGCGCGGGCCGCGACGACGGCCGCGCGGCGGGCCGCGCGGGAGACGGGCCGGTCGCTGGTACGGGCTGCACCCGAGCGGTTGGCCAGGTCCCGCAGCTCGAGCATGCGGGCCTCAAGACCCTCGATCGTGTACACGGTGAGTCTCATCTCCTGTGAGGGATGGTCGATCGCCTAAAAGATTTACAGGACTTGTGGTCCTGATGCCTTAGATTCTACATGTAATCTTGCCCAATCCCTGAATAATGGAAGGCGCTTGTGCTTATGGACGCGGTGGACAGGCAGCTCATCCAGGCCCTGCGGGAGAACGGCCGGGCCTCCTACGCGGAGCTCGGCAGGCTCGTGGGTCTCTCCGGGCCCAGCGTCACGGACCGGATCAACCGCCTGGAGGCCGCCGGGGTGATCACCGGCTATCGCGCGACCGTGGACGCCGCCTCCCTGGGGCTCGGCGTCACCGCGCTGATCGGCATCCAGCTCTCGGACGCCACCGACCATGAGGATGTGGCCCACCGGTTGCGCGAGCTCGCCGAGATCGAGGACTGCTGGTTCATCGCGGGCGACGACTCCTACATGCTCAAGGTGCGCGCGTCCGACGTGGACGGCCTGGAGCGGACCATCCGCCGGCTCTCCGGCACCAAGGGCGTCTCCCGCACCCGGACCACGATCGTGCTGTCCACGAAGTGGGAAAACCGGGTCGGCGAGCTTCCCGAGGACATCGAGGCGTAGTCTCGGCGAAGGCTGACATCAGCAGACGTATGGGAGGCGACCGGGGTGACGGGGACCACACACGACGCGGGTTTCAAAAGGGAGTTGGAGCAGAAGGTCCGTGCGGGCGAGCGGCTCTCGCGGGAGGACGGCATCGCCCTTTACGAGTCCGACGATCTGGCGTGGCTGGGCGGTCTCGCCCACGAGGTGCGCACCCGTAAGAACGGTGACGTCGTGCACTTCAACGTCAACCGCCACCTCAACATGACGAACGTGTGCACCGCGTCCTGCGCGTACTGCTCCTTCCAGCGCAAGCCCGGCGAGAAGGACGCCTACACGATGCGCATCGAGGAGGCCGTCCGCCTCGCCAAGGCGATGGAGAACGAGAACCTCACCGAGCTCCACATCGTCAACGGCCTGCACCCGACCCTCCCCTGGCGCTACTACCCGCGATCGCTCAAGGCGCTCAAGGAGGCCCTTCCGCAGGTCTCCCTCAAGGCGTTCACCGCCACCGAGATCCACCACTTCGAGAAGATCTCCTCCATGCCGGCCTCGGAGATCCTCGACGAGCTGATCGACGCCGGACTGGAGTCGCTCACCGGCGGCGGCGCCGAGATCTTCGACTGGGAGATCCGGCAGCACATCGTCGACCACGAGACCCACTGGGAGGACTGGTCGCGCATCCACCGGCTCGCGCACGAGAAGGGCCTCAAGACGCCCTGCACGATGCTCTACGGGCACATCGAGGAGCCCCGCCACCGGGTGGACCACGTGCTGCGCCTGCGTGAGCTCCAGGACGAGACCGGCGGCTTCCAGGTCTTCATCCCGCTGCGCTACCAGCACGACTTCGTGGACATGAAGGACGGCAAGATCCGCAACCGCCTTCAGGCCCGCACCACCATGGCCACCGGCGCGGAGGCGCTGAAGACCTTCGCGGTCTCGCGGCTGCTCTTCGACAACGTGCCGCACGTCAAGGTCTTCTGGGTGATGCACGGCGTGCAGACCGCGCAGCTCGCGCTCAACCACGGCGCGGACGACATGGACGGGTCGGTCGTGGAGTACAAGATCACCCACGACGCCGACGACTACGGGACGCCGAACAAGCTCACCCGTGACGATCTGCTCGACCTGATCCGGGACGCCGGGTTCCGGCCGGTGGAGCGGAACACCCGCTACGAGGTCATCCGCGAGTTCGAGGGCCCGGACCCGGCCCGCCGCGAGACCCCGCAGCCGAT